>QFOD01000049.1 GCA_003241055.1 Roseateles depolymerans
TTGCTGACGCAGCGAACGGCTTTGACGACGGCCTGCGCTGACGCAGCCCACAGGTGGTTTTCCTTCCTCTCCAGCCGAAGGCCCGCGTGGCCTTCGGCGATTTGTCATTTCACTGATGCACCTCTGTGTCCCGGGATGTCCTTGCGAGGGCACATCACAGTGACATTCGACGTCCAAGCAGCACGGCGCTCGAAGGACAAAGGCTTGCGGCCTGCCGTGTGGCAAGGATGGTCGCCGGTGCGGCGCTGCGCTCGATTGGCTTGAAGCCCGCGCGCTCGAAGAACGGCGCAGCCGTCGTGGTCAGCAACCAGGCGTCGCGCCCGCCCTCGTCGAAGGCACGGCGCAGCAGCAGTGCGAACATTCCGCCGCCGATGCCGCGATGGCGTGCGTGTGGCAGCACCACCAGGGAGCGCACGAGCACGTCTCGGCCCAGGCGCTCGAAGCCGCCGTAGCCCACGCGCTCGCCGGACACCGTGGCATAGGCGAAGAAGCTGCGCCCTGGTTCGGCCAGGTCGTCCGTGGGAAGCACGGCCTCTTGCAAAGCCAGGGCGAGGTCCGGGTCGCTGCCGGCGATCGGCGTATCCACCAGCAGCGGCGTGCCATCCTCCTTGCGGTTCTCGCCCGCTGGTCGTTGGGGCAGCAGGTCGATCACCATGTCCGAGGGGCGGCACAGGCGCACGCCCGAGCGCGACACCACGATGGGCCGATTGATGAGGATCGGGTACGCCAGCATCTGATCGATCAACTGGTCGTCGCTCCAATGCGCGGCATCCAGGCCCAGTTCCTTGTAGGGCGTGCCCTTGATGCGCAACACATCCCGCACGCCCATGCCCATCCGCGCGATCAGCGCCTTCAAGGTCTCGCGGTCGGGCGGCGTCTTCAGGTACTCGATGACCGTGGGCTCGATGCCGCTGGCGCGGATCAGCGCCAGCGTGTTGCGCGACGTGCCGCAGTCCGGGTTGTGGTAGATCGTGACGGTACTCATGCCGGATGCCTCGCTGCGTTGCGCGGGGCCTGTTCGTACCAGGCGCGGGAACGGTTGACCACGCGCACCACCAGCAGCATCACCGGCACTTCGATCAGCACGCCGACCACGGTGGCGAGGGCCGCGCCGGAATGGAAGCCGAACAGGCTGATGGCCGCTGCCACTGCCAGCTCGAAAAAGTTGCTGGCACCGATCAACGCCGAGGGACACGCGATGTTGTGCTTCTCGCCGACCCTGCGGTTGAGCCAGTAGGCGAGGCCGGAATTGAAGAACACCTGGATCAGAATGGGCACGGCGAGCATGGCGATCACCAGCGGCTGTCGCAGGATGGCCTGGCCCTGGAAGGCGAATAGCAACACCAGCGTCAGCAGCAGCGCTGCGATTGAGAGCGGGCCGAGGCGCTCCAGCGCGCGGTCGAACGCGGCCTGTCCACGACGCAGCAGCGAGCGGCGCCACACCTGCGCGAGGACGACGGGGATGATGATGTAGAGCACCACTGAGGTCAGCAGCGTGTCCCACGGCACGGTGATCGCCGACAGGCCCAGCAGCAGCCCGACGATGGGCGCGAAGGCGAACACCATGATGGTGTCGTTCAGCGCCACCTGCGACAGAGTGAATACCGGGTCGCCGCCGGTCAGTCGGCTCCACACGAACACCATCGCTGTGCACGGTGCGGCGGCCAGCAGGATCAGGCCGGCGACGTAGCTGTCGAGCTGGTCGGCCGGCAGCCAGTCGGCGAAGACGTGGCGGATGAACAGCCAGGCCAGCAGTGCCATCGAGAACGGCTTGACCGCCCAGTTGACGAACAGCGTCACGCCGATGCCACGCCAGTGCTGGCGAACCTGGCCGAGCGCGCCGAAATCCACCTTGAGCAGCATCGGGATCACCATGACCCATATGAGCAGGCCGACCGGCAGGTTGACCTGGGCCACTTCCATGCGGCCGACGGCCTGGAACGCGCCAGGCGCGAGCTGGCCCAGGGCGATGCCGGCGACGATGCACAGCAGCACCCACACCGTCAGGTAGCGCTCGAAGATGCTCATCGAGAACGATGGCGTGGCGGCGACGGCTTCTGTCTGTACGGTCATCGTGCTACCTCACTGCTTGCCGATGGCGCGCAGCTCATGCTGCAGCGACATGGCATCGAGCCGTTGGACCGGCAGCGACAGGAACAGCTCGATGCGACGCTTGAGCGTCAACGCGGCGTCCATGAACGCCTTGCGCTGCTGTTCCTCGCTGCCTTCGACGGCGGCCGGATCGGGCACGCCCCAATGGGCCGACACCGGCTTGCCCGGCCATACGGGACACACCTCGCCAGCGGCGTTGTCGCAGACGGTGAAGATGAAATCGAACACCGGCGCACCGGGCGCCACGAATTCGTCCCAGCTCTTGCTGCGGTAGCCGGTCGTTGGCAGGCGCAGGCGCTCCAGCGTGGCGAGCGCCAGCGGGTGGACTTCGCCCTTGGGGTGGCTCCCCGCCGAGTAGGCGCGAAACCGTCCCAGGCCCAGTTCGTTGAGGATGCCTTCGGCCAGGATGGAACGCGCCGAATTTCCGGTGCAGATGAACAGCGCGTTGTAGGTGGTTTCAGTCGTCATCGATGCCTCGCGTCAGCAGCAAGAAGCAGCCCGTTTCGCGGCGGCGCGACTGTCACTCGGCGCGCAGCAAGCTGGAGCTGTGCTCGGCGCGGGCTGCGGCGCTTCGTTGAACACGGGGATGTTGCCCAGCGTGTGGAAATGCTCCCAGGCCACGCCCTGCGGGTCGGTGACCCAGTGCTTCTCACTGCGTGCATAGCAGCAGGTCGTGGTGCCTTCGTCGAGCAGCGCCATGTCGGCAGCCTGCGCGCGGGCCTTCAGGGCGGTGAGTTCGTCGGCGTCATCGGTCTGGATGCCCAGGTGGTCGATGCCCGGCTTGCTGCCGCGCGTGGAGATGGCGAAGTTGACCGGCGGGTCTTCGAGCATCCACTTCGCGTAGTCGGCCTCGATGCGAGCCGGCTGCGCGGCGAACAGTTGGGAATAGAAGCCGATGCTGCGATTCAGGTCATCGACGTGCAGGTGGACGTGGAAGCGTTTCATGGAGGTTCCTTTCAGCAGGAGGCGCAGGCACGGGTGGATTCATTGGCCTCGCACACGCCACCTTGGCAGCAGTGCTCGGTCAGGTAGCCAAGCAGCCCGTTCATGTGGGCGAAGTCGGCGCGGTAGATCAGGTTGCGGCCCTGTTGCTCGATGGTGACGAGGCCGGCGTGGGCCAGCTCCTTCAAGTGGAAGGACAGGGTGTTGCGGGCCACGTCGAGCTGGTCGGCCAGGACGCTGGGCGTGAGCCCTTCGGGGCCGGCGACGACCAGGGCGCGGAACACGCGAAGGCGCTGGGTGTGGGCCAGGGCGCTCAGGGCGGAAACGGCTTGGGTCTCGTTCATAGTTCAATAATACAACATCTATTGAATAATTGTGCAAGCACATCGCAATAGAGGACCGGGCGCGCCCGACCCCAATCGGGGACGCCACTGCGCCCGATTGCTGCGTGACGCGGCTATCTGATAGTCCGAAGCTCACCCTCATGCGTTGCTGACAGTCGTCAGCGGCATGCCCTGGCAGTCCCGGTCTTCAAGACTGCAACGCGGTTCGCCGCGTTGACCGATCCAGTCCGCTTCGCATCGCCCACCGCGGACGCTCGCCGGCCTGGCGACGATGCACTTT
>QFOD01000034.1 GCA_003241055.1 Roseateles depolymerans
GCAAATGCCAAAGGGGCTCATCGACAGGGGGCTGCCCCATCATCCAAGTGCTGGACTCCGACTGAATACGGCGTCAAGACGGGATGGCCGGACGCTTACGTTCGTGATGGCGGGCATGAGCGCGCTGCTCACCGGCGCCGGCTTCAGCGGCTCGTTCACGACCTACGGCGTGACCATCGCCGTGAACGGCACGGCGCTGCCGGCGGGATCGACGGTGCTGTATTCGTCCTCGTCAGTCGCCGGTGAAGGCATGGTGATCGCGTTCGATCCATGGACGCTGGTGATCGCCATCATCATCTACGTGATCATGTCGATGATGTCGTGCAACGAGACGGAGGGCCGTCTCGCCCTTCAAGAAGGTGCACGGCTGTGCCACAGCGTCGGCACCTACTGCTCGTCCTGCATCCGCATCCTCGGCCACTGCGTGTCCTGCATCGAGCACACGACCTCCAAGTGCTGTTTCAACTCGATGCTGGCTCGCATCGTCAACGAACAGGGGCGTGCACAGATCGGCAAGGGATGGGGTGGATCCCAGAACCCTGACTGCAGCGGCTTCACCGTCTCGCAGTTGCAGGCGCTGAACTTCGCCGCCATGGACTTCACCGAGTTCTACGCATCGCTCGTACCCAAGACATTGGATCTCACCGCCGTCCAGGGCAACACCGCCGGGCGGGTGAACAACTGCTACTTCGGACAAGGGAGATGCAATTGAAGCCGCTCCTCACCCTCTTCGCTTCGCTCGCAGCCGGACTCGCCAGCGCCCAAGACGCGCGGCGCGTGCCTGTCGACGACGTGCGCATCCTTCTGATCGCCGCGATCGACTCGCCCGAGGGCGAAGCCCGCGGCCAGTTGACCGGCGAGATGGCCCGGATGATCACCGACCGCTTCAAGGCGACCGGCCCCATCCTGATCGATGTCACCACGCTGAAGCGCTACGCGCAGGCCGGCTGCAGCCGGCTGAACGTCCGGTTCAGCCAGCAAGGTGTGCAGCTGCCCGGCGCTGCCGCGCCGCTGGCCAAGTCGGTGGACATCGGCATCAACTATTGCCGCGACGGCCAGCCGCCGCGTTCGACTTCCTGAGGAGGCGGACATGCGTGCTCTTCTCATTGCGCTACTCATGGGCCTGGCCGCGTCGCTGAGCCAGGCGCAGACTCAGCCACAGGCGGCAGACCCACCCGCCCGCGCGCTCTTCTGGGACGACTACCGCCGCGGCTGGCACTTCTACGAAGACCCCGAGACCGAGGTTCCCCCGGTGAAGGCACCGCAGAAGGCGGCCGACAAGGCCAAGCCTCAGGATCGCCGCGCGCCCGAGCTGATCGAGTTCGAGCAACTTCAGAGGCGCCTTGAGGAGTACCGCAACATCGCGATCATCCGTCCCAGCGAAGCCAACGTTCGGCGGTACATGGAGCTCGAGGCCAGCGTCGTGCGCCAGGCCTCCTACTTCTCGGACGTCGCGCAGCGCGTGGCCTGGTCCACGCCGAACCTCGACATGACGCTGGAGGGACGTCCCGTCAACGCGCGCGCGATCGAAGTCTTCGACCGAGAGCAGGCCCAGAACCGCAGCAGCTCCGTCGCCGCCCTCGCCAGCACGCACGTCCTGTTCTTCTTCTTCAGGTCCGACTGTCCCTACTGCCACGCGTTCGCGCCGACGCTGGAGGCGTTCCAAGCCCGCCACGGCATACAGATCGTCCCGATCAGCGTAGACGGCGGCGGACTGCCGAACTTCCCGCAGTACCGCCGCGACAACGGCATCTCCAAGACGCTGCAGGTCACGCAGGTACCTGCCGTCTTCCTGGCTGAACCCTTCACCGGAAAGATCACCCCGATCGGATACGGCGTGCTTTCCGAGGCACAGCTGCTTGAGCGCATCGCAATCGTCGCGGCGCCCGGCGCTGACGCCCTCGTCCCATCGGCCACACGCCGCGTCTCCCTTCGATAGGAGCCCGCCATGACAGTCCGAACTTACCTGCAGAAGGCCATGTCGATCGTGGTGGCCTGGTCGCTCATCCTCGCACTACCCATCTCCTACGCGGGAGATCTCAATAACGAGGTGAGCAACATGTTCAACAACCTGGGTGCCGTCGGCAACTACAGCGCGCCCGGGGCCTTCAAGGGCCAGACCTTCAACACCTACACCGGGGGCAACCTTTACCTGAGGTCCCCCAATAAGACCTACCAGCTCGCAGCCATCCAGTTCCCAAACGCCAAAGGCGGTTGCGGCGGCATCGACCTGTTCGGCGGCTCGTTCTCGCATATCTCGGCGGCCGAGTTCAAGAACATGCTGAAGAACATCACGGCCGCGTTGCCTGGCATCGCATTCCAGCTCGCCCTGGAAGCGGTCTCCCCTCTACTTGGCGGTCTGACCAAGTGGGCCAAGGGGTTGGAGACGTGGATCAATAACGCCCGCATCAACTCGTGCGAGACCGCGACCGCCCTCGTCTCGTCAGCGGCGGAAGCGACGGGCTACGACTCTCAGCGCGCGTGCGCCAAGCTCGCCGTCACGATGGGCATGGAAGCTGACGTTGACGCCGCGATGCGGCGCTGCGCTTCTGATAGCTCTAGCATCCTCGCCTCGGCTAGGAGCAACTCGGACCCGAACATTGCAAACCAAGCACCGTTTGTCGGAAATCTGACCTGGAAGGCGCTGAAGGCTGTCGACACGCTGGACGACCCGGCGCGCGAGGTCGTGATGTCCATCATCGGCACGACGATCTACTACCCCCCAGAGTCCAACCGGGATCCCGACAGCGTAGCGCCCACCATCACGACGGTTGCCCAGTTGCTCTACGGCCAGTCCGATGCCGGCGGCGGGAACATCAACGTCCAGCTGCTGAAGTGCAACAACTACACCGACTGCGATGTCGTGACGCGGAGCGACGTCGTCCACGAGCCTCTCGTCAAGAAGGTTGAGGACCTGATGCGAACGATCTCGGACAGCATCCGGACCCGGGCGAGCATTCCGAACAACTCCACCGCAGTCGGCTTCGTGAACTCCACTAGTCTGCCCGTGTGGCGGATGCTGTCCGTAGGAAACACCATCCCTGGCTCGGGCCTGGCCGACACCATGATCGGCAACTTCAAAGAGGTCATCGCAGCAGACTACGCGTTCACCTTCTTGAGTCAGTTTGCCAATGTCGGCCTCGGCGCGATGCTGAAGCGATACCGGCTCACCAAAGAGCAGCAGGCCAATGCACAAGAGCTGCGCGGAGATGCACAGCGTTTCCTGTCCAGGCTTCAGCAAGAGCAGTCGAACATGTACAAGAAGGTGACGTCAGTCTCGACGGTAGCCGGCGACCTCGAACGCCTGGAGCGCAACCTTCGCTCGAACATGTCGGCTCATGTGCTGGACATGCTCGGCTACGCCCAACGCGGCGTGCAATGACCCGTTGCAAGCCGGGAGAAGATCATGTGGGAGATCTACGCCTATCACAACAGCGACAGCCTGTTTGGCATCTTCAATGCGATCGCCGCCATCATGGCTTCCGGCACCTACCTCAGTGCCATCGCGGCCGTGGCTTTCTGCGGATTTGTCGCGGCCATGGTCGCGTACATGTTCGCACCCGAGAAACTGCAAGGCTGGAAGTGGATAGGCTCGGTCGTCCTCGTGTACGGCGTGCTGTTCGTCCCACGGGTCTCCGTTGGCATCGTCGACAAGACGGGTGGTACGCCCGTCAAGGTTGTTGCCAACGTTCCGTTCGGGATGGCGGCCTTGGGCGGGCTGACAAGCTCTATCGGCAATTCAATCACGGAGCTTTTCGAGACTGCCTTCCAAGTCATCCCCGGCGCAGCCGCCTTACCTGCGGAGCTGGCTTATCAACAGAACGGCCTCATGTTTGGGAGCCGGCTGCTCCAGGAAACTCGTCGGACGTCGCTCCCCGATCCGGCAGTTCGCACAGATCTGATCAACTTCGTTGGCAACTGCACGGCCTTCGATATCGCTGACGGGACCATATCTCCGACCGTCTTCTCTACCTCGGCTGATTTGTGGACGACTATGGCTTCCACGAACCCCGCCCGATTCAGCATCGTCACATCCGGAACCGGCGTGACCACGACAACCTGCGATCAGGTCTACGCGTCGATCAACGCCCGCCTTCCGGCTCAACTCACTGACCTCACGGTTCGACTCGGCCAACGTCTAAACCCGACGCTCTCGTCACTCGCCGCCCAGTCTGCTGTCGTCAACCAAATCCCCCAGGCCTACATCAGAAGCCAAATCGCCACCGCGTCCGCAACTGCTGCCGATCTGATTCGCCAGAACGCGCTGATCAATGCAATCAACGACTCCGGCGAAATGGGCTGCCAACGTATCAACGATCCCTCGTGCATGATGCTTGCGACAGGGAGGGCGTCCGCCGTGGCTTCGCAGAACGCGGCCTGGATCAACGGTGCCAAGATCGCTGAGCAAGCTCTTCCTGTGGTTCGCAATGTCGCGGAGGCCGCCTGCTACGCGGTATTTCCTCTTCTCGTGCTCCTCCTGTTCCTGTCCTCTGGGCGCACGACCGTGCTGATGCTCGCGGGCTACGCCACCGCGTTGATCTCGATTCAGCTGTGGCCGCCTCTCTTCGCCATCCTCAACTACATGGCGAGCATCTACGCTCAAATGGACCAGGCCGCTGCGGCCGAAGTTGGTGGCGGAGTCAAAGCCCTCTCGCTCCAGACTGCGTCACCGATCTACTCAAACGCCGTATCGGCCCAGGCAGTGGTCTCGTATCTGGTCGTCGGCATCCCGATGCTCGCGTACTCCCTGGCGAACCGCCTGGTCAACTTCGGCACAACGCTTGTCGGCGGACTCAGCGGGCTCCAATCGATGATCGGCAACGCTTCCGCCGCGGCAGCGGCAGGCAACGCAAGCATGGGCAACCTCACGATGGATCAGCGCGTGGTGAGCCCGTCTACATCCAATCCATGGGTCTCGCGTTCGCAAGATGCCCAGGGAAACTGGTGGACGCAGGACGGAACTGGTCGGCGCGCGGTCTCCCTGTTGAAGAATGAGGGCATTACGTCCCATCAGGTCTCGGCGAGAGTATCGCAATCCGACGTCGAGTCCGCAGCGAGAACGGCAACGTCTGCAGCTGCAGATGCGGTCAGCGCGAACACGTCGCGCGCTGCAGTCCTGACTGAGGCGCTAAACCGCGCCAGGCAACAGACGTCATCCTCAAGATCCAGCGCCGGCCAGTCGCTCTCCGGCTACCAGGAGGTTTCAAGAGCTGCCGAACAATTGTCGTCCGAGACAAAGCGCATCGCTGCCGAAACGGGCTATAGCGAAGACCAAGTCGCGTCCGCGCTCTTACGCTTCAGCGCGATGCCCAGCGCCTACGGCGTCGGCGGCGGTGCCAGCGTAGAGAAGAGGTACGGCGTTTCGCTCTCCGAGGCTGAAAAGAGCATCCTTGACCATTCGAATGCCACGTCCTACCGAGCAGCCCGCTCGTTTGGCGATCGTGCCTCGTCAGATCGATCGTTCCTGAATTCCCTGTCAGTGGAAGGCCGTGCCGGGGCCAGCCTGGCGTCGTCACTTGCTACCACCACGAGCAGAGCGGAGACGGCTGAACAGCGTTACACGGAGGCCCTCGCGAGATCCAAGGAGATTCGCAATGCGCACGAGCAGGGACTGTCGTATACCCGTGACCTTGCTGCCGACCCAGCGAACTCCGCCGCCATCGTGGAGTACGAGCAGGCCGCCGAAAGATATAGAGGTAGTCCGCAAGCGCTGGCTGCCCATATGTCCACCATGCTCGGCAACATGTCGTTCACCACCACCAAGTTCACCAGCGGCGCGGCGCTTCCCACGAGCTTCCCCGATGTGCATGCTGCGCACGAAGCAGGCGCTCAGCGACCAGAAGTCGGGATCGCCGTCGGTTCAGCGAGAGCGCGCAACGACGCGGCGGTCCGTCGAGGCTCCCTCAACAACGTCCCATCGTCGCCGGGCGCCGGCGTACCAGGGCAAGCGGAGATGCCGGCTGCTACGTCACTGGGCGACACCAGACCCGACCTACTCGACGCGGCGCAGTTCCGAGCCGATGTGGATACATCGGCCGCCGGCCAGGAGCGCTCCAATCGATCCACCCGCGATTCGTTCGACGAGCGTCATGAGATCGATCGTTCGAGGGGCGGTGTTACCACGCACAAGTCAATGACCGGTCGCGCGATCACGCAAGTAAAGGACGATGTTGAGACGACGGTCGAGGACGCGACCGCTGCTGCTCGACGCGCCATGGCCGACGCGAGAGCGCGCGCAGCACAGAGCCCGCTGCAGAAGGACATCGACGCCACCCCTGAGGTCCCCCCTATGCGCCCCAGCAGCGGCCGGCGCGGACCTGGCAAGCGCTGAACAGGGGCTACCGCTCGTCGACGGGCCGGCTGATCGACGTGCCGAGCCTTACAAACTCATCGCCTTGCGGGTCATCCAAGTGCTGTGCATTGCCGGCGCCCAGCCGGCGCACCACACGCACGATCAAGTAGCAGATCAGTACGAACAGCCCCATCCAGACAAGGCCACTCAGCACGCCGCCAGATTGCGCTGTCGTCGTCGCACCGAGCGATTCCCGCTCGAAACCAAGCCACAAGGCAAAGCCTATCAAAAGCCATCGTGCCATCTCGACCACCTCACTTACACATGCGCTCCGCAAGGACGCATCTGGCATATATATTGAACAGAGCTGATGTGTCAAGGGAGATGAAATGAAGACCATCCTTCGCATCGTCGTCGCCGTTGCGGCCCTGCTGCTAGCGGCTTCGCCGCAGGGCGCCTCACTCCGGCCCGAAAAAGCTACTGACCCCTCTGTCTGTGACCTCGGTCCGAACACCACGCCCGTGCTTTCAAGAAGGATGTTGATCCCCGGTGACGCGTCAAACAAGGATCAGTCGGAAGCCTACTTCCGACTGGCCGCTCGGTTCGTGCTTGACAGTTGCAAACCTGGCCAGATGCTGATCGTGCACGGACAAAGCAGCGACCCCGTCGACCTCGCATCATTGACGCAACTGACTAACACAGCATGCGCTGTTTTCGAGGTCCAGCGCGCCGAGACGCCTTTTGTTTACGCTGGCCGAACGCGGCCAGGATTTGAGCTGCGTTGCCCGATCTCAAAGTTCGACACGCTCGGACAACAGCTGTCAGATGCCGAACGCGTCGAATCTACCGAGGCCTTGAAGGCCCGCATGCTTGCCCGGGCGCCAAGTACAAACGCCGCCTCGTCACCATCCGCGAAGAGAGACTGCAGCAAGGTGTCCCTCGCCACGTTGACGCAAGGCGGAGCGCCCGACTGCAAGTAGCTTGGGCTATCCGGATTTGGCAGTGGACGAACACAATGAAAAAACCCGTTCTTGGAGTCAAGAGACATGAATCGGGTCGTTCTACTCGCGGCTACGAGTTGGCTATGCGTCGCAGCCACTGCGGCATCTTCTGCGCCGACACTGGTGGTACTCGCGGTTGACATCAACGCGACTGCGGCGCCGGGGGAACCTGTTCAGTTTATGGATGGCAATTGCCGCTATGTAGGGCAGCTCGTGCGTGAGGCAGGAAGGGCGGGACTGACCAGTTCCATGGTCGATGCGGCCGGTGGCGACTCGGGGAAATGGCACATTCAGGTCACCAAGCGTGCTTGCAACGATGTCGCCAGCGAAGTCGTCCGTGATGTGGCCTTGCGCGTCGATCTTCCGCGACCGCCTTCACTGGCTGGTGGCGGCGGTGTTCCGCCGCTTCCGCGTGGCTACCAGGCCGGTGCTCGCTTTGAGCTCCCAGGTCAATAGATCAGCAACAGCGGTGTGGGTCACCCACCGCCAAATCCGGATACCGGTAGCTTGATGCCGTTGCTCCAAGAAAGGAGCTAGTCCCTCGAAATCGCCATCGGATGACCCGGATTCTCGGTGGCCCTACCGACAGGCGCCCTCCTATCGTGGTGGCTCTCTCACCCGTGGAGCGTGCCCATGCAACCCCAAGACTCATCGGCTGTCGCAGCTTCCGCGGAGCCACACACGGACCTTCCGCCCAACGTTCTGCTGGAGCTCGTCCGCGAGATGCGCGGCCAGCGCGAGTCCTTCGATGAAGGACAGCGTCTCGCCTCCGCGGAGCGAAAGTCCGAACGCCGATGGCGCATGCTCTTCCAGGCACTGGTGTTCGGCATGCCGGTGGTGCTCGGCATCCTCTACTTCCTTTTCTTCCTCAGCTCGACTGGATTCCGCTGGGGTCCGTTCGGTGACGTGGTCGGCATCGTGCGCATCGAAGGCCCGATCGGCGCCAACGAACATGCCTCGGCGGAGGCCATCGTCCCCCTGCTCGAGAAGGCATTCGCCAACGCCAACGTCAAGGCCGTTGTGCTGTCCATCGACAGCCCTGGCGGGGCGCCCGTGGAGTCGGAGCGCATCTACACCGCGATCGGCTCCTTGAAGAAGAAGCACCCCAAGCCAGTCGTCGCCGTCATCAACAACATTGGCGCCAGTGCAGCGTTCATGATCGCCCTGCATGCCGACAAGATCGTTGCCGGCAAATACTCGCTGGTCGGCTCCATCGGCGCCATCATGGCGCCCTGGCAGTTTGATCGCGCCATTGCGAAGGTCGACGTGAGCCAACGCGTCTACGCGTCCGGCAAGCTGAAGGCCTTCTTGAACCCGTTCACGCCGGTATCGCCCGAGGTGGACAGCAAGGCGCAGCGCCTGGTGGATCAACTGGGGCACGCCTTCCTCGACGAGGTCAAGGCCAAGCGCGGCGCCCGGCTCAAGGAAGGCGTCGACGTCGCGACCGGCGAAGTGTGGCCAGGTCCCGAAGCCAAGGACCTCGGACTGGTCGATGCAGTCGGCACCATTGACGAGTATGTCGCGGCCAACTACGGCGTGCGGGCCTACGACTTCGGCCCGAACAACCAGAGCCTGCCGCTGCTCGGTCGCACGCTGCAGGACGCCATGGTCGGCGCGATGCAGCGGATGTCAACGGCCATCCCTGAAGTGCGTTGAGCTCGCGCCGTCCGCTTCGACCCGGACCGGGCGATCGCGGGCCGAGCGCGCCCGGTTGGGCCATCCCCGGGCTCTCGGCCTACCTCGTTGCAACCCGTCGGCATCGCGGCCTTCGCTTGCTCGACGACGCCGCCTTTCGGCGCGTTGCCCGAGGCTGCGAGGTCTTCATGCTGGCCTCCACGGCGGCGGGCCTGCTGCTCGCGTGGATGCTCCTGCCCTCGGTCGCGGGCCTGATCCTGCTGCTGGCAAGCTCGATCTGGGGGATGGCTAACCTGCTGACACTCGGCCGCTCGCTCTCGGCGGAGCGGCGTCGCCGTTCCGTCCACACCCGATGAGCTGACATCCCGCTCGAACGCAACAATCCGGCCCACGGTCCCAAGGCTGGCCCTTATCGCGGCCACAAGGCAAACTGCCGATGGAACCTCTTTGGCCGTCAATCTCACCACAGCCACAGCGCTGATACTCGTGGAAGGCTGCCCTCCGAGGTGGAGCAGCAATACCAAGATGTCAGGGAGCGATAGTTGGCTGAAAAACATCCTGGCTCGCCGTCGGCCAGTCACGTCAGTATCCTGAGCTACTGGCACAAGATCGAATTCTTCATTCCGTACGACCTGCAGGGACAGGTGCTCGAAGGGAAGGATGCCGAGTGGAACGTGCGGCCGTTGTCGGCGGACCGCCTGGCCAAGCTGAACCCACAGGAGTTGTGGTCGGTCTCCGTTCGGGAGGGGCGGCGGCTCAGCGGCTTCGACGTCTACCTGGGCATCTTCGACAAGGCGGAACTGGCTGAAGTCACCCGCCGCGTGATCAAGGAAACCTTGAGCGCGTCCGAGGCGTATGAGCAGGACGAGCGAGGTGATCTCGAGGGGTTGACGTGTTGCGCCTGCATTCGCGCCAATGCCGACGGCGAACTCCTGCTCGACGATCTGGCCGTGTCCACGGTCCCCTGGGCTCTCGGCCGCATCATGCAGCATGGCTTGGGGGGTCTGGACTTCGACGCCTTCAGGGCTGACTTGGAGGCGCTGAAGCGGGACGTGAAGCTGTTTCGCGGCTCTCGAACCGCCGCGGCGCCTGCATTGAACGGTGAGAACGCCTCCGTCGCCAGCGCGAGCGACCTTCTCGCACTGCTGGAGATGCTTTCGGCGTGGTCAGGCTACAACCCTGAGGCTCCCGGTACTGGCCATCCCGTGGTGGTGATCCGGGCCAAAACTGTTGAGGACAAGGGTCGCGGCAATGCTGACTCCCCCAAGGACCAACTCCAGGCGGGAGGTTCCACCCAAGAGGACGATGACGAGGAGGATGGCGAGCCGCTGGGCGACACCGAGATCAGCATCCTCAACAGCTTCTATGCGGAAGACCTTGCCCGCGCCATCACGTCAATCGAACAAGGCACCGCAAGCGCCGCGCTGCGCGCCTATCTGACGCCTCTGCCGCAGTCGGCGCGGGTGGACCTCTACCAGCCGGGGGGCCGCAACCGAATCTCCGAGCAGCTTCGCCCCAAGCACCTGAATGGCGGCCACTGGCCAGGCAATCCGGCGCACCCCTTGAGCCTCATGCAGCAGTTCGCGGTCAACACTGCCTTCAAGCAGTTGGAAACCGCCGGCATCTTCTCGGTGAACGGTCCGCCCGGTACGGGCAAGACCACGCTGTTGCGGGACATCTTCGCGGAGAACATCGTGCGTCGCGCGTGGGCCCTGAGCCGATGCGCCACCGCTGGCGACGCATTCCAGCGCGGCCCACTCACCGCGTCGTTTTCCGGTGAGCGGGACTCTCCGGTTTCCGTATTGAAGGATGAACTGGTCGGCTTCGAAATGGTCGTCGCCTCGTCCAACAATGCGGCTGTCGAGAACATCTCGAGGGACCTTCCCAAGAACAAGTCGCTGGGCAAGCCCCCAAAGACGGGCGAGGTTGGCTGGCGAGACACCGCGGGCCAGTCGACGATGGCCTACCTGCAGCCCGTTGCCCGCAATCTCGCCGAGCGCACCGCCAAAGGCACATACGAGCGCCCTGCCCTCGATGACGACGTCTGGGGCCTGATCAGTTGCGCGCTCGGCAAGAAGGGCAACCGCCAAGCATTCGTCCGGGCACTCAGCCAGCCCGGCGTGAAGCAGCAGGACAAGCCGCCCAAGGGTTTCGATCCGAGTCGCCATCAATCCATCTGGTCCTGGCGGGCCAAGTACGCGGGAATCAGCTTCGCAGAGGCGAAGCGAAGCTTCTCAGAAGCGGACAAGGCCGTCGCCCAGTTGGTGAGCCAGCTCGATCGCTACGCCAGACTGCACCGCGAGTTCGCCCACGTCACGCTGGAGTCTTACGGCGCGGTCACGGCCTCGGAGTTGGCCACCGCCCGCCAGGCGCACGCGGATGCCCAGAAGTCCTTCTCCGATCTCGACGAGACGCTGGAACTGAGCAAGCAGCAGGTGGAGTCGCTGCAGACCGAGGAGGCACTGCTCGTCAAAGGCCGCCCCGGCTGGTGGACCCGGCTCACCGATCGAGCGACCACGAAGACCTACCGCGCAGGCCTCGCGAGGAACCGGCTGCAACAGGCTTCATGGATTCGCCAGCGCTATGAAACGTGCTGAACAAGCCGGGCAAGCTCACCGACGCCGAGTTCGGCATCATGCGCAGCCATCCCGTCGCCGGCGCCGACATGCTCCGCAGCGCGGGTGCCCACGCGGTCGTCATCGACATCGCCCTGCACCATCACGAGAAGATCGACGGGACAGGCTATCCGCATCGACTCGCCGGCGATGCCATTTCCGAGTTCGCGCGCATGGGGGCCATCTGCGACGTCTACGACGCCGTGACGTCGCAGCGCGCGTACAAGGAAGCGTGGAACCCTGCGGCGGCCATGCAGCAGATGGCCAAGTGGGAGGGTCATTTCGACCGGCACCTGTTCAACGCGTTCGTGAAGTCGGTCGGCATCTATCCCGTCGGCTCCCTGGTCCGCCTGTCGTCCCAGCGTCTGGCGGTGGTCATCGAGCCGGGCGCCGAGTCTCTTCTGACGCCGAAGGTGCGGGTGTTCTTCTCCCTGCGATCCAAGGAGCAGATCCCGGTACAGACCATCGACCTGGCCGCACCGGGCGTCAAGGACAGCATCGCCGGCCCCGAAGACGCGGCCAAATGGGGTTTCCGCGGCCTGGACGAGCTTTGGATGAAGTGACGCTCATCACCGCGTGAGCCCCTCCGCCCCTGTGCCAAACGCCCTGACCCGCGGTCGGGCGTGCCAAAGGCCCCACCAATGTGCGACATCCGCACAGGCGCCTTGCCCATTTTGTAAATAGGAATCATTCGCATATAAGATGGGGCTGTCGCGTGCTCAGCCTGCGCTGTCACGCTGCCCATCTCAACCCCTGAAAGCCAGCCGCCGCCAGCCCCAGGCCGCCCCTTGCGAGGAGCCTTCGATGCTGACCCGGTGGAACTTCTTCCAGTTGTCCTCTCTGAGCGAGTCGCCGTGAGAGACAGCCCGCTGCGCGCCAAGATCGAGTGGCTGGTCCTCGTCGCGACGGTGGCGGCCGTCTACATCCTTGTCCCGTTCACGGCCTGACGCCATGAACACGCTGGCCCGTGCCCCGCATCTGCTGGCCCTGGACCGCTGGATGCTCCTGGCCATGCGCGTGCGCCTCGCCCTGGCCCCCGACGAACCCGACGTCCTCAAGGCATACCTGGACGATGGGCTCACCTTGATCACCGTCCACGGCCAGGCGCCGTGGAAGGTCCACGAGCGCTCCCTGTCATTGCTGCTTGAGACCGCTTCGGACGCCCTGCTACCCGTGGTCTGGCGCATGAGCTGCCTGGACCAGTGCTATCGGCCTCTGGGCCAACTCGGTCCCCTGGTCGACAGTGACCTCCGCGCGGCACGCCTGCGAACACTGTCCTGGCGCCTCGCCAGGTTCTCCCTCCACCCCACCGATTCAGAGTCCCAATGACCGCGACCCCGACCACAACACCTGGCACCCGAACCGAGCAAGATTCCATGGGCGCGATGGAAGTCCCTGTCGACGCTCTCTACGGCGCGCAAACGCAGCGGGCCGTCCTGAACTTCCCCATCAGCCTGCAGCCCATGCCCGTGGGTTTCGTGCGCGCGCTGGTGTTGATCAAGGCAGCGGCGGCACACGCCAACAGCGCCCTGGAGACCATCCCCGAGCTCGAAGGCGGAGCCATCGCCGGTGCCTGCAGGGACTTGCTCGCGAACAGCGATGCCGCCCTGATGCACCACTTCCCGGTCGACGTGTTCCAGACCGGCTCGGGGACGAGCAGCAACATGAACGCCAACGAGGTCATCGCGACGCTCGCCTCGGCCAAGCTCAGCAGCCGGGTCAATCCGAATGACCACGTCAACGCCAGCCAGAGCAGCAACGATGTGGTGCCCAGCGCCATTCACGTGGCAGCTGCACTGGCCCTGCACAACCGCTTGCTGCCTGCGCTGGAGCACTTTGTGCGCGTGACGTTGGACAAGGCCGCGGCAAGCCGCGAGCACGTCAAGACCGGCCGCACGCACCTCATGGACGCCATGCCGGTGCGGATGAGCCAGGTGCTCGACGGCTGGGCAGCCCAGATCCAGGCGGCGCTCGACCATCTGAAGAGCGTCCAGCCGGCGCTGCAGCGCCTCGCGCTGGGCGGCACCGCGGTTGGCACCGGCGTCAATGCCGACCCGCGCTTTGCCGCTCGCTGCTGCCAGGCCCTGACGGAGCTGGCGGGCCTGCCGTTCCAACCCGGGAGCAATCGCTTCGCGCTGATGGGATCGCAGGACGTCGCGGTGGCCGCGTCCGGCGCACTGAAGACTCTCGCCGTCGCGCTGATGAAGATCGCCAACGACTTGCGCTGGATGAACTCCGGCCCGCTGGCCGGCCTCGGCGAGATCGAGCTGGAGGCCCTGCAGCCGGGCTCCTCCATCATGCCCGGGAAGGTCAACCCCGTGATCCCGGAAGCCACGGCCATGGTGGCGGCCCAGGTCATCGGCAACGATGCGGCAATCACCGTGGCTGGACAGTCCGGCAACTTCGAGCTGAACGTCATGCTGCCGCTGGTCGCACGCAACTTGCTTGAGAGCATCGAGTTGCTGGCCGGCGCCGTGCCGCTGCTGGCCGACAAGGCGATTGCGAGCTTCAAGGTGAATGAGGCCCGGCTGAAAGACGCCCTCGCCCGCAACCCCATCCTCGTGACTGCACTCAACCCGGTGATCGGCTACGCGAAGGCGGCGGACATCGCGAAGCAGGCGTACCGCGAGGGCCGGCCGATCCTCGAGGTGGCGGTGGAACGCACGGACATCCCGAAAGCCGACCTGGAGCGGTTGCTGGATCCCGTGCGCCTGACCGGCGAGGCATGAGATGAGGGCCGGCGGCGCAGCGAGCACGGAGCGAGACATCGCGGCCGCGCAGTCGCACCCGCGGATCAAGCTGCGGCGGTTGGTCGGGCTGAGCGTGGTTGTCGGCGGCTTGCTGGTCACTGGACTGCGCGCCTGGGACGCGTTGGCCGCATTGCCCGGTGTGCATGAGGCACTCGTGCTGGGCATGATCGCGGCGCTGGCCACCGCACTGGGCGTGCTACCCATGGTGCTGGCGCGCGCCCCTACCCAGCGGACCCATGATGCGCTGCTGGGCTTCGGGGCAGGCGTGATGTTGGCTGCCACGTGCTTCTCGCTGCTCAACCCGGCCCTGGCCGCTGCACGCGAGAGCGGCCTCGGCCCATGGAGCCGTGCCTTCGGCGTAGGCGCGTCGCTGATCGCCGGCGTTGCCCTGCTAATGCTGATCGAGCGTGTCCTTCCGCACGAGCACTTCTTCGGTGGCGCCGGTCGCGCCGGCCCCGCGCGCATGCGTCGCGTCACGCTCTTCGTGCTGGCCATCGTGCTGCACAACGTGCCGGAGGGTCTGGCGATCGGCGTGGCCGCGGCGGGCACTGACACCGCTCGTGCCACGGCACTGGCGACGGGCATCGCCATTCAGGACGTTCCCGAAGGACTGGTCGTCGCACTCGCCTTGCACGCCGTCGGCATTCGCCGTTCGGTGGCCGTCGCTCTGGGCGCGATGTCGGGCTTGGTGGAGCCTCTGGCAGCTGTGCTTGCCGCTGCGACGTTGGCGCTGTCGAGCGCGCTGCTGCCCTGGGGCCTTGCATTCGCAGCAGGCGCCATGCTGTTCGTGGTCAGCCACGAGGTGATCCCGGAATCTCATCGCCAGGGTCACGAGCGCTGGGCGACCTCTGGCCTGGTGCTGGGGTTCGTGCTGATGATGGTGCTGGACACGGCTTTGGGATGAGTGCGATGGGTTCCAAGACGTCATCCGATCACCAACTGCATACCACGAACACCTGATGGGCCGCAGCCTCACACCTTCCGACATTTCCGAGCTGTGGACACAGCTGACGATGGAGGGCAATGCCCTGTTCGAAGCGGGCGAGTTCAAGCCGGCACTCGATGTCTACGAGCGTGCGCGCGGCGTGGCTCTGACAAACGTCACTGGCTGGTCCGATTGGGACGATGCGCTGGCAGCGATCGTCGTCAGCCATCTCAACCTGTCCGAGGCTCAAGCCCGTTTGGGCTTCGTCAGCCAGGCCGCGCACACGCTCTGCACCATGCACGGAAGTCTGTCGAGAACGGCTGGTGACGATACGCAGCAGGCCCAGCTGCGCGATGCCGCAGGCCGTTACCTTGGCGAGACCCGCTCCGCCATGCTGCGCTTCCAAGTGCACTACGGCGTGCAGCCCCACATCGAGCACCTGCTGGCCCTCGGCTGCGGCTGCGTTCACTGCGCCGGCAAGAACCATGGCTGGCGCTCCGGCCGAGTCACCCTACATTGAGCCTGCCCATCGTGCTGACAGCGCTCATCGCCTTCCTGCTCGCGACCACCGGCTGGGTGGCTCTGCATCTCACAGTGGACGCTCATCACCATCGCGTCTTCGGTACTCGGATCGATGCCGGTCGACGGTTGAGGTTGCGCGCTGCCGGGCTGGCCTGCCTGGCCTGCCCGATGTTTCTCGCGGTCCATGCCGGATGGAACGCCTCGGGTCTGGCCTGGAGCCTGCCGCTGGTGGCGGCCGGGTTGTCCGTGGTGCCATGCACTGTGCTGCGCAGATGGTCGCCTCGCGCCATGCCCATCGCAGGCAGCGGTGCTCTGGCCGCTGCTGCATTGCTGACGCTGCCGCTGGCCTGGGGTGCAGCCGCCTCCCCTGCGCCTCTGGTGGCGGCCCGATCGTCAGCACCGCCGTTGTTGCTCTTCGGGGAGGTTCACGACAACGTCCAGCAACACGCTTTGCGACTGCAGGTCTTCAAGACACTCCTCGACAGCGGTGCCCGGCCAGCGCTCTTGATGGAGCAGTTCGACCGCGAGCATCAGGAAACTATCGACCACCTGCGCAACGCATCCCGTGGTGGCGTCGTCGACGCTCAACGCCTCATCGATGCCGCCACTACGCCCGAATCCCGCTGGGCCTGGGAGCTTTACCGCCCCTACATCGAACTGGCCCTGGCTCATGACCTGCCCATCCTGGCCGCCAACGTCTCGCGCCGTGATGCGCGCCTGGTAGCAGCACGCGGCCTGGCGGCCCTGGGTTTCGATGCTGCGGTCCCGAGCGACATCGCGCGCCGGCAAGCAGAGCTGATCGTCGCGTCGCACTGCGGATGGGTGGACGAAGCCCAGGCCCTGCCGATGGCGCAGGCGCAGATCGCCCGCGACCAGTTCATGGCGCGTTTGCTGGAGCAGCAGCTGGAACGTGGCGCCGTCCTGTTCGCCGGCAATGGCCACGTACGGCGCGACTTCGGCGTGCCGCGCTGGCTGTCGCCACCTGCGCGGGCTCGCGCGGTTTCCATCGGCTTGCTCGAGGAAGGTGATGAGGACAGCGGGAACGCATTCGATCGCGCGGTGACCACGCCGAGGCAGCCGCGTGAAGACCCCTGCGCCTCCATGCGCGACAAGCCAGTGAACGCCAAACAACTCCGCGCCTGACCCGGACCAAGTTCAACAACCACCACAAAAGGAGTCTCCCTTGACCCGCCAACTCTCCCATCTGGCTGCTGCGCTGCTCGCAAGCCTGGCCCTCTCCAACGCTGCATGGGCCGCCGACCACGTCGTCAAGATGCTCAACGCGGGCAAGGACGGAACGATGGTCTTCGAGCCGTCCTTCATCAAGGTCGCCGTGGGTGACACCGTGGTATTCACGCCGACCGAGAAGGCAGCCCACAACAGCGCCTCGCTGCTGCTGCCCGCCGGCGCAAAGCCGTGGAAGGGCGCTCCCGATACCGAGGTGAAGGTGAAGATCGAGAAGGAAGGCGTGTACCTCTACGCCTGCGAGCCCCACAAGGTCATGGGGATGGTGGGCGTCATCCAGGCTGGCAAACCGGTGAACCTTGCCGAAGCGAAGGCGGGCGCCACCAAGGAACAAACGTCGTTTGCCATGGGCAAGGACCGTTTCGACAAAGCGCTGGCGCAAGTGAAATGAGTAGCTCCGCAGTACCGGCATTGCTGTCAGCGTCCTCGCCGCCGCTGAGCGAGGACCGACGGGCCGAGCTGGATTCACTGCTCTCGCGGTACTCCCCCTGGCCGCTGGATGCGCCGGCGCCGAACTCGGCCGAACTCGACCTGGTGCTCGACGCAGCGCTACGTGCGCCAGACCACGGCGCGCTTCGACCTTGGCGTTATGCCGTGATCGCGGGCGATGCGAGAAGCGCGCTGGGCGAAGTGTTCGTCGACGCAGCGCGGCTGCGCGGTGAGGCGGCCGATGCGGAGCGATTCCGAGCCAAGGCGATGGCAGCGCCGCTGATCATCGCGATGGCCGCCCACGTGCGGACGGGGCACAAGGTTCCCGAGCTGGAACAGCTGATGTCGGGCGCCGCAGCGGCGATGAACATGCTGAACGCGCTTCACCTGCTCGGCTACGGCGGCTTCTGGGCCACCGGCGTTCACAGCCGCGACCCGCACATCCGTCGCGCACTTGGGTTCGGTGTCCAGGACCACGTGCTGGGCTTCCTGTACGTAGGGACCGCTAGGCCCGGGGCCAGTGCACCGGCACGTCCACTCGTTTGAGAGCATGCGCGAGTGTGGACCGAGGACTGCTCGCGCTCGCCTGCGCAGGCTGGCTGACGCTGTCGTGCCGGTCTGTGGCGCGTGCAACACGCTCACGGACCGGATGCCCAATTCTTGAGCAAAGTAACTCAACGCTCGATGCAGCCCGTTTCCATGGGGCTCCATGTCATCGGCAAGGCTGTTCCCCACAGCCTTATCCACAGCGTGCGTTGATAACTTCCGTAACGGCTCAACGCGCGGCGCCATCATGTGTGGGCTCGGGGGTTCAGACACCTCGCCCGCGCCGGCACTCCGGCTCAGAACAATAGCCATACATCGACAGCGAGTGCTCCTGGAGCTCGAAGCCACGTTCCTTGGCAATCTCACGCTGCCGCTGTTCCAACGCATCGTCGAAGAACTCCTCGACCTTCCCGCAACGAAGGCACACCATGTGGTCGTGGTGCTGGCCCTCGTTCAGTTCGAACATCGAGCGGCCGCCCTCGAAATGCAGACGGTTCAACAGCCCGGCCTCGGTGAACTGCAGCAGCACGCGATAGATCGTCGCCAGGCCGATGTCCGCGCCTTCGGCCAGAAGGATCTTGTAGATGTCCTCCGCCGCGAGATGACGCACGTCCGCCTGCTGGAACACCTCAAGTACTTTCAGGCGTGGCAGGGTCGCTTTCAGACCGCTGGTCTTGAGTTCGTCGAATCTGCTGGTCATCGAGGCCCTCTGCAACATCGGCGCGGCCATACTGCAGATGCGATTTCGCCGCGCGTGGAAAGACTTCCATCTGCGCGTCAATTATCGAGGAATGCTCGAATCCAACGGAAACTGATTCGCCGTGGATCAGCCCTCACCGTTCAAATGCGGATCGACACGCGGATCACCGGTCTCGAAACGTCGCTGCGCAGCGATCACGGTGGGCGCATTTGCGGCATTGGGCTGTGGATCGCGCGGGCTGCGGATCGACCACCGTGCCCAATCGGATCTGCCGGTAGCGCTGCGCCATGCCGCCGACCTCCTCGTGGCCGAGCAGGCGAACTCGATGAGGGCGCCGCTTCCCGGTGTTGGCGCTCTGAACGACGACCCACGCCTCCATCGACACGGGTTCGCCCGTCGCCTCCTGCAGGGCAAGCCGCTGAACGGACAACTCGACCACATCGACCATGTAGACGACGTCGGCGGCACGCGTCTTCAGTTCCACGAGCTTCAACCCACCGTCCAGCCTGTAGGCCCGGTCAAGCTTGGCAATCAAGCGGCTGCTCGCCGACCGGAACGTCTGCTCCGCGAATGCGACCTCGGCCCCGATCAATTCGCGCGGCAGTCCGCGCTCGTCGCCTCCCCCGCCGTTGCGAAGCCGTGCGAAGACCACGGCCGAGAGAATGAACAGCAGCAGCACGCCGATGGCGCTCCAGGCGTCTTGCATGTCTATCGCTCCAAAGCCTTGTTGACGAACAGCGTGGCGAGTCCGGCCAGGACACGCAGCGGAGCCCGACACGCGCGCACCAGAGCCGGCTTGCCCTGCATCCATCGGCACAGCACCGGCGAGAGCCGGTAGTAGGCATGGATGAACTGGCGACCCATCGCGCTTCGGCGCAGGTAGAGATCACGGAAGGCGCGCAGCTCCCGCGTCTCTTCGCAGTCGCCCAGCGCCATGGTGGCAACGAAGCACTGACCCTTGCGGGCACTGCCCTCGGCAATGCGCCGGCTCTCGCGATAGAACTCCTCATGGGCGCGCAGTCCGCGGCCTTGAGCTGCCCGTTGCTCGCCCGTGGTTCGCCGCCCGAAGGCCGCGTCGAATGCGACCTGCCGTTCACAGTAGGCCATCTGCGCCAACTCGCTGGCGCTGACGGAGTCGTCCTCACGCTTTGCGCGCATCAGCATCTCCCGCTGGCTCATCCCATGCCGACACCAGGCCACTGCCCGTGATGCCCGGCGGCAAGTGGCGCCGCAGAGGGTCCTCGCCTGGCGGCTCGCCAGCAGCCTGGTGCGCGGCCGGAGCGGCCACGTGCAGGACGCCCACCGTGGCAGCGCCGGAACGCTCGAGGAGCAGGCCCTTGGCGGCAAGGTCCTTCAAGCGGCCCGTGCGCCGTCTCGCATCTTTCACCGCAGCGAGCGCACGGAACAGATCCGGCGTCTCGTCGTCCGTGAGGCTCAGCTTCATCATCAGCTTGCCGACCGATGCGCTGCTCAAGATCGCACCTCTTCAGCGCCAACTGCGGTCGCGGCCTGCGGCAGGAACAACTCGGGCTTCTCCCGTGCGTACAACTCACCCAGAAGTTGGAATCCACGCACATTGGCGTAGATCGGATCGCTCACCTCGTAGATCTCGTGGCGGGGGAAGTGCTTCTTGAGCGCCTTGCGGAACAACCAGGCGCCGCCGCCGACAAGGATGATGTTTTCGATCTGGTCTTTGCCGTCGAGGCTCTGCACCATCGCGATCACGGCCTGGTCCGCGATCTTCTGCACGATGGTGTCGTAACGCTTCAGGTCGTACTCGCGCTGATAGGCGCGCAGCTTCTTCCCGCCGCGCAGCGCGAGGTCGATCGCCTCCAGGTTGCGGTAGTCCTCCTTCAGCTCGCGGCTGAGCTCCTTGGCGATGCCGATGAGAACGTCGGAGACGCCGCGCGTCACCGAGTCGCTCATCTTGGTCACCACCTTCATGCCGTTGGTGACCAGCCAATCGAAGGTGCGGGATCCTACGTCCACGACCAAGCTCCGGCCCTGGGCCACGGAACTGGGCGCACCCATTTGCGTGGCGTATGCGAACAGCGCGCCCTGGGGTTGGGCGACGGCAATCACGCGTCCCAGCGCCACCTTGCGCTTCCGGCCAACGTCCACCACTTCCCCCGACAGTTTCTCCAGCGCTGCTTTCTTCGCGACGTACTGGGCCACGGGCAAGCCCAGCACCAAGAGATCGACACGGTCGACCTTCATGTAGTGCAGCGCTCCGGCCAACAGCGCGCGGTACTCGGGCGTCTCGCTGAAGCCGTCATGGAGATTGCGCCCCCGAAAGCGGTCCGAAGCCAACTCGACGTCGGGCCCGACCTCGTAGTAGAGGCCGTCAACGTGGGGGGCGACCGTCCTGCGCTTCGTGCCCATGGCATCCTGGTTGGCGTCCCCGAACATGAAGTAGGCGATCGACGGGAAGTGGGCGCAGTCGATCTTGCCTGGCGCAGAGGCCGTCACGTACTTGGTGTTGCCGAAGCCGACGTCGATTGCCCGAATGATGGGAGCCATGGAGAAAGCCTTTCAATGTGGGTCCGATGAGGCCGAGCATGGAGGGGCAGCGTTCATCGGACATATCGAAAATCCGGGCGTCGAAATGCCCAGAAGCCAGTACCCTGGGGCCTCGCAAGGGACCCGTGCAGGCCCCTCATGAGGCCCCAGGTCTTGGCACCGTCAACCCCGGCGAGCCTCAAGGGCCTTGCCAGAGCCCTTCACGGGTACAGGCTTGCCGCGCATCGAGCACGTGCGTGCCGACCCGCTAGCGCCACTGAAAAGCGGAAGTCAAACCAGAGGTCGGCCCAGATGCTTGTCAACCCCAGGAGCACACCGGCCTGATTGGGTCGATTAGCATCTAGAGGGCATGTGTCAACGCATTTGAAAAGGCGATGAATGGCGCTTGACAGCAGCGGAGCGGGTGGTGTCAACTCACCGTCGAGCCTTGTGTGCCTGCCACGAGATCAGCAGGTCGGACGCTGTGTTCCGGTGGCCTTCAACTCAGCCACGAAGAGGCAGTCGTTTGCGGTCGAGACCCGCCCTCGCATCTCGCTCCCATCGGAGCCCGCCGCGCCTGACGCGGTGACCCCTTCCCCCTTCCGATCCGTCGTCAAGACGATCCCCTGATCTGCTGGTGCGCCTATGAGCGTGCCGGCCTCTTTCGCGTGGTTCGCTGAACCGCGCGGAATGCCCGAGCCTTCGTCAACCGCCCCTGTGAGGGCGTCCGCCGATCCATCGCCCCCTTGAGGCGTGGACGGTCGGGTTCAGACGCGGCCCCGAGCCCGCCCGTTGGTAGGGTGGGACGTCCACGGGAAGCACCGGGATCCACGATCAACCCCTATGAGCCCAGGCCGTCGAGCCTGGGATGGCGAGCGACACCCGAGAGGTGGCCGCTGCCCGCACCGCAAGGTGCACGGGGACCCTGCGCGCAACCGCGCACGGTCTACCTCTGCGTAGATTTTTTTACGCCTTACCAGTGGCCCACACGGGCTGCAAACCTGGACGCATCGGCGTGGCCCTGAGGTCAACCGCGCCGGTGGCTTTGCTCGACCTCACAACAACCGCGCCCGTCGGGGCGTCGACGCGCGGTTGTTCTCGCCACGCACGCCCCACCCCGTTCAACGGTCGCCCTGGCTCAAGCGGCCCTGATCCGGAGTTCACCATGAAAGCGAAGCAAGTGCCGCGGGCCGGCACCATTCCTGCACCCTCGGGCGGAGGGCATGCACGCCGCCACGCCGCGGGCTCGTCGCGCGACCCCGACGCCGTCCTGGCGCAGTTGCCGATGGGCACCCGCGACTACATCCGCGTCCTCGGCGCCATCCTGCTCAAGCACAACCACGAGCACGCGGCCAAGCACAAGGGCGTGTCCTTCAAGACCATGCGCGACCGGGAACGGTTCCTGGTCTGCTTCTTCCGCGAGCTGAGACGCACCACGCGCTACCGCAACGTCGACCCCCGGCAACTGGCCAACCGTCACATCGAGACCATGCTGCAGCTCTGGCTCGCGCGACGGCTCGCCACGGCCACCATCCACAACTACCTCAGTTTCCTGCGCACCTTCGCCGGCTGGATCGGCAAGCCCGGCATGGTGCGCGAGCCGCAGTACTACGTCGGCAGCGAGTCCGAGCACGCGCATCGCAGCCAGGTGGCCACCAGCGACCACAGCTGGACCGCGCATAACGTGGACATCGCTGCGAAGCTCGCCGAGATCGCGGCGACCGATGCCTGGGTCGGCCTGCAGGTGGAGCTGTGCGCAGCGTTCGGGCTGCGCGGAAAAGAGGCCCGCCACTTCAGGCCACACGGCGCAGTCCTCGCACGCGAGGCGGCCAATCCGCACGACGCTGCAGCCTTTCCCGAGTGCGAGACCTTCGTGAGGATCTCGCATGGCACCAAGGGCGGACGGCCGCGCGACGTGCCGGTGACCACCGACGCGCAGCGCGAGCTGCTGGCCCGGGTCAGCGGTGCCGTCGCGCCCGGCATGTACGTCGGCCATCCCGGCATGACGGCTCAGCAGGCGCAGGCGCGCTTCTACTACGTGATTCGCAAATGCGGCATCTCGAAGAAGGACCTGGGCGTGGTCGCGCACGGCCTGCGCCACCAGCGCGTCAACGACGGTTTCGAGGCCGATGCCGGAGGGCCTTCGCCCGTGCGCGGCGCACTAGAGCGTTCCGAGGGCGACGAAGCCGCGCGCCGGCGTGCCGCAAGGCTGCTCGGACACAACCGCCTGCAGGTCACCTCCTGCTACCTCGGCAGCCCCGCGACCGGGCGCTGCCCGGCCCCTGCCGCCAACGATCCCACCTGACGGAGAACCCCATCATGCTGACCCTCGAACACCTGAATGCCGTGGACCGTGATGCGCTGGCAGCTCCAGCGGGATGGCTGCGCCGGCAGGCCAGCGACATCCGCGCGGGACTGCACGAGCTCGACGGCGAGTTGCTGCAGTTCGCCCAAGCCCTGCTCATCAAGCTCGAGCATCTAGAGAGCAACGCCCGCGCCTTGCCTGCGGACGATGCGGAGCCGGTCTATCTCGCGCCCGGCCTCATCCCGCCGACTGCCGTTCTTCCCGCGGCGGCGTAGCGCTCCCGGCCCCGGCTGGCTCGCCGCTGGCGCCGTCGCGCTGCAGGGCGACGCCACCATTCGGACCGCTGCGGCCGGGACCGCCGAGGGCCACCGTTTCCGGGTGCTCCTCCGCGTGCGTCAGCTCTCCGGTGGCTTCACGGAAAACAGCGCGTTGCGGATCGCGATCGACCGACATGCGTTCTGGTCCGTGTCGGCGATGAAGGTGTCGCGGTACTCGATGATCAGGTCGTGCACGTACTGGGCGAGTTCGTCGTCATCAACGGAGATCACCATCGCCTGGCAGGCGTCCATGGCCGCGAAGCGGTTCATGTTGTGGGCGCCGATGATCGCGATGCGCAACGCCTCGGTGCGATTGGCCGGGCTGACCTGGCTGTCGTAGAAGAACACGGCCATGTTCTTGGCGATGGTCTCGGCATAGGACCAGGTGTAGTCCCCCGTGTCCACCATCACGCGGTAGCCCTTGAGAAAGGCAGCGTGGTAGTCGTGGGGCAGTTGCTGGGCGATGAAGGGAAACAGCTCGGTGGGAATCTTGAAGCAGATCTGCTTTGTGCCGTCCTCATCCAGGCCCTGCAACTCGTCGATGAACTGGCGGACCTCATGCTCCACGAAGTCGCCCTGCGCGCCGAAGCGCGCCGTGATCGACGTGATCAACCCAAACGCCGAGGGCGGGCCGGTCACCCGGCCATTGATCGCGTCGTAGGCGTGGCGCAGGCTGTTGCGCAACTCGTCGACCGAGCGGTAGCGCTGCTCCTTGAGCGGGCGGCAGCAACGATCGATGATCGGTCGCAACTGCCGCGGGACCTGGGGATGGTCCAACTGCAGCAGCAGCGGCTCCATGCCGGTGAGCAACGCGTAGAAGGCCTTGCCCAGCATGTAGACGTCGCCCTGGGCGTCGGCATTCTTGAAGCCACCGTTCAGGAACTCGGGCGGCAGATAGGCCAGCGTGCCCCAGGCTTCCGAACTGCGGGTGAAGCGCGTGAGCGAGTCGATCTCGGTGCTCAACCCCAAGTCCGAGATGACCAGCCTGTTGCCATCGAACAGGAAGTTCTGGGGCTTGATGTCGCGATGGAAGATGCCCTTGGCGTGCAGCGCTTCAACGCAGTCGAGCATGGCCATGAACACCCATTCCTGGGCGGCGATGTCCGACTGCACCTGCCCCGCCAGGTTGAAGAGGTCGCCACGCTCGTAGTAGTCCATCACAAAGTACGGCGGCACGTGCTCGACGTTGAAGTGATGGACCGTCATCACGTGCTCGCTGCCGCGAAGGTCGTACATCAGCCGCACCTCGCGCTGGAAGCGCTGCAGCGCGCCTGGCGAGGCGTCCTTGCAGAACTTCAGCACCTTGGGCTTGCCGACGGGGCTGAACTTGTCGATCACGAACAGGATCGAGCCCATGCCGCCCGCCGTGCTGCAGACCTCACCAACCTGGAACCTGCCGTCGATCACCTGACCTGGAACGATCATGCTGGCCTCCCTTTCATCTCGGCACGCCGTCGACTGCCGCTGAGCGTGCGGCCAACGCGACCCCCAGGCACTGCAGGCGGCGCAGCCGGCCCGTCGAGATCACCGTGCGTTTCCGGCGCTGCGGGTCAGTCCATCCAGGGTCGCGAACTCCGAGTCCGCCCCAGCGCGCGCCGCATCCATGGCCGAGGC
Source organism: Roseateles depolymerans (assembly GCA_003241055.1). Classification (GTDB taxonomy): domain Bacteria; phylum Pseudomonadota; class Gammaproteobacteria; order Burkholderiales; family Burkholderiaceae_C; genus Pelomonas; species Pelomonas depolymerans_A. The sequence continues at coordinate 25,396 of QFOD01000034.1, forward strand.
CAGCTTCCGCGCGACCCGGTCTACATCGTAGGGCTTGGGCACGAACACCACATCGGGCGCCTCCTCGATTCGCACGGGATGCCCGCTTGCCAGAATGACGGGCAGCGCCGGCCTGAGCACCGCGAGCGTCCGAGCCAGGTCGACGCCGCTGCGCGTGCCTGGCATGACGATGTCGGACAGCACCACGTCGACTTCGGCGTCCGCCTGCAGCATCTCAAGGGCGGCGTCGGCCGTCGGAGCCGTGATCACGGAGAAGCCGTGCGCCGTGAGCGCCTGCGCGGTCACCTCGCGCACCAGGTCGTCGTCCTCGACCAGCAGCACCTTGCCGCTGCACCGCTCTGCGGGCGTGCTGGATTGGCTGCCCGCTTCTGTGGGCGCGACATCGGCGTGCTGTGTCGACTGTGGCAGCCAGATCGTCATCCGGGTGCCACGGCTGGGCTCGCTAGCCAGCGAAACTGTGCCTCCAGCCTGGGTCGCGAACGCATAGACCTGCGCCAGACCGAGGCCGGTGCCCTTGCCCACCTCCTTGGTCGTGAAGAAGGGCTCGAACGCGCGTGCAGCCTGCTCGGCCGTCATGCCCTCGCCTTCGTCGGCGACGGTCAGCGCGAGGTAACTCCCGACGGCCAGTCCGCGCGGTAGCGCCTCCTGCTTGTCGTGGATGGCCGCCTCGATCACGATCCTGCCCTGCCCCGACGTCGCGTCGCGCGCGTTCATCACGAGGTTCAGCAGCGCCAGTTCGAGGTGCACGGGATCCACCTTGACGGTGCCGAGGGGCTGGATGACATCGAACACCAGCTCGATCGCGCTGCCCGCCGCCCCCCGCAGCAGTGGTCCCAGGTCCTCCAGTTCCTTCTCGACGTCCAACACCGCCTCGTGCCCCGCCTGGCGCCGTCCCAGCGACAGCAGTTGCCGCGTCAGCTGCGTGGCACGCAGCACGGCGCGTTGGCAGGCCTCCAGCGCGGAAGTGCCGCGCCGGTCCTGGCTCAAGCGGAGCGCCAATTGCAGGCCCGTGCTCATGGTCTGCAGCAGGTTGTTGAAGTCGTGGGCGATCCCACCCGTCAGGCGGCCCAAGGCCTCCAGCTTCTGGCTGCGCGCCACCATCTCCTGCGCCGCCTTGGCGGCGCCGACCGCGGCCTCCACCTCGCTGCGCAGGCGCTCATCGGTCTGCTGCCGCTCCTCAGGCTACGCTGATTAAGGTCTGGCTTGAGGGTTGGTCGGGTGGCAAGGCAAGCGGTGCTTCGCGATGATGCTCGCGTGAAGCAAGCAACACTGGCAGCA
>QFOD01000014.1 GCA_003241055.1 Roseateles depolymerans
CCATCTGCTCTTCCGTGAATCGACTCTTTCTCATGGGCTCCTCGGGGGATGGAGCCATCTTCTCTGGGAATCAATGTCTCGGAGAAACCGGGCAGGTCAATGTGGTTGGCATGTGGTTCACATAACTCAAGTGGAAGCAGCAAGAGCTGCAACAAGGGTGAGGTATCGGATGAAAAGCAAGTTTTTTCGCGTTCTCGCACTTGCGGCATGCCTGGTGGCGTTAGTTGTTGCGCTGTATGTCGCCACATCGAATCCAGCAACTGAAAGGGCCGAGCAATCTCCGGGGGCGGCGCATGTTGAGCCACGCCTCCCCCCAGCTTCATTCGCCGGCGCCGTCACCCCTTTAAGCGCGATTGCCGCACCGCCCGAGAAAAGCCCTAGTGCGCCAGCGGTCGTGACTGAGACGCGCTCGTCCCTAATTGAACGCCAACTGGCTTCGTCTGACCCGACGGTTCAAATGAAGGGATACCTGGCGATTCAAAAATGCGGCATCGCCATGGTGGTCGACCCGGAATCCGCCAAAAATGACCCGGCAGACGCTGCGTATTACATGCAGGAACTCAATGACGCCTGCAATGGACTGACGGCGGAACTGATTGCGCGGCGTTTCGCAGTTGGCGAGGCGCTGGCCAAGGCCAACTCCCCTGGCGCCGCCGCAATGTACGTGCGAAGTGCTCCGGACGGAACTTCCATCACCGATGCGATGAAGTCACCAAACTATTCGCCCTGGTTTACCAAGGCACTGGGGTACGTTGAGGCATCCGCCAAAGCCGGTGACCTTGATGCGATCCACATGGCTTCCAGTTTGCTCAGTCGAATCGACGGGCGCAGCTACGACGCATTTGTTTATCGGGTGGCTCAGATGGAGGCTTTCGCTGCATCCAGCCCGGGCTCCAAACCCATGATCGAGGCGCAACTCTTGGGTGAGTCGCGCAATCAAACGAACCTATCGGAGGCCCAGATCAAGGAGGCTATAGCTGCGGGCCAACAGTTGGGTAAGAAGGTGTATCAATACCATTGACCGGTTCTGGGCCTCAGCCTGCATGACCCCATCTGGCCGCTCCCTGGCCGCTCCCTGGCCGCTCCCTGGCGGCGTGTCCGGCAGCCGCGGACGGCAACCTGGCCACTACTGTTGCCGTCGACCTGCTCGCCGATCAGCGCCCGCCGGCAGCCGAAGGCGCCGGCTGGCGCCGCGAGCTCACAGGCCCAGATCGCTGAGGCCCGGATGATCGTCGGGCCGGCGGCCCAGCGGCCAGAAGAACTTGCGCTCGCTCTCGGCAATGGGCATGTCGTTGATGCTGGCGTGGCGCTCCACCATCAGGCCTTGCTCGTTGAACCGCCAGTTCTCATTGCCATAGCTGCGGAACCAGTGGCCGGCGTCGTCGCGCCATTCGTAAGCAAAGCGCACCGCGATGCAGTTGCCGTCGTGGGCCCACAGTTCCTTGATCAGGCGGTAGTCCAGCTCTCGACGCCACTTGCGTTCGAGCAAAGCCTGGGCCTGCTCACGGCCTACGGGGAAGTCGACACGGTTGCGCCAGCGGGTGTCAGGGCTGTAGGCCAGCACCACGCGGGCGGCGTCGCGGGAGTTCCAGCCGTCTTCGGCGAGACGGACCTTCTGAATGGCGGTTTCACGGGTGAAAGGCGGCAACGGGGGGCGGGTTTCCATGACGGGCTCCTGGGAGGTTGGATGATGTAGACAGATCTGTCTACTTACGCAGTCTAGCCGCAAGTAGACAGGTCTGTCTACAATGGGTGCATGAATTCTTCCGACACCGCCGCCCTGCCCGCCCGGCAGCGCATCCTGCAGACAGCGCACGATCTGTTCTACCGGGACGGCATACGCGCCACCGGCATCGACCGCGTGATCGCGGAGGCCAAGGTCACCAAGGTCACGTTCTACCGGAGCTACCCGAGCAAGAACGACCTGATCCATGCCTTCCTGGCCTTCCGCCACGAGCGCTGGATGACCTGGCTGCGCGAGGCGCTGGCCCGGCATCAGGCGGCGGGCGAGGCGCCGCAGCAGGCGCTGCTGAACAGCCTGGCGGAGTGGTGGCAAGCGCCCGACTACCGCGGCTGCGCCTTCATCAACTCGGCGGCCGAGCTGGGCGGCGCCGACCCGCAGGTGCTGCAGATGGTGCGCGAGCACAAGGGCGACATGACGGAGGTGTTCACGCAACTGCTGCCGGAGGGGCCGTCGCGCGCGCAACGGGCACAGGCCCTGGCGCTGGCGGTAGATGGCGCCATCGTGCACGCGCAGATGGGCGCGCCGGTGGAGGCGCTGCTGCAGACGCTGGGCCTGCTGGTGGCCCCGCTGTTCGCCCCGGAGGACGCCGGCCACTGAGCGCCGCCAAGCCCGTGTGCGCTGAAAGCCCGCGGCCGCCAGCCACAATGCGCGCCTCGCGCCGCTCCCGGCGCTGCGTTTGATCCAACCAAGAACACGATGTCATTCGAATCCACCACCGGCCTGCTGGACATGTCCGACACCGCGAAGAAGCGCGCGGCCTACGAGCTGCTGGTGCAGCAGACCGCCGCGCTGCTGCAGGGCGAGCGCGACCCCATCGCCAATCTGGCGCAGTTCTCGGCGCTGCTGTTCCAGTCGCTGCCCGACCTGAACTGGGCGGGCTTCTACCTTGCACAGGGCGACGGCCTGGTGCTGGGCCCCTTCCAGGGCAAGGTGGCCTGTGTGCGCATCCCCTTCGGCCGCGGCGTGTGCGGCACGGCGGCGGCCAGCCGCGAGGTGCAGATCGTGCCCGACGTCCATGCCTTCCCGGGCCACATCGCCTGCGACTCGGCGTCCAACTCCGAGGTGGTGCTGCCGGTCATCCACGGCGAACGCCTGCTGGGCGTGCTGGACCTGGACAGCCCGCGCCTGGCCCGCTTCGACGCGGACGACGCCGCCGGTCTGGCCCGCATGCTGGCCTTGCTGGTAGACGGCACGGACTGGACCTGAGCCCGACGAGGAGCAACCGATGAAATTCGCGACCTGGAACGTCAACTCCCTGTCCATCCGCCTGCCGCAGGTGCTGGAGTGGCTGGCCGCTAACCCGGTGGACGCGCTGGTGCTACAGGAGACCAAGCTCACCGACGACAAGTTCCCCACGGCGGACTTCGGCGCAGCGGGCTGGCAGTCGCAGTGGTTCGGCCAGAAGACCTACAACGGCGTCGCGCTGATCACCCGCGAGCCGGCCAGCGCCGTCGTGAAGAACATCCCGGGCTTTGCCGACGAGCAGGCCCGCGTGATCGCCGGCACCGTGGCGGGCGTGCGCGTGATCGGCGGCTACTTCCCCAACGGCCAGGCGCCCGACAGCGACAAGTTCGTCTACAAGATGGCCTGGCTGGACGCGCTGCGCGCCTGGCTGGCCACCGAGCTCGCCCAGCACGAGCGTCTGGTGCTGATGGGCGACTTCAACATCGCACCGGAGGACCGCGACGTCTACGACCCGGTCGCCTGGGCTGGCCAGATCCACTGCACGCCCGAAGAGCGCGCGCAGTTCCAGCAGCTGCTGCAGTTGGGTCTGGTGGATTCGTTCCGCCTGTTCGAGCAGCCGCCCAAGAGCTGGAGCTGGTGGGACTACCGCAACCTGGCGTTCCGCAAGAACCAGGGGCTGCGCATCGACCACATCCTGGTCAGCAACGCGCTGCGCGATCTGGTGCGCGGCTGCACGATCGACAAGCTGCCGCGCAAGAACGAGCGGCCCAGTGACCACACCCCGGTGGTCGTCGACATCGATCTCTGATCCCGCGGCCCTTCACGGCCTAGACGGCCAGCAGATGCGCCTGGAGCCGCTCGAAAAAGCGGCCCACATGAACCCCGTCCACCAGCGCGTGGTGCACATCCACGGCGACGGGCATGACCTGGCCCCCGCTCTGCGCCGTCATGCGGCCGAAGGCGATCTTGGGGCGGTCATCCCCCTCCCCGCGCGCATGGGTGAAGCTGGTGAACGCCAGCCAGGGCAGCGTCGTCAGATGCAGCACGGCACCGGGCGGCAGCGCATCTGAATCGCTGAATAGGCCGCCCTGGGCAAGCTTGGCCTGCGCAGCCCGCGGGCGAGCCGTGGTGGCGAAGGATGCCAGGTCTTGCCCGCGAAGTAGATTCACGATGCCGAAGCTGCCGTCGTCGCGCAGCACCGTCGTGCTGGCATGCACCTGTGCGTACTCGAAGACGCCGTCCTCCATCAGGGTTTGCCTGAAGGCATCGATCTCATTGGCCGCTTCCAGCGCCGCGTGGTGGTAGGCCAGCCAGGGCGTGGCGCCATGCCGTGCCGCGCGCTCGCGCAGGCCGGTCACGTCGACATTGGCCGTCACGCTGAAGGACGGATGCCGCATTTTGCGGAAATGTTCCATGGCTGCGCGTCGCGGCCACTCGTCCAGGGAAATGTGTCGATCTAACATGGTCTGTTCGCGTGCGGGGCAGCCCGGTCGCGTGTCCGCGAGAGTCCCGGGCCCTGCCCGCATGCTCGCATGAACCAGGCCGGTCACCGGCAAGCCCGTTCCGCGATGAGAATCCAGCCCGTCACCCAGCACGAGTTCCCCTACCCCAGCGGCCTGTCACTGGTGTCCACCACCGACCTGAAGGGGCGCATCCTGCATGCGAACTCGGCCTTCGTGACCACCAGCGGCTACACGCTGGAGGAACTCCTGGGGCAGCCCCACAACATCCTGCGGCACCCGGATGTGCCGGAGGAAGCCTTTCGGGACATGTGGGCCACCATCCAGAGCGGGCGCCCGTGGTCGGGCGTGGTGAAGAACCGTCGCAAGGATGGCGATCACTACTGGGTGATGGCCAACGTCACGCCGCTGCTGGAGGGCGGCCGTCCGGTGGCCTATCTGTCGGTGCGCACCCAGCCCACACGGGCGCAGATCGAAGCCGCGGACAAGCTGTATGCACAGATGCGCGAGGAAGCCCGCGCGGGCCATCTGCGCCATCGCCTGGATGGCGGCGAGCTGATCCGCCCCGGTCTGGCGGCCCTGCCCTTGCGGGTGCTGCGCCATCAGCCCTGGCTGCGCGACATCCCGGCTTACCTGCTGTCGACGGCACTGGGCTCTGCCGCCTACGCTGCCGCCGGGCCCTGGGCCGCGGTTGGCACCGCCGGCCTCAGTGCCGTGGCCTTCGCCGCATGGCGGTATCGGTCGCTGAGCGCAGGGCTGGGTCATGTCGAGCATTTCGCCAATGCGCTGGCTGCGGGCGACCTGTCGGTCACCATGGTGCGCAGCGGCCGCCCCTACACCCGCCACCTGGAGCGCACGCTCGCACAGGTGGCCGTCAACCTGCGGGCCATGGTGTCGGATACGCGCAGCGAGATCGACCGCATTCGCCAGGTCAGCCACGAGATTGCGCAGGGCAATCAAGACCTGGCACAGCGCACCGAGAACCAGGCGGCCAGCCTGCAGAACACGGCCAGCAGCATGGACCAGATCGCCAACTCGGTGCGCGGCACCAGCAGCGAAACCCAGGCTGCCAGCCAGGTGGCGGGCGAGCTGCATGACGTGTCGCGGCGCAGTGCGGACGTGGTTCACTCGGTCTCCGACACCATGGGCGGCATCGCCGGCTCGTCGCATCGCATCGGCGAGATCGTGCAGCTGATCGACAGCATCGCGTTCCAGACCAACCTGCTCGCGCTCAATGCCGCCGTGGAGGCCGCCCGTGCGGGCGAGCACGGCAAGGGCTTTGCCGTCGTGGCCGGCGAGGTGCGCGCCCTCGCCCAACGCAGCTCCGTCGCGGCGCGCGAGATCAAGGGCCTGATCGACGAATCCACCCAGCGCGTTCAGGCCGGCGAGGAGCAGACCCGCGCCGCCCGCGCCAGCATCGACGCGACGCTGGACCAGGTACGTGCCTTCACCGCGCTGATCGGCAACATCGATGCCAGCGCCCATGCGCAGCTGGGCGATGTGGCCCAGGTGCATGAGTCGATCCGGCATCTGGACGGCATCACGCAGCAGAACGCCAGCATGGTCGAGCAACTGGCCCGCGCAGCGTCCCACATGCTGGCCGACACCGAGCATGTCGTGGCCTCGCTACGCGTCTTCCGGCTTGCGGCGAACGAAGCACGCTCGCAACCCGATGCCGTTGACCTGAGGCGGCAGCACAAGGCCGGCTGACAGCGCCTCACGCCGCCTGGCAAGCGGCTGCGACCCGGGGTTAGCCCCCTACGTATTGGCCCTTACGCCCAAAGATCGAGAGGGTTTGCGTCAAATTGACAGCGTTGTCAGGCAACGGAAATATCCGGCCTGCCGTCAACGGTGACGGCATTCAAGACCTAGTGAGGAATCCCATGAGGACACGCAACGTCGCGGCCGTCGCCACCCTGATCGCCGCTGCTTTCCCCGCCTTCGCCGTCGACGGCTTCGTTCAATCCGAGGCCGACTTCCTTACGCTCAACACCGGCCAGACCATTCAGGTACAGAGCTTCGAGGGCACGCCCATCCAGAACGGCAAGTCCTGGACCTGGGGCGACGTCACCTTCAGCTGCTCGGGCCACTGGTGCGACAGCGGCTTTGGCGGCGTGACCAACCAGTTCGGCATTACCGATGGTGGCAGTGCGGTCTACTTCAGCACGCCTGACGTTGCGACCTTCACCTTCGCCAAGCCCATCATCTCCTTCGGCATCGACGTCTGGGGCCTGGCTTCCATCTGGGACACGCCGACCGGCAGCCCCATGCCTTCGGCGCTGACCATCACCTACGCCAACGGCAGCCACGCCTACTTCGACGGTTATGCCTGGAACGGCGACCTGGGCGCACCCGCGCTGTTCGCCGGCGCCTGGTTCGGCACGCCGATCACCTCGATCAGCATCACGGGCGCCGTGCAGGACGACGGCATCTACTTCGACCGCCTGCAGTACGTGACGGCACCGGTGCCCGAGCCCGCCACCTGGGCGCTGATGGCCGCTGGCCTGGGCCTGGCCGCCCTGCGTCGACGCAAGGCCGCCTGAGCGCAAAGGGCGGCCGCTGGCCGCCCGTTGGCTTTAGCCGCGCAGCGCCGCGGCCTCAGCGGCAAGCTGGGTAATGCGCGCCCAGTCCTTGCTGTCCACCGCATCCTGCGGCGTCAGCCACGAGCCGCCGCAGACCTTCACATTGGGCAGCTTCAGAAACTGGGGCGCGCTCTCGGGCGTGATGCCGCCCGTGGGGCAGAAGGCAACGTCGGCAAACGGCCCGGCGAGCGCCTTCAGCAGATTGACGCCGCCAACAGCGACGGCCGGAAACAGCTTCAGGAAGTCATAGCCCGCCGCATTGGCCTGCATCACCTCGGAGGCGGTCGACACGCCGGGCAGCAGCGGCAGCCCCTGTTCGCGGCAGGCGGCAGCAAGTGCGTCCGTGAAGCCCGGGCTCACACCGAACTGGCAGCCCGCGTTCCTGGCGTTGGCTACGTCTTGCGGCGTGCGCAGGGTGCCGGCGCCGACGATGGCGCCGGGCACGCGGGCCATCGCTTCCATCGCCTGCAGTGCCACCGGCGTGCGCAGCGTCACCTCCAGCACCTTCACGCCACCGGCCACCAGGGCCTCGGCCAGCGGCACGGCGTCTTCCAGCCGCTGGATCACGATGACGGGAATCACGGGGCCGTGGCTGGCCAGGCTGATGGGGTCGAGCATGGGGTTCCTTTCGATTCGGTGCATTACAGCCAGGTCACCGCGCCCTCTTCGGCGCTGAGCACGTTGCGGCGCATGCCGGCAAACAGGTCGCGGCCCAGGCCGTGGGCATTGACCTCGGCCTCCGCCGGGTCCAGGTGAGCCACCTGGCGGGCGGCCCATTCGGTGTCGTCCACCAGCGCCGTGAGGCTGCCGCTGAGCGCACAGACCCGCACCACGTCACCGTCGCGCAGCTTGGCCAGCGGGCCGCCTGCCAGCGCCTCGGGGCTCACGTGAATGGCCGCGGGCACCTTGCCCGACGCACCGCTCATGCGGCCGTCCGTCACCAGCGCCACCTTGTAGCCCTTGCCTTGCAGCACGGCCAGCGGCGGGGTCAGCTTGTGCAGCTCGGGCATGCCGTTCGCGTGCGGCCCCTGGAAGCGCACGACGACGACGACATCGCGCTCCAGCTCGCCGGCCTTGAAGGCATTCAGCATCGCTTCCTGCGTGGTGAACACGCGGCACGGCGCCTCGACGCTGTGACGGTCCTCCGGCACGGCCGAGACCTTGATGACTCCGCGGCCCAGGTTACCCGTCAGCAGCTTGAGGCCGCCGGTCGCGCTGAACGGCGCCGCTGCGGTGCGCACCACGCCGTCATCGGCACTGGCCGCCGGCACCGGCGCGCGCTGCACGCCGCCCGCCACGGCGGCCTGCGGCACCTGCGTGTAGGGGCGCAGGCCGCCGCGCGCCACGCTGCCGACGTCCTCATGCATCAGGCCCGCGTCCAGCAGCTCGCGGATCACGAAGGCCGGGCCGCCCGCGGCCTGGAACTGGTTCACGTCGGCACTGCCGTTCGGGTACACCCGCGCCAGCAGCGGCACGACGGCCGACAGCTCGGAGAAGTCGCTCCAGTCGATCAGGATGCCGGCCGCACGCGCCACCGCCACCCAATGGATCAGGTGATTCGTGGAGCCGCCGGTGGCCAGCAGCGCGACCATCGCGTTGACGATGCTGCGCTCGTCCACCAGGCGCCCAATGGGCTGCGCGGCACGGTCAGCCAGCCGGCCGCTGATGTCGACTGCCGTGCCCACGGCCTCGCGGGTCAGCGCTTCGCGCAGTCCGTCGTGCGGGTGAATGAAGGCCGCGCCCGGCACGTGCAGGCCCATGGCCTCCAGCAGCATCTGATTGCTGTTGGCCGTGCCGTAAAAGGTGCAGGTACCGGCGCCGTGATAGGCCGCCTGCTCCGACTTCAGCAACTCGTCGCGGCCGACCTTGCCCTGCGCGAACAGCTCGCGCACCTTGGCCTTGTCGCTGTTCGAGATGCCCGAGCTCATCGGCCCCGCCGGCACGAACACGCAGGGGATGTGGCCGAAATGCAGCGCGCCGATCAGCAGCCCCGGCACGATCTTGTCGCAGATGCCCAGCAGCAGCGCGGCGTCGAACACGTCATGGGTCAGCGCGATCGCGGTGGACATGGCAATCGTGTCACGCGAGAACAGGCTCAGTTCCATCCCCGGCTGGCCCTGTGTGATGCCGTCGCACATTGCGGGCACGCCGCCGGCCACCTGCACGGTCGCGCCACGGCGCGCGGCTTCGTCGCGAATCAGCGCGGGATAGTTCTCATAGGGCTGGTGGGCCGACAGCATGTCGTTGTACGCCGTCACCACGCCCAGGTGGGGCGCGCGCTCGGCCACGATGCGCAGCTTGTCGTTGGCCGGCATGGCCGCCACCGCATGAGCCACGTTGGCGCAGCCCATGCGCTCCAGGCCGCGCTGGCGCCCGCCAAACTGGTCCACGCGGGACAGGTAGGCTTGGCGCAGCTTGGCACTGCGCTCGCGGATGCGCTCGGTGACGCGGGTCAGGGTGGGGTTCATGCAGACTCCTGGCCAGACGGGATGTAACCAATCCGGTTCAATTTAGGTAACCATATTACTTCGTTCGGCCCGCCACGGGTTACCGCCCGGGTACGGTCATGCAAAGATCCGCGCTCATGGACGTGCTTGCCCCCCATGCTCTGCCCCCTGGCCCGGTGCGTAGCGCCCAGCTGCTGCGGCGTACGCGCGCCGAATGGCTGGACGGCGGCCAGGATCTCTGGCTGTTTGCCTACGGCTCACTGATCTGGCGCCCCGATTTCGACTACACCGAGGCGCGCGCCGCGCGCGTGCAGGGCTATCACCGCGGCCTGTGCATGCGCTCACGGGTGAACCGCGGCTCGCCGGAGCAGCCCGGCCTGGTCCTGGCGCTGACGCCGGGCGGCAGCTGCCGCGGCCTGGTCTATCGCGTGCCCAGGGCCGCTGGCGACGCCGTCCTATCGCAGCTGTGGGAGCGCGAGATGCCCAACGGCGTGTACGAGCCGCGCTGGTTGCGTTGCGAGGGCACACAGCCAGGGCAGCCCGTGCGCGCGCTGGCATTCACGCTGTCGCGTCGCAGCCCAAACTGGACCGGGCGCCTGCAGGATGCCGAGCTGCTGCATATCTTCGCCCACGCACGGGGGCGCTACGGCACAACGCTGGACTACCTGCTGCGCACGGTGCACAGCCTGCGCGAACACGGGATTCACGATACCGAGTTGGAGCGGCAGGCCCGCCTGGCCGCCCGCAACGGGCTCTGCGCCCCGCCCTAGCGACGACGCTCAGCCGAGATGCGGGCCGTCGATGGCCCGCATGCGGTCCAAGTCTTCCAGCGTGTCGACATCCACGCGGATGCCGGGATCATCCACCGCAATCGGCTCAGCCGCATAGCGTGCCACGATGCGCCGCGCCCCTTCGTCGCCCTGCAGCGAGACCAACTCACTGAACAGTTCGGTGCAGAAGCCCACGGGATGCCCCTGCATGCCGCGGTATTGCGCATAGCAGACCGGAAACTTCTCCAGCCCGGCCGCCACGGCCAGCAAGGTCTGCGGCCTCACCATCGGCATGTCGCCCGGCAGGATCAGCCAGCCATCGGCATCGCCCGTTGCCGCGACACCCGCGGCAATCGACAGGCCCATGCCTATCGGCAAGGGGCGGCCGTCCTCGTCCTGCTGAGGCAGCTCGATGACATCGCGCTCCGCAACGAAGGGATGGGCCAGCGGCGCCAGCATGGCGGTGGTGACCACCACCACGGGCAGTTCGGTGGCGACTGCGTGCCGCAGCGTGCGCGACAGCACGGTCTCGGCGCCCGACTCGGGGGTCAGGCTTTGTTCCAGCTTGTGACCTGGGCCCTGGAAACGCGACCCGCGGCCTGCAGCCAACACAACGATGGCCGGGCGTCTTGGCATCCGGTCGCTCCTTTGTTCATCGGGCAGCTTGCTTTTGCATAAGCATGCCGAGGAGGGCAAGCCTTGAAACTGGGGCGTACACCTAGAGCAAGGTCTGCATACTTGGGGGATGAGCAAGCTGAGTGACTTCCGAAAAAGCTACGAATTGGGTGAGCTGGATGAGGCGCAGGCCGACCACGGCCCGCTGCGACTCTTCCAGACCTGGATGGATGAGGCCATCGCCCACGATGTATCCGAACCTACGGCGATGACCGTGGCCACGGTGGGCAGCGACGGGCGGCCCTCCACCCGGGTGGTGCTGCTCAAGGGCTGCGATGAGCGCGGCATGGTTTGGTTCACGAACTACGAAAGCCGCAAGGGCCGGGAACTGGCGCTGCAACCCTTCGCGGCCCTGCAGTTCCACTGGGTGGAGATGGAGCGCGTGGTGCGCATCGAAGGGCGGGTGGAGAAGACCTCGGACCAGGAGTCCGACGACTACTTCCGCTCGCGCCCGCTGGACTCCAGGCTGGGCGCCTGGGCATCGCCACAGAGCCAGGTCATCTCGTCGCGGGCGGTGCTGGTGGCCAATGCGGCCAAGGCAGCGGCGCTGCACGGCCTGAACCCGTCGCGGCCACCGCACTGGGGCGGCTACCGGCTGGTGCCGGATCGTTTCGAGTTCTGGCAGGGGCGTCGCTCACGCCTGCATGACCGCCTGCGCTTCACCCGCGACGAGGCGGGCCACTGGGCCCGTGACCGGCTGGCGCCCTGAGCCCTGAGGCTTCAGCGCACCGGCACGCCTTCGGTGACCCGGTAGTAGAGCCCGTAGGGGTCGTCGTTCAGCACCAGCAGCGTGCCCTCGACGACCACGGGTTCCAGCGTGTAGCGCACCGCCTGACGGGTCTTCACCTCGACCAGCCCCTCGGGCCCGGCCGGGACGCAGTAGGGGCAGCTCGTCGGCACGGACGACAGCAGGAAGTGCTGCTGCTTGTCGCCCGGCTCCAGCGGCATCATGAAGCCCTGCACCTTCACCGTCTTCTGGTCCAGCGCCTGCACCGCCGCCGGGAAGCTGGGGATCAGCTTCTTCTTCTCCGCGCGTGCCGTCACCTGCGAAAGCAGGCTCCAGGACAACACGCCCGGCTTGTCTTCCAGCGGTTTGACCGCACTGCGCGGGTCGTGATAGCCAGGCCCCTGGCCGATCACCGGCGCGGTCTGCGCGAACGCCGCCGTCGTGGCTGTGATGACGGTCGTGGCGAATAGAGCGGCGGTGTGCGTTTTCATGATGTCGGCGGGATGCTGGCTGGCAAGGCACACATTGTGGGTGCTGCCGCGTTTCAGGCCGTTGACCGGGCCTGCAGCTGCTGCAGGTATTGGCGCAACAACGCCGCACGCCGCGGGCGGAAGGTCTCGCCGGTGTTTGCGACATGCTGGATGCGCTCCAGGCGAAATATCCGCATCGTCGACCTCAGCGCGGCGCCTGCAGCAGCGTCGTGACGTCCAGACGATAGGCCCGCCACGCCGGCCAGGCGGCGGCCAGCACGGCCAGCCCACCAGCCAGCAGCGGCACCAGCCACTCCGCCTCACTGAGCCCCAGCGGGGCGAGCCGCAGTGACTGGCGCTCGGCGAGCAGGCGTTCCAGCACGGCCACCAGCCCATGGCCGGCGGCCAACCCCAGCACGGCGGCCAGGCCGGCCAGCAGCAGGGCCTCCAGCGCGATCAGCGCGGCGACACGCCAGGCCGGCGCCCCCAGCATGCGCAGCATCGCCAGATCGGGCTGACGGGCGCGAACCGCGTGCAGCAGCGCCACCCACACCGACAGCAGGGCCGCCACCAGCAGCACGACGCCAAAGCCCTTCAGCACCTCGGTGCCGGCGCCAAGCAGACGCATCAGCCGCGCCGTCTCGAGCGTCGGGGCTGAGGCCTGCAGTCCTTCCTGCGCATTGACCCAGCGCGGCAGCATCACCGCCGCCAGCGGGCTTCGGTAGCGAACCAGCAGCAGCGTGATTTCGCGCTCGTCCTGTGCATGCTCCGTGTCGTTCGACGCGTGGTGCTCATGCAGCGCCCAGACGGAGGCCTGATCCACCAGCACCAGCCGGTCCAGCGCGCCGCCACTCGCCGCAAGCACGCCGACCACCTCAAAGCGATGCTCACCATGTTCGGCGCCGCCCTCTCCCAGCCCATGGCTGCCAGCGAAATGGTCGCCCACCCCCAGCCCGAGGCGACGTGCAACCTCGGCGCCCAGCACGGCCTGCATGGGGCGGCTCCAGGCGCCGCCCTGCGCCAGGCGCGCACGGTAGAAGTCGAGGAAGCCCGGCACCGTGCCGACGATGCGATAGCCCTGCAGCGAGTCGCCCAGCGCCAGCGGTACGGCATCGGCCACCAGCGGCTGGCGACGAATCAGGTCCAGCGTGGCGAGCGGGATGTTGCCCGTGGGCGTGTCCAGGTGGAACACGCCGGCCAGGATCAGCTGCATCGGACTGCCCTTGGCGCCGACGACCAGATCGATGCCCTCCAGGTCGCGCCGCAGCGCCCCTTCGACCTGCTCGCCGGCCCGCAGCACGAAGGTGATGGCCGCCAGTCCGAGCGTGAGCAGCAGCAGATTGAGCGCCGTGCTCAAGGGGCTGGACCACAGATATCGCCAGGCCAGCCGGATCACAGCCGCAGCTCCGTCACGCCGCCATGCGCCGCCAGGCGAGCTGCCACGCGCGCATCATGGGTGGCCAGCACCAGCGTGCAGGACTCGCGCCCGGCAGCGTCCAGCAGCAGGTCAAGCATGCGTGCCGTGTGCTCGTCGTCAAGACTGGCGCTGGGTTCGTCAGCCAGCAGCACGCGAGGCCGACGCATCAGGGCCCGTGCCACGGCAGCCCGCTGCGCCTGGCCCACGCTCAGCTCATGGGGGCGGCGCGCCCCCAGCTCGGCGATGCCTAGCGCCGCCAGCAGCTCGGCTGCCCGAGCAGGGTTGGGAGCCTGGCCCGCTGCCAAGGCCGGCAGTTGCAGGTTCTGCTCCACGGTCAGGGCGTGGCTCAGATGCAGGCGCTGCGGCACCACGCCAAGCGTCTGGCCACGCCAGGCATCCAGCGCGCGCGGCCCAAGTTCGCTGAGCGACGTGCCGGCCACACGCAGCTGGCCGGACTGCACGGTCAGCAGACCGGCCAGCAGTGCCAGCAGGGTGGACTTGCCGGAGCCCGACGCGCCGCGCAGCAGCAGGTGCTGCCCCGGCAGCAGCGTGAAGTCGACGTACTCGATGGACTGGGCGCGGCCCGGGTAGCTGTGACGCAGGCCGGCCCAGTGCAGCATCAGCGCACCAGCCGCTTGAAGCTGGACAGGAACTTGTCCACCTTGCCGGCCACGACGAAGGCGCAGTAGCCCTGCTCGGGGTGGCGTTCGTAGTAGTGCTGGTGATACGACTCGGCGGGCCAGTAGTTCTGCTCGGGCACCAGCTCCGTCACGACCCGCCCCGCATGGGCCTCGTTGGCGTCGGCGATCACCTCGGCGGCCAGGGCCCGCTGGGCCTCGCTGTGCCAATAGATGCCCGAGCGGTATTGCGTCCCGACGTCGGCGCCCTGACGGTTCAGCGTCGTCGGGTCATGGATGGTGAAGAACACCTCCAGCAGCTCGCGCAGCGACACCTCGGCCGGATCGAAATCCACGCGAATCACCTCCGCATGACCGGTCTGGCCGCTGCAGACCTGCTCATAGTTCGGATTCGCGAGATGGCCGTTGCTGTAGCCCGACTGCACGGCATGCACGCCGCGGATGCGCTCGAACACGGCTTCCGTGCACCAGAAGCAGCCACCGCCCAGCGTGATGCGTTCGAGTTGAGGTGTGGAGGTCAATTGGGATTCCTTCAGGGTGTGTCCAGCGAGAGCTGGACATGGGGCTGCCAGCTCGCTTCACAAGAGTCCCCACAGGCCCTCAGCTGCGGCGCCGCAAGCCGCAGGCGCTCTGCCGGCACGCCCTGCGCCGCCAGCAGATCGCGCACCGCCGTCGCACGCGACAGGGCCAACTGGCGCAGCGATTCACCGTCCACGCTCCGATGCGCCAGCAGCCAGGTGCGCATCTGCTCCGGCGGCAGGCTCTTATCTAGCCCGAGAAAATTCTTGGGCTTGTCGGTGCCGGGTGTTGCGCGGTAGAGCTCGCGCAGAGCCGCCTCTGCGCCCTGCCCGACCTTGGCCTTCAGCTCGGCGTCGAGCGCCTGCTGCTTCAGCGATGCGCCGTCGGTCGCGGCGTCCGCCCAGCCTTCGAGCGTCAGGCGCACGGCGGGGCGATCCGCCATCTGCGCGGCCAGGCGTTGCAGCGCGGCCGTCTGCAGCGGCTGGCGCGAACCCGGCTCGAAGCTCAGCTGTGGCGGCCCGCCATCGTCGCCGCCACCGAACAGCGCAAACGGCGCCGTCAGCGCCTTGCCGATCAGGTTCAGGATCAGTCGCCAGACCAGCCCGCCCACGCTGAACTCGGGGTCGTTGATCGACCCGCTGACCGGCAGGTTGACGTCGATGACGCCGTGACTGTCCTTGAGCAGCGAGACCGCGAACCGCACCGGCAGCGTGGTGGCGTCGGGGCTCTCGACCTTGTCGCCGAAGGTGAGCTGGTTCAGGATGATCTGGTTGCTGGCGTTCAATTGACCGTTGGCCTCGATGCGATAGCGCAGCTTGGTGGAAAGCCGGCCGTTCTCGATGGCGTAGCCGGCGTACTTGCCGGCATAGGCCGACAGCGGCACCAGCTCGATGTCGCTGGCCTGCGCCTGCACATCCAGCGCCAGCGGGCTTCCGGGGCGAAGTTCGCCATTCACCTCCAGCCGTCCGTTGCCCATCACCCGGCCGCGCAGGCTCAGCGGCGCCATCGCCGGCTTTGCCGTGTCGAAGGCGCCGAGCGAGCCCTGCAGCTCCGACAGCCGGGCACTGTAGTTGGGGCGTATGAATCTATCGTTGAAGTCCACCAACCCGCGATTGAGGCGAATCTGCTCAATCGCGACCCGAACCGGAAGCGGCGCGTCAACCACGGGCGCTGCCGACGCCGCCGCGGTGGGTGCCTGGGCGGCCGCCTGCGCCTTGGCTGCGCCGAGGTCGCGCAGGTTCAGGCGCCCCAGAGGATCGACGATCAGGCGCGCATAGGCATCGTCCAGCGCCAGCTCGCGAGCCCGCAGGCTGGGCGCAAGCCCCGGCTGCATCGTGAACTGGAAATCGTCGAGCTTCATCGCGGCCCAGCTCAACAGGTCTTCGCCCACCACCGGGCGCCCGTCGACAAGCCGCACCTGCATCAGCGCGAGCGAGCCCAACCCGGCATCGCCGTGGGCCTCCACTGCCCAGCCCTTGGCACTCTCCTGAGCGTCGATCTGCGCACGCAGGTCAAGGTCGGCCTTGGCAAGGTGCAGGCCCGTGGCTGGGTCGAGGTAGGAGCCCAAGGGCTGCAGCGGCAGGCGCCTCAGGCGCACCTGGCCCTGTGCCCCGCGCAGCCCGGAGGACGCCAGCATCAGCTGACCTTCAAAGCCCAGGCTCCCGCTTGCAGCCTTCGAATCCCCTGCCCCGATGCGGCCCTGGAGCTTCAAGGGCGACAGCCCGCCCTCGGGCCACCGAAGCGGACCGAGGCTCAGGGCCAGCCCATCCACCTGCAGCGCCACGGGTGTGAACGACATCGCGTCCTGCCAGCCCAGGCTCGTGTGCTGAAGACTGAGCCCCTGCAGGCTGAGCCGCCAGGGCGTGCCTGGCGCGCTTGAAGCGCTTCCTGATTCCCCGCCCGGCTGCTGCAGCGCAACCCAGTCCAGACGACCTTGGGCATCACGCGCCGCGCGGGCCTGCAAACCCTCCAGCGCCAAGCGTCCAAGATCGAGCTTGTGTGCGCCTAGATCCACCACGGCGTGGTCCAGACTGGCCCGCTGCCAGGCAAGCGCCGGCGCCCGTGCGCCGGCCCAGTGCAGTGCGGCGGCGTCCAGCGCAAGCCCGTCAATGCTGAGCCGCGCACGCTGCAAAGGGTCAGCCGCCAGCGGCTGGGCGAGTTCCAGCTTCGCCTGGGTCGTCAGCGCGCCGTCCACCCGTACGCCTGCTGGCAGCGGCAGCCAGGCAGCGAGCCGCGCCAACACCAGGCCCTGCACCCCAAGGTCGGCAACCAGACGCTCTGGCGACAACTGGACCTTTGCCGTCAGCGGGGCCTGCTGAAATCTCAGCGCGATCTCCGCCTGCGTCTGCGCGCGCAGTGGCCAAGCCAGCGGGCCGAGCTTGATCTGCCCATCGTCGACCTCCGCCCCGGCGCTGCGCAATCGCCCCAAGGTGAGATCGGCCCCGGCCAGCTGCAACTGCCAGGACGGATCGGCCGTCCGGGCCGGCTGCGCCGCCTTGGGTCCAGGGGCGCTCGCTGCAGGCCAGTCGCCCTCCAAAAACGGCGCCTGAAGCTGCACCCGGCCGAGTGCCACCCGACGCGCCAACGGCTGGACATCGGCGAGCGGCAGCGTCAGGTGCTGCCAACCGGCGCGGGCATGGCCGTCCGACGACGCCACAACCAGATCGTCCAGTCCGATCACGCCGGACAGCTTGAGTCGCGAAGCTTGCGCTGCCGGGGTGGCGAATTCCAGCGTCAGGTCGACGCCAAGGCGGCCACGCTGCAGCCTCCACGGCAACTGGGCCGGGGCATAGGGTGCAAACGGCGCCAGCTCCAGCCCGGCCAGCTTGAAGCTCAGACGTCCCGAGCGGTCCGCCGCGAACGGCGTGGCTTCGGCCTGGCTGTCGAACTCGACGCCGTCAAAGCGTCCGCTCAAGCGGGGCTGGACCTTTTCGGCGGCATCGTCCGCCATCGTGGAGACGAAAGGCAGCACCAACTGCAGGTCTTCAAGGCGGTGCTGACGGGACAGCGGCCGATCATCGAACAGCAGCTGGCCGGCATGCACCTCCAGGTGGTGGATGGCAACGCCGGGTCCCGGCTCCGCCGACGGCTTGGACCAGCGGTTCAACAGATCGTCAATGTCGTAGTGCCCATCGGCAACGCGGGCCAGGCGCAGTTGCGGGCGATCCAGCATCAGGCGCCGCAGCACGATGTCGCCCCGAAGCAGTTCGCCCAGCGACAGCGACACCTCCAGACGCCCCAGGTCCAGCAGCAAGGGCTGGCCCTGACGCGCGCCGGCCACCGTCAACCCTTCCAGTACGAGCCCCTGCCTCCAGGGCTGATAGGCGGCGTGCTGGATTCGAACCTCCCGCCCGAGCGTCTCGCCGATCAGCGCAGCGCCCCGGCCGGGCAGCCACAGCGGCACGGCCAGCATCAGCAGCAGGGATAGAAACAGCCACAGCAACGAGAGCGTGGCGACAGCGCCCAGGGCGCGCTTCAGGATCAGGCGGATTGCTTTCACGACGGGGCAGATTATTCCTGTCGTCGGAGATGATGCCGGCCATGAACCTGGACTTTGCTGCCCTCAAGACCCTGGTGCTGCTCCTGCTGATGCCTCCCGTGCCCTGGCTGCTGCTGGCGGCCTGGGGAGGTTGGCGCCTGAAGCACCAGCGGCGCGGCGGCGTGCTGCTGGCAGCCGCGCTTGGGCTGCTGTGGCTCAGCAGCACCGAGGCCGTCGGCGAACTGCTGATTCGCGCCATGGGCAAACCCCCAGTGCTCACGCCGGCCGCGGTGGATCGCCTGCGCGGACAAGCCGCCGGCGCGGTGCTGGTGCTGGGCGGCGGCGTGCGGCGCGAGGTGCCCGAACTGGGCGACGCCGGGCTCGCGGACATCACCGCCCAGCGGCTGGCCTACGGTGTCTGGCTGGCGCGACGCAGCGGCTGGCCCTTGGCTTTTTCCGGGGGCATAGGCTGGACGGCGCGCCGGCTGACCCAGCCGGAAGCCACCGTCGTCGCGCGTGTCGCCGCGCAGGACTATCAATTGCCGCTCACCTGGGCGGAGGGCCGCTCCCGGGACACACGTGAAAACGCGCAGCAGATCATGCCGCTGCTGGCCAAGGCGGGCGTGCGAGACATCCTGCTGGTGACCCACGACGCGCACATGAAGCGCAGCCTTCGCGCTTTCAACGAAGCGGCGGCAGCGTTGGGCATGCAGGTGACGCCCGCGCCGGTCGGCCTGCTCGCCGATGGTTTGGGGAGCTTCAGCGACTGGTGCCCCTCGACGGCAGGCTTCGAGAGGGTTCGCTACGTGGTCTACGAGACGCTGGCCTACTGGGCCGGCCACTGAGTCTTCGTCTACAAGAACGGCAGATGCCCAAATAGAAACCCCGCCGGGCTTGAGGGCCGGGCGGGGTGGATGGCGAGGCCATCTCGGGGCTCCGCAGCCATCTGCTGCAGGGCTCCTGGCGCGCAACGATTGCGCCAGAGGGTGCGCCTGAAAAGGCTCCTCAAAGTTAGTTAAAGAAGCCTGCTCATTCAAGCCTTCAGGCAAATATTTGCTTGTAAAGCTCCTCCGTCCGAGCCTTTACGCTGGCGGGCATCGAGATGCCTCGCCCCCATTCACGCGAGGTCTCACCCGGCCACTTGTTGGTGGCGTCCAGCCCCATCTTGCCGCCCAGCCCGCTGACCGGCGACGCGAAGTCGAGATAGTCGATGGGTGTGTTCTCCACCAGCGTGGTGTCACGGGCGGGATCCATGCGCGTGGTGATCGCCCAGATCACCTCCTGCCAGTTCCGGATGTCGATGTCATCGTCGACCACCACAATGAACTTGGTGTACATGAACTGCCGCAGGTAGCTCCACAGGCCGAACATCAACCGCTTGGCATGACCCGGATAGGCTTTCTTGATGGAGATCACCGCCATCCGGTAGCTGCAGCCTTCCGGTGGCAGATAGAAGTCCACGATCTCCGGGAACTGCTTCTGCAGGATGGGCACGAACACCTCGTTCAGCGCCACGCCCAGGACGGCCGGCTCATCGGGCGGCTTGCCGGTGTAGGTGGAGTGATAGATGGGGTCACGGCGCTGGGTCTGGCGCGTCACCTCGAACACCGGGAACCAGTCCTGCTCGTTGTAGTAGCCGGTGTGGTCGCCATAAGGGCCCTCGAGCGCGTGCAGATAGCCGCCCTTTTCTTTTAGCGGCACGCCCCGCTCACTGACCCCGGTGAAGCCGACTGGCGCCGTCGGGATGTAGCCCTCCAGCACGATCTCCGCCGAAGCGGGCGCCTGGAGTGCCTGACCATACCCAATGCCCGTTTCCACCAGTTCCGTGCGCGATCCGCGCAGCAGGCCGGCGAACTGATATTCCGACAGGCTGTCCGGCACCGGCGTCACGGCACCTAGGATGGTGGCGGGATCGGCCCCCAGCGCCACGGCGATGGGAAATGGCTGGCCGGGATGAGCCAGCGCGAAGTCTCTGAAATCCAGCGCCCCGCCGCGATGCGCGAGCCAGCGCATGATCAACTGCCTCGGCGCGATCAGTTGCTGCCGGTAGATCCCCAGGTTCTGACGCAGGCGCGCCGGGCCACGCGTGATCACGAGGCCCCACGTGATCAGCGGGCCGGCATCCTCGGGCCAACAGGTCTGGATCGGCAGTCGCCCCAGGTCGATCTCGCCGCCCTCCAGCACTTCTTGTTGACAAGGCGCGGACCGCTGCACGCTGGGCTTCATGTCCCACAAGGCTTTGGCCATCTGCAGCAACTTGCCCGCGTCCTTCAGCCCCTTGGGTGGCTCAGGCTCCTTGAGGCTGGCCAGCACGCGCCCCACATCACGCAGTTCAGCCAACGATTCCGCCCCCATCCCGAGCGCGACACGTCGGGTGGTGCCGAATAGATTGGCCAGCACCGGCACGCGGTGTCCGCTCGGCTTTTCAAACAGCAACGCCGGGCCTTGCGCACGCAGCACACGGTCGGCCAGCGCCGTCATTTCCAGCTCTGGCGACACCGGAACATCGACGCGACGCAACTCGCCCAGCCGTTCCAGGCCAGCCATGAAGTCCCGCAGGTCCTTGTATTTCATAACCAAAAGTAGTTTTGATTCCGCCAAACAGCCTTGACGGGTTATCTTGACCTCGTAGAATCCGCCCCCTCGGGTTTACACCAAACCCATCCGGCGGGCCCACCGAGCATCTCAGGCCACAGGCCCGACGCATCGCCGGAGAAATTATCACCGTCGCCCATCCCGCTCCGGCCTCTGGCCTGATGCAGCGGGAGACCGCGACCAAGGAGTCGCATGACCACGCGTCAAGACATCGGATCACTGGCCCGCAATGTGCGGGATGCCGGCACGCTGTTCGTCCGGGACATCGGCAATGGTCTGCTGGTTGTCAGTCACAACACCCTGGCCCTCGTGGGCCTTGCTGTCGTGTGCGTGCTGATGGTGTTCAGCAGTCAGGATGGCCTGCGCCACAAACTGGAAGCCGCAACACTGGGCTGGCTGCATGCCCGCCAGGAAGCGCGCGCAGAAGCCGAAGGCAATCTGCTGCAGGCCAGCGCCGAACCGGAGGCCGTTGCCCGAGCAACGGCCGTCGATCCTCGTGAACTGAACCGGCAGCAGGCCGCCGTCGCGCTCTGGCTGGCGCGCCGTTATCGGGTGGCCCCCGAGCCGGTCGGCCGTCTGGTTCAGGAAGCCTGGGCCGTTGGTCAACGAGCCAAGGTCGAGCCCACATTGATCCTGGCCATCATGGCCATCGAGTCGGGCTTCAACCCATTCGCCCAGAGCGCCGTCGGCGCCCAGGGGCTGATGCAGGTGATGACCCGTGTGCACGACGACAAGTACGAGGCGTTCGGTGGCAACCACGCGGCCTTCGATCCGGTGACCAATCTGCGGGTCGGCGTCCAGGTGCTGCGCGAGTGCATCCAGCGCGCGGGCAGCGTCGAGGAGGGGCTCAAGTACTACGTCGGTGCTGCCAACCTGGCAGAGGACACCGGCTACGCCAGCCGCGTGCTGGCGGAACACGAATTGCTGAAAGCCGTGGCCGCCGGGCGCAACCTGCCCGCCACGACGCCGGCTCGGCCACTGCGCGAGGCGTCAGCACCTGCCGATCACGAAGCCCCCCAGGTGGCGATGGCGCGCACCGACGGCGCCCACTGACATACACTCGCCGCTCACGCGACTGGCGATCAGGGTCACGAAGGCAGCGATGTCGGGCAGACCTGAGGTGGGGCACCACCGGGGAGCGTGAAGCGGCTCGACCGCCATCCGCCGTTCGCCTGGGCAACCGAGTACGCCGTCCGACGCGATGGCGACGCTCGGATTCAACGCCTGACACCGGAATCACAAGCCATGTTTGACCGCAAAACCTCCACCCTTGCCCTGGTCGACCCCGAACTGTGGGCAGCCGTTCAGAACGAAACCCGCCGCCAGGAAGATCACATCGAACTGATCGCGTCTGAGAACTACACCTCGCCGGCCGTCATGGAGGCGCAGGGCAGCCAGCTGACCAACAAGTACGCCGAGGGCTATCCCGGCAAGCGCTACTACGGTGGCTGTGAGTTCGTCGACGTGGCAGAGCAACTGGCGATCGACCGCCTGAAGCAGCTGTTCGACGCCAACTTCGCCAATGTGCAGCCGAACTCCGGCTCGCAGGCCAACCAGGGCGTCTTCTTTGCACTGCTGCAGCCCGGCGACACCATCATGGGCATGAGCCTGGCCGAAGGCGGCCACCTGACGCACGGCATGGCGCTGAACATGAGCGGCAAGTGGTTCAACGTCATCTCCTATGGCCTGAACGCCAAGGAAGAGATCGACTACGACGCCATGGAAGCGCTGGCCCGCGAGAAGAAGCCCAAGCTCATCATCGCCGGTGCTTCCGCCTACTCGCTGCGCATCGACTTCGAGCGCTTCGCCAAGGTGGCCAAGGAGATCGGCGCCTACTTCATGGTGGACATGGCGCATTACGCCGGTCTGATCGCCGCAGGCGTCTACCCCAACCCGGTGCCGCATGCCGACGTGGTGACCTCCACCACCCACAAGAGCCTGCGCGGCCCGCGCGGCGGCATCATCCTGACGAACAGCGAAGACATCGCCAAGAAGATCAACTCGGCCATCTTCCCCGGCATTCAGGGCGGCCCGCTGATGCACGTCATCGCCGGCAAGGCAGTCGCCTTCAAGGAAGCACTGACCCCCGAGTTCAAGGCCTACCAGGAACAAGTGGTCAAGAACGCCAAGGTGCTGGCCGACACTCTGATCGAGCGCGGCCTGCGCATCGTCTCCGGTGGCACCGAGAGCCATGTGATGCTGGTGGACCTGCGCCCCAAGAACCTGACGGGCAAGGAAGCCGAGGCCATCCTGGGCAAGGCCCACATGACCTGCAACAAGAACGGCATCCCCAACGATCCGCAAAAGCCCATGGTGACCAGCGGCATCCGCCTCGGCACGCCGGCCATGACGACGCGCGGCTTCAAGGAGGAACAGGTTCGCCAGACGGCCCACCTGATCGCCGATGTACTGGACAACCCGCACGATGAGTCCAACATCGCGGCGGTCCAGGCCAAGGTCGCGGCGCTGACCGCCGCCTTCCCGGTCTACCGCTAAAGCGCCCCAGCCGCCGTGCGCTGCCCGTTCTGCTCACACACCGAAACCCAGGTCACCGAGACCCGGGAATCGGATGAGGGCGACGTCATTCGCCGGCGGCGCCGCTGCCTGTCCTGTGACAAGCGCTTCACCACCTATGAACGAGCGGACATCGCGCTGCCCGCGGTCGTGAAGAAGGATGGCCGGCGCGCCGACTTCGATGCCGGCAAGCTGCGGGCATCGATGCAGCTGGCATTGCGCAAGCGCTCGGTGAGCGTTGAACAGGTCGATGCGGCCATCACCCGCATCGAGGAAAAGCTGCTCGCCAGCGGCGCACGGGAAATCTCGTCGACCCGACTCGGCGAACTGGTGATGCGTGAACTCAAGCGCATCGACAAGGTGGCCTACGTGCGCTTCGCGTCGGTCTACCGCAGCTTTGAGGACGTAGACGAGTTCCGCCAGCTGATCCGCGAGATCTGATTCCCTCCAAAGGGGGGCTGCGTAGCCGCATCCCCCCGCCACCCACCCTCCAGTGGGAAGGTGCCGCGTGACTTCGCCGCCTAGATTCTGGTGCATCACCTGACAGGAGATCGCCATGAAGTCCGTCGCCCTGACTGCACGCCGCCAACTCGGCTTCACGCTGATCGAGCTCTGTGTCTGCGCCGGCATCGGGGCCGCCCTGCTCAGCCAGGCGATTCCTGGCATCCGTCAGCTGCGTGAGCAACAGGCCCTGAAGGCCGAGGCCGCCGAACTCGGCGCCGACCTGCGCTTTGCTCGCAGCGAAGCTGCCCGCCTGGGCACCGACATCGCCTTCCGGCTCAGCGGCCGCGGCAGCAACGCCTGCTACGTGCTTCACACCGGCAGCAACGGCGACTGCGACTGCTCCGGCGGACAGGCGGTCTGCCGTTCTGCGAACGCCCAGATTTTGAAGGTTCGCACATTGCCCGCCGGTCAGGCGCTGACGCTCAGCTCACGAGTGGAAACCCTGAGATATCAGCATGTACAGGGACTGGTCACACCGGCAGCGAGCATCGACATCAGTTCGGGCAGCGGCGCAACCGTCCGTCAGGTCGTGGCCATTACCGGGCGCACCCGAAGCTGCGCCGTCGGGCAGGCGCTGGGTAGCATCCCCCGCTGCAGCTGACCCCTCATTCATGGTGGACGCCGACCGGCGGCACGCGTCGGCTGACAAGCGGCGAAGGCAGGACGGGGCGGTCGCCGCGCCGATCAACAGAATGGGTCCATGGCCCGAACCGCCCATCACCGTGGATTCACCCTCATTGAGTTGATGGTCGCCGTCGTCGTGGCCGGCATCCTGGCGGCCATCGCCTATCCGGTCTACAACGGCTACGTTCAGCGCAGCCGCCGGGCTGACGCCGTGAAACTGCTGACCGCGGTATCTCAGGCCCAGGAGAGGTACCGGTCGAATCACGGGAATTACGCGGACAGCATGGACGTCCTCGGGATCGACGCGAGTTTGATCACGCCCAACTATGACGTGGCCATCGCCGGCGTCGATACGCCCCCCAATCTGGTGATCGGTTATGTGCTCACCGCCAGCACCAAGAGCGGATCGCCTCAGGCGCGCGACACCGATTGCGCGCAGATGGTGCTCACCATGCGGGTGGCACAGCTCACGCCCACTGCCTTGGACGCTCAGGGCAATCCACAGACGCAGGTGCCATGCTGGCCGCGGTGACGCCCCTCCTGGCAGCCGGCCACCGAGCCAACCGGGGACTCGGGCTGGTCGAGCTGATGGTGGCCACCGTGGTGCTCGGGGTCATCGTGGCCGTCGCGGCGCCGTCCCTGCGCGACCTTCTGGAGCGCCGACGCGTCGTGGCGGTGGCCGGCGAGCTGAACAACATCTTCGCCTTTGCCCGGAGTGAGGCCAACGTCAACGCAGATCAGACCCTGGTCCTGCACCTGGAGAACGACCCATCCGGCAATGTGAGCTGCGTGGCACTCACCGTCCTCCATCCCTCAGACGCATGGAAGTGCTACCAGACCCAGACGAATTTGATACGGGCCATCCTGCTGCGGCTATTCCTGATCCCCGCCAGCGACAACGTGAGCTTCCAGACAACCGCCACCCAGTGGGGCCTCGACCCCAATCGGATGTACTTTGTCCGCAACCGACCTGACACCTCGGTCTCCGGCGTGGCCATCACCATCACCGGCAGGCGCACGGGCGCTCAACTGAAGCTCGAATACAACCAGGCGGGGCGGGTGCATACCTGTTCCCCCCACGGCACCATGGGCGGGTACCCTGTATGCAGCTGAGATCACGCCGCATTGCCCAGCAGGGCCTCAGCCTGGTGGAACTGATGGTGGGCATCACCATCGGCCTGATCATCACCGCTGGCGCATCGATGGTGGCCGTCAACCAGATCAATGAGCACCGGCGCCTGACGCTGGAGACTCAGGTTCAGCAGGACCTGCGGACAGCTGCGGATCTCATCCAGCAGGATCTGCGCCGCGCGGGCTTCCGCGGCGTGCCCTCCGATGGCGTGTGGTCTCCAGCCAGCGGTGGTGCGACGCCCATCAGCGAACAGCAGGCAGCCCCCAACCCCTACGCGGAGATCACGCAGACGACCTCGGAGGACGGCAATCTCGTGGTGCGTCAGTACAGCTATGCCAAGACAAATGCTCAGGGCCTGTATACATCGACGCCGAGCCCGGGGAACAACGAGCGATTTGGTGTTCGCTGGGACCGTTCTGCCGGGGTGCTTTACATCCAGATCGGGATGAATGCGAACGGATCGGAGAACTGGCAGCCGATCACCGATCCGGATCTGCTTCGCATCACGGACTTCCAGTTGACGCCCATCACGCAGAGCGTGGCGTTGTCTGACTTCTGTGACCCCTGCCCGACAGGCGCAACCTGCACCGCGTCTTCGACCACGCTCACCGTGCGGCAGGTGAACTTCGTGATTCGGGCACAGGCCAGACACGATCCGAACGTGATCCGCACCCTGTCGGGTGTCGAGCGTGTTCGAGCCGACGCTCAAGCCGGAGCTTGCCCCACATGGTGACGTATCGAGTCAGCGCCGGTCAGCGCGGGGCGGCGACCCTGATCGTCGTGATGGCGTTGTTCCTCGTCATGGCCCTGCTCGCCGCCTATGCGAACCGCGGGTTGTTGTTCGAGCAGCGGATCGCAGGCGGTTACTTCCGCGCCAGCCTGTCGCAGGAGGTCAGCGAAGCCGGCATCGAATGGGCGCTGGCCCAGCTCAACGGCACCGCCGTCGACGCGGTGTGCCGACCGGCGGCCACGGGCGGCACGCGCTTCGTGGACCGCTACCTGCAGATCAACGCGCAGACACGGCAAATGACGCCTGCGTCTCTCGCCGTACTCGCCGATTGCAGGCGCGACGCGGCCAACCAGGGCTGGTCCTGCCGCTGCCCCGCGGCGGGCGGCTGGACGGCTCCTGCGGCGGCTGCCGGCTCAGGCATCAACGCCAGCTTCGGCGTGCTGATGGCCGCCGGGCCGCGGCCTGGAACGATCACGGTCAACTCGCGCGGATGCACCGACAGCGTCGTGGCCAATTGCTACGGTTCAGCGGTGAGCAACAGCGTCTCGCAACTGGCCCACACCACGGACTCCGCCATGCTGGCCTTCGTCAGCGCGGTGCGCACGCCCCCTGCGGCTGCGCTGATCGCCTCGGGACTGGTGGACAGCCAGGGCGCCGGGCTGGGATTGCACAACTCGGACCCACGATCTGCCGGGGCGCTGCTGATCAGCGGTGGCGCGCGCTCGGGGCTGCTCGACGCCCGCATGGATTCCATCCCCGGCACGGAGCCCAACCAGGCGATGCGTAGTGAGGACCCCAAGACCGCCAGCGCCGACCTGCTCTGGACCTTCCTCGGTTCCAGCAAGGCCGCCTACAAACGGCACCCTGCGCTGCGCACGGTCGCCTGCGATGGCGACTGCGGGCCGGCGCTTGCCGCCGCCTACGCGGCCGGCAAGCGCATTGTCTGGATAGACGGGCCCTTGTCGTTGACCAGCAGCCAGACACTGGGCAGCCCGACCGACCCCATGGTGATCGTTGCGGATGGCGCGGTGAGCCTTGACGGCCCGATGCAGATCAACGGCCTGCTGGTTGCGCTGGGGCGCCTGGACTGGAGTAACAGCAGCGGCATGCCTTCGCGCATCGCCGGCGCTGTCGTCGTTCAGGGCGACGTCGCAACGCAAGGCGCGGTCGACATCGTCTACCAGGCCTCGATTGCCGATCTGCTGCGCAATCGCGTGGGCGGTTTCGTACGCGTGCCCGGCGGTTGGATCGACTGGGGGGTCGCGCTATGACCCGCCAGCCTGCACGGGCCTTGCAACGCGGCGTCACGCTGGTCGAAGCGCTGGTGGCGCTACTGGTGATGAGCATCGGCATGGTCGCGCTCGTCGGCCTCATGAGCAACCTGCGCCAGAGCACCGATATCGCCAAGCAGCGCAGCGAGGCCATGCGCATCGCCCAGGCGGAACTCGGGCAACTGCGTACGTTCTCGGTGCTGACCCGTCCGACCGGCGCGCTCCCCAGCGTCCATGACTACGACACCGACCTGTCCTCCGCGCCCGCCGTCGTCGCAACGACACCCGACAGCAATGCCAGCTTCACCGTCAGCCGGGTCGTCACGCCTCTGGTAGCCGGCGACAACGCGCTGTTGCTGGCCCGCACGGCCAGCGTCACGGTCAGCTGGGCCGATCGGGCTGGCAGCGCAGAGCAACTGACGCTGGACACCATCATTGCTCGCGTGGACCCGGCCTATGGCGGCGCCCTGGCCATTCCGGCACCAGCGGCTGATGTCCGCATCCCTGGCGGACAGCACCCCGCCATTCCGGCCACGGCGAAAGACCTTGGCAACAAGACCAGCGCCTTCCGGCCGAGCAGCCTGTCCAGCACGGTCTGGATCTTCAACAACCTCAGCGGCGTCATCACCGGCGCCTGCTCTGTGCCGGCTGGCACGCCGGTGAGCAGTCTCACGGCACAGGATGTCGAGAGCTGCAGCAACAACACCTACGGCTTTCTGATCCGCGGCCAGATCCGCTATTCCAACACCGACCCGGCGAATCCCACGGCCCCGGAAGCCACGGCCGTCGCTGCCGGGGTCACAGGCGTCAAGGGCAGCGCCATGGCAGATGCCGTACCGAATCCGACCTGTTTTGTGGACGACATCGTCACCGGCTCGCCCAGCCCGGCCTATCTGAGCTACAGCTGCATCGTCTACCCCTCCACCGGCACGACGAAGCGCTGGACGGGTCAGGTCTTGCTGGGTTCGCCGCTACCCATAGGCACGGCCACATCGCAATACCGGGTCTGCCGCTACAGCGCCGACTACAACGGCAACGGCACGATAGACAACGCCGAGCATCCGGCCGTCTACACCAATCTCGCCAACTCGCTGGCCCGACAGAACTTTCTCGTGGTTCACGGCAACGTCAGATGCCCCACCGCTCCCGCCGTCGATCTCAGTGCCGGCGTGTTTGCCGACTACTCGACCCAGCAGTTGCAGCCCAGCCCCTGATCGCCCCCTGCTGCGCGGCCCTAGACTGGCCGCATGTCCACGCCCCTCCCTGCCCTGAACACCGCCCTCCAGCGGGCCCTCGAACTTGCGGAGCAGGCCGTCGGCCTGACCGACCCCAATCCGCGCGTCGGCTGCGTGCTGCTGTCCGCCGATGGGCGCCTGATCGGCGAAGGGCACACCCAGCCAGCCGGACAGGCTCACGCCGAGGTGATGGCCTTGCGCGACGCAGCGGCACGCGGTGAATCGGTCGTCGGCGCAACGGCCGTCGTCACGCTGGAACCCTGCTCGCATCACGGGCGGACACCCCCCTGCTGCGACGCGCTGATCGCGGCCGGTGTGCAGCGCGTCGTATCGGCCGTGCAGGATCCCAACCCGCAGGTGGCCGGCCAGGGCCTGGCACGGCTCAGGGCCGCCGGCATCGAGGTTGTCGAGGCCGATGCCCGCTTTGCGGACGCCTCGCGCGAGCTCAACATCGGCTTCTTTTCGCGCATGCAGCGGGCTCGGCCCTTCGTCCGGCTCAAGAGCGCCATCTCGCTGGACGGGCGCACCGCCTTGCCCGACGGTCGCAGCCAGTGGATCACCGGCGAGGCAGCGCGCGCCGATGGCCATGCCTGGCGCCGACGCGCCGGCGCGATCCTGACGGGCATTGGCACCGTGCTGGCCGACGACCCGCGGCTCGACGTCCGGCTCGTGCCAACGGCCCGCCAGCCGCTGCGGCTGGTGCTCGACCCTCAGGGGCGACTGCCGCCGCAGGCGCGCATCCTGCAGCCGCCCGGCGAGGCCCGCGCAATCGGGCCCGGGCGGGCCGACCTGCCGGCCCTGCTGCTGCAACTTGGTGCTGAGGGCATCAATGAGCTGCATGTCGAAGCCGGCCCGACGCTGTCTGCCGCGTTTCTCGCCCAGCAACTGGTCGACGAGCTGCTGATCTACCAGGCCCCGCTGCTGGTCGGCCCCGGACGACCGCTGGCCGACCTCCCGCTGCTGGCCGGCCTGGAAGCCGCAGCGCGCTGGCAGCGCGTGGACGTCACACCGCTGGGCGATGATCTACGGCTGCGCTTTCGCCCCCGCTGAGTCGGGGTCACTAGGGTCGACACCTACAATCACGCCATGCCCATCTCCACCGTCCCCGAGCTGGTCGCCGAACTGGCAGCTGGCCGCATGGTCATTCTGGTTGACGAAGAAGACCGCGAGAACGAGGGTGACCTCGTGCTGGCGGCCGATCTGGTCACGCCCGAGGCCATCAACTTCATGGCTCGCTATGCACGCGGCCTGATCTGCCTGACGCTGCCGCGCGAATACTGCGAGCGCCTGCGTCTGCCCCCGATGACGCAGCGCAACGGGGCCCAGCACGGCACGGCCTTCACCGTGTCCATCGAGGCAGCCACCGGCGTCACCACCGGCATTTCGGCCGCCGACCGTGCCCGCACCGTGCAGGCAGCCGTTGCTCCCGACGCGGTCGCGGCGGACCTGGTGCAACCCGGCCACATCTTCCCGCTTCAGGCCCAGGACGGCGGCGTGCTGATGCGCGCCGGCCATACCGAAGCCGGCTGCGATCTGGCCCGCATGGCCGGCCTGTCGCCCACCTCCGTGATCTGCGAGGTGATGAAGGACGACGGCACCATGGCCCGGCTGCCGGATCTCGAAACCTTCGCCGCCGAGCACGGCCTGAAGATCGGCACCATCGCCGACCTGATCGAGTACCGCAGCCGCCACGAGAGCCTGATCACGCGGGCCGGCCAGCGCAAGCTGCAGACTGCCCAGGGCGAATTCGACTGCCATGTCTTCACCGATCGCACCGGCGGCACCCATCTGGCGCTGGCGCGCGGCAGCTGGCAGCCTCAGGACGAGGTGCTGGTGCGGGTGCACGAGCCGCTGTCGGTGATGGACCTGCTGGAGTCGGGCCAGTGCGGTCACTCCTGGGGCCTGTCCAATGCGCTGGCCGCGCTGCAGGCCAGCCACGCGGGCGTGGCGGTGCTGCTCAACTGCGGCGAAAGCGCCACCGGCGTGCTGGCCCGCGCCCAGTCGCCCGTCACGCCGACGGCACCACGTGGCGCGATGGATCTGCGCACCTACGGCGTGGGCGCCCAGATCCTCAAGGCCCTGGGCGTGCATCGCATGCGCGTGCTGGGCAGCCCGCGCCGCATGCCCAGCATGACCGGCTACGGGCTGGAAGTCACCGGTTTCATTGCGCCCCCAACTGCTGAGAACCTCCATGCAAAACGCTGAACAAGGACTGCCCGGCATCGAGGGCGCGCTGGATGGCAGCGAGCTGGCCATCGCCATCGTGCAGGCCCGCTTCAACGACTCCATCACCTCGGCGCTGGCCAGTGCCTGCCTGGCCGAACTGGCCCAGCTGGGCGTGCCTGCCGAAGCCATCCGCCACATCACGGTGCCCGGCGCCCTGGAGGTGCCGCTGGCGTTGCAGGCGCTGGCCGAGACCAACGACTACGACGCGCTGATCGCCCTGGGCTGCATCATCCGTGGCGAGACCTACCACTTCGAGCTGGTGGCCAACGAGAGCGGCTCGGCCGTGACCCGCGTGGGGCTGGACCACGGCGTGCCCATCGCGAACGCCATCCTCACCGTCGAGAACGAAGCCCAGGCCTGGGCCCGGGCCGAGCCCAAGGGCCGCGATGCCGCGCGCGTCGCCGTCGAAATGGCCAATCTGCTGAAAGACATCGAGTGAACGCCCCCAAGCCCACCACGGCCGGCAAGACGCCGGCCAAGCGCGCCCCCGTGAAGTCTGCGCGCCGCCGTGCGCGCGAGGCCGCGTTGCAAGGCCTTTACCAATGGCTGCTGACCGGTGAAGACCTGGGCGCCATCATCGCGCTGGCTCGCGAGCAGGAAGGCCACGGCAAGATCGACGCCAAGCACTACGACGCGCTGCTCAATGGCTGCGTGCAGGAAGCCGCCGATCTGGACGCGGTGCTGTCGCGTCACGTCGATCGCAAGACCAACGAACTCTCGCCCATCGAGCACGCCATCCTGATGATCGGCGCCTACGAGCTCAAGCACTGCATCGACATCCCCTACAAGGTGGCGATCAACGAGGCCGTGGAACTGGCCAAGGGCTTTGGCGGCACCGACGGCCACAAGTACGTCAATGGCGTGCTGGATGCTGCGGCCGTCGATCTGCGCCCGCTCGAGGTGAGCCGCTGAAGCGATGAAGCTGGCGACACGGCTGGACCGCATCGAGCCGTTCTACGTGATGGAGCTGAGCAAGGCTGCTCAGCAGATCGCCGCCGGGCCGCTGTGCGACGTGGTGCACGGCGGGCGGCGCATGATCGCGCTCAACATCGGCGAGCCCGACTTCGGAGCCGCGCCGCTGGTGCAGCAGGCCGCCGCG
Source organism: Roseateles depolymerans (assembly GCA_003241055.1). Taxonomy (GTDB): domain Bacteria; phylum Pseudomonadota; class Gammaproteobacteria; order Burkholderiales; family Burkholderiaceae_C; genus Pelomonas; species Pelomonas depolymerans_A. Next base: position 32,043 of record QFOD01000014.1, read on the forward strand.
GCCGCGCTGGGGCGCACGCCCTATACCGACGCGCTCGGCCTGCCGGCGCTGCGCGAGGCCATTTCGGGCTGGTACCGCCAGCGCTTCGGCCTGAACGTGGACGCCAGCCGCATCGTCATCACCGCCGGGGCTTCCGCCGGCCTGCAGCTCGCCTGCCTGGCGCTGTTCGAGCAGGGTGACGAGGTGCTGATGCCCGACCCCTGCTATCCGTGCAACCGGCACTTCGTGAGCACCGCCGAGGCGACGCCTCGCCTGCTGCCCGCCACGGCCCAACAGCGCTTCCAGCTGTCGCCCGAGCAGGTGCGCGAGGCCTGGACGCCTGCCACCCGGGGCGTGCTGCTGGCCTCGCCCAGCAACCCCACCGGCACCTCTATCGCGCCCGAGACCCTGCGTGAGATCGCGGCCTTCGTGCGCGAGCGCGGCGGCGTCACCGTCGTCGACGAGATCTACCTGCCGCTGAGCTACGACGAGCAGTTCGGCCACAGCGCGCTGGGCCTGCCCGATGGGCTGGGCGAATCGATCGTGTCGGTCAACAGCTTCTCGAAGTACTTCGGCATGACCGGCTGGCGCCTGGGCTGGCTGGTGCTGCCACCGGCGCTGGTGCCGGCCGTCGAGCGGCTGGCGCAGAACCACTACATCTGCGCCTCCACGGTGTCTCAGCAGGCCGCACTGGCCTGCTTCGAGCCGGCCTCGCTGGCCGAGTTCGAGCGTCGCCGCGCCGTGCTGCGCGAACGGCGCGACTACATCGTGCCGGCGCTGAACCGGCTGGGCCTGACGGTGCCGGTGGCGCCGGATGGCGCCTTCTATGCATGGATGGACGTGAGCCGCCATCACGCCGACAGCTGGGCCTTCGCGCACGAGCTGCTGCACAGCGCCCAGGTGGCGCTGACGCCCGGACGCGACTTCGGCATCGCTGCGCCGCAGCGCTACATGCGCCTGTCGTTCGCGTCCTCGCTGGACGATCTGCACGAGGCGGTCGCGCGACTGCAGCAGGTGCTGGCATGAGCTTCAACTGGCCGGTCCGCATCTACTGGGAGGACACCGATGCCGGCGGCATCGTGTTCTACGCGAACTACCTGAAGTTCTTCGAGCGCGCCCGCACCGAGTGGCTGCGTGCCGCCGGCGTCGAGCAGCAGCGGCTGCGCGACGAGACCGGCCTGATCTTCGTGGTGGCCGAGACGGCGTTGCGCTACCTGCAGCCGGCCCGCCTCGACGACCAGCTGAGCATCACGGTCGACCCCGAGCCCGCGGGCCGCGCCAGCCTGACGCTGAACCAGCGCGCCTGGCGTGGCGACGTGCTGCTGGCCGAGGGCCAGATCCGCATCGGCTGCGTTCGCGCGGCCGACATGAAACCCCAACGACTTCCCGATCCTGTGCTGAAGGCCGTCAACGCGGTCAGCCCCAACGCATGAACCAAGACCTATCCATCGTCTCGCTGATCCTGCACGCCAGCTTCGCGGTGCAGCTCGTCATCACGGCCCTGCTGCTGGTGTCGCTCGCCAGCTGGAGCGTCATCTTCGGCAAGCTGTTCGGCCTCGCCCAGGTCAAGCGCAAGAACGACGCCTTCGAGGCCGAGTTCTGGAGCGGCAAGAACCTCAACGAGCTCTACCAGGCCGTGGGCAACCGCCAGGACGGCTCGCCGCTGGAGCGCATCTTCGCGTCCGGCATGCGCGAGTTCATGAAGCTGCGCGAGAAGCGCGTGGCCGACACCGGCGCCCTGCTGGACTCGGCACGGCGGGCCATGCGTGCCAGTTTCCAGCGCGAGCTGGACGCCATGGAAAGCAACCTGTCCTTCCTCGCCTCGGTGGGCTCGGTCTCGCCCTATGTGGGCCTGTTCGGCACCATCTGGGGGATCATGCACGCCTTCGTCGGCCTGTCCAACCTGCAACAGGTGACCCTCGCCACCGTGGCCCCCGGCATCGCCGAGGCGCTGGTGGCCACCGCCATCGGCCTGTTCGCCGCCATCCCCGCGGTGCTGGCCTACAACCGCTTCGCGCGCGTGATCGACCGCACCGCCATCACGCTGGAAACCTTCATCGAAGAGTTCTCCAACATCCTGCAACGCAACGCCGGCTCGACGAACTGACATGGCTGCCACCGTCTCCCGAGGCGGCGGCCGGCGCCGCCGCACGATGAACGAGATCAACATGGTCCCCTTCATCGACGTGATGCTGGTGCTGCTCATCATCTTCATGGTGAGCGCACCCCTGATCACCACCGGCGTGGTGGACCTGCCCACCGTGGGCAAGAGCCGCCAGCAGCCCGAGCACGTGATCCAGGTCATCGTCGGCACCGACGAGCGCCTGAAGATCAAGGTGGACCAGCTGGAGGCCGAGAGCATTCCGCTGAACCGCCTGGCCGAGCGGGTCAAGAAGGCCCAGGGCGGCGACGCCAACAGCCCGGTCGTGATCTCGGCCGACAAGAACGTGAAGTACGAGGCCGTGGTCTCGGTGATGGACTCGCTGCAGCGCGCGGGCGTTGCGCGCGTGGGGCTGTCGGTGAAGAGCGGAGCCTCGTCCAACTGATATGGCCGCTGCCTCACTGCGCCCCCCCGAGTCGGCCGGCATAGGCCGCGGCATCGCGCTGGCCCTGCTGGCGCACGGCCTGCTGGTGCTGGGCCTGACCTATGGCCTGAACTGGCGCAGCACCGCCACGCCGGCTTTCGAGGCCGAGCTGTGGGCCTCCGTGCCCCAGGTGGCTGCGCCCGCCGAGCAGGCCCCGCCCGAACCCGAGCCCGAGGCCCCCAAGCCCGACACGGCCGCCCAGCAGCGCGCCGCCGAGGCTGCGGCGGCCGAAGCCCAGGCCGAGCGCGAGGCGGAGATCGCCATCGCCCGCGAGCGCAAGCGCAAGGAAGAGCAGAAGGCGCGCGAGCTCGAGCTTCGTCAGCAGCAGGAGGCCAAGGAGAAAGCTGCCAAGGACAAGGCTGACAAGGCCGCGAAAGACAAGGCGGAGAAGGACAAGGCCGAGAAAGAGAAGGCTGACAAGGCCGCCAAGGCGGCGAAGGAAGAGCAGGACCGCAAGAAGTCGGATGCCAAGGCGGCGAAGGAGGCCAAGGAGGCCGATGCCCGCCGTGAGGCCATGCGCCAGGAGCAGCTGCGCCGCATCCAGGGCCTGGCGGGCGCCACCGGCGCCCCAGGCTCCACCGGCACCGCGCTCCAGAACGCCGCGCCCTCGGCAGGCTATGCGGGGCGCATCAAGGCGCGCATCCGGCCCAACATCATCTTCAACGCGGACAGCGCGGCGAACCCAGAGATGGAGGTCCGCATCACGCTGGCCGCCGACGGTCGCATCCTGGGCATCAAGGTGCTCAAGGCCAGTCCTGACCCCGACTGGGACCGCGCCGTGCAGCGCGGCATCGAGAAGGCCGAGAGCATGCCCCGCGACGTGGACGGCCGGGTGCCCTCCTACATCGACCTGGTGATGCGACCGCGCGAGTAAGCCCGGGGCGAGCCTAGCGGCGCGCCCGCCAGGCGTCGGCCGACCACCGGCCGGCACCCCACAGCAGCAGCCCCAGCGCGAGCACGCCCCACAGCGTGTGCTGCGCCTGGGCCGCGGGCGAGAAGTCGTCGGCCATCAGCGACATGGCCGCCATCAGGTTCACCACGAAGATGCCGACCGCGGCGAAACGCCCGCCCAGGCCCAGCACCAGCAGCACCGGCAGCGCCAGCTCCCCGGCCGTGCCGAGATAGGCCGCCGGCACCGGGGGCAGCAGGGGCACCTGGTAGACATCCTGGAAGAGCGCCAGCGTCGCCGACCAGTCGCGCAGCTTGGTCAACCCGGACAGGAAGAACACCCGCGCCAGGTACAACCGTGCCGCCAGCAGCGCCAGGGACTGCAGCTGAGACAGGGCCCGAGCGACGGGCGACGGCAGGTGTTGGGACGACAGACCGGGATCGGCCAGGCAGCGCCAGGCGGTGGTGAGCAGCTTGTTCATGATGTCAGGGCAGCGTTAGGACATGGGCCGACTGCAGCCAGGACTCGCTCAATGCACGCCCCAGCCAGCCGGCGAAGTCATAGTCGGGCGCCGCGTCCGTTCCTTGCACCGACGCGGGTCCGGCTGTGGCTTGCAGGGCGGCATGCGCGGCCGCAAGAGCCTGCTGCAGCGAGCCGCCGCCCAGCAACACGCCCGTCAGCGCTGCGTCCTCAGCGTTCAGCCGCTGCCAGGTGCCGCGCCAGCCCTGGCGCGATACGAGGGCCATGCCGTCCGCGGCGGGCTCATCCAGCCTTGCCCAGGCAGCGGCCTCCAGCATCACCAGCGTCACGCCCGGCCGCATCCGCAAGCCCAGCCGATCGGCATCGGTGTCGGCCAGGCGCTGCAGAGACCCAGCATCCAGCTCGGCGTCAGCGGCGCGCTCGGCCTGGTGCAGCGCCCATTCCAGCCGGGCCAGTCCCGGCAGGCCGCTGTCGGCCCCGGCGCGCTGTTCGAGCCAATGAGGCAAATCCTGACCCCATTGGGCCAGATCGCCCCGCAGCGGCGGATGGTCGCGCCAGAAGTGCCAGGCCATCGCGGCGAAGTCGGCTTCGCCCAGTGCCGACCGGATGCGACCGAAGGGCACGGCCAGCGCCTGGCCCGACAGCACCCGCAGGTTGTTGGCATAGGCCTGCAGGCCGCGCTCGGCGCCGCCACGCAAGGCCTCAGGGGCCGGCCCCTGCCCCAGCAGCGCCAGCACCAGCGCCTGCTGGTCCTTCAGCATGTGGCCTCCGGCTCGGCGGGGGCTTGCGCATGCTGCCACTCGCGTGCGGTGGCCGCCTCGTCCAGCAGCACCTGCAGCGCCGGGACGGCGGTGTCCCACTCGATCAATGTCGGCCGGGGGCCCAAGCGGCGCACGCTGTGCTCGTACAGCTGCCACACGGGCTCGCAGACGCGGCTGCCATGGTCGTCCACCACCAGGTCGGGCAGCTCGCTGTGCCCGGCCAGATGGATCTCGGCGACCCGGTCGGGCTGAATGGCATCCACCCAGCGCCTGGCGGCCTGCAGCGCCTGCTGCTCCTGCAGGCCGTCATTGCGCGCATTCACGAACAGGTTGTTCAAATCCAGCAGCAGGCCGCAGCCGCTGCGTCGGCACAGTTCATTGAAGAACTCGGGCTCGGCCAGCGTATCGCCCTGCCAGCCCACATAAGCGCTGATGTTCTCCACCAGCATCGGCCGGCCCAGGCGCTCCTGCACCTGCTGCACATGCCGCACCATCAGCGCGAGCGATTCGTCGTTGAACGGGATGGGCAGCAGATCGCCCGCATGCAGGCCGCTGGCCACCCGCGCGAAGCAGGCGTGGTCCGACACCCAGCGGGGCTGCACGCGCTGGACCAGTCGATGCAGACGCTCCAGGTGCCAGGCGTCCAGCCCGGCCGCCGAGCCCAGGCCCAAGCCCACGCCGTGCAGGCTCAGCGCATATGCGGCCCGGCCCGCCTCCAGCACCGCCAGCGTGGCGCCGCCGTCGGCGAAGAAGTTCTCCGAGTGCACCTCGATGAAGTCGAGCGCGGGGCGCTGGGCCATCAGGGCCTCGTAGTGCGGCTGGCGCCAGCCTATGCCGACGCCGGCACGGGCTGGGCGCGACGGCGTCGCGCTCAAGGCCTTACTTCTTCATCTTGGCCTTGGCCTCGTCGGCCGTCATGCCCTTGAGGTCCTTGCAGCTGCCCTTGGCGACGTACTTCCATTCGTCGGTGCCGTTGTCCACGGTGGACTGGCCAGCGCAGGAATGGCTGCCGCTCAGGTTGGCACAGTCGTTCTGGCCGGCCTTGGCGATGCCGAAGCACTTCTCCTTCGCGCCCTTGTCCTGGGCCTCGGCCTGGCTGACCAGACCGAGAGCCATGACGGCAGCCAGGGCGGAAGAAACGATGACTTGGGATTTCATGGAAAGCTCTCCAAAAGGTTGGAATTGGGGTTGCGACCGATGATGGACGGCCTGCGCAGTCTGCGTCGCCGTGCCGGCAGCACTCCTTACACTGCGCACCGATTTCACCTCAAGCCATGACCGACACGCCGGATTTCCCGCAACAACTGGAGGCCTTGCGACCCACGCTGTTGAAGTACGCCAGGCTGCAGCTGCGCAACCCGGCCTGGGCCGAGGATGCGGTCTCCGACACGCTGCTGGCAGCCCTCGAAAAGCCTCAGGCCTTCAAGGGGGCCAGCCAGCTCAAGACCTGGCTCATCGGCATCCTGCGCCACAAGCTGGTGGACCAGATACGCCGCAACAGCCGCGAGATCTCCACCACCAGCGACCGGGAGGACGGCGAGGACCTCGACGAGTTGCTGTTCGCCGCGGACGGCCACTGGCGCGAGGCCCCGCAGGACTGGGGCGACCCCGAGGCCACGCTGCGGCAGCTGGATTTCATGCGCGTGCTGGAGGCCTGCGTGGAGAAGCTGCCCGGCCAGCAGGGCCGCCTCTTCATGATGCGCGAGTGGCTGGAGCTGGAAACCGACGAGATCTGTAAGGCGCTGGCCATTTCGCCGACCAACCTCTGGGTGATGCTGCACCGCGCCAGGCTGCGGCTGCGCGAATGCCTGCAGAACGGCTGGTTCGCCACCGGAGGACACGCTTGAAACTCATGCTCAACTGCCGCGAGACCACGCAGAAGGTGCTGCAGGGCGAGGACCGTCGGCTGCCGCTGCGCGACCGCCTCGCCGTGAAGCTGCACCAGCTGGCCTGCGATCACTGCCGCCGCTTCGAGCGCCAGGTGGGGCTGATGCGCGCCGCCGGCGCGCGCTGGCGCCGCTACACCGAGGAGTGAGCCGCGGGCTCAGGCGGCGGCCTCAGGCAATCGGCGCGCCCTCGCCGGTGCGCGCCGGGGCCGTGCCCACCTGCGCCAGCACCAGGGCCAGCCGTATCGCCGCGATCTGTGACGCCAGCGCCATGCTGGGCAGGCTGCCGGCCTGCGCGGCTGCCTGCTGCGGCAAGGCCGGCACATGGATGAAACCGCTGCGCACGGCCTGCCCGGCCAGCGCATGCTGCAGCTCGAAGAACAGCTGGTTGCAGACGAAGGCCCCGGCGCTCAGCGACAGGCCGGCGGGATGGCCGGCGGCACGCAGGCCGTCGCGGATGGCATGCACGGGCAGCGTCGAGAAGTAGGCGGGCGGAGCGTCCGCACGCACGGGCTGGTCCAGCGGCCGCTGGCCCAGGTTGTCGGCGATGCGCGCGTCGATCAGGTTGATCGCCACCCGCTCCACCGAGATCTCGGTCCGCCCGCTGGCCAGGCCCAGCGCCACGACGACGCGGGGCTGCAGGTCGGCCAGTGCTGCGCGCAGCGCCACCGGCGCACCGGCAAACGTGGTGGGCAGGCAGCGCGAATGCACCCTGCCCTCGCCCAGCACCTCACCGTCCAGCGCCCGCGCCACCTCCCAGGACGGATTGATCGCCTCGCCCCCGAAGGGCTCGAAACCGGTCAGCAGGATGTTCATCGTCACTCCTTCGCGCCGCGGGGCGGTTCATCGGCCGCGGGCTCGCCGTAGCCCCCGCCACCAGGCGTCAGTATCTCCAGCCGGTCGCCCGGGGCCATCTCGACCGATGCGCAGGCGGCGAGCGCCTGCACCTCGCCATCGGCCCGTATCACCCGCGCCGCGCCCGGCTGGCCCGCTTCGCCGCCCGCCAGGCCGAAGGGGCCGGCCAGATGGCCGTTGGCCAGCAGCGAGGCCGTCATGGGCTCCAGAAAGCGCAGCCGCCGCAGCGCGCCGTCGCCGCCTCGCCAGCGCCCATGGCCGCCCGAGCCGGCGCGGATCTCGTGCGCCTCCACCCGCACCGGGAAGCGGAACTCCAGCACCTCCGGGTCGGTCAGGCGCGAGTTGGTCATGTGGGTCTGCACCACTGCAGTGCCGTCGTGGCCCGGCCCCGCGCCCGAGCCGCCGGACAGGGTCTCGTAGTACTGGTGGCGCGCGTTGCCGAAGCTGAGGTTGTTCATGGTCTGCGGGCTGGAGGCCTGCACGCCCAGGGCGCCCAGCAGCGCATTGGTGATGCAGCTGGAGGTTTCCACGTTGCCGGCCACCACGGCCGCCGGCGCGCGCGGGTTGAGCAGGCTGCCCTCGGGCACCACCACCTCCAGCGGCCGCAGGCAGCCGGCGTTCAGCGGGATGTCGTCCTCCACCAGCAGGCGGAACACATAGAGCACGGCGGCCGTCGTGATGGAGCGCGGCGCGTTGAAGTTGCTGTCGTCGCGCTGCGCGCTGGTGCCGCTGAAGTCGATCACCGCGCTGCGCCGCACCGGGTCCACGCGCAACGCGACGCGGATGATCGAGCCGTTGTCCAGCGTCAGCTCGAACTGCCCGTCATGCAGGCGCGCGATGGCGCGGCGCACCGCGGCCTCGGCGTTGTCCTGCACATGGCCCATATAGGCCTTCACGGTGTCCAGCCCCTGTTCCTCGCAGGCCGCGCGCAGCGCCTGGGCGCCCTGCTCGTTGGCGGCCAGCTGCGCGCGCAGGTCAGCCACGGTCTGGTCGGGGTTGCGCGCGGGCCAGGGGCCGGCGGCCAGTTCGGCGCGCAGCTCGGCTTCATGCAATCGGCCGTCGCGCAACAGCAGGAAGTTGGCCAGGCGCACGCCCTCCTCCTCGATGCGCCGCGAGAACGGCGGCATGGAGCCGGGCGAGATGCCGCCGATGTCGGCATGGTGGCCTCGCGAGGCCACGAAGAAGTCCGGCCCCGCCCCCGTGCCCACCCATACCGGCGACACCACGGTCACGTCGGGCAGATGAGTACCGCGGGCATAGGGATCGTTGATCAGGTAGGCATCGCCCGGCTGCATCGCCGGGTTGGCGCGGCGCACGGCGAGGATGGAGTCGCTCATCGAGCCCAGGTGCACCGGCATGTGCGGCGCGTTGGCGATCAGCGCGCCCTGCGCGTCGAACAACGCGCAGGAGAAGTCCAGCCGCTCCTTGATGTTGACCGAGCTGGCCGTGTTCTGCAGCCGCTGGCCCATCTGCTCGGCGATCGCCATGAAGCGCTGGTTGAACATCTCCAGCCGCACCGGGTCCAGCGCCGTGCTGCCGCGCTCCCGCACGGCCGCCTGCTCGCGTTGCAGCGCCAGCGTGCCGTCGGCCAGCACGGCTGCCTGCCAGCCGGCCTCGACCACCGTCGTGGCATGGGCCTCGGTGATGAGCGCAGGCCCGGCCAGCGTGTCGCCCGGCTGCAGCAGCTCGCGTTCGAACCACGCGCCCGCCGCGCCGGCCAGGGTCAGGTCGCCACGGGGCTGGGCCAATCGATTTGACGAGCTTGGGGCCGGCGCAGCCAGGGCTTCGCCCGAGCGCAGCAGCTCAACGCTGACGGCCTCCAGCACCAGGGGGCGATCCGGCATCAGGAAAGCGAAGCGCTGACGATAAGCCGCCTCGAAGGCCCCCTTCAGCGCCAACAGCTCCTCCGACCAATCCAGCATCAGCGCGGTGTCGGTGCCCTGGTAGCGCAGGCTCAAGTGCCAGGCGCAGCGATCCGCCTCGGGCAGCTCGGCCCGGGCCTGGGCCTCCAGCGCCTGCAGCTGGGCGCGGGCCGCCTGCAGCGCCGCCGCGTCCAGCGGGCGCTCCAGCTGGGCGGTTTTCAGCACGCCCTGGTCGGCCAGGCCCATGCCATAGGCGCTGAGCAGGCCGGCCAGCGGGTGGATCAGCACCTCGCGCAGCCCCAGCGCATCCGCCACCGCACAGGCGTGCTGGCCGCCCGCGCCACCAAAGCACTGCAGCGCATAGCCGGCCAGATCCACCCCGCGCGCCACCGTGATGCGCCGCACGGCATGGGCCATGGCCCCGACGGCGATTTCCAGCGCGCCCCGGGCCACGGCCTCGGGCGAGGCCGCGCCCATCTCCACGGCCAGCGCGGCGAACTTCTGGCGCACGACATCGAGGTCCGGCCCCTGGTCGGCCGCGGGGCCGAACACGCGCGGGAAGGACTCGGCCCGCAGGCGGCCCAGCAGCAGGTTGGCGTCGGTCACGGTCAGCGGCCCGCCACGCCGGTAGCAGGCCGGGCCGGGGTCGGCCCCGGCGCTCTGCGGGCCCACGCGCAGCCGCTCGCCATCGAAATGGATCACCGAACCGCCACCGGCCGCCACCGTATGGATGGCCAGCATGGGCACGCGCAGCCGTATGCCCGCGACCTGGGTGTCGAACTCGCGCTCCAGCCGGCCCGCGTAGTGCGACACATCGGTGGAGGTGCCGCCCATGTCGAAGCCCACCAGCCGGTGGCGGCCCAGGCGCTCGGCAGTGCGCACCATGCCGACGATGCCGCCGGCCGGGCCGGACAGGATGGCGTCCTTGCCCTGGAAGCGCGCCGCCTCGGCCAGCGCCCCGCTGCTCTGCATGAACTGCACCGGCACGCCCGGCGCCGCGCGTTGCAGGCGCTGCACATGGCGGCGCAGCACCGGGCTGAGGTAGGCGTCCACCACCGTGGTGTCGCCGCGCGGCACCAGCTTCATCAAGGGGCTGACCTCGTGAGACACCGACACCTGCGCAAAGCCCAGTTCGCGCGCCAGCGCGGCGGCGGCCTGCTCGTGCGCCGGATGACGCCAGCCGTGCAGGAAGACGATGGCGCAGGCCCTGAGGCCGCATGCATGCGCCGCGGCGAGATCGGCGCGCAGCGCGGCCAGATCCAGCGGCTGCAAGACCTGGCCCTGCACGTCCACCCGCTCGCGGGCTTCGATCACTTCGGTGTAGAGCGCCTCGGGCATGCGGATGTGGCGCGCAAAGATCTGCGGCCGAGCCTGCGGGCCTATGCGCAGCGCGTCGCGAAAACCCTGTGTCGTGACCAGCAGCACCGGCTCGCCCGCGCGCTCCAGCAAGGCGTTGGTCGCCACCGTCGTGCCCATCTTCACCAGGCCCACATCGGCGAGCGTGGCCCCATGCCGGTCCAGCACGCGGCGCATGCCCTCGACCACCGCGTCCTCGTACTGCCCGGGCGCCTCGGACAGCAGCTTGGCCGTGTGCAGTGCCCCGTCGGGCGCGCGGCCGATCACGTCGGTGAAGGTGCCTCCGCGATCAATCCAGAACTGCCACTGCCGCTCCTGCGCTTCCATGCCTTGCTCTCCGACTTTCATCCGAGGGTGAATTCCAGGGCAGTATGTCAGCCGCGGACGCTGATAATGGTTTCAAGTCCATCAGCTTTTGCCCATGACCGACCCGTCTCAGCCCCTGCCCTGGCCCCACGCTGACGATCAGCCCCAAGCGGCCCCGGCGCCGGGCACCAAGCTTCCGGACTTCCTCTGGCCCACGCCGCCCTACGCCGCCTATCCGCAGCCGCTGGTGCAGGTCGCACCGGAGCCCTGCGAGATCCTCGGGCTGAACAACAGCCGCAGCGCAGGCCATGTGATTGCCATCGATGCAGCGGAACGGGTCGCGCGCATCAACGTGCCGCCGGCACGCAACAGCATGCCGCTGAAGTTCAGCCAGTTCCGCGCGATCAAGCTGAACCGGCCGCTGATGGTGCCGCCGCGCGACGCCGACGACCTCGGCTCGCCGCTCAGCCTTGACCAGCGGCCGCGCACGCCCTTTCGCATCGTGTTCAACGGCGGCGCCGAGCTCAAGGGCGTCACCATCGGTCACCATCAGGACGATCTGGGCCTGTTCCTGTTCCCACCGCTCAGCGAGACGGACGACTCGGTGCGCCGCGTGTTCGTGCCGCGCGAGGTGCTGGCCCATTTCGAGATCGGCGAGCGCATCGGTGATCTGCTGATCAAGGACAAGCTGGTCACTCAGGAACAGGTCAGCTCGGCCGCGATCGAGCAGACCCAGCTCCGTCAACGCCGGGTCGGCGACATCCTGGTCGACCAGCAGGTGGTGACGGCGGCGCAGCTGATGCAGGCCATCGAGCAGCAGGCCAAGATGCCCATGGTGCGCATCGGCGAGGCGCTGCTGGCGCTGGAGCTGATCTCCAAGGAGCAGCTGGAGCAGGCCCTCGAGCAGCAGCGCGAGGACCGCTCGGTGCCGCTGGGCGAGCTGCTCGTGCGCCGCGGCATCATCACGCGGCCACAGCTGCAGTCGGCGCTGGCCCGCAAGATGGGCTACCCGGTCGTCGACGTCGAGAAGTTCGAGGTCGAACCCGATGCGGTACGCAAGCTGCCCTACTCGGTGGCCAAGCGGCTGGGCGTGCTGCCGCTGGTGCTGCGCGACGGACGGCTGGTCGTCGCGATGGAAGACCCGACCCGCCGGGATGCGATCGACGAGGTCGAGTTCATCTCGCAGCTCAAGGTCGTGCCGACGCTGACCAAGGTCGGCACGCTGCAGTTCGCGATCCCCACCACCTACGACCGCTTCGGCTCGGAAAGCCTGCCCCGCGAGGACCAGAGCCTGCCCGCCATCCAGGCCGACTTCACGCTGGAGAGCTCCAACAAGCTCATCGAGACCCTGGAGCGCGACAGCAGCGAACGGCCCGAGCGCGACGACGAGCCCACCATCGAGCAGAGCGACAACTCGCTGGTGCGCCTGATCAACTCGATGATCATCGAGGCGCACAGCCAGGGCGTCTCCGACATCCATATCGAGACCTACCCCGGCAAGGAAAAGCTCAAGATCCGCTTCCGGCGCGATGGCCTGCTGCAGCCCTACCTCGAGCTGCCGCACACCTACCGCAACGCGATGATCGCGCGCATCAAGATCATGTGCGACCTCGACATCTCCGAGCGCCGCAAGCCGCAGGACGGCAAGATCAACTTCGCGCGCTTCTCGCCCCAGCACAAGCTGGAGCTGCGCGTGGCCACCATCCCCACCAGCAATGGCCTGGAGGACGTGGTGATGCGGCTGCTGGCCAGCAGCCGCCCGATTCCGCTGGACCGCATCGGCCTCACGCCGGCCAACCTCGAGGCCCTCAAGCACGCGGTGGCGCGACCCTACGGCATGGTGCTGTGCGTCGGCCCCACGGGCTCGGGCAAGACCACCACGCTGCATTCGGCGCTGGCCCACATCAACACGCCCGAGCGCAAGATCTGGACGGCCGAGGACCCGGTCGAGATCACCCAGGCCGGCCTGCGCCAGGTGCAGGTGAATCCCAAGATCGACTGGACCTTCGCGAAGGCGCTGCGCTCCTTCCTGCGCGCCGACCCGGACGTCATCATGGTGGGCGAAATCCGCGACCAGGAGACCGCCGAGATCGCGGTCGAGGCCTCGCTGACGGGCCACCTGGTGCTGTCCACGCTGCACACCAACAGCGCCGCCGAAACCATCACGCGGCTGCTGGACATGGGCATGGACCCGTTCAACTTCGCCGATTCGCTGCTGGGCGTGCTGGCCCAGCGCCTGGTGCGGCGCAGCTGCAGCAGCTGCCAGACCGCCCAGCCGCTGTCCGACGGCGAACTCGACGAGATGCTGGACGACTACCTCAATGCCTTCCCCGAGGACCAGCGCCCCAACCGCGCCGCCCTCGCGGCCGACTGGGTGCGGGCCTACGGCCGCGACGGCCAGCTGCAGCGCTTCCACAGCCCCGGCTGCCCGGCCTGCGGCCAGTCCGGCTTCAAGGGCCGTGCCGGGCTGCACGAGCTGCTGACAGTCTCCAAGACGCTGCGCCGCATGATCCAGACCGGCGCGCGGGCCGAGGAGCTCTACAACGCCGCCGTGGCCGAGGGCATGCGCTCGCTGCGCCAGGACGGCATCCTGAAGGTGCTGCAGGGCCTGACCACGCTGGCCGAGGTGCACGCCACCAGCAACAACTGACACCGCGCGCCCGGCGCCCATTCAAGTGCCGGGCTCGCGCGTGAAGCCTGCAACGCTTTGCCCAACGGCATGGCCCGCAGGCCCTTTCGGGCAGGCATTCCCTCCACGATAGTTGCGGCATCCCTTTGGAAGCCGCTCATGAACAAGCAAGCCGGACTGTCGCTGATTCAGGTTGTCATCGCCCTGGTGGTGCTCGGGCTGGTGTCTGCGCTGGCCATGCCGCAGTTCGCGAGCGCCAGTGACGAAGCCCGGCAGAGCGCGCTCAACGAGGTGGCCGGCGCGCTGAGTTCGGCCTCGGCCATCAACTACGCCAACCGCAAGGCACACGGCGATCGCGGCATCCGCGTGGCGGACTGTGCCGACATCGCCGCCACGCTGCCCGGCGGCCTGCCCGAAGCCCGCTACCAGATCACGGCCGCCGCGATCTCGCCGGATTCGACCGTGACCAACTGCGTCGTCAGCAGCAAGGGCAAGCAGGCGATGTTCACCGCCACCGGCGTGCTCTGAGCACAGCCCCGGGCGCCGCAGGCGCCCGTTCGACGAGTCAAACCGCAAGGCGCCAACCCAGGTTGGCGCCTTTTGCGTTTCTGCCCTGCGCGTTCTGCGCCACCGTTCGCCGCCAGATGTCGCGGGCAACCGACACCCCACCGCCGAGGCGTGACCTTTGGCACGGTTGAAAACGACCAAATTGATCGAATTGATTGATGTCAAGACCTGACCCGCAGCGGCTGCCGAAGATGCTGACAAGCACCCGGCGCCTGCAGCGCGCCTTTGGCAACCAGGACTGACGATGCGTCTCAACCACCCCATCACCCAGCGCGAACTCGAGGTGCCCGACGGCACCAAGCTGGTCTCCACCACCGACGAACAGGGCCGCATCACCCACTGCAACGCGGCCTTCGTCAGCATCAGCGGCTACGACTACGCCGAACTGCTGGGCCAGCCCCACAGCATCGTGCGCCACCCCGACATGCCCGCCGCGGCCTTCAAGGACATGTGGGCCACGATAGGCCGCGGCCGCCCGTGGTCGGGCGTCGTGAAGAACCGCGCCAAGAACGGCGACCACTACTGGGTGCTGGCCAACGTCACCCCGGTCGTGCGCAACGGCCGCAACGTCGGCTACATCTCCGTGCGCCAGAAGCCCACACGCCAGCAGGTCGCCGAGGCCGACGCCCTGTATGCCGACATGCGCGACCACCGTGAGGGGCAGACCCACTTCCGGCTGCACGCCGGGGGCATCCGGCGCGTGGGCTGGCGCGACTGGCCCAACATGGTGTTCCGCCTGTCGCTCACCCAGCGCATGGCGGTCGCGCTGACCCTGTGGATGGCCCTTGCCCTCGGTATTGTCACCGCCAGCGGCGCGCCATGGCTGCTGGCCGCCGTGCTGCTGGGCGGCGCCGCGGGCCTGCTGGCCTGGTTCCACCGCAGCATCACGCAGCCGCTGGAGCGCTGCACCGACCTGACGGCCCGGATCGCCGGCTGCAACCTGCAGGGCGACATCGGGTACGACACCCGGCACCCCATCGGCCAGCTGATACGCAACGTCCGGCTGGTGAACCTGAACATGCAGGCCATCGTGGACGACGTCCGCGCCGAGGTCGATGCGATGACCGGCGCCGCCAGCGAGATCGCCGCGGGCAGCCAGGATCTGGCCGTGCGCAGCGAGCAGCAGTCCGCCAACGTCGAGCGCACCGCCTCGGCCATGGAGCAGATCACCTCGGTCGTGCAGCAGACCGCGGCCACGGCGCGACGGGTCGAGGAAACCAGCGAGGGCGCTCGGGGCCGGGCCAACGAGGGCGGCCGTTCGGTGCACGATCTCGTCAGCACCATGCGCGCCATCGACGGCGCTTCGGGCCGCGTGGCCGACGTCATCCAGGTGATCGAGGGCATCGCGTTCCAGACCAATCTGCTGTCGCTGAACGCCGCTGTCGAGGCGGCCCGCGCCGGCGAGCATGGCAAGGGCTTCGCGGTGGTGGCCAGCGAGGTGCGTGCGCTGGCCAACCGCTGCGCCGACGCCACGAAGGAGATCCGCGGCCTGATCAACGCGTCCACGCAGGAGGTGGCCCAGGGCTCGCACCACGTGAGCGCCGCCGCCGAGGTGATCGGCAAGATCGTGCATTCGGTCGAGGATGTCTCCAGCCTGGTGCAGGAGATCACCCGCGCCGCGCACGAGCAGTCGGGCGGGGTCAGCGAAGTGAATCAGGCGATCAGCGAGATCGAGCAGACCACGCAGCAGAACGCCGCGCTGGCCCAGCAGACCGCCGCCGCCAGCGAATGCCTGCAAAGCCGCGCCGGCACGCTGACCCGTTCGGTGCAGATCTTCCGCTGAGCGGCCGCGCCGGTCAGCGCCGCGGCACCAGGCCGAGCGCCAGCGCGATGCCCACGAGAATGACTCCGCCGCCCGCCAGCATGCGGCCGCTGACCGCCTCGCCAAGGAACAGGCCGCCCCAGAGCAGCGCGAACACCGGAATCAGGAAGGTGACGGTCACCGCATTGGTCGGACCGACCCGGCTCATCAGCCGGAAATAGAGAATGTAGGCCACCGCCGTGCACAGCACGGCCAGCCCGACCGCGCTGCCCCAGGCCAGCGTGCCGGGCCAGGCCGCTGGCCATTGCGCCCAGGCGGGCACGGCCAGCAGCAGCGCCGCGGCAAGCTGGCTGCCCGTGGCGACCGCCAGCGGCGAGGCCTGCCCGAGGAAGCGCCGGCTCGCATTGGCCGCCAGCCCGTAGCAACAGGTGGCCCCCAGGCAGGCCAGCATCGCCCACAGCCCGCGGTGATCGGCGCCGGGCTTGAAGCTGGCCTGGTCCCAGGCCAGAAAGGCCACGCCGGCAAAGCCGATCATCAAGCCCAGCACCCGCCCGCGCGTCAGCCCCTGGCGCAGCCACACGTAGGCCACCAGCGCGGTCCACAGCGGCGTGCTCGCGTTGACGATGCTGGCCAGCCCGGCGGTGATGGACAGCGCTGCGTATGAGAACAGCGCAAACGGCAGCGCGCTGTTCAACAGCCCGACCAGCAGCAGGCCGGCGGCATGCTGGCGCAGTTGCCCAAGCTGGCCGCGCCAGGCCAGCAGCGGCAGCAGGATGAGGCTGGCCAGCCCCACCCGCACGGCCGCCAGCGCGATAGGCCCGAAATCATGTGCGCCCAGGCGCAAGAACAGGAACGAAGCGCCCCACAGCGCGGCCAGCAGGGTCAGCTCGGCCAGGTCCGAGGCCTTCATGCTGCCGCGTTCCCGCCGCTCTCCAGCGCCAGCAGGGCCTGCTTGCGGGCGAGGCCGCCGGCATAGCCCGTCAGCGCGCCATCGGCACCGACGACCCGGTGGCAGGGAATCAGGATGCTGATGGGATTGCGCCCCACCGCCGCGCCCAGGGCCCGGGCCGCGCCGGCGCGCCCCAGACGGGCGGCCAGATGCCCGTAGCTGGCGCTGGCACCGGACGGCAGTTGCAGCAGCTCGGCCCAGACCGCCTGCTGGAACGGGGTGCCCAGCGGATCCAGCGGCGGCAGATGGGGTGCTCGGCCGGCGAAGTAGTCGGCCAGCGCCCGGGCCGTCGTGGCGAAGACGGCATCGCCCCCCCCGTCCACCGGCACGGCCAGCGGGCCGGGGTGGTGTTTCTGGCCGTCGAACCAGAGGCCGGACAGGCCGCGGGCGCTGCGCGCGGCGGTCAGCGGGCCCAGCGGTGTGGGCAGGCGCGTCTGCAGGAGGTGATGGGGGGTCATGCGTTGTTCCAGAGGTGCAGCACCGCGTAGCTGCGATAGGGTCGGAAGCGCTCGGCCGCGTCGGCGTAGGCGCGTGGCGTCAGCGGCGGTGCACCCGGCGTGCCCAGCATGCGTCGCAGCACCACATCGCCCGGCGGGAAGGCATCCGGCCAGCTCCAGCCACGCATCAGCATGTAGGAGGCCGTCCAGGGGCCTACGCCGGGCAGCTGGCACAGCCGCTCCAGCGCCAGCCCGGGGGCACTGCACGAGAGTTCGGGCTCCAGCTCGGGCCAGCGTTGCGCTATCGTGATCAGGGCCTCGGCCCGGCGGCGGATCAGCCCCAGCTCGGCCAGGTCGGCCACCGCTGCGCGCGCCAGCCGCTCGGGCGTCGGGAACAGCCGTTCCACCCCCGGCGCCACCTGCGCCGCGGCCAGCGGCTCGCCGAAGCGCGCCACCAGGCGACCGGCCAGCGTGCGGGCCGCGGCCACGGTGATCTGCTGCCCCAGCACCGCGCGCACCATCAGCTCGAAACGATCCAGGCAGCCCGGCAGGCGCAGCCCCGGCGTCGCCTCGGCCAAGGCACCCAGCCCGGCATCGATGGCCACGGGATCGGCGTCCAGATCGAGCCAGCGCCGCACCAGCGGCACCAGACTGCCCACGGCGGCCCAGAGCGCGGAACAGGGCGACAGCAGCACCTGTGGTCGGACCGGGTCGAAGCGCAGCACCAGCCGGCCGCTGACCCAGCCGCCGGCGTGACGCAGTCTGAGGCTACGGCTGATGCTGCGCGCAGCCGGGTCCACCTGCTCCACGCCCGGCATGCCGCGCGCGGCCAGGAAGCGCAGCAGCGCATCCACCGCCAGCGGCGGCCGGTAGGCCAGCCGCAGCGCCGGCTCGCCACAGGCAGTGAGCGGCCCGCTGGCACGCCGCAGGGCCGTCGGCGCCAGGCGGTAGTGGCCGGCAAACACCGCGTTGAAGCTGCGCAGGCTGGCAAAGCCCGCCGCCTCGGCCACCTGGGCCACCGGCAGCGGCGTATCCGTCAGCAAGGCCTTGGCCAGCAGCAGGCGGCGCGTCTGAAGATATTGCAGCGGGGTCACGCCATGCTCGGCCGCGAAGATGCGGCGCAGATGCCGGCTGGTGATGCCCAGATGCGCGGCGAGATCCTCCACGCTGGCAGCGGGGTCGCTGCAGGCGTCCAGCCAGGCCGCAGCCTGGGCGGCGAGCGTGCGCGAGGCGTCGGTCGTCGTCCAGGCCAGCGGGCGCGGGGCCAGCTCCGGGCGGCAGCGCAGGCAGGGCCTGAACGCCGCGGCCTCGGCCTGCGCGGCGCTGGCGAAGAAACGGCAGTTCTCGCGCCGCGGCAGCCGCACACGGCAGACCGGCCGGCAGTAGATGCCGGTGGAGGTCACGCCGACATAGAGCCGCCCGTCGAAGCGGGCATCACGCGCACTCAGCGCGGCGTAGGCCGCATCGGCGCTCAGGTCCTGGGATTGCATGCGGCCAGTCTAGGGCGCCGCCCGGCGCAGCACTCGCAGCTTTCGGACATGTGGGCAGCCCCGGCGCTGCCAACGCGCGCCGCCTCAGTCGTCGGCGAAGGCGCTCGCGTGACGCCTCTTGAGCCGGGCGACGCTGCCATCGTCCTGCAGGCTGCGATACGCGTCGGCAATGAGTCGCTGCTGCGCCTCAGGCAGTGACGGCAGCGACACGGCATACAGATCCAGCCGGCGCGGCAACGCCACCGCCTGCACGCTGTCCTGCGGCAGCCCCAGGTGGCCGAGCTGGGCCCGCACGACCGCCTCAGGCCCCAGGATGGCATCCACGACGCCGCGGCGCAGCAGCGCGACCAGCTCGGCATAGTCGCGCCCCTCGGCCGCCACGGGCAGGCCGACCTCGTCCAGCCACTCGCGGCTGGACGAACCGCGCAGCACCGCGATGCGGCGGTCACGCAGCACGGCCGGGTCCCAGGCCAGCGCGGGCTGGCCCCGGCGGGTCAGCAGTGCGAACCGGAACGACCCCACCGGGAACAGCCAGGCGAACTGGGCCTCCCGCGCGGGCGTGCGCGCCGCGATCAGGCAGACCTGGGCCTGGCCCTGCTGCATCAGTCGCAGCGCGCGGGCCCAGGGGTAGATCTGCAGGTCCGCAGCCATGCCGGCACGCTTGATGACCAGCTGGAAGAGCTCGTAGGCATAGCCCTGCGGCCCCGCGCTGCCCCGCCACAGGAAGGGCGGCACCTCGCCCGTCACCCAGGTCACCGGATGAGCCTGGGCTCGGGCGGTGATGGGGGCCAGCGCAGCGCAGCAGGCAGACAGCAGCAGGGAACGGCGCGACGTGGACATGGCGGGCGGACGCAGTGCCGCCCACTCTAGCCCAGCCCGCGCAGGCTACATGGCCTTGAACAGGTGCACGTAAGCCCGGCTGACCGGCAGTTCGCGTGACTGGCCGCGGATGCGCACGAACAGGCGGCTCTGCTCGTCGCGGCGCGTGCCGGCCAGATGGTCGAGATTGATGATGGTGGAGCGATGGATCTGCCAGAAGCACTGCGGATCGAGCTGGCTGGCCAGCTCGAAGATGGGCGTGCGGATCAGGTGCTCCTGCGTGGCCGTCTGCACGACCGTGTACTTGTCGTCCGCGAGGAAATAAAGCACCTCGTCGACCGGCACCTGGTGCATCAGCTCGCCGTTGGCGGCCCGGATGTAGCGCAGCCAGCCCGGGGCTGCAGTGGCAGCCGCACCGGCCGAGAGCGCGCCGGGCAGCAGCTTGCGCAGCGTGGCGGCCAGCGCGTCCTCCTCGCCGGCGGCTGCGGGGGTCGGCTCAGCCTGCAATCGCTCCACGCAGCGCGCCAGACGTTCGGCCTTGATGGGCTTGAGCAGGTAGTCCACGGCCCGGGCCTCGAAGGCCTCGACCGCATACTGGTCGTAGGCGGTCACGAACACCACCCGGGTTGAGGTTTCTATGCCTTGCGCCACCTCCAGGCCGGTCATGCCGGGCATCTGGATGTCCAGGAACGCAACGTCGGGGGCCAGTTCGGCGATGGCCTCGGCTGCCTCCACGCCGTTGGCCGCGACCTTGACGATCTGCAGCTCGGGCCAGATCTGGGCCAGCTGGATGCGCAGGTATTGGGCCAGGTGGGGTTCGTCGTCGGCAATCAGTGCGGTGCGGGGGGCGGAGCTCATGCGATGGCGGCAGGATAGGTCGTTAGCGGCAGGGTGAGGCGGGCAAGCGTACCGCCACCTTCGCGTCGGCGCAGTTCGAGCATGCCCTGATCTCCCCAGCGGGCCGCGAGGCGCTCGCGCAGATTGGCCAGCGCCACGCCGTTGCTTCGATGGCCGGGCCGGCGCGGGCCGTCCAGCCCCTGGCCGTCGTCCGCCACGTCGATGCAGACACGCCCGCCCTCCACTCGCGCGCTGACCACCACCTCGCCGCCCTCGATGCGCGGCTCCAGGCCGTGGTGGATGGCGTTCTCCACCAGCGGCTGCACCAGCAGCGGCGGCACCGGGTAGTCGGCCAGTTCTGCCGGCAGCGACAGCCGCACCCGCAGCCGCTCGCCCATGCGCAGCTGCATCAGGCCGAGGTAGGCCTCCAGCATCGCGAACTCGCGGGACAGCGTCGTCGCATCACCCCGCAGCTGGCCCAGGCTGGCGCGCAGGTAGTCGGTGAAGCGTTCCAGCATCAGCTTGGCCCGCTCGGGGTCGAAGTCGATCAAGCTCTGCACATTGGCCAGCGTGTTGAACAGGAAATGCGGCTCGATCTGGCCTTGCAGCAGCCGCAGCTGCGCCTCGGTCATGCGGGCCTGCATCTGCTCGCGCCGCCAGCGGACGCGGTAGCTCAGGCCTATCACCACCGAGACGACGACGGACACGATCGCGAACTGGATCCAGAACGCCGGATTGGTGATCAGCCGCAGCATGCTGTTGCCGTTCCAGATCACGTCCATGATGGCGTTGCCGACACCCACGCCGATCAGCACGCAGATCGTGGAATAGCAGCCGAAGAACACCGTCGAGCGCCAGTCGTGCCAGGTCATGATGTTGTGCAGCCAGCGTTCGGGCGCGAGTTTCTCGAAGCCGCGGTACAGGCTGAAGAAGCTCAGCATCACGCAGACGCTCACCAGGATGTGGGCCGGCACCATGCGGGCCCACCAGGCGGCGTTCAGCGGCCGGCTGGTCAGCGACGCGTTCAGCAGCAGGAAACCGATGCAGAACACCAGCGTCCAGCCCTGCGCGAGCACCAGGCGTATCCACAGCGGTTCGCTGCGATGCTTCTTGAGCCCGCGCTGGTTGCGATAGGCCTGGCGGAACTGTTCTTTCAGGTTCATGGAACCAGTGTAGAAAGGCCGGAGCCGGGTGCCTGCGCGCGCTGCGACGAATCGACACATCAGGCGACCAATCGACAGCCGCGGCCCGTGCCTAAAATCCGCGCGCTTTCCACACCGAATTACCGAGGGATCCATGCAGGTTCACGCGTCCATCTTCAAGGCCTATGACATCCGTGGCGTCGTTGGCCAGACCCTGAACGAGGAGCTCGCCGAGGCTCTGGGCCGGGCCTTCGGCACCGAGGCCAAGGCGCTGGGCGAGAAGGCCGTGGCCGTGGGCCGCGACGGCCGCATCTCGGGCCCCGGCCTCGTGGCCGCGCTGATCCGCGGCATCGCCTCCACCGGACTCGACGTGGTCGACATCGGCGCCGTGACGACGCCCATGCTCTATTACGTGGCTGCCACGCGTGGCAAGCATGGCTGCAACTCCGGCATCCAGGTGACCGGCAGCCACAACCCCAAGGACTACAACGGCTTCAAGATGGTGCTCAAAGGCGCCGCCGTCTACGGTGAGCAGATCCAGGATTTGCGCCGCCGCATCGAGGCCGAGGACTACGCCACGGGCAAGGGCCGCGTGGGCCGCATGGACGTCGTGCCCGAGTACGCCGCCCGCATCGTCAAGGACTGCAAGCTGGCCCGGCCGATGAAGATCGTGGTGGACAGCGGCAACGGCATCCCCGGTGCCTCGGCCCCGGCCATCCTTCGCGCGCTGGGCTGCGAGGTCATCGACATCTTCTCGAAGGTGGACGGTGACTTCCCCAACCACCACCCGGATCCCAGCCGCCCGGAGAACCTGGAAGACCTGAAGAAGATCGTCCACGCGACCGACGCCGAACTGGGCCTGGCCTTTGACGGCGACGGCGACCGTCTGGGCATCGTCACCAAGGACGGCGAGATGATCATGCCGGACCGCCAGATCATGCTGCTGGCCGCCGACATCCTGAAGCGCAACAAGGGCGCCGAGATCATCTTCGACGTCAAGTGCACGCAACGCCTGGCCCCGTGGATCAAGGAGCACGGCGGCAAGCCCCTGATGTGGATGACCGGCCACTCGCTGGCCAAGGCCAAGCTGAAGGAAACCGGCGCGCCCATGGCCGGCGAGCTGTCGGGCCACATCTTCTTCAACGAGCGCTGGTATGGCTTCGACGATGCGATGTACACGGCCGGCCGCATGCTGGAGATCCTGTCCCGCGACGCCGACCCCAGCGCCACGCTGAAGGCCCTGCCCAACAGCTTCAACACGCCCGAGATCAACGTGCCCTGCGCCGAGGGCGAGCACCACGAGGTCGTGAAGAAGCTCAAGGACCTGGTGACGCTGGCCGACTTCCCCGGCGCCAGCGAGATCGTCACCATCGACGGCCTGCGCATCGAGTTCCCGGACGGCTTCGGCCTGATCCGCCCGTCCAACACCACGCCGGTGCTGGTGCTGCGCTTCGAGGGCCACACGCCCGAGGCGCTGGAGCGCATCCAGCACGACGTGCTGGCCCAGCTCAAGCGCGTGAAGCCGGACGCGACGTTTGCGGCCGGTCACTGAGTTCCTGGCCTGGGCGCTCTATGCCGCGTTGCTGCGGCTGCTGACGCCCTTCTACCTGCTGCGGCTGTGGCGGCGCGGCGCGGCCGAGCCGCGCTACCGCGAGGCGCTGGGCGAGCGGCTGGCCTTCTACGGCCGGCCCAGCCCCGGCGCAGGCTGGGTCTGGGTGCATGCGGTGTCGCTGGGAGAAACCCGCGCTGCCAGCGCGCTGGTGACGGCGCTGCGCGCGCAAGACCCGACCCTGCGCTTTCTGCTGACCCACTCCACCGCCACCGGCCGCGAGGCCGCCGAGGCGCTGCTGCAGCCGGGCGACGCCCTCACCTGGCTGCCCTACGACACGCCCGGCGCGGTACGTCGCTTCCTCAAACACTGGCAGCCGCGGCTGGGCGTGCTGATGGAAACCGAGGTCTGGCCCACGCTGCAGCGCGAAGCTGAAGAGCGCGGCCTGCCGCTGGTGATCGCCAACGCGCGCCTGTCCGAGAAGAGCCTGCGCCAGGGCCGGCGCTTCGCCGCGCTGATGCAGCCCGCCGCGCGCCGCATGACGCTGGCGCTGGCCCAGACCGAGGCCGACGCGGCCCGCATACGCGCGATGGGCACGGCGCGCGTGGAGGTGGCGGGCAATCTGAAATACGACATCGCCATGGACCCGGCGCTGCTGGCCCGCGGCCGGGCCTGGGCGGCGCAACTCGCGCGGCCGGTGCTGATGCTGGCGGTCAGCCGCGAGGGCGAGGAAGCGGCGCTGCTGCAGGCCTGGCGGGCGCTGCCGGCGGGGCCGCGCCCGCTGCTGCTGATCGTGCCACGCCATCCACAACGCTTCGACGAGGTGGCCGGGCTGATCGAGGCCGCCGGCCTGACGCTCGCACGCCGCAGCCGCTGGGGCGACACGCCCCCGCCCGAGGTGCTGGCCGCCGACTGCTGGCTGGGCGACTCGCTGCGCGAGATGCCGCTGTACTACGGCCTGGCCGGCGTGGCGCTGCTGGGCGGCAGCTTCGAGCCGCTGGGTGGCCAGAACCTGATCGAGGCCGCCGCCTGCGGCTGCCCGGTGCTGGCGGGGCCGCACACCTTCAATTTCGCCGAGGCCACCGAGCTGGCGCTGGCGGCCGGTGCGGCGCGGCGCTGCAGCGACCTCACCAACGCGCTGCAGCAAGGCCTGACCCTGCTGGGCAGTGACACCACCGCCCGCACGGCCATGAGCCAGAGCGCCCTGACCTTTGCCACCGCCCACCGCGGCGCCGCGGCGCGCATGGCAACCGCTCTGCGCGCGCTGCTGCGCTGAGTCAGGCCTGGCCGCGAGTGCGGCGGCGCCCGCCCGCGATGCCCACCACGCCCAGGCCGGCCATCAGCAGCGCGATGCTGGCGGGTTCCGGCACGGCCGTGACGTCGGTGATGGTCAGCGTGTAGCTGTCGTTGCTGCCCTGGTAGGGCGTCATCGTGAAGCTGCCCAGCTGGAACACGGGCGCGGTTTCGGTTCCGCTGTAGAGCTGCGGGCCGTCGCTGACCATCATGTAGTTGTCGCCGTCGATGTCATAGATGGACAGGCCACCGCCTATGGACGACTGGAAGAAGCCGACGTCCACCAGCCCGCTGACGCCGCTGAAGCTGCCGCTGACGTTGTCCATCACGAAGCCCACGCCACCGAAATACTCGTCCGGCACCGGCTGGGCGTCCAGCTCCCAGGTGGCGCTGTAGCTGCCGCTCAGCTCGAAGCGATAGGTATCGGCCTGGGCCGCCAGGGCGGCCGCGGCGAGGGTGGCGCCCAGGGCCACTCGGGACATCAGTGCAGGGAAGCTCATTGGGAAAACTGCTTTCAGTGTGGGCGGGACGGCAGGACGCCCCCGCCGGTAGTACACAGCCTGCACCCACGGGCCAGGACTGCTGCTCGACGAGCAGCGGCCATCATCAGTTTTCGCGCGCGAACCGCAATCGGTTCCCGCCCTGATAGAGCGTCAATGCGGGCGGCTCGCCCTGCTCGCCGTCGAACTCGATCTCCAGCGCCGTCACCCGCGCAAAGAAGCGTCGGGGCGCCTTCGCGAACAGCTCGAACTCGCCCTGCCCCGTCGCCTGCGCGAAGAGCCGCGCCCCGTCCGCCCGCAGCTTCAGCCTGAACTGGGCATTCAGCGCATAGCTGCCGGCCAGCGGCGCCACGGCCGCCGGGGTCAGGTCGATACTGGCCTGGCGGGTGGCGGCAAAGTCCTTCAGCGGGAGACGCTCGTCCAGCAGATGCAGGGCCAGGTCGTTCACCCCCACCTGCGCGTTGGCCAGCACCACGGTGGCACGGCGGCGCTGCGGGTCCAGCCACAGCGAGCTGCTGAAGCCGGCGGTGCCGCCGTCGTGGTTGAACACGGTGCGCCCATCCAGCGGCGCCAGCAGCCAGGCCAGGCCGACCGGGTTGATCGGCTTGTTCGATGCGCCCTGTGGCTGCAGACACAGCGCGAACGCGTCCCGCAGGGGATGCTCGAAGCCACCCATGGCCGCGTCGGCATAGCGCAGCAGTCCGCGCACCGAGCCGCGCAGCGCGCCGGCCCCCGCACTGGCATCCAGAAAATGCCAGGCCGACACGGGCCGCCGGTCGGCGCTGTGCCCCGGCAGCACCGGCCGCGGCAGGTCGCCGTCAAAGCCCACCAGGCCGCGCAGCCCCAGCGGCTCCAGCACGCGGCGGGTCAGCAGCCCGGCATAGCCGGTGCCGGCACGCAGGGCCAGCGCCTGCCCCAGCAGACCAAAGCCGAGGTTGGAATACTCATAGCGGCTGTCGCGCGCGACCTCGGGTTTCCAGGTCTTGATGAACAGCGCGAGGGACTCCCAGCCGTAGTCGGCATAGGGGTCGGCGGGCCGGGCCGGTGCCATGTTCGGCGCCAGCCGGGGCAGGCCCGAGCGATGCGTGGCCAGATCGCGCCAGCGGATGGCGGCGCCCTGCGCGTCACGCAGCTTCAGGCCATCCGGCAGGGCCGCGTCGACCGGGTCGT
This sequence comes from Roseateles depolymerans, assembly GCA_003241055.1. Lineage (GTDB taxonomy): Bacteria > Pseudomonadota > Gammaproteobacteria > Burkholderiales > Burkholderiaceae_C > Pelomonas > Pelomonas depolymerans_A. Next base: position 58,146 of record QFOD01000014.1, read on the forward strand.
CCAGCTTGAGCTCGCCGCGCACGACGGCATCGGCCAGCAGCAGCGCGGTGAAGGTCTTGGTGATGGAGCCGATCTCGAAGAAGCTGTCCGCATCGGGCGCCTCGCCCTCACGGGCGGCACCGGCCAGTTCCAGCCGCCCGCTGTCCAGGCGTCCGGCTGCCAGAGCCACCCCCTCCTGTGCCAGACGGGCCGTGAGCAGGGCCTGCAGGGCTGGGCTGCTGCCGCCCGCGCCTGCGGCCGAGGCGGACTGGGCCCTTGCCGCGGGCATCGCGACCGCCAGGGGCCAGAGCGGCAGGCTGGCGGCCCGCAGGCACAGACGTCGCGTGACGCGGTTCTTCATGGACACCTCCTGAGCGCCAGCATAGGGGCTGGGGTCAGGCGGTGCCTAGCGGTGCAACCCGAGGGAGTCGCCCCCAGGAAGTCAGCCGCCCGCGGCGCGCGGCTCGGTGGCACTCCAGCCGCCCCCGAGGGCCTTCACGAGCTGGGCCGTTGCCGCCCACTGGGCGCCCCGCAGCTGCGCCAGTGCGCGCTCCGTGGCCAGCGGCGATCGCTCGGCCTCGGTGACCTCGAGATAGCCCACCGCGCCCTTGTCGTAGCGGCTGTGCGCCACGTCCAGGGCCTGGCGGGCCGCCTGCAGCGCACGCTGCTGGGCGTTTTCGGTGGCGCTGCGCCCCTGCAGCTCGGCCAGCGCATCGTCCACCTCGCGCAGCGCCTGCAGCATGCGGCCACGGAAAGCGGCCAGCGACTCGTCCACCTGTGCCTTGGCGGCGGCCAGGTTGGCGCGGTTGCGCCCGCCGTCGAACAACGGCAGCGACACCGAGGGCCCGATGTTGTAGAGCCGCGCTGGCGCCGTCAGCAGGTCGCCCAGCTCCTTGCTGGAGGTGCCGAAACTGCCGGTCAGGCGAATGGACGGATAGAACGCCGCCTCGGCGATGCCCACCTGCGCGGTGGACGCATGCAGCAGGGCCAGGCTTTGCGCCAGGTCCGGGCGGCGCTGCAGCAGCTCGGACGGCAGGCCGGCGCGCACCGCGGGCGGCGCCTGCAGCGGGGCGGCCTGCAGGCGCAGCTCGCTGGCGGCCTGGCCGGTCAGCGCGGCGATCAGGTTCAGCGCCTGGGCCTGGCGGCGTGGCAGATCGCTCTGGTCGGCCTCGGCCGAGGCCAGTTCGGCGCGGGCGCGCTCCAGCTCCTGGGCCGAGGCGGCGCCGGCGTCGTAGCGGGTCTGCACCACCTTGAGCGCAGTGGCCCGGCTGACGCGGGCGCGCTCCAGCACCTGGGCCTCGTCGGCCAGCGCGCGCCACTGCCAGTAGGCCGCGGCCACGTCGGCGGTGAGCGACACGCGCGCCGCGGCGGCGTCCAGCGTGGAGGCATCGAGCTGGGCCTGCGCGGCCTCGGTCTCGCGCTTGAGGCGACCCCACAGGTCCAGCTCCCAGCCCAGCGAGGCCTGCAGGCCGAAGGTGTCGCTCTCGAACACCACCGGCGTGCCGTTCAGCACCGGCGTGGTCGCACCCTTGGCCGAGGTGCGCAGGCCGCCGGCGCTGGCGCCGAGGTCGAGCTGCGGCAGGTCCTTGGCACGGGTCACGCCAAGCGAGGCGCGGGCGCGCTCCAGGCGCGCCGCGGCGGCGGCCAACGTCGGGCTGGCCTGCAGGGCCTGGGCCTGAAGCGCGTTGAGCTGCGCGTCGTCGAACATCAGCCACCAGTCACGCTGCAGCTCGGCACCCGCGGGGGACGCGGCACGGTAGCTGGCGGGCGCGGTGTTTGCCGGCGCCTGGTAGTTGGGGCCCAGCGTGGTGCAGGCGGCCAGAGAAGCTGTCAGAAGCAGCGACAGCGAAAACTTTGCATTCATCTTTATCTCCAAACGAGAGTGCATGGCCCCAGCGGCTGCCGTGGAGCCGGCTCTGCCGGGCCACTGGCGGCGCCCCCTCGAGGGGGAGCGCGAAGCGCAAGGGGGTGGGCCATCAGTGGGCGGCCTCGGCCGCGCCCGCACCGCCCAGCACCTTCTTGCTGAACCACACCATGGCCACGCAGCTGATCAGCGCCACGCCCAGCACCATGAAGGCGTCGTTGTAGGCCATCACGAAGCTTTCGCGGCGCACGATGTTGTCGACGGCGCGCAGTGCCATGTCCTGTGCGGTGGCCAGATCGAAGCCCTTGCCGGCAAAGTTGGCAGCCAGGCTGTCCAGCCGGGCCTGGGTGGCCGGCTCGTACAGGCTCACCGCCTCGCCGATGCGGGCGCTGTGGAAGTGCTCGCGGTTGGTCAGCATGGTGGCCAGCACCGCGATACCCACGGAACCGCCCAGGTTGCGCATCATGTTGAACAGGCCCGAGGCGCTGGGCAGCAGCTTGGGCGCGATGCCGTTGATCGCGAAATTGCTCAGCGTGATCATGATGAGCGGCTGGCCCAGCGCGCGCACGATCTGCGCGGCGATCAGCTCCGGCCCGGCGGTGTCGGCCGTCATGTGGATGTTCATGAAGCAGGACAGCGCGAACAGCCCCAGGCCCACGCTCATCATCACGCGGTTGTCCAGCTTGGTGGAAAGCCGCGCCGCGAACGGCATGATGAAGAGCTGCGGCAGGCCCATCCACATGATGACCAGGCCGATCTGCATGGGCGTGTAGCCGGCGATCTGCCCCAGGTAGAGCGGCAGCAGGAAGGCCGAGCCGTACAGCCCCATGCCGGTGGTGAACGCGATCACCGCCGCGATCAGGAAGCTGGGCCGCCCGAGGATGTGCAGGTCGATGAAGGTGTTCTCGCGGGTCAGGCCACGCCAGGCCCAGCCGTAGATGCCCACCACCGCCAGCACCGCGGCCGTGATGATGAAGGGGCTCTGGAACCAGTCCTTGGAATTGCCCTCCTCCAGCATCGCGGTCAGCGAGCCCAGGCCCACGGCCATCGCGAGGATGCCGGCCCAGTCGACCCGGCGCAGCAGGTCCAGGTGCATGGGCTCGCGCTCGAGGCCCCAGCCCACGCCCAGCATCAGCAGCACGCCGGGCACCCAGTTGATGTAGAAGATGCTGGGCCAGCCGTAGATCTCGGTCAGGTAGCCGCCGATGGTCGGGCCCAGCGTGGGCGCGAGCGTGGCGGTCATGCCGAACAGCGCCAGGCCCACGGGCCGCTTGTTGATGGGCAGCTTGCGGGTGACCAGCGTCATCGCCATCGGGATCATCACGCCGCCGGTGAAGCCCTGGGCGGCCCGGAAGGCGATCATGCTCTCCAGGTTCCAGGCCATGCCGCACAGCGTGCTGAACACCAGGAACAGCGCGACGTTGACGATGAGGTAGCGGCGCGTCGAGAACACGGTGGCCAGGAAGCCGCCCAGCGGGATCACGACGATCTCGGCCACCAGGTAGGCGCTGGAGATCCAGGAACCCTCCTCCTGCGTGGCCGACAGCGCACCCAGGATGTCGCGCAGCGAGGCGTTGGTGATGGCGATGTCCAGCACGGCCATGAAGGCGCCGAGCAGGCTGGCCAGCACCGCGACCCAGGTGCGCAGCGGCACCTTGGAGCCAGGAGGTGGCGGCAGATAGGTGGGACTCATCGCGGGCTCACTCGGCGACGACGACCTCGACCACCGCCGACAGCCCCGGCACCACGCGGGACGCAGCCTCGCCCAGGCGCTTCAGGCTCTCGGGCTCGAACACCAGCTTGACCGGCACGCGCTGCACGATCTTGGTGAAGTTGCCGGTGGCGTTGTCGGGCGGCAGCAGCGCGAAGCTCGCGCCCGACGCGGGCGAGAAGCTGTCCACGCGGGCCTCCAGCTCCTGGCCGGGGAAGGCGTCCAGCTTCACATGCACCTTCTGGCCGGGCTTCATGCGCTCCAGCTGGGTTTCCTTGAAGTTGGCGACGATCCAGGTTTCCTGCTCCACGACGGCGGCGAGCTGCTGGCCGGGCTGCACCCGCTGGCCCACTTCCACCGTGCGCTTGCCGATGCGGCCGTCGGCCGCGGCGCGCAGCTCCACATAGCCGAGCTGGTTCTGTGCGTCCTTCAGCTGCGCGACGGCCGCGGCCTTCTGCGCCGAGGCGGACTGCTGTGCGCTGTCGGCCGCGGCCACGGCCTGCTGCGCCGCCGCGAGGCTGGCCTTGCGGGCGGCCAGGTCGGCACGCGCCACGTCGCGACCGGCCAGGTTGGCGTCCAGTTCCTGCTTGGAGGTGGCGCGCAGCTCGGCGCCGAACAGGCTCTGGCTGCGCTTGGCATCCAGCTCGGCGCGGGCCAGCACGCTCTCGGCCTGGCTGACCTGGGCCTGCACGCCGGCCACCTGAGCCCTGGCCTGGGCCAGCTGAGCCGCCGCCGTGGCGATGGCCGCGTCGGACTGCGCAATCTGCGCCTTCAGCCGCTCCACCTGCACCGCGGCATCGGCCGGGTCCAGACGCAGCAGCACATCGCCGGCCTTGACCAGCGCGTTGTCCTGCATGCGCATCTCGGTGACCACGCCGGCCACGCGGGTGGCCACCGGGTGCAGACGGCCGGCGACGAAGGCGTTGTCGGTTTCCACCAGATGCTGGCTGCGCCACCACATGCGGCCGCCCAGCACGACACCGGCGGTCAGCAGCAAGGCGCCAACCACCAGCAGCGGCACGGGCGGGCCACTCTTGGCCGGCGCGGGAGCGGGGTTCTGGGGAGCGTTCATGTCGGGATCCTTGGGGTTCATTCGGGAGAAGAATTTCTGGGTTGAAGCCGGCCCATCGCGCCGGACTGGAATCGTTGCAGCGCCTCGACGACCTGGCCCTCGCTGCTCATCGCAAACGGCCCGTGGCGCACCACCGGCTCGTGCAGCGGCACGCCGCTGAGGCAGGCCAGGCGCAGCGGCTGGCGCGCGCCCACCTCGAGCGTCTGGCCCGGCGCGACCGCCAGCGCCTGCCCGGCCCGCCAGGCCCGGCCGTCGGCCGTGCCGCTGCCGCGCAGCGCAATCACCACGCCCTGCCGGTCGGGCGGCAGCTGCACGGTGAAATGCGCCTCGGCATCCAGGTCGACGACGGCTAGGCCGGTGCTGCCGGCCAGCGGCATGTCGGCCGACCCGCCGAACACCTGCACCCGCCGCCAGCCCGGGCCGGCATCGCGAGGCATGGCCTCGGGCGCCAGCCAGCCGGCAGCGGGCGCCTGCAGCTTCTGCGCGGCCGGCAGGTTCACCAGCATCAGCAGGCCTTCGGCACCACCCGGGCCGGGCGACGGGAACTCGTCATGCATGGCCCCGCGGCCTGCGCACAGCCAGTGCAGGCCCCCGGGCGGCAGCTGCCGGGTCTGGCCCAGCGAATGGCGGCACACAAAGCCCTGCGGCGAGTCGTCGAACAGGTAGGTGACGGTGCTGAGCCCGGCATGCGGATGCGGGCCCAGCGTCGACGCCTTCATGCGGAAGTGCTCGACCATCAGGAAGGGGTCCAGCCAGGCCTGCGGCTCGCACCAGCGCTCGGCGTGCAGGCCGGCGCAGGCGCGCTGACGCTGTGGGGTGAGCAGACGCGGACTGGACATGATGGCCGCGACTGTAGAGAGTTCCAATTTCGGCGAATAGACGCAAAAATCAAACGACTCGTTCCAGAAACGAAACGAAACACGACGAGACATCATGAAAGTCGACGACCTGCTGCTGCTGGCCCAGGTGATGCGCGCCGGATCGCTGTCCGCGGCAGCACGACAGCTGGACCTGCCCAAGGCCACGCTGAGCCGGCGCCTGACCGCGCTGGAAACCAGCGTGGGCGCGCGCCTGTTCGTGCCCGGCGCCAGCCGCCTCACGCTGACCGAACTGGGCGAACAGCTGGCCGAACGCGCGGCGCGGCATCACGAGGACATCAATGACACGCTGCAATGGCTGGCCTCGCGCGAGGACACGCCGCGCGGCCAGCTGCGGCTGTCGGTGCCGGCGGAATTCGCCGCGATGGTGATGGCGCAGAGCCTGGCGCGCTTTGTGGAACGCTACCCTCAGGTGGAGCTGGTGCTGGACACCACGCCGCGCCGCATCGACCTGTTCAACGAGGCCTACGACCTGGCCATCCGCATCGGCCCGGTCAACGAGCCGGACCTCATCGCGCGGCCCTTCATGGTGCTGGAGCGCGGGCTCTATGCCAGCCCCATCTACCTGCAGACCCATGGCAGCCCGGAGACCCCGCAAGACCTGGAACAGCACCAGTTCGTCGTGATGTCCCAGGTGCGGGACACGCAATGGAGCCTCATCAACGGGCGCCGGCAGAGCAGCCTGCGCATGCGCGGTGCGCTGGAGTGCAACTCCATCGGCCTGAACCTGGCGCTGGTGCGCGCGGGCGGCGGCATCGGCGCCTTTCCGGGTGGCATGGTGGCCGGCGACGTGGATGCCGGCACGCTGAGCCCGGTGCTGCCGGACTGGGCCTTCGAGCCCCTGCCCGTGACGCTGCTGACGGCCAGCCGGCGCCTGATGCCGGCCAAGACCCGCGCCTTCATCGACCACCTGTTCGAGACCGTGCCCGAATGGGCCCGGGTGGGCGCAATCAACCGGCCAGCAACTGGCGCAGGCCGTCCTCGTCCAGCACCGTGACGCCCAGCTCGCGGGCCTTGTCCAGCTTGCTGCCGGCCTCCTCGCCCGCGACCACATAGCTGGTTTTCTTGGAGACCGAGCCACTGACCTTGCCGCCCGCGGCCTCGATCAGCTCCTTGGCCTGATCCCGGCTCAGCGTGGGCAGCGTGCCGGTCAGCACCAGGGTCTTGCCCAGCAGCGGGCGCGGGCTGTCGTCCGCCAGGCCCACGCTCTCCTGCGGCTGCACGCCGGCCGCCAGCAGCTGCTCCACCACCTCGCGGTTGTGCGGCTGCGCGAAGAAGCCATGGATGCTGGCCGCCACGATGGGCCCCACGTCCGGCACCTCCAGCAGCTGCTCCACGCTGGCGTTCATCAGCGCCTCCAGCGTGCCGAAGTGGCGGGCCAGGTCTTTCGCGGTGGTCTCGCCCACCTGGCGTATGCCCAGCGCAAAGAGGAAGCGGCCCAGCGGCGGCTTCTTGCTCTTCTCCAGCGCATCGACGATGTTCTGCGCGCTCTTCTCGGCCATGCGGTCCAGCGCCGCCAGTTTGGCCACGCCCAGTTTGTAGAGGCCGGGCAGGCTCAGCACGATGCCGGCGTCCACCAGCTGCTCCACCAGCTTGTCGCCCAGGCCCTCGATGTCCATCGCGCGGCGGCCGGCAAAGTGCAGCAGCGCCTGCTTGCGCTGCGCCGGGCAGAAGATGCCACCCATGCAGCGGTATTCGATGCCGCCGCGTTCGCGCTCCACCGCGCTGCCGCAGACCGGGCAGGCGTCGGGCATGTGGAAGTTGGGCACGTAAGTCGGGCGATCACCGGGCACCCGACCTACGACCTCGGGGATGACATCGCCAGCGCGGCGGACGATCACGCGGTCGCCCACGCGCACGCCCTTGCGGCGCATCTCGAACACGTTGTGCAGCGTCGCGTTGGACACCGTGGTGCCGCCGACGAACACGGGGTCAAGTCGTGCCACCGGGGTCAGCTTGCCGGTGCGGCCCACCTGCACGTCGATGGCCAGCAGCGTGGTGACCTGCTCCTGCGCCGGGAACTTGTGGGCCACGGCCCAGCGCGGCTCGCGGGTCTTGAAGCCCAGCTGGGCCTGCAGCGCGCGCGAGTTGACCTTGTAGACGATGCCGTCGATGTCAAAGGGCAGCGCATCCCGCTTCTGTGCCATCGCCTGGTGGAACTGCACCAGGCCACCGGGCCCATGCACCACCACGCGGTCGTCATTCACCGGCATGCCAAACGCCGCCAGCGCATCCAGCAGGCCGGCGTGCGTGGCCGGCAGCTCCCAGCCCTGCACATCGCCCACGCCATAGGCATAGAAGGACAGCGGCCGCTCCCGCACCAGCGCCGGGTCCAGCTGGCGGATCGCGCCGGCCGCGGTGTTGCGCGGGTTCACGAAGGTCTTGTCGCCCTTGGCACGCTGGCGCTCGTTGAGGCGCTCGAAGTCGTCGCGCCGCATATAGACCTCGCCGCGCACCTCCAGCACCGCTGGCGGGACGTCACCGCGAAGGCGCAGCGGGATCTGGCCTATGGTGCGCACGTTCTGCGTGACGTCCTCGCCGGTCTCGCCGTCGCCGCGCGTGGCCGCCTGCACCAGCACGCCCTGCTCGTAGCGCAGGCTCATGGCCAGGCCGTCGAACTTCAGCTCTGCGGCGTACTCCACCGGCGGATCCTGCTCGCCCAGGCCCAGCTCGCGGCGCACCCGCGCGTCGAAGGCGATGGCCCCGCCCTCGCTGACGTCCGTCTCGGTGGTGATGGACAGCATGGGCACCACATGGCGCACCGGCGTGAGCCCGTCCAGCACCGCGCCGATCACCCGCTGCGTGGGCGAATCGGCGGTCAGCAGCTCGGGGTGGGCCGCCTCCAGCGCCTGCAGCTCCTGGAACAGCTTGTCGTACTCGGCATCCGGCAGCTCGGGGGCGTCCAGCACGTAGTACAGGTGGGCGTGGTGGTGCAGCTGCGCACGCAGCTCGGCGGCTCGTCGGGCCAAGGTCTCGGACACGGTCATGGGGAGATTGTCGCGTCCGGCCGGCCGCCGCCGGACAATGACCCCATGAGCTCCCCGCTGCTGCATGCCGGCCCGGCCGTCGGCTTCGACACCCCCTTCGAGATGCTGGACGCCTGCCACGAGCGGGTGCGGCGCACGCTGGACCTGCTGCAGCGCTTGCAGGCCCATGTGGCCCGCCACGGCGCCGACGAGCAGGCGCGCAGCGCGGCGGGCGACGTGCTGCGCTATTTCGACATCGCCGCGCCGTTGCACCACCAGGACGAAGAGCTGCACGTGCTGCCCCGGCTGCGCGCGCAGGGCCTGGGCGAACTGGCCGATCAGCTGCAGGCCGACCATGACGCGTTGCGCCAGCGGTGGCAGGTCTTGCGCGAGCCGCTGCGGGCGCTGCAGGACGGCCAGCAGCCCGGGGGGTTGGCAGGGGCCGATTGCGAGGGCCTGGCGCAGCACTACGCGCGTCACATGGTGCTGGAGGACGGCACGGCCTTTGCCGCCGCCCGACAGGGGCTGGATTCGCCCGCGCTGGCCGCGATGGGTGCGGAGATGGCGGCGCGCCGCCGCGGCTGAGGGCTACTCAGCCCGCCGGTGGGGCGGGCGGAACCGGCGTGATCATCACCTGGTCGACCCGGTGGCTGTCCACGTCCACCACCTCGAAGCGCCAGCCGCCCCATTCCAGGCAGTCGGTGCGACGCGGAATGCGCCGCAGCATCACCATCAGGAAACCGGCGAGCGTGTCGTACTGGCCCGAGTAGGGCCAGTGCTCCACCTCCAGCGCCCGGGCCACATCCGGGATGGGCGTGACGCCATCGGCCAGGAAGGAGCCGTCATCGCGGCGCACGATCTGCTCCTCGTAGTGCGGCGCCACCAGGCTGCCCATCACGGTGCTCATCAGGTCGTTGAGCGTGATGACGCCCACCACCAGGCTGTATTCGTTGACGATGACGGCAAAGTCCTCGTGCGCCTCGCGGAACTGGGTCAGCACCTCGGACAGCGTCAGCCGGTCCGGCACGATCAGCACCTTCTTCACCAAGCCCTCGCCACGCAGGTCCAGCGGCTGGCTGCGCAGCACGCGCTGGAACAGGTCGGTGGCATCCACGTAGCCGACGATGCGGTCGATGTCCCCGTCGCAGACCAGGTAGGTGGAATGCGGCTCCTCGACGATGCGGTTGCGCAGCAGCACCTCGTCGTCCTCCAGCGAGAAGAACACGATGCGGTCGCGCGGCGTCATCACGGTTTCCACCGTGCGCGTCTCCAGCTCGAACACGTTCGCGATGACCTGCTGTTCGGCATCCGCCACCACGCCGGCCAGCGCGCCAGCCTCGGTGAGCGCGAGGATGTCCAGGTGGCTGATGGTGTTGTCGCGCACCGCCGGCCGGCCCAGCAGCCGGATCAGCCCCTCGGTGAGGGTGCTGAAGGTCCAGGAGAGCGGGCGCAGCAGCGCCATCAGCTTGCTCATGGGGCCGATGACCACCAGCGCCAGCCGCTCGGGCTCGTTGAGGCTCAGGCGCTTGGGCAGCAGGTCGGCCAGCACGATGAACAGCGTGGTCACGCAGGTGAACGACAGCCCGAAGCCCACCGACTCGGCCTGCTCCGCACCCAGCCAGGGCTGGACCAGGCCGGCGAAATGCGGGCTCAACGCGCCCTCGCCCACCACACCGGCCAGGATGGCCAGCGTGTTCACGCCGATCTGCACGACGGTGAAGTAATGCCCGGGCGCGTCCTGCACCGCAAGCACGCGGCGCGCGCGCAGGTCACCGCCATCGGCCAGTTGTTGCAGCTTGAGACGGCGCGCCGAGGCCAGCGACAGCTCGGCCACCGAGAAGAAGGCGCTGGCGCAGATGAGCAGGCCAATCAACAGCAGGGTGGTCGTCATACAAACAGTCTAGCCGCAGGGCCTGCGGCCCTATCGCCTGGTGCCGGGCTTTGCTACTGTCGAACGCCATGGCAGGCGCAGGAGACATGCGATGAAGCTGGCTGATTTGCGGGTGGGTTCGCGGATGGCGCTGGGATTCGGTGTGCTGCTGCTCCTGATGCTGGCGATGGGCGTGGACGCGGCACTGCAGGTGCGTCGGGTGCACGGCAACGTCGTCGAGCTGGCCACCAACTGGCTGCCCAGTACCCAGCAGCTCGCAGGCATCAACGAGGCGCTCAACCAGATGCGCCGCTCCGAACTGCAGATGCTGCTGGGCGGCGATGCCACGGCCCTCTCCGACGAAAGCGCACGCCTCGACAAGCAATGGCAACTGCTGCCACCGCTGCTCAAGGCCTACGAGCAGAACCTCGGCCCGGGCGAGGAGACTCGCCAGTTTCAGGCGCTGACTGCGGCCGTGTCCGCCTACCAGGCCACCCAGCCCGAGCTGATACGAATGATCCGCGAGGGCCGGCTGGAGCACGCCCGGGTGCTGCTGCGCGGCAGCTCGCGGACCGCATTCCGGGGCACAACTGACGCCATCGCCCAGCTTGTCAGGATCAACGACGGCGGTGCGGCTCGCGCCCACTCGGAGGCCGAGGCAGGCTACCAGTCGGTGCTCACCGGCATCGCACTCCTGGTGGGCATCGCACTGGCGCTGGGCTGCGCGGTGGCCTGGGGGCTGACCCGCTCGTTGACCCAGCCGCTGCGCATCGCCACCGAAACGGCTGATCGCATCGCCACCGGCGACCTCACGCTGACCGTGCAATCCCAGCGTGGCGACGAGCTGGGCGACCTGCTGCGCTGCCTGGCCCGCATGCAGCAGGCACTGATCGCGTCCATGGCGGTGGTGCAACAGAGTGCGGAGCACATCGCCGAAGCCAGCCAGGAGGTGTCGGCCGGCAGCAGCAACCTGTCGATGCGCACCGAACAGGCCGCATCCAGCCTGGAGCAGACCTCCGCGGCGATGCAACAGGTCACCGAGACCGTCAGGCAGGGCACCGCATCCAGCCATGAGGCCAGCCGGCTCGCTGCATCCGCCTCACAGGTGGCCGCCCAGGGGGGCGATGTGATGCTGCAGGTGGTGCGCTCCATGGAAGGTATCCAGCAGTCCTCGCAGAAGATCCAGGACATCATCGGCGTCATCGACGCCATCGCCTTCCAGACCAACATCCTCGCGCTGAATGCCGCGGTCGAGGCCGCGCGTGCAGGAGAGCAAGGCCGCGGCTTCGCTGTGGTCGCGGGCGAGGTGCGCAGCCTCGCCCAGCGTTGCGCCGGCGCCGCCCGGGAGGTCAAGACGCTGATCTCCGGCTCCGTGGAGCAGGTCGACGCGGGATCACGCCAGGTGACCGACGCAGGCACGACCATGAGCCAGGTCGTCGGCGCGGTCAGCCAGGTCAGCGCGCTGATCGCGTCCATCGCCGAGTCCGCCCAGCATCAGTCGCGCAGCCTGGCCGAAGTGGGCACGGCCGTCGCCCAGCTCGACACCATGACGCAGCAGAACGCGGCGCTGGTGGAAGAGTCTGCTGCCGCCGCCGAGTCGCTGCGCGAGCAGGCCACACGGCTGACCGAGGTCGTGGCCCGATTCAGACTGCCGGCCAGCGCGCCAGCAACCGCCGGCTTCTGAGCCTCAGCTGAACAGGCGCCGCGCCAGCGGCGAGCCGGCGGCCAGGTCGCGGGCGGCCAGGGCCTCGTAGAGCTTGCGCAGCTCGGTGTCGATGGCCGCGAAGGCGTGCAGGCCCAGGATCTGGCCCCGGTCGTCGCAAACATCGGCCTCGAGGTCGCGCGCCAGCGCCCGCGCCGACTCCTGCCACAGCGCAAAGGGCTCGGCCTCGGCTGCGGTCTGGGGCACATCGAGCGCCAGCGTCAGCTCGCGCAGCGACAGTGCCTCGGGGTCATCGGCCAGCGCGGCCTGGGCGTCATAGCTCAGCGTCAGCACCGGCGGCGCACCGGCTTCGTCCGCGGGCAGCACGAGCCGGCCGGGCAGCGCGCCGGCCACGAAGCCGTGGCGCTGCGCCGCCTGCACGACGAAGCCCGGCGTCCAGGCCGCATTGCGGGCCCGCAGCAACAGCGCCAGCTGGGCGTCGTGGCTGGCTGCGAAGTGGTCCAGCTCGCGGGCGCGCGACACCGCGTCCAGCATGTCCGGGAAATGCGCGAAGCCGCCGATACCGTCGGCGAACACCTGGATCTTCTGCACGAACTCCGAGTATTCGATCTCGTTGAGCGCACCACCGCGGTTGGCCAGCTTCACGCCGGCCTGGAACTCGCTGTAGCGCTGCCCCGGCGTGGGCAGCTCCCAGTCGCCGCTGAGCGTGTTCAGCCCCTCGATCTGGAAGGGCTTGGTGCCGGCGCGGCGGCTGCCGGGCTGGTGCTGCAGGGCCATGTCGCCCGTCACCGGCGACTCCAGCGTGACCGTGGCGATCGCGTCGATCAGCGCATCGATGCGCGCCGAGGGCCGGCGCTGCGGGCGGGCCACCGCCGGCATCGTCACGTCCATCGGGTCGGTGGCGGCCGGCAGGTCGCCCAGCTGCAGCTCACCCACAGACAGGTCCACGCTCGGCTGCGGGGTCGTGTCGCCGAAGTGCGGCTCCTCCTGGGCGGGAGGCAGAGCCCGCTTGGGCCCGGCCTTGCGCGAGGTCCAGGCGCCGTGGCCCACCACGCCGGCCAGTACCACGCCACCGGCGATCGCGAGAAGGGTTGTCAGGGTCATGCTCATGTTTCGGCCATCGCCAGGGCCTTGTCCATGTCGACCGCCACGATGCGCGACACGCCCTGCTCCTGCATGGTCACGCCGATCAGCTGCTCGGCCATTTCCATGGCGATCTTGTTGTGGGAAATGAAGAGGAACTGCGTGCCGCTGCTCATCTGCGCGACCAGCTTGGCGTAACGCTCGGTGTTGGCGTCGTCCAGCGGCGCGTCCACCTCGTCGAGCAGGCAGAACGGCGCGGGGTTGAGCTGGAAGATCGCAAACACCAGCGCGATCGCGGTGAGCGCCTTCTCGCCACCCGACAGCAGGTGGATGGTGGAGTTCTTCTTGCCCGGGGGCTGGGCCATCACCTGCACGCCGGCATCCAGGATCTCGTCGCCGGTCATCACCAGCTTGGCGTTGCCGCCGCCGAACAGGCTGGGGAACATGCGGCCGAAGTGATCGTTGACCTGGTTGAACGTGGCGCCCAGCAGGTCGCGGGTTTCGAGGTCGATCTTGTGGATTGCGTCTTCCAGCGTCTGGATGGCGGACAGCAGGTCGGCGTTTTGAGAATCGAGAAAGGTCTTGCGCTCCCGCGCCGTGGTCAGCTCGTCCAGCGCGGCCAGGTTCACAGCGCCCAGCGCGGCGATCTCGCGGTTGATGCGGTCGATCTCGCCCTGCAGGCCGTAGAGCTTCACCCCACCCTCCTCGATCGAGCGTGCCAGGGCCTCCTGGTCCACCTGGGCGGCTTCCAACTGCTCGCGGAACTGGGCGCCGCCCAGCTGTGCGGCCTGCTCCTCCAGCTGCAGCTTGGTGATGGCCTCGCGCAGCGGGTCCAGGCTGCGCTCGAAGCTCAGGCGCTGCTCGTCGGCCTTGCGCAGCCGCAGGGTCAGGTCGTCATAGCCGCTGCGCACGGCGGCCAGCGCCTGCTCGCGCTCGGCCTTGAGCGCCAGCGCATCCTGCAGGCCGGCCTGGGCCGCCGCGTCGTTGAAACCGTCCAGCTCGGTCTGCAGGCTGGCCGCAGATGCGGCGACGGTGCGGATCTGGCTCTCGGCGGTTTCTATGCCGCGCTGCAGCTCGCCGCGGCGCGCGGCCAGGCTCTGCGTGGCAAAGCGCGCCTCCTGGGCGCGGCGCTCCAGCGTGCGCAGCTGCTCGCGCGCCTCGGCCAGCCTGCGTTCGGCGGCGATGGTGCCGTCCTCCAGCTCGGCGTGGCGCTGCTGGGCGTCGCCCAGCTGCATGTCCAACTCCTCGAAGCGGGCCTCGCCCACTGCGCGGCGCTCCTGCAGCGCCTCCTGCTGGGCGGCGATCTCGGCCAGTTCCTCGTCCAGCGCCGCGCGGCGCTGCTGGCTGGCTTCGGCCTGCTGCGTCAGGCGCAGCAGCTCGACCTGCAGCTGGTGGGCGCGGGTCTGGGCCTCGGCGGCCTCACGGCGCAGCGCCGCCAGGCGTGCATTGGCCTCGTTGAACTGATGCTCCACGCGGGCCAGTGCCACGCGGGCCTCGTCGGCGATCAGCGTCTGGGCCTTGTGGGCCTGGCTCAGCTGCTCGATTTCCTGCGCCCGCGCCAGCAGGCCGGCCTGCTCGGAATCCGGCGCATAGAAGCTCACCGAGAACTGGCCCACCGCATGGCCCTGGGGCGTGAGGATGAGCTCGCCGTGCGCGAGCTGGCCACGCGCGGCCAGCGCAGCGTCCAAATGCTCGGCGGTGTAGACGCCCTCCAGCCAGTCGTTCAGCAGCGCCTTCAGGCCCTCGTCGTCCAGCCGCAGCAGGTCACTGAGGCGCGGCAGCGTGCGATGGCTGTTGACGATGGGCTGCCCTGGCGCGGAATAGAAGGCCAGCCGGGCCGGCGGCGCGTCGGCCTCGAAGGCACGCACCATGTCCAGCCGGCCCACGCTCAAGGCGCCCATGCGCTCGCGCAGCGCGGCCTCCAGCGCGTTCTCCCAGCCGGGCTGGATGTGCAGCCGGGTCCACAGGCCCTGCAGCCCGTCCAGCCCATGCCTGGCCAGCCAGGGCTTCAACTTGCCCTCGGTCTGCACCTTGTCCTGCAGCGCGCGCAGCGCATCGAGCCGGGCGCTCAGCTCGGACAGCCGCGCCTGCTGCGCGTTCGCGTCCTGCTGCTGGCTGCGGCGCTGGTCTTCCAGCTGCGGCAGCTGCTCGGCCAGGTCTTGCAGACGCGCGTCGGCCTGCTCGCGGGCCTCGTCGGCGGCGGCACTGCGTTCGCGCAGATCGCTCAGCGCCGCGTGATCGGGCGCACCCAGCGTGCGGCTCTCGGTGGCCAGACGGTCCTCGCGCTGGCGCAGCGAGCGCAGCTGCTCGTCCACGCTGCGGCTCTCCGCCGCCAGCACCTGGATCTGCTGCTGCACCTGGGCCACCAGCGCACGCTGCTCGTTGGCGCGGGCCTGGGCGGCGCGCAAGGCGTCCTCGCTCTGCGGCAGCAGGCCGGCCTGGTCTTCGGCCTGCGCGGCCAGGATCTCGCTCTGCTCATCGGCCGTGGCGATCTGCTCGGCCACCTGCTCCAGCTCTTCGCGCGATTGCTCGATGCGCTCGCGCCACTGCTGGTCCTGCAGCTGCAGCTCGGCCAGGCGGTTCTGCGCCCGCTCGCGGCTTTCCACCACGAAGCGGATGCGCTCCTCCAGCCGGCTCACCTCCAGCTGCACCTCGGCATGGCGGCCCTGGGCCTCGTGCAGCTCGTCACCGGCCGCGTAATGCTGCTGGCGCACCTCTTCGAGCGTGGCCTCCACGGCACGCAGCTCGGCCAGGCGCGACTCCAGCGCGTTCTGCGCCTCGGCATGCGCCGCCTTCACGCGCGCAGCCTCGGCGCCGGCGTCGCGGGCCTTCAGCCACCACAGCTGGTGCAGCTTCAGCGTGCCGGCGTCCTGCAGCGCGCGGTAGCTGGCGGCCACCTCGGCCTGGCGCTCCAGCTTCTCGAGATTGGCATTGAGCTCGCGCAGGATGTCGTCCACCCGCGTGAGGTTCTCGCGCGTGTCCTTGAGCCGGTTCTCGGTCTCGCGGCGGCGCTCCTTGTACTTGGAGACGCCCGCGGCCTCCTCGAGGAACAGCCGCAGCTCCTCGGGCTTGCTCTCGATGATGCGCGAGATGGTGCCCTGCCCGATGATGGCGTAGGCCCGCGGCCCCAGGCCCGTGCCCAGGAACACGTCCTGCACGTCGCGCCGGCGCACCGGCTGGTTGTTGATGAAGTAGCTGCTGGTGCCGTCGCGGGTCAGCACGCGCTTGACCGCGATCTCGCTGAACTGGTTCCAGGGGCCGCCAGCGCGCGCCGAGGCGTTGTCGAACACCAGCTCCACGCTGGAGCGGCTGGCGGGCTTGCGGTTGCCGCTGCCGTTGAAGATCACGTCCTGCATGGACTCGCCACGCAGCTCGGAGGCCTTGCTTTCGCCCAGCACCCAGCGCACCGCGTCCATGATGTTGGACTTGCCGCAGCCGTTGGGGCCGACCACACCCACCAACTGACCGGGCAGCTGGAAGGTGGTGGGTTCAGCGAAGGACTTGAAGCCGGCGAGCTTGATGGAGTTCAGCCGCATGGAGTCGGGCGTTGACCTGTGGGCCTATGCAGATAAGCCGTTGATTTGGCTAAAGAAAAGCGCCTTCAAAGGGCGCCTGATCGGGGCTGGATGATAGCATTCGCCCCCTTTAGAAAAGCCCAGACGTCATGGCCACCAAGAAGTCCACCGCCGCCGCCAAAACCGAGAAAGCCGCCAAGGCCGCCAAGCCCAAGATGCGCGAGGTGCCCAAGAACCCGCCGTCCAAGCCCAGCAAGGACATCCTGGTGTTCCCGAACCCGAATCCGGAGCGCGACTACGTCATCCAGTTCCAGGTGCCCGAGTTCACCTGCCACTGCCCGCTGACCGGCCAGCCCGACTTCGCGCACTTCACCATCGACATGATCGCGGACGAGCTCTGCGTGGAGCTCAAGAGCCTGAAGATGTACTTCTGGAGCTACCGCAACGAGGGTGCCTTCCACGAGAAGGTCACCAACACCATCCTGGACGACATCGTCAAGGTCACCGACCCGCGCTTCATCCGCATCACGGCCAAGTGGTACGTGCGCGGCGGCATCTACACCAATGTGGTGGCCGAACACCGCAAGCCGGGCTGGACGCCCGCGCCGCGCGTGGAACTGCCGGCTCATGGTTTCGAGTCCGGGATGTTGGGATGACTCAGCGTGCCGAGCGCCGGGCCGCTCCCAAGCCGGCACGCATCCCCTCGGGGGATCGCGCGATGCCGGCATCGCGCGAGGGGCTGACATGAACCCGTTGCTTGACAGGCTTCATCCCTACCCCTTCGAGCGCCTGCGCGCGCTGACCGCGGGCGTCACGCCCAACGCGGCGCTCAAGCCCATCTCGCTGGGCATTGGTGAGCCGCGCCATGCGGCGCCGGCGCTAATCGAGCAGGCCTTCATGGGCGCGATGGCGGGCCTGTCGGGCTATCCCGCCACCGCCGGCACCCCGGCGCTGCGCGAGGCCATCACGGCCTGGATTCACCGCCGCTACGGCCTGACGCTGGATGCCGGCTCGCAGGTGCTGCCGGTGAACGGTTCGCGCGAGGCGCTGTTCGCGATCGCCCAGACCGTGGTGGATGCGAGCCGCGCGGGCGCGACCGTGGTCTGCCCCAACCCCTTCTATCAGATCTACGAAGGCGCGGCCCTGCTGGCCGGTGCCGAGGTGGCCTACGCCAACGCTGACCCCGCGCGCAACTTCGCGGTGGACTGGCGCCAGATCGACGACGCGACCTGGGCCCGCACCCAGCTGCTGTACGTGTGTTCGCCGGGTAACCCCAGCGGCGCGGTGATGCCGCTGGACGAATGGCAGCGTCTGTTCGAGCTCAGCGACCGCCACGGTTTCGTGATCGCGTCGGACGAGTGCTACTCCGAGATCTACTTCCGCGACGAGGCCCCGCTGGGCGGCCTGGAAGCCGCAGCCCAGCTGGGCCGGGCCGACTTCAAAAACCTCATCGCCTTCACCTCGCTGTCCAAGCGCTCCAACGTGCCCGGCCTGCGTTCGGGCTTTGTGGCCGGCGACGCCGCGCTGCTGAAGAAATTCCTGCTCTACCGCACCTACCACGGCAGCGCGATGAGCCCGCTGGTACAGGCCGCCAGCATCGCCGCCTGGGGTGACGAAGCCCATGTGCAGGACAACCGCGCCCGCTACCGCGCCAAGTTCGCGGCCGTCACGCCGCTGCTGTCCGAGGTGCTGGACGTGGCCCTGCCGGATGCCGGCTTCTACCTGTGGGCCGGCGTGCCCGGAGGCGACGATGTCGCCACCGCCCAGGGCCTGCTGGCTCAATACAATTTGACCGTCCTGCCCGGCAGCCTGCTGGCCCGCGAGGCCCATGGCGTGAACCCGGGCGCCGGCCGCATCCGCCTGGCGCTGGTGGCCGACGAGGCCGAGTGCCTCGAAGCCGCGCAACGCCTCGTCTCCTTTTTCAAGAACCGCACATGACCGCCCAACTCCAAACCCTGATCGACACCGCCTGGGACAACCGCGCCAGCCTGGACGTCAAGAACGCCGAGCTGCGCGATGCGGTCGAGCATGTCATCGCCGAGCTGGACGCCGGCCGTCTGCGCGTGGCCAGCCGTGAGGGCGTGGGCCAGTGGACCGTGCACCAGTGGATCAAGAAGGCGGTGCTGCTGTCCTTCCGCCTGAACGACAACCGCGTGATGGGCGACAAGGAGCTGACCTTCTTCGACAAGGTGCCCACCAAGTTCGCCGGCATGAGCGAAGAGCAGCTGCGCGCCACCGGCGTGCGCGTGGTGCCTCCCGCGGTCGCACGCCGCGGCAGCTACCAGGCCAAGAACGTGATCCTGATGCCCTCCTACGTGAACATCGGCGCCTACGTGGATGAAGGCGCCATGGTGGACACCTGGGCCACGGTGGGCAGCTGCGCGCAGATCGGCAAGAACGTGCACCTGAGCGGCGGCGTGGGCATCGGCGGCGTGCTGGAGCCGCTGCAGGCCAACCCCACCATCATCGAGGACAACTGCTTCATCGGCGCCCGCTCCGAGGTCGTCGAGGGCGTGATCGTCGAGGAGAACTCGGTCATCTCCATGGGCGTCTACATCGGCCAGAGCACGCCGATCTACGACCGCGAGACCGATACCGTCAGCTATGGCCGCGTGCCGGCCGGCTCGGTGGTGATCTCGGGCTCGCTGCCCAAGGATGGCGGGCGCTACTCGCTGTACGCGGCCATCATCGTGAAGCGCGTGGATGCGCAGACGCGCTCCAAGACCAGCATCAACGATCTGCTCCGGAGCTGATCGTGGCCCACCCCCTACGCGCTGCGCGCGCCCCCTCAAGGGGGCACTGCCTAGGGACCGGCGGAGCCGGACCCCTGGCAGTCGCCGGGTCTTTCCGGCGGCTTGTGGTGCGGGGGCTGACTCGAATGAGCCTGGAGAACGCATGAGCAGCGGCGGAAACATGGAGCGCATCCTGAGGCTGATGGCCGACAAGGGCGCGTCGGACTGCTATTTGTCGGCCAACATGCCGGTGCTGCTGCGCATGAACGGGCAGACCGTGCAGCTGTCGGATCAGTTGCTGACGCCGCCGCAGCCGCGTCAGCTGATCGCCGAGGTCATCGACCCGGCCTCGCTGGCCGAGCTGGACAACACCGGCGAGCTCAACATGGCCGTGCCCGTGCCTGGCGTGGGCAGCTTCCGGCTGTCGGGCTTCCGCCAGCGCGGCTCCATCGCAGGCGTGTTTCGCCACATCCCGCATCAGATCCCGTCGATGGACAGCCTGAATCTGCCGCCGGTGCTGGGCGAGCTGATCAAGCAAAAGCGCGGCCTCATCCTGATGGTGGGGGCCACCGGCACCGGCAAGAGCACCACGCTGGCCAGCATGCTGGAGCTGCGCAACCAGACCATGACCGGCCACATCCTCACCATCGAGGATCCGCTGGAATACCTGTTCAGCAACAAGCGCTCGGTGGTCAACCAGCGCGAGGTGGGCCGGGACACCGCCTCGCTGCAGATCGCGCTGAAGAACGCGCTGCGCCAGGCGCCGGACTGCATCCTGATCGGCGAGATCCGCGACCGCGAGACCATGACCGCGGCCATCAGCTACGCGCTGTCGGGCCATCTGGTGCTGGCCACGCTGCACGGCAACAACACCTACCACGCGCTGAACCGCATCCTGTCCTTCTACACGCCGGAGTCTCGCCCGGCGCTGCTGAACGACCTGGCCGCGGGCCTCAAGGCCATCGTGTCGCAGCGCCTGGTGCGCGCGACCGCCGGCGGCCGCGTGCCGGTCGTGGAGATCCTGCTCAACACCAAGCTGATCTCCGAGCTGATCGAGCGCGGTGACTTCGCCGGCGTCAAGGAGGCGATGGAGAAGTCCATCGCCGAAGGCTCACAGACCTTCGAGGAGCATTTCGCCAAGCTCATCACCGAGGGCAACATCACCCGCGAGGAGGGCCTGGCCTTCGCCGACTCGCCCACCAACCTCCTGTGGCGGCTGCAGAACGAAGGCGCCGGCCAGAAGTTGGGCGCCCTGACCGCTGGCCGGGCCGCCAAGGAAGAAAAGGCTGGCGACGAAGCCAGCTTCACCGAAATCACGCTGGACGTGCGCACCCCTTGAACCTGATCACCTGCATCGAACAACAGGCCGCCCGCTTGACCCAAGCGGGCGTGTTTTTTGGCCACGGCACCACCAACGCCTTTGACGAAGCCGCCTGGCTGGCGCTGTGGCGCCTGGGCCTGCCGCTGGACGCGCTGGACGAGCACGCCGAGCGCGCACTGAACGACGCCGAGGTCGCGCAGATCGCCACGCTGGTGGACGAGCGCATCGCCACCCGCAAGCCCGCGGCCTACCTGACCGGCGAGGCCTGGCTGCAGGGCGTGCCCTTCACGGTGGACGAACGCGCCATCGTGCCGCGCAGCTTCATTGCCGAGCTGATCGCCGACGCCTCCATCGACCCCTGGCTCAGCGACCGCACGCAGCGCGTGCTGGACCTGTGCACCGGCAACGGCAGCCTGGCCGTGCTGGCCGCCATGGCCTGGCCCGAGGTGCAGGTGGACGCGCTGGACCTCAGCGCCGACGCGCTGGCCGTGGCGCGGCTCAATGTGGAGCGCCATGGGCTGACCGAGCGCATCCGCCTGCTGCAGGGCGACGGCCTGGCCGGCGCGCTCGCCCAGGGCGGCGGGCCCTACGACCTCATCCTCTGCAACCCGCCCTATGTGAACAGCGCCAGCATGGCGGCACTGCCGGCCGAGTACCGCGCCGAGCCCGAGCTGGCGCTGGCCGGCGGCAGCGACGGCATGGACTTCATCCGCACGCTGCTGGCCGCCGCGCCCGCCGCGCTGAGCGACGACGGCGTGCTGGTGCTGGAGATCGGCAACGAGCGCCCCTTCTTCGAGGCCGCGTTCCCGCAGCTGGCGGTCACCTGGATGCCTACCAGCTCGGGCGACGAGCAGGTGCTGCTGGTCACGCGTGACGCGCTGGAGCTGCCGCAATGATCACGCTGCGCGATGTCACGCTGCGCCGCGGCACCAAGGTCGTGCTGGACGGCGCCAGCGCCACGCTGCAGCCGGGCGAGAAGATAGGCCTGGTGGGCCGCAACGGCGCCGGCAAGTCCAGTCTGTTCGCGCTGCTGACCGACCGTCTGCACAACGACCGCGGCGACGTGGAAGTGCCGCGCCACTGGCGCCGTGCCGAGGTCGCGCAGAACATGCCCGAGACTGAGGACGGCGCCACCGACTTCGTGCTGCAGGGCGACCTGCCGCTGATGGCGGCCCAGGCCGCGCTGGCCGCGGCGGAAGCCGCCAATGACGGCCACGCGATGGCCGAGGCCCACGCGGCGCTGCAGGATGCCGGCGCGTTCGATGCCCCCTCGCGTGCGCAGACGCTGCTGATGGGTCTGGGCTTCAAGTCTGCGCAGCTGGATGCGCCGGTCAACAGCTTCTCGGGCGGCTGGCGCATGCGCCTGCAGCTGGCCCGCGCGCTGATGTGTCCGTCCGAACTGATGCTGCTGGACGAGCCCACCAACCACCTGGACCTGGACGCCTTGGTGTGGCTGGAAGCCTGGCTGCAGCGCTACGAGGGCACGCTGATCGTCATCAGCCACGACCGCGAGTTCCTGGACGCGATCACCAAGGTCACGCTGCATCTGGACGAAGGCAAACTGGTGCGCTACGGCGGCAACTACTCCAGCTTCGAGACCCAGCGCGCCGAGCGCATGGTGCTGCAACAGGCCGCGTTCGAGAAGCAGCAGGAGAAGGTCGCCCACCTACAGAAGTTCATCGATCGCTTCAAGGCCAAGGCCAGCAAGGCCAAGCAGGCGCAGAGCCGCGTGAAGGCGCTGGAGCGCATGGAGAAGCTGGCGCCCGTGCTGGCGTCGGCCGACTTCAACTTCGAGTTCCGCGAGCCGCTGAACCTGCCCAACCCCATGCTGATGTTCGACGATCTGTCTGCGGGCTACCGCACGGACGCGGGCGACAAGATCATCGTGCGCGGCGTGGACCGCTCGGTGCTGGCCGGCCAGCGCATAGGCATCCTGGGCGCCAACGGCCAGGGCAAGTCCACGCTGGTCAAGACCATCGCCAAGGCCCAGGTACCCATGGCCGGCACCATGACCGAGGGCAAGGGCCTGTCCATAGGCTACTTCGCCCAGCAGGAGCTGGACGTGCTGCGCCTGGATGAGGGCCCACTCGAACACATGGTCAGGCTGGCCCGCGAGGTCGGCCCGCAGGGCCGCGAGCAGGAACTGCGCGACTTCCTGGGCCAGTTCCGCTTCACCGGCGACATGGTGGGCCAGGCGGTGGGCAGCCTGTCGGGCGGCGAAAAGGCCCGCCTGGTGCTGGCCATGCTGGTGTGGCAGCGCCCCAACCTGCTGCTGCTGGACGAACCCACCAACCATCTGGACCTGAACACCCGCGAGGCGCTGTCCCTGGCGCTCAACGAGTTCGAGGGCACGGTGATGCTGGTCAGCCACGACCGCGCGCTGCTGCGCGAGGTCTGCGACGAGTTCTGGCTGGTGGCCGACGGCGTGGTCAAGCCCTTCGACGGCGACCTGGACGACTACCAGCGCTGGCTGCTCGACCAGAGCAAGGAGGCCACCCGCGCCGCCAAGAAGCCGGCATCGGCGGCACCTGCGGCAGCGCCTGTTGCCGCAGGTGCCGCCCCAGCCCCGACGGCACCGGCCACGCGCGAAGACCGCAAGACCGCAGGTCAGGCGCGCGCCCGCTTGTCGGAGCAGACCCGGCCGCTGCGCCGCGAGATGGAGCAGATCGACAAGCTGCTGGCCACCCTGGCAGGTGAACGCAGCGAACTGGAGGCCCAGCTCAATGCCGGCGCCAGCGCAGTCGCCATTGCGGAGATAGGCCGCCGCCTCAAGGCCATTGCCGACGAGCAGGAAGCCGCCGAGCTGCGCTGGCTGGAGCTGGGCGAACAGATCGAGGCGCTGGGCGCCGCCGCCGGCTGAGCGGCGCACCGCAATGCGGCGTCAGCTCGCCAGCACGGCGGCCAGCGCCAGCGCGCCCGGCAGCGCCTGAACGTACAGGATCTTGCGCGAAGCCGTGGCCGCGCCGAACACGCCAGCCACCACCACGCAGCCCAGGAAGAAAACCAGCCAGGGCCTGCCCGCTGCGCCGCCCTGGATCAGCCCCCATGCCAGGCCAGCCACCAGGAAGCCGTTGTAAAGCCCCTGGTTGGCAGCCAAGGCCTTGCTCCGTTCGGCAAAGTCCCGATCCAGCCCGAAGGCCTTGCGGCCCAGCGGCTTGGTCCAGAAAAACATCTCGAGCACCAGGAAGTAAAGGTGCAGCAGCGCCACCAGGGCGCTCAGCACGACAGCCAGCGTCTGCATCTGGATTCAGTAGAAGTTGCGAGGTCGCGCATGCTCGCAGATCCGGCCCCGTGCAACTGTCTCGTTCAAGACCATTTTTGCAAAATGGATTGAGCAATTTATTTGCACGCAATTCAATTGACGTCTACATTAATGCCCATGGACACCGCCGACAACATCACCACCGCCGCCGATCCCCGCGAGCAATGGCTGTTGCTCGACCGTCAGCTGTGCTTTGCGCTGTACTCCAGCTCGTTGGCCATGACCAAGCTCTACAAGCCGCTACTGGCGCCGCTGGGCCTGACCTATCCGCAATACCTGGCGATGCTGGTGCTGTGGGAAAAGGACGGCATCAGCGTGAGCCAGCTGGGCGACAGGCTGTGCCTGGACAGCGGCACACTGACGCCGCTGCTCAAGCGGCTCGCGCAGTCCGGTCTGGTGCAGCGCCACCGTGCCAGCGACGACGAACGTCGGGTGGATCTCTATCTGACCGACGCGGGGCGTGAACTGCGCAATCAGGCCCTGGATATCCCCGGGCAGCTGGCTGAGGCCAGCAGTTGCTCGATCGACGAACTGAGCGCGCTGACGCAGCAATTGCAGACGTTACGCGATCACCTGAGTGCTGCAACAAAAGCAGCATGAATCCTCGTTAGTGTTCTGACCGTCAACCCCTGAAGGAGCCCACCATGGCCATCGAGAAAGCCCTCTACACCGCCACCGCCACCGCCACCGGCGGCCGCACCGGTACCGCCAAGTCTTCCGACGGCGTGCTGGACATCGCACTGAGCACCCCCAAGGAACTGGGTGGCGCCGGCGGCAACGGCACCAACCCCGAGCAACTGTTTGCTGCTGGCTACTCGGCCTGCTTCATCGGCGCGATGAAGGCCGTGTCGGCCCGCAACAAGCAGGTGCTGCCCGCCGAAGTTTCCATCACGACCGACGTGGCCATTGGCCCCCACGCCAACAAGCCGGGCGCCTTCGGCATCCAGGTCGCGATGAAGATCTCCGTGCCCAGCATGGACCGCGCCGCGCTGGAGAAGCTGGTGGCCGAGGCTCACGAAGTCTGCCCCTACTCCAACGCCACCCGTGGCAACGTCGACGTCACGCTGACTGTCGTCTGAGCACGCGCCTTTGGCGACGGACGGCTGCCGCGGCTGGACATCCAGAGGCGGCAGCACGCACCCAACGCAACGCGGAACCCGACCGGATTCCGCGTTTTGCTTTGCTGCCGCGTCAGCGCCCCAGCAGATCCAGCAGCAGCGCGATGCGTGCCTTCACCGGACTGAGAGCCCCTGCGCTGGGCAGGCTGCCAGGCAGATCAAACACGGGGCCGGCATCGCAGCGTGTGCTGCGCCAGACCGTGACACCCCCCGCCTGCGCATCGCGCAGCGCCGCGTCCAGATCCTGCGACAGCGTGCCGTTGCCGGTGCCTGCGGCAATCAGCCCGGCAACGCCATCCGCCTGCAACAGCCGCACCAGGCGTCCGGTGGCTCCGGCGTGATTCAGCACGATTTCGACCCTGGGCCATAGTGCCGCCGGCCGCTGGATGCAGGCCAGCCCCAGCCCCTCCCCCGTCGGCCAGGCACCGACCTGGCGCACGTGGCCCTCCTCCACCCGCGCCACCAACGCGC
Source organism: Roseateles depolymerans (assembly GCA_003241055.1). Taxonomy (GTDB): domain Bacteria; phylum Pseudomonadota; class Gammaproteobacteria; order Burkholderiales; family Burkholderiaceae_C; genus Pelomonas; species Pelomonas depolymerans_A. The sequence continues at coordinate 83,651 of QFOD01000014.1, forward strand.
CATCCGCAGACTCGAACGCGTCAACCCTATAGCTGTGCGCCTTGCGGACCTGGGTCGCGTCATGCACGCGCCCCGCCAGCACCACCAGCACGCTGCGCGCCTGTGGGTCGGCAGCCAGATGCACGGCGTCGTGCAGGTTGAGCGGCCCATCCGCGGAGATGGCGCTGGCCGGACGCATTGCGGCAGTCAGCACCACCGGCTTGGTCGGTGCCAGCACGCGATGCAAGAAGTACGCCGTCTCCTCCAGCGTGTCGGTGCCGTGGGTGATGACCACGCCTCGTACCTCGGGGCGTCGCAGCTGCTCGTCAACCGCCAGCGCCAGACGCTGCCAGGTCGCGAAATCCATGTCCTTGCTGTCCAGTTGCGCAATCTGCTGCGCCTCCAGATCAAAGGACGCCAAGGCCGGCACTGCAGCTACCAACTGCTCCACGCCCAGCTGAGCCGCCACGTATCCCACCGCGTCATGCGCATCCGCGGCGGTGCCGGCGATCGTGCCCCCGGTGCCGAGAATGACGATTCGCCCGTGAGGGGTTTGCAATTTCATATTCCTGGATAAAAATACATGTGCTGGATGAACGTCCAGTAACCCTATCGCTCAGCGAACCCCCAAAGGCCGCCCGTGCAAGACCGCCCCAAGCTTACCCCCCGGCAACAACAGATCTTCGACCTGGTTCGCCTGGCCATCGAACGCACCGGTGCGCCGCCGACGCGCGCCGAGATTGCCGAACAACTGGGTTTTCGCTCGGCAAACGCCGCCGAAGAGCATCTGCAGGCCCTGGCCCGCAAAGGCATGCTGGAGTTGGTTGGGGGCACCTCCCGCGGGATCCGCCTCAAGACGGACGCGCTGCGCGCCCTCAACCAGGCTCGGCAGGCCACGCTTCCTCTCGCCAGCCTCGCGCAGTTGACGCTGCCACTGATCGGCCGCGTGGCCGCTGGCGCCCCCATCCTCGCCCAGGAGCACGTAGAGCAAACCTACGCGGTCGAACCCAGCCTGTTTGCCAAGCGCCCCGATTACCTGCTCAAGGTCAAGGGCATGAGCATGAAGGACGTCGGCATCATGGACGGTGACCTGTTGGCCGTTCAAACCGCCAAGGAGGCCCGCAACGGCCAGATCGTCGTGGCCCGATTGGGCGACGAAGTCACCGTCAAGCGTTTCCAACGCGAGGGCAGCGTCATTCAGTTGCTGGCAGAAAACCCAGATTTTGCGCCCATCATCGTGCGCCCCGACGATGAGCCCTTCGCCATCGAGGGCCTGGCGGTGGGCTTGATTCGTTCGGCCGGCTTCAACTGAAGCCGGGGTAGGCCTCCACTGGTACTGGGGCCACATCGCATCGCCTTGTGCCCCCAACAGTGACCCCAGCGGAATCCGGATTCAAGTGGCCACCACTTGTCCTATGCGCAAGAAAAAAGGCGCTAAGTGATTGATTCACCTAGCGCCCTCGGTCTTTTGCGGTCCTTGTCGGACCCTTGAATGGTGGAGCCGGGGGGAATTGAACCCTCGTCCAGCCCTGTATTCATGCGGCTTGCAGCGCGCGCGTGTGATTTGCGTGTGAATTGCGGCGCCGCCGGCGCCCTGCACCTGGTCGACGGCCGCCTGGTCCACGCTGGCCAGCTCGGCAGCCGCTAAGCCCACGTCGACCAGCTCGACGGCCGCGAGGTCGACGCCGGCCAGCTCGACGGCCGCCAACTCCCCAAAGAAAAAGCGCCGGCCACGATGGTGGCCAGCGCTGTTAAAGGCCGTCTATTCCAGGGAGGGAAGAAACGCTTGATCGCGGACGGCCTGGGCGAATGCTACCCGCTCGGTGACTGGCACAGCCTCAGAGATCACCCCAACCCGCGTGGGTGGCCACGCTCCGATGCGGCCGCGGGAACGTCGAGAGGCGCCGGCGTCCGATTTCAATTCTTTCCGGCCGATATGTAACAGCCCCCAGGGCCTGGCCAGGCCTGCAAGGGTGCCCGCCGCCAAAATTGGAAGGCCCTCGGGAACTTCCTAACCTTCCTAACCTGTTCCGGCGAAGCGGCAAAAATCGCAATCGGGACAACGGTTTACAGCAACAGTGCAAACCTAACTTTTTCCTAATCTGAACTGAACTTGATTAGGAAACTAGAACCTAATTTGGGTCCTAGAAAAACTCGTTTCAAATCAACGACTTACGGAAATATTAGGAAAATGGTTAGGAAAGATTAGGGAGTGAACCTAACCAAATTTCCCTTTTGGCGACAAAGACTTAGGTCCATTTTTCGGACCAGGTTCAGAAAGTTAGGAAGTTCCCGAGGCACTTCCGCGAACGACACCAGCAGGCAGTGGCATTGCGGCTCACCAGCTCGCCCACCAGAGCCTCGTCATGGCCGCAAAAGGCCGTCAAAAGCCGACAGCCCTGCACCCCGTCGAAACGGCCCGCCAGGCCGCACCAGGCCTTGCGACGCGCCCTCCCGACAGCACCGTCAAATGCGGTCCATTTAGCCCGCGGGCGGGGCGGGGTCCCGAGCGCGCGCCGTGGGGTTTCATCGCCCTGCCGGGGTGCCGGCGCCACCGGGCGGCCCCGCCCGGGTCGCGGGGCCGGCCCGCCCCGGCCGCAGCCAGGCCCGCCCAGGGCCGCTGGCGGGGCGCGACCGAGGTCGCCAAGGGGGCGGACACCCCGGCGCCCTCGCGCGCTCCTAGGGCATCTGATCGCGTCGGTGCCCGGCCATCACGCGTTGACCAGGCCGGAATGAAGAAGGGGCGCCACATGGGCGCCCCTTCAGGGTTTCGGGTGGATCAGCTGGCCAGCTCGGGATGGCTGACGATCAGCCGCATGAGGCGACGCGTTGAGCCCTGCAGCAGTTGACCGTTATCCGGTTAACGGATAACATGCAGCGCATGCCGATTCAATCCTTTGCCTGCGCTGACACACAAGCCCTGTTCACGACGGGCAAGAGTGCTCGGTTCGCCAACATCAAGAAGGTGGCCGAGCGCAAACTGGCCCAGCTCGACGCGGCGCCATCGCTGAACTTCATGAAGGCGCCTCCCGGCAACGACCTCAAGGAATACGACGGCGCCTGGCATGTGCGGATCAACGACCAGTGGCGGCTGACCTTCAAGTGGGGCGACAGCGGCCCCTACGACGTGAAGATCGAAGACCCACATTGAACCCGGGGCGAGCAGCCCTTTTCTGACGCAATGGAGTGCATCATGTTCAAGAACGGAATGCGGCCGGTCCACCCCGGCGAAGTCCTGCTTGAGGACTACATCAAGCCCCTGGGCATCAGCGTGCGGGCCGTGGCCCTGGCGCTGCATGTCCCCTACTCGCGGCTGAGCGAGATCGTGAAGGGCGAGCGCGGCGTGTCCGCTGACACGGCGCTGCGCCTGGAGCGCTACTTCGGCAGCGAAGCGCAGGGCTGGCTGAATCTGCAAACGGCCTATGACCTGCGCGTAGCGGAGAAGGCGGCCGGTAAGGTCATCGCAAAGGAAATCGAGCCACTGGCCCTGGCGGCGTGATCGAGTTCCAGCAAGAGCCGGCGCCAACAGCCGACGCGCTGTGGGCGCTGGCTCGCGAGTATCAGCAGCGCACCGAGGCCTACGACCGGACCGTCTGCACCGGGCCAGTGGGCGTCGATGGCGTGATGCCCGCGACACCGCGCGAGCTGGCCCTGATCGGGCGCCATGCCCAGGACGTGCTGCGCTCGATCCGCCTGCGCGCTGAGCGCGACGGCTACAGCGTCGAGCAGCTGCAGGAAGCGATGCGCGCCTACGGCAGCAGCGCGCAATCTGGCCGCGACCTGGTCGCCGACTTCCCGTCGACCTAGGCGCGCTGCGCTTCGCGCTCCGCGCGCGCCATCCGCCCGGCCTGCTTGATGGCATCGGCGAACTTCGGATGCCGCTGGGCCCATTCGGCAAGCATCGCCCCGTGCCGCTCGGGCCAGACCCGATACCAGGCCAAGATGCTGGCCGGGTCGTTTAGGTCGAGGATCACGCCGCCTCTTTCTCGGCGGCGGCTGCGATCACATAGGGCTCGAACCGGACCACCTCTTCGCCCATCCATTCGTTGAGCGCCATGAAGCGCGCCTGCAGCGGCTCGATCTCATTGCGCGCGAAGACCTGCGCCGCCGGCAGCACGGCACCGAAGCCGCCGGTGTTGCCCGGCACGATGCCCAGCAGCTGCGGTGGGATGCGATGGGCCGCCAGCACGTCGTCGCGGCTCACGCTCTTGATGTTGAAGAAGTCGTCCTTCGCTGCCACCTCGCTGACGGGGATCAGCTGCACGCCGTCCTTCTTGCCATTGGGCGAGTAGAGGAACAGGTTCCGAAAGTTGCCCGGCCCCTTCGAGCTCTTCAACGCCTCGCGGATGGCGTCGATGTCTTCCTGCTGCTGGGCCGGATCGCTGATGTACAGGATGAAGCCGGCGTGGCTACCGTTGTTGTAGTAGCGGCGCCGGAACAGCGTCGCCGACTCGTTCAGCCAGGCCGCCTGCAGGCTCGACAGGTACTCCGGCAGGCCGTACACCTCCTGGTTGATGTCGGCCTCACGCATGTGGAAGATCGAGCCCTCGGCGAACTCGTGCTCGTCCTTCCAGCCGCGCACAAAGAAGTAGCGGTTTAGGTCGGCGCCGCGGCGCACGTATTTGGCCAGCGGGTGCAGCAGCTGCAGGTTGCGCCCAGTCATGCTGCGCGGCCGCTCCAGATAACCGTTGCCGAAGGTCAGGAAGTCGAGGACCAGCGCGCCGAAGGCCTCCGCGCTCAGCAGCTTGTGCGGCTTGAACGTGGACACCAGCACATTGCGTTTGAAGTAGATCGAACTGCTGTGATGCGTGCTGGCGCGGAAGGTCTTGGCCAGTCCCTCCCAGCTCACCGGCGGCTCGTACCACTTCCCGACCAGGCCGCACTCCAGATAGTCCAGCAGCTCGCGCCTGTCCATCACTGGCGTGGGCTCGCCGAATGTGAAGGCCTCGATTTTTCCGGCGCCGCGCTGCTGCCGCTCGGCCGGGGCTTCGTTCAATTCCATTACGAGATCTCCATGATGCTGCGGCTGTGCGCAGTGGCCCCTTCCAGGGGTTCGTTGTCGAGGGCATGCATGCAAGCCCAGGCCAGGTCAGCGTGGCCGGTCTCTTCGCTGCGGCCTGAGTCATAGGTGACGCCGCGACCGCTGGCCGTCAGCGTGCGGCGAATGGCCAAGAAGGCATGCGCCAGATCCACCCAGCTGGCATCGAACTCGATCCGGCCTTTGCTGATGACGCTCTTTGCCTTCAGCACCAGCCGGGTCTTCACGTCCACCGAGTAGTTGATCGCCTTCACTGCCGGGAAGAACTTCTGCACGATCTGATAGACGCCCTGCCCCAGCCCCGTCGTGTCGATGCCGATGTGCTGCACGTTGAAGCGCTCGGTGATCTTGCGGATGAACTCGGCCTGGGCCTCGAAGTCCATGCCCTTGAACTGGTGGCGCTCCAGCACGCGGAACTTCCCGCCAGGCGTCGCCGGCGGCGCCAGGACCACGCAGCCGGCCGTGTCGCCCGTGTGCGAGGGGTCATAGCCCACCCAGACTGGCCGATGGCCATAGGGCCGCATCGAGAACGGCTTCACGTCGTCCCACGCTTCCCAGCTGTCCACCATGCAGCGCTGCAGCTCGGACAGCGGGAAGATCGAGAACGTGTCGTCGATGAACCCGCACATCAGCAGGTTCTCGAATTCCTCGCTGGTGTACTCCAGGCGCAGCTCGTCGATGTCGAACAGGTCGCAGCCGCTGTTGGCGGCGTCGATGATGTTGACGATGTTGCGCCAGACCTTGTCCTCGCCGGTGAAGCCGCCGCCGCCCAGGCGCTCATGGCTCAGATCGAACGGCAGGCGCTCATTGCGCGCGCGGCGCTTGTTGAACTTCTCGCCGCTCCAGTATTGGTAGGCCTGGTGCTGGATCGAGCTGGGCGTGCTGAAGTAGGTCTTGCGCCACTGCTTGTGCATGGCCATGCCCGAGGCGACCTTGTTCAGCTCCTCAAAGCGATGCGTCCAGAAGAACTCGTCGAAGTAGAAGTTGCCGTGGTATCCCTGGGCCGTGCGCGCATTGGTGCCCAGGAAGTAGATGTGCGCGCCGTTGGAGAGCACGATGGGGTCGCCGCTCAGCTCGACGCCGCATGAGTCCTTCGCGAACTGCAGGATGTACTGCTTGAAGATGTGCGCCTGCGCCTTGCTCGCCGACAGGAAGATCTGATTGCGGCCGGTCTCGATCGCATCGGCCAAGGCCTCGCGGGCGAAGTACCACGTGGCGCCGATCTGCCGCGACTTCAGGATCATGCGCGTGCGCAAATGGCTGTTGCGCAGCCAGACCTTCTGGTAGCCGAACAACGAATCCTTGAACGCGTCGAGCAGCTGGGCGTGCTGCTCTTCGGTGAAGTGATTGCGCTCGGGCTTGCGCTTGGGGCCTTCGTTGCGTTTGTCGATGTTCGGATTGAGGTCGGCTTCCTTGCCGGTCTTCTCGTACTTGCGCACACGCGCCAGGCGCTCGATCTGGCGGCCCAGCAGGTCTATCTCCTTGAAGTCGCCGCCGGTCTTGCCGTCCTTCGCGATCAGCTGCACCAGGCGCGTTTCCAGCGCCCCTTCGACGCGCTCAACGGGCTGCGCCTTGTCCCACGCCTCGGCGTCCTTCCAGCCTTGCACGGTTGAGCGCGGCTCGCCGATGAACTCGGCGATGGACGAGATACGCCAGCCCTGCCAGTACAGGTGGCGGGCGCTGCGGCGCTTGTCGGCGATGACCCCATCGGCGGGGCGCTCGCGCGCCTCCGGGCGCGGCTCTGCGCCCTGCGCTGGCGGGTCTTCAATGGCTTGCGAAGTCATGGCCCTGAGGGTATGGGCGCATGCCCCCGCGCGCGATGGGCGTCAGTGCTGGCGAGACGTTACCGGCGGCCAGCAAACCCGTATCGCGTTGAAAGCGCAGGCCGCAGCGCAGACCATGGCAACACCTGCAACCCGCCCCGTTCGCAATGCCCATCAAGTCAAAAATGTTCCGCGTCGCCACTGAAGGCGCGACCACCGACGGCCGCAACATCGAGCGCTCGTGGCTCGTGCAGGCGGCCAAGAACTACAACCGCAACACCTTCGGCGCGCGCGTCAACATGGAGCACCTGCGCAGCCTCTATCCCGACAGCGCCTTCCGCAGCTACGGCGACATCGTCTCGGTCGAGGCGAAGGAAGAGGACGGCAAGATGCGCCTCTACGCGGAGATCGCGCCGCTTCCGGAGCTGGTCGCACTCAGCAAGGCCGGCCAGAAGATCTACACCAGCATCGAGATCAATCCCAAGTTCGCCGACACCGGCGAGGCCTACCTGGTCGGCCTCGCCGTCACCGACAACCCGGCCAGCCTTGGCACCGAGATGCTGAGCTTCGCTGCCAAGAACCCGCAGGCGAGCCCGTTCGCCTCGCGAAAGTCGCATCCCGACGCCCTCTTCTCCGAAGCCGTCCAGATTGATCTGGCCTTCGACGAAGAGGCCGAGGACGGCGGCAAGTTCTCCGCGAAGCTGCGCGAGATCCTGGGCAAGTTCAGCGCCAAGGCCAAGGGCGACGACGCCCGCATGGGCGAGGTCGTCGCCGTACTGGAAGAGGTCGCCGAGACCGTCGCCGCACAGGACGCCGCATTTACGGCCCAGGTGAAGCGCACCGACACGCTGACCAATGATCTGGCAGAGCTGAAGAAGGCCTTCGGCGATCTGAAGGCCGTCGTCGACAAGATCGACAAGACCCCGGCGCCGAACTACACGCAGCGCCCGCCGGCCACCGGCAGCAACGCCAGCGGTGCCGCCCAGACCGACTGCTGAACCGCTACGACAACCACACGCACACAGGAATCCCATGCGCAACGAAACTCGTTTGGCCTTCACCGCCTACCTGGCACGCATCGCGCAACTCAGCGCCGTGGCCAGCGCGACGCACACCTTCGCCGTTGATCCGACCGTTCAGCAGACCCTGGAAACCAAGATCCAGGAATCCAGCGACTTCCTCAACCGCATCAACATCATCGGCGTGGCCGAGATGGAGGGCGAAAAGCTCGGCCTGGGCATCAGCGGCCCCATCGCCAGCCGCACTAACACGGCCGTGAAGGACCGCGCCACGCGCGACCTGTCCACGCTCGACCAGCACCGCTACAAGTGCGCGAAAACCAACTTCGACACGCACCTGGGCTATGCCAAGCTGGACGCCTGGGCCAAGTTCCCGGACTTCCAGAACCGCATCCGCGACGCGATCCTCACGCGCCAGGCGCTGGACCGCATCATGATCGGCTTCAACGGCACCAGCATTGCCGCCGAAACTGATCCGGTCGCCAACCCGATGCTGCAAGACGTGAACATCGGTTGGCTGCAGCACATGCGCGACGACGCGGCCGCGCGCGTGATGAAGGAAGGCTCTGTCGCCAACAAGGTGCGCATCGGCGAGGACGGCGACTACAAGAACCTGGACGCCGCCGTCTTCGACGCCGTGCAGCTGCTCGACCCCTGGTACCAGCAGGACCCCGGCCTGGTCGCCATCCTGGGCCGCGACCTGATGCACGACAAGCTGTTCCCGCTGGTCAACGATCCGAAGGACCCGAGCGAGCGCCTGGCGGCCGACGTGATCCTGTCGCAGAAGCGCGTGGGCGGCTTGGCTGCAGCCACGGTCCCCTTCATCCCGCCGAAGGCGATCCTGATCACGCGCTTCGACAATCTGTCGATCTACTTCCAGGAAGGCGCTCGCCGCCGCCGCGTCGAGGACAACGCCAAGCGCGACCGCATCGAGAACTACGAGTCCTCGAACGACGCCTTCGTGGTCGAGGACTACGGCCTGGCCGCCCTGGTCGAGAACATCGAGTTCGTCTGACCATGGCACTGAGCCCCGCACGCGCGCACCGGGCGCGCATGCTCGCGGCCCAGGCCGCCGCCGCCTCCCCGGCCGGCGGCGAAGTCCTGGGCGGTGAGTACGAGCTGATGCTGGCCCAGCTGGTGGAGCACCGCCGCCAGCTGAAGGACATCCAGTCCATCGAGCGCAAGATCGAGGCCAAGCGGGTTTTCCTGCCCACCTATAAGGCCTGGGTCGAGAGCGCGGTGGAGCACGGCAAAGGCGCCCAGGACCAGGTGCTGATGACGGTGCTGGTGTGGCTGATCGACACGGGCGAATACAGCAGCGCGCTCTACGTCGCTCGCTACGCGCTGCAGCACAACCTGCAGATGCCCGACCAGTACGACCGCAACCTGGCCACCGTCCTGCTCGACGAGATCGGCGGCGCCGTGCTGGCCGGCAGGGCCAACCAGGCCGAGGCCATCCGCGCGCTGGACATCGTTGCCGAGCTGACGGCAGACCGCGACACGCCCGACCAGGCGCGCGCGAAGCTGCACAAGGCCCTGGCCTATGCGCACATGGGGCGACTGGGCACAGCTGAGGTCGACGTGGGCCAACTCGCGATCCCGGTCGCGCGTGAAGCCCTCAAGCACTGCCGCCGCGCCATCGAGCTGTTCGACCAGGTCGGCGTGAAGAAGGACATAGAGCGCCTGGAGCGCCGGCTGAAAAACGCCGGCGAGCCCGACGCCTGAACGATTCCGGACCCCGGAACCCCGGGGGCTCGGGCTGACGGCTGAAGGCTTAGGCCAAACGCCACGACGCCCGACCACCCCCGACCTAAATCCCCCCCCAGTTGCAGTCAATGAGCTTCCTCGGATCTGAACCTGCACCCGCCGCCGGCGACGAACCCATCCTGGCCAACGACGGATGGTTCCCCGCCATCGACCTGACCGCCTTGCGCGATGCTGTGCGCCTGGACGGCACCGTCACGCCAGCCCGGCTGCGACATGCCGCGATCAACGCCATGGCCAGCGTCAACGATGAGCTGGTCAGCTACCGCGAAGCCCAATTGGCTGCAGGCTATGCCACGCTGACCGAGGTTCCCGCCCCGCGCATCGATGACGAGAGCATCCAGCTGCAGCGCTACCGGCGCGCGGTCTACGCCAGTGTGCAAGCCGACCTGATCGAGCACTACCGCGACTTCGACACCACCGGGGCCGGCGACAAGGCGGCCGACAAGATGGCGCTGCGCGTGGACGATCTGCGGCGCGACGTGCGCTGGGCCATCAGCGACCTGGCAGGCCGACGCCGCACGACTGTGGAGTTGATCTGATGCAGGTCCGCACGCTGCAGCACGACACGGTCGATGCGCTGTGTTGGCGCCACCTGGGCCGCACTGATGGGGTCGTCGCCGAGACCCTGAGACTCAACCCGGGCCTGTCTGCCCAAGGGCCACTGCTGCCCGCTGGCCTGGCCGTGGATCTGCCCGAACCTGCACCCGCCACCCGGCCCATGGTGCAGCTCTGGACCTGAAGGCGAGCATGAAGCAGGAAATCAAGGACATCTCCGTCCAGAGCCTGGTGGCCATGCCAACCAGCCTGTGGGCACTCATCACCTCCCTGACCCTGGCTCAGTGGATCGCGCTGGTCCTCGGAGCCTTGCAAGCCGCCTACCTGCTACGAAAGTGGTGGCGCGAGGAAACCGAGTGGGGCATCAAGCTGCGTCGGCTGACTGGTCACCGGGCCAGCCGTGACAGCGCGCTGCCGGAGCTGGAGCCATGAGCCGCGTGCGCATTGCCATCGGCTCGCTGACGCTGAGCGCCGCGGCCCTGGTCGGCCTGGCGACCCAGGAGGGCTACACCAGCGAGGCCGTCGTCCCCGTGAAGGGCGATGTGCCAACTGTGGGCTTCGGCAGCACCACGCACGAGGACGGCCGCGCCGTGCAGATGGGCGACAAGACCACGCCGGTGAAGGCGCTGCAGCGCACGCTGGCCTACACGCAAAAGGCCGAGGCGGGCTTCCGGGCCTGCATCGACGTGCCGCTGACCCAGGGCGAGTTCGATGTCTACCTGGACTTCGCCTACCAGTACGGCATGCCGACCTTGTGCGCATCCAGCATCGCCACCCATCTGCGAGCGCAGCGCTATGAGCAGGCCTGCGCGGCCCTGCAGGCCTACCGGTTCATGTCCGATGACCAACCCCACCCCGGCTGGGAGGTCGCCCAGCGCGACAGCACCGGCCGCCCCATTCGCTGGCGCTTTGACTGCTCGACGCCGGGCAACAAGCTCTGCGCTGGCGTCTGGACCCGTCAACAGCGGCGCCATGCGCGGTGCATGGCCGAGCAAACCTAGGAGCCCTGGATGACCCTGACACTTGCCCCCGACAAGATCGCCCACCTCAAGGCTGGCGCCAAGGCCGCCGCCTTCGGCGCGCTGGTCGCCTTCGTGCTCGCCCTTGTGATGCTGTACGCCTTGCAGGTACCCGCACCACTGCGCCTGCCGCTGCTGCTGATCTGCACCGGCCTGGGCGCCCTGATCGCCGGCGCCAGCGCCGGTATCACCAAAGAGAAGGCGGACCAGGCCGACAACGAGATCCACCCGGGCATGCACGGCGTCGAGCTGGGCGATGCCCTAGCCACCACGGCCCCTGGTGCCCTGGCCTGCGCCGCCTGCCTGGTGCTGGCCGTGCTCGTGCACCAGGGCATGGCGGGACTGGGGGCGTGGACGTGAGGGGCCTCGCCGACGGCGTCCTGATGGTCGCAGCAATCGCGCTGGCCTTCTGGCTGGGCTCGCTGCTAGGGCATGCGCAGGGCGGCGCCGAACAGGCCCACGCGGACGAGCAACGCGAGCGGGCCATCAGCGACCAGCACGCCCAGGCACTGGCCGCCGCCAACGAACGCCAGCGCGCGGTGGAAGAGGCCCTGCGGGCCGACCTGGCCCGGCAGCAACAGACCTTCAACGAGGCGATGACCCATGAGAAAGACCAGCATCAACGCCTGCTGGCTGGCCTGCGCAGTGGCGCTGTCCGGCTGTCAGTCCCTGTCGTCACCGCCGGTGGTTCGGTTTGTGCTGCCGCCGCCGGTGGAGATCCCGCCGCTGCCGCCGGAGATCGGCACGAAGCGCGAGCCGAACTTGCGCCAGAGGCTGCTGCAAATCTTGCAGCCGTGGCCGACGACGGCAACACCGCCATCGTCCAGCTCAACGCCTGCATCGACCGCTACAACGCCGTGAGGGAGCGCTTCAACTCGCTCGCGCCAGACCATGCTCAAGCCCAGTAGCCTTCGTCGACACCTGGTCGCGGCTGTGCCCGAACTCAAGCGCGATCCCGACAAGCTGAGCATCTTCGTGCGCGACGGCAAGATCGCCACGACCGCGGCGGGCTCGTTGTCCTTCGAGTACCGCTACACGCTCAACTTGGTGCTGCTGGACTACGGCAGCCACGCCGACGCCATCATGGTCCCGGTGCTGGCCTGGCTGAGAGAGAACCAGCCCGAGATCGCCGACAACCCGGAACTGCGCGACAAGTCGGTGCGCTTCGACGTCGAGTTCCTCAACGCCAAGACGGTGGACCTGTCGGTCGAGCTGGACCTGACCGAGCGCGTCATCGTGAAGCCGCGCGCGAGCACGCCGGCGCCCGCGCCAAACCCGGGTCCGCAGGTCTTCGACGTCAAGCACGTGGGCGAGCCGCCGAGGCCAGGCGTCATGCCCGAGGGCGAGCGCTGGGAGTTCTACCTGCGCGATGAACTGCTCGCCGCCTGGGACTTCGATCCACGCTGATGGACGACCTGCAGCAGTTCGACGAATGGCTGGCGCCGCTGCTGGCCAACCTCGCGCCGGCCAAGCGACGGGCCATGGCGCGCGACATCGCGCGCGAGCTGCGCCGCAGCCAGCAGCGCCGCATTGCGGCCCAGCAGAACCCCGACGGCAGCGCCTACGAGCCTCGCAAGCCATTGCTGCGCGATCGCAAGGGGGAGATCAAGCGCCGGGCGATGTTCACCAAGATCCGCCAGGCCAGCTACCTGAAGACCCAGGCCTCGCCCGAGGAAGCCACTGTCGGCTTTGCGGGCCGCATCGCTCGCATCGCGTCAGTTCACCAGTTCGGGCTGCGCGACCTGGTCAAAGCCGGCGGACCTGAATACACCTACCCAAAGCGTGCCCTGCTCGGATTGACCAGCGACGAGAAAGAACGAGTCAGAAGCATGATTCTCGACCGACTATCGAGCCCGTAGGATATTCGCGCCAACAATATATACAGCCAGCAAACGCGAACGAATTTCCCGCCATTGATATATACAACGGGCAGCATTTAGATGGCAGGACAGGATTCCGCAAGACCGTTTGGCCATGCATGAGCTACAACCACGTGCTTGCACGAACAATCAAGCTGTGAGCGGCCTATAGACAGCATCAAGAGCGCCGCGATGAACTCATGCCATCAGGCAGGCGGCAATTCTGAGAATCCAGAAATATTGCTCTTGATATTCGGCGCCCAATATGGCAATGCGCGTATCAGATACATCGTGCACAAGGAACTGACAACCATCGCAGTATGATGGTTAGGGATAGCACGGATACCATCTAGCGAATGCACCCGAACGAAGCAATTAGATTCAAGCCGCCCCACGCGATAAGGCCAAGAGACAAACACAAACCCGACCTGCGTGAGATATTGGATTTACTGGACACAACCGATGCCGCTCTAGAGTCGGTGATCGAGTTGCTGGACCGAGGCGGCAAGCCTGTGACACCGGCGACGCTGGCGCAGTTGCTGCGACCTCATCACGCGGCCCTGCGCATGGCAGCAGAACAGCTCTCGGACATGACCTGACCCTGGTGCGGGATTGCCCAGCGCCGGCAGACCCGGCATCGCTCGCCTCGCGCGAGACCTGCCGGCACGATGGCTGGCATGGAATCTCCGCATGTCAGCGAGCTGATCCGGCGCATCGAGAACCTGCTGCGTCTGGGCACCATCTCGCACGTCAACGCCAAGGGCTACCGGGTCCGTGTCGCCGCCGGCGGCCTGGCGTCCAACTGGCTGCCCTGGCTGTCAGTGCGCGCGGGCACCACCCGCACCTGGTCGCCGCCGACCGTCGGCGAGCAATGCCTGCTGATCTCTCCCGGCGGAGACCTGGTCAACGGCGTGGCTTTGGTGGGTCTCTTCAGCGATGCCATACCGCCCAACGATGACCGCGACAACGTCGACGCAACGCACTATCCGGACGGCACGGTCCATGAATACGACCACGAAGCCCATCGCGACCTGCTGAAGTGCGTCGGCGACGTCCTGCGCCAGATCGAAGGCAACGTCCTCTTTGACGTCAAGGGCGACATCACGCACCAGGCTCAAGGCGCGGTGGTGATTGCGTCCGAGACCTCGATCACGCTGCGTGTCGGTGACGCCAAGCTCGAACTGACCCCTGAGGGCATCAAGGCCACCCCCGACGTCATCGCAGGGGGCATCAGCCAGGTCAACCACGTCCATGGCGGCGTGCGCTCTGGCAACGACAAGTCGAGCAAGCCCTCATGAGCGGCATGGACCGGAACGCGGGCCGAGGCCTGGAGGGCATCGCCCACCTGCGCCAGAGCATCGTCGACATCCTCGCTACGCCCATCGGCAGCCGTATCGCGCGCCGCACCTACGGCAGCCTGCTGTCCGAGCTGGTGGACCAGCCAGACAACGGAGCGACCCGCGTGCGCATCTTCGCGGCCACCGCTGGCGCACTGATGCGCTGGGAACCACGCCTCCGTGTGTCCCGTATCACCCTGGACTCAGGCACCACGCCGGGCCAGCTGCTGATCGGCGTATCCGGCATCTACGTCCCTCGCAGCGGCCCCGACCAGGCGCTGCAGATCAGCGTCCCACTGCAGTTCCGCGCCGCCGTCTGAGCCATGTCCTCCACCGTTGACCTATCTACGCTGCCGCCGCCTAGCGTCGTGCAAGAACTCGACTTCGAGCAGTTGCTGGCCGAGTTGCGGGCCGATCTGCTGCAGCGCTACCCCGAGTCAGCCGACGTGCTGGACCTGGAGTCCGAGCCGCTCGTGAAGCTGCTGCAGGCCTTCGCCTACCGCGAGATGCTGTTCCGCCAGCGTGTGAACGAGGCCGCACGCTCCAATCTGCTGGCGTTCGCGAACAAGAGCGACCTGGACCACAAGGGCGCGTTCTACAACCTGCCCCGTCTGCCTGGCGAGTCCGACGACCGCTACCGCGTCCGCATTCAGCTGCGCATCGCCGCGCTCGCTGGCAATGGCACGGGCGAGCAATACCAACTGCTGGCCATGACGGCTTCGCCCAATGTGCGTAGCTCCGCCGTCGGCCCCAGCCTGCCAGGCACCGTCGAGCTGGTGCTCTGGCTGATCGACTTCGACCAGGCCGAGTCCACGCTGGCGGCCGTGACTGCCGCGCTCAACGCAGAGAACGCACGCCCCCTGGGCATCCCAGTGACGGTCAGCCTGGCGCAGCCACGCGCCGTCAACGTCGCCGCCAGGCTCTGGCGCGAAGCCAGCGCCCCGGTGGACCTGGTGCAGCAGCTCGCCGCCGCCCTGCCCGCGGCACTGGCCAGCTATGCGGCCCTGGGCCGGGATCTGCCCCGCTCCTGGATCACCGCGCGGTTGCACGTCGCCGGCATAGCCCGGGTGCAATTCCTGGGCGAGGACAGCCCGCCCGAGAACACGCCTCTGCAGTCCAACGAATACCCGACCCTGGGCAGCCTGCAGTTGCTCGACCAGGGGGTGCTCTGATGCTGCAGGCCTCGGCCCTCGATCGCTTGCTGCCACCCCAGGCCACCGGCCTGGAGCGCGCGCTGGTTCAGATCGCACCGCGCTGGGAGGGCCTGGCCGAGCTGGCGGCCAATCTGGAAGCCAATCGCCCGGCGGCGTTCGCGCCGTGGCTGGCGGCCGAGTACGGGCTGGCGCAGTTCTCGGACCTGTTCGACACCCTCGACGAGCTGCTGGCCCAGGGCCTGCCCTGGCTCTTCGAGCGCGGCACGGCCGCCAGCGTGCGCCGCGTGCTGGCATGGCTGGGCTTTGACGCCTCGGTGCGCATTGAAGAGGACGACGCCTACCTGCACATCGACCTCGGACGGGTCGCCACCGCGAACGAGATCGAGCGCATCGCCCAGGTGGTGCGGGCCAGCCTGCCGGCCCATATGCGGCTGTACCGGGTGTTCTTCGACTTTGACCTGAGGCCCGTGCGCCTGGACCGCGGCCCCGCTCTGGACGCAGGCCAACTCGACGACGACTCAGGCGTCTGGCTGGGAGACACCAAGGCCAGCTTCGCCGAGCTCCGCGCAGGCCAGGCGGACCAGCCCATGCTGGAGGCGATCGACCGGGCCATCGTCGCCCGCCGCACCACCTTGCTGCCCTACGACGACCGCCCGCTGCTCGATGCCTGGCGACTGGACTCGCACGTGCTGGTGGACACCTACGGCGGCCTGGCCGAGCTGTTCGCCGGCCAATGCAACGCCCCGCAACCCGGCGACCCCTTGCGCGCCAACGGCGAGGGCCGGGGCGGTATCGCCGCCTGGCTGGGCGCCGAAGCGCTGCTCAGCACCACCGTCATGCGTTCGGGCCGTGCTCCGACAGCCGTCCTCCCTCCCCGCTCTTGGACCGGTCCATGGACCGGCCCCTGGCGCCCCTTCATCGACTCCAACCGCTCCGAGGAAACCTAACCCATGGCCGTCCTGCAGAACACCGGGCGCATCGCGCTCGCGCGTGCCATCGCCAGCCAGTCCATCCACCTCGCCTGGGGCCGAGGCGATCCGGCCTGGGATGCCCAGCCCCAACCAGAGCCCACCGACGCGACCGCGCTGGCCGACGAAATCGGGCGCCGCATCGCCACCCAGGTGGGCTATGCGCGGCCGGACGCCAATGGCGAGATCGAGATGGTGTCCGGCCGCTACACGCAGTCCGCCCAGCCCACCAAGTGGCTGTATGTGCGCTTCACCTTCGACTTCGGCGACGCCGAGCTGCAGACCGTTCGCGAGCTGGGGATCTTCGTCGGGACCCAGCCGGCCGCAGGCGTCCCGCCTGGCCAGCGCTATCTGACACCCGACCAGGTCGCTGTGGCCGGCGATCTCTACGCGCTGGAGCGGTTGCCCAAGTTCACGCGCAACGGCGCCGTGCGCCAGGTCTTCGAGTACGTCTTGCCCTTCTGAGCCCATGTCCACCACGCCCCAGATCTACGACCGCTTCGATGCGGCCCGCAACTACGAGCGCCACCTGTTCCGAGCGGACCGGGTGCTGCAAAGCGCCGAGCTCAACGAGATTCAGCGCAGCGTTCACTACCGGCTGCAGGGCCTCGCCGATGCCCTCTTCAAGGACGGCGACATCGTGCGCGATGCCCGCATCGTGGTCGATGCCGAGACCGGCGCGACCCGCTGCGAGTCCGGCGCCCTCTACCTGGCCGGCGCCGTGCGAGGGGTCCCGCCCGCCGACCTGGTCGTGCCCACCGTCGGCCTGGTCACCGTCGGCGTCTACCTGCGCGAGCACGTCGTCACCGAGTTGGAAGACCCCGCCTTGCGCAATCCGGCCGCAGGCACGCGCGGCTACCAGGAACCCGGCGCGGCTCGCCTGCAGGTCCTCCCCGAATGGGGCCTGGCCGGTGGAGCAGGAGCCTTCTACCCGGTCTATGTGGTCGAGGACGGCCAGGTGCGCGCCAAGGAACCGCCGCCCCAGCTCGACGCGGTCACCCAGGCTCTGGCCCGCTACGACCGCGATTCCGCCGGTGGCGGCTATGTCGTCTCGGGCCTGCAAGTCACGATGGCCCCCGACCTGCCCACGGGCCAGCAGGTCTACACCGTCTCCGAGGGGCGCGCTCGTGTATCGGGCTACGGCATCGAGCTGCCCACCAGCCGCCGCCTGGTCTACGCGGCTGACCCCGACCTGCAGTTCATCGACAGCGAGCCGCACGCGAGCATCACGGCCGCTGCCCAGCGCATCACGCTGGACCGTGCGCCCGTCGCCCGCATTGCCAGCGTGCACATCACGATGGAGGTGACCCGGCAGCTCACGCATGGCAGCTTCGCTGGCGCCATGGATCCGCTGCCGGACAACGCGGTCCTGCAGCTGCTCGAAGTGAGCCAGGGCAACACGGTCTACACGAAGGACGCCGACTGGAAGCTCACCGGCGGCCAGGTGGACTGGAGCCCGAACGGCGCCGAACCGGCCCCGGGCAGCACCTACAGCGCGCGCTACCAGTACATCACCACGGTCCAGCCCACGGCAGTGGATGCGACCGGATGCACCGTCACCGGGGCCGTACCGGGCTCGCTGGTGCTGGTGAGTTACCACCAGATGCTGCCGCGTGTCGATCGCCTGTGCCTGGACCCGGACGGCGCCTTCGTGTGGCTGCGCGGCGTCGCTTCGGCTTGGCGGCCTGCTGCGCCAACGGTGCCCGCGGGCCTGCTTCCCATCGCCAGCGTCCAGCAGACCTGGACCAGCACGCGGTCCGTGGCCAGCAACGGCGTGCGCGTCGTCTCGATGTCCGACCTGGCCGCGCTGACCGCACGCATGGACCAGGTCGTGGATCTGATCGCCCAGCAGCGACTGCAGGCTGATGCTG
The DNA here is from genome assembly GCA_003241055.1 of Roseateles depolymerans. Taxonomy (GTDB): domain Bacteria; phylum Pseudomonadota; class Gammaproteobacteria; order Burkholderiales; family Burkholderiaceae_C; genus Pelomonas; species Pelomonas depolymerans_A. Next base: position 101,980 of record QFOD01000014.1, read on the forward strand.
GCCTGCGCGAGGCCGGCGCCAAGAAGGGGCTGCTGGTCGATCCCTTCCTGGGTGACAGCATGCGAGACCAGGGCCTACCACAGACCGCCGCCGTCGTTGACGGTGAGCTGGTGCTGCCGATCACCAGCGCCCAGGCCCTGGCCTTGCCGACGGCGCCTCAGGTGCCCGCCCTTCTGCCCTTCGAGCTGATCCCCGTCCTGCAGCAGTTGCTGCGCACCGGCTCGATGCTGGTGAACCCCTACATGGCCTTCGAGCCGCTGCCCGCGGCCGTGAAGCTCACGCCGGCCGTGGACCAATGGAGCGACATCCAGACCATCTGGCTGTCGTCCCTGACCCGCGTGGTGAGCGCCGGGCCCACGATCTACACGACCGACACCAGCCAGTGGGGCAACCACACGCTGAGCCGAGAGACCGACAACGTGCTGGTGTCCAGCGTCCAACGCCCGCTGGAGAACCTGCGCCAGATCGAGGTGCAGTTCGAGGTGGCCGGCTTCGGCCCGCATGAGCAGATCCGCAGCATGAGCTTCGACGGCCTCGACGTCCTCGACCATGCGGGGGCTGCGCTGGTCGCCGACGAGGCTGGCCGGGTCCGGGGCAGCTTCACCATCCCGCCCAATGTGCAGACAGGCGCGAAGCGGTTCTCGATCACGGGCGCCGCGGGCAGCCATGGCGAGGCCACCTTCACGGGTAGCGGCTTCTCGCGCGTTGAAACGCACCAACTGGTCACGACGGTGGTGAACCAGTACATCGACCCGCTGGCCCAGACCTTCACGCTGGACGCATCCACGCAGGTCGCAGCCGTGGATCTGTGGTTCACCGCCAAGGGCGGCAGTCGGGTGCTGGTGCAGATCCGCGAAACCCAACTCGGATTCCCGACCCGCACCGTGCTGGCCGAGGCGCAGATTGCGCCCGACCAGGTGCTGGTGGATGGCCGGCCGACCCGCATCAGCTTCACGTCGCCGGTGGCGCTGGAGGGGCGAGCCGAGTACGCGCTCGTGGTGCTGTGCGACGACGCGACCACCAGCGTCGCGATCAGCGAGCTGGGCAAGTTCGATGCGATTGCGCAGCAGTACGCCACCACCCAGGCCTACAACGTCGGCGTGCTGCTGAGTTCCGCGAACGCCAGCACTTGGACCGCACACCAGACGCTGGATCTGGCCTTCCGGCTGCACGCCGCGGCCTTCAGCGCCGATCAGCGCGTGCTTGAACTTGGCGAGCTCGACGTGCAGGACGCGACTGACCTGCTGTTGCTGTCCGTCGTGGAAACGCCGGTCGCTGCCGCACGCGTGGACTACACGCTGGCGCTGCCCGATGGCTCGCACGTGACCGTGGCGGACGGTCAGCCGCTGCGCCTGGCCAGCCCGGTGACGGGCAAGGTCAGCGTGGCGGCGCGACTGGCCGGCACCGCGCAGTCCAGCCCGGTGCTGCACCCGTCGGCCCAACTGGTGGCGGCCACCGTCGGCACCCAGGCCGACTACATCTCCCGCGCCGTCGCCGCCGGCGGCGTGTCCCGCGTGCGGGTGATCTACGAGGCCCAGATCCCTGGCGGCGCCGGCGTGCTGGTCGCGGTCGCCGACGCGGCTCTCGATGCCACCCAGGCTGCGGCCTGGGCACCTGCTGCGAACACGGCGGCGACGCCGCTGGGCAATGGCTGGCTGGAAATGGCTCACGAGCTGCAGGACCTGCATGCGGACTCGCTGCGCGTGCGACTGCGTCTGAGCGGCAGCACGGCCGCCAGGCCGCGCGTGCGCAACCTGCGCGTGATCGTGCTGTGAAGGGGCAGATATGGCAGATCTGATCCATGACGACCGCAGCGCCCACCTGAGCCTGCCCCTGCCCCATCCCAGCAACGACCTGGAGGACGACGCGCCGCGGCTGCGCCAGGCGTTGCTGCTGGTCGATGCGAAGTTCGCGGCGCTCGACACCCTGCTGGCCAGCGACGACGTCGATCTCGACCAGCTGCAGGAACTGGTCAACGCGATCAAGGCGAACGCGAGCGATGTGGTGGCGCTGCTTGCGGCCAAGGCGGGCCGCGACGAGCTTGCTGCCGTGATCGCCGACAAGGCGAGTCGTGCCGAGCTCGCCGCCCTGGACGCGGACAAGGCGAGCAAGCCTGAGCTGGCCCTCGTCGCTGCCAAAGCGTTCCCGCCACCGGCCATCCCACTCTCGACCGACACCGTGCTCCAGCCTGGCCAGCACTACGCGCTGGACAGTCGCAACGGAGCATTCGCCGTGACCCTGCCCAAGCTCAGCGCGCCGAGCTGGGTCTGGCTGCGCGATGTCTCCGGCGCCTGCGCAACCAACCCTGTGACGGTGCTGCGAGCTGATGGCCAAACCATCCGCGGCCTCGCCGATGACCTGCTCATCGACAGCGCCCGCGACTCCGTGTTCATGCTCCACGACTCCAACAACTGGACCGACTGATGATCTTTCGTTCTTCTTCCGGGGGCGGCTTGCCCGTAGGCTACGTCGCCCCGATGCCTGAGGCCGGGCCAATGCTGCGGATGGCCGATGGGTCCGAGTGGCTTCGCGGCGGCGTCCTGTTCTCGCCCGCCGACTACCCCGTGCTGGCCAAGGTAGCGGCCGGCCGCGTGTTCGGGCGCTTGGTGGGCTTTGCCCCAGCGACATCCACCCCAACGACACAGCCCGCGCGCATCGGCAGTGTGGTTGTCGCTGGGCGCAGCTTGCCTGGCGTTGTTCGGTCGGCCGACGGTGGTAAGACCTGGGCCGAGTTGAACGCGGGGGGCTACTTCTTCCTGTCCATCGTCGCCGTGGGCGGTGTCTTCAGGGCATTGGCCGTGAACGACTTCGCACAAACTGTCATGCGGGCGCTGTCCAGTGTGGACGGCATCAACTGGGCACAGTCCGGCACTGTGGACATCGGCGTTCCGGTTGCCAAGGCCGCGGGCGTCGCTGTCGGCACCGGCGCGATATTCGCAGCCGCCAAGACCGGCAACGCTACGGCGGTACTGCGCGTGGACGGCGCCGGTGCGATTTCCGTGCGCTCCAATGGGGTCCTCAACACGGCCACTCAGAATCTGACGGACATCCAGGTGGTGGCCAGTGGCCAGGCCCTTGGGGTGTTCACGTTTGCCTACGGCAATACGGACTCGACCCCGGCTGGCGGCGTTTCCAATGATGGCGGAGCGACGTGGGCGCAGGCCGCCGGCATCACTCAATCCCAGATGTACAGCGGCGGCGCGGCCTTCGCTGGCGGCAGCCTTCTGCACTTTGCGGGCGGCCGGCTGAACGTGCATAAGGACATGGTTGGAGCGCCCACCGTGTCCGTGGCCAGCGACGGCCTGCCGACGCCCGTCTATTTCTCGTGGGGCTATCGCCTATTCGACACGCCGGCTGGTGCCCTGCTTGTCTCGCCCGCCGAAAACATGGGCGTGCTGCTTGACTCCAATGGGAGGGTGACTACAGCGCTCGGCATGCTGCCGGTGATACCTCAATTCAGCATGCTCACTCGCACCGCTGCAGGCATCGCATTCTTCTCCAGCCAAGGCGCCGGCGCTGGCTACTACGAGTCTGACCTGGTGAACCCGGACTACGTTGGCCAGCCGACCGCGCAAATGGCCGCCAACGGCAACGCCTCTTCCTACTGGGTCAACTACATCAAGGGGAAATGACCATGAACAACTACACAATCCTTCCAGCGCCCCCAGTAGCCGCGCTGCCTCGGCACATCACTGAGGGCGCTTGGAAGGATCGCCTGGGCTTCGGCCTTGTGGCCGCCATCGCCGCCTCGACAAATCCAATCTGTGTCGGCATGCGCGAGATGCTGAGCAACCGCCAGCACGTGGATCTGGACCGCGACGACCTGCCCGTGATGCTGGGCCTTGCCGTGGCGGCCGGTCTCCCGACGCCCATTGCGGGACTGCCCGACAGCGGGCCACTCACCGCCGAGAAGGTGGCGGAGGTGCTGAACGCCCCAGTGCTGGACAGGGAGCGGCCATGAAGAAGCGACTGACCTTCTGGCTGCTGCAGGTCCTGATCGCGCTGGACCAGTTGATCAACGCGATGCTGTTCTTCGGCTGGGCCGATGAGACCATCAGCGCGCGTAGCTGGCGCCAGCGCGAGAAGTGGCAGTGGCGCATCGCACGACGGGTCATCGACCGGCTGTTTGCGCTACTCGGCGACAGCAACCATTGCCAGAGCGCCTTCGAGTCCGAAGTGCAGCGGCGTCAGCTGCCTGACGCGCTACGCTGACCGAATCTCATCCCGTCTCACGAGGGCGCCTTCGGGCGCCCTTCTTCATTTCCGATGTTTAGTCCAAGCCCCATCGTCCCGTGGCTGGGCGGCAAGCGCCGCCTGGCCGATCGCCTAATCCCCCTGTTCCCCAAGCACGACTGCTACGTCGAGGTCTTCTGCGGTGGCGCCGCGCTCTACTTCCTTCGGCCGGTGCCGGCCAAGACCGAGGTACTGAACGACATCAACGGCGACCTGGTCAACCTGTACCGCGTGGTGCAACACCACCTCGAAGAGTTCGTCCGCCAGTTCAAGTGGGCCATAAGCAGCCGCGAGGTGTTCAAGTGGCAGCAGATGACCCGGCCCGAGACGCTGACCGACATCCAGCGGGCCGCCCGCTTCTACTACCTGCAGCAGCACGCGTTCGGCGGCCGCGTCGACGGACAGACCTTCGGCACCGCAACGACGGGGCCAGCAATCAACCTGTGCCGCATCGAAGAACAGCTCAGCGCGGCGCATTTGCGCCTCGCAGGGACCTACATCGAGAACCTGGCCTGGCAGGCCGTCATGGAACGTTACGACCGCGCACACACGTTCTTCTATGCTGACCCGCCCTACTGGGACACCGAGGGCTACGGTGTCGATTTCGGCTTCGAGCAGTACGAGCAGCTGGCCGCGTTCATGCGGCGCTGCAAGGGCAAGGTGATGGTCAGCATCAACGACCACCCCGACATCCGCCGATGCTTCGAGGGCTTCTGGATGGAAGGCCTGGACATCAAGTATTCGGTGGGCAATGCACGCGACAAGGGAGAGCGCGCAGCCGCCGGCGAGCTGGTCATCACGAACTGGGAGCCCGCGCTGCTCGGGGGGCTGTTTTGACTTAACGCCCCGTGGTCGCTCCAGCGCCAGTAACCCCGCCACCGCATGACATCGCGCGAGGGAAGCAGAACACTGGGCGCTCATCCTCGGGGGCCGAGCACGTCAGGGTCTCGTCCCGGTGCCGGCCCCTCTCTTCAGCGACCACAGGAGCCCTATGTCTCTCGCCCAGTACCACCACGGCGTCCGCGTCTTCGAGATCAGCGAGGGCGTGCGCACCATCCGCACGATCTCCACCGCCATCATTGGCCTGGTCGCGACAGCCTCGGACGCCGACGCGACCGTCTTCCCTCTCAACAAGCCGGCGCTGGTGACGAACGTGAACGCCGCCATCGGCAAGGCTGGCACCAAGGGCACGCTGGCCAGCGTGCTGGACGCCATCAGCCTGCAGTCCACTCCGGTGATCGTCGTCGTTCGCGTTCCCGACGGCGAAGGCGAGGACGACGAAGCCAAGGCCGCCGACCAGATCAGCAAGGTGATCGGCACCGTGCTGCCCTCGGGCCAGTACACGGGCATGAAGGCCCTGCTGGCGGCCCAGGCCCAGCTCGGCGTGAAGCCGCGCATCCTGGGCGCCCCTGGCCTCGATTCCCAGCCTGTGGCCACCGCCCTGGCCGCCATCGCCCAGCAGCTGCGCGGCTTCGCCTACGTGTCCAGCGCCGGCGCTACGAGCGTCGCCGATGCACTCGACTACCGCGACAACTTCGGCGCCCGCGAGCTGATGGTCATCCACCCGGACTTCACGCGCTGGGACACCACGCTGAACCTGACCGCCACGGCGCCGGCGACCGCCTACGCTCTGGGCCTGCGCGCCAAGATCGACGCCGAGACCGGCTGGCACAAGACGCTTTCCAACGTGCCGGTGAACGGCGTCACGGGCCTGTCCAGCGACATCTACTGGGATCTGCAGAACCCCGCCACCGATGCGGGCCTGCTCAACGAGGCCGGCGTCACGACGCTGATCAACAACCAGGGCTTTCGCTTCTGGGGCTCGCGGACCTGCTCGGAAGACCCTCTCTTCGCCTTCGAGAGCGCCGTGCGCACGGCCCAGGTCCTCGCCGACAGCATCGGCGAGGCGCACTTCTGGGCTGTCGACAAGCCGATGCACCCCAGCATCGTGCGCGACATCCTGGAGGGCGTGAATGCCAAGTTCCGCGAGCTGAAGGCCGGTGGCTTCATTCTGGACGGCTCGGCCTGGTACGACGAAGAGATCAACACCGGCGCCACGCTGAAGACGGGCAAGCTGGTCATCGACTACGACTACACGCCGATCCCGCCCGTGGAAGACCTGAGCTTCCGCCAGCGCATCACGGACAAGTACTTCGCCGACTTCGCCGCGCGCGTCGCCGCCTGATGACTCCCACCCGCCGGCGTTGCCGGCGGGCCTACTTTCTTCCTAGCAGATCACGACCATGGCACTGCCCAAGAAGCTGAAAAATTTCATCCTGTTCAACGACGGCCGCGGCTACCTGGGCGAAGTCCCCGAGGTGCAGCTGCCCAAGCTCAGCCGCAAGACCGAGGACTACCGCGCCGGCGGCATGAGCGGCCCTATCAAGCTCGACAACGGCATGGAAGGCCTGGAGCTGGAGTGGACGGCCGCCGGCTACCTGCGCGAGGTGTTCGCCCAGTTCGGCACGCTCAAGCACGACGGCGTGGCCCTGCGCTTCACCGGCGCCTGCCAGGCTGAGGACGAAGCCGTGATGGCCATCGAAGTGGTCGCACGCGGCCGCCATATCGAGATCGACCCGGGCAAGGCCAAGCCCGGCGACAACACCGAGATGAAGGTCAAGACGGCGCTGAGCTACTACAAGCTGAGCATCGACGGCAAGCCCGTGATCGAGGTCGACCTGGTGAACATGGTCGAGGTCGTCGACGGCGTGGACCGCCTGGCCGAGATCCGCAAAGCCCTGGGCATCTAAGCCCTTTTCCATCACCCAAGAGACCCATCATGTCCACCACTCCCTTCACCGCCAGCGTCACGCTGGACACGCCGATCAAGCGCGGTGACACCACCATCACCACCATCGAGCTGCGCAAGCCACGCGCCGGCGAGTTGCGCGGCGTCGCGCTGTACGACCTGGTGCGCATGGATGTGGCCGCCGTGCAGACAGTCTTGCCGCGCATCACCGTGCCCACCCTGACCCGCCCGGAGGTCGACGCACTCGACCCGGCCGACCTCTTCCAGCTGGCCGCCGAGGTGTCCGCTTTTTTGTCGCCGAAAGCCGCGCAGGAAACGGCCTCCCTGGCCGCGTAGAAGAAGCGATGGCCGACCTGGCCATCGTCTTCCATTGGGCGCCGGCCGACATGGACGGCTTCACCCTCGCCGAGCTGATGGACTGGCGCGAGCGCGCCAGGGCCAGGCACGAACCGACCGAGTAGATCCATGGCAATCAGCGACCTGCGCCTGCAGGTGATCCTTCAGGCCATCGACAGAGCCACGGCGCCGCTGCAGCGTATCAACGCTGGCAGCACCGCGACGGCTAAGGCGCTGCGTGACACGCGCGACCGCCTAAAGGAGCTGGGCGCCCAGCAAAAGAGCGTCGGCGAGTTCCGCGAGCTGCGCACCGGCCTGGACGCCACGGCCGCCAAGCTCGACAACGCCAAAGAGAAGGCCGCGCGCCTGGCGCGCGAGCTGAGCCAGGCCGGCCCACCGACCAAGGCGATGACGCAGCAGCTGGCAGCAGCGCGCCAGGTCGCCAGAGATCTGGGCGAGCAGCACCAGCGCCAGGCCGCCCAGGTCCAGGCGCTGCGCGACCGCCTGTCGGCCGCGGGCATCAGCACGCGCGAGCTGGCGCAGCACGAGCAGCGGCTGCGCGCAGACATCGCGTCCACCACACAGAGCATCGAGACCCAGACCGCCGCGCTGCGCGCCCAGGCGGCCCAGCAGCGCCGCAGCGCGGCCGCCGCCGAGCAGCTGGCCAAGTCCCAGCAGCTGCAGGCCCGGGCCGCCGGCGCCGGCGTGGCCATGGGCGCCACGGGCGCCGCTATCGGTGCACCGGTCGCCGTGGCCGTGCGCGACTTCGCGAGCTTCGAGGACCACATGCTGGGCGTGGCCCGCCAGGTCAACGGCGCGCGCGACGACGCCGGCCAGCTGACTGCCGTCTACATGGCCGTGCGTCAGCAGGTCCAGGAACTGGGCCGCGAGATCCCGTTGACCACGAACGAGATCGCCGACATGGTGACGGCGGGCGCGCGCATGGAGGTGCCAACCGACCAACTGAAGGACTACACCCGCACCGCGGCCATGATGGCGACCGCCTTCGACGCCGTGCCTGGCGAGATCGCCGAGCAGATGGGCAAGGTGGGGAAGAACTTCAAGATTCCCATCACGCAGATCGAAGGCCTGGCCGACTCGATCAACTACCTGGACGACAACGCCATCAGCAAGGGTGGCGAAATCATCAACGTCCTGAATCGGATCTCGGGCGTGGTGTCCACGGTCAAGATGAGCGCCCAGGACGCTGCGGCGCTGTCGTCCACGCTGCTGACGTTGGGCGAGCGTCCCGAGACCGCCGCGACGGCTATCAACGCGATCACGCAGAAGCTGGCGGCCGCCACCAAGGGCACCAAGAAGTTCCAGGAAGCCGTGGCCGAGATTGGCCTGAAGAGTTCGGACATCCAGGACGGCATGGCGACCGACGCAATGGCTACCTACGACAAGGTCATCGCCGGCATCCGCGCCCTGCCCGAGAAGACCCGCGTGGGCGTCATGGTCGAGCTGGTCGGCCTGGAGCACTCCGACACGCTGGCCAAGCTGGTGGACAAGCCCGAGGAGCTGCAGCGCCAGCGCGCGCTGGCCAATGGCGACCAGGCGAAGGGCTCCATGCGCCGCGAGGCCGACGCGCGCAACCAGACGCTGTCGGCACAGTGGATCATGGCCAAGAACCGGGCCTTCGAGCTGACCACGGCCCTGGGCGAATCGCTCAAGCCGGCGTTGATCGACCTGATGGGCACGCTGGGCCGCGCGGCCACCGCCGTGGCCGACTTCGCCCGCAATCACCCGTGGCTCACCGCAGCCGTCATGAAGACCGCCGGGGCGCTGTCCGTCCTGTTGATCGTCGGCGGCGCGCTGACCGTGGCCCTGGGCTCGCTGATCGGCCCCATTGCGCTGGCGCGCTACGGCCTGGCCATGCTGGGCATCAAAGGCCCGGAGATCGCCGCCGGGTTGGCTCGGGCCGCTGGCGGGTTGCGCCTGGCCGGCCAGGCTGCCCTCTGGGCCGGCCGCGCGCTGCTCACGACGCCTATCGGCTGGCTGGTGCTGGCCATCGCCGCGGCGGGCCTGCTGCTGGTCAGGTACTGGCAGCCGGTGAAGGCGTTCTTCGCTGGCGTGTGGCAGGGCATGGCCGAGGGCCTGGCGCCGCTGGGCGCGATGTTCGACGGCCTGTTCTCAGCCCTCGGCCGCGCCCTGGCCCCGCTGCGCCCCCTGTGGGACGGCCTGGTCGGCGCGCTGTCTGCCGTGTGGGGCTGGGTCTCCCAGCTCTTCGAGCCATTCCAGGCCACAGCCGAGCAGCTGCAGGGCGCCACCGCGAGCGGCCGTGCCTTCGGTCAGTTCCTGGGCACACTCGCCCAGTTCCTGCTCGCCCCGATCATGGCGCTGGGCCAGCTGGTGACAGGCATCGCCAACCTGGTGGGCAACTTCTGGGGCGAGGCGCGCGCCGCCTTCACGGGCGGCATTGGCAGCATCGCGGCGCTGATCCTGAACTGGTCGCCGGTCGGCCTCTTCTACCAAGCCTTCGCAGGCGTCATGCGCTGGTTCGGCTTCGACCTGCCGCAGCGGTTCACCGAGTTCGGCGCCAACCTGATGCAGGGCCTGGTGAGCGGCATCACCGGCGGCCTGGCCAAGGTCCGCGACGCGATCAGCGGCGCGGCCGACGGCGCTATCGGCTGGTTCAAGGACAAGCTGGGCATCCGCAGCCCGAGCCGGGTGTTCATGGACGCCGGCGCCGAGATCTCCAACGGTGCGGCGGCTGGCGTGATGAACCGCAGCGACGGCGTGCGCCGGGCCGTGCTGGACATGGCCGCTGCGGCGACCATCGCCATGCCTGCTGCGGCCATGGCCGGCCCCGGCGACCTGGGCAGCGCCGGCCCGGTCGACCCGGCCCTGGTGCCATTCGACCGCCGCCCGCCCGTGTCCGCCCCGAGCCAGGCGCCCGCCGCGGCCGGCGCCACACAGATCTCGATCACCATCAACCCGGCCCCGGGCTCTGACCCGCAGGCCATCGCGCGCGCCGTCGCGGCCGAGCTGGACCGCCGCGAGCGCGCCAAACGTTCGTCCAGGCTGTCGACGCTCGGCGACATCAGCTGAAGGGAGCCCTCGCCATGATGATGGGCTACGGCCAATTCGTTTTCAGCCTGTCGACCCTGGCCTACCAGGATCTGCAACGACAAACCGCCTGGCGGCATCCGAGCAACAGCCGCGTGGGCGCCAGGCCCGCGCGCCAGTTCGTCGGCCCGGGCGATGACGGCATCACTCTATCGGGCGTGCTGGCGCCTGAGTTCGCCGGCGATGTCGTCAGCCTGGGCAAGCTGCGCGAGATGGGCGACTCGGGCCTGGCCTGGCCGCTTGTGACGGGCACCGGCGAGGTGCTGGGCGCCTTCGTGATCGAGTCCCTGAACGAGACCCGGACGATGCTGATGGACAACGGCGCCGCCCGGCGCATCGAGTTCCAGTTGCAGCTCGCCCGCGTCGACGAACAGCGCACCGACAGCATCGGCACCGACAGCCCATGAAGCCGGCGACGCACCCCCAGGTCGACTACGGGATCACCGTCGACGGTCGCGACATCACGCGAAAGATCGACCCGCGGCTGATCAGCCTGACGCTGAGCGAATGCCGCGGCGGCGAAGCCGACCAGTTGGACCTGGTGCTGAACGATGCAGACGGGATGCTGGCCCTCCCGCCGAAGGGCGCGTTGATCACCCTCAAACTGGGCTGGGTCGGCCAGGCGCTGGTCGACAAGGGCAGTTTCACCGTCGACGAGATCGAGCACAGCGGGTCGCCCGACCAGCTGCACATCCGCGCCCGCAGCGCCGACATGGTGGACACGCTCAAGCAACGCGCCGAGAAGAGTTGGCACGGGCAGACGCTCGGCGACATCGTCGGTGAGATCGCCGGCAAGCACGGCTTGTCGCCACGCGTCGACAACAGGCTGGCCAAGGTCGAGGTCGATCACGTCGACCAGACGCACGAGAGCGACCTGAACTTCGTCTCACGCCTGGCCAAGCGCTATGACGCCGTGGCAACGGTGAAGAAGGGGCACCTTGTCTTCCTGCCGATCAACGGCACGCGCAGCAGCAAAGGCGAGCTGCTGGCCTCGGCCTCTATCAGCCGCGCCGATGGCGACCAGCATCGGTTCCACACGGCCGACCGCGAGGCCTACAGCGGCGTGCGTGCATATTGGCACGATCCCAAGAAGGCCAAGCGCCGCGGCGTGCTGGTGGGGCTCAGCGGCAACGCCAAGCGGCTGCGCGATACCTACGGCAGCGAGGCCGACGCGCTGGCCGCTGCGAAGGCCGAGTGGCAGCGCATCCAGCGCGGCGCCGCGACCTTAGAGCTGACGCTGGCGCTGGGCCGGCCTGAGCTGATCCCGCAGACGCCCGTGCGCGTCTCAGGCTTCAAGCCCGCGATCAACGCCATCACGTGGCTGACGGTGAAAACAGCTCACACGGTCAGCGATGGCGGCCTCACGACACGCATCGAGCTGGAGACAGCCGACAGCAAGAGCGACGACGGCAAGGTCGAGGACGTGCAGGCTGACGATGCCGCGCCAGAGGCGAGCGAGTAGCGAGGCTCAGACGATGCGCATACTGTCCGACTCAGCGGCCTTTGCAGGCGTCTATTGCGATGCGGCTCAGATCGACCATGGTCGACAAACGGGAGCCCTTCGCGTCAACGGCCCAGACAGCATCGAGATCGACCAGGCCCCTTTTTGCAGCGCTTCCGCGGGCCTTCCCGTTGACGGCCACAAGGCGGCCGTCTGGGGTCTCAAAGGCGACGAAGCGCCCCTCGTCCGCGCACCGCAGCGTTACCGCCTTGACGGTCAGCGGCCACGCACCCTTCACGTCAGCCGCAGTCAAAACGCGGCCGTCCGTCACGGGCGCAGCGACGCTCGCGCCTACGCACAGCGCAAAGACCACCGCGGCGGTCCGTCGAATCCTGAACATCTTGTCTACTTCCCCTCAGCGCTTGTGCTTAGTTGCCAGCCTGAGCGCATCGAGCACAGCGAACGCGGTCTGGCGCTCTTCGTCACCCAGTTGGTCGAATGCGCCAAGCACGCGCACCTGCTCGGCCGTGATCGACGCCATGCTCTTGCCCGCAGGCACGCCGCTGAGCAGATACATCACGTCAACACCGTGACCCATCAAAGCCATGAGGTAGTCGGCATCGGGGCTTCGGTCGCCCTTCTCATAGTTGAGCTGGGCTGTGCGAGTAACGCCCGCGAGTGCTCCGAAGTCGGTCTGACTGAGCCCTCGACGCATGCGCTCCTCGCGCAGTCGTTCAAAAAAATGTGTTGTCAAACGAGACCTTTTTTCACCGATGCCAACAAACGTTGGCATAATGGTGTGCATCCACTTTTATCCCGAGGATACACACCGTTGGCCTTGGGAAACCCAACACGTATGCGCAAAGCAGCAACGCCGACGAAGAGCAAGCCGAAGCACCGAACGCCTGATGGCGTGCTCAGCCGCACTCCGGTTTCCCTGCGGCTTTTCGCCGAAGAGTTGGACCGTCTCAAGGCCGGTGCGAACAGGGAGCAACGCACCGATGCAGCCTTCGCTCGTCTCTGCTTTCTCTACGGCCTTGCCGCCTATGAGAAGGGCAAGTCGCTCACCGTTTGACCGCTGTTCCTTTGTTCTGTCATCACGAAGGCATTCCATGTATCCCGACCCGAAGCGAGTCCGCGACAACCGCATAACTCTGCGCCTGGACGACTACGAGTACGAACTGATTCAAGCCCTGGCCAACTACCAGGGTGACCAGCCGAGCACCCTGGCCCGCGAGCTGCTGCTGCGCGAGGCCCAGGAAGTGCTGAACAACGCCAGCAGTGTGTCGTCGCGCTTGGCGTGAAGCCAGGTCCACAAGAGCGCAGAAACGTCTGACGAATCGCCGACATGCCCGAGCTGCAGATCCCCATTACCGAGACCGACCGCGAGACGCTGGAACGCGTCCGCGCGCAGCAGGGGCTGGACACCATCGAACAGGCAGCCGAGTGGCTGCTGAAGACCCGGCTGCGCCGCGCCGTGCGCAGCACCACGGGACGGGGCCGCGCCCTGTATCTCGTGCCAACGAAAGGCGCACGCCGATGAGAGTGACGATTCGCTGCCCGCATTGCCGGGCCAAATCGCGGGCAGTCAAAAGCCGCGAGATGACTTTGACCATGCGTGAGGTGACCTATGCGTGCACCAATGTGCATTGCGGCCACACCTGGGTCGCAGGCCTGGAAGTGATGCGCACGCTGTCGCCCTCGGCTACGCCCAACCCGGCCGTCACGATCCCCATCAGCTCTCACGTCCAGCGCCGTCTGCTCGCCACGCAGCTGGACCTGGCGCCGGTGGCAGCTGGCCGTGATCCCGATGCGCCGGCGCAGAACCTCGATCTCTTCGAGACGGCGGCCCACGGACCGTAACGGCCCGCCCACCCGGCAGGTCTGACCTGCCGACCTGATCCCCCCGATTACCGCCTAGCGATGCCTGTTTGGAGGCATTGCGGGCAGCGCTCACCCTGAAAGGACCGTGACATGAGCAAGACCCAGCCGCCAGCCGGCCTCTACGAAGCCGGGCTGTTCTACGCCGAGCAGCAGTTCGCGAACCGCAAGGCCGACCTGAAGGCCATGCGCAAGAGCCTGGATTTGCTCGAGGAGGTCATGCCGGAGCTGCGCGCTCGTAGCGTGGCCCCTGCCGTTGGCAGCATCCACTGGCGCCGTGACAGCCGCGCGCTGTCGTTCTCGACCGTGTTCGTCACCGAATCGGTCAGGCTGCTGGAGGCGCTGCTCGACCTCGGCTTCGTTGAGACCGGCCGCCACGACCATGGCAGCTTCGTCTACGTCGAGCTCAAGAAGGGCCGGCTGAAGGTCCACACGACGGTCTACCCGAGCAAGGCGGCCGCGTGAACGCTGATCTCCTGCACGACGTCCTGCGCGAGCTTGGCGAGTTCAACTTCAAGACCGAGGGCGGCTGGCTGCGCAAGGGTGAGTGCCCCCAGTGCCGCAAGAAAGAGCTGTTCGCCAAGGAAGACGCGCCCTGGGTTGTGCGCTGCGGCCGCCTGAACAACTGCGGCTATGAGGCCCACGTCAAAGAGCTGTACCCCGAGCTGTTCGAGGACTTCAGCAAGCGCGCGGCTCCGCGCCTCAAAGAGAACCCGAACGCGGCCGCCGACGACTACCTGCAGCAGGCCCGCGGCTTCGACCTGTCGCGCATCCGCGGCTGGTATCGGCAAGAGAGTCACTTCGACAGCCTGGCCGACAACGGCCGCGGCGCCGGCAGTGCCACGGTGCGCTTCGATGTGGGCACGGGCTTCTGGGAACGCCTGATCGACCGTCCAGGCCGCTTCGGCAAGAAGAAGGCCGTCTTCAAGACAGGCATGAAGTACCAGGGCACCTGGTGGTGCCCGCCGACCTTCAAGGCGCCCGAGGTCAAGGAACTGTGGCTGGTCGAGGGAATCTTCGACGCCATCGCGCTGGCGCATCACGACATCACGGCCGTGGCGCTGCTGAGCTGCAACAACTATCCCGAGCACGCCCTGGCCGAGCTGCGCCAGGCGCTGATGGGCAGCAGCCATGTGGTGCGCCTGGTCTGGGCGCTGGACTCTGACAAGGCCGGCCGCGACTTCACCATGAAGTGGGTCGAGCGGGCCAAGAAGGAAGGCTGGGTCTGCGATGCCGCGCAGATCCCCCAGACGGGCCGCACGAAGATCGACTGGAACGACCTGCACCAGCGCGACCGCCTGAAGGCCGAGGACCTCAAGGAATACCGCCACCAGGGCGCGCTGCTGATCGCCGATTCGGCAGCCGAGAAGGCGCTGCTGATCTATCGCCACTCAGGCGGGCAGAAGACTGAGTTCGACGTGGCATTCCGCAAGCGCCTGTTCTGGTTCAAGCTGGACTTGGACGCCTTCGACCGAGCCATGCGCGCCCTGGAGGACGGCAACGACGGCAAGTACAACGAGGACGAGATCCGCGAGGAGGCGCTGAAGAAGTCGCACTCCATCCGCCCTATCGCCAACTGCCTGCCGTCGCCGCTGTACTACCAGCGCAATGCCCTGACCGACGAGAGCTGGTACTACTTCCGCGTCGAGTTCCCGCATGACAGCCCGCCGGTGAAGAACACCTTCACCAGCTCGCACCTCAGTGCCGCGGCCGAGTTCAAGAAGCGGCTGCTGCACCTCGCGCCTGGCGCCGTCTTCACCGGCACCAGCCAGATGCTGGAACGCATGATGGAGCGCCAGCTCTACAACATCCAGCGCGTCGAGACGGTCGATTTCATCGGCTACAGCCGTGAGCATGGCGCCTATGTGCTGGGCGATACGGCCGTGAAGGACGGCCGCCTGTCCGAGATCAACGCCGAGGACTACTTCGACCTGGGCAAGCTGTCGCTGAAGTCGCTGAACCAGTCGGTGCAGCTGACCATCAATCGCGACCTGGACGAGTACAGCGCGGACTGGCTCGGCCTGCTGTGGACCTGCTTCGGAGCCAAAGGCCTGGCCGCGCTGACCTTCTGGCTGGGCTCGCTGTTCGCCGAGCAGATCCGCGCCACGCAGAAGTCCTTCCCTTTCCTCGAGATCGTCGGCGAGGCCGGCGCCGGCAAGTCGACGCTCATCGAGTTCCTGTGGAAGCTCTGCGGCCGCCGCGACTACGAGGGCTTCGACCCCAGCAAGTCCAGCCTGGCCGCACGGGCCCGCAACTTCGCTCAGGTGTCCAACCTGCCCGTGGTGCTGATCGAGAGCGACCGCGAGCGCGTGGGCAGCGACAAGGGTCCTCACGTCAAGTCGTTCGACTGGGACGAACTGAAGACCGCCTTCAACGGCCGCAGCGTGCGCGCGCGGGGCATGGCTACCGGCGGCAACGAAACCTACGAGCCGCCGTTCCGCGGCGCCATCGTCATCAGCCAGAACAACGAAGTCAGCGCCTCAGACGCCATCCTGCAGCGGATCGTCCACCTGACCTTCGATCGCTCGGCCCAGACGCCCAAAACCCGAGAGGCGGCCGTCAAGCTGGAGAACACGCCGGTGGAGGAAGTCAGCGGCTTCATCCTGCGCGCCGCGCAGCGCGAGGCGCAGATCCTGGAGACGCTGGCCAAGCGCACGCCGCACCACGAGGCCGAGCTGCAGCGCAACCCTATGGTGAAGAGCACCCGCGTGGCCAAGAACCACGCCCAGCTGCTCGCGCTGGCCGACGCGCTCCGCCTGGTCGCACCGCTGACCGACGAGCAGCAGGAGGCCCTGCAGGGCCAGATCGTGCAGATGGCCATCGAGCGGCAGCAGGCGATCAACAGCGATCACCCGATGGTGGCCGAGTTCTGGGAAGTCTTCGACTACCTGGACAGCCATGTGGCCACGCCGATGAACCACTCGCGCAAGCCAGATGACGAGATCGCCGTGAACCTCAACCACTTCATCCAGGTGGCCCGCGAACGCAACCAGCAGGTGCCAACGCTCGGCGACCTGAAGAAGGTTCTGCGTACCAGCCGCCGCCATCGCTTCGTCGACGTGCGCAACGTCAACAGCGCGATCCGAGTCCAGCTGGAAAACCAGAAGGAAGTCCGCTCGACGGCGGTCTGGTGCTGGGTGTTTGAGCGAAGCAAGTCGAAGTCCACCAAGGCCTGAAGGGAGCCACCGTGCAACACCAGACCAAGCCCCGCATGCGTCGATTCCGCGCGCGCTACGCCCTCACAAACGGCCAGAGCGGCAGCCTGCTGCTGGTCGCCCACCACGCCTGCGATGCCGTGCGCATCGTCCTGAACCTGCTCGGCGGGGACGCTCTGCGCGTCAGCGTCCGGCCCGCGACCTGAGGCGCAGCTATGCCCAAGCCAATCCTGAACAAGCCGTACACGCGGGCCGAGTCGACCGACATCCGAGAGACCTTCGAGCTGGAGCGCCGGCGCCTGGCGGCGCTCAAGGCTGAACAGCTGAGCCGCGCATTCGGCGAGCGCCTGGGCCTGGCGCTGCTGAGCGTCGTCCGCCAGGTCAGCAGCCAGAGGATGCACTGATGAATGCCGCGCCGCTCTGGATGCGCATCGCACCCTATCGGGCCTGCGACCTGTGCCTGCACGTCGAGGCTGCGAGCGTGCCGCTGTGCGGGTGCCCCGCCACCCTGCAGGCGGGCCGGCCCCTTCCCGTCGATCAGGTTCGCGCGCCTGGAGGCTCTTGCGGCCCGGACGCCACGCACCTGGTGATGGAGTCCTGGCAATGACGCCGCCCCTGTGCCGCGTAGAGCTGAGCGACGAACAGCTGCGCGAGGCCTGGGAACAGCTACGCCAGACGCGCACCCATTGGCCGGCCGACTTCAGCCAGGCGATGGAACACCCGCTGGTGTCGCGCGTCCTGCGCATCGAAGCCGCGTTGCGCACCCGCGGCGTCGCCGCCAGCAGCACCAGGCCAAGCCCGGCGCCGGCGCCGGCGCCGGCGGTGGCGCCGCAGCCTTACTGGCGCCCCTACAGAAACACCAATACGCCGGCCGCAGACCGTAAGCGCGCCGCGGCTGCTGATCTAGACGACTGAAGGAGCACCGATGCCTGCCCTCGATCTCGACACATGGATGGAGGCCCATCCGCCCGCCCAGCGCGGCGTGCTGGCACCGCACCTGGGTGCATTGAAGCAGCTCGCCCAGCGCGGCTACACGCACCAAGAAATGCGCGCCTGGCTGGCCAGCCAGGGCGTCACCGTTTCCCGCCAGGCCGTCACCAAGGCCCTGGCGACGCATCCGGCAACTGACCGGCAACCACTCGGCAACCAGCCGGCAACCGCAAAGCAAGGAGAGGCAACGAAGAAGCGATGCAGCACGACACCGACGAACCGCGGCGCCGCGCCCCCACCCGGGCCAGACGCCACCCTCAAGGAACGCGCCCAGGCAGTGGGCGACCAGTACCTCACCAAGACCCTGAATCCGCTGGCAGCGCAGCTGCTGGCCAAGACCACCACCAACCGAAAGGCCTGACCCTCATGAAGAACGTCGTCCTCCTGTCCTACTCCGGCAACGCCGGCAAGACCACCCTGGCCCGCAACCTGCTGGCGCCGCGCATGCCCGGTGCCACGCTGGTGAGCGTGGAGAGCATCAACGCCGACGGCAAGGAAGACCTGACCCTGCGCGGCAAGCAGTTCGGCGAGCTGCTGGACGCCGTCGCAATCAGCGAGGGCGTAGTGGTCGATGTGGGTGCCAGCAACGTCGAGGACTGGCTGCAGCGCCTAGCGCAGACCCGCCGCTCGCACCAGCTTTTCGACGCCTTCATCGTGCCCTCAATGCCCGGCGCGAAGCAGACGCGAGACGCCATAGCCACGCTGGAAGCACTGGCGCACATCGGCGTGCCGGGCGACAAGGTGAAGGTCATCCTCAACGGCCTGGACGCCACCTACCCGGCCGGCACGGCTTTTGCCCCGCTGATCGCCTACCTGGCTGACACCGCCCGCGGCCGCCTGGTCAATGCCCACATCAGCGACAGCGAGATCTACGGCCGCCTGGCGGCGGCGGGCCAGACGGTCGACCAAGTGCTCGCAGCCGACTATGCCGACCTGGAGCAAGCACGGCTCGCCGCCACAACGCCGCAGGAACGCCTGGAGGCCACGCGCGCGATCTCGCTGTACGGCATGGCCGAGTCTGCTAACGACGAGCTGGACGCGGTCTGGGAAGGCCTGGTCAACAGCTGATGAACCCGCCCACCGTGGCGCAGCTGATCGCGCCGCGGTGCCCTGCAAACAACTGAACTGAACCCAATGAGCAAATCGTCACAGCGCCGAGGCAGGCGCGAAGCCGGCCTGACCGTGAATCCGGTGGCCACGGCCATGGCAGTGAGCCGCATGCGAAGCCATATGCGCACGGTGGGCATCGCGCTGTTCTTGACGGATGACGGCGCCGAGGCCCGCGGTCTGGTCAGCCACCTGGCCTGGATCATCGGCATGGGTGCCGAGATCTCGGCCAACCGACTGCCGGGCTCCGATGTGGCCAAGCGTCAGCACATCGTGCTGCGCAACCTGGTCCATATCGCCACCGAGGGCTGCGCCTGGCGCGCGTCGCTGGCCGAGGCGATCTGGGCAGCTGCGCTGGAAGCCAATGGCCTGCTGATGAAGTACCCAACCACAGGCTTGGCCGTCCAGGCCGGCGCCGACCAGCTGGCCGACAGCATCAAAGCCGGCAGCGTGCGCATGGCCGACGTGGCCGGCGCCGAGATCTACGGGGCCGCGGCGCCGGCGGAGCTGTGCGCATGAAGGCTGAGACGATCAACTGGCACGAGCTGCCCCAGGACGGCCTGCCTGACGCGCGCACCACCGTGCTGATCAGCACCGCGCACGCCGGCGTCGACTCCGGCTACTACGACGGGGAGGAATGGCGCTGGGCCGAAAGCGGCGGCATCGTCGGCGAACCCGTCCAGGCCTGGGCCGACCGACCAGCGGGGGTGACATGCTGACGCCGCACGATCTCAGCCTGAAGCCGCGCGGCCACCAGGTCGCCATGGCCGGCGACGACTGGCTCAGCGACCGCGACCGCAAGGCCCAGACCCGCGCCGAGGCCGAGCGCAAGAAGGCCGCCCTGACGTGCACCAGGAAGCTGCAGGCGGCCGCCGAGGCGCTGAACGACTACCTGGCCGCCTGCAACCTCTGCAACGACGGCAGCGGCAACGAACGGACCAGCCTGGCCGACAGCCGGGTGCGCCTGGTCGGCGATCTCATGGAATACGCCGGCTGGCTGGATTCGAAGTACGGGAAGGCGTCGACGTGAACCCCTTCGACCCCGACTTCAAAAGCCACCTGGTGGCCGAGATGTGCTCGCCGCGCGGCCATCAGGCCCTGCAGGCCTCCCGACGTGCAAGCGCCCGCATCGAAGAGATGCGGGCCTCTGAAGACCCGAGGAAGCGCCTGGCCGCCTCGGGAACCATCCCTGGCATCGGCCGCACCGCCGAAGCCGACAAGACCAAAACCAGCCGGATCAAGAAGCCGGCCAAGTTCTGACCCTCGCCATGCTCATCTACCGTTTCCAACCCAGGACGTACACCCTGTCTCGCGCTCGCGAGATCCATCGCACCCGTCGTCGCAGCGCCGGCCTTCGCCCCATGCTGAGCTTCCGCTTTCTGGAACAGCAATGCGCGCCTGGCGCGATCTGGCTGCGCATCTACCGGCCGAAGGTCCGGCTTACGCTCATCAGGGAGCGCAAAGCCCGTCCTGAGGCGCGCAAAGCCGTTTTCCGCCGGAGTGGCCCGCTGCGGTGCGTGCGCGCCCTTCGCTGGCACGACACCTACGAGTTCATGGCGCCGCGTCATCCGCGGCACCGCCGAGGCTATGGGCTCACCCTGGCCAGCGTCGCCGCCCACCGACTCCCGGCCTTCGGCTGCGTCGAGGTGCCGTTCTGATGAGCACGAACGTGTACGCCAATCCCCTGCGCTGGATCAAGCTCACCGCCTATTGCCAACTCAGCGGTGATACGCCTGACGCCGTGCACGCCAGGCGCCGCAAGCGCCAATGGCTAGACGGCCGACACTGCCGCGTCGGACCAGACGGTAATCTTTGGATCAATCCTGAGGAGGTGAACAAGTGGGTAGAAGGCAACGAGACGGTGGTCAGCCCGTAGATGGTGAAGGCGTAGAGGGAGCGCCCCGGCGTGACCCGACCTGCCCGCGCGGCGTGATGGTCCGAACGTTCAAGACCGAGCGACGGATACAGATCGCCTTCAGCTTCCGCGGCATCCAATGCCGCGAGCTGCTATCCCCTCGGCCGATCACGCAAACCAGCCTCAACAACGCCGGCGGGCTGCGTGCAGAGATCCAGCGCCGCATCGCCGAGGGGAACTTCGTCTACGGGGACTACTTCCCCGACAGCGACCGTGCCAAGCAGTTCGACGCCGGGGGCCACCGCGTGCTGATGAAGCAGCTGCTGCAGAAGCAGCTGGAGGTCTACGAGCGCCAGGTCGACAACAAGACCATCTCGCCCAGCACATTCGATGGGTACCGCAAGGCCATCAACAGCGAGCGCATGAAGTATTGGCATGCCTACACGCTTCGGGACGCCACGCCCAGCCGCCTTCGCGACTGGATCAGCGGCCTGGGCGTCACCGCCAAGTTCGCGCGCAACCTGCTGACGCCGCTGCGGTCGGTCATGGAAGACGCGCTGAACGACGAGCTCATCACGTTCAACCCCTTTGACCGCATCGCGCTGGACAAGCTGCTCAAGCAGTCCAGCAAGGCCAGCGACTACGAGGTCGACCCGTTCAGCCTGGCCGAGCGCGAGGCCCTACTGAAGGCCGCTCGGGCCGACGAACGGGGGTTGATCCAGTTCGCCTTCGCCACGGGCCTGCGGCCTGGCGAGCTGATGGCGCTGCGCTGGAACCGGATCGACTTCATCGGCAACACCGTGCGCGTGGACTTGAACCTGGTCGCCGGCGTCGAGAAGGACCCGAAGACCGAGGCCGGCATCCGCGACGTGGACCTGGACGACTCCGCGCTGGCCGCGCTGGCCACCCAGAAGCCACTGACCTTCCTGGCCGGTGATCACGTCTTCCTGAACCCGCGCACCGGCGAAGCCTGGGAGACGGACGCGCAGATCCGCAAGACGCTGTGGCAGCACCTGTGCACGCGCGCCGGCGTCCGGTACCGGAACCCCTACCAGATGCGCCACACGTTCGCCAGCAGCCTGCTGACGGCCGGCACGAACCCCTGGTATGTGGCCGCGCAGCTCGGGCACGTCGACGTGCAGATGGTCTACAAGGTCTACGGCAAATTCATCCCTCAGGATTTCCAGAAACCCAGGCTCACCGCCGTCAAACGGGTCGCCTGATATTCCCCACAAAAGCGAAGGCCGCCTCCGGGCGGCCTTCTTACGTGTGAATTTGCGTGTGATTCATGTGTGAATCGAACGCCAACCAACGCCAACTTGGGGCGGCTTTTCCGCTCTGTCCCCTCTTGTCTTTCATAGGCATTGGCCGTCTTAGATGGTGGAGCCGGGGGGAATTGAACCCCCGTCCGCAAGCCATCACCGGGCAGATCTACATGCTTAGCCGGCTGATTTGAATCTCGCGGTCAACTCGCGCAGTGGCACGCTAGCTTTCCCGCCAGTCACTGAATCTCGCGCCGCCCCGAGTGACCCGATGCGACGCCAGCCGATGTGAGTGACTTCTCAGCCTCGCCCCTTGCGGAACTCAGCCCGGCCCATCGGCTTGCCGTTGAGAAGCTCAACCGCAATTAAGCGGCGAGTGCGAACGTAGAGTCGTTTGCAGTTACTTTGTTTCCAGTGGTTTTACGAGCGGACTGGTGCTCGGCATGCCCTACTCCGGATCCGCACCCACGTCGAAACCAGGTCGGCCCCAGAATTGCGCATTTTAGGCCATACCGAGCTCTTTCAAGAGCTGGATCGGCTGATCGAGAAGAATATCCGCACCCCACTGCTTCGGATCGAGGTCGACACCAAGGTATCCCCAGCAGGCCGCACCGGTTGCCATGCCTGCGGCCTTGCCGGCCGCGATGTCCCGTTGATCATCGCCGACATAGGTAAGCGTCCGGCCATCCCGTCTTGACGCCGTATTCAGTCGGAGTCCAGCACTTGGATGATGGGGCAGCCCCCTGTCGATGAGCCCCTTTGGCATTT
>QFOD01000015.1 GCA_003241055.1 Roseateles depolymerans
GTTCAGGCCCAAGTCGGCTTGCTTCATGGATCAGATCGTCGCTGCTCAATCACGGCCAAGCAATCAGACTTGCCCGGGGTTTATGCAGACCTTCCCTAATGCGACATCTCGCAGCTCAATCGTGACGCGACTGCATCCAAGGAATCTTTCAACAATTGCGTCAGCAATCTCTCACTTACCTGGCACGGATCTCACTATCGGTGTCACCCGACACGACTATTAGACGTCGATATTCCCCGCCCTCAGCGCATTGCTCTCGATGAAGTCGCGGCGCGGCTCCACCTCGTCGCCCATCAGCATCGTGAAGACCTTGTCCGCCTCGATGGCGTCTTCGATCTGCACGCGCAGCAGGCGGCGCACGGTGGGGTCCATGGTCGTTTCCCACAGCTGCTCGGGGTTCATCTCGCCCAGGCCCTTGTAGCGCTGGCGACCGACGCTGCCTTCGGCCTGCGTCATCAACCAGGCCATGGCGGCGCGGAAGTCTTCGACCTTGGCTTCCTTGGCCTTGTCGCCGTCGCCGCGGCGCACGACGGCGCCGGGCTGGATCAGGCCCTGGAAGCTCAGGCCCGCGTCGGCCAGCACTTCATAGTCAGCGCCGTGCACGAAGTCGGCATGGATGACGCTGGCGCGCACGTTGCCGTGGTGCATGCGGGCGATCTTCAGGAACAGCTTGTCGGTGCGCGGGTCGGTCTCGACGGTGACCTCGGCGTCATGCAGCAGGCCCTTGAGCGCGCTGGCGCTGGTCTCGGCGGCCTCGCGGCTGTCGAGGTTGATGGCCAGGCCGCCGGCCAACACGTGCAGGGCCTCGCCGTCCATCCAGTTGGACAGGCGCTCGATGACGCTCTGCGCGGTGACGTACTTGCGGGCCAGCGCGTCCAGCGCCTCGCCGCTCAGCGTCTGGCCGGCGCCGGTGTCCAGCGCGGCGTCCTGCAGTGCGACCTTGAGCAGGAAGCTGTCCAGCTCGGGGGCGTCCTTGAGGTATTGCTCGTGCTTGCCGACCTTGACCTTGTAGAGCGGCGGCTGGGCGATGTAGATGTGACCGCGCTCGCAGAGCTCGGGCATCTGGCGGTAGAAGAAGGTCAGCAGCAGCGTGCGGATGTGGGCGCCGTCCACGTCCGCGTCGGTCATGATGATGATGCGGTGGTAGCGCAGCTTGTCGGGGTTGAAGTCGTCGCCCCCGGCGCCGCGGCCGATGCCGGTGCCCAGGGCCGTGATCAGCGTGAGGATTTCGTTGGAGGTGAGCAGCTTCTCGTAGCGTGCCTTCTCGACGTTCAGGATCTTGCCGCGCAGCGGCAGGATGGCCTGGAACTTGCGGTCGCGGCCCTGCTTGGCGGAGCCACCGGCGGAGTCACCCTCCACGATGTAGATCTCGCACAGGGCCGGGTCTTTCTCCTGGCAGTCGGCCAGCTTGCCCGGCAGACCCAGGCCGTCGAGCACGCCCTTGCGGCGGGTCATCTCGCGGGCCTTGCGGGCGGCCTCGCGGGCGCGGGCGGCGTCCAGGATCTTGCCGCAGACGATCTTGGCGTCGATGGGGTTCTCGAGCAGCCAGTCGGTCAGCTTGGCGGCGACGATTTCCTCCACCGGGCCGCGCACCTCGCTGGAGACCAGCTTGTCCTTGGTCTGCGAGCTGAACTTGGGCTCGGGCACCTTCACGGACACCACGCAGGCCAGGCCTTCGCGCATGTCGTCGCCGGCCACTTCGACCTTGGCCTTCTTGGCCAGGTCGTTGTCGACGATGTACTTGTTCAGCACGCGCGTCATGGCGGCGCGCAGGCCGGTCAGGTGGGTGCCGCCGTCACGCTGCGGGATGTTGTTGGTGAAGCAGAGCACCGACTCGTTGAAGCCGTCGTTCCACTGCATCGACACTTCCACGCCGATGTTGGTGCCCTGGTCCGATACCTTGTCGCCCTGGGCGTGGAAGATGTTCGGGTGCAGGGTGGTCTTGCCCTTGTTGATGAACTCGACGAAGCCCTTCACGCCGCCCGCGTAGGCGAAGTTGTCTTCCTTGTTGCTGCGCTCGTCGACCAGGCGGATCTTGACGCCGTTGTTCAGGAAGGACAGCTCGCGCAGGCGCTTGGCGAGGATGTCGTAGTGGTAGTCGTTGTTCTCTTTGAAGATCTCGGTGTCGGGCAGGAAGTGGACCTCCGTGCCGCGCTTGTCGGTGTCACCGACGATCTTCATGGGGCGCGTCTCCACGCCGTCCACCATCACGCTTTCACCGTTTTGCGGGATGCCCTTGGAGAACTCCAGGAAGTGCACCTTGCCGTTCTGGCGCACCGTCAGGCGCAGGAACTTGGACAGGCCATTCACGCAGGACACGCCCACGCCGTGCAGGCCGCCCGACACTTTGTAGGAGTTCTGGTTGAACTTGCCGCCGGCGTGCAGCTCGGTCAGCGCGATCTCGGCGGCACTGCGCTTGGGCTCGTGCTTGTCGTCCATCTTCACGCCGGTGGGAATGCCGCGGCCGTTGTCGATGACGGAGATGGAGTTGTCGGTGTGGATGGTGACGACGATGTCGTCGCAGTAGCCCGCCAGCGCCTCGTCGATGGAGTTGTCCACCACCTCGAACACGAGGTGGTGCAGGCCCGTGCCGTCGGAGGTGTCGCCGATGTACATGCCCGGGCGCTTGCGCACCGCCTCCAGGCCTTCCAGGATCTGGATGGAGCTGGCGTCGTAGGCGGCCGGCGCCTGGGGAGCCGGTGCAGGGACGTTCTCGGGGGTGGCGTTATCGCTCATGGGGACTTTCAGGGCCGCGCAGCGGCCAACTCAACTCTCAAACCAGAACCCCCGCTTGGCGGGGGCAGGGGGTGCTCAACGGTCAGGCAGGATGCCAATGCGGATCGTCAGATCCGCATTGGCATGACAACGTACTTGAACCCGTTGTTCTCCGGGATGGTGATCAGCGCGCTGGAGGCGCTGTCGTTCAGGTCGATGCAGACCATGTCCTGGCTCATATTGGCCAGCGCGTCCATCAGATAGGTCACGTTGAAGCCGGTCTCGATCTTGTCGCCGCCGTAGTCGATCTCGATCTCTTCCTTGGCCTCTTCCTGCTCGGCATTGCTGGACGCGATGGACAGCAGGCCCGGCTCGAAGGTCAGGCGTACGGCCTTGAACTTCTCGCTGGTCAGGATGGCGGCGCGTTGCAGCGAGGCCAGCAGCGGCGCACGGCCCAACGTGAGGCGGAACTTGTGGTTCTTGGGGATCACGCGGTTGTAGTCGGGGAACTTGCCCTCGACCAGCTTGGTGACGAACTCCATGCCACTGAACGAGAACTTGGCCTGGTTGCCTGCAAAGCGCATCTCGATCGCGTCGTCTTCCTTGCCGTCCTTCAGCAGGCGCTGCAGCTCCAGCACGGTCTTGCGCGGCAGGATGACTTCCTGCTTGGGGATGTCGGTCTCCAGCTCGGACTGGGCCAGCGCCAGGCGGTGGCCGTCGGTGGCCACCAGGGTCAGCGTCTTGCCCTCGGCGACGAACAGGATGCCGTTCAGGTAGTAGCGGATGTCGTGCACCGCCATCGCGAAGTGCACCTGGTTGATCAGGCCCTTGAGCACCTTCTGCGGCACGCTGAACGCGGGGCCGAAGTCGGCGGCCTCCTGCACCAGCGGGAAGTCATCGGACGGCAGCGTCTGCAGCGTGAAGCGGCTCTTGCCGCCCTGCAGCGTCAGCTTGCTCTGGTTGCTGGTCAGGCTGACGGTCTGGTCGCTGGGCAGCGAGCGCAGGATGTCGATCAGCTTGCGGGCGCCCACCGTGGTGGAAAGGTTGCCGGCGTCGCCGTCGAACTCGACCACGGTGCGGACCTGGATCTCGAGGTCGCTGGTCGTGAGCTCCACCTGGTTGCCGGTCTTGCGGATCAGCACATTGGCCAGGATCGGCAGCGTGTGGCGCCGCTCGACGATGCCCGACACCGCCTGCAGCGCGCTCAGCACCTGATCCTGGGGAGCTTTCAAAACGATCATGAGGACCTCTTGGGGGAAAACTGGATGGGCAAGCCCAAACAACGCGCGCGCGTGAAGCTGCGATTGTCGCCCGGAAATGGTGACGGTTCGGATCGCAGGGGCGCCGCCGCGGGGGTGGGTCAACCCGAGTTTTCGGACTGAGCGCCGCGCCGCTCCCGAGCCGGACCGTTCTGGCGATGTGCGCAGCGGTCAATCCGGCGCGCATCGCCGTCCCCTCGGGGGCCGGCCAAGGTACTCCTTGGACGAGGGGCCAACGCCCCTTCAGCCCTTCAAGGTCTGTTCCAGCACGTGCAGCTGCTGGTTCAGCTCGGTGTTCTTCTGGCGCTCGCCGCCGATCTTGCGCACCGCGTGCAGCACGGTGGTGTGGTCGCGCCCGCCGAACAGCTCGCCGATCTCGGGCAGGCTCTTCTGCGTCAGCTCCTTGGCCAGGTACATCGCGATCTGGCGCGGTCGGGCGATGCTGGCCGGGCGCTTCTTGGAGTACATGTCGGCGACCTTGATCTTGTAGAAATCGGCCACCGTCTTCTGAATGTTCTCCACACCGATCTGGCGGTTCTGGATGGAGAGCAGGTCGCGCAGCGCCTCGCGCGCCAGGTTGATGCTGATCTCCTTGTGCGAGAACTTGGCGTAGGCCAGCACCTTGCGCAGCGCGCCTTCCAGCTCGCGGACGTTGGCGCGCACGTTCTTGGCGATGAAGAAGGCCACGTCCTCCGGCATCGGCGTGGCCTCGGCCTCAGCCTTCTTGATCAGGATGGCGACCCGCATCTCCAGCTCGGGCGGCTCGATGGCCACCGTCAGGCCGGCGTCGAAGCGCGAGGTCAGGCGCTCGTCGATGTCCACCAGCCCCTTGGGGTAGGTGTCGCTGGTCATGATGATGTGCGCGCGCTTGGCCAGCAGGGCCTCGAAGGCGTTGAAGAACTCCTCCTGCGTGCGGTCCTTGCCGGCGAAGAACTGCACATCGTCAATCAGCAGCAGGTCCAGCGAGTGGTACTTGGCCTTGAGCTCGTCGAAGGTCTTGCGCTGGTAGTTCTTCACCACATCGGAGATGAACTGCTCGGCGTGCAGGTAGAGCACCCGGGCATCCGGGCGGTCGCGCAGCAGGGCGTTGCCCACGGCGTGGATCAGGTGGGTCTTGCCCAGGCCCACGCCGCCGTAGATGAACAGCGGGTTGTAGGTCACGCCCGGCGCGCCGGCCACATGCAGCGCGGCGGTGCGGGCCATCTGGTTGGCACGACCCGGCACCAGGTTGTCGAAGGTCAGGGCCGGGTTGATGCGGTGCTTGCTCGCCGCCGGAGCCTGGGACGGCAGGACGATGGTGGGCGCCTGAGGGGCCACGGGCGCCGGCGCGACCTCGGGCATCAGCGATTGCTGGATCGGCTGCGGCACGGCGGCCGGCCGGGCCGGGGTGGCGGCCGAAGCCTCGCGTGCGGCCAGCGCCAGCTCCAGCCGGGTGGGGCGGCCGGCGAGTTCGGTCAGGATGGCCTCGATGCGTGCGGCGTACTGGCGGCGGATCCAGTCGCGCTTGAAATGGTTGGACACCTTCAGCGTGGCCACCAGCTCGGTGGCGGCGTCGTCGCCCGCCAGCGTGGCCGGCGGCAGGGGGCGGATCCAGGTGTTGAACTGCTGCTCCGGCAGTTCGCTGGCGAGGCGCTCGCAGCCTCGGCGCCACAGATCGGCGGCCCAGGCGGCGCCACCCACCGCCGCGGTGTCCGCCCTGTCTAGTTCTTGGCTCATTGTGGAAAACTTGTTCTCGAGCGCCCGGATTGTACGAGTTCGGGATGTCTCAAGGCCAGGTTATCCACAGTAAATCTCCGGGGGTCAATCCCTGGCAAACCCGGCGGGCGGGTGTCGAGTTATTGACCGCGCGCTCCGCATCTGCTGTAATGATGGGCTTTTCGCAGCCGGCGAAGTCGCTTTGCCGTGCGCATTTTGACGGGCGCCAACCGCTGTGCCCGGTCCTGAACAAACCCTCACCAGAGGTTCCCCATGAAGCGTACCTACCAAGCCTCCAAGACCCGCCGCGCCCGTACCCACGGCTTCCTCGTTCGCATGAAGACCCGTGGCGGCCGTGCCGTCATCGCCGCTCGCCGCGCCAAGGGCCGCAAGCGTCTGGCCGTCTAAGCCTCTGACGACGCCAAGCGTCGTCGATCGCCGGGCTGCCCGATGATCGGTCGCCTCCTGCGCCCGGCGGATTTCGAGCGGGTTCTGTCCCGCCCCGGCCGCGTTCGCAGCGCGCATTTCGTGCTGCACCACCTCGCGGCCGATCCCTTGCCGCCCGTGTGGTCTCAGAAGCAGGCCCGGCCTGGCTCCGACGAGTTATCAACAGGTGAGGCGCCCGCGGCGCCGGCCCCTGTGGAACACGTGCAGCCGTCTGGCCGGTGGCTGGGCATGGTCGTGCCCAAGCGCTTTGCGAAGCGCTCGGTGACCCGCTCGCTGCTCAAGCGCCAGATCCGCGCGGCCTTTCAGGCGCGCGTCGACATGCCGCCCGGCCTCTGGGTCGTGCGGCTGCGTTCGCCATTCGACCGCCAGCAGTTCCCCAGTGCCGCCTCCGACGCACTGCGGGCCGCTGCGCGCGTCGAGCTGGCCCAGCTGCTCGATCGGCTGCAGGCCTCTGGCAAGCGGGCCGAATCCCGCCCCGCGTCATGACACCCGGTCTGGTGGCTCGTGCGCTGATGGCCGCCGTGCGCGGCTATCGGCTGTTGCTGAGCCCCTGGCTAGGCGCGTCCTGCCGCTTCGAGCCCACCTGCTCGCGCTATTCACTGACCGCGCTGGAGCGCCACGGCGCGCTGGCCGGCAGTTACCTGACCGTGCATCGCCTGCTGCGTTGCCACCCGCTGTGTGCGGGTGGGCACGACCCGGTGCCCGATCAGCCGCCGCGGCTGTTCAGCCGTCTGATTCCCTGTCCCGCGATGCCTCAGGCGTCGCCGTCCTCCCCGTCCGAGCCCTCTCATGACTGATATTCGCCGCACCGTGCTGTGGGTGGTGTTCACGATGTCCCTCGTCCTGCTCTGGGACGGCTGGCAGAAGCACAACGGGCAGCCGTCGCTGTTCAGCCCCGGCGCACCGCGTCCGGCGGCGGTGGCGTCGCAGCCCCTGCAGCCCGCCGTGGCCGGCACGACGCCAGCGCCTATGGCCGCCGCGTCGTCCGTCGTGGCGGCGGTGAACGCGCCCTCCGAGAAGATCGTCGTGCACACCGACGTGCTGACGGTCACCGTCGACACGCTGGGCGGCGACGTCGTGCGCGCCGAGCTGCCCAAGTACCTGACGGCGCCGGACCCGACCGTGACCGATCAGCTGATGCAGATGGTCGGCCTGCAGAAGAAGCCGGCCTTCACGCCGGAGCCGGTCGTGCTGTTTGACGCCGCCAACAGCTACCGCGCGCAGACCGGCCTGGTCAATGCGCAGGGTGGCGCGCTGCCGTCGCATACGACGCCCATGGTGGCCGTGCCCGGCGAGCGCGAGCTGGCTGCCGGCCAGAACGAGGTCAAGCTGCGTCTGGAGTCTGCCGAGGTGGGCGGCGTGAAGCTGGTGAAGACCTTCACCTTCACGCGCGGCGCCTACACCGTGGGCGTTACGCACGAGGTGGTGAATGCCGGCACCGCGCCGGTGACGCCGCAGGTCTACCTGCAGCTGGTGCGCGACGGCAGCCATGTGGCCGGCGGCGCGGGCTTCACGCCCACCTTCACCGGCCCGGCGCTCTACACCGAGAAGACCCACTTCCAGAAGATCGAGTTCAAGGACATCGACAAGCGCGCGGCGGACAACCGCGAGGTGGACATCGAGAAGCGTGCGAACGACGGCTGGGTCGCGATGGTCCAGCATTACTTCGCCAGCGCCTGGCTCGAGAACGACAACCAGGCACGCGAGTTCTTCGTTCGCAAGCTGCCGGGTCGCCCGGGCGTGAGCGCCGACACCTACGCCACCGGCATGGTGTTCACGCTGCCCGTGCTGGCGCCTGGTGCGAGCGAATCGCACCAGGCCACGCTGTTCGCTGGCCCGCAGGAGGAGAACAAGCTCGCCACGCTGGCCCCGGGCCTGCCGCTGGTGAAGGATTACGGCTGGCTGCGCATCCTGGCCGAGCCGCTGTTCTGGCTGCTGGACAAGCTGCACGGCTTCATCGGCAACTGGGGCTGGTCCATCATCGGCCTGGTGGTGCTGCTGAAGATCGCGTTCTACTGGCTGAACGCCAGTGCCTACCGCTCCATGGCCAAGATGAAGGCCGTGGCTCCCCGCATCACCGAACTGCGCGAGCGCCTGAAGGACAAGCCGCAGGAGATGCAGCAGGAGATGATGAAGATCTACCGCGAGGAGAAGGTCAATCCGGTGGGGGGCTGCCTGCCCATCTTCCTGCAGATGCCCTTCTTCATCGCGCTGTACTGGGTGCTGCTGTCCACGGTGGAAATGCGCCAGGCCCCGTGGCTGGGCTGGATCACCGACCTGTCGGTGCGCGACCCCTACTTCATCCTGCCGCTGCTGATGATGGCGTCCAGCCTGCTGCAGGTGAAGCTGAACCCGCCGGCTGCCGATCCGATGCAGCAGAAGATGATGTGGATCATGCCCGTCGTGTTCGGGATCATGTTCTTCGTGTTCCCGTCGGGCCTGGTGCTGTACTGGCTGACGAACAACATCCTGTCCATCGCCCAGCAGTGGCTGATCAACAAGCGACTCGGCGTGAAGTGATTCACGCTTCATGAAAAAGCCCCCGATGCCGGGGGCTTTTTTGTGCCCGCTCGCTGCGCTTCAATCGCCATCAGCGGGGCAGAGATCCATCGGCTGGCGGGCGGGCTCACGAGAGCGACCGCCCCCAGCCTCCCCCGCGCCAGCGGGGCGGCGCTCAGAGCGCGGTGCTGGCCAGCAGCTTGCCCTTCTTGTCGAGCAGCTCCATCTTCACCACCTGAGACTTCACGACCTTCTCGTTGAGGTCGGCGTCCTGCGCGAAGGCGTAGATGCGCAGCGTCAGCGCGCCGTACTTGTTCACCTTGTCCTCGATCTCGCGCGCCATGGCCTCGTCGGCCACCGGCAGGCTCTGCAGCTTCTCGGCGCCGCTGAAGCTGATCTGGTAGCGGCTGTTGTCGTTGTAGTAGAAGCGCGTGCCGCCCTTCCAGAAGCCGTCGCGCACCGGGAAGCGCTTGCGCTCGAAGTCGTAGTGGTCGATCAGGTTGTTGTCGGCCTCCCAGATCACGTAGCGGCGCTCGCCGGCGGCGGCGATTTCGGCCTTCACGCGCGGCTCCAGCACCTTCAGGATGTCCTGGCGCTTGAACTGATCCTGCGTGGCGCGGTAGTCCTGCGACAGCACCTCCGCGATCTGGCCCATGTCGGCCGGCATGGCCGACACCGCGTAGTACAGGTACATCAGCTGGTTGCCCGAGTCGATCAGCTTGTAGGCCTCGGCCGGTGTGGCCGGGTTGGCCTGCGGCAGGCCGGCCACGCGCTGGGCCTCGGCCGCCTTCTTCAGCGCCTCGGGGTCGCGGGCGCTGGCCAGGCTGGGGGCCGTGTCGGCCGGCTTGGGCGTGCCGGCCTCATCCTTCTTGCCGCAGCCGCTCAGCAGGCTCAGCGACAGGGCGGCGCAGGCGGCCAGGGCCAGGGGGGACAGGTCTTGCTTCATGTGAATCTCCGGTCAGCAGTGAATGTGTTGGAGCGCGAGCGGCATTCAGCGGCGCAGGCGCACGAAGGCGAAGAAGGCCAGCACGGCGGCGGCGGCCAGCGACAGATACAGGCCCAGGCCCAGGGTGATGGACTTGAAGATCTCGGCCTGCATCTCGCTGCCGACGTCGCGCAGCATGCGACCCATCTGGCCGCCGAAGCCGGCCATCTGCTGCTGCATCTCGCTGACGGCGCTGGAGATGCCCCAGTACAGCCGGGCGCCCTGCAATGCCATGAAGGCCAGCGGCGCGGCCAGGCCCAGGCTGGCCAGCCGGTGGCGGGTGACGAGCGGCGCGAGTGGCGCCACGGCGCACAGCAGGGCGACGAAGTTCCAGAAGCCCAGGCTGCTGCGCGAATACTGCATGGCCTCCAGCGCGTTGCCGCTGGCCAGCATCTTCAGCATGTCCCAGAAGCTGTAGCTGGCGACATGGGTGCCGATCACGCGCACCGACACCCAGTCGAACACCCACCAGCCCAGCCACAGGGCCACCAGGGCCGCCAGCGGCAGCCTGCCGAACTCGGCCAGCGCACGGCCCAGCAAGGCCTGACCCTGGGCCGCCATCTGCCCGGCGGCCTGCGTGGCCATCTCCTTGGCGATCTGGGTGTCGTCCACCAGATGCAGCTGACGCAGCTCGTCGCCGTCGAAGGTGGCGTCGACGCGGGCTCCGGTGACCGGCGGGCGTTCCGACGCCCAGTGCTGCTCCAGCGTGAAGGCCAGCTGGCGGCCGCCCACGCTGATCAGGCCGGGGCCGGCCTGGGTGTCACGAAGAATGGTGCCGCGCTGCGTGGCAGCGGCGGCCGGCGAGGAAAGGCTCATGCGGGGCTCCTGGGCTTCTGGGGATGGCGAACCGAGCCCGCGAGGGGCTCGATCCGCTTAACGAGAAGCCCGGGCGCCAAGCGCCACGGCGTTCGCTCAGGGCTGCACGAAGGCCAGCACGCCGTAGCTGCCGTCGGCCTTCTTGGTGGTGTGCACGATGACCTGCTTGCTGCCCGTGCCCACCGGCACCTGGTAGAGGCCCCAGCGGAAGGTCGTGCCGTTCACGGTGTAGCCGTCGTCGGAGAACAGGGCGGGCACGTTGGCGGTGGCGACGCTCAGTGCGGTCTTGCCGCCCTCCGTCACCGTCAGGCTGCCATCCGCGGCGAAGGTGGCCACGGTGGTGCCGGTGCCCACCTGGTAGCCACCCTTGCCGTCGGACTGGCACTCCATCGAGGTGAAGCCCGTGCCGCGGGCGACGGTGGCGGCCTCCTTGGTGCCGAAGATGTCGGTGTTCACCAGGGTGGACGACTTCACGCCCAGGTACTTGATGGCGTCGGAGTTCGTGGAGCAGGCGATGAAGAGCTGCTGGTTGAGCTTGATCGCGCCGGACACCTGGTTCGTGGCGGCCAGGTTGCCCAGGCCGTTGATCACCCATTCGAAGTAGCCGATGTTGTTGGCCCAGGCGTCGGTGGTGACGATGCCCAGCTGGTTCAGGTCGTTCTGCGCCGTGGAGCCGGCCATCGCCAGGCATTGCTGGGCGTCGCTCGCCTGGCCATGGACGCCGACGGCTCGGGACGAGCGCCGCGCAATGCCGGCCACGCCCGGATACACCACGTCGAAGAAGCTGTTGGTCGTGGCGCTGCCGCCGCAGATGCTGGAGGCCAGCGCGGCGGTGACGGGGGTGGAGCCGCTGTTGCCCGAGCCACTGCCCGAACCACCGCCCGACGATCCGCTGCCGGACGACCCGCCCGTCGAGCCCCCTGAGGACGCGCCGCCGTTGCTGGGGCTGCTGCCGCTGTCGTCGCTGCCGCCGCCGCAGGCCACCAGGGCGGCCGCAGTCATCAGGCTCAGGGCCAGGGTTGAAACACGCTTCATTGCCAGTTCTCCTTGCTTGCTCGAGGAGCCCCGGCGTGAGTGCCGGGGCCGTCTTCTGCATTCACGAGAACCGGCGCCGAAAAGCGCCAAGCGCCGGCAGTCTGTCCGCTGCGGCGTCTTCCGCCGTAGCGAATTTGCGAGAGCGGCCGACGGGCGGAACCTGCGAGAGCTACCGGCGACGTTGAGGGCATAAAATCCGGCGCGAACTTAGAAGGGAAAGTCTTATGCAAATATCCACGCGGGTCGCTTTTTTGTTGCTTGTCGCCTTCTTCTTTGCCGACGCCGCGAATGCGCAATGGGCTACGTTCAGTGTGCTCAAGCCCAAGCCGAGCACTTCGGGCACTTCCAGCGTCTCTTCTTCGAACAGCAGCACAGCGCCCAAGAAGGGTGCGTGATACGCTTTTTCGCTGGCTTGGTGTAGCTTTGTCAGCTACAGCACTCCGCGGTTAACGTGTATCCATTCCTCGTAAGCCGACGATGCGTTCGTGCTGGACTGGTTGGTACCTGCTTAGCTAGCGCCACTTGAGCCCATGCAGCCTTGCATTCGCCCAACTGCGCTGGCAGCGGATGAGTGCCAGGCTCAGTTCTGCCTCTAGCCACTCCCTTGGCGGCAGCCACGCTCCACAACGCCAAGTGACGCTCTCGCGTCATTGCGGGCCACGAGTGTCCTCTCCAGCCTCCTGCAGGCCCACCTCATAGCCAACTTGAACTCGGGTTCAGGCTTAATGAGAAGGCTTGCAGTTCTTTGCTCGGCAGCGCCAGGTCCAGCATCTTCGCGTGCACACCCGCCATCTTGGACAGTCCTAGCCAAGCGCTGCCGGAGCCACCCGAGGATCCTCCCTAGGACGTGCCGCCATTGCCGGGGCTGCCGTCATCGCTGCCGCCGCCACAGGCCACCAGGGCCGCCATCATCGCCAGGCTTAGTGCCAGGGTCGAAGCACGCTTCATTGCCAGTTCTCCTTGCTTGCTCGAGGAGCCCCGGCGTGAGTGCCGGGGCCGTCTTCTGCATTCACGAGAACCGCCGCCGAAAAGCGCCAAAGGGGGATGGCCAGTTAGTCCAGGCCTTACCAGACCGTGCCGGGTGTCAGGTCGGCCGGGTGCCTGCCGCGGCCGGATTTGCGGTGGTGGGGTTGCGTTGCCCGGCCTGCACTTCGGCCAAGGCTTTGGCCTGCGCTTCCTGACACAAGCGCAGCCAACGGCTTTGCGGGGTCTCGCCGCGCGACTCGTGCAGCTGGATGGCGCGAGCCAGCGGGGCGAGAGCGCCCTGGGCATCGCCCTGGGCCAGCCGCAATCTTCCCAGCGCCTGCAGCATCAACGCCTCCTGGTAAGCGAAGGCGGCGCGCTCGGGGGATTGCTCCAACTCATGCGCCAGTCGTTCCACGGCGCCGATATCCGTGGCGTTCGCTTCATGGGTGCCGAGCATGGCGACATCCAGCCAGATGGCGGCGCTCTGGAAACGCGACGCCTGCGGAAGAGCCGCCAAGGCCTCGGTGAACTTCGAGCGCGCGATCTCCGGTCTGCCCTGGGCCATGGCCGCTTCGCCTTCGATATGGCGGATGCTGACGGCGCGCAGTGGCAGGTCCGGCCAGTACTGTTTCCACAAGGACTGGGCGTGCTCCAGCCAGGGACGCGCTCCCGACGCGTCCCCTTGGGCCACACGAGCCTGGGCACACATGGTCAGTCGCTGAACCTGTCGTCCCGGCTGGACGTTGTCGCTGACCGCGCCGACACTGTTGCACAGGCGCAGGGCCTCATCGAAGCGCCCCATCCTGAGCGCGGCACGGATGAGGGCATCCTGGGCAAAGGACACGTAATCCCGCAGCTTGGAGTCCGGGCTGCGCCAGGTGGGGCCCTGCATCTTCGACTCGGCGTCGGCCGCAAGCGACGCGCCCTGCCGGGCCTGCAAGGTGTCGAGCTGCATGTTGGCGAACTTCAATTGCAGCAGCAGGCTCTGCTGATGGTCTTCGCCCCAGATGCGGCGGGCGCCGAGGAGCGCCTCGTGCCGGGTCTGGTTGGACTCGACCCAGCGTCCGAGGTTCTCCAGGACGTCCGCCCGGTCGCGCAACGCGGTGACGGTCTGTGCGGCGTCCGCCCCGAAATGCTGCCGGTTGGAGGCCAGGGCTTCGTCCGTGTCGGCCAGTGCCAGGTCGTAGCGGCCCTCATTCGCATGGAACCTGGCCAGCAGGCCCAGACTGACATGGGCCTGGTCGTATTCACCGGCCTGCGTGGCGTACTTGACCGACGCCCTCAAGTCACTTTCGACGCGGGCATCTCCCGCAGGGAAACGCTCGATACGGGCGCTTCGGCCTGCATAGGCGAGAGCCAACCGGGCCGGATCCTTCACGCGCTGCGCCTCGAAGATGCGTAAGGCCTCCTCCGCGAAGGCGATGGCCTGCTCGTCTTGCTTGTTCTCGTAGGCCCAGTCGATCTGCTCGATCAGGACGTCGCCATAGGCGACGCTGTCCTTGCCGTGGACCCTGGCGGCGTAGCGCAGCATCTCGTCATGCAGATGCCGGGCTTCCTCGTCCAGGTTGAAGGCGCTGGCGAGTTTGGCCAGGTCGGTCATCAGCGACAGCCGTTCCTCGGGGGCTTGCTCCAGCTCGGCGAGGATGCGTTTGGCGCCGGCCTGGACGAGGTCCTTGAGCCGCATGTCCCGGTGCGAGAGGTCGGGGCTGGACTGGTCATCAGGATTGAACAGTCCCAGTGCAAACCGGTACATGGCCCGGGCTCGTATGGCCTGACTGTTGGCTTCCCGCGCTGCGAACACCGCCCAACCCGTCGTTCCGAGCAGCGCGAGCACCGCCAGGGTGGATGCTCCTACCGCCCAGCGGTGGCGAGCCACGAAGCGGCCGGCGCGGTAGCGCCATGAGGGGGGCCGAGCCAGCACTGGATCTCCGGCCAGGTGGCGGCGCAGATCGGCGGCGAGTGCGTCCATCGTCGCGTAGCGGCGCGCCGGTTCCTTGGCCAGTGCCTTGAGCACGATGGCATCCAGGTCGCCGTGCAGCGCCTTTTGCGTGCCGCGGTCCTGAGCGGCCATGGAGAGCGCGGGAGGTTGGAACTCCAATACCGCCCGCTCCAGTGCATGGCGCGACGCGGGTGTCGCCGCCGCATAGGGGCTGACGCCGCTGAGCAGCCGGTAGGCCAGCACGCCGAAGGCGTAGACGTCGCTGGCGATGCCGGGTTCTTCACCGCGCACCTGCTCGGGCGACGCGTACTCGGGCGTCATGGGCCTTTGTCCCAACTGTGTGAGCGCGGACTCGCCATCTTCCGCAGCGAGGCTGCGCGCGATGCCGAAGTCCAGCAGTCGCACTTGCCCGTCGTCCTGCACCATCACATTGGCAGGCTTGATGTCGCGGTGCAGCACCAGGCGGTTGTGCGCGTATTGCAGCGCGTCGGCCACCTGCAGCAGCAGGCCAAGGCGCTCGCGCACGCTGCTGCGCCGCGATTCGCACCACTGCAGGATGTCCGCCCCCTGCACGCACTCCATCGCCAGCCAGGGCAGGCCCTGGGCGTCGACGCCGGCGTCGTACAGCCGCGCGATGCCGACGTGCTGCAGGCGCGCCAGCAGATCGCGTTCGCGCTTGAGGCGCTCCAGCCAGCCGGGCGCCGGGCTGTGTGGCAGCTTGAGCGCCACCTCGCGCTGGAAGTCGCCGCTGTGCGGGCGTGCCCGCCAGACGCTGGCCATGCCGCCCCGGCCCAGCTCCTCGATCAGCACCCAGGGGCCGACCTGCTGCCCCGCCTGCCAGCCGGCCTCACGGGGCCCCGGCGCCGATGTCGAAGCGGCCGTCGGCTCCGCGGCCAGGCTGGCCGCCTGGGCCAGAAAGCCGGCGCGGGCTGATTCCGCCTCGGCGCGCAACAGCTGCTCCAGCGCGGCGCGCCAGCGCTGCTGGCCGGGCGGCAGCGTGGAGAGGAATTGCTCGCGTTGCTCGGGGGGGAGCGTCAGCGCCTGGTCGAGCAACGGTTCGATTTCAGCCCAGTGCGCCAGCAGCTCGGCGCTCATGGCTGCAGCGCCGCCCACAACAGCGCGCGGGCCTTCTGCCAGTCGCGTTGCACCGTGCGGCGCGACTGGCCCAGCGCCTCGGCGCACTCGGTCTCTTCCAGGCCGACGAAGAAGCGCAGCTCCACCAGCCGGGCCAGGCGCGGGTCCTGGCGTTCCAGCAGCGTCAGCGCGTCGTGGATCTGCAGGTATTCCTCGTCGCGGTGGGCCAGCGTGGGCAGTTCGTCCAGCGGCACATGGGTGGCGCCGCCACCGCGCTGCTGCGCCAGGCGGGCGCGGGCGTAGTCCACCACGATGGAGCGCATCACGGTCGCCGCATAGGCCATGAAGTGATCGGGGGCCATGCCCTGCCAGGCGGCCTGGCGCTCCAGCTTGAGCCAGCTCTCGTGCACCAGCGCCGTGGTGTCCAGCAGCGTCATCGGGCCGCTGCGGCGCAGCCGCTGACGGGCCATCTGTCGCAGCTCGCGGTAGAGCTCCTCGCGAAGGCCGGCGTCGACGGCGGGCAGGCTGGGGTCGGCGGTCAAGGGTGAACTCAAGGGCGAACTCACGGTGTTCGGCAGCGGCTGGTGCGGTGGGCAGATGGCCGCGGGGGCGGCCAGGTTCGACAATGCGGGCCATGCTGTCTCGCCATGCCGACCCCATCGCCGCCATCGCCACCGCTCCCGGCCGGGGGGCGGTGGGCATCGTGCGCGTGTCTTCACCGCAAGACCTGTCCCCGTTGATCCTAGCAGTCTGCGGCCGCGCATTGCGCCCGCGCGAGGCCCACTACCTGCCGTTTCGCGACGCCGCCGGCGCCGCCATCGACCAGGGCCTGGCGCTGCACTTCCCGGCGCCGCATTCCTACACCGGCGAGCATGTGCTGGAGCTGCAGGCCCATGGCGGCGCGGTCGTGATGCAGCTGCTGCTGGCGCGCGTCATCGAGGCCGGCGCGGGCTTGGGCGTGCGCCTGGCCGAGCCGGGCGAGTTCACGCAGCGCGCGTTCCTGAACGGCAAGCTGGACCTGGCCCAGGCCGAGGCCGTGGCCGACCTGATAGACGCCAGCACCGAGGCGGCCGCGCGCAGCGCCAGCCGCGCTTTGGGCGGCGCGCTCAGCCACGAGGTGGGCCTGCTGCGCGACCAACTGATCCAGCTGCGCATGCTGGTCGAGGCGACGCTGGACTTCCCCGAGGAGGAGATCGACTTCCTGGAGAAGGCCGATGCCTTCGGCCGGCTGGACCGCCTGACGGCGCAACTGAACGCCGTGCAAGCCCGCACCCGCCAGGGCGCGCTGCTGCGCGACGGCCTCAAGGTGGTGCTGGCCGGCCAGCCCAATGTGGGCAAGAGCTCGCTGCTGAACGCACTGGCCGGGGCCGAGCTGGCCATCGTGACGCCCATCCCCGGCACCACGCGCGACAAGGTCAGCCAGACGATTCAGATCGAAGGTGTGCCACTGCACATCACCGACACCGCCGGCCTGCGCGACGACACGGCCGACGAGGTGGAGCGCATTGGCGTGTCGCGCAGCTGGGACGCGATTGCCGAGGCCGACGTGGTGCTGTTCCTGCACGACCTGGGCCGCGTGGGCCAGCCGGACTACGAGGCCGAGGACGAGCGCATACGCGCGCGGCTGGCCGGCGTCGAGGCCAGCCGCATCGTGCAGGTGTTCAACAAGACCGACCTGGGCGAGCCGCCGGCCGGCGAGGTCGCGCTCAGCCTCAAGACCGGCGAGGGCCTGGAAGCGCTGCGCCAGCGCCTGCTGGCCACCGCGGGCTGGCAGGCCGTGCCCGAGGGCCTGTTCATCGCGCGCGAGCGCCATGTGCAGGCGCTGGCCCGCACTGCCGAGCACCTGGCGCTGGCCCGAGAGGTGGCCGCCCAGCGCGACGCGGCGCTGGACCTGCTGGCCGAGGAGCTGCGCCTGGCGCACGACGCGCTGGGCGAGATCACCGGCGCCTTCTCGGCCGACGAGCTGCTGGGCGTGATCTTCAGCAGCTTTTGCATTGGCAAGTAAGGCGGCGCGGCCGGGGGCCTGGCGCCGCTCACGCCCTCACTCGCTCGTGCGGGCCGCAGGCTTGCGGCCGCGGGGCCGGGCAGGCGGGCGCTGGGCAGTGAGGCGCTTCAACAGCTCGCTGGCCGGCTCGTCATTGGGGTCCTGGGGTACCAGCTCGCCGCGGAATGCCTTGGCCAGCAGGGCGGGTGTCAGGCGCTCGGCGGCGGTCTGGGCGGCCTGCAGGCGGGTTTCGAGGCGGGCGGCGTAGGCGAAGAGGAGTTCGACGCGGCGCACTATTTCTGCTTGCTCAAGCAACGTTGGTAGCTTGAGTGGAAGGGATCGCAGGTCCTCGATGTTGATGCCGGTGTAGGCGACGCCCTTTGCTACTCCAGTTAGCCAACGCTGGCCTTCCTCACTGCCGACGCACAGCGCGACAAATCTCGGGTCAGCCTTCTGCAAGTCGACTGGGACGACGGCCACCTCGCGGGATACGTTCCAGCCCTTCATCTCTGGCGCCGCCACGGCGACACCGCCCAGAGTGCCTCGGACGTTCACCAAGACTTCTCCACCTTGCAGGATCGTGCGTCCGTACTCGGCAGACAGGCTTGGGCGGATGGATTTCATGCCGTCCAGCTCGAAGCGCAGCCAGCGCACATTGCTGGTACGAAGGCAGGGCGTGCCTCCAGCAACCTCATCACCGAGCTTCACTACCCCGTATGTGATCACTCTGCCGATTTGACAGATTCCTTGCAGGGCTAGGTCAGCAACTGGCGGCTGCTGATGGAGTCGTCGCCAATCCTCCGTCAACTTCCCCGACGTTGCCGCCGCCAGCACCGACTGGCGGAAGCGCTTGAGCAAGGGGGCGACGCGGGCGAGGCGGTCGTTCACCGAGTCCACGCGGGCGAGCACGTTGTCGAGCTTGTCGGCGATGCGGCGTTGCTCCGCGCGAGGAGCAATGGGCACCTCAAGCTCAGCCAGGCTGGAAGCATTGACGTTCGATACGGCGATGCCGGCTGAGGCACTGGCAATCGCGGCCCAGTAGGAATCGGATCGCAAGTAGGCGGCGAGATACCTGGCATCAAGTACATCGCTCGGCTTGAACCGGATCAAGTAAGAGGCGAACACGACAAGACCTGGGACATCGGCCAGCAACTTGCTGAAACCGACCGAGCCCGCACGGGAGATCACTATGTCTCCCGGTGCCAACCTGTACTTGGCGACGTCGGCAGGCTCTTCCTCACACCATGGCACGGTGTGCCAATCGATCGACCGCTTGGTGATGTCGGTGGTTCGCAGGAATTGCACAGAGCCGGCGCCGGCTGCCTTCGTTGTCCAGCCATACTGCCCTTTGCCGGCAATGTCACCCAGCTTGGCCGTTGTCCATCCGACGGGAAGCGTCTTCATTCCGCGGCCGCTCCCAGCTCCGCCAAGATCGCCTCTAGTTCCTCGACAGCCGCGTTCAGCTCCTCCACGGCCTCCCGCGCTAGCACTCCCGGCTCCGGCAAGTCGGCCGCATCCTCGGCGTTCTCATCCTTCAGCCAGGCGATATCCAGGCTGTCGCCCTTCTCGCTGGCGATCCAGTCGCGGGTGAAGCGGCGCAAGCGCCCAGTCTCGCCTTGATCTTGCCGCGCACTCAGGCCGTTTGGTTCTTCACCGAAGCAGGCCTTGAAGTCTCCGAAGTGATCGCGCGTCAGCGGCGTGCGCTTGCCGAACTTGGGCGCATTGGCCCGCATGTCATAGACCCAGACCTCCTGCGTGCTGCCGGTGGCGGCCTGGCTGATCTTCTGGAAGAACAGCACATTGGTCTTCACGCCCTGGGCGTAGAAGATGCCGGTGGGCAGGCGCAGGATGGTATGCAGCCGGCATTTGTCCATCAGGTCGCGCCGGATGTCGGCGCCCACGCCGCTCTCGAAGAGCACGTTGTCGGGCAGCACCACGGCCGCGCGGCCGCCGTCCTTCAGGTGGCGCACGATGTGCTGCAGAAAGGCCAGCTGCTTGTTGCTGGTGGCGAAGGTGAGGTCGTCGCGGGTGGGGCCGCCGCCGCCCTTGGCGGTGCCAAACGGCGGGTTGCTGAGGATGATGTCGCTCTTGGGCAGGTTGCTGCCGGCGCTGCCCAGCGTGTTGCCGAGGTGGACCACGCCTTCGTCGTCGCCCTCCATGCCGTGCAGCAGGCAGTTCATCAGCGCCAGGCGGCGCGTGCTGGACACCAGCTCCATGCCCAGGTAGGCCTTGTTGCGCTGAAAGCGCCGCTGGGGCTCGCTGAGGGTGTAGAGGTCGTCCGTGTGGGCGCGGATGAAGGTATCCGCGGCGATCAGGAAGC
Organism: Roseateles depolymerans; assembly: GCA_003241055.1. Lineage (GTDB taxonomy): Bacteria > Pseudomonadota > Gammaproteobacteria > Burkholderiales > Burkholderiaceae_C > Pelomonas > Pelomonas depolymerans_A. Next base: position 19,735 of record QFOD01000015.1, read on the forward strand.
CGGCGGTGCCGGCAGCCGGGTCCTGGATGGTCTCGCCCGGCTGGGGCTTGATGAGCTCGACGATGGTGTCGATCAGCGGGCGCGGGGTGAAGTACTGGCCGGCGCCGCTCTTGGTCTCGTTGGCGTTTTTCTCCAGCAGGCCTTCGTAGAGGTCGCCCAGGCCGTCCTGCTTGGCGCTGAACCAGTCGATGGCGTCCAGGCTCTTGATGAGCTGCTCCAGGTGGCGCGGCTCCTTGAGGCTGGTCTGCGCGTCGGCGTAGATGGCGGCGATCAGCGGGTCCGGGCTTTGCGACAGCTGCAGCAGGCTGGTCTTGTAGTGGGTCAGCAGGTTCAGGCCGGAGCGGCCGGTGAACTCGGGCCAGCGGGCGTACTCGGGCAGCTTGTGCGCCTGCAGCAGGCCGCTCTCGGTGTTCTCGTGCTCCATCTTGATGAAGAGCAGCAGCACGAGCTCGGTGACGTAGTCGGTGTAGTTGATGCCGTCGTCGCGCAGGACGTCACAGAGGTTCCAGAGCTTCTGGACGATGTCGGAGGTGGTCATGCTGTTGTAGGTGCGGGCCTCAGGCCCGGAGCGGAGCCAGGCCCCGGTTGGGCGGCAAGCCCGCCACGATTTGTATCCACCAAAGAGAAACCCCCCACATGGCTCACCGCGCTTGCGCCGGGGGCAGAGGTAGGGGGCGTATTGAGTGCCATTGTGCCAGCGCCTGCGTTCCAACTGACGCTTCAGGCCGCCCGTGGCCACAGGCCGTCGGCCAGGTGCTCAAGCACCTGCTGCAGCTCGCCGCCCAGCAGCTTGTTGAGCTGCTTGGCACCACCGTCTTGCTCGAAGGCCCGGTTGACGAAGGTGGTGTCCATGACCACCTCGTGGGTCAGCTGCCGGCCCAGGCGCTCCAGCCACTTGCGCTGCACAGGCGTCCAGGCACGCTGGCTGTAGATCTTCTGCAGGGCCTGGGCCACGCGCTGCTCGAAGGGCAGCAGGGCCTCGCCCAGGGCGGCCCGACGGATGTGGCCGAGGATGCTGGCCGCAATGTCCTGGTTGCTCCTGCTGCGCCAGGCGGCCTGCAGCTTGGCCTCGGAGTAGCCATGCTCATCCAGCAGCAGGCGGATCTCCTTCAGCTGCTCGCGTGTCAGGTCCCGCGGGCGCTTCACGACCACGGCCAGCGCTGCAGACTGGTTGAGCTGCTCACGGATGAAGGCGCCGAAGCTGTCCAGGTAGTCCTCGGGGCGCTTGTAGGTGCCCCAGCTCTGTTCGCGCGCCACCAGGGCGTCGCTGTGTGTGGATAGGACGGGCAGGTAGCTGGTGCCGATCAGGTCCTTCACTTCTGCAAGCTGGGTCAGCAGGCGTGTGCTGTGGCGCAGGTAGTCGGCGGCCGCGCGTGGGCCGTGCTCCTGGCCAAGCTTGTGCAGGTGCTGGTGCAGCTTGTCCGGCGGCACGCCCCACTGCTGCTCCAGTTGGCCCAGCTTGTCCTTCAGTGCAGGCCGAGTCTCGGCCTTGTGTGCCGCCTGGCGCAGCACGCGCATGAGCTTCTGGTTGAGCTGGTCCAGGACGTCATGCGCATGACTGCGGCCGGGGCCGCTCCCGGGCGCCTCGTAGCTGGCCGGGTTGTCCAGCTCGTCGATCAGCTGCTCCAGGGTGACCTTGGGGTCCTTGACCAGGGGCTGCATGGTGTTGACGGCCTGCAAGGAGGCGTAGAGGTCCACCGGGTCGTAGATCTTGAAAACCGTCTTGCCGATCTCGTCGCAGCGGCGCGTGGCGCGGCCGATCATCTGCTCATAGAGGATGCGGGACTTCACGCGGCGCATGAAGACCAGGTGGCAGATCGGCGGCACGTCGATGCCGGTGGTCAGCAGATCCACCGTGATGGCGATGCTGGGGTAGCGCTCGTTCTTGTAGAGGCGGATCAGCTGGTCGACCTTGTCGGAGGCGCCAGTGATCTTGCGCACCGCGGCCTCGTTGTACTGATCCCCGTACACGTCGCGAAAGGCCGCGTCCAGCAGGCGCTTGACCATGTCGGCATGCGCGTCGTTGGCGCAGAAGATCATGGTCTTCTCTTCGCCATTGGGGTCCAGCTCCTGGGCCAGGGCCTCGCAGATGACGCGGTTGAAGTCGTCGTTGATGACCCGGCGGTTGAAGCTCTCCAGCTCGAAGTTGAGCTCGTCCTCCAACTCGGCGGTCTGGATCTCGCCTGTGCCCAGATTGAGGGCCTCCACGGTCTGGCCCTTGTCGAAGTGGATGCCGGCGCGGGAGAGCTCGGTCTCGTAGCGAATGGGGGGCTCGTGGTCTATGAGCCAGTCGTCGGCCACGGCTTCGCGGTAGCTGTAGGTGAAGACGGGCTTGCCGAAGATGTCAGTGGTGTGCCGGGCGGGCGTGGCGGTGAGGCCGATCTTGGCGGCGTCGAAGTAGTCCAGCACGCGGCGGTAGGACGACAGGTACTGGGCGTGGTCGCGCAGCTCCAGCTCGCCCTCGGTCATCTCCTGGTCCAGCGTATAGCCGCGGTGGGCCTCGTCCACGATGATGCAGTCGTAGGCATCGACGGGTGGCGGTGTGTCGCTGCCGAAGACACGGCGCACCATGGCCTGCACGGTGGCCACCTGCACCCGGGTTTCGGCCTCGGCGGCCATGTCGCCCAGGTCGGCGATGTTGTAGATGCGGGAGAGCGGCTGGTTCTGCTCCAGGGGCGCCTCGTTGAAGGAATCCATGGCCTGGTGGCCGAGTGCTGTGCGGTCGACCAGGAAGAGGATGCGTCGGAAGCGCTCGGCCTTCAGGAACCGGTACATCAGGCCAATGATGGTGCGCGTCTTGCCGGTGCCGGTGGCCATGGCCAGCAGGCAGTGGGTCTGCCCAGCGGCCAGGGCCTTCTCGACGGCCTGGATGGCGCGCTCTTGGTACTCGCGCAGGCGCAGGTACTCGAAGCCCTCGTTGCGCAGCCGTGCCTCCGCATCGGCCTTGCTGCGCTTGAGCATGTCCAGCAAGCCATCGGGTGAGTGGAAGCTGGGCAGCGGGCGCTTGAGGTGTGACGGGTGCCGCAGGTCACGATGCCAGGTGCCGCTGGCCTCGGGGCTTTGCTTGACCAGCAGACGGCCGTTGCTGGAATAGGCGAAGGGCACGGTGAACTCGCCGCCCTGCCCATCGGGCCAGGGGCCGTGGCGACCTTCCAACGTCCATGCGGGCACCTGCTCGTCCGGCAGTGCGTAGCCGCGGGCGTAGCGCTCCGCCTGTTCGATCTTGCCGGCCACGTTGATGTTGAGGCGCTTGGCCTCGACCGTGGCGATAGGGGTCAGGCCAGCGAACAGGATGTAGTCGGCGCTCTGCTTGCCCTGGGTGGGCCACTCGGCGATGGCCTGGTTCTTGTTGCGCGCAGGCCGGGCGCCCTTGGCGTGAGTGAGATTGACGCTGTCGGCATCCCAGCCCGCGTCGATGAGCTGCAGGTCGATGAGCACACGGGTGGCGGCCTCGTCCATCTCGACCTTCTGCGCGGCGACCTGGGCACGCTGCGCAAAGTCGTTGATCTGGGCGGCGCTGGCCGGCGTGCTGCTGGCGCGGCTCGTCGCGTCGAACTCGGCCTTGAGCTGGGCGTAGCGGGCCGTCGCCTCCTCGGCCAAGGACTCGTAGACGCTGCGCTCCTCGACGGCACGGCGGGCCAACTCGCGCTCTTGCGCGGCCTGGTCCTCCAGCAGCTGCGCCAATTCAGCCTGCGCCGACTGCCCTTGTTGGGCCTGTTGCAGCGCCTGCTGGAGATCGTTGATCTGCTGCTGGAGGCCGACAAACCGCTGGCTGGGGTCGTCGGGCAGCTGGAAAGGGCCGGGCTTGAAGTCGGGCTGCTTGCCGAAGCTACGGTGGTACCAGACGGCAACCTCGCGCGCGACCTTCAGCGACTCCAGCCCCTCGCGGTAACCGATGGCGTGCTGCGCCTCGTGGGCGGCCACGTTGCCGCGTTGGCGCAGCAGGTGGAACATCTGCCGCACTTGGGGGTCCAGCCCCAGGCGCTGGTCGACGGCGCGCAAGAGTTCCGCCTGGGTAGGCTGCTGCAGCTGGATGCCAAGGCGTGCGGCGATGTCCTGCGTCAGGGCCTCGGCGAGGAGGCGTAGCTTGAGCACGCAGCTGGCGGGGTCGAAAGGGTAGAGCTTTTCGGCGACTGCGCCGAGCTCAGCCAGGAGCGGTGAATGCCTCTGAAGAAAGCCGAAGTTACCCGTTGTCATGCCTGTTCCCTGGGTTTTTCTTCTTGGTGTCCCCCGCCCCGTCAGACCGAGAGACGCACACGTCTCGCGAGTTTAGGTCGGGTCTTGCCTCCCCCGGTCTGACCTGGGGCATGCTGATTTCGAGCTATACCGCTGTTCTCTCAACCTGCCCGTGTCTGGAAGCAAGATGCCCGAGTCCCCGCCGAAGCCAAGTGCAGCGCTCATTGGCGCCTACCTCGCAACGCGCTTCGAGGTGCTGGACAACCCGCCAGCCAGCTTTCTGATCGGAGCCAGCCCCGAGGCGGCAGCCGCCTGGCTCCGTCAAGCGCGGGCAACGCATGCCTGTGTCATCACGGCCTGGAACCCCTTCAGCGAGCCCACGGACCACGCGGAAAACCAGCGGCAGCAAGATCAGCTCGTCCGGGCGCTCAACGACCAGGGCTTGCGCTATCTGGCGGCGCAGGGATGTGACCCAACGGGCGAATGGCCCCCCGAGCCCAGCCTGTGTGTCCTGGATGCGCCGATATCGCTCGTCGATCAGCTGCTGGTCCAGTTCCGGCAGTTCGCTGCCGTCACGATCGACTCAGTCAACGGCTGCCAGCTGCGGTGGCATCCGGACGTCGCTGCAGAGAGCCCGGCGCTCGCTGGCGGCGAGCAAGACGGCATGATGTTGCCCGTCGCGCAGGCGATGGAGGCGTGGGTGCAGCAGAAGTTCGGTGATCATCAAGATCAGCGCGCTTCTCCACAGCCGCCGTCAACAGGCCGAAGCTGACCCGACGGTTCAGCCAGGTCGGTCTGCGTCCAAGCTCGAATCCGAGAGCTGGGCTGTCGGAGCACGATCTGAACGCCCATTGAGATCTGGACGAATTCGCGTCTTCTGCATCGGCAAGTAAGGCCAGGCCCTCAGCGCACCTCCAGCCCGGCCACGCGCTCCAGGAAGCGGCGCAGCTCGTGCACGCTGGGCATGCGGCCCAGCAGGGTCAGGTGTTGCTGCCAGAGCTGCTGCAGCTGCGGGTCGGGCGGCTGGCCGTCGAGGCGGGTTTCGCCGAGCAGGTAGTCCGCCAGCAGTTGGTCGCCGAGCGCGGTCGCGGCGCCCAGCCGTGCCAGCAGGCCCGGCTGGGCCTGATCGAGCGCGGCCAGGGCGACGAGCTGGGCCTCGTCCACATCCTTGTCGGCGCCGGCCTCGAAGGCGGCAAGCAGCCGGGCGCGGTTGTAGAAGCGCTTGATCTGGCGCGGCGTCGGGTCGTGCGCGATGACCAGGCGGCTCCACAGCCGCAGCGTGCCGAGGAAGCGCGCCGAGTCGCGCTCGCGCAGCGCCCCGCCCAGCGCAACGGCCAGCGCCGTGCGGTAGCGGCGCAGCCGCTTCCAGCCCAGCGCCGCGGCCAGCACGCCGGCGCTGGCGCTCAGCGCGACCCAGGCGCTGCGCGGCCAGCGTTCGTCCTCGCCCGGGTCGGCCAGCCCGACGGGGCCGGTGTCCGGGCCGACCCAGGCACGCGCCGCAGCGCCGGACGCGGCCGTCTCCGCGCGCGCCGCCGCGTTGGCCGCCGCGCTGGCCGGTGCCGGGGCCGGCAGCGGCACGGCCGACGCAGCCGGGGGCGCGGGCTTGAGCTCGGGCACGTCGGTGCCGCCCTGGTCGTGCAGCCGCGCGCCCAGGCCCAGCGCCATCCACAGCGCACCCAGGAAGGCCAGCGTGGCCGCGGCCAGCCCGGCCCGTTCCAGCAGCAGCCGGCGGGCCTGCTCGCGTGATTGGGTGCGGGCCTCGGGCCGGGGCTCCAGCAGGCGGTGCAGCTGCTCGCCGCGCCCAGGCACCGGCAGCTCCACGTGCACGAGCTTGCGCAGGTAGTCGTTGGCGTAGTCCAGCGCCTCCTTCTGGCCCTCGGGGCTGTCGGGCCGGGCCATGAAGACGGGCGGACGCACGCATTTCTTGACCCGCTCCAGCGCCGCGCCGATGACGACGAAGCAGCGCCCCACGTCCACGAGGTAGTTGGTCAGCTCCAGCGTGCGGTTGACGGTCTCGGGCGTGCAGCGGTCCAGGTCGTCCACGAACACCACCAGCCGGCCGTCCAGCGCCTGGCACAGCAGGCAGAACTCGGCGCGGTAGCGCTCCACGGTGCCGGCGCTTTCCTTGCTGCTCTCGTCGGCCAGCTTGGCGCCGAGCAGGGTCTTGAGCGGCGCCAGCAGCTGCAGCCCGTAGACCGACACGCCCTTGGTGAAGATCAGCAGCACCAGGCCGGCCATCCCGCTGGCCAGCGAGCCGTGCAGCCAGCTGAACAGCGGTGGCGGCGGTACGACCTGGGCGCTCTTGACCACCAGCGCCTGCTCGGCCTGGCTCAGCGCCAGGCGTTCCTTCAGCAGCTGCTGCAGCGCATCGCTGCCGTTGAACAGGCAGGCCGCCTCGGCCGGGGTGCCGGGCAGGGGCTTGACGCGGCAGGCCAGCGACGGGAAGTTGCGCCACTCCGTGCTGGGCAGCAGCTGGGTGGCCACGGCGCAGAAGGCGCCGGCGTTCAGCGGCGGGTTGGGCAGCAGCGCGGCCTTGGCCGGCGCGGCGCAGGCCCTGGCCACCTCGGCGAGGTTGACGTCGCCGGTGCTGGCGCGGTCATGGGCCTCCTTGAACGGGTTCAGCGCGGCCAGGCTGCTGCGGTCCAGCACCAGTGTCTGCTGGCCCAGCACGTAGTGGCGGAAGTTGGCCGCCAGGCGTTCGCCGGAGCCCAGGCCCTCGGCGCGCAGCAGGTCGCCGATCAGCACGGCCAGGCCCAGGGCCGCCAGCAGGCTGGCCCCGCGATAGACCCCGCCGCGTGCCCAGATCAGCCGCGAGCGCACCCGCAGCGCGGCCAGCGGCTGCTCGAACCAGCGCGGCACGGCCTGCTGGCGTATGGAGTTGAACAGCGCCGTCAGCGGCCGCCCCTCCTGCTGCTGGTGCCAGGCGTTGTACCAGGCGGTGCGGAAGCCCGCGCGCTGCAGCTCGGTCTGCAGCATGCGCATGATGGAGCTCTTGCCCGAGCCCCATTCGCCGCTGACGGCCAGCGTCACGCGGGGCTCGGTGGCCTCGTTGCGGATGAAGCTGCTGAGCGCCTCCACCGCGCTGCGGTAGCCGAGCAGGTCATGCGCCTTGTCGATCACCGGTTGATCGCTGGCCAGCGTGGTGGAGGCGCCCTCGGCGCGTTCGGGGTCGCCTGCCATCACGACGCCGCGCGGCGTCACCCGCAACACCAGCAGCGCGAGGCCGGCGCTGAGCAGCAGCAGGGCGGCGTAGGCCCAGGGCGCCCAGGTGCGGTGGTAGACGCCCACCTCGCTCCAGTTGCGGCCGCCGTCGAGGCTGCGGCGCAGCGTGGCGGCGTCGCCCACGGCCCAGAGCTTCTGACCGTCGGCGCTGACCTCCAGGCCGCGCAGCGTCTGTGCCGTGCCCGACACCTGGGGGGACCAGGTCTTGCCGCCGTCCAGCGTGGCCAGCATCAGCCCGCCCATGCCGGCCGCCCAGCCACGCAGGCCGTCCGGCAGCATGCGCAGCGCGTGCAGGGGCCGGTCGTTGCCGGTCCAGGTGCGGTCGAAGCCGGCGCCACCGGGGGCGCGGTAGAGGATGCGGCCGTCGGTGGTGGTCAGCCAGGCCTGGCCGTCGTCCAGCGCGGCCAGCGCATTCGGGCGGGTGCTGCTGCCTTCCGGCGTGGCCGGCGGGAGCTTGATGGCCTGCCACGCAGCCACCGGCCCGCTGCGCAGGTGCACGGCGTCGCCGACCGCCCAGAGCTGGCTGCCGGCGGGCGACAGCGCCAGCGCGGACAGCCCGCCGTTCGGCGCCGAGGCCTGGGCGGCCCAGGTGACGCCGCGGTCGGTGGTGCGCATCAGCTGCTCGCGTGGCAGCAGCAGCCAGCCCGTTTCCAGCCGGGCGTCGAGGGCCGGGCCGGACAGCGGGGCATCGAAGTCGCTGCGCCGCCAGTGGCGCCCGCCGTCGCGGCTGTCGAGCAGCGTGGAGGCGTTGGCGAGCATCACCTGCGAACCGTCGGCCGCCACGGCCAGCCGGTTCAGCGCGACGCCCGGTGGCGTCTGGTAGGCCGGCGCCCAGTTCACCCCGCCATCGTTGCTGACCAGGGCCAGGCCGCCCGAGCCGATCGCCCAGCCCTGCCGGCCGTCGGCCGCGAAGGCCACCTGGGTCAGGCTCCCCAGGGCGCCGGTGCTCTGCGCCTGCCAGCCGCTGCCGTCGTGCTGCCACAGCGCGCCGCCGGCGCCGACGGCCCAGGCCTGGCCCGCTGCGCCGGCGACCGCGCGCACGCCGGACAGCGGCTCGCGCTGCCAGCCCTGCTCGCCGGGCAGGTCCAGGTGCCAGAGTGTTCCGAAGCCGTCGGCCAGCCAGAGGCGCCGGCCGTCCGGGGCAAAGCCCAGCAGGCAGCCATCGGCGGGCGTCGGCCCGGCGGCATCGGGCGGCTTGGCGGCGGCCCGGCCGGACAGGCGCGGCCAGCCCGAGGGTGCCGCCCCGTTGATCTCCAGCAGTTCACCCGACTGCGCGGCCAGCCACAGGCGGCCGGTGCCCGGATGCACGGCGCCGCAGACGCCGAAGCCGTCGGGCAGGCCGGCCAGGCGCACGCCGTCGGCATGGTCGGGCGAGCGCATCCACACCTGGCGGCCGGTGGGCGTGTGGCCCAGCGCCCAGGCCGTGCCGCCGGCCGGGGCCACCAGCAGCTGATGCCAGGTGAGCGAGTTGGTGGGGCCGGCATCGCGCCAGGTGTTGCCGGCGTCCGTGCTGAGCAGCAGCAGGCCGTTGTCACCGCCCAGCCAGCCCTGGCGGCCGTCGCGGTCGAAGGCGATGGCCAGGGCCGAGGCACGGCGCACGGGCAGGGCCAGGCGTTGCCAGTTGCGGCCGCCGTTCTCGGTGCGCAGCAGCACGGCGCGATCGTCCTCCGCCTGGCCCACCGCCCAGCCGCGCTGGTCGTCGACGAAGTGCAGCCCGGTCAGCGTGACGATGGGAGCGGTGCTGCCCGACGGCGGGGCGTCGGCGCCCCCGGGATCCAGCCGACGGGGCGCGGGCGGCGGGGGGGCTCGGCCAGCCGCCGAGGCGGCCTGCTGCTGGATGGTCGGTGTGAGTCCGGTGCCCTCCGGTTGCGCGGGATAGGCCGAAGCGGCCTGTGCCGCCTTCAGCCGCTGCTCACGGTTGGCGATGGCCTTGGGGTCATCGCCGGCATCGACCGGGCGGGCCACCTGCTGCTGGGGCGGGGTCTTCGCCGCGTCGGCCGCCTGGGCGCTGGGCAGCAGGCCCTCGATCAGCGCGGCCAATGCCGGTGGCCCACCGGGCGGTGGTGGCTCGGGGTACTGCTGTTCCCAGTGGCGGCCACCGTCCTCGCTGTGCAGGATCAGGCCGCGCTGCCCGGCCACCCACAGATGGGTGCTGCCGGGCAGCGCGAACACGGTGCCCAGCTCGCCGGCGATGACGCGGCGCTTGAAGGCATTGAGCTCGCGGGGGTAGAGCCACCAGTCGGGTCGCCCGATGTCCCACGGCCGCACGCTGCGCAGCATGTCGGGGTGGGGGGCCTGGCGTTGCGCCAGCCCGGCCACGGCGGCCATGGCGAGCAGGCCGGCGACGATGAGGCCGTAGTACCCGCCGCGAGGCCATTGCCATCGCGGGCTGCGAGGGTGGGGGGCGGGGCGCCGGGCCGCCCGGGCGTTGTCGGGTGGGGCGGGCGTGTCGCTGGGAGCAGAAGACATCCGGAAGGCCGCGTAGCGAGAACCGGCCGGATTGTTCTGACGGGGCCGCGCAGCGCCATCCCCAGGCTGCCCGCCTCATCCGCAGGGCTGAGGGCGAAACCCTCTGCGGGCCGTCGCTCAGGTTGGGTCGGTCGTCTCGAGCGCGGCGCGCGCCTTCTTGCGGGCCAGGGCGGCCTCGTGGCGGCGGCGCTCCTCGGGGGTGAAGGGGCGCAGCGGCGCCACGGCCACCGGCTTGTTGCTGTCGTCCACCGCCACCATCGTGAAGTAGCAGCTGTTCACATGCCGCACCTCCTGGGTGCGGATGTTCTCGGCCACCACCTTGATGCCCACCTCCATCGACGACTTGCCGGTGTGGTTGACGCTGGCCAGGAAGGTGACCAGCTCGCCCACGTGCACAGGCTGGCGGAAGATCACGCGGTCCACCGACAGCGTCACCACGTAGCGGCCGGCATAGCGGCTGGCGCAGGCGTAGGCCACCTGGTCCAGCAGCTTGAGGATGTTGCCGCCGTGCACGTTGCCGGCGAAGTTGGCCGTGTCGGGGGTCATCAGCACGGTCATCGTCAGCTGGTGGGCGGGCAGGTCCATGGCGTCCTCGTCAAATGAAGCGGCGCATCGTAAGGGCAGCGGCCGGCCGGCGCAGCGCGCGGTGCAGAGACCGGGCCAGGGCTATGTCGTGGCGGAGGCGGCCGAGGCCGCCCGGGCTGCCGGCAGCGCGCCGGCCAGGCGCAGCGCGCTGCGGTGCAGCTGGGCCATGTGATAGGGCTCGGGCTGGCGGTCCTGGCAGCTGCCGGAGCGGCAGGGCAGCGCGTCGGCGGCCCGCCAGCCGGCGGTGTCGCCGTCCACCAGCTCGTTGCGGATCAGGTCCAGTGTCTGCTCGTAGCGCCGCCACAGGTCATTGCGGCCGCTGCCGTGCGCGGCCACCAGCAGCGCATGCAGGCATTCGGCCTGCTGCCACCAGCCCTTGTCCAGCTCGGGCTTCTGGCCGGCGTCGGGGAAGGCGCGGCGATGGCAGCCGCCGTCCACCTCGTCATAGCCCTCGGCCAGCGCGTAGGTCAGCACCCGCTCGGCCACCTGGCCGTACAGCGGTGACAGCGCCGCGCCCTGGCTCAGCAGGTGGCTCCATTCGAACTGGTGGCCCAGGTCGATATAGCCGCCGGCGGCCTTGGTGGGCAGGGGCTTCCAGGCGTCGTCGAACCACTCGGGCACGCGTGCGCCGCCGCCCTGGTTCTCGGGCATGCCCTGCAGCAGGCGGTAGCAGACGAAGTCCCCCAGCCGGCGCGCGCCGGCCTGGGCCTCGGCAGCGCCGGTGGCCGCATGCAGCGCGAGCACGGCCTCGAACATGTGCATCACCGGGTTCTGGGTGCGCGCGCCGGGCATGGGCTGCCAGTCGCGCCCGCATTCGTTGTAGAGGCCGCCGGCGGGGTCACGGAAGCGGGTGTCGATCTGCTGCCAGGCCTGCAGCGCGGCCTCGCGGTAGCGGGCCTGGCCGCTGATGCGGGCCACCTCGGCCAGCGCGAGCAGGGCGCAGGCGTGGTCGTAGGCGCGCTTGATGCCGGCCTTGGGCTGGCCCTCGACCGTGACCGAATGGAAGAAGCCGCCGTACTGGGTGTCGGCGAAGCTGTCGAGCAGGAAGTCGGCGCCGCGCCGTGCGGCGTCCAGGAAGCGCGGCTCCAGTGTCACCTCGTGCCCCACGGCCATGGAAAACACCAGCCGGGCGTGGTGGGTGAGGCCCAGCTCGGCCTCGGCCGTGGGTCGCCAGGCGTGATCCAGCTGGGGCTGGAAGGCGCCGTTGGGCCGGGCCGCATGGGCCAGCCAGGGGGCGAGCAGGCCATCGACGAGGTCGCGGCGGTGCCAGTCGACGTTGATCGCGCCGCGGGCCTTGGACTCGGGGTCGCTGCAGCCGACCGTGGCCAGCGTCGGCAGCAGCGAGGACAGTACCAACAGGGCCGAGCGGCGCTTCAGCATGCAGCAGACGGGCGGGGTGGGGATGGCGCCGATTCTGTCAGCGCTCCCCCGGCGATCAAGCCCCCCGAGTGATGGGCATCTGCACCGAATCGGTGGGCAGTTTCATGTGTCGCGCCAGCTCCAGCTTGGCCAGCGAGTTGCGGTGCACCTCGTCGGGGCCGTCGGCCAGGCGCAGCGTGCGCTGGTGGGCCCACATCATGGCCAGCGGCGTGTCGTCGGACACGCCCATGCCGCCGTAGAGCTGGATGGCCCAGTCGATCACCTTCAGCGCGGTGTTGGGCGCGACGATCTTGATCATCGCGATCTCGGCCTTGGCGACCTTGTTGCCCACGGTGTCCATCATGTAGGCGGCCTTCAGCGTCAGCAGGCGGGCCTGCTCGATCAGGCAGCGCGCCTCGGCGATGCGCTCCTGGGTGACGGTCTGCTGCGCCAGCGTCTTGCCGAAGGCGGTGCGGTGGATGGCGCGCTCGCACATCAGCTCCAGCGCGCGCTCGGCCGCGCCGATGGAGCGCATGCAGTGGTGGATGCGACCCGGGCCCAGGCGGCCCTGCGCGATCTCGAAGCCGCGCCCCTCGCCCAGCAGGATGTTGCTGGCCGGCACGCGCACGTTCTTCAGCTCGATCTCCATGTGGCCGTGGGGCGCGTCGTCGTAGCCGAACACCGACAGCGGCCGCAGCACCGTGATGCCCGGCGCGTTGGCCGGCACCAGCACCATGGACTGCTGCTCGTGGCGGCCGGCCTCGGGGTTGGTCTTGCCCATCAGGATGTAGACGGCGCAGCGCGGGTCGCCGGCACCGGAGCTCCACCACTTGCGACCGTTGATGACGTAGTCGTCGCCGTCGCGTTCGATACGGCACTCGATGTTGGTGGCGTCGCTGGACGCCACCGCCGGCTCGGTCATCAGGAAGGCCGAGCGGATCTCGCCGCGCAGCAGCGGTTCCAGCCAGCGGTCCTTCTGTGCCTCGGTGCCGTAGCGCTCCAGCGTTTCCATGTTGCCGGTGTCGGGCGCCGAGCAGTTGAAGACCTCGGCGGCCCAGGACACGCGGCCCATGATCTCGCACAGCGGCGCGTACTCGAGGTTGGACAGGCCCTGGGGCGCGCGGCTGGAGCGCGGCAGGAACAGGTTCCACAGGCCGGCGGCCCGGGCCTTGTCCTTCATCTCCTCGATCAGCCGGGTGGGCACCCAGGCATTGCCGGCGGCGCGGTTGGCCTGCACCTCCTCGATGAAGCGGCGTTCGTTGGGATAGATGTGGGCGTCGAAGAAGGCCAGCAGCTGCTCGCGCATCTGCTGCACCTTGGGGCTGTAGTCGAAGTTCATGGCGGCTCCGGGATCGGTCGGCGCAGTGTGGCGCAGGCCGGCGCCGGCGCTTGTCACCGAGGTGGCAGTGTGGCGAGCCGCAACAATGCGCCCCCATGCCTGCCACGCCGCCCCCTGTCGCCCACGACCTGCCCCTGCGCTGGGACATCCAGGCGCTGCGCGGTGTCGCCGTGGCCTGGGTGCTGCTGCAGCACCTGCAGCTGGGGGTCGCGCCCGGCGGCTTCCTGGGCGTGGACATCTTCTTCGTGATCTCGGGCTTCCTGATCACCGGCCAGGTCTTGCGTGGCCTGGAGGCGGGGCGTTTCAGCCCGGCCGATTTCTACGCTCGCCGGGCCCGGCGCCTGCTGCCGGCCGCCTACGTTGTGCTGGCCCTCACGCTGCTGGCCGGCAGCTGGCTGCTGGGGCCGCAGGAGCGTGCCGAGCTGGTGGCGCAGCACTGGGGCGCGCTGGGGCTGGCCAGCAACTATGTGCTGTGGGGGCAGAGCGGCTACTTCTCAGCCAGCGCGGAGCTCAAGCCGCTGCTGCATTTCTGGTCGCTGTCGCTGGAGGAACAGTACTACCTGCTGCTGCCGGCGCTGCTGATGCTGGCCGGGCCGGGGCGTCGTGGCCTGATGGCGGTGGCGGGCCTGGTGCTGCTGAGCTTCGTGGCGGGCCTGGTGTGGCAGCGCCATGAGGCCTCGGCCGCGTTCTACGGCCTGCCCACGCGGGCCTGGGAGCTGGGCCTGGGCTCGCTGGGGGCCTGGGCGCAGCGCCATGGCCGGCTGGGCCCGGCCTGGCTGCGCGGGCCGGCCGCCGTGCTGCTGCTGGTGCTGCCGCTGGCGCCTCTGCCGCCACTCGCGGGCCTGGATCACCCGGGCGCGAATGCGCTGCTGGTGGCCCTGGCCACGCTGGCGCTGCTGCTGTCGGCGCCGGCCGCGGCCACGCCGCGCGTGCTGCGCCCGCTGGTGGGGCTGGGCGACATCTCCTATTCGCTCTACCTGGTGCACTGGCCGCTGATTGCCTTCGTGAACAACGCCTGGGTGGGGCCGGCCGACGCACCCGCGCTGGCCGGCTGGCGCGCAGCGGCGGGGCTGGCGGCGCTGCCGCTGGCCTGGGCGCTGTGGCGTGGCGTGGAGCAGCCCACGCGGCGCTGGCCCCTGCCGCACGGCCCGCTGGCCTGGGCCCGGGTGCTGGGGGTGACGGTGCTGCTGGCCCTGCTGCCGCTGCTGCTGCCGGCCTCGCCCGCCCGCAGCGCCGCCGCGCGTGCGCCCAACTACGGCCTGGCCGCCAGCTGCGACCAATGGGAGCGCTGGAGCGACCGCCCCGAATGCCGCACGGCCGCGCGGCCGGGCTGGGTGGTCTGGGGCGACTCCTACGCGATGCATCTGGTGCCGGGGCTGGCGCAGACCGCGCCGGGCCTGCTGCAGGCCACCGAATCGTCCTGCGGCCCGCTGCCGGGCCTGGCGCCGTGGCGGCCCGGGGCCGCGGCCGGCGCCAGCTTCACGCGCGACTGGGCGCGCCAGTGCGAGCGCTTCAACCGCTCGGTGCTGGCCCTGCTGCAGCGGCCCGACGCGCCGCCGGTGGTGCTGCTGTCCAGCCTGCTGGAGCAATACCTGGATGCGCCGCGCGACCGACTCTTGAGGTTTGTAGCCGGGCAGGAGCAAGAGCTGGCCCCCACGCCGGGCAGCACCCAGGCCGAGGATGCGCTGGTGGCCGCGCTGGCGCAGCTGGCCCGCACGCTGCGTGGCGCGGGCAAGCGCCTGCTGTGGGTGGCGCCGCCGCCCTCCGGCGGCTTCGATGCCGGGGCCTGCCAGGAGCGCCGCCTGGCCGGCCGGCCCCGCCTGGGGGCCGCCGCCGACTGCGCCATCGAGGCCGACCGGCTGCCGGCGCTGCAACGCCGCATCGCTGTGCTGCTGTCGCGCTTCGAGGCCGAAGCGGGCGTGCCGGTGCTGCGGCTGGAGCCGGCGCTGTGCGATGCCGGGCGCTGCCGCACGGCGGATGCCGACGGGCTCATCCTGTACCGTGACAAGGGGCACCTCAGCATCGAGGGTTCCCGCCGGCTGGTGGCGGCCGTGGCCACGCGCGACGCGGTGCAGGCGCTGGCGCGCTGAACGCTCAGCCGCCCAGCAGCTTGGCCTCGGCCGCGCCCAGCGCTGCCGGCAGGCCCGAGAGCACCAGGGTGTCGCCACCGGCCAGCCGCAGGTCGTCGGCCGCAGCCGCCACGCCGCCGGCGGCGCGCCGTATCGACACCACCTGCACGCCCACCGCGTGCAGTGCCAGTTCGCCCAGCGCATGGCCGGCCCAGGGGCTGGCCTGGGCCAGCGTGACGGAGGCCAGGCGTTCCTGCTCGTGCTCGTCGGCGCCGCCGTCGTCCGCGCCATGGAAGAAGCCGCGCAGCAGGCCGTAGCGGCGGTCGCGTGCCTCGCGGGTGATGCGGATCACGCGGCGCATGGGCACGCCCACCAGCACCAGCGCGTGCGAGGCCAGCATCAGCGAGCCCTCGATGGCCTCGGGCACCACCTCGGTGGCGCCAGCGGCGCGCAGGCGCTCCAGGTCGCTGTCGTCGATGGTGCGCACGATCACCGGCACATGGGGGGCGTGGGTCTGCACCAGGTGCAGGATCTTCAGCGCCGAGGGCGTGTCGTGATAGCTGACCACCACCGCGCTGGCCCGCGCCAGGCCGGCGGCCATCAGGCTCTGCACCTTGGCCGCGTCGCCGAACACCACGCTCTGGCCGGCGGCGGCGGCCTGGCGCACGCGGTCGGGGTCCAGGTCCAGCGCCATGTAGGGGATGCCCTCGCCGCCCAGCAGGCGTGCCAGGTTTTGCCCGCTGCGGCCGTAGCCGCAGATGATGACGTGGGCCTCGTTCTTGATGGCCTTCTTGGCGATGCTCGTCAGCGCCACCGACTGCATCAGCCAGTCGCTGGCCGACAGCTTCATCACGATGCGGTTGGCATTCATCACCAGCAGCGGCGTCAGCAGCATGGACAGCACCATGCTGGCCAGCACCGGACTGACCCACTGCGGCGCCACCAGGCCGTGCTCGGCCCCCAGCGTCAGCACGACGAAGCCGAACTCGCCGGCCTGGGCCAGGTACAGGCCGGTGCGCAGCGCCACGCCGGGCTCGGCCTTGAACAGCCGCGCCAGGCCGGCGATCAGCACGAACTTGGCCAGCACCGGCAGCACCAGCAGCAGGGCCACCAGTGGCCACTGGTCCCACACCGGGCGCCAGTCCAGCCGCATGCCGATGGTGATGAAGAACAGGCCCAGCAGCACATCGTGGAAGGGCCGGATGTCGGTCTCCACCTGGTGGCGGTACTCGGTTTCCGAGATCAGCATGCCGGCGATGAAGGCGCCCAGCGCCAGGCTCAGCCCGAAATGCTCGGTCAGCCAGGCCAGGCCCAGCGTCACCAGCAGCAGGTTGAGCATGAACAGCTCGTCGCTCTTGCGCCGCGCCACCAGCGTGAGCCACCAGCGCATCAGGCGCTGGCCGCCGTACAGCAGCAGGCCCAGCAGCACGCAGGCCTTGAGGCCGGCCAGTGCGAGCGCGGTGGCCATCTCGGCGCCGCCGCTGTTCAGCGCCGGGATCAGCACCAGCAGCGGCACCACGGCCAGATCCTGGAACAGCAGCACGCCCACCACCAGCTTGCCGTGCGGGCTCTCCAGCTCCAGCCGCTCGGCCATCAGCTTGATGACGATGGCGGTGCTGCTCATCGCCACCGCCGCCCCCAGCACCAGCGCCCCCTGCCAGCCCAGCTGCCAGGCCCGGCCCAGCCAGCCGAACAGCAGCACGAGCAGCGCATTGCCGGCGATGGCGCCCAGCAGGGTCAGCAGCACCTGGGCCATGCCGATGCCGAACACCGCGGTGCGCAGCGCGCGCAGCTTGGGCAGGTTGAACTCCAGGCCGATGGAGAACATCAGGAAGACCACGCCGAATTCGGCCAGGTAGCGCACGTTGGCGGAATCGTGGGCGAAGGCCAGCGCGTTAGGGCCGATGACGACGCCGACCACCAGATAGCCCAGCATGGGCGGCAGCTTCAGCGAACGGCAGGCCACCACGCCGAGCACGGCGGCCACGAGGTAGAGCAGGGCGAGGTCCAGGGAGGTCATCGGGTGGGGATGGTAGACGCCCCATGGACGACGCCCCTCCCGGCGCTCCCGCTGCAGTTTCTCTGCTGACAGGGCGGGTGCTGACGTCCGGTCTTTTCGTGGGGCGTGGCCCTGGCCGCCAAAGGGACAGTCCTGCCCGGAACCGTGCGGATTGGCACGCCATCAGCGCCGATTCCGCAGGCCATGCATTGCGCGCATGGGCACATACGCAGTTGGCTAGACAAGTCGTGGCTGGGGTTGGGGCGTTCTTGATACCGTTCGCCCCACTTCAAAGTTTCGGAGCAGTTCATGCCCAATCTTTCGTTCATCACGCCCTCGCGCAACAGCCCCTGGGGCACCTATCTGTCGCAGATCGAGGCCGTGGAGCCCTATCTCGGCAACCTGGCCCGCTGGGTCGAGACGCTGCGTCGCCCCAAGCGCGCGCTGATCGTGGACATCCCCATCGAGCTGGACAACGGCACCATCGCCCACTTCGAGGGCTACCGCGTCCAGCACAGCCTGACCCGCGGCCCCGGCAAGGGCGGCGTGCGCTACCACCCCGACGTCACGCTGGAAGAAGTGATGGCGCTGTCGGCCTGGATGACCATCAAGAACGCCGCGGTCAACCTGCCCTACGGCGGTGCCAAGGGCGGCATCCGCCTGGACCCGTCGCTGCTGTCCATGAAGGAGCTGGAGAAGGTCACGCGCCGCTACACCAGCGAGATCGGCATCATCATCGGCCCGCAGCAGGACATCCCCGCGCCGGACGTGAACACCAACGGCAAGATCATGGCCTGGATGATGGACACGTACTCAATGAACACCGGCGCCACCGCGACCGGCGTCGTCACCGGCAAGCCCATCGAGCTGGGCGGCTCGCTGGGCCGCGTGGCCGCCACCGGCCGCGGCGTGTTCGTCGTGGGCCGTGAGGCGATGCGCCGCCTCAACATCAACATGGAAGGTGCGCGCGTCGCGGTGCAGGGCTTCGGCAACGTGGGCTCCATCGCGGCCAAGCTGTTCGCGGCCAACGGCGCCAAGGTCGTCGTGGTGCAGGACCACACCGGCACGCTGCTCAACGAGAACGGCTTCGACATGGCGGCGCTGCTGGACCATGTCGCCAAGTACCGCGGCATCGGCGGCTTCAAGGGTGGCGAGGAGATCGCCAACGAGAACTTCTGGGATGTGCAGAGCGATGTGCTGATCCCGGCGGCCCTGGAAGGTCAGATCACCGCCGAGCGCGCCGCCCGCATCCGCACCCGCCTGGTGCTGGAAGGCGCCAACGGCCCGACCACGCCGGACGGCGAGGCGGTGCTGGCCGACCGCGGCATCGTCGTCGTGCCTGACGTGATTGCGAACGCCGGCGGCGTGACCGTGTCCTACTTCGAGTGGGTGCAGGACTTCTCCAGCTTCTTCTGGACCGAGGACGAGATCAACGTCCGCCTGGACAAGATCCTGATCGGCGCCTTCAAGCACATCTGGGAAACCGGCGAGCAGCACAAGATCCCGCTGCGCACCGCGGCCTTCACCGTGGCCTGCTCGCGCGTGCTGCAGGCTCGCGAAGAGCGCGGGCTGTATCCGTAAGCCCCTCGTCCAGTCGCGCCTCGCTGAACGCGGCCGCCCCTGGCCGCGTCCCCCGAGGGGACGGCGATGCACGAGGCATCGAGCCTCGTGCACATCGCCCGATGGGCCGGCTTGGGGCGGCCCGGCGCTCGGCCCGGAAACCGCCACCGTGTAAGCGCTCAGCCCTTCAGCACCGCCCCGGTGCTGTCCACCACGGTCAGGGCCACCGGCACCGAGCCGGTGATGCTCTGCGTGACGGTGCAGTAGTCCTCGAAGCTGTCCAGCACCCGGTCGAGATGCTCCAGGGAGGCGGCCGGCACGCCCAGCGTCAGCTGCACGTCCAGCCCCTGCACGCGCATGCGGTTGCGCTCGTTGCGGCCCACGCGGGCACGCACCTCGGCGCGCAGCGGGTCCGGCGCCTGCTTGTACTTGCGGAAGGCGAACAGCAGCGACGCGCTCAGGCAGTTGCCCACGGCCGAGGCCAGCAGCTCCACCGGGTCCGGGCCCAGGCCGGTGCCCAGCGGCGGCGGCTCGTCGGCCAGCAGCACCGGCAGCTCGGGCTCGTAGTGGTGCTCGAACTGGTAGTCCTGCCGCTGGGTGAGGACGACGCTGGGGGAGCCTTCGGGCGCAGACATGGAATCTCCTATGAACGGGTGCCGCCCGATTCTGCACGGGCCCCGAGGCGCCTGCCCACCCTCATTCGGCTAGGGCCTGTTGACACGACGGCAGCAGGCCGCGTTGCGGCCAGAAAGCCCGCGAGCAAGGCGCGAAACGAAGCTTGGGTAGGCCCCAAGCGAGGCTTCGCAACGCCGCGCGCGGGCTTTCTGGCCACAACCCGAAGGGAAGGCTGGCCGCCCGCGGCCACTCGGCGTTGCAGCGCTTGCCTGCATATCAATGCAGGCTGCGCGCTGCGCCTTGATTGGCTGCGGGCGGCCGGCCTTCGCGACCTACTGCCGTCGTGTTAACAGGCCCTAGTTCTGCTCGCCACTCGGCCGGGCTGTGCCAGGCGCGCCAGTCCTGCCAGGACGACGCGATGCCGATGTCAAAACCATGGCGGACCACGATGCCCAGCTGGTCCACGCCGTCCAGCGGCCGCCCCGAGTCCAGCACCTGCCGGGCGATCTGGCGGGCCAGCACGGCCGGGTCGGCCGCGGCCGTCGAGCGTTCGATGCTCACCACCAGATAGTGCAGCTCGTGGCTGCCGCCGCCGGCGGAGGTCGTCCAGTTGCGCCCCTGCGTGACGTTGACCACGCGGGTGCCGGCGGGTGGTGTCAGCTGTTGCCACAGCGCGAGCACGGGGGCCAGTGCTTGCCCCAGCCAGGGCGTCACCGCGGGTGGCAGGGCCAGCATCAGCAGGGTCAGCAGCCCCAGCACGATTCGATGGACGCGGGCCAGGGGTGCCGCCGCCGGCGCCGCCGTGTCCGCTCCCCAGATCACCGACGAGCCCGCGGCCCAGTCGTGTAGCGTGCGGCGGCTGGGGCGGTTGAACACCAGCAGATAGAGCTCGCCCAGCCCCAGGGCGCCGATCAGCACACCGGCGGCCATCATCGCCAGCGTCGAGGTCGCGCCCGGTGGCAGGGCGGGCAGCAGCGACAGGCCGTTCAGAAACCAGGGCAGGCATTGCACGGCCGCACGCCGCAGCCCCTGGGCGGGCGTCAGCAGCAGGCCATCGCGGCCCACGGTGCGCAGGCCCAGCAGGCGCTTGCCCGGCGTCTGCCCCCGGCCCAGGCGGCTGTTCAACAGGCCGAGATAGGGCCAGGCGATGGCCAGGCCGACGAGTTGGCCGGCCTGGCCCAGGGCGACCAGCGTGTCGAACATCAGCAGGCCCAGCAACTGCCCGACGGCACCGAGCAGCAGCAGATCGACGCAGGCGGCGACGACGCGTCGCCAGAAGCCGGCAAACGGCGGGGTGTCGGCCGCCGCCGGTGTGTCGTTCGTCATGGGTGCTCCCTCCCAGAAGCGTTCGTATCGAGTTCTTGTCGGGTTTGTACGCGCCCCGGTGAAGCTGCGACACCGGGAGCTACCCCCCGGATTTCCCTGAACGCCGGCGCGTCTAGACACAAGCCCGCAAGGAAACCACCCGCGCACGGCTGAATAATGGCGCCATGCACCGTGCGTTCCTGATTCCTGCCCTGGTTCTGGCCGGCGCCCTGCTGGCCGGCTGCGGCATCACGCCCTCGTCCAAGGACGTGAGCAAAAAGTCGGTCTACCAGGGCGAGAACTTCAGCGCCGACGAGACCTTCTCGCGGCTGTTCGACGCCGACGTCGACAACACCTGCGAGGGCGCGCGCCGAGCGCTGCTGAGCCAGGGTTATGTGATCAGCAAGTCGGGCGGCGGCGTGGTGCAGGGCACCAAGAGCTTTCAGCCCGAGGGCGACCTGCATGTGGAGCTCAGCTTCCACGTCGTCTGCGTGGGCGACGGCCCCGGGCAGCAGGTGGCCACGGCCTATGTGAGCGCGCAGCAGGACAAGTACGCGCTCAAGAAGAGCACCAACGCGGCCAGCCTGGGCGTCAGCGCCATCGGTTCGATCTCGGTGCCCCTGTCCTCCACCGATGACTCGCTGGTGAAGGTGGCCTCCGAGACCATCACCTCGACGGCCTTCTACGACCGCTTCTTCACGCTGATGCAGCGCATGCTGCGCGAATCGGCGCCTGACCGCTGATGCTCAAACACTCCCTGATCGCGCTGGCCCTGGCCGGCGTGCAAGGCCTGAGCCTGGCCGCCCCCGCACCGGATCTCACCACGCTGGCCGAACGCAGCGGCCTGCGCCAGACCGGCCGCTACGACGAGGTCGAGCGCCTGTGCCACGACTTCGCCCGCGCCTACCCCCGCGCGGTGCGCTGCTTCGCCTTCGGCCGCACGCCCCAGGGCCGCACCATGTGGGCGCTGGCGGCCAGCCAGAGCGGCGCGCTGACGCCCGAGGCCGCGCGCCGCGCCGGCCTGCCGGTCACGCTGGTGCAGGGGGGCATCCATGCCGGCGAGATCGAGGGCAAGGACGCCACCTTCATCGCGCTGCGCGAGCAGCTCAAAAAGCCCGGCGCGCTGAAGCGCCAGGTCCTGCTGTTCGTGCCGGTGTTCAACGTGGACGGCCACGAGCGCTTCGGCGCCTGGAACCGCCCCAACCAGCGCGGCCCCGAGCAGATGGGCTGGCGCGTGACCGCACAGAACCTCAATCTCAACCGCGACTACATGAAGGCCGACGCGCCCGAGATGCAGGCCATGCTGGGCCTGGTGCGCGAGTGGGACCCGCTGGTGGCGGTGGACCTGCACACCACCGACGGCGCGCAGTTCCAGCACGACATCGCGGTGATGGTGGAGCCGGTGCAGTCCGGCGACGCGGCGCTGCGCACGGCCGGCCGCGCCTGGCGCGACGGCGTGGCCGCGGCATTGACCGCCCAGGGCGGCCTGCCGCTGACCTTCTATCCCGCCTTCGTGCAGGGCGACAACCCGGCCAGCGGCATCGTGGACACGGTGTCGCCGCCGCGCTTCTCCAGCGGCTACTTCGTGCTGCGCAACCGCCTGGGCATGCTGGTGGAAACCCACTCCTGGCGCGATTACCCGCACCGCGTCACCCAGACCCGCCAGGCCGTGGACGCGGTGCTGGGCCTGGTGGCTGAGCATGGCAAGACCTGGCTCCAGCTGGCGCACGAGGCCGACGCGCGGGCCGCGCAGCTCACCGAGCTGCCGCTCACCTGGCGCACGCTGGACGATGCACGCACCATCAATTTCCTGGGTTATGCCTACACGCGCACGCCCAGCGACATCTCCGGCGCCATCATGACGCGCTACGACGAGAGCCGGCCCGAGGTGTGGAAGATCCCGCTGCGCGACCGCATCGTGCCCGGCCTGGTGCGCCGCGCGCCGCGCGCGGGCTATGTGGTGCCGGCGGAATATGCCGAGGCGGTGGCCGCCAAGCTCAGCGTGCACGGCGTGCGCTTCGAGCGCCTGAAGGCCGGGGCCGATGCGCTGGCCGTGCAGGCCTTCCGCGCCACCCAGGTGAAGCTGGGCACGCACAGCGTCGAGGGGCACCAGATGGCCGAGATCAGCGGCACCTGGGGCGACGAGACCCGCGCGGTGCCGGCCGGCAGCCTGTTCGTGCCCATCGCCCAGCCGCTGGCCCGCCTGGTGATGAACCTGCTGGAGCCCGACGCGCCCGACTCGCTGGCCGCCTGGGGTGGCTTCGCCAACGCCTTCGAGGGCAAGGAATACATGGAGCCCTATGTGGCCGAGCAGGTGGCGCGCGAGCAGCTGGCCGCCAGCCCGGCGCTGCGCGAGGAATTCGCCGCGCGTCTGCAGAGCGACCCCGCCTTCGCCGCCAGCGCCCGCCAGCGCCTGGACTTCTTCTACCGCCGCAGCCCCAGCTGGGACGAGCGCTACCTGCTCTACCCGGTGCTGCGGCTGGATCAGCGGCCCGCGCCATGAGCCGCCTGCAGGCGCAGCTGGATCGCCTGTATCCGCCGGCTCAGCCCGAGGGCCTGCGCACGCTGGTGCTGGAGCTGGCCAGCCCCGCCGACTGGGCCACGCTGGCGCCGCTGTGGCGCGGGGTACAGGCCGACCTGGGCCTGCCCGCGCCGGCCATCGCGGTGAGCGGCGAGGGCCTGCAGCTGTGGTTCTCGTTGCAGGAGCCGGTCGATGCCGAGCGCGGGGCGGCGTTTCTGGCCGGGCTGCAGCAGCGGTATCTGGCCGATGTCGAGCCGCACCGGCTGCGCTGCCTGCCGTCCGGCCGTGATCCTTCAGGCCATGCGCCGCAGGTGCCGGCGCCGCTGGCGCAGCCGGATCAATGGTCTGCCTTCGTCGCGCCGGACCTGGCGCCGGTGTTTGCCGACACGCCCTGGCTGGACATCCCGCCCAACCCCGAAGGCCAGGCCGAGCTGCTGGCGCCGCTGCAGAGCATCACGCCCGCCGCGCTGGCGGCGGTGCTGCAGCAGCTGCCCGGCGTGGCGCCCGCTGCGGCCATGCCGGTGGCCGCAGCGGTGGCCGTCGAAGAGCGCGATCCCCGCCGCTTCCTGCTGCGCGTGATGAATGACGCCAGCGTGCCGCTGGCGCTGCGCATCGAGGCCGCCAAGGCTCTGCTGTCGCGCTGAGGCCGCGCCGGCCCCTCAGGCCTGGGCGGCGCCGTCCGCCAGCCCTGCCAGCCCTGCCGCCCGCGCGCGCAGCAGCCGGGCCTGGGCGGCATCCGGTGCGCAGGCGGCGGCCTGCTCCAGCCAGGTGCGGGCCTGGGCGATGTCGGCGCCGTACTCGGCCGTGCGGGCCAGGGCGGCCAGGCCGTGGGCGCGCAGCGCGGCGGGCAGCGTGGGCAGCAGCGTGTTCAGGCGCTCGCGCGCCGGCTGCACCTGGCCGGCTTCGGCCAGCGCGATGGCGTGGCCCAGGCGCGGCGCGTGGGACGGGTCCAGTGCCAGCAGCAGCTCGTAGTAGCGCACGATCACCGGCCAGCGCGTGGCCTCGGGCGTGGCGGCCATCGCGTGCTCGGCGGCAATGCCGGCCTGCAGATGCCAGCGGCTCAGCCGCTCGCCGCGCTGCGAGGCGCGCAGGTGCTGCAGGCCCAGGCGGATCATGCCGGCGTCCCAGCGCTCGCGGGGCTGTCCGGCCAGCGGGATGAGGTCGCCCTCTGCGTCGATGCGGCCGCTCAGGCGGGCGCCGTGCAGCAGCAGCAGCGCGGCCAGCGCGTCGGCCTCGGGCGCGGCGCAGGCCGGGTGGGCGGCCAGGGCGCGCGCCAGACGTATGGCCTCCCAGCAGGCCTCGTAGGCCTGGGGCGAGGCGGGCAGGCCCGCGCCGGCCCGGCCGGCCGCCAGCTGGCCCTGGTGGAAGACCAGCGCCAGCGCGGTCAGCACGGCCTCGCGGCGCGGCGCCAGCTCGGCTCCGGCAGGCAGCGTCAGCGTCAGCCCGGCCAGCCGGGCGCGCGCACGCGCCAGGCGCTGGGCCAGCGCGGCTTCCTGCGTGAACAGCAGCGGGGCCAGCTCGGCCAGGCCCAGGCCGGTCATGCTGCGCAGTGCCAGCAACACCTGGGTGGCGGCCGGCAGCTCGGGGTGGCAGGCGGCGAACAGCAGGGCCAGCTCGTCGTCGTCCAGCTCGCCGGCAAAGCGGCCGGCGGGCGGCTCGAGCGGGGGCAGCAGGGCGTCGCCGTCGTTGTCGGGCAGGCTGAGCTGGCGGCCCTGGGCGCGCAGCTGATCCAGCGCCCAGTGCTGGGCCACGCGGTAAAGCCACGCGGCCGGCCGCTCGGGCGGGCCGCTGCGTGGCCAGTGCTGCAGCGCGCGCAGCGAGGCGGTCTGTACCGCGTCCTCGGCCAGCGAGAGCTCGGCCAGGCCCAGCTGGCGGGCCAGCAGAGCCACCACGCGGCGGCGCTCGCGCGCCAGCAGCGGGGCCAGCAGCTCAGCGGGCGGGGCGCTCACTGGCCCCGCTCTATGGCCTCGATCTCGCGCAGTTCAATCCACTGGCCGGCCCGGCGATGCGGGCAGGCGGCGGCGATGTCTTCCGCTTCGGCCAGGCTGGCGGCCTTCAGCATGTAGAAGCCGCCGATCACGTCGTGGGCCTCGGCATAGGGGCCGTCGCTGGCCACGGGCTGGCGGCCATCCAGGCGAAGCTGGCGGCCACCGTCGTCGGTCAGCTTCTCGCCACCCAGCAGCTGGCCGGCCGCGGCCAGCCGGTCGGCCCAGGCCTGGTGGGCACGGATGATGTCGCCGAGCTCGGCGGCACTGAGGGCGGCGCTGTCGGCCGGGCATTCATGGAGCAGCAGCAGATAGGCGGGCATGGGGTGAGCCTTTCATCGGGGTTGCAGACGCTCCATGACGATCCAGCCTGCCTGCGCATGACGGTCCGCCCTGGCTTTTTTTGATTGTGACGGGTCGGGGCTGGCGCCCGTCGTGCGGCGCGGGGCGCGTTATGCGTGTCAGGCGGGGTCGGTCGGCTTCTCGGCGCTGTTCAGCGGCTGGGCGGGCGGCGCCTGCAGCCCGCTGGCGCGCAGGCGCTCCTCCTCCTTTTTCTGTTTCTCGGCCCGTTCCTTGTCGTAATGCCACTTGATGGCGAAGAACATGCCCGTGCCGAACACGATGGCCTTGAACGCCACCAGGCCTATGGGGACCCACTCCATGATTTGCCTACTTTCAGCCAATGGCCCGACACGGTCGGCCGTGAGGGGCGCTTCATCAAGACGCTGCGTCAGCCGCTTCCCGTTCCAGGCCCGCAGCATGTCGCCGCTGCCGGCCGCGGGCTGTCCCGGTGGTCGGCGGGTGCGGTGTCGATGCACCCGGCCTGGAGGGGCGGCTGCCCGTTTCAAGGCATGCTATCGAGAAGCAATCTCCATACATCGAGACAAAATGTCCCAACCCCACGCCATGCCCGACGACGACAGGCCCGCCTGGCTGCCGCGCCTGGCCCTGCATGGCGGGCCACGTTTCCTGCAGATCGCGGATGCGCTGCAGGCGGCGGTGGCGGACGGGGCGCTGAAGCCGGGCGACCGCCTGCCGCCGCAGCGCCAGCTGGCCGCGCAGCTGGAGGTCGACCTGACCACCATCACGCGCGCCTACGACGAGGCCCGGCGCCGTCACCTGCTGGAGGGCCGCGGCGCCCGGGGCACCTATGTCGCCGCGCCCAAGGTCGCCTGGACCGCGATGCTCGACCTGAGCATGAACACGCCGCCGCCGCCGGAGGGCGTGGACTTCGAGGATCTGCTGAAGCAGGGCCTGTCCCAGGTGCTGATGGGGGCGGACAGCGAGCTGCTGTCGACCTACCAGCTGGCCGGCGGCAGCGAGGCCGACCGGCAGGCGGGCGCCCGCTGGCTGGAGCCGATGTTCGGCCCGCTGGATCCGGCGCAGGTGCTGGTCTGCCCGGGGGCGCAGGCGGCGATTGCCGCGCTGATGCTGGCGCTGACGTCGCCCGGCGATGTGATCCTGGCCGAGCCCATGAGCTATCCCGGCCTGCGTGAGGCGGCGGCCCGGTTCGGTCGCCGCCTCGTCGCGGTGGAGGCGGACGCCCAGGGCATGCTGCCCGAGCGGCTCGAGGCCGCCTGCCGCGAGCACCGGCCGGCGCTGCTCTACCTGAACCCGACGCTGCAGAACCCGACCGCCCTCACCCTGCCGGCCAGGCGGCGCCAGGCGCTCGCCCGCATCGCACAGCAGCACCAGCTGCCCATCGTCGAGGACGATCCCTACTGGCTGCTGGCCGAGGCGCCGCCGCCGCCGGTGGCCCGGTTCGCGCCGCAGCAGGTGCACTACATCTCGACCCTGTCGAAATGTCTGACGCCCGGTTTGCGGCTGGCCTATGTGCTGATCCGCGATGCGCAGCAGCGCGAGCGCTTCCTGGCCGCGCTGCGCTCCTTCGCGCTGATGGCCGCGCCGCTGACGGCGGCCCTGGCCACGCAGTGGATCCTCGACGGGTCGGCGGGCGAGCTGATGGCCGGGGTGCGCCGCGAGGCGCGGCTGCGCCACCGCATGGCGCGCGACCTGCTCGCGGGGCGCGAGGGCGGCGCCGGCGACGGCCTGCACCTCTGGCTCGAGCTGCCGGCCTACTGGACGTCCGCGCAGCTGGCGCAGGCGGCCGGCCGCGAGGGCATCGCCGTCACGCCGGCGGAGGTCTTCGCCACGGGCGGTGCTGCCGTCAACGCGATCCGCATCTCGCTGGGCAGCATCAAGGACCGGGCACGGCTGAGGGCGGGGCTGCAGCGGCTGTCGCAGCTGCTGGCCCGGCGGCCGGAGTCGCCCGGCACGACGACGGCCGGATCGCCGGCCTGATGCGCCGCGCGCCCGTGGCTCAGGGCGCCAGCCGCCGGGCGCGCTCCTGCAGCAGGGCCCGCTGCACCTCGTTGTCCGTCAGCGCGGCGGCGCGCAGGTAGGCGGCACGGGCCTCGTCCGTGCGGCCCAGACGTTCCAGCACATCGGCCTGGGCGCCGGCCAGGAAGGGGTAGCCGCGCATGGCGGGCTCGTCGGCCAGGGCCTGCAGCAGCGGCCAGGCCGCCGCCGGCCCCTGGGCGTGGCTGACGGCGATGGCGCGGTTCAGCGCGATGACGGGCGAGGGATGGAGCGCCAGCAGGCGGTCGTAGCCGGCCACGATGCCGGCCCAGTCGGTGTCCTCGGCGCGGGCCGCGCGGGCGTGGTGGGCGGCGATGCCGGCCTGCAGCGTGTAGGGGCCGGGCTCGCCCAGGCGCAGCGCGGCATCCAGCGCCGTCAGGCCGCGCTGGATCAGCAGGCGGTCCCAGCGGCGGCGGTCCTGGTCGGGCAGCAGCACGGGCCGGCCCGCAGCGTCCAGCCGTGCGGGCAGGCGCGAGGCCTGGATCTCCAGCAGCGCGGCCAGGCCCTGCACCTCGGCCTCGTGCGGCAGCAGGTGCTGCAGTTGGCGCGCCAGGCGCAGGGCCTCGTCGCACAGGCCGGGCCGCAGCAGCGTGGCGCCACGGCCGGCGCTGTGGCCCTCGTTGAAGATCAGGTAGACCACGGCCAGCACGGCGCCCAGGCGCCCGGCGCGCTCGGCCGGGCCGGGTAGTTCGAAGGCCTGGCCCCGCAGCGCCTTCTTGGCGCGCACGATGCGCTGCGCGATGGTGGCCTCGGGCAGCAGGTGGGCGCGGGCGATCTCGGCCGTGTCCAGCCCGCCCAGCAGACGCAGCGTCAGCGCCACCTGGGCCTCGCGCGCCAGCACCGGGTGGCAGGCGATGAAGATCAGGCGCAGCAGCTCGTCGCCGATCTCGGCCTGGTCGCGCGCGGCGTCCAGTCGGTCGCTGAAGTCGGGCACGACCTGGCTGCCCAGCGCCTCGTCGTCGTCGGCCAGCCGGGCGTGTTCGCGCGCCAGCATCGCGCGGCGACGCAGCCGGTCGAGCGCGCGGTGGCGGGTGGTGGTCATCAGCCAGGCGGCCGGGTTGTCGGGCAGGGTGTCGCGGGGCCAGGTGTCCAGTGCCGCCAGCAGGGCGTCCTGCGCGCAGTCCTCGGCCTCGTCCAGGTCGTGCAGCAGCCGGGCGGCGGCGCCCACCAGGCGGGCGCGCTCGCTGCGCCACACGGCGGCGACCAACGCGGCGCTGCGCTCGGCCGGGTTCACCGGGGCGTCAGGCCGGCACGGCCAGCACGGCGGCCAGCCGGTCGAGGTTCTGCTCGTTCGCCGGCCCGCAGACGCCGGCCAGCGCGCGTGCCAGCTTGGCCGTGTCGAAGCGCTGCGCCCAGCCCAGACGCGTGCCGCCGGCCTCGGGGCTGAGCGTCAGCGTCAGCGTGAATGGCGGCGCGTTGACGTGACGGATCACGGCGCGACGGCCGGGCGCCAGTTCGGCGAAGCGGCTCTCGTTCCAGTAGCGCTGACCGTCCGGCCCGACCATGGTGAAGTGCCAGTCGCCGCCCTCCCGGAAATCGCAGCGCTCGAACTCGTTGGCAAAGCCCGCCGGGCCCCACCAGCGCGCCAGCTGAAGAGGGTCGGCCAGGGCCAGCCAGACGCGCTCGGGCGGTGCGCTCAGCAGGCGCTCGGTGGCGAGGGTGTGGTCGTCGATGTTCATGTGTTTTCCTGGATGGGGCTCGCTGCGGGCCGAGCGCCGGGCCGCCCCAAGCTGGCCCGTGCTGGCGATGTGCCTGCCGGTCAATCCGGCAGGCGCCGCAGCGCGGTCTGCAAGACCGGCCAAGGGACTCCTTGGACGAGGGGCTTCAACCATAGGCGCGCCGCAGCGCGGCGATGTCGATCTTCTCCATCGCCCAGAGGGCCTGGAACACGCGCTGCACGCGGGCCGGATCGGGGTCGCGGATCATGTCGTACCAGCAGCTGGGCGTGAGCTGCCAGGACAGGCCCCAGGCGTCCTCCAGCCAGCCGCAGGACTTGAGCTGGCCGCCACCGGCCGGCAGCTGCTCCCACAGGCGGTCGATCTCGGCCTGGTCGCTGCAGTTCACCGTCATCGAGAAGGCCTCGTTGAGTTTGAAGTGCGGGCCGCCGTTGAAGGCCGTCATCGCCAGGCCCAGCAGCTCGAACTGCACGATCATCACTGTGCCGGCCGGGCCGGGGGCGTTCTCGCCCCAGCGCTGGGTGTGCGTGACCTGACCCTCGCCAAACACGCGCAGGTAATGCGCCACCGCGTCCTCGGCACCCTGCTGGTACCAGAGGAAGGGGGTCAGCTTGTGCTGGATCTGCATCACGGGTCTCCTCAGTCGGTGGTGTCGGCGGGGCTGCCGCTCATGTGGATCAGCTCCCAGTGGTGGCCGTCCAGGTCTTCGAAGCCGTGGCCGTACATGAAGCCATAGTCCTGCGGCTCGCCCGGAATGCTGGCGCCGGCGGCGCGGGCCCGGGCGACCAGGTCGTCGACCCGCTCGCGGTGCGCGCAGCTGAGGCAGACCCAGCCGGTAGTTAGCGTGCGGGCGTCGCCCAGCGGCTTGGCGGTGAAGCTGCGGGCGAAGTCCTCGTGCAGCAGCATCGCGTAGAGGTTCTCGCCCAGCTCCAGGCAGGCGGCGCGCTCGTTGGTGAACTGCGGGTTGAAGCGGTAGCCCAGCGCCTCGAAGAAGGCCTGGCTGGCGGCCAGGTCGCGCACCGGCAGGTTGACGTAGATCTGTTGATGCATCCTGTGTCTCCGTTGCTCAGAGCGGGGTTTCGGCCAGGGCCTTGAGGCGCTGCAACGCGACGGGCCAGGCGCTGTCCAGGAAGTCCAGGCAGCCGTCCATGCCCTGCAGCTGCACCTCCAGCCGCGTGCCGCCGTCGGGGGCCGGCCCGAAGGCGTAGCGTTCGTGCGCCGGCTCGCGCAGCAGCGCGCTGTCGGCCAGTGGCCGGCCCTCGCGCAGTTCGCCCACCAGGCGCAGCGACACGCGCTCGTGCAGGCGGCAGTCGTCCACCACGGCCTCCATGCCGTTGCCCTGCGGGTCCAGGAAGCGCAGGCGCTCGCCGGTCTGCCAGCGCCCCTCGTAGTAGCTGCCCTCGCAGAAGGCGCGGGTCCAGTCGCGGTAGCCGAGCGGGTCCAGCATGCAGCCCCACACCCGGGCCACCGGCGCGGCGATGTCCACGCCGTAGTGCCGCGCGCTCATGCCGGGCCTCCGACGCCGGGCACGGCCATGTCGCCGCCGGGCAGGAAGTCGCTCTCCTCGTAGAGCTGGCGCAGCTCGATCTCGCAGACCTGGCCGGGGAAGGGGTTGGGGAAGCGGGCCGCCCAGGCGCGCGCCTCCTCCACCGAGCGCACCTGGATCAGCGTGTAGCCGGCAATCAGCTCCTTGGCCTCGGCGAAGGGCCCGTCCAGCAGCTCGCGGCGGCCGTCCAGGTGGTAGCGCTGGCGCCAGCCCTGGCGGCTGGGGCGCAGGCCGGCGCCGTCCAGCAGCACGCCGGCGCGCGCCATCTCCTCGTGAAAGGCGCCCATCTCCTCGAACACGGCCTGGAACTCGGGGCCGGGCGGGTCGCCACGCTCGCTCATCGCGGTGGCGCGGACCTGGATCATGAATCGCATGGGGTCTCCTGGTGCCGGGGCGGCCGGAAATCGGCGCCCGTCTGCCCTATGACGATCCGCCGATGGCCGTATCGACAGACCTCGGGAAAGCACCTAGACGACGTTCAGGCGAAGCAGGGCGCCGCGGCGCGTATCTCCACCGTGGCCCATTCGGCCGCCGGGCAGCGTTCGGCCCAGGCCTGGGCGACGGTGGCGTCCTCGGTGTCCAGCAGGAAGAAGCCGCCCACCAGCTCCTTGGTCTCGGTGAACGGCCCGTCCAGCAGCTGCGTGGCGCCGTCGCGCCGCTGCAGGCGCCGGGCGGCCGTGGCCAGCGAATGGCTGGCCAGCAGCAGGCCCTGGGCCTGGAGCTCTGCACCGAAATCCAGCATCCGCTGGTAGAGCGCTGCGCCGGCCTCG
The DNA here is from genome assembly GCA_003241055.1 of Roseateles depolymerans. Classification (GTDB taxonomy): domain Bacteria; phylum Pseudomonadota; class Gammaproteobacteria; order Burkholderiales; family Burkholderiaceae_C; genus Pelomonas; species Pelomonas depolymerans_A. The sequence goes on from QFOD01000015.1 coordinate 51,289, forward strand.
GGGCCGCGTTCGGCGCGCTGGCCATGGGGTTCGACGATGAGCAGCAGATGCGGCACGGCGGGGCTCCGGTGGGGCGGCAGGTGGCGCATTCTGGACCGTGTCCCGCCCAAGCTGGCACAGTTAGGGCGTCGCTGACTCGGTTTCCGCGCGGCGGCGCGAGGGACTGGTTCAGCCCTGCCTTGGGGCTCGCTTCCGGCCCGTCTGACCGGGGAGGATCATGAAGAACGTGGCGCTGGTGACCGTGCTGACCGTGCGGCGCGAGCCGGGGCTGCCCATCGTGGCGGCCACGGGCGCGCTGATGGGCCGTGCCGTGGCTGAGCTGATCGGCCAGCCGCTGGCCGCGCTGTGCCCGCCGCGTCAGCCCGATGGGCAGGCATCCGCCGCGGCGCTGCAGGCGCTGGTGGCCGAGCTGCCGTCCGAGGGCGCGCAGCGACCCTGGACCCTGCTGTCGGCCCAGGGCCGGGCGCGCGACTGCGAGCTGCAGATGGGCGTGCTGGCCGGTGGCGATCAGCCCCTGCTGGCCGTGAGCCTGGTGGACCTGGGCGCGCTGGAACTGGCCCGCGCGCTGGACGCCGGCAAGAACGAGCTGCTCGAGATGGTGGCCACCGGCCAGCCGCTGCCGGCCGTGCTGGAGCGGCTGACCGCGGTGATCGAGGCGCAGTTCGACGGCCTGTTCTGCACCGTGCTGCTGTTGGATGCCGACGGCCGCACCATCCGCGATGGCGCGGGGCCGCGCATGCCGGCGGCCTATATGCAGGCGCTGAACGGCTTCGAGATCGGCCCCACGGTGGGCTCCTGCGGCACCGCGATGCACGACGACCGCACCGTCATCGTCGAGGACATCGCGACCGATCCGCTGTGGGCACCCTACAAGGCGCTGATCCTGCCGTACGGCTTTCGGGCCTGCTGGTCGGAGCCCATCCATGCGTCCGGCCAGGGCGTGATCGGCAGCTTCGCGATGTACTACCGCGAGGTGCGCCGTCCCGGCTGCACCGAGCTGCAGGCGCTGCAGACCGCCAGCCATCTGGCCGGCATCGCGATCGACCAGGCCCGCCGCGACGACGAGCGGCGCCGCAATGCCGAATGGCTGGAGGCGCAGGTGCGCCAGCGCAGCGCGGCGCTGGAGGCCGCACAGCACGAGCTGCTGGCCAGCCGCAAGCTCGCCGCGCTCGGCCAGCTGCTGGCCGGCATCGCGCACGAGATGAACACCCCGCTGGGCACCGCGCAGCTGGCGGCCAACTCGCTGCACGCGCTGAGCGACCGCCTGCGCGGGCAGCTCGAAGACCGCCAGCCGCTGAAGCGCCAGGACCTGACCGAATGGCTGGCCCAGACCCACCATTCGGCGGAGCTGATCGAGCACAACCTCGACCGGGCCCTGCGGCTCATCAACCGCTTCAGGCAGCTGACCGAAGGCTCGGCGCGGGTCAGCCGCAGCCGCTTCGAGCTGCGCACCGTGGTGCTGCAGGCCTGGGCGCTGATCCAGACCCGGCTGGAGGTGGCCGGCGTCGAGCTGCTGTGCGAGGTGCCGGCCGAGCTCTCGCTGGACGGTTACCCCGAGGTGCTCAAGCAGGTGCTGGAGCAGCTGCTGGAGAACGCCTGCCTGCACGGCCTGGCGGCGGGCGGCGGGCAGATCCGCGTGACGGCCGCGCGCAGCGCCGACGAGCGGCGGCTGCACCTGGAGGTGGCCGACAACGGCGTGGGCATGCCGCGGGCCGATCTGGAGCGGGCGTTCGAGCCCTTCTTCTCCACCACCTTCGGCCAGGGCGGCAGCGGCCTGGGGCTGTTCGTTGCGCACAGCCTCGTCAACGGCCTGCTGGGCGGCAGCATCCGGCTCGACAGCGAGCCGGGCCGCGGTACCGTGGCCCGGCTGGACCTGCCGCTGCAGGACGCGCTGCCGCTGGCCGCCTGAGGCGGGTCCCGCCGCTCAGCGGCGTGCCGGCGAGGCCTGGCGCCAGCCCGCGTCGGCCCAGCGCTGGAAGGCGCCCAGCAGCGCCGGCTCGGGCGACTGGCGCTCCGGCGTCAGCGTGGCCAGCGTCAGCACCTCGAAGCTGCGGCGGTAGCGGCCCTCGGCGCGCACCTCGCGGGCCACCAGCATCTGCGCGCCGCCCGGCACCCAGCCGGCAAATTCCAGCACGCCCAGGCCCGGCTGCGCGGGGGCGGGCGGCAGCACGTCCAGCCGCCAGGCGCCACCGGCCTTCTCGTCCTTCTGGAACACCCACAGCTCGCGCCAGCCGTCCAGCGGCTGCACCGCCACCGCCAGCGCGCGGCCCTCGCGGTTGAGCGTGGCGGACGCGAGCGACACCTGACCCCAGCTGCAGCGCCGCGCCAGCACCTGGCCCTTGGCCTGCGGGTCGCTGAGCACCAGGCAGCGGTCGCCGTCGCTGCCGGGCTGCAGCGTCAGCCGCAGCGTGCCCAGGTCGCGCTGCTCGGTGCCGCCGGCGGCCACGCCGGTGCCCAGCCAGCGCGCGGCGTTCACGCGCATCGCGGCATCGTTGTAGGCGGGCTGGTCGTCCTCGGCGAGCTCGGACGGCACGACGGCCGCCAGGTCGCCCAGCGCGGCCAGTGCATTGCCGCCGGCGCCGCGGCGGGCCAGCGCGAACGCGAGGCTGGCGTCCACGGCGGCGCGGCGCATCATCAGGCGGTTCTTCCAGGCCGGGCTCAGCGTGGCGGCGTCCACCTGGGCCAGCACCTGCTGGCGCCAGGCGTCGCGCGCCTCCTGCTCGCGCGGCGTGGCACGCGGGTTGGCGCACTCGGGGCGGGTCAGCGCCAGCGCGGCGCGCACCCGCTGCTCGGGCGTGGCGGCCACCGACAGCACGCGGCGGAAAGCCTCGCCCTCGTAGCAGACCTGCACGCGGCCGTCCTCGGCCTCGAACTGCTCGAACCTCAGACCGTAGCGCGCCGCCACGTCCAGCTGGGCCGCGAGCGCGCCTTCCGCGGGCTTGGCATTGGGCACGGACGCGCGGTCGGCGATGCGCTCGGCCAGCGTGGCCATGGCGTCCAGCGCCTCGGCGCCCGCGGGGCCGGCCAGCTCGGCGGGCGTGGCGGCCTGCACATAGGCGGCGGCCAGGCCCAGGCCCAGGCCTTCCATGCCCCACTGCTGGCGGCTCAGGCGCAGCTGGGCCAGCAGCTCGGCGCTGGCGCCCTCGCCGCGCGGCGTCGGCAAGACCTGGCTCTTGCGCAGCCAGCCGCCGCGCTCGCGCCGGTAGTCCCACACCTGCCAGTGGTCGGCGCGCTCGCCGCGCAGCTCCAGCGCCTCGCCGCGCCACAGCTGGGCCTGGGCGGTGGCGCTGTCGCGCGGGGCGCCGCGCAGCACCGCGTCCTGGCTGACCAGGCCGGCGCGCGGGAAGTCCGCCGCGCGGGCGCTGCTGCACATCACCACGGCCGAGGCCAGGGCACCAAGGGCGATCAGGGCAATGCGGCGCATGGCATCACTCCTTGGCGTCGGCGTCGTTGGTGGCCGCAGTGGCGGGCCGGGCCGCGCCCAGCAGCGCGTTGCCTATGAAGCCGCCGGCTGCGGGCGGCGGCGCGATGATGACCTGCACCTTGTCGGACAGCTTGTCGGCCATGGCCTTCTGCACCAGCAGGGGGGTGCGGGTGATGAGCTCGCCCTCGCGCGCCATCTGCTCGGCCTGGGCTTTGCCCAGCTGGGCCACGCGGTAGGCCTCGGCGTCCGCCAGCTTCTCGCGGGCGGCGGCCTCGGCCTCCACCTCGATGCGGCGGGCCTTGGCCGCGCCCTCGGCCTGCTTGATGCGCGCGGCGTTGTCGGCCTCGGCCTCCAGCGCGCGCTGCGCGATCTGCTGCTGCTTGAAGGGCAGCACATGCTTCATGGCTTCTTCCTGCGCCTTGGCCGCAATGATCTGCTCGCGACCGGCGGCCTCGGCGGCGGTCTCGCGGCGCACCTTGTCGGCCGCGGCCTGCAGCTCGGTCTCCTTGACGCGCTTGTCGGCGATCTCCAGCGTGTAGCGCATGCGCTCGCTGGCCAGGCTGTCGGACAGCAGGCGGTCCATGCCCTTGCGGTAGTCGGCCGGCAGGTCCACCGAGCCGATCTGCACGCCCTTGAGCAGGATGCCGTCGGGCGCCAGCCGCGCGCGCAGCTCCGACTCGAGCGCGGTCGCGATCTCGGCGCGCTGGCTGGAGAAGATCTCGCGCACCGTGTGGCGGGCGATCTGCTTGTAGATCACGGCCTGCAGCGCCGGGTTGATGACGTCGGCCTCCAGGTTGTCGGGCAGCTTGCGGGCCAGCTCGGGCAGGCGGCTCGCGTCCACGCCCCAGCGCAGCGTCAGCGCCAGCCCCAGCGACAGGCCCTCCACCGACTGCAGCGGCGCCGGGCCGTCGGCGCGGGCCAGCTGGGCGGGGCGGAAGCTCTGGTCGCGCAGCGGGAACAGGCGCACCTCGTGCAGGCCCGGGATCATCAGGTAGCTGCCGCTGCGGAATTCGCTGGTGCCGCCGCTGAACTGGTTGGTGCGCAGCGCGGCCATGCCCTGGGGCACGGCCTGCAGCGGCGGGTGGGTCACGAGCGCACAGCCGGCGGCCGTGGCCGCGCCGGCCAGCAGCAGCGGGGGCAGCAGCCGGCGCAGCGAGCGGGTCGTGCCGGTGGCCAGGGCCGGGGCGGCCTCGGCGGCGTGGGTGCGGCCGCGACGCAGGGCGCGGGCGATGGCGGCGGTGAGGGTCTGGAGACGGTGCAGCATGGTGAGGGACTCCTGGGCGTGATGCATCGCTCGATGCATGGCGTCATGGTGTCCATCGCTGCGGGAAGGGACGAGGGGGCCGTGGGGCGGGCTTCTTCCGCCGGCGCGGAAGCTTTGCTCCGCCGGGCGCGGCGCGTCAGCGCTGCGGCGTGCGGTAGAACCAGCGCCGCGCGCCGCGGGGCTCGAAGGGCTGCCAGCCGCCCTCGGGCTGGGCCAGGCGGTCGGCCAGCGCGTACAGCGCGATGGGGTTCAGGCCCAGGCCCAGGTGGCTGGCGGGCACCTCGATGTTCTCCACCAGCGGCCCGGGCTCGTTGACGCTGCAGCGCCACGAGACGACGCCGTCGCTGCGCGAGTAGATGGAGGTGGTGGGCACGGGCGGCGGCTGGCGCAGGCGCTCGAGCAGGGCGGGCTCGTCGGCGCGCTGGCCGCTGACCCACTCGAACAGCTTCCACGCATTGGTGGCGCGCGGGTGGCCGGTGAAGGGCGTGCCCAGCGTGATCACGCTGCGCACGAGCTCGGGGCACTGCTTGGCCAGCTCGCGGGCGTACAGGCCGCCCAGGCTCCAGCCCAGCAGGCTGACCTTGCGGTGGTGGCGGCGCTGCAGGGCCTGCAGGTCGGCCTGGCAGCGCTCCAGCACGCCGGCACGCGGCCCGAGGTTCAGGCCCTGGCCCCAGGGCTGGGCGCAATAGCCCAGCCGGTCCAGCAGGCCGCGCAGCGGCGCGGTGGTGAGATCGTTGGCGCTCAGGCCGGGGAAGACCAGCACCGGATGCCCGTCGCCCTGCGGCAGCTTGTGCAGCCAGGGCAGGCTGGCCAGCAGGGCCAGGCTTTCCCAGGGGGCACGGCCTTCCAGCAGCATCAGCCAGGCGTTGGGCGCCTGCAGGTCGGTGGCGTCGGCGGCCTGGCCGCGCGGGGCGCGGCGTGGGGCGACCTTGGTGGTGGAGAGGGAACTGGGCGACACGCCCGTCATGTTAGCCACAAGGCTGGGGCCGGGCCGCGCGGCCCGGCCGGCGGGATCACTCCTCGGGCACGAAGATCCACAGCAGCAGATAGACCAGGATGCCGCTGCCGAAGGCCAGGAAGAGCACCGTGAAGATCAGGCGCCAGACCCAGCTGTCCAGCCCCGTGGCGCGTGCCACGCCGCCGCAGATGCCGCCTATCCAGCGGTCGTTGCGGCTGCGGCGCAGGCCGTTGACCGCGCCCATATTGGGCTGGGCGGCCGGGGCGTTGTTCAGCAGGCGGGCCTTGGCACGGGCGAATTCCTCGTCGCTCAGCGCCCCGCGGGCGTGCAGGTCAGCGAGCTTGCTGAGGTCGTCGGCGTCGTTCATGGTGTGCTCCTCTTGCTTGGATGACTGTCAGCCTAACCGTGCGGTGCGGCCGGGCCAGCGCCTTGCGACAGGCGGGCCTTTCGCGTGCAGCGGCCGTGCGAATCAATGGACAGACGGCGGGGACTCGATGTCGACGAACTCCCAGAAGTCCTGCCAGAACAGCGGCCGGCGAAAGCCCACGACGCCGGGGCCGGCGATGTCGGTGATGATGCGATGCCCCAGCGCCTTCCAGGGCATGTAGGCGATGGAGAGGCGCTTGGCCTGCAGGAAGAGCGCATCGCGCTCGGGGCCGTCGGGCAGGGCCTGCATGCGGTCGTAGATCCTGTCGAACTCGGCGTTCTTGAAGCGGGGCAGGTTCTGCGTGCCCGCCGCGGGTCCGTAGAGGCGCTGCAGCGCACCCTGGCCGTCAGGTTGCGAAGCGCTCGAGCCCACCGCCCAGATCTGGTAGCGGCCGGCCTGCGCGGCCTTGAGGTTCTCGGGCCACTGCTGCACCTTGAACTCCATGCGCACGCCGATCTCGCGCATGCATTTCTCCCACTGCTCGTCGAGCTGGCGCGACTGCGCGTCGGCCTGGGTGTTCTTCACCAGCACCAGGGGGCTGCCGTCGGGCAGGTCGCGCCAGCCGTCGCCGTCCTTGTCGACATAGCCGTACATGTCCAGCAGCGCCTTGGCGCGCGCCGGGTCGTAGTCGCTCATCTCGCTCTTGAAGGCCGGGTCGTAGCCCGAGGTGAAGGGCACGATCATGGACTGGGCAGGCATGGCCTGACCCCGGCGCACCAGGCGGATCTCGCGGCGGGTGTCGTAGGCCAGCGAGATGGCCCGGCGCAGCGCCACCTTGTCGGGCGTGTAGCCGCCCACCACCGGGTCCTCCATGTTGAAGCCCACCAGCAGCACGTCGGGCGACAGCGTGAACACGGCGTGCATGCCGCGCTTGACCAGGTTGGGGGCGAGCTTGCCACCCGGCGCCGCCTGGGTGATGAAGTCCTCGGGCATGCGCTCGATGAAGTTGTGCTCGCCGTTCAGGAAGGACAGCCAGCGCGGCTGCGGCTCCTCGATGATGTCCACGACGACGCGGTCGATCATCGGCAGGCGCCGGCCCTTGAGGCGGGCGTAGATGGCCTGGGCCTCGGCGTCGCCCGGCGCGGGCTGGGCCTCGTAGTAGCGCTCGCGGTAGCCGGGGTTGCGCTCGAACACCATCTGCGAGGAACGGCGCCACTGCGTCAGCATGAACGGGCCGGTGCCGACCGGGTGCTCGGAGATGCGGTCGCCGTAGAACTCCACCACCTCGCGGGCCACCGCGCCGTACAGGTCGTGCCCGGCCAGGATCATCTCCACCAGACGCGGGCGGGCCTCCTCGGTCTTGAGCTGCAGCGTGTAGCGGTCCAGCGCGCGCAGGCCGGGCACCTCGGTGTCATACGGGAAGGCCGTCTTGGCCTTGATGCTGTGCTCGCGCAGCGCGTTCAGGCCCACCAGGCCGGCCTCCTCGAAGCTGCTCCAGCCCTGCGAGTTGGTGGCCGGGTCGGCGAAGCGCTTGAAGCTGTAGACGAAGTCCGCCGCCGTGACCTCGCGCTTGCGGCCCTTGAAGGCCGGGTCGTCGGCGAAATAGATGCCGTGACGCAGGTGGATGGTGAAGGTCCTGAAGTCGGGGCTGATCTCGGGGTCGCCTGCTGCGATGACGGGCACGATGCGCGCCGGGCGCGCCAGCGGGTCGTAGTTGTAGAGCGCCTCGAAGATGTGGGCGGTGAGGGTGCGTGAGTAGATGTCGGAGACGCGCGCCGGGTCGAAGCCGGATTCGGCAATCCGGAACGCGTAGTGCAGCGTCTTGGGCGGCGGCTCGGCCGCGCGGGCCGGCTGGGCGCAGAGCAGGGTCAGCCCGGCGAGGCCGGCGGTCAGCAGTCGTTTCATCGCGTGGGTCATCACGGGGCTCATTACGGGGCCTTGGCGAGCTGTGCGTCGTCGAGGTCGACGTATTTCCAGAAGTCGCGCACGAAGACATTGCGGCTGTAGCCCTTCACCCAGGGCTGGGCCATGTCGGTCCAGATGCGGTGCACATGGAACTTGTAGGGTGCATAGGCCACCAGCAGGCGCTGGGCCTCCTGCATCAGCTGCTGGCGCTCGGGGCCGTCGGGCAGGGCCTTCTGGCGGTCGTACAGCGCCTCGAAGGCCGGCAGGTCGAAGCGCGACTTGTTGGCATTGCCCTTGGACTTGGACGAACCCAGCGCCAGGAAGGTATCGCCGTCCGGCGTGGTGCCCACCCAGGACACTCCCCACATCTGCAGCTTGCCGGCATTGGCCGCCTTCAGCTGCTCGGGCCACTTGGCGATCTTGAAGCGGATGCGCACGCCCAGCGCGTCCATGTTCTTCTGCCACTGCTCGGCCAGCTGGCGGTTCTGCGCATCGGGCTGGGTGGCGTACTCCAGCTCCAGCGGGCTGCCGTCGGGCTGCTCGCGCCAGCCGTCACCGTCCCGGTCTGTGTAGCCGTACAGCTCCAGCAGGGCCTTGGCACGGGCGAGGTCGTAGTCGCTCATCTCGGACTTGCGGTCCGGCTGCGCGCCGAAGGCGATGGGCGGGATGGGGCCCTGGCTGTTGAGCGCCTGGCCGCGGCGCACCAGGCGGATTTCCTTGTCCACGTCCACGGCCAGGTTGATCGCGCGGCGCAGCGCGACCTTGTCCGGCGTGTAGCCGCCCACCACCGGGTCTTCCATGTTGAAGTAGCTGAAGGCCACGTCCGGCCGCGGATAGCGCACCATGCTGACGCCCTGCTTGGCCAGGTTGGGTGCCAGGTGGCCGTTGGGCATGGCGACGCCGGAGAAGTCGGCCGGCACCTCCTCGATGACGTCGGCCTCGCCGCGCAGGAAGGACAGCCAGCGCGGCTGGGCCTCCTCGATGATGTCGATCTGCACCCGGTCCACCATGGGCAGGCGCCGGCCCTGCAGCGCGGCCACCTCGGCCTTCAGCCGCGGGCTGGCGTCGGGCGGGGCCACCTCGGCGTAGCGCACCTCGCGGTAGTTGGGGTTCTTCTCGAGCACGATGCGCGAGCTGCGGCGCCACTCGGCCAGCCGCCAGGCGTTGGTGCCGACGGGGTGCTCCATGATCTTGTCGCCATAGAAGTCCACCACCTCGCGCGCCACCGCGCCGAGGAAGGCCGCGTCGCTGAACTGGTAGACGAAGCGCGGGTCGCCCACGCCCAGTCGCACCTGGAAGGTGTAGCGGTCCAGCACCGTCAGGCCCTCGACCGGGTGGTCGTAGTCGAACGGCTTCTTGCTCTTGAGCGCGGCGCGGCGCAGCTCGCTCAGGCCCAGGATCTGCGCGTTCTCCAGCAGGTAGAGGTTGCCGCTCTTCCAGCGCGGGTCGTAGTGGCGCTTGATGCTGTAGACGTAGTCGGCCGCGACCAGCTCGCGCTTCTTGCCGCCGAAGGCCGGGTCATCCGAAAAATAGATGCCGGGCCGGAGCCGGAAGGTCAGCGTCTTGAAGTCGGCGCTGATCTCGGGCATCTCGCGCACGGTGGCCGGCCGCAGTCGGAAGGGGCGGGCGCCGAAGTCGTATTCCAGCGGCGCGTCGAAGATGCCGCCGGCCACGGTCTTGGAGTAGCTGTCGGTGATCTGCGCCGGGTCGAAGCCGGTTTCCGCGATCTTGAACGCGTAGCGCAGCACCTTGTCGGCGGCGTGCGCAACCGGGGCTGCGATCGTCAGCGTGCAGGCCAGCAGCACGGCGGTCAGCGGGGGCAGGAACTTCATCGCAGCAGGTGCAGGGGCGGCAAAGGGCCCGAGTCTAGGGGCAGGCCCCGTGCTCCGGTATCGGTGCGGGCACAGGGGTCAGGCCGTGCCTCGGTGAAACCGTCAGGGTCTGACAGGGGTGGGCTCGCATAGACTGCGACCCCGTCGACCCGGTCGCGCTTCAAGGGCGAGGCCGGCGGTTTTGCGTTCCGCTGGAGTTCCTGAGTGGCGGCCTATCTGATCCGGCGCCTGTGGCAAATGATTCCTACCCTGCTCGGGGTGGTGCTGCTGGTGTTCTTTCTCTTCAAGTACTTCGGCAGCGATCCGGCCATCATCCTCGGCGGCCTGAATGCGTCGCCGGAGCAGATCGACGCCATCCGCGAACAGCTGGGCCTGAACAAGCCGGTCTGGGAACAGCTGCTGATCTTCGTCAAGCAGATCGTCACCTTCGACTGGGGCAAGAGCTGGGCCACCAACGAATCGGTGGCCAGCCTCTTCGCCACCCGACTGCCCGCCACGCTGACGGTGACCGTGCCCATCCTGCTGCTGGAGGTGCTGCTGGCCATTCCGTTTGCGCTGCTGGTGGCCACCGTGCGCGGCAGCCTGACCGACCGCACGGTGATGGTCTGCACGACGGTGGCGGTGTCCATCTCGCTGCTGGTGTACGTGATCCTGGCGCAGTACCTGTTCGCGTTCCGGCTGGGCTGGTTCCCGGTGCAGGGCTGGACCTCCAGCCACTGGACCAACCTCACCACCTACGCGCCGCTGCCGGTGCTGGTGGCGGCCATGGTGTCGCTGGCGCCGCAGATCCGGCTCTACCGCAGCTTCTTCCTCGACGAGATCGGGCACGACTACGTGCGCACCGCGCGCGCCAAGGGCCTGACCGAGCGCGCCATCCTGCTCAAGCACGTGCTGCGCAACGCGATGATCCCCATCCTCACCAACGTGGCGGTGCTGCTGCCGGGCGTCCTGGTGGGCTCCTTCCTGATCGAGGTGTTCTTCTCCATTCCCGGCCTGGGCCGGGAGCTGCTGCTGGCGGTGAACCGCGGCGACTACCCGGTGATCCAGGCCTTCGCGATCTACCTGGCGGTGCTGACCATGGTGGTGAACCTGGTCGTGGACCTGCTCTACAAGCTGGTCGATCCGCGGGTGGTGCTCAAGTGACCCCCCGTACCGGCTTCGCCGGCCCCCCAGGGGGCGCTGCCAGCGGCCCGGCAAAGCCGGTTCCGCGGCAGCCGCTGGGTGGTGTTTTGGGTTCATCGCCCATGGCCAGCTCTTTCGACGTCTTCCAATGAGCGCAGTGCTTTCATCTTCTTCCTCGGGTGGCGTCTGGGCCGCGTCGTGGCGCCGCCTCAAGACCGACCGCGTGGGCCTGGCGTCCATGGGCGTGGTGGGCGCCTTCCTGGTGCTGGTGCTGCTGGTGGCCGTGGGTGCCATCGCGTCGGGCTGGCAGGCCGAGGTGGGGGTGCCCAATGCACCGCCCACGGTGGTCGGGCCGCAGCCGCCCGAGGACACCGGCGCGATCGCCGTACCCAAGGGGCCCAATGTCGACCTGTCCGACATCGACCCGCTGGCGCCCCGCTACGCCGAGTGGGCCGAGCGGGCCAAGCAGTTCAAGACCGTGGCCACGGTCAAGGCCGAGACGCTGCCGCTGGGCGGCGACCGCCTGGGCCGCGACGTGCTGGCCAAGGTGCTCAAGGGGGCCGAGGTGTCCATCGTCGTGGGCCTGGCGGCGGCGCTGGTGGCCACGCTGATCGGCACCGTGCTGGGCGCGCTGTCGGGCTTCTTCGGCGGCAAGGTGGGCGACTTCCTGGAGTGGGTCTACAACGTCTTCACCGCCATTCCCAGCATCCTGCTGATCTTCGCGTTCGCGGCCATCGTGAGCCGGGGCATAGGCTCGGTGGTGCTGATCCTGGCGCTGACCGGCTGGACCGGCATCTACCGCCTCATCCGGGCGGAGTTCATGAAGCACCGGGTGCGCGAGTACGTGCGTTCGGCCGAGGCCATCGGCGCCTCCAAGGGCGCGCGCATGTTCAGGCACATCCTGCCCAATGTGTCGCACGTGGCGCTGGTGCAGCTTTCGCTGCATGTGGTGAGCTTCATCAAGAGCGAGGTCATCCTCAGCTACCTGGGCCTGGGCGTCGGGGTGGATCAGGTCTCCTGGGGCACCATGCTGGCCGAGGCGCAGAGCGAGCTGATCCTGGGCTACTGGTGGCAGCTGGCCGCCGTGACCGCCTTCATGGCGGTGTTCGTCACCGCGTTCGCGCTGTTCACCGATGCGCTGCGTGACGCGCTCGATCCGAAACTGCGAGGACTGGAATGACAGCTCACTCCCTACCGGCTTCGCCGGCCCCCTTCGAGGGGGCGCAGTCTGTGGCCCGGCAGAGCCGGTTCCACGACTGCCGCGTGGTCGAGCCCGCGTTGGCCGCCATTTTGCTGACCTGACATGAATCCTTTGCTGAGCATTCAAGACCTCCAGGTCGCCTTCCGCATGGGCCGCGAGGGCGGGCAGATGCGCCGCCAGCTGGCCGTCAAGGGCGTGAGCTTCGACGTGCCCGAGAACAGCACGGTGGCGCTGGTAGGCGAGTCGGGCTCGGGCAAGAGCGTGACCGCCATGTCCATCCTCAACCTGCTGCCCAGCAATGCGGAGCGCCAGGGTCGCATCCTGTTCCAGGGCCGCGATCTGCTGCAGACCTCGCTGCCCCAGCTGCAGGCGCTGCGCGGCCGCGAGATCGCCTGCGTGTTCCAGGACCCGATGAGCTCGCTGAACCCGGTGTTCACCGTGGCCGACCAGATCATGGAGCCGCTGATCAAGCACCTGGGTCTGAGCCGCCGCCAGGCGCTGGTGCGCGCCGAGGAGCTGCTCAACGAGGTCGGCATCCCCGAGCCCAAGCGTCGCCTCAAGGCCTACCCGCACGAGATGTCGGGCGGCCAGCAGCAGCGCGTGATGATCGCGGTGGCGCTGGCCTGCAGCCCCAAACTGCTGATCGCCGATGAGCCCACCACCGCGCTGGACGTGACCATACAGCGCCAGGTGATGGACCTGCTGGCCCGGCTCAAGGACACGCACAAGATGAGCCTGCTGTTCATCTCGCATGACCTGGGCGTGGTGGGCGAGGTGTCGGACCATGTCGTCGTGATGCGCCACGGCGAGGTGCGCGAGAGCGCGCCGGTGGCGCAGATCTTCGAGAACCCGCAGGACGCCTACACCAAGGCGTTGCTGGCCTGCCGCCCGTCGCTGACCGAAAACCCGGCGCGGCTGATGGTGATCGACGATCACATCGCCGGCCGCGCGGCCAGCGGCGCGGCCGCGGCCAAGAACGCCGACGCCCCGGTGGTGCTGGAGGCCCGCGGCCTGCGCAAGAGCTTCTTCCTGAAGGAGGGGCTGTTCGGCCGGCGCGAGTTCCAGGCGGTCAAGGGCGTGAGCTTCCAGCTGCGCAAGGGCCACACGCTGGGCGTGGTCGGCGAGTCCGGCTCGGGCAAGACCACCATGGGCCTGACGCTGCTGCGCCTGCACGAGCCCAACGCGGCCGATGGCGGCGAGGTGCTGTTCGACGGCCGCGACCTGCTCAAGCTGGGCGCGGCCGACTGGCAGCAGATGCGCCGCCGCATCCAGGTGGTGTTCCAGAACCCCTACGCGTCGCTGAACCCTCGCTTCACCATCGCGCAGACGCTGCGCGAGCCCATGGAGATCCACGGCATCGGTGCCAGCAGCGCCGAGCGCGACGCCACCGCGGTGGCGCTCTTGAAGAAGGTGGGCCTGGACGAGAGCGCGATGGGCAAGTACCCGCACGAGTTCTCCGGCGGCCAGCGCCAGCGCATCGCGATCGCACGCTGCCTGACGCTCCAGCCCGAGGTGCTGGTGCTGGACGAGGCCGTGTCGGCGCTGGACGTGTCGGTGCAGGCCCAGGTGCTGAACCTGCTGCGTGACCTGCAGGACGAATTCGGCCTGAGCTACATCTTCATCAGCCACGACCTCGCCGTCGTGAAGTTCATCTCCGACGAGGTGCTGGTCATGCAGCATGGCGACGTGGTGGAACAGGCACCGACCGAAACCCTGATCTCGCAGCCGCAGCAGGACTACACCCGGCGCCTGCTGGGCGCCGTACCGCGCGGCTATCATGGCCCGCAGGGGGTGCCGGCCTGACGACGCAGCGGATGGGATGAGCTCGGTGACACTGGCCCGATTCCTCGGCCGCACATGGCCCGTGGCGGTGTGCGGCGGTGGCGCCGCTGAGCCGACCGTCATGGCCGATCGCATCCGCCTGAGACCCGCTGAATGACGATGGCTCCCTTGGTGTCGTGGTTTGCTGCTGAAGTCCGGACCGTACGGCCCGGTGTCGTGTGCATGGGGCCACAGCAGGCCCGGCAGGTGCCCTGATGGCCCATCGGGCTCGTGTCTGCTGCAGCGCGCTGGCGCTTTGCCTGGCGCTGGCCGCCTGTTCGCGTGGCGGCGAGGCACCATCGTCGCCGGATGCGGCCGCGTCGGCGGTGCTGGCCAAGGATGCAACGCTGGCGGCCGAGCTGGATCATGCCGAGCGCTTCTCGCGCGCCAAGCCGGCGCAGCTGCAGGAGCAGCTGCATGCGCGTCAGACGGGCGCCCGCAATGCCGACCAGCTCTCCATCCTGGCCCTGCGTGCCCTGCTGGCCGCCCTGGCCCGGGACCGGGCTGTCAGCGAAGACCTGACCCAGCAGCTCCGCGACTGGCCGGCCGGCGAACTGCGCGCCTCCGCCCAGCTGGCCGCGCTCAGCGCCAGTGCGGAATACCTGCGCCAGCATGGCGACCTGCGCGAGGCGCGCAAGCAGCTGGTGGGCGCGGAGCCGGTGGTGCTGGCCGCGGCGGGCCCGCTGTATCGCTGGCGCTACTACCGGCAGCTGGCCGGTATCAGTGGCGATTCGGGCGAGCTCAACGCCTCGCTAGCGAATGCGCACACGGCCCTGCGTCTGGCCGAGCAGCTGGAACAGTCCTGGCGGATCGCGCTGTCGCTGGTGGACCTGGCCCATATTCCCGACCGCGCGGACACGCCGGCGCGGGCGCGCCAGCTGATCGGCCAGGCCCTGTCCGAGGCCCAGAAGGACCCGGACCCGATGACGCTGAATCAGGTGTACACGATGCGGGGCATCCTGTACGCGGACGACAGCGACTCCAGCATCACGCTGCAGGCCTGGTCCGATGCGCTGGACCAGGCGGCACTGGCCGGCGCCGATGCGGTGCGGGCGCTGGGCCTGGCCAATCTGGCCGACTACCACCTGCGTCAGGGGCACCCGTCGCGGGCCCTGCAACTGGCCGAAGAGGCGCTGCCGCTGGCGCGGGCCACGCGTCACACGAATGCGGAGAGTGTGGCCCGCTCCAACATCGGCCTGGCCAAGATCGCGCTGGGGCGCATCGCCGAGGGGCGCGAGGATGTGCGCGCCGGGCTGATGCTCGACGAGCAGCAGGGCGCGCTGTCCTATGCGGCCGACGGCTGGAAGGAGCTGGCCAGCTATCTGGAGCGCGCCGGCGACCTGGAGGGTGCGGTTTCAGCCTACCGGGACTACCGGGCCATGATCGACCGCGTGCTGCGCGACGACACCCGCAAGGCCCTGCTCGAGGCCCAGGAGCGCCAGGACGCCGAACAGCGCGCCCGGGAGATCGAGCTGCTGAACCGCGACAACACGCTGAAGTCGGAACAGCTGCACCAGCGCAACCTGGCGCTGGCGTTGTGGTCGGCGCTGGGCGGCTGCATCCTGGTGACGCTGGCGCTGCTGGGCCAGGCCTGGCGACGCGTGCGCCGCACCAACGAGGCGCTGGCGCACAGCAACGCCTCGCTGAAGCGCCAGAGCGAGACCGACGCGCTGACCGGCCTGGCGAACCGGCGCCATTTCCAGGCCGTCATGAAGATGCTGAATGGCCCGGAGGGCCTGAAGGCCAGCATGTTCCTCATCGATGTCGATCACTTCAAGCGCATCAACGACAGCTTCGGCCACTCGGCGGGTGATGTCGTGCTGGTGGAGGTGGCCCGGCGCCTGCGCGAGGCGGTGCGGGATGATGATCTGATCGTGCGCTGGGGCGGCGAGGAGTTCCTGATCGTCGCGCGCACGAGTTCGCCCGAGGATGCGGCCCGGCTTGCACAGCGCCTGCTGGACCTGATCGGTGGCAGCCCGGTGGCCTATGACGGGCGCGACATCATCGTGACGGCCTCCATTGGCTTCGCCAGCCTGCCGCTGGCCCCGCATGGGCTGAAGCTGGACTGGGAGCGCGCCATCGACCTGGTCGACACGGTGATGTACCTGGCCAAGGGCCATGGGCGCAACAAGGCCTACGGCATCGACCATCTGGCCGCCACCGACGAGGCCCAGGCCGCCGCCCTGATGGCCCGGCTGGAAGCGGCGTGCGCCGAGGGCCAGGTCATGCTGGTCGCGCTGACGGGGCCGCCGGTCAACCGTTCATCGGAGAGCGGCTTCTACCCGCTGGACGGCCTGGGCCGGCAGGAGGCGTCATGACACGGGGCCACTGGCGCAAGACCCTGGCCGGACTCGCGTTGCTGGGCCTGCCGCTGTGGGCCGGGGCGGTGACGGCGGCGTCGGGCTCTGAGCAGCAGATGCTCCTGGCCCTGGTGCGGCGGGCCTACAACTATCCCGATGCGGCGCTGGCCGAGCTGCAGCGGCGCTGGCCGGCGGACTTTGCCGGCGACCACGGGCGCGAGTCGGCCTGGCTGCTGGCCCGCGGACGCGTGCTGGTCGCGGCCGGCCGTACGGAAGCGGCCGACGAGGTGGCCAGCCGGCTGGTGGCCCTGCCCGAGGGGGTGGACCGGGCCTGGCTGCTGCGCGCCTACATCCAGGAACGACTGGACCGACCCGTGGGGCAATTCGTCCAGCGGGCCTTGGTCGGCATGACGGCAGCGTGCGGACTGGACCAGGAGCGGCCCAGTCCGGCGCCCGGCTGCGATGTCTACGGGGCAGCCGATGCGCTGTGGCTGCTCGCCCGCGAGCAGAGCGGCCAGGGCACGCTGGTCAGCACGGTCAGCACGCTGCGCAAATACCTGGTGCTGGCGGAGGCACTGAACGACAGGCAGCAGATCGCCTCCGCGCATGGGCTGATGGCCCTGACGTTCGAAAGCCAGGATCTGCAGGATGCCGCGCGCGCCGAGATCCGCGCCGGCCGCGAGGCGGCACAGGGCGATGCCCAGGCCATGGCCTATCTCAGCACCTTCGAGTCCCTGCTGGCGCGGCGCAGCGGGGATCTGGCGGCCCAGGCCCAGGCCATGGAGACCGCGCTGGCGCTGGCGGAGGAGGCCGACGCTCCGCACCTGGCCGCCGTGCTGCGCGGCAACATGGTTGACGGCCTGATGCATCGAGGCCTGCTGAAGGAGGCGGTGGCGACGGGCCGACAGGCCCTGCCGGTGCTGCAGCGCTTCCAGGATCGACGCTTCGAGCGCGCCCTGCGGCACAACCTGGCGATTGCCTACATCAAGCTGCATCAGTTCGATGCCGGGCGCCAGTCCTTGGCGCAGGCGGATGAACTGGGTGCCGACCGCTCCGACATGGCCCAGCGCGCACGCGAGCTGCGCGAGCTTGCCGAGACCTGGGCCGAGGTCGGGCAGTACAAGGAGGCGCTGGCGGCTTTCCATGCCGAGCGCGACCTGAACGCAAGGGCCAACGAGCGCAATCGCGAGGCGGCGATGGAGGAGCTGCATCGCAAGTACGACAGCGCGGCCAAGCAGCGCGACCTCGAACTGCTCGCGCGCGATGGCCAGGTGAAGGATCAGCAGCTGGCCAACAGCCGCCTGGCCCAGCAGGTGGGCTATGCCGTGGGCGCCCTGCTGCTGCTGTCCGTCACGCTGATCGTGGTGACCCTGCTGCGCATGCGCCGCGCCCAGGCCCGGCTCACCGCCAACCAGCGGCTGCTGCGCGCGCAGAGCGAGCGCGACCCGCTGACCGACCTCTCCAACCGCCGCCACTTCCTGGCCGTGATGGAGCATCGGGCCCGGGACACCGAGCCGGCCGGATTCCGCGGCGCGCTGATGATGATCGACATCGATCACTTCAAGCACATCAACGACCAGCAGGGGCATGCCGCGGGCGATGCCGTCATCGTGGCGGTGGCGCGGCGCATCCGCGAGGCGGTGCGGGATGAGGACCTCGTGGTGCGCTGGGGGGGCGAGGAGTTCCTGGTGTACGCGCAGGATCTGTCCGGCGAGGAACTGGCCGGCATGGCCGGGCGCGTGTTGCAGGGCATTGCCGGGCGACCGGTCGATCTCGGCGAGGGGCGCAGCCTGCCGGTCACGGCGTCGATAGGCTTCGCGAGCTTCCCGCTCGGCGGGCCCGAGGCCGGCCTGCGGCTGCACTGGGAGCAGGCCGTCAACTGGGCGGACATGGTGCTCTACCGGGCCAAGGCCGAGGGGCGCAACCGTGCGGTCGGCATCGCCGAGGTGCGCGCCGCGGACCCCGAGGCCCTGGCGGCCCTGCTGCAGGACCTGGATCAGGCCTGTCACGGCGGGCAGGTGAGGTTGCTGACCTTGCTCGGTCCCGCATGAGCTGGCGGGTCTCGCGCCGCCGCCTGCTGGCGGCGGGCATGGCAGTCACGGGCGGCGCCTGGGCGCAGCCGGGCTGGCCCAGCCGGCCGCTGCGCATCGTCGTGCCCTACGGCCCCGGGGGCACCACCGACATGCTCGCCCGTCAGCTCGTGCCCGATCTGCAGCGCCTGCTGGGGCAGCCGGTGCATGTCGACTACAAGCCCGGTGCGGACGGCAACATCGGCAGCGTGGAGGTGGCCAAGGCCACCGACGGCCACACGCTGCTGATGGGCACGATAGGCACGCACGCGCTGAATGCCGTGCTGTCGCGCCGGCTGCCCTACGACCCGATGGGCGACTTCGCGCCGGTCGCGCTCGTCGCTGTGGTGCCGCTGGTGCTGGTGATCAATCCGGCCGTCGCTGCGGCGCTGGGCATACGCACGGTGGCCGACCTGGTGCGCGTGGCGCGCGCGCAGCCGGGGCGCCTGCACCTGGCCTCGGCGGGCAACGGCACGTCCAGCCACCTGTGCGGCGAGCTGTTCAAGAAACTCACCGGCACCGAGATGCCGCACTTCCCCTACCGCAGTGCCGGGCCGGCCCAGCAGGACGTGGTGGCCGGCAACATGGATCTGATGTTCGACAGCCTGCCCTCGGCACTGCCGCAGCTGCGGGCCGGCGGGCTGCAGGCCCTGGCGCTCAGTTCCGCCCGGCGCAGCCCGACCGTGCCGGACCTGCCAACCCTGGAGGAGGCTGGCGGCGCGGCGCTCAAGGGCTTCGAGGCCCGCGCCTGGTTCGGCCTGCTGGCGCCGGCACATCAGCCGCCCGAGCAGCTGGCACGCCTGCAGCGGGACACCGCCCAGGTGCTGGCCCAGCCGGCGCTGCGCGAGCGCTTCACCGCGCTGGGCGCGCAGGTGGGGCGTGCCACGCCGACCGAGTTCGCCGCGTTCATGGCGGCCGAAACCATGCGCTGGGCGCGCATCGTCAGGCAGGTCGGCGTGAAAGTGGACCGCTGAGCAAGACGCCGGTGCCGCCCGCCCTGATACTTCGCCCCGGCGCCCACGAGCGCCCCTGACACAAGGAGGAGATCAGCATGTCGATTCAACGCCGTCACCTGTTGTCCCTGGCCGGTGCCGCCGCGCTGCCGCTGCAGTCGCAGGCCCAGGCGGCCTGGCCCAGCAAGCCCATCCGTCTCGTCGTGCCCTTCACGCCGGGCGGCACGACCGACCTGCTGGCGCGCTCGCTGGCGCCGGAGCTGCAGCGCTCGCTGGGCCAACCGGTCGTCGTGGACAACAAGGCCGGGGCCGGCGGCAATCTCGGCAGTGCCGACGTGGCCAAGGCCACCGACGGCCACACGCTGCTGATGGGCACGGTGGGCACGCACGCGATCAACCAGTCGCTCTACCCCAAGCTGCCCTACGACCCGATCAAGGACTTCGCGCCCGTCACGCTGGTGGCGTCCGTGCCCAATGTGCTGGTGATGAACCCGGCCAACGCGGCCCGCCTGGGCATTCGCAATGTGCAAGACCTGGTTCGCGTCGCCCGGGCCAGCCCCGGCAAGCTCAACCTCGCGTCCAGCGGCAATGGCACGTCCATCCACCTGGCCGGTGAGCTGTTCAAGAGCATGACGGGCACCTTCATGCTGCACTTCCCGTTCCGGGGCTCCGGCCCGGCGCTGCTGGACCTGATCGCCGGCAACATGGACCTGATGTTCGACAACCTGCCGTCCGCGCTGCCGCAGATCAAGGGCGGCAAGCTGCTGGCGCTGGCCGTGACCAGCGCACAGCGCAGCGTGGCGCTGCCGGACCTGCCCACCATCGCCGAGGCCGGGGGGCCGCAGCTCAAGGGTTACGAGGCCAGCTCCTGGTTCGGGCTGCTGGCGCCCGCCAGCCAGCCCGCCGACCAGGTCGCGCGTCTGCAGCGCGACGCGGCAGCGGCGCTGAAGACGCCGGCGCTGCGCGAGCGCCTGGCCGGCCAGGGGGCGGTGGCGGGCGGTGGCTCGGCGGCAGAGTTCGCGGCGCTGATCGCCAGCGAGACGGCCAAGTGGGCCCGGGTCGTCAAGGTGTCGGGAGCCAAGGTCGATTGATCGCCGCGCTGCTGTCCACCCTGCGCACCCACTGGCGTGCCGACCTGATGGCCGGCGCGGTGGTGGCCGTGCTGCTGATCCCGCAGAGCCTGGCCTACGCGATGCTGGCCGGCCTGCCGCCCCAGGTGGGCCTGTATGCCAGCCTGCTGCCACTGCTGGCCTATGCGGCCCTGGGCTCCAGCCCGGTGCTGGGCCTGGGGCCGGTGGCGGTGCTGGCGCTGATGATTGCGCAGGCGCTGGGCGGGCTGCCGGTCGGTGTGGGCATCACGGACGGCGCGCTGGTGCTGGCGGCCGAGGTGGGCCTGGTGATGGCGCTGGCGGCGCTGCTGCGGCTGGATGCGCTGGCATCGCTGCTGTCGGTGCCGGCGCTGCGGGGCTTCGAGAACGGGGCGACGCTGATGATCGCGGCCAGCCAGGTGCCGGTGCTGCTGGGCAGCCGCGCGGCCGGCTTCACGCTGCCGGACCTACTGGCCGCGGCGTCGGCCGGCGGCTGGGTGCTGGCCAGCGCGCTGTGGGGGGGCGCAGCGGTCGTGCTGCTGCTACTGGCCCGGCGGCTGCAGGCGCCTACGCTGTCGCGCCTGGCGCCGCTGGTGCTGCTGATCGCGGCGATGGCGCTGTCCGGATTCAGCCACGCGGCCGACGGTGTCGCCCAGGTGGGGGCGCTGCCCTCGCTGGCGCTGCCGCTGGGCTGGCCGCCGCTCGATCGTGGCCTGTGGCTGCAGCTGCTGCCGTCCGCGGCGCTGGTGGCGCTGATGGCCTTCGTGTCCAGCCTGGCCGTGTCGGAGTCGCTGGCCCAGCGGCGCGGCGAGAAGCTGCGCCCGGCGGCCGAGCTGCGCGGCCTGGCGGCCGCCAACCTGGTGGCGTCGGTCAGCGGCGGCATGCCGGTGGCGGGCAGCTTCTCCCGGTCCATCCTGCTGCACGAGGCCGGCTCGCGCACGCGGCTGAGCCTGGTGTTCGTCGCGGGCTTCATGCTGCTGGCCATGCTGCTGCTGGCCGAGCCGCTGGCGCATCTGCCCAAGCCGGTGCTGGCGGCCACCATCGTCGTCGCGGTGCTGGGCGGCTTCTCGCTGCGGCACTACCGCGAGGCCTGGCGCTACGCGCCGGCCGAGGGCCTGCTGATGGTGGCGGTGTCGGCCACGGTGCTGCTGTGGAGCGTGGGGGCGGCGCTGGCGC
This sequence comes from Roseateles depolymerans, assembly GCA_003241055.1. Taxonomy (GTDB): domain Bacteria; phylum Pseudomonadota; class Gammaproteobacteria; order Burkholderiales; family Burkholderiaceae_C; genus Pelomonas; species Pelomonas depolymerans_A. Next base: position 72,769 of record QFOD01000015.1, read on the forward strand.
TGGGCGTGGTGGGCTCGGTGGCGCTGCTGCTGCAGCGCACGGCCCGGCCCCATGTCGCGCGCATCGGCCGTGTGCCGGGCACGCAGCATTTCCGCAATGTCGAGCGTTTCGTCGTAGAATGCCGGCCCGAGGTGGTGGGCCTGCGCATCGACGAGAGCCTGGTGTTCACGAATGCGCGCGGTCTGGCCGATGTGGTGCTGGCCCATGTGCGGGCGCACCGGGCCAGCGTCGGCGAGCCCGAGCGGGTGCTCATCCTGATGTCGCCGGTGAACCATATCGACGTGTCCGGCCTGACCGCGCTGCAGGAGCTGCATTTCGCGCTGCGGGCCGAGGGGCTGCGGCTGGAGCTGTCCGAGGTGAAGGGGCCGGTGCTGGACCGGCTGCGCGCCGTGGGCTGGCTGGAGCGCTACGACGTGTCGCTCTACCTCAGCCATCATGAGGGCCTGCAGGCCGGTGAACAAAGCCTGAGGCCCAGTCTGGCTGACCGGGACGCCCCCGGACAGCTGTAGCCGGCTTCTGATACCGTTGCGCGCCCTGCAGCCGGATCCAGGCCATGAATAACCCAGAGACCCTGCTCGGCATCCGCCGTGGCATCGAGAAAGAAAGCCTGCGCGCCCTGCCTGGAGGCAGCCTGGCGCTGACGCCGCACCCCGCGCCGCTGGGGGCGGCGCTGACGCACCCGCACATCACGACCGACTACAGCGAATCGCAGCTGGAGCTGATCACCGGCGTGCACGCCGGCATCGACGACTGCCTGCGCGAGCTCAACGAGATTCATCAGGCCGTCTATCACGCGCTCGGCGACGAGCGGCTGTGGGTCAGCTCCATGCCCTGCGGCCTGCCGGCCGACGAAACCATTCCGATCGGCCGCTATGGCAGCAGCAATATCGGCCGGGCCAAGAGCGTCTACCGCATGGGCCTGGGCCAGCGCTACGGCCGGCGCATGCAGACCATCTCGGGCATCCACTACAACTGGTCGCTGCCCGGCGTCAGCAGTGCGCAGTACTTCGGCCTGATCCGCAACTTCCGGCGCTACGGCTGGCTGCTGCTGTATCTGTTCGGCGCCAGCCCGGCGCTGTGCCAGAGCTTCGTGGCCGGCCGCGACCACGGCCTGCAGCGGCTGTCCGACACCACCTTCTACCTGCCGCATGCCACCTCGCTGCGCATGGGCCGGCTGGGCTACCAGAGCGATGCGCAGGCCAGCATCGCGGTCAGCTACAACTGTCTGGAAAGCTACGCCGATTCGCTGCAGGCCGCGCTGAGCCAGCCCTATCCGGCCTACGAGGCCATCGGCATCCAGACGCCCGGCGGTGACTACAACCAGCTCTCCACCAGCCTGCTGCAGATCGAGAACGAGTTTTACAGCACCATACGTGCCAAGCGTGTGATCCGCCCCGGCGAGCGCCCGCTGCATGCGCTGCGCGAGCGTGGCGTGGAATACATCGAGGTGCGGCTGATGGACCTCGACCCCTTCGAGCCCATAGGCCTGGGCGCCGACACCATGCGCGTGCTCGACGCCTTCCTGCTGCACTGTCTGTACGCCGACAGCCCCGAGGATACGCCTCAGGAGATCGCCGCTAACGGGCGCAACCAGCACCGCGTGGCCGCGCGTGGGCGCGAGCCCGGGCTGCTGCTGGAGCAGGGCGAGGGCCATGAGCGTCCGCTTGCCGATTGGGCCGCCGAGCTGCTGCAGGCCTGTGCCGAGCAGGCCGCGGCGCTGGATGCCGCGCATGGCGGCCAGGCTTACCGGGATGCGGTCGCGCGCGTCGGTGAGCGCCTGGCCCGGCCCGAGCTCACCCCGTCGGCGCGCGTGCTCGCCGCGATGGCCGAGGGCTTCGGCAACAGTCACATCGCCTTTGTCGCGCAGCGCAGCAGTGCCGCGCGCGCCGAGCTGCTGGCCCAGCCCTACCCGGACGCGCTGCGCCAGCGCTTCGAGGCGATGGCTTCGACCTCGCGCGAGGAGCAGCGCCGCATCGAGGCGGCGGACACGCCGGGCTTCGAGGAGTTTCGGCGCCACTACGTGTCGCCGGACCGCATGCAGGTCTAGCCAGGCTCAGAGCGTGGCGAAGCTGGAGGCGCTGAAGTTCAGCGTGTCCTGGCCGCCGGTGGCCCATTCGGTCAGTGCTGCGGCCGTCATGGGGCGGGCAAACAGATAGCCCTGCAGCTCGTCGCAGCCCTTGTGACGCAGCACATCGGCCTGGCCCGCCGTCTCCACGCCTTCGGCCACCACGCGCAGCCCCAGTGCATGGGCCAGCTCGATGACGGCCCGCACGATGGCGCGTGTATCGGCGCTGCTCTCCAGATCCTGCACGAAGCTGCGGTCCACCTTGAGCTGGCTGACCGGCAGGCGGCGCAGATAGGCCAGGCTGGAGTAGCCGGTGCCGAAGTCGTCGATGGACAGCGTGACCCCCAGCTCGGACAGGCGCCGCAGTGTGGCCTCGGTGGCGCTGGCATCGTCCATCGCCGCGCTCTCGGTGATCTCGCAGGTCAGGCGCGCCGCGTCCAGGCCGTTGCGCTCCAGGCCTTCGCTCAGACGCTGGATGAGCTGATCCGGCTGGCGCAGCTGCTGCACCGACAGATTGATCGCCACGCGCAGCTGCAGGCCCTGCTGGCGCCAGTCGGCCAGCTGCCGGCAGGCCTCGGCGATGACCCAGTCGCCCAGCGGCGTGATCAGGCCGAAGCGCTCGGCCACCGCCACGAAGCTGGCCGGCCCCACCGGGCCGCGCTGCGGATGCTGCCAGCGCAGCAGCGCCTCGACCCCGCAGATCTCCTGCGTCTGTGCATCCACCTTGGGCTGGTAGTGCAGCGCCAGCCCGGCGCCGCCTGCGGCCAGTGCGGCGCGCAGGTCGCGGGCCAGCTCCACCTGGTCGCGCACATCGGCCTGCATGTGGGCCTCGAAGAAGGCGAAGCCGTTGCCGCCGCCGCGCTTGACACTCTGGGCGGCCGAGCCGGCCTGGGCCAGCAGCTGGTCGTCGCCGCCCGTGCCCGCGAAGACGGCAATGCCCAGCGAGGCCGACAGGCTCAGCGGCTGGCTGCCCTCGGCCAGCGCGTCGTCGAAGGGTTGGGCCAGCACATCGAGCAGGCGCTGCGCGGCCTGGGCAAGGTCCACGTTCGAGGCCGCGCCTTCCTGCAGCAGCACGAACTCGTCGGCGCCGAGCCGGGCCATCGTGTCGTGGGCGCCGGTCAGCGTTTCGAGGCGGCGGGCCGCGGCGCGCAGCACGCGGTCACCGACGGCGTGGCCGAAGGAGTCGTTGATGGGCTTGAACCCGTCCAGGTTGACCAGCAGTAGCGCAATGCGGCCCCCGTCGCGTCGCGCCTTGGCGAGCGCGTGCTGCAGCCGGTCGTCCAGCAGGTCGCGGTTGGCGAGGCCGGTCAGGCGGTCGCGCAGGGCCTGCTGCTGCAGCTCCGTGGTGGCAGCCTGCAGCGACTGCTGCAGCCGCGCTGCCGCACGCCGGGCGCGGGCGTCGATGGCCGAGGTCAGCAGCGTCAGCAGCAGCAGGCCGCCGGTGGCCGCAGCGATCAGTGTGCTGAGGTTGTCACCCCGCAGGCCCTCGCGGCTGAGGCAGACCGAGCCGGTCTCGATGCCGGCCGCCGCCATGCCGGTGTAGTGCATGCCGACGATGGCCGCGCCCATCACCAGGGCCGCGCCCCATTGGGCCCAGCGGGCCTGATCGGCCGTGAGCCGGCGCAGCCAGAAGAAGATGGTCAGCGCTGCGGCCGAGGCGGCGACCGCGATGCCTACCGAGACCGCCACCAGGGGCCAGCGCCAGCGGATAGGCGGGCTGAGTTCCAGCGCTGCCATGCCGATGTAGTGCATCGCGCAGATGCCGGCGCCCATGCTCAGCGCGCCCAGCAGCAGCGTGGCGGGGCTGAGGCGGTCCCGTGCGGCGGCGCGCAGCGCGATCATCGACACCAGCACGGCGGCCAGCCAGCTGACGAAGGTGGTGGTGCCGGCAAAGCCTACGGGGAAAGGCAGCTCCAGCGCCTGCATGCCCACGAAGTGCATGGCCCAGATGCCGGTGCCCATCGAGATGGAGCCCGCCACCCACCAGGCGCGCGCCACGGCGCGATCCGGGGTGCGGACGCGGGGCGCGAGATCCAGCGCCACATAGGACGCGAACACGGCGGTCAGGTAGGAAAGAGAGACGACCTCGGGGTCGAAACGCAGCGCGAGTTCGTTGAAGGACATGGCGCGAGTATGCGGTGCCCCTCAAGTAGACCCAAAAAAAGACCCGGTCAGCAAGCTGCCGGGTCTGCAAGCCCCCCTTGCGGAGGGCGTCGTTGGGATGGCCCACTGTAGTCGCGGGCCGCTGCCTTGCCTGCATGACGGCGGCGGCAATATTCACTCGTGCGGATAATCCGGCCATGCCTGCTCCCATCGCCCCACGCCGCCCGGCCGACCCCTTCTCCGATGCCGACCTGGAGCGCCTGCAGCAGCTGCTCGACGCGCTGCCCGCGCCGCTGGAGCCGCTGGACGTCGGCATGACCGACGGCTACCTGTGCGGCGTGCTGCTGCAGCCGGCCATCGTGCCGCTGGAGGCCTGGCTGCCGCCGCTGCTGGACACCGAGGGCCGCCCGGCGCCGCGGGTCAGCGACGAGCTGATCGCGCTGCTCAAGCGCCGCCACCGCGAGCTCAACCTGGCCATCATGGATCGGCAGTGGTTCGACCCCTGGATCTTCGAGCTGGACGACGACGCCAGCCCCAGCGAGACCGTGCTGCCCTGGGTGGCAGGTTTTGCCCACGCGCTGGAGGCGCATCCGGCGCTGCTGGCGCTGCCCGAGCAGCCGCTGCTGGAGCCGCTGGCGGCCATCTACCTGCACCTGGACGCGGAGGATCTCGAGGATGCCGACGCGCTGCTGGAGGAGATCGAATCGCTGGAGCCGCCGGCCGACCTGGAGGAGGCCGTGGAGGGCCTGGTCAGTGCGGTGCTGATGCTGGCCGACGTATCGCGGCCTCAGAAGGCCGCGCCGGTCGCGCGCAAGCCCGGCTTCAAGCCGGTGGGGCGTCCGCGAACAGGCGCTGGGCATACAGGCCCAGGCCGCTCGCAACCGAAGCGAGGCGGTCCCCGGTGACCCGGGCCGCCAGCGGGAAGCCGGCGGCCATGCCGTCCACCAGCAGGCGCAGGCCGGTCGAGCCGCCGGTGAAGTAGAGCGCGTCGATCTGCCCGGCCTGCAGCCCCGCCAGCGCCACGGTCTCGTGGGCGGTGGCGATGATGCGGTCCAGGTCGGCGCGCAGCGCGTCCACCGCCTGCGCCTCGCGCAGCGGCAGGCGCAGGTCGCGCTCGATCAGGCTCAGGTCGATCTCGGTGTCGGCGCCGCCGGCAATCGCAATCTTGGCGCCCTCGGCGCGCGCGGCCAGCTCGTGGCCCAGGCGCTCCTCCAGCACCGTCATCAGGCGCGCGTGCTGGCGCAGGTCGGCGAACCAACTCTTCATGCCACGCCATTCGGCGATGCGCTGCGGCGCGTAGCAGCTGTTGATCAGGTGCCAGGTCGCCAGGTCGAAGTACAGGCCGCTGGGCAGCTCGCGCCCGCTGGGGCCGATGCCGCGGTAGCCGAAGGCCGACAGGATGCCGGCCAGCTCGATGTGGCGGTCGAAGTCGGTGCCGGCGATGTGCACGCCGTGGCTGGCCAGGATGTCGTCCCGGCGTGCCAGGTGTTGCATGCGTTCCGGGCCCACGCGTACGACGGAGAAGTCGCTGGTGCCGCCGCCGATGTCGGCCACCAGCACGATCTGCTCGCGTGTGGTCTGGCGCTCGAAGTCCAGCGCCGCGGCGATGGGCTCGAACTGGAACTGCACCTCGCGAAAGCCCACCGCCCGCGCGGCCGCTTCCAGCTGTGCCTGGGCCAGCGCATCGCGTTCGGGCTCGCCGTCGACGAAGAACACCGGCCGGCCCAGCACCACGCGCTCGGGCTCGCCGGCCAGGCGGCGCAGGTGCTTCAGATAGCCGGCCACGATGTCGGCGTACTTGGCGCCGCGGCCACCGCCCACGTCGGTGGTCTGGTCGATCAGCGCCGAGCCGAGGATGCTCTTCATCGAGCGCATCAGCCGGCCGTCATGGCCTTCCACGTAGGCCGACACGGCGGCGCGGCCGAAGGCGCGCGGCGGCCCGTCGGCATCGTGCCGGCCCTCCGCGAAGTAGAAGACCGCGGTCGGCATGGTGCGCTGGCCGGGTTCGAGTTCGATCAGGCGCATGCCGTCCGCCGCCGGGATGGCCACGGCGGAATTGGAGGTGCCGAAATCGACGGCGCAGAAACTGGGAATGTTGCTCATCGGGGGGCCGGATTCTAGGAACACAATCGCGCCGAACTTTGGAGGACCGATGAAATCCCGCGCCCCTGCCTTGTTGTTGCTGGCCTTGCTGGCCGCCTGTGGTTCCCGTTCCGACGCCGATCTGCTGGCCTCGGCGACGAAGCACATGGAGCAGCACGACGTGCAGGGCGCGGTCATCGAGCTGAAGAATCTGCTGCAGCAAAGCCCCGACAACGCGCAGGGCCGGCTGATGCTGGGCCGCGCGCTGGTGGCCTCCGGTGACCTGGCCGGCGCCGAGATCGAGCTGCGCCGCGCCTGGGAGCTGGGCGGCGCGCGCGATGGCATCGCGCCACTGCTTGCGCAGGTGCTGCTGAACTCGGGCCAGTCGCGCAAGCTGATCGGCGAGTTCTCCGACCAGAGCCTGGCCGACCCGCAGGCGATGTCCACGCTGCAGCAGCACCTCGCGGTGGCCTATCTCGCCCAGCAGAACCTGCCCGAGGCCAAGCAGCGCGCCGCGCGCGCGCTGGCGCTGACCCCCGATGCCGAGGGCGCGCAGCTGGCGGCCGTGCGGGTGAAGCTGGCCGCCGGACAGCTGGACGAGGCGATGGACGGCCTGGACCAGCTGCTGGCCCGTCTGCCCAAGTCGGCGGTGGCCCTGCAGATCAAGGCGGAGTTGCTGCTGGCGCGTGGCCAGCAGGAGGCGGCCGAACCCCTGCTGCGTCAGGTGCTGACACTCGACCCCGCGGCCTTCGATGCCCGCCAGCTGCTGCTGCGCCTGGCGCTGAGCCGTCAGGATCTCGATGCAGCCGCCAAGCTGGTGGAGGCCCAGCCCGCCGAAGCGGCCAAGAAGCCGCAGGGGCGCTTCCTCCAGGCGCAGCTGGCGCTGGCACAGGGCAACGGCACCAAGGCGCGCGATCTCAGCCTGCCGCTGCTGAAGCTGATGCCCGACTACCTGCCGCTGCTGCGGCTGGCGGCCGGGGCCCAGCTGCAGCTGGGTGCGCTGGCCGAGGCCGAGAGCCTGCTGGGCCAGGCCCTCAAGCTGATGCCCGACGATGCCGCGCTGCGCCAGCAGTACGCCAGCCTGCAGCTGCAGCGGCGCGAGCCGGCGCGAGCGCTGGACACGCTGCGCCCGTTGCTGGACGGCGGCAAGGTCAGTGCCGAGACGCTGATGCTGGTGGGGCGTGCGCAGCTGCTGCAGGGCAGCTTCGAGGCGGCGGACAAGGCCTTCGGCGCGGCGGCGCGTCTGCGCCCGGATGACCCCAAGACGGCGGCGGCGTTGGCCTTGACCGCGCTGGTGCGCGACCGTTCCACGCCGGGTGGCGGCTCGCGTGTCCAGGCGGAGGCGGCACTGGCGCAGCTGCGCGAGATCGCCGCCAAGGACGCCTCCGGCAACTACGACCTGATGCTGGTCAGCGCGCTGATGCAGCGCGGCGACCTGGCCGGCGCAGCGGCCGCCATCGACAAGCTGGCGCCCAAGATGGCGGGCAGCCCGGTGCCGCCGACGCTGCGCGGGCGGGTGCAGCTGGTGCGGCAGGACACGGCGGGCGCGCAGGCCTCTTTCGATGCGGCACTGAAGGCGGACGCCAGCTATCTGCCCGCGGTGCTGGGCCAGGTGACGCTGCTGGTGCGCGGCGGCAAGACCGACGCGGCCGTGAAGCGGCTGGAGGAGTTCATCGCGGCCCAGCCGCATGCGGTGGCGGCCCGGCTGGCGCTGGTTGAACTGCTGTTGAAGACCGGCGCATCGAATGAGCGCGTGACCGAGGTGCTGGTGAGCTCGGTGCGCGAGGAGCCCACCGACCCGTCGCTGCGCATGGCGCTGATCGACCAGCGGCTGCGGCTGGGCCAGCTGCCGGCCGCGCAGCAGGCGGCGCAGGAGGCCGTGGCGGCCCTGCCGCAGGATCCGGATCTGCTGGAGCGCCTGGCGCGCACGCAGGCGGCCGCCGGCGATCGCGGTCAGGCCATGAAGACCTACAGCCGGCTCACCGTGCTCGCCCCCGCGCGGGCCAGCGGCTGGCTGGGCCTGGCCCAGCAGCGCTTCGCCGACAAGGACCTGGCCGGCGCCGAGCGTGAGGTGCGCCGTGCGCTGGATGCTGAGCCGGGCGCGGTGCCGGCACAGCGGCTGCTGATCCAGCTGACCCTGCGCCAGGGCCGTGTGGATGAAGGCCTGCAGATGCTGCATGAGCGGCAGAAGAAGCTGCCTCAGGAAGTGTTCAGCTACGTCACCGAGGCCGATGTCGAGCTGGGGCGTGGCCATGTCGACGCCGGCCTGGCGCTGCTGCGCAAGGCCACGACGCTGCGCGAGCCGGGCGACGCGCCCCTGCGGCTCTACGGCGCGCTGCTGGCGGTCAAGAAGCGCGACGAGGCCTTTGCCTTCGAGAAGGACTGGCAGGCCGCGCACCCGCAGGACCAGGTCTTCGCCGGCGGTGCGGCCGACCTGCTGCTCAACCGTGGCGATCTGGATGCCGCGCTGCTGCGCTATGAGGCGCTGCTCAAGCGCATGCCGGACGCGCTGCCGGTGATCAACAACGTCGCCTGGCTGCGCAGCCAGGCCGGCAAGCCGGGCGCGCGCGAGCTGGCTGAACGCGGCCTGAAGCTGGACCCCGACTACGCACCGCTGCGCGACACCTACGCGGCGACCGTGCTGGCCAATGCGCGCGAGTTCGACAAGGCCATCGGCCTGCAGCGGCAGCTGGTGGCCGATCTGCCAGGGCAGACGAACTACCGCCTGAGCCTGGCCCAGCTGCTGATCAAGGCCGGCCGCAAGCCCGAGGCCAAGGTCGAGCTGGAGGGCCTGGCCAAGCTGGGCGACAGGTTCGCCCAGCACAAGCAGGTGGAGTCCCTGCTGAAGTCGCTCTGATCAGCGCGCGGCGACGTCGCCGTAGAAGCCGAAGGCCATGCCCGGGCGGCGGCCGGCGATGAGCTCGGCCATGGCCCGGCCCGAGCCGGCGCCGTGCGTCCAGCCCAGCGTGCCGTGGCCGGCGTTCAGCCACAGGTTGCGCGCCTTGCTGCTGCGGCCGATGTAGGGAATGTTGGTGGGCGTGCTGGGGCGCAGGCCGGTCCAGTAGTTGGGTTCCGAGGTGTCGGCCACGCCGGGGAACAGTTCCTCATAGCGCTTCACCAGCGCGGCGCAGCGCACCTTGGCGGTGGCCGAGTCCAGGCTGAGGTCGAAGCCGCTCAGCTCGGCCGTGCCGGCGATGCGGATGTGGTCGCCCAGGCGCGAGATGGCGATCTTGCGGCTGTCGTCCAGCAGGCTCACGACCGACGCAGCCTCGGGTTTCTTGAGCCGCAGCGTGGCCGAGTAGCCCTTGGCTGGGTAGATGTTGAGGTGCTCGCCCAGCGGCCGCAGCAGGGCGGGCGTGTAGGACCCCATCGCCGCCACGAAGGCATCGGCACTCAGGGCCTGGCGCTGGCCGCTGCGCATGTCGGCGATCTCGACGCTCTGGATGGCGTCGCCGCTGCGCTGCAGGCCGAGGATGTCGTGCTCGTACAGGAAGGTCGCGCCGCGCTCCGCGCACAGGCGGGCCAGCTTCTGCGTGAACACGCGGGCGTCGCCGCTTTCGTCGCTGGGCGTGTAGGTGCCGCCGTGGATGCTGTTGCCGAAGGCTGCCAGCGCGGGCTCCACCTTCAGCACCTCGTCCCGGCTCAGCACGCGGCGGTCCACGCCATGGCGGCGCATCACCTCGGCACCGGCCGCGCCGGCGTCGAAGTCGGCTGCGCTGGAGAAGAAGTGCAGGATGCCTCGCTCCAGCCTGTCGTACTCGATGCCGGTGCGCGCGACGATGTCCTTCAGCGACTCATGCGAGTAGCGGCCGAGCTGTACCAACTGCTCGACGTTGCGCTCGAAGGCCGCGGTCGTGCATTGGCCGAGGAAGGCCAGGCCCCAGCGCCACTGGTTGGGGTCCAGCTTGGGGCGGAACAGCAGCGGCGAGTCGTCGCGCAGCAGCCACTTGGCCACCTTGAAGGGCGCGCCGGCATTCGCCCAGGGTTCGCAGAAGCAGACCGAGATCTGCGCGCCGTTGGCGAAGCTGGTCTCCAGCGCGGCGTCGGGCTGACGGTCCACGACGATGACCTCGTGGCCCTCCTCCAGCAGATACCAGGCGGTGGCGATGCCGATGATGCCGGCGCCCAGCACGACGATCTTCATGGAATGTCCTTGCGAGATTTCAAAGGGGTTGGAGAAGCAGTTGCAGACCCAGGCCGGCCATCAGCACGGCGACCAGGGCATCGATGGCGCGCCAGACGCGAGGCTGGTTCAGCCAGGGGGCGGCCGCGGCGGCGCCAAAGCCCAGCAGGCCGAACCACATGGCCGAGGCCAGGCCGGCACCGGCCACGAAGGCCGGCCGCAGCGCGGCGCTCTGGCGTGCCCCGAGGCCGCCGAGCAGCACGACGGTGTCGAGGTAGACGTGCGGGTTCAGGTAGGTGAAGGCCAGCGCGGCCGAGAGCGTCGCGCCCAGTGACGAACTGCCGGTGGCGGCCTGCAAGCCCGCTGTGCCAGGCCGCCACGCTCGGCGTGCGGCCTGCAGCCCGTAGGCCAGCAAGAAGGCGGCGCCGCCCCAGCGCAGCAGCTCCAGCCAGTCGGGGCGAGCCTGGATCAGCGCCCCCAGGCCGAAGACACCGAGCAGGATCAGCAGCCAGTCCGACAGCGTGCACAGCGCGACCACGGCGCCGACATGCTCCCGCCGCAGGCCCTGGCGAAGCACCAGCGCGTTCTGCGCGCCGATCGCGAGGATGAGGCCGGCGCCCATGGTCCAACCCTGGGCAAAGGCGGCGATCGGCGGGGACGCAGGCATCGGCGGATTGTCCTCAGGGGCCGTGCCTTTAAGAAGCCTCATTCATATTATTAGATCTACATTAGTGATGCTTATGAGAGATCTCGACGCGGCAACCCTGGATTGCCTGGCCGCGCTGGCGGACGAATTGAGCTTCGAGCGGGCCGCGCAAAGGCTGGCGATCACGCAGAGCGCGGTGTCGCAGCGCCTGCGCGCGCTGGAAGCTCAGCTCGGCCAGCCGGTGGTGGTGCGTTCCCGACCCTTGCGGCTGACGGAGGCCGGCAAGGTGCTGTTGCGATTTGCCCGCCAGATGCAGGCCTTGCGGGCCGACGTCGCGCGCGAGTTGGGCGACCGGCTGGCCCCGCAGTCGCGTCTGGCCATCGCGGTCAATGCCGACAGTCTCGCCACCTGGGTGCTGCCTGCGCTGGACGACCTGGTGCAGGCCGGGCTGCAGGAGGGGTTTGGGTTGGAGCTGATGGTGGACGACCAGGACTTCACCCACGACAGCCTGCGCGAGGGGGCCGTGCTGGGCTGCGTGTCGACCGTGTCGGAGGCGCTGCAGGGCTGCCGGGTCGAGGCGCTGGGCGTGATGCGTTACGTGGCGGTGGCAAGTCCGGGCTTTTTGCAGGCGCAACTGCCCGACGGCCTGCATGCGGCCAATTTCGCCAGCACGCCCTTTCTCGTCTTCAACCGCAAGGACGACACGCAGGCGCAGTGGGTGGCCCAGGCCTTCGGCGTGCGAGCGCCGCGGCTGCGGGAGCGGTTCGTGCCCTCCAGCGAGGCCTATGTGCGTGCGGCGGCGATGGGCTGGGGCATCGGCGTGGCGCCGGAGATCCAGGTGCGCCCGCTGATCCAGTCAGGGCAGCTCACCGTGCTCCGCCCCGAGATCAGCGTGGATGTGGCGCTCTACTGGCACCAGTGGCAGTTTCCTGGGCAGGGGGCGTGGCTGGATCGCGTCGGGCGTGCGCTGGCCGCGGGCGCGGCGCAGGCACTCGCCTGATCAGCGCAGGGTCGGCTGCGGTGCGGAGGCGGCCGTCGCAGGGGCCAGCGTCTGTGCCAGCAGCACGGCCTGGTGGCCGTGCGACGGCAGGGCGTTGGCCATCCAGAGGGTGGCCGCCAGGACCAGGGCAATCATGCCGTTGGCCAGCCACTTGAGAGCAGCAAGATTCATGGAAACCCGAATACTTCTAGAAGGCGCGCAGCTTACGCGCCAAATGTGAAGGTCTGATCCCCAAAAGTAACCGCGAGAAACTTCATGGCCATCTCGCCACAGACTTTGGCGCATGTTGATCGCGTCAGAGAGCCGATCAGCACGGGCCGCGCGAGGCGACGGTGGGCGTGCGTTATTGCGCTTTGCGGCACTTTTTACTCCCAGTTGGGGGGTTCACTTGTCATGTGAATCCTTCAAACTGACCTCAGCCTCACCGCGGTGGTCAGGCTTGCCGAACAGACGAGGCCTGCCATGAAATTCGCCCCTGCACTGCGCTTCTTCCGCCGCGACACGGTGAATCGTCGTCAGCAGCCGGACCCGGCTGATCTCGGTACGGCATTCGGGCTGGATGCCTGCCTGGATGGCAGTCTGGAGGGCGACTACCGCCGACATGTACGCGATGAGGTGCTGGAATCGCAGATGCCCAGGCCGCCGGGCGACTCGCCGCTGGCCTGGTTGTCCCGCCGCTCGACCTGAGTGGTCGCCCGGTTCGTGAGGCCGCGGATCAAGCCACTTCGGGTGGCTGGGCGGATTCGGTCCAGCGCTTCCAGGTCTTGCGCACCAGATGGCGCACCAACAGTCCGGTCGGCATCTTGAGCCAGTGAGATCGCAGGTAGACGGCTTGCCGGGCGAGTGGCGTCAGCGGGCGCGCGCAACTGGCATGCAGTGGCATCAGGGCCCGGTCGTAGCTGAAGTCGAGCAGCGGGCGAGGCCTGATGGCATCGTGGGCCCTCAGAACGTCTTGAGGCACTGGCGTGCCCAGCAGCCGACTGGTGTAGCGCAAGGCCATCATCAAGGGCTGTTGGAGGCCCAGTTCGGCGGCCCGTTGGGTCAGTGAGGGCCAGAACGCAGGGTCTTGCCCAAAGCCTCTCAGCAGGGAGTCCAGGTCGAGCAGGTCGCGCAAGCCCTTGTCCAGCTCGCCTTCATGGAACAGGTGGGTGGCGCTGTGGAGCACCATGGTGGTCGAGCCAAGAACCTGGACCGCGGCCACGTCGCGTACGGGGCGAAGATCGTCAAACAGGGCCGCCGTGTTGACCTGAAGGCGTGCCGTAGGCGGCAGGATGGTGTGATGGACGTCCAGACTGCTGCCGCGCTGCTCGTGCGTCAGCGGCGGAATTTCGTGCATCCAGTCGCGGTAGTAGCGCTCGTCGTAGGCGTCCAGCTGCTCCTCGAATGACCAGCCGTGTGCGAGCAGCGCCGCTTCGATGACATCCATGCGCACCTTGGGTACCAGGATGTCGACGTCGCCAAAGACCCGTCCATGGCTCGCTGGAAGATCCGCCAGCAGATAGGCCGCGCCCTTGAGAAGGATCACTGGCACCCCCAGTGGTTCCAGCACCTGCCGAATCTGCTCCACCTCCCAGCGCATGAGCTTGGCCTGGCGCTTGACGGTCAGGATGGCGGCTTCCAGGTGATGCCGTGGCCCCGAGGGCAATTGATGCATCACGGGTTGAAGGACGACGGCCAAGCGGGCCAGCAGCAAGGCCCGGCGGGCTTGGCGGATCAGCAGATCCCATTGCGCGGGCGTGAGTGTCGTCGCGCGTTCCGGTGCCAGCAGCACGGTCAGCAGCAATGGAACAGGGGGGCTCATGCGGGGGCGAGGAGTTGCTGCTCAAGATGGGCGACCGCGTCGCCCAGCGACGAATAGGCGAACTCCAGGCATTCGCAGCGGTCCACCAGGTCAGCGGTGGCCTCAAAGCCGGCGCGGCCGTGGATGTCGTAGTTGAAGGCTTGCTCGGCCAGCAGCAGCAGCATCCGGGCCTTGGGAAGCTCGTTCAGTTGCGGAACAGCTCCGGCTTGAAAGCGAGGCATGACGATCCAGGTCGGCGAGGCGGATTCGGTCACACGGGCGATGCTGTCGCCCGGCGCCCGCATCAGCGCCAGCGTCCCTTTCTCCGTGTCGGGCACGGGCTGGGTGAACACGGCCTCCGGGGCGAATGCTCGCAGCAGGTCAATCGAGACGTTCTTGAGATTGACCGGGCGCCCCATGCCGGATACCTGGCGACTTCGAATGTCGTACAGCGTGATCTCGTCAGACATCAGCCGCCAGCCGCGGTGCGCGAGTGCCGCGCTCAGCGTGCTTTTGCCCGATCCCGGGGGGGCCGGGAGCATCAATGCGCGATCGCCCTGTTCCAGCGCCGCCGCGTGATAGGACAGGTAGGGATGAGCCATCGTGCTCACCGCCCAGTTGAGGCCCCATTCGATCATGTGGAAGGCCTGATTCGCAGGCAGCGGGCTGAAGGCAGGCTCGCCGTCGGCCAGAAATCGCGCCATGGGCTTCAGCCAGCGCCGCATGCCTTGTTCTCTGCGGACCTCCAGATGGAAGTCCGCGAAGTCGGCGGGGCTGCCGATCGAGAAGTCCGCATAGAGCAGGCGCAGATCCTCCGCGACGCGAGGAACGTCTGAGGTCAGGCGGGCCACGAAGGGTGGCACCTGCAGGGTCAGTTCGCCCCGTTGCAGTTGGCTGCGCAGCTCCGGCAGCGGGAGGTCACGCACCCTCATGCCGACGGGGGCAGCTGTCTCACCAACGCGAGGTCTTGGAGCGCCTGCAATTGCCGTTCGAAGAAAGCCGCGGCGATGTCCGCCCCCATGTTTTCTGGCAGGGCGTCTGCAAGGGTCTCGACGAGTGCGGTCACCGAGTGAGGCCGTTGGGCAAGAAGCGCGAGCAGTTCAATCGACAAGGCATCGGCGAGATGCGTGCTGCCGGATCCGTCGTCGTAGATGGCGCCCAGCTCGTCCCAGTCTCGCCAGCACAGGTCAGCTGGGCGCGCAACGGTCCAGAGGGGTTTGGTCATCAGGGCCGGCTAGTCCAGGTTGTCGCCGACAGGGCGGCGGCAATACCTCACCATCAGCTCAGGCGGCCGATGTAGTTTCTTTCGAGGTAGGTCTGAACGTCGGCAGCCGTCCAGATCCTGCCATCCGGGCCGCGGCTGGCCGTGCCGGCGACGATGTTGCCCAGCAGCGTGAGCTGATTGGTCGAGAAACTGTCGATCACGCAGACATCGGTTCTCGTCGCGCCACTGATCCGGAAGTTGAGCCAGGCGACCAGCAGCGACTTCTGGGCACTTGAGCAGCGCACCGTCGGGTGGCTATCCGAGAGCATGTCCCACACGGAGTAGGACGATCCGACGCCCCCCGTCCCGCCCGTCGAGCCGCAGGCCTTGTAGACCGAATACTTTTTGACCGTGGTCAGACTCAGGTCAGCGCAGCTGATGGCGGTGATCTTCCATCCACCGCAGGACGCCTTGGTGCTGGAGGCCTTCGCAATCCATTCGGCCAAGGTGTAGCAGGTTACCGTCGGCGCGTTGTTGGCTTTACGGGTGTACTGGCTCGCATTGGTGCCGATCAGGGTCTGGATGGAGCCCCAGGCCGATGCCGAGAAGCACTTGCCCTGGCTGTTGGTGGCCAGCACCGGGCGGCTGCTGAGCGTCAGTGCAACGGGGATGACGCCAGCGCCCATCTTGATGAAGCGGCGGCGGCGCGCGGAGGCCAGATCAGGAGCTGACGCGTCGACAGACACCGGCGCCGAGGGCGTCGGTTGCGGGTCGTTGATGGGATGGTCGCTCATGGTCAATGCCTCGTGGATCCGATCAGGTGGCACCAGATACCGGCGCATCGGATTCCTGAAGAGTTCCCGATGCTACTGGACGGTTCGGCGAGATGTTTGCAAGTGTTCCATACAAAGGCCGCCCGCCGCCATCGCCGCCCCCTTGATCGGGGGCCCCGGGTGCGGCGTTGCAGGAGGCGAACGGGTATTTGTCACCGATTCCGGGGGCGGCTGTCGCTGCGGATCATCCCGGCAGATCTGCAGTTCGTCGCACAGGAGGTGCCCGCGCATGCCGAGCGGCTCAGACTGCCCGACCATTCCATCCACTGCGCCACACCATGAAAAGACCGCTGCTGCTTCTGCTTCCCGCTCTGCTGGCGTTCCAGGCCTGTGCTTCGGCCGACGGCGGTGACTGGCACCTGCGCATCCGCAAGGAGGCCGACGGCTGGTCGGCCAGTTTTTCCGGCACGCAGGATTACGGGAGTTCCCGGAACCGTGTGAAGGCCTCCGGGGTGCGGGTGGAGAAACAGCGCGCGCTGCCGGCCTTCAGCAGGCTGCGTATCGACGGCCCCCTGGACGTTCGCGTCCAGCAGGCCTCGTCCGATCAGGCGGTGATCGTGACGGACGACAACATCGAGCCGCTGATCGAAACGGCCGTTGAGGCGGACACCTTGGTTGTGCGACTGAAGCGCGACGCCGGCTTTACTGCCCGGCAGGCGCCTTCTATCCGTCTGGATGCGCGCAGCCTGCAGGCGATCGCGATCCACGGTTCCGGTGACCTGCAGATTGATCGGTTCAAAGGCGACACCCTGAGTCTGAATCTGTCCGGTTCCGGGGATGCCCGACTCGGCCTGGTGGAACTGCGGGAATTGAACGTCAGCATCTCGGGTTCTGGCGATGTCCAGGCCGCGGGGCGAGCCGAGCAGCAGAGCTGGCTCATCCATGGCTCAGGGGATGTCGACGCCCGCTCGTTGTCCGGGCGAACGGCGAAGGTCGTGCTGTCCGGCTCTGGCGATGCATCGCTGGGGGTGTGCGAGCAGTTGGACGCCCAGCTGAGCGGTTCGGGCGATCTGAGTTATGCGGGCCGGCCGCAGTTGCGTCAAAGCGTCAGCGGTACCGGCGAGATCAGCCGTCGCTGAGCTGCTCGGCCCAGAATGGGCCGATGGATGATGCGGAACTCTGGTGGCAGACGCTGGCCGGCGGGCCCTTGTTGCTGGCTCTGTTCGATGCGCAGGACTGCCTGTTGCAGGCCAATCCGGCGTACAGGGCGGCCTGGGGCGCGATGACACAGCAGCGGTCGACCTGGCGCTCGCTGGCCGAGAGTGCCCTGGTGACGGGTTGCGGGCCGGCCTGGGATGCAGACGCGCTGGGCCGCGCGGCAGCACAGCGCGGGCGCCTGCCCATGCACGCCTACGAGCAGGCCTGGCGTGACGGCCGTCGGATCTGGTGGGTGGAGCAGCGAACGGAGTCCGGCGGCCTGACCTGCACCGGCCTGGATCTCAGTGCAGCGCTCCGCAGTCGCACGGCGTCGACCGGCCGCCTGCTGGCGGAGCCCGAGGGCCTGCAGGCGCTGCAGGCCTTGCTGGTGGACAGCCGCGCCTGGCCGCTGTCGGTGGCGGCGGTGCCGGCCGACAGCATGCCGTCGGACTGGCTGCCCCGTGTGCGGGGCGACGATATCTGCTTGCGTCTGGCCAGCGGCCAAGTGTTCATCGTCCTGCCGTCCACCGGGCCGGCCCAGGCCCTGGCCCTGATGGATCGCCTGGGCGCGGAGCGCGTCACCGAAGCCCGCTGGGGCGAGTCCGCGCTCGAGTTGCTGGCTAGGGCTTGAGCTTCAGGTCGCGGCCCTGCGATTGCGCCGGGGCTGGAATGCCGATCAGCCCGGCGAGCGTGGGCGCCAGGTCGGCGACCTCCACGGGCGTCTTCACCTCGCCGCGGCCCACGTAACCGGGGCCCCAGAACAGCAGGGGAACATGCTGGTCGTACTCGTAGGGCGTGCCGTGCGAACTGCCACCCGGCCGCCAGCTCATCAGCCAGTAGGGCTTGAGCACGATCTGCAGCGAGGCGGCGCGCGTCGGGTCGAAGGACTTGCGCATCGCTTCCAGGTGGGGGGTAGTGCGGTCGTCGCCCAGCAGCTGTTCTCGCGTGAACACGGCGGCCACGCCCGGCAGTTTCAGCAGCTCGTCGCGCGCGGCAGCCTGGACCTCGGCGTAGTTGAGGCCGCTCTCCAGGATCAGACGTTCGTTCAGCAGCAGGCCGGCTGCCGAAAAGTCGCGGGCCAGCTTGTCGACACCGAAACGGCTCTTCAGCCCGGCATTCACGATGGCCAGCGACGGCCCGACCGAGAAGCGGCCGGCATCACGCCCCTGGGTGACGGCCCATTCCGGCGTATCCGCGAAGCCGTGGTCGGCGGTGAGTGCCAGCACATAGTTGCCGCGGCCGACCTGTTGGTCCAGGAATTCGAAGAAGGCGGCCAGGTGGCGGTCCAGGTGCAGCATATGGTCATGCGACAGGCGAGATTCCGGCCCGAAAGCGTGGTTCACATAGTCGTGACTGGACAGGCTGACCGACAGGATGTCGGTGACACCGCGGCGGCCCAGGCCCTCGGCCTGGACGGCGGCGCGGGCGAAGGCCAGCGTCAGCTCGTCGCCGAAGGGGCTGGCCAGCAGGTTGCCGTAGAAGCGCGGGCCGGGGCCGCCCATCCTGTCGCCGATGACGGCAGGCAACCGGTTGCCGTTGCCGCTGTTGACCTGCCAGGGCTGACCGTCGGGTACCGAGTCCTCATAGGCGGATTCCGGCAGCAGCGGGGTCCAGCTGCGCTTGAAGAAGGCATCTGCCGGCTTGGCCGCGTTGAAATCCTTGACCCACTGCGGATGTTCCAGCATGTAGTAGGTGCTGGAGGCGAACTGCCCGGTCTCGCTCATGTACATGTAGGCCGTGCCGCGATGGCCGGCGGGCAGGATGGCGCCGCGGTCCTTGCCCGAGATACCGATCACCTTGGATTCCGGCACGCGGCCGCGCAGCACATCGCCCAGCGTCTCCACCTTGTAGTTGCGCGGGCTGGTGCCTGCCAGGGGCGAGGTGGGGTTGTCGATGTACTGGTAGGCCGTGTCGCCGGTGTTGTAGACCTGGGCCCCAGTGCGCGGATCGCGCCATTCGTTGCTGATGATGCCGCTGCGTTGCGGATAGGCACCGCTGAGCATCACCGAGTGCCCGGCGGCCGTCACGGTGTGGCCATGGGCGTAATAGGCCTGGGAGAACCAGCGGCCGTCGTCGAGGAAGCGGGCGAAGCCGTCGGCGCTCAGCTGATCGCGGTAGGCCGTGACCTGACGGAATGGCAGGCCGTCGATCACCACCAGCACGACGAGCTTGGGGGGCTGGCTGGCCGGCGGCGTGACGGGCGGGCTGGCGCAGCCGGCCAGCAGAGGCGGCAGTGAGGCGGCAGCCAGGGCAAATGCAAGAAGGCGACGACGGGGTTTCAGCATGACCGGGGTGTGACAGGTGAAGCCGCGAGCTTACGTCGTCACAATTCACCTATGCCAGATCATCAGGCCTTCGACCCCACCCGAGCACTGGACGGCTGGCGTGCGCCGGCGATGCGCGCAGACCCGGGCCTGGATCTGACGCTGCATCAATCGATGGAGGGCGATCGGCTCGCCCGGCTGCGTGCCCGGGGCTATGCGATGCACGACATCGAGGATGTCGCGTCGACCCCGGCGCCGATGAGCGTCGAGGAGTCGGTGGTGGAGCCCCAGTCAGGGCTGGTGGCCTCGGAGGGGCACCCGCGACTGCTGGCGCAGTGGCAGCCGCGGGCCTGGATCGCGCTGTGCCGCCGCGTCAGCGGGCCGAGCGTGGAGATCGTGCAGACCGTGAATGGCCCGGTGGTCGACAACCATGGCCCGTTGTGGCTGTGCGCGCTGTGGCCGCCCCAGCGTGTCGACATGCCGCTGCATGGGCGCTGGCCGGAGGGCCTGGCGCTGCTGACCGCGGAGTCCTGTTCTCAGGCGTTGATCCCGCTGCTGGGGCGGCTGCCCGAGGACGCGCGGATCTGGCACGCGAATCTGGAGACTGACTGGGTGCTGCTGGTGGATCTGGCGCTGCATCAGCAGCCCGGACTGCGGCCGCAGCAGTTGGAGCAGCTGCGTGAGCTGCAGCAGCGCGAGCGGGAGCAGGCGTTCGCCCGTCTGAACCAGGCCTACGAGTCGCGCGACGGCCTCGTATGGCGACGCCCATGAGCGCGGACGCCGTGGCCGGCGTGCCGGAGCTGGTGGTTGACGGCGCATTGGCCCGCATCACGCTGAGGCGCCCGTTGCAGGCCAACCGGCTCAGTGCCGAAGACCTCGGCGTGCTGCGTCAACACCTGGAGCAGATCGACGCCATGCCTGAGGTGCGGGTGCTGGTGCTCGCTGGACAAGGGCGCTACTTCTGCAGCGGCTTCGACCTGAGCAGCCTCGGTGCCGTGGACGCCGGGGCGCAGTTCGGCGAGTTGGCCGACGCCCTCGAACAGGTTCGGCCCGTGACGATCGCCCGTCTGCACGGCGGGGTTTATGGCGGGGCCTCGGATCTCGCGCTGGCCTGCGATTTCCGGCTGGGCGTGCCGACCTGCGAGATGTTTGTGCCTGCGGCCCGCATCGGACTGCATTTCTATGGCTCCGGGCTGGCCCGCTTCGTGAGCCGGCTCGGCCTGGGCGTGGCCAAGCGGGTGTTGCTGGCCGGTCAGACCCTGGACGCCGCCGCCCTGCAGCAGTGCGGCTTCCTGGACGAGCTGCTGCCTGACGAGGCCGCCCTCGATGCGGCGCTCGCGCAGTTGGCAGGCCGGCTGCTGGCGATGGCCCCGCTGGCGCTGCTGCCCATGAAGCAGCATCTGAACGCCCTGGCGGCGGGCCGGCTGGACGCCGAGCAACTGGCCCGGGACATCGTGCGGGCGCGCGATTCCGCCGATCTGGCCGAGGGCCAGCGCGCCTGGGCGGAGAAGCGGCCCCCACGGTTTGAGGGTCGTTGAAAGCCCTAGCTGCCGGGCGGTTGCCACATGATGGAAAATAAGGGGTCCGCGCCTCTGCCCGGCGCCTCCCTTTCAAAAACTCTTCGACAGGACCAGCGTGGCCAAAGAAACCACCAAGACCACCATCGAAGCGGATGGTCTGCGCTACCGCTCCAAAGCCCCGGGCTCGCCCTTCGCAGCGACCTCCTCCTTCGGTGCCGCAACTATGTCTTGCTTCCTTTGCGGCAAGCATCGCCCGCGTGCCATGCTGAAATCCAAGAAGCTGCTCGGCAAGTCCCAGCCGGTCTGCTCGCCGTCGTGCAAGGAGCTCGACGCGCAACTCGCGGCCAGCAAGTAAGGCCGTTGCTGCCCGCGCCTCGGCGTGGGCCGGCTCCTGTCAACGCGACGGGGGCCGATTCGATGCGGAGCGTGCCCCGTATCGAATCGGCTCTTGGAGCTCAGCCCTGCCGGAAGCAGCGGCCGCAGACCGAGCGGTAGCGGGCGTTGCCGCCGATCTCGACCTGCGCGCCCTGGGTGACCTTGCGGTTGCTGGCGTCCACCCGCATGTTCATCGTGGCCTTGCGACCGCAGTCGCAGATGGTCTTCATCTCGTCCATCTCGTCGGCCAGCGCCAGCAGCGTGGCCGAACCCGGGAACAACTCGCCCTGGAAATCCGTGCGCAGGCCGTAGCAGATGGCCGGGATATTGCGCAGATGGGCGATCTCGTGGAGGGCCTCCACCTGTTGTTTGGACAGGAACTGGGCCTCATCCACCAGGATGCAGGCGATGCCTGCGTCGGCGCCCATCAACGCCAGGAAGTCGGTGTTGGGCGAGAACTGCTCCACCTCGCGCTGCGGCCCCAGCCGTGACGTGACCAGGCCGCGCCCGTAGCGGTCGTCCAGCTGCGCCGTGAAGATGCGCACGCGGTGGCCGCGCTCCTCGTAGTTGTGGGCGACCTGAAGCAGGGCAGTGGACTTGCCGGCGTTCATCGCGGCGTAACGGAAGAAGAGCTTGGCCATGGCGGGCGTTCGTGACGGGCCCGCATTCTCCCAGGTGCCCGCTCACCGCGGCCGAGGGGGAGGAGTTTCCCGAGTCTCGTCGCTTTCCGGCCTCAAACCTCGGGCTTGTGCGGTGGCACTGTCATGTTTGGCGTGCCCCAATGTCACATCGTCTCGATCAGGCATGGCATGAGCAAAGACACCTACACCGCGGTTCGTGAAGATGGGCTGCGTTACGAGTCCAAGCTGGGCGGCTCGCCCTTCCTCGGCAGCGGCCATACCCGCTCGTGCTTCAAATGCGGCAAACACCGGCCGCCAAGCAGCCTGCAGTCCATCCGGCTGCTGGGGCGCAACGAAGTGGTGTGCAAACCCAGCTGCGCGACGCCCAAGGCTTGAGCGCGCATTAACGGCCCATGGCCAGCCGTGAGCGGCTGGCCGGGCCCTAGCGTCTCAGGCCGCTTCGGTCGGCGAGACGCAGAACGTCAGGCTGTACTCGTCCGCCGACGGTGCGGGCATGCTCAGCGCCAGCATCATGCTGGCGGCCAGGGCGGTGACCGCGGTGATGGCGGTGATCAGGCTGAACGCGGACTTGCTTGACTTCATGGTGGACCTCCTGTGCTGCCGGAGATGAGTCCCGGTCTTGCGATGGACGTCACTGTAAAGATTCGGTCGCCTCGGATAAACCCGAGCAGGCGGAACAGCCAGTTGCTGCCGGCGGAACAATCGCCGCCCGGTGAGCCGACTGTTTCAGCCGTTCAACCCTTGGGCGGGACACCGCGGCCGCGCTCCTCCAGCCAGGCCTTGGCGGTGGAGAAATGCCCGCAGCCGATGAAGGGGCGGGGCGGCTTGAGCGCCGACAGCGGCGACGGGTGGTTGGCCTTGAGCACCAGGTGATCCTGGCCGGCCTGGCGGATCAGGCCCTCCTTGGCCTGGGCAAAGTTGCCCCACAGCATGAAGACCTTGGGTGCCGGGTCCTCGGCCGCCGCGCGGATGATGGCGTCGGTCAGTGGCTCCCAGCCGCGGTTGGCATGGCTGGCGGCGGCGCCGTCGCGCACGCTCAGCACCGCATTCAGCAGCAGCGTGCCGCCTTCGGCCCAGCGCACCAGGCTGCCGCTCGGCGGGAAGGGCTTGCCCAGGTCGCGCTGGATCTCCTTGAAGATGTTGCGCAGGCTGGGCGGAAACGGCACGCCCTCGGGCACGCTGAAGGACAGCCCCTCGGCCTGGCCGGGGCCGTGGTAAGGATCCTGCCCCAGGATGACGACGCGGGTGCGCTGCAGCGGCGTCAGCATCAGCGCGCGCAGCGGCTGGGGCGGGTAGACGGTGGCCCCGGCCGCCGCCTCGTCGGCCAGGAAGGCCTGCAACTGCTGGCCGGCGGCCGAGGCCGCCCAGGCGTCCACCACCGGGCGCCAGTCGTTGTCGGGAAGTTCCAGCGGCAACTGCATGGGTGCTTCAGCCGAACAGCTGTTCCAGCGCCTGGCCGGGGTCGGGCTGGCGCATGAAGGCCTCGCCCACCAGGAAGGCGTTCACCTGCGCGGCGCGCATGCGCTGCACGTCCGCCGCGCCCAGGATGCCGCTCTCGGTCACCAGCAGGCGATCGGCCGGCACGCGCGGCAAGAGGCCCAGCGTGGTGTCCAGCGTCACGTCGAAGGTGCGCAGGTTGCGGTTGTTGATGCCCACCAGCGGGGTCTTGAGCTTCAGCGCGCGGTCAAGCTCTTCGCCATCGTGCACCTCCACCAGCACGTCCAGGCCGATGGCGTGAGCGGCGGCTTCCAGGTCGGCCATCTGCGTGTCCGACAGGCAGGCGGCGATCAGCAGGATGCAGTCGGCCCCCATCGCGCCGGCCTCCATCACCTGGTAGTCGTCCACCATGAAGTCCTTGCGCAGCACCGGCAGCTCGCAGCTCAGCCGGGCCTCCTGCAGGTAGGCGATGCTGCCCTGGAAGAAGCGCTCGTCCGTCAGCACCGACAGGCAGGCCGCGCCGTGGCGGGCATAGCTCTCGGCGATGTGGGCAGGGCGAAAGTCCGCGCGCAGCACGCCCTTGCTGGGGCTGGCCTTCTTGACCTCGGCGATCACCGCGGCCCGGCCGGCGGCGATCTTGGCGCGCAGCGCACGCTCGAAGCCGCGCTGCTCGCCACGGCGGCCCTCGGCCTCGTCACGCAGCGAGGCCAGCGAGCGCCTGGCCTTGCCGGCCGCGATCTCTTCCCACTTGACCTCGACGATGCGCTTCAGGATGTCCGCGCTCATGCCGCACTCCCCAGGGCCTGTGTGGTCTTCACGAACGCGTCCAGCTTGGCGCGTGCCGCGCCGCTGTCCAGCGCCTGGCGGGCGCGGGCGATGCCGTCGGCGATGGAGCTGGCGACATTGGCCGCGTACAGCGTGGCGCCGGCGTTCAGCAGCACGATGTCGCGCGCCGGGCCGGCCTGGCCGTCCAGCACGCCCGTCAGCATCTGGCGCGACTGCTCGGGGCCGTCCACCTTGAGGCTGCGGTTGCTGGCCATCGCGAAGCCGAAGTCCTCCGGGTGCACCTCGTACTCGCGCACCGCGCCGTCCTTCAGCTCGCCCACCAGCGTGGTGGCGCCCAGCGAGATCTCGTCCATGCCGTCCTTGCCGTAGACCACCAGCGCATGCTCGGCGCCCAGGCGCTGCAGCACCCGCACCTGGATGCCGACCAGGTCGGCATGGAACACGCCCATCACGATGTTGGGCGCGCCGGCCGGGTTGGTCAGCGGGCCCAGGATGTTGAAGATCGTGCGCACGCCCAGCTCCTTGCGCACCGGGGCGATGTTCTTCATCGCCGGGTGGTGGTTGGGCGCGAACATGAAGCCGATGCCGCAGGCCGCCACCGACTCGGCCACCTGCGCGGGCGTGAGCTGGATGTTGGCGCCCAGTGCCTCCAGCACGTCGGCGCTGCCGGTCTTGCTGCTGACGCTGCGGTTGCCGTGCTTGGCGATCTGTGCGCCGGCCGCGGCGGCCACGAACATCGAGCAGGTGGAGATATTGAAGCTGTGCGCGCCGTCGCCGCCGGTGCCCACCACATCCACGAGATGCGGCTGGGGTGCCAGCGGCACCTTGTTGCTCAGCTCGCGCATCACCTGCGCCGCGGCGGTGATCTCGCCTATGGTTTCCTTCTTCACGCGCAGGCCGGTGATCAGCGCCGCGGCGATCACGGGCGACATCTCGCCGGCCATGATGCGGCGCATCAGCGTCAGCATCTCGTCGTGGAAGATCTCCCGGTGCTCGATGACGCGGGTCAGGGCTTCGGTGTCGGTGATCGGCATGGCTCAGCTCTTGAGGAATTCCGCGGTCGCGGCAATGGCTCGGTCGATGCCGGCGGCGTCGACGTCCAGGTGGGTCACGAAGCGCAGGCCGATCAGGCCGGTGGCCAGCACGCCGCGCGAGGCCAGGTGCTCGATCAGCGCCGGGCCGCGGCCGCCCTCGACCTGGGCGAACACGATGTTGGTCTGCGGTGGCGTGACCGTGATGCCGGGCAGCGCGGCCAGGCCGTCGGCCAGGCGGCGGGCCAGCGCGTGGTCGTCGGCCAGGCGGTCCACGTGATGCGTCAGCGCGTGGTCCGCGGCGGCGGCCAGCAGGCCCACCTGGCGCAGCCCTCCGCCCACCATCTTGCGGATGCGGTGGGCGCGCTGGATCAGCTCGCGCGAGCCCACCAGCATGGAGCCTATGGGTGCGCCCAGGCCCTTGCTGAAGCAGATGGACACCGAGTCGAACGGCCGGGCAAGGTCTGACACCGGGCGGTCCGATGCGACCGCCGCGTTGAACAGCCGCGCGCCGTCCAGGTGGGTGCTCAGGCCGCGCCCATGGGCCAGCTCGCAGGCGGCCTCGGCATAGCCCGCGGGCAGCACATTGCCGCTCCAGGTGTTCTCCAGCGCCAGCAGCCGGGTGCGCGCGAAGTGCGGGTCGTCCGGCTTGATGGCGGCGGCAATGTCTTCCAGCCTGATCGTGCCGTCCGGCTGGTTGGGCAGCGGTTGAGGCTGGATGCTGCCCAGCACCGCGGCGCCGCCGCCCTCGTAGCGGTAGGTGTGGGCCAGCTGGCCGACGATGTACTCGTCGCCGCGGCCGCAGTGGGCCAGCAGGCCACACAGATTGCTCTGCGTGCCGCTGGGCATGAAGAGCGCGGCCTGTTTGCCCAGCAGTGCGGCCACGCGCTCCTGCAGCGCATTGACGGTCGGGTCGTCGCCGAACACGTCATCGCCGACCGCGGCGCGGGCCATGGCCTCGCGCATGGCGGCGGTCGGCTTCGTGACCGTGTCGCTGCGCAGGTCGACCACGGCACCCTGGGCCGCAGCGCCTGAAGACGGGGCGTAATCGCTCATGGCTTCAGTTCCAAGAAGTTGCGCAGCATCGCGTGGCCGTGCTCGCTGAGTATGGATTCGGGGTGGAACTGCACGCCCTCGCAGGGCGTGGCCGTGCCGGCCAGCTCGCGGTGGCGCACGCCCATGATTTCGCCGTCCTCGCTGCGCGCGGTGATCTCCAGCACCTCGGGGCAGGTGGCTTCCTCGATGACCAGCGAGTGGTAGCGGATCACCGAGAACTCGCGCGGCAGGCCGCTGAAGACGCCGCGCTGGTCGGTCGTGATCGTGCTGGCCTTGCCGTGCATCTGGCGCTGCGCGCGGATGATCTTGCCGCCCAGCGCCTGGCCCATGGACTGATGGCCCAGGCACACGCCCAGCAGCGGCTTCTTGCCCAGGAAGTGCTGGATGGCCTCCACGCACACGCCCGCCTCGTTGGGCGTGCAGGGGCCGGGCGAGAACACGATGTGGTCGGGGTTGAGCGCGGCCATCTCGGCCACCGTGATCTCGTCGTTGCGCACCACCTTCACGTCGGCGCCCAGCTCACCGAGGTACTGGACGATGTTGAACGTGAAGCTGTCGTAGTTGTCGATCATCAAGAGCATTTAGAAGCCCTCCTCAACCAGTTCAGCGGCGCGCAGCAGGGCGCGTGCCTTCGCCTCCGTCTCTTGCCATTCCAGCTCGGGTACTGAGTCCGCCACGATGCCCGCCGCGGCCTGCACGTAGAGCATGCCGTCCTTGATGATGCCGGTGCGGATGGCGATGGCCAGGTCCATGTCGCCGGCGAAGCTGAGGTAGCCGCAGGCGCCGCCGTAGATGCCGCGCTCCACCGGCTCCAGCTCGTCGATCAGCTCCATCGCGCGCACCTTGGGCGCGCCGCTGAGCGTGCCGGCCGGGAAGGTGGCCTTCAGCACGTCGAGCTGGCCCACCTCGGGGCGCAGCGTGCCTTCCACGTTGGAGACGATGTGCATCACATGCGAGTAGCGTTCCACGTCGAAGGCCTGGGTGACCTTCACGCTGCCGGTGCTGGCGATGCGGCCGATGTCGTTGCGGGCCAGGTCGATCAGCATCAGGTGCTCGGCGCGCTCCTTGGGGTCGGCCTTCAGTTCCACCTCCAACTGCTGGTCGCGCTCCGGCGTGGCGCCGCGCGGGCGGGTGCCGGCCAGCGGCCGTATCGTGACCTTGCGGCCGCCGTCCTCGCCATGCTCCTCGCGCACCAGGATCTCGGGGCTGGCGCCCACGACCTGGAAGTCGCCGAAGTTGTAGAAGTACATGTAGGGGCTGGGGTTCAGCGCCCGCAGCGCGCGGTACAGCGCGATGGGCTCGGCCTTGTAGGGCTTGGCCAGGCGCTGGCCGATGACGACCTGCATCAGGTCGCCGGCCGCGATGTACTCCTTGGCGCGCTCCACCGCGGCCATCAGCTCGGTCTTGGAGAACTCGCGCTGCACGGGGTGAGACTCGCTGCGGTTCACGCGCGGCACGCTGACCGAGTAATGCAGCTGGTCGCGCAGCTGCGACAGCCGCTTGGTGGCGCGGAAGAACGCCTCGGGCTGGCGCGGGTCGGCCCACACGATCAGGTAGAGCCGGCCGGAGAGGTTGTCGATGACGGCCACCTCCTCGCTCAGCAGCAGCAGGATGTCGGGCGTGCCCAGGCCGCCTTCCTTCTTGGTGCCGGCCAGGCGCTTCTCGATGGCGCGCACCGCCTCGTAGCCGAAATAGCCCGCCAGGCCGCCGCAGAAGCGCGGCAGGCCGGCCGGGATCTTGGGCTTGATGCGCTCCTGGTAGGCCGCGATGAAGTCCAGCGGATTGCCCTCGTGGGTTTCCACCACGCGGCCGTCGGTCACCACCTCGCACAGCGTGCCGGTGGCGCGCACCAGCGTGCGGGCCGGCAGGCCGATGAAGGAGTAGCGCCCGAAGCGCTCGCCGCCGACGACCGACTCCAGCAGGAAGCTGTTGCGGCCCTGGCCGGCGCCGGCGCAGAGCTTCAGGTAGAGGGACAGCGGGGTTTCGAGATCCGCAAAGGCCTCGCTGATCAGCGGGATGCGGTTGTAGCCTTCAGCGGCCAGGCTCTGGAATTCGAGTTCGGTGATCACGTCTCAAACCTTGAAAAGACAGTCTTTCAGGGCTTGGCGTGCAGCCCTGTCAGGTGGACGGGGCAACGCGTGGGGGAGCGCGTCAGGGCGCGCCAAGCGGCATCAGTCGGCAGTGACCCAGCGACGCCAGGGCCAGGCTCCCCGGTCGCTCGACCCCGTGATGTGCTTGCGCGTGATGAACATGATGCGGGCCAGTGTATCAGCGCGCCTCGCGCGGGCCGGGCCATACTGCGGCCCGCGAAGCCGCCGTTGCTGCGGCAAGAAACCGGAGACAAACCATGCGAGCACTCATCGTCGCGGCCCTGCTGGCTGCGGGCAGCCTGGCGGGCGGACTGGCCCAGGCCCAGGCGGTCGAGGTGGCCAACGTGAAATACGAGCAGGCGCTGGATGTGGGCGGGCACAAGCTGCAGCTCAACGGCGCCGGCATACGCTACAAGTTCATCGTCAAGGTCTACACGGCCGGCCTCTACCTGCAGGCCCACGCCGGCACCACGGCCGAGGTGCTTGCACAACCTGGCCCCAAGCGCATCCACATCCAGATGCTGCGCGACATCGACGGCAACGAGCTGGGCAAGCTGTTCACCAAGGGCATCGAGGCCAATGCGCCGCGCGACGAGTTCGTGAAGTCGGTCAACGGCGTGCTCAAGCTCAGCGAGATCTTCGCGAGCCGCAAGCAGCTCAACAGCGGCGACAACTTCTCGGTGGACTACGTGCCCGGGCAGGGCTCCATGGTGCTGCTCAACGGCAAGCCCATGCTCAGCGAGCCCATCAAGGAGCCCGAGTTCTACAGCGCGCTGCTGCGCATCTGGCTGGGCGACAAGCCCGCCGACGACAACCTCAAGGACGCGCTGCTGGGCGTCAAGCGCGTGCGCCGCTGAGCAGGCTGAGCCGGTCCAGCCGGTCCAGGTGCTCGCGCGCGGCCACGGCGCGTATGTCCTCGCCGTGGTTGTAGCCATAGGTCATCAGCACCAGCGGGCAGCCCGCCGCGTGCGCGGCCTCGGCGTCGTTGCGCGAGTCGCCCACCATCCAGGTCTGTGCGGGCGCCGTGCCCAGCGCCTCGCAGGTTTTCAGCAGCGGCAGCGGGTCGGGCTTCTTGCGCGCAAAGCTGTCGCCGCCGAACACCTGCGCGAAGTAGCCGTCCAGCCCCTTGCGCCGCAGCAGCTCGCGCGCCGGCTCGGCGGGCTTGTTGGTCAGCACGGCCAGCGGCAGGCCGCGTGCACGCAGCGCCTCCAGCCCCTCCACCACGCCCGCGAACACGGCGGCATGCGCGCCGTTCACCGCCGCGTAGTGCTGCTGGTAGAGCGCCCACGCGCGTTCGAACAGCGCCGGCTCGGCGCCCACATGGGCCAGCGTCTGGCGCACCAGATGCTCACCGCCGCGGCCTATGGTGTGTTCCACGAACTCGCGCGTCACGGCCGGCAGGCCCAGCTCGGCCAGCGTCAGGCCCAGCACGGCGACGAAGTCGCCCAGCGTGTCGACCAGCGTGCCGTCGAGGTCCAGGATCAGCGCGCGCGGCGTGGCGTGGTGCGAGTGAATAGAGTTCACAAATCGAAAATAGAGTTCAAAAACTTTGCCCTCAACGTCGCATCCCGAAAGAAAAAGAGTTCGAAAAGAGGCGTCCACCAGAGGCGTTTTGCTGGACTTCCCGCCCTAGGGCCAATTGCGAGGATTCTTAGTCCTTCACGGCGACCCGAGTCGCCCCACCGTGCTGGGTAACCCTCGGCCTGCACCGAAGCTTGACGGCCCCCTTGGAGAACGACTCATCCGTCGCCTTGCTCGACCACACGTAGGCCTCTCCGGCTTTCAGTAGGGCCATGCGCTCTGGCGTCAGGTTGCCGAGTGCGGCGTTGGCTTTCTGGATGTGCTTCAACCAAGCAGGTGAGTTGAACTTGTGCATGATGATCTGGCTGGACAGCTCAATCAGGCTGACAGGCACTGATGGCGGGTCTTGGC
Source organism: Roseateles depolymerans (assembly GCA_003241055.1). GTDB lineage: Bacteria > Pseudomonadota > Gammaproteobacteria > Burkholderiales > Burkholderiaceae_C > Pelomonas > Pelomonas depolymerans_A. The sequence continues at coordinate 102,874 of QFOD01000015.1, forward strand.
TTGCGACCATGATGCTGACGCCTTTGTGCCGCATCTCTCGGACCACTTCGATGAGCCCGGCAACCAGGTCGGGACTCTCGATGTATTTGTGGGCCTCATCGAACACCACCAGCTTGTTGAAGCTGCGCCCATCAATGCGCGCATCAGCGAACAACTGCAAGAGCACGACGAAGAGTCCGAGGGCTTCGTCCTTCTCGATGAATTCGTCCCGCAGGTCCACGATGATCAGTCGGCCTGGCCTCACCACCTCAGTGAGCGAGATTCCGTCGTTGATGTACTCAGCGGCCAGGTCGAGGCGCATCCGAGCAAGCTCCTTGAGGTGATCGGGGACCGACGATGCATCGATGCCTGCACGCAAGCCCTCAAGGGTGATGTCGTCGCGCATCGCCTTCATGATGCGCATGATCTGACGAATGTACGTGGCTTGATTGCCTACCGCGCCCATCAAAAATTTCCAGTGCGAAGCCTTCAGCTCTGAAGCCGAGAACTGCAAAGGCCGCACTTCGATGTCGGGGTACTCGGCCTGACGCTCTTCGATCTTGTCGGCGGGTACGAGAAGCAAGACATCCGCGAGCGCCTTCGGCTCCGCGCCATACGCCTCCTTCAGTGCACGAACCTGATCTTCCACCGAGTTCGCCCCCACCATCGACGTGAACTCGGGCTTGTAGTCCATCGTCGGGCTGTAGTGGAAGATCACCGTGGACAGCGGCTCGGGAAGGCAGTTGATGCCAGGGATATGCAGCGAAGCCATCTCTGCCACGCTGCCCAAGGTGTAGCTCTTGCCGCCGCCCTGAACGCCGAACAGGCTGATGGTGTGGGTCTGATTGAGGTCAAGTGCCACCTTGCGCCCAGACACTTCGCCAATCAGGCCGTACTGCGGTGTTGCTCCCGTGGCTCCGAGCATGATGTCGTAAGCCACGCGACTGTCGGTAGTCTCGCCATCTTGAGTCTGCGGCCGTGTAACGGACGCACCCTGGGGAATGTCCTTCTTCGCAACAAGAACCGACGCAGGCGCCTGTTCCGCCGTCGCAGTCGCATCCGCACCCGGCTCCTCTACTGGCAGTGGTGGCGTGTCAGTACTTGCAGCCTGCACCTTGCCTACTGGCTGAGGAGCCACCAGCACCACGGCGGCTGGTTCCGGCTCCATCACGGGCACGCTGGAAACCACCTCACACTGCGTGTATTTGACCCTCGGACTGTCGTCCCACGCGAGTGTTCGATCCCGTGGCGGGCTGAGGAACGCAGCCGTTTCAAAGGTAGGAACGGCAGGTGCCAACTCCCTGCGACGAAGCAATTCCTGCGTGACCTCTCGCGCTGTGTCGGCAGCACGTACGTACTGGACGCTGGCCACCGATTCAGTGTCCGTCACGGCTGATTCCACCAACTGCCGGATCAAATCACTACCGATCCGATAGAACTCGATGCCGTTTTCATGCTCGGCGGGCTCAGTACCTGGCTTGCTGAAGTCAAACACCACGGCACTTCGTGTGAACTGAAGGGTGTAAGGCCGCTCATCAAGGCGTCGCAGGAAGTAGTGCGCCTCTTCGGCGGCTTCTGGCAAGACCACGCCGTAGCGCTCGGATCGGTCTAGGTAGAAGCCCAGCAGTGCAGCAAGATCGCGATTCTTGATGGGGCGGTCAGGCCGATCTACTTCAGCCATCCTGGGGTCGAAGTGATAGGCCAGGACGTGCTCGGACTGAGCGATCTGGTCAGCAATGGAGGCTTTCAACTGCGCGTAGGCAGCCACATCACCTACTTGGCTGTAGCACTTCACTTCGACCAGCCGACATGTCACTACACGGCTTGCTGGGTCGAGGTCAAACAGGGCAAGGTCAGTCCGACGGAAGCTGACTTCATCGCCCATTTCCTCAGCGCTTTGCTTCAACGCCTTGTACAACTCCAAGTGCGCGTCCAACGGCACGACGACCTGGTTCTGGAAAACGCCTTGGTGTTCGAGGAACAAACGCGAGAGCGCCAAGCCCATCGCCTCGGCCCGCTGGGATGAAGAGGACAGTAGCTTCAAGGCCAACCGTCCGGACAACGATCGAAGCTGATCCAGCATCACCAAGGCATGTCGGCCCGTATTGGGCAGTCCGTACTCCCCCAAGATGGGAATCAGCAACGACTCAAGCTCAGCAACGGAGCGCGAGGTGATCGCCAATCGATGGCTCATAGCGCTCGCCATGTCGGGCGAGTGGTCGATCAGATAGTCTGGCCGCGTGGCATGCCGACGATGGTCGAAGAACTCGATCCCCAAGTTCCGATCAATCGTGAGCACCCAATCACTGACCTCATGAACCTGATGGAGCATGGCACGCTCGTCTGCCGACAGGCTCAGCGCCACAACAGGGCGCGCATGCGGCAGGTATTGACTGCGAGCAACTGTCGCCACTGCGACCGAGACAGCACGGGAAACGCCACCCATGAGGTCGGATAGCGCCTCTGCCCCCTCCAGCGGCTGCGCCGCGCCATGAAGCGGACGACGCAGCCAAGTGATGGACTGCTCGTCTTCCAGATAGTCCACCTCGAAGGGCTGAACCAGACCATGGACAAACGAAGAGTCATCACTGTCCTGAACATCAACTGCTCGAATTTCCTCAGCAGGGAACAAGTCGAACAAGAAGGACAGATGCGCCGCATGCAATTCCGGATCGTCACGGAATTCCTTGATCGCACGAATGGCCAGTCGCAGCTTGGGGTGCAAATGACTGTTGGTCGGCGTCGAAAAAGCGTCTGCTTCCTTGGCACTCGTTCCCGAGTCTGGCGACAAGAGTTCCAGCAACGCTTCCCCGGTCGAAGGGGCTGCAGGATCAAGCACGAAGAGCCGGATGTCGTAACGTAGATCGGCGAAGTCAGGATGTCGCTGGAGTGCCAGCAGCACCTCGGCCATTGCGCCTGCGCGCCCGGCGTTGAATGCGTTGATCGTCAGCGTCTCCACATACGGGTGCTGGACCAGATAACGCTGCACGCGCGCGGCAAGATAAGCACTATCGATCGTTGCCCCGCCTATGGCTGGCTCTGGCAAGCCCAACGCAGCACAAACCTCCCCGATCAGGCCACGAGGGTCCTTTTCATCGGTCGCCGCGTACAAGGACCAGAACGGGTTGATGTTGTCCACAGCCAGCGCTGTCCGCCCAAGCTCCTCACCGAAGGGAACAACCGGCGGAAATGCCGCTGGCGCAAGCTGCTTGATCACTGCGTCACGTGTCGGGATCACAAACTCTTTGTTGCTAGCCCGGCTCTGCTCCATCCAGGCCTGGCCGAGATGGCTCCATGCAACATGCCAGTTGGCACGCAACGGATGCGTTGGCCCCAACAGCACAGCATCTCGTCGCCTGCCTTGGTAGTCTTCCAGCACGAGGGCCACTGAATCGATGGTGAGCGCGTAGCGAAGCTCATCCATCGCTTGCCGCGCAACGGCCGTCTCTGTGGAGCTGGCACGTGCAAGTGCTGTGTCGATCCAAGCCAAGTAGGCGGACGCGTAGTTTTGAGCCGGCTCCTGAAGGGACAGAAGATCGCTGGCCTGCATGATTAGCCGTTGGTCTCCCTTGAGCACTGCGGCGAAGAACGACTGCCGAGCCTCTCGGAATCGAGTGACCTCGTCCGAGACTGGCCACTTGAATGACGTCGTAGATCGGGTGGCAACACCCGAAGCGCTGATCGAAAGTCTCAAGCGGTTAAGACCTTCCGGGTCTTCAAGAAACGCCCGCTCCAGGTTGGCCAAAAGGCTGGACACCAAGACGTTCGCCTTACCCTCCTTGCCAAGGCGAATTTCCAAGGTTTCGCCGCTGGCCACGGCCTTGCTACTGCGCTCCACCCAGCCGCAACCGGTCACAGTAACGGTTCCAGGATCACGATCCTGAGTTACCGCCGCAAAACGTGCACGCAGCAACGCATGCATCAAGCTCGCCTCACGCGGGACCGCTCGCTGTGGTGGTTCTACCTCCACCTCGTCGTCGGTGACCACGTAAAAGAGGTCACTTTCGTTGGGGCTGGCGTGCGTCTCAGCTGCATCCGTGTTGAACCGGATGGGATTGCCTTCTCCGTCCGCGAGATGGATGCGATCACCGTCCTCGGTCTCTGCATACACCCGCACGTAGTGCCAGCCTTCCTCCCAGTCGATCTTGCCAATCGACGAAAAAGCAATCGCGCCGGAGTCGGTTCCTTTGGTCCAGGCGGCCTTTCGCCTACGCAGGCCTGTCGGACCGTTGTCGCGCGACACAACCTCTGCCACAAACCGCGACAACCCTTCGACCTTGGACGGCACCGGGTCAACACGGAAAGAGACACTGAACTTCTTGAGGCCGGTTTTTGAGATGGGAAGCACCTTGTGGCCGATCAACTCAGCCAAGCGGGGGTCTTCGTTGTCATCCCTTACCACGGGCAAGTCAGGCAGAGCGACATCGCCGATGTAGATGGCATCCGGGTTGACTCCACCGTCCTCGAACAACCATTTGTTGAACGCAAGTGGCCAATTCACACGGTCACGAACGATGGCTTGCGTCCACTCCTTGGGATTGGAGACGCCGATGCGGGAGAAGAACTCGCCAAGCTGATTGCAGAACACGGGGTCCAGCAAGCCCAGCTCAAGCGCGCGGACGCGCTCCGTCTTGGTCGACCAGGTCACGCGCTCAACGCACTCTCGGTTGCGCGCCACCCGTGCAGGTGCGCGCTCGGCCTGCTGGAACAACTCAAAGTCCGGCACCAGAGCAAGCTCAAAGAGCGCTGCCCCCATCGCATCCGGATCAAACTCATTGATTTGGCAGGTGAGCAGGTAACGAGCCACAGCAGCGTCATCGGCATACCGCCACCGGCTATCACGCCGCTGCAACTCGCTCAAGCAGGCCTCCACGGCCATCCGCAAGTTGGCAGGAACCTTAGCCAGCAACTGCCCATTCAGCTCCGCATACGCGCCATCGATCGAGACCTCTTCGAACGTTGCGACGCCAAAGGAATCTTCCGCTGAAGCACGCAGGTCGTTTGGCACGAAGACCAGCAATGGGGGCCGAAGCTCATCGTTCGGTAGCGGATTCCGCAGCTCAACCAGCTTGGTGCTGCTGACAGCCATGTCCGGCGCCATCGCTCGCAAGCCCTCGTCCGCCAGCACCACGACGTTCGCTGCCGGCACGGCAGCCCGCAGGCCGCCAGCCAAGCGAATCATCAGCTCACGATCCAAGTCTGTGACCCGCATGCAATGCCCAAGCTCGCGAGCGGCAAGCAGCTGGGATAGCTTTGGAAGCAGAACCGATTCCAGCGCGGCGTTCAGTTCTTGATTGGTGAGTTCACGCAGTCCCTGACTCATGCGCGCGCTCCTTCGTTTCGTTCTGCAATCGTGTAGCGCGGCACCACGGTCTGAGTCACGTAGGCATCAGACAAATCCCGATAGAAGCCAATCTCACGCAGGCGTCCGGTAAATGCCTGCACATTGCTGCGCAGTGCCTTCCGTTCGTCGATGGTCGGAGCGCTGAACCCCTCACCGGGCGGCAGCTGATCGATGTAGAGCCCATAACGTTCACGCAAGAACGACAGCAAGTCGTCGATCCGCATCTCGCCGGTGAAGTAGCCTTGGTCCCCACCGGGGCGCAACACTGCGATCTGCAGCAACACTTCAAGCAGGCGACTCTCCAGCGCAAATCGCCGAGGTGCGTTCCGCGCGCGGGTCTGCGCAAGCAGCGCCCCCGACTTGTTCTTCAACATCGTCGCGTCCAAAGACTCGATGATGTACTTCCGATGGAAGGCACCACGCAGAGCCACCAGAATCTCGATGTAGGTCTCGAAGTCCGAGAGCCCCATCTTCGTGATGGCCTCGACCTCTGCGTCAAGCCCCGCATCACCCTCAGACAACGATTCCAGCAGCCCGGCCAGCCGCTCACCAAAGAACTTGTCCCGCTCTTCCGCGAACGGCTCTCCTTGCAGACCGTAGAGTTCGCCGACCGAGAACACGGCATTCAAGGGCCGGATCAGTTTCCCTCTCCGAACGAGGTGCTCAGAAAATTCGTCTAGCTTCTTGGCGACGAAGTACGCTCGCACAAAGCTAGGAATGCGCCGGTAGTAGCCATCTGCGCTGCGCTCTGCCAGCGCTGCTGTAGAGGACTCTGAGCTCCCCGACAGATCAACGAACAAGCCGAGCTTGTAGGGGCAGTCACCCTGAGGCTCGCGTTGCTCGCGGGGCTTCATAGGGCATGCCGATTCAGCGCACAGCGAGTTGGCGCCCTCCAGCTTTTGCCAGGCAGGCAGCAGCTTCAGCAGGCGAAGGTGATACAGCGCCAAGTGGAACGACAACAGCACCTTCAGGTACTCCACCATCACCGAGCGCGGCATGAAGGGCTTGTAGAACAGCAGTCGCTGAATGTCTTCGGCCATCAGATCGGCTGAGCCGATGCATACCGGCGCGAACCGGTCTCCGCCCGCGCGCGTGTCCGCCGTGTCCTTCCTCTGCGACAGAAAGTGCAGCAGCGTCGCCGTCTCAATATCTGTCAGCGCCTTGTCGTTCAACTCTCGTGTGAGCTTGTCGAACCCGTCGAAGAAGAAGCCTTTGAGATGCTCGATCGCCTTGTGGCCGGCGAGGTGGCGCGCGTGGTGCAGCATCTGATAAAGATGCTGTGCAGCCCCGTAGTCACGCGAGTGCTTCGGATTGCGAAAGCGATAGGTATAGCCATGTAGCGGTCGCGGCCCTGCCACGGCGGCGTTTTTCTTGCCGCGGTTCACGATGTCCATCAGGTGGGTTTCCACCCAACGCTCCACCATGTCCCGGTGCTGCGTGAAGCCCAAGAACTTGTCGCTGGCATCCAGGATGTCATCGACGAACTTGTCCACGGTCAGCTCGCGCTTGTCGCGGAAAACGCTCGGATAGCCTCCATGCTCAAGTCGCTCGAACAAGCCCGTGAGCACCCGATCCATCTCGATGGTCTTGAAGTCGAGATAGCTGATCTTCGGGAGTCGGAACTCCCTGTCTTTTTTCTGCAATGCCATCAGTTCCCCCTGGCGCCGCTCTCTGCGGCTTCTTCTTGGCGAGCGCCTTTCACCGGACCGTGCAGCAAACGCATCTCCACCCGGCCATCGTCATGGCGGGCCAGGCGGTAGAAGTCGTGCCCCGTGGTGGTCAGCAGGATTTCGCGGTAAGGCTGAGCGTTGAGGCTGTTCTTGAACACGCCAAGGCAGAGATAGAAACCCTGCATCTCTTCAACGCTCGGCCGATAGCCTTCATTCAGCCGCACCAGCATCTCGAACACGTCGAGGTTGATGATCAGCTCGCTGCTGATGGCACCTGCGCCTTGGCCTTGGTACTTCAGCAGCAGACCGGTCGGCAGGTGTTCAACGAAGCGCGCCTTGGCCGCAAAGTCCTGTACCTGCAGCCCAAAGCCCTCCACTGGGAAGAGTCGGTAGCTACGGACCGTACCGTGTTCGACCTGCCGCAACTGCAAGGCCAGGCTGGCTCCAAGGCGTTCCGGGCGCTGCAGTCCCTCGCCTCGGTTGATGGCATGCAGGATCTCGCTCGTGAGTTCGTCGATGGGCATTTCGCCTCGAACGATCTCCACCATGCGTTTGGCGGAGCGATAGGGCAGCATCTTTTCCCAGCTGGCGTCACGCCGTTCAAAGAAGTGCTTGCGGCGTGCCATGGCCACATACTCGCGATGCTTCCGCGCCCGGTGGCGAACTGACGCGTCAGACACGCCACGCGGCAGATCGCCGAACAGGCGCTTCAACACCTCGAAGTCAAACTGCCCTCGGCGCTCGAAGCGGAACAGGGCGCGGTCATCCGGCTGAACAAAGTCCAGGCCTCGGTCGAAGCGGGGGTCCTCCTGCTTGCCAACATCCAAATCGCTCAGCAGTGTCAGCAGCCGGTCCGACGTGGTTTGCCCGCCACCCATCCAGCTGTTGAAGTAGAAGCTGCGCGCCACGTCATCGTGCTTGCCTGAGGCGTAGAGCGCATGAATCTCGCCACAGTCGCGATTGCCAATCAGCATGAACGACAGTGCTGAACGCAGGTCGCGCATCGTGATGTGCAAACGCCCGCGTAAGTGGGCCATCGTGTAAAGCGTCTTGAGGCGTTCCAACAAACGCGGCCCGGCAATCTCATCCTGGAAACTGCGCGCGTTGTGCAAGGCGTAGCAACTGTCTTTCAAGTCACACAGCTCACAAGCAGCCCAGTTCTCCGGGCGGACGATGCTTCGCAGCGTGCGCTCCAGAATCGACCCGCTCTCAGCATTGCTGGCGTCATCGGCCACAACGCTGCGCAGATTCAGATTCACCACCGCCACGCCAGACTCTGCTTCCCCGGTGGCGAATGCACGCCGAACCAGGGCCGTGAGTGCCGGGAAATCACGTTCATGCGCAGCGAGGAAGTCCACCAAGCGGCCCTCGTTGATCGCAATCAGTCGCGTCTCTTGGGGCCTCCAGGACGCTGCATCGTTGCCCTTGAACGGGGCCAGGAAGTCCAGCAACACCTGGTTGTTGTCCTTGTTGCCCTCGTCTTGGCTGCCGTCATAGTTGATGAGGTAGCGCTTGCCGTCCAAGCTCAGCTCGCTGCCGTTTGCCAAGCCACGATTAACGGACCCGCCGCGCGCTTCCACCTCTTTCTCCAGGCGTTGCAAGAAGGCGGTCTTGCCATCACCAGCGTTGCCAGAGATCAGCACAAGCCGGAACTCCCCCTGCAGCACAGCAGGCAACAAGGCACGGTCCAGCGCGGTGTCCACATAGGCGGAGAACCCAAGCGCGTCCATGCCCCGCGTACCCGCATTGCTACGGCGGCTTTGGCTGTAGAGCGTCAGCAGGTGTGATACGAACGCATTGGTGTTGGGGGCCGATTGAGCCAAGGCGGGCTGCCCGCAGCTCACCGCCGTCACCATGGCGGCTAGGCTGACCGTCTGCACACGACGTGCATGGCGAACTTCTGCCAGCGCATCGCGGAAATCCACGGCCGTGTGGAAGCGCTCGGCCCTGCGCGGCGCAATGGCCTTGAGCACCACATTCACCAACTCTGGCGCCAAGTCGGCAAAGCCCGACAGCTCACGCGGGTCGGGCGCAGGCTTGTTGATGGGCGGCTCCGTGGTGTCCCACGGGTAGCGGGCGGTCAATGCCTCGTACAAAGTCAGGCCCAGCGCATACAAATCGCGGTCTGCGCGCTCGCCGTTGTGCGGAATGACCTCAGGGTCGAAGTCCGGCGGCAAATAGCGCCGCGAGCCCCCGCCGCGCGACTCCTTGTCGTCGGCTCGCACCGACACATTGAAGTCGATGATCTTGGCGCCCTTCTGCGTCCACAACAGATTGCGCGGCTTGATGTCGCAGTGGTGGAAGCCCTGCGCATGCAGATGCACCAGGCCCTCAATCACCTGTTTGCCCAGCTCCAGCGCATCCTCCGGGGACAGCAGGCGGTCGTGGATCATGTCGCCGACATCGGCACCTTCCACGTACTCAAACACCAGAAACGGGATGTCCCGCCCTGGAATCACATCCGCATCGAGCACACGCACCACGTGAGGGTGCTCGGGGATGTGCACCAGGTGGCGGTATTCCTTCTTCAGGCGATCCAAGGTCGAGTGCCGGTCACTGACGATGAGCTTCACCGTACGCGCCACGTCGCCCAAGGTGTCGATCACCTTGTAGACCACACCGAAGCTGCCTCGCCCGAGCTTCTTCTCCACGATGAACTTGTGGGTCAGGCGATGGCCTGCCGCCAAGTTCAAGTAGTCGGTCTGGGCATCATCGACTTCGAAGACCTCAGGTTTTAGTGCTTCAGCTGGCTGATTGGCCACTTGCGCAACGGGCTGCAGCAAAGCATTCAGAGCAGCCAGCGCGGCAGATGCGGTCAGCCGCTGGTGCTCATCAAAAGCGCACAAGCTTTGCAGCCAAGCATCAAAGGCCTCGTTCAGCTCCGGCCGCAGTGCCGAGGGCTTGTTGAGGAACTCCCCGGCCCGGTCCCACACCGTGGTGGGCTCGCCAGCAAATGGGCGCTCTCCGGTGAAGAGTTCGTAAAGGATGACCCCTGCGGAGAAGATGTCTGATGCGCTGGATGCGGCACCCGGCTCCCTGAACGCTTCGGGCGCCACATAGGCTTTCTCCACCAGATCAACAATGTCCGTCGCGATCGTCAGGCTGCGGTCCACGCCGGGCTTGGCGAAATCGAAATCGGTGATGCGTGTGGTGCCGTCCTGGCCAATCAAGATCGCACCCGGCGTCAGGTTGCGATGCACCACACCGTGATGGTGGGCATGGGCCAAGGCTGCCAACAGGTCTTTGGCGACGCGCCACTTCTGGTCCAGCGTCAGCGCCAACTGGGGCCGAGCCATGTGCACTGTCAGCGCCTGGCCCGGCGCATCGTCCAGGATCAGGATGAAAGACTTGTCGTCATCGGTCGGGAAGAAATCCCGCGCCGCCACGATGTTGGGATGCAGCGGTAGCTTGGACAGCGCCCGGTAGGCATTTGCAATGCGGTTGACCTGCGCCTTGCGCACCTCTTCAGGTTGATAGGGGTCAGCCTGGTACACCCGCAGGCGGGCCGTTCCGCCCGCGAACGCGTTTTCGGCACGGAACTCGGTGTAGGCCTCCGCCGCCCCGAGCTTCTCTTTCACCTGCCAGTGCCCAAAGCGCTGCACGGCGGAAGCGGGCTTCACCACCTTCAAGGCATGCAGGATCAATCCCTGCTGCTGCAGGATGTTCTTGGAGAAGCGTGTCGGAATGCTCGTGGCATTTTTGAAGTAGCGCTCTGCGTCCTTCAACTTCACCACCCGGTCTGCATCGAGCTGCTCGCGGTCATTCAGTTGAGCATCGGGCGCGGTGAGCAGGATGGCGGCATCGACATAGATACCGTCCAACTCGTTCCGACCGGGATTGGCCTGAGTCACCAAGCCCTTCACCGTGCGCGCATGACCGCGCAGCTTGCCAAGCGGCGATGGATACGGCGCGCGCCCCTCGGGGTACCACTTGTTGCCGTACACATCGATGGTCCCGCGCGTGCCCTTCACGTCGATCAGATACAGGGCGTGCGGCGTCAGCAATGCGATGTCGATCTCGAAGCGCTCGCCCTGTCGCTCGATTTCGAAGTTGTGAAGCAGGACGAAACTGTCTGGCAAGCGATCCCGCAGGTAAGCGATGGCGCTGCGCTCTGCATCGTTGACCGGCTGGCCTACTGGGATCACTTTGGCCATTACGACTCCCCTCTGATCTTCTGCTCTAGCATTCTTATGGCTTTCAATTCTGCTTGCCGTGCTTGCTCGATCATTTCGTGAGCTTCAATAACAGGTTTCGCGAATGACTCCCTCACTGACGGATCTGGCCACAAAACTCTGAGCCTTGAAATGTGTGGCTCCCACACTCTAGGAATACTATTCCCACATGCTTGCCGCTTGATCAGTGCCTCACCAACCCTGGTTCTCAAAAACAAGTACAGAAAGGCGCCGTCAATTTCTGTGAATGGAGAAATTCTAAAAACATCATCAGCACAAAAGGCACCCTCAAGCCAGCCATTAACATAGAGCGGCCGTCCGAAGAGGCCGTAAATTTGACCTGCAGCCTGGAAAACCACAGTTCCTCGCTCAAGGATAAATTCATCAAATTTTGGCGTTCGCCTACTTACGTACCTAGGCTCCTCGGGTTGGTATCTATAGATGTCATTTCCGCTCACAAAAAGTCGACCATGTTCTTCGCTATCGACCCAAAGGCGCTTGAAGATCGGAGGCTTAAAGAACCTTTTTACTACTGCTCGAAGCGGAGAAACTCCAAGTGGGCTGTCATCAAGCATTTTCTCCGCCGTAAGGGCCGCAGCAGAGTGATACGGTGCATCCAGACGATCGTTCAAGTCCGAAAACATGACGCTTGAGTGCGAAAATTCGGTCACTTGCGGCAAATTTCCGGATGTAAATCCAGCGGCAACCTCCAGTTTGGTCAAGGCATCCGATATTTTCTCGCTAGCAATGCTGCGCAAATTGGCGGCTTTTTCGATCAACAGATGAACTTCGCCCTCAAACTCAACACCGAGCCTTGGCATGGGCAAGTCGGCAATATGCTCTGGCTCAATGTGCTGAATAATTGCACCATAAGTACCCGCAACCACCAGCGGCACGCCGTAGCGGCTCGACAAGAAAGCATATAAATAACCCGGAGGAATGCATTCTTGATTCGGGACAACTCGAAGAACGTGTTCTGAACAAGCCATGCCGACCATCTCAGGACGCACGTAGGTCATTCGTCCGATCGTTCCAGATCGCGTAATAAGGGTCCAAGCGCTGCCAAGTTTAAAAAGTGGATTTTGTTCGACCTGCCTCTTCGAAAGCAAAGGTAAGGCCGACAGATCAGCCGACAAGATGTCCGAGCTGCCAAGAAATGGAACCCCATACTGCGGGTCATCAACCCAAGTTCTGCCTTCTCGACCAGCGTGATAGATCCGCTCCGTAACAGTCGATAACCTGTCGACTGTTTGAAACCTCTTCAATGCGTCGCGCGCTTCCAATGCACCTGACATGTACGGGTTGCAGTCGAGCCGTCGACCGCCTTCTTCCAGCCATGCCGAGCGAACCGCTTTCCATTTCACGTTACTCATGCCACTGCCTCCTGCGGGAACCATTGCAGCAAGGTCGCGTGCAGTTCTGAAAACGCTGAGTCTGTACATCCTCGAATCGAGATGTGCTCAGCCAACTTCTGGTAGATCGCAGAAGAACGGGGTTGCCGGGTCTGCTTCAGCACCCATTCGGCGGCTTCCTTCGGTCGCGGTGGCTTGGCGGCGTCAGCAGGCCACCATCCGCTCTCCGCCAGATGCTGGCGCAGCGACTTGTCGCCTTTGTAGCGAAGCACCTCAGCCACTTGCGGCTTGTCCTGCCACAGCCAGTTTTCCAGCTCGGGCTCGATGCCGATCACTTTGACCGCGTCCACGGCCCAGCCACTGGCCACCAGCTTGGCCGTGATGTCAGCAACGATGGCGTCTTTGCCGGGCGAGCCTTCCCATTCACAGTCCAGCACCACGAGGGCGCGATGGTGGCTGCTCTGGTAAGGGCGCAGCAACTCGTGGCCCTTGGTGTAGACGCCGGGGTCGTTGCCGCCTTCATCCACCAGGAGGTCGGCACCGACATCCGTATTGATCTCGAAGGGCGCGCAGCCGAGGCTCAGGTGCCAACGCTCGCGCTTGAAGTACCCACGGAAGGTGGCCGCCATATTGCTGTCGGCCACCAAGATGACGCAGGGGCGTTTGTTCATCATCCCAGCACCCCCGCTGCGAACAGGCTGCCAAGATCGATGCCACCGCGCCACTCTTGCAGGCGAGGATGGTCCGTCCCGGCGACCATCTCCACGCCACCTTCGCTGGCTAGCCGTGAGCACAGCAACTGGTCCAGCTTGGCACGCGCTAAGACCACCGGCGAATGCGAGGACACCCACACCTGGCTGTCATACATGGACGAGAGCGATTGCAGAACCGCCTCAATGGCGCGGGGATGGATGCCGTTTTCTGGCTCTTCGGTCACCAAAATGGCCGGCTGCTTGCTGAGGTAGGGCAGCAGCGTCAGCGTGAGGATGCGCAGGGTGCCGTCCGACAAGCCGGGGGACGGCACTTTGAAATCGCCCTTGTAGCTGACCACGAAGTAGGCGTGGTGGTCGTCCTCACGCTCACGCACTTCGATGTCCGTGACCTGCGGCAACGCGGTTTGCACATGGGCAATCCAGTCGGCATAGCGCTCGCTGCGGTAGTCCGCAGGCGCAGCTTCGGGAGACCCCTCGCGCTTCAGCTCCAGAGCCAGCCACGGAATGTTGCGGCCGTTGGCGGTGATGACCTTGGGCTGGCCCGGTGGGCTGGCCTGGCGCATGGCTGACCAGTTGGGCTCAAGGAACACAGCGTCGGTAGTCAACAAGCTGTGCAACCACCGTGCAGCGGGGTAGCCAGCCTCGGACTCGAACAGCACGCGCGGCATGGCCAGCAGCGTCTCGGGTAGGCCGACCTTGACGGCTTTGGCGTGCGGCGTTTCTGGCTTGAATTCCGACTCGTACCCAATCTCGCGCTTGAGCGTGAGGTGCCACAGCTTCTTGCTCGCTGCCGTTGCACCGTGAAAGCCTGCCTGTCGGCGGTCTGGCCCATCAGCCTCGGGGAAGAGGAAGAGGTACTCGTAGGCCACCAGCAGTGATTGGTCCGCACCGATACGCAAGCCGATCTCGTAGCGGATGTGGGTCGGCCATTGGCGGCGATCTTCCTGCAAGGCCTGGCGCGAGCGCTCCGTGCGTTTGCTGGCAAACAGGCCTTCAAGCACTTTTGATTGCACAGCCTCGGGCAGGCGGGCTTCGACAGCCAGCGAGAAGTCGCTGCCGCGCCCGGCGAACACCAGTTCGTTCAGGCTGCCAACACGCGGCGGCAATTCAGGCCGACGCTCCATGAACGGCGCCGAGACATTGTTGGCACGCAGCAAGTCACCCAAGAGAACGGGCAGGTCCAGCAAGGTGGTTTTACCAGAGCCATTGGCCCCGACGAGGACGCGAAAGTCGCCGACATCGACGCCCAGGCGTTCGAAGCAGCGATAACGTGTGGCTTCAAGTCGCGTGATCATTTGCTAGGCTCCGGATGTTGGGCGCGGAACTCGGCATAGGCCTTAGCGATTTCGGGCAGGTCGTCGTCGAGGATGCGCTCCTTGCGGTGCAGGGTGCGCACTTGCAGGCCACCGCCGATGCGGACCTTCTCTTCGTGGCTGACATCCACCAGGATTTCTTCGCCGTCAGGGTGGCGCTTGTAAAGCGTGTTGCCACGGCGGTCGAAGCCCACCTTCTCAGCGACAGCCATGAAGACGGGGTAGTCCTTCTTCTGGCCCAGGTCTTCTGCCTTGATCACCTCTTCAGGCTTGCGCTTCAGGAAGAGCAGGCTGGTCAAGATGTTGACGTTGGCCTCGACGATGAAGGACTCCACCGGCAGGTCGATGCTGGCGAGCACCCAGCAGTGGCGAAGAATCCAGTAGCGGATGTACTCATCGCCAGGGTTGCCCAGGATGCCGTCAGGCAAGACGATGCCAGCACGGCCGCCCGGCTTGAGCCACTTGACGCATCGTTCGATGAACAGCACCTCGGGCGACACAGCAGGCTTGATGGCGTTGGTCATCACGAAGCCATCGCCTTGCCGCTCCCAGCGGCGGGCCAGCTCGTACTGCTCCAGGATGGTCTTTTCGGTGACCGGAATGTCTGAGCCAAACGGCGGGTTGGTCATCAAGACATCAATGGTCCCTAGCGGGATGGCTGCCTTCGCGGCCGGCACACCTGGCAGGTGGCCTGCTGGGAATTCCAGCGAGTTCATGTGATAGAGGTGGCCGAGCGAGTTGCCAGCCATCATCACGTTCATCTGTGCGGCACGAACCAGGAAGGGATCGAAGTCAGCACCGAAGAGGTTGTTGGCCGCGAAGTGGGCCAACCGGTCTCGGATGGAGACAAACTCTTCCGTGTTCTCGTCGCCTGCCTTGATGCGCTTCTCTTCGTGGAAGACCTTGTTCAGGTAGTTCAAGGTCTCGACCAGGAACCCACCCGTACCGCAGGACGAATCGAGCACGCGTTCATGCTCCTTGGGCGCCAGCATCTTGACCACAAGACTGATGGCACCACGCGGAGTGAAGTACTGGCCGCGATCTCCACGCAGGTTGGTGCCGACGATCTCTTGGTAGGCCGTGCCCTTGGCGTCCACATCGGTGCGACCAAAGTCGTAGCGGGCCAGTTCGGAGACGATGAATGCCAGTGCGCGGTCGGACAGGGTGATCTCTTCGTTGCCCTTGAATAGACCGTCGTACTTTTTCTTCACCGCCTCAAAAAGCGGCTTGATGCGCAGGCGGATTTGCTCTCGGCCCGCAACTTCAAACGGCTCGAACGGCCCCACCCAGAAGCGACGCGCATCGTTGGGCTGCTGCTCGTCATACATCTTGCAGAAGATGAGGTACAGGAACTGCCAGAAGGCCGCATCCTTGGGCATGCCTTCGTTGCCGTGGATGTAGTTGTGGCAGCGACGGAAGGCCGTGCGCAGCATGACCGGATCGGCACGGCGCAGGCGCCCCATGGAGCGCCCTTCAACGCTGAAGGTGTCGTCACCAAGAGGCCAGTCGCCGATGGGCTTGAACTTGGTGTCGAAGCGGGTGACTTCTTTCTTGAAGAAGAAGAACTCCAGGCCGTTGGTCCACAGGCCGTAGTCGCAGCTATCGACTTCAGCCATTACGGTTTCCAGCACCTCGAACTCTTTGCGTGCCTCTTCCGGATCGCGCATGCGATAGGCACCTTTGGTGCCGAGCTTGGGCTCTTTCTCCACCACCAGGGCGCGGTAGAGGTTGTCCACCGTGTGTGCTTGGCCAGGCTTGAAGATGGCGATGTCGAGCTTGCGGTTCTTCCCCAGCACCTTGACCTTAAAGTCAGGCTCCATGTCTTCGGCGGCAATGCCGTACTCATGGATGATGGCGCGGGCGATGCGCTGGCGGACTTGCTCTTTGTCGCTGTCCTTCACCGGGTTGCCGGTGATGTAGTCAAAGACCTTGCCCTCTTCGAGCGCGCTCTCGGGCGCCTGGGCTTCTTGATCAAGGTCGCTCATATCGTTGTTGTCCTGTGTGGAGCGCTGCTTAGGCATTGCGGGGCTCCTTGTCGTCAAAGTCATCACTGCTGGCAGCGGCACCGCCCTCGCGCACCCAGGCGTCCACGTCTTCTTTTTTGAACTTCCAGAAGCGCCCAACCTTGTGCCCCGGCATGCCCTTGGAGGTCACCCAGGTGTAAATGGTGTCTTTGGCTACGCCGAGGTAGTCGGCGATCTCATCGACAGAGAGCCAGCGGTCGTCCATGTCTGCATCCAAACAGAAATGCGCCGCCAGAGTGGCGGCAGCTGAACGCAGTCTACGCCATTTACAGCCGGTTCTATAGGGTTTGATCCAGTTTGATTGGGTTTGATATTGTCTGGCGCATTTGAGCCGGGTGCAGGACTGGTTCAGTCCTAACCTGATTGCCAGCGCCGGAACGCGAGCCTCGAGGCCTGATACTCAGCAACACCTGGATCACACGGACATCGACCTTCTGCTCCAGCAGATGCGTCGCGAAACTGTGCCGCAGCGTGTGCATCAACAAGCGCAAACTCTTGAAGTTCATCTCGGGTCGCGATTTGTCTTCAGCGCGCCATTGCGTTTCGGACATGCGATCGCCTGCTGGGTGGGGGTTGTTCTTCAATGAACCTCATCTGAAGTGGCCCCGGCTCTGATGGGCAACGAAGACTGCAGCCTGAAATCGATGTACTACCTGTATAAAAAAGGTAGTATAGAAACATGTTCGTTGACAACAGCCTGGCAGCTCAGGCCGCCTACTCCTCCGTGCTCTCCGCAGCCCGGATGGCGCAGCTCAATCGATCGCCTGCCGACCTTCCAGGCGGCTTCGCGTCGAAGCTGATCCACGGCAGGCGGTATCACTACTACCAGCGCAAGGGCCCGGCTGGCCTCGAACAGATCTATGTCGGCCCGGATGACGAGGCGACCCGCGCTCTCATCGAAGCCGCCCACGACGAGACGGCGGTTGCGAACCAGGCACATTTGCGCAAGCTGTCCAACGCAGCCGCGGCCTTGGGCTGCTACACCGTCGCGCCAAAGCACTTCCGAGTGCTGAAGCGCCTCGCCGATCACGGCGTGTTCTCAGCCGGCGCCCTTGTTGTCGGCACCCATGCCTTCCTGGCCTACCAGAACGTGCTGGGCGTGCTCTGGGGTGATCCTGGCCAGACAGTCGACCTGGACTTCGCCCACGCGGGCAGGAACCTCTCATTGGCTGTGGCGCCGGATGCCCGCGTCGACGCACACTCGGCGATCGAGTCCCTTCAGATGGGCTTTGTGCCGGTGAACTCTGGGACCCGCTACGTGAAGCCAGACGAACCAGACTTCGATCTGGACTGGCTGACCTCCCGGACGCGCACCGGTGACGCGCCGGTCGAATGCCGGGCGCTGAACGTGACCCTGCAGCCGCTGCGCTTCATGGAGTTGGCGCTTGAGGCCCCCATCCCCGCAGCCCTGCTCGGCAGTACTTCGGCCATCGTCGTCAACCTGCCGGCGCCGGCCACCTACGCCATGGGCAAACTGCTCGTGGCCGCCGAACGGACCGGGGACAGCCGATCAAAGACGAAGAAGGACATCGCCCAGGCTGCGGCGCTGATCGACTACTTCGTGCAGCGCGATCCCGACACCATCGTCGAGATGGTCACCTCGACACGGGCACGCGGCCCGGCTTGGCGCAAGGCCTTGGACATTGGCTTGGATGCCCTCAACAGGGCGTGGCCTCGGGTCGGTGAGAGCCTGACTACGGCGACCGAACAAGGGATGTAGGCGGGCACTACACGGGCTTTCGACGCCGGCGCTCGGCAGCCAGTCTGTCCATCTCCTGATTGGCGATCTCCCGCGTCCGGTCCCGCTCTGCTTGCTCTGCCTCAGCCAACATGCGCGCCTGGCGGTAGGCCTCAGCCGATTCCTTGGTGATCTGATCCTGCCGTTCGAGCCAGGCCGAGATCTGCTTGTCATAGACGGAGAAGACGAGCCCCAGCAAGGTGAAGCCGGCCAGACCAGCAACTGCGTATAACCACCAGCGCAGGTGCTGACTGACGCGCGCCCGAAAGTCCCGCGGCGCCTCCACGCGATCCTGGGACCACAGGCCCTGCCGCGTCTGCTGAGCTTCGGACAGGGCGGCCTGGTACTGCTCGCGGTCGGGCTGGTTCTGCGCATCGAAATAGTCACGCCAGGCCAGGCCGCGGCGGACCAGCTCGAGGTTCACGACGTGGCCATGTGGCTCGACCACCTCGACCGCTGCGATGCCGTCTTGGTCCCTCCCGCGAACCTGTGCCGTCACTTGTCGGCCGAGCACCATGGCAGACAGGGCTGATTGCGCTTCATCGGCGTAGGGCTGACCCGGCGCAGGCGCGTCGATGAAGGCAAGCCGCAACTGGTGTTCAAGCTGCCGGGCGTCGACCAGCTTGATGATGTCGCCACCCACGACGCCAATGACCTGACCGTGCAGCGGCTCGTCCGCCCATGCTGGCGCCACCAAGCCGAGACCCATCGCGCAAACCACGGCCAGAAGTCGGACAAGCTCAATCATCACTTCTCCTCTGAACGGTCAAGGACCGCTCAACACTTGGTTCCGGCGATCAAGTCGCGCAGCATCCGTTTGGCAAGCTCAGGCCTCCCACTGACGGCCAACGCGATCGCTTGATTCAGCAGGGCCTCCACAAAGCCCGGATCGTCCTTGGCACGCGTCGTCGCGGCCAGCTTGCTATCGGTAGTCAAGCGCCCCTCGAAGTCCTGAAGCACCGCTTCAGGCAGGGGGTCATCAAAGTTGGCGGGTACATCCAACTTTCCGCGCAGCATCCCTATGACGAGGCGCGCGCGAGCTGCATCGACTTTGGCTCTCAACTTTCCGATGACTTCTTCGGCCGGGATCCAGTCGCCCGCCGCGATAGAGCGCTTGATGGCCTCTCGTCTGCGCCGCTCGAACTCGGCCTGGCGCCGCCGGCGTTGCCGTTCGGCCAACTCGAGTCGTCGGTACTCCCAGCGGATGCCCCTCACGGCGCCGGTCACCGGCGCGAAGTAGAGCCGAACGCTGTGGCCGAAGAAGGCTTGGAGCGAGGACAACCGCCGCCGAAGCGCTGGCGGCTCATTGAGCGGCATGCGCCCTTGAACTTTCACATCGTCGGCCTCCTGCAGCGAAGCGTCCGCAGCACTCGGAAACTCGCCGCCATGTCGACTCGGGTCGAACTGACGCAGGCTATTGGCGCTCGGGTCGTCGATCCGCAGCCACCGTCCGAGAACGTTCTTGAGGCAATGCTGGCACAGGTCGACCTGGACGTTGTTGCCATCGCCAAAGATGGAGGCGTAGCCGGCCTTCTGGTTGATGCTGACGAACTCTTCAAACTCCAGCTCCGCATCGCCGACCTCAGCAAGGCGGTCACAGCGATCGCACCGGATCTGCTTGACGAAGGACGCTGGGCGCACATCTTTGATCTGCATGGGGACTCCGAGGACTTGATGTCTGGCGGCACGGCTGTGCGGAGGTGCCTCCTTCGCAGGCACGTGGGGCCTGCACACACTCGACGGGCGCCACGATTCGAGGCAATATGCATCATAAACATCAATGAAATCAACAACTTAACGTACTTCGCCTGTATGAATTCGATACTAAATCCACCCACTGTGCAGGGCCCCTGGGCGAGCACGCGCGGTGATGCAGGACACCAACTGGAGTGGACATGACTGACTTGATCGTGCTGCCGCCACCGAAACGCACGCGCTCTCGGCGGCTCCGCAAGAAGCTGCGCATCGGCGAATTCCAGACCCTGGGCTTCGATTACGAACTGACCTGGCAGGCACCGCCGTCGATCGAGTTGCAGGATCGGCTCATCGACCAACTGCTCGAGCAGGTCATCGAGCCGCGCGCGCTGAGTCTGGGAGGCGGGGTCAACTGTGGCTTCGTGGCCGCACGACGGGGCAGTGCCACGGAGGCCGATCGCGAAGCCTTCGACGGCTGGATTCGCAACTGGCCCGACATCGTCAAGTTCGAGATCGGACACCTGCGCGACGCCTGGTATGACGAGGCACCCGGTGCGCCGCCCCATTGCCCGTAGACATCACCCACACATGGACGACGAGATCAACGGATGGAACATCGGTCGTGCAGGCCGGACGTGGACGGGGCCGGAAGGCCTGGAGAAACTCGATCGCCTACCCGGTCGCCTTGAAATGGCCCACGGCAAGCTTTGCCTCAGCAATGCCGAAAGACTCACGCTGCTGGCCGGTGACCTGCCCGGTTTCTCCGAGACATTGATTCCCAGAGAAGATGGCTCCATCCCCCGAGGAGCCCATGAGAAAGAGTCGATTCACGGAAGAGCAGATG
>QFOD01000035.1 GCA_003241055.1 Roseateles depolymerans
CACCAGCACGCGGTCGCCCGTCGCGGCGATTTCGGCCAGCAGCGCATTGGCGAGCGTGGTCTTGCCGCTGCTGGTAGCCCCGGCGATCAACACGTTCTGCCGCTCGCGCACGGCGCGAACGAGAAAGCCCGCCTGCGCGCTGGTCATCATCCCGTCGATGACGTACCGCTCCAGCGGGATCACTCCGATGGCGCGCTTGCGCAGCGCGAAGGCCGGCCCCGGCGCTGCCGGCGGCAAGATGCCCTCGAAGCGCTCGCCGGTTTCGGGCAGCTCGGCGGACAGCAACGGCTGGCCGCGATGGACTTCTGCGCCAACGTGGGCGGCGACAAGGCGAATGATCCGTTCGCCGTCCGCTTCGGACAGTTCAACGCCCATCGGCGCGCGGCCCGATGAAAGCCGATCCACCCAAAGGGTGCGATCAGGATTGAGCATGACTTCCACCACGTCCGGGTCTTCGAGCGCGGCGGCGATCAGCGGCCCCATCGCCGTGCGGAGCATCTGGATGCGGCGGTCGAGCGAGGTGGCGAAGGACGAGGGAACGGCGCTCATGAGGCACGCTCCTGCGCTTCGGCAACTGCCGCCGCGTCATCCATCCGCATCGGGTCGGGGTGCAGTTCCTCCACCACGTCACGCACCAGGCTGCGCCCGCGCAGCAGGTGGCGGCCCAACTGCTCCACGAACTGCTCGAAGCGCGCCTTGCCCTGGGCACGCGCCGCGTCTTGGTGCGCCTCGGGAACTGGAGTGCTGACCGTGAGGAAGTAGCGGATGAACAGCGCCAGCGTTTCGATCTGGATGTTCTGGTCGCGCTCCAGCCGCTCAGCATGGCGCGACAGGCGATCAAGCCGCTTGGCAATCGCTGCCTCGCGCTGGTCGGCAGCATCGGGCGACAGCCACGATGCGAGCGCCGCTGCGACGATGCTGGATTTCGATACGCCTTTCTTGGCGGCCAGCTCGTCCAGACGCTTGGCGTGCTCCGGCTGGATGAACAGGTTGAGGCGGTAGTGGCTCATAACTCGATTCCGTCGTTGGGGTCGAGGGAAGCCAGCCGGGCCATGCGCTGCATGGCCGGATCAAGCTGGCGAGGAAGGGGAAGCGGCAGGTCGTCGTCGTCATCGAGCAACCCGAGGTCGGCTGCGGACGCGGCCAGTTCGGGGTCGTAGGCGACGGTTTCGGAGAGTTCGGGCTGACGGCGCGGGCCGCCGCCGTCGTCGGCCGAACTCAAGTGCTCCAGGCCATCAGCCGGTGCAGTGGCCGGTGCGGCGGGCACGGCGGGAATCGCCAGCCCGCTCCAGTCGTCGGCCCGCGATGGCGGCACGTCGGCATAGCGCTCGGCCGCAAGCACGGGCGGCGGCAGCACACGCCGCTTGAAATTGCTGTCCGCGTAGTAGCGCAGCTTTTTGGCCTTGATCGGCGCCACGCTGGACACCATCACCACGGCTTCGTCAGGCGGAAGCTGCATCACTTCGCCCGGCGTCAGCAGCGGGCGCGCGGTTTCCTGGCGCGACACCATCAGATGCCCCAGCCACGGCGCGAGCCGGTGGCCCGCGTAGTTGCGCTGGGCGCGCAGTTCGGTTGCGGTGCCCAGCGTTTCGGAGATCCGCTTGGCCGTGCGTTCGTCGTTGGTGGCGAACGTCACGCGGACATGGCAGTTGTCCAGAATCGAATGGTTCTGCCCATACGCCTTGTCGATCTGATTGAGCGACTGCGCGATGAGAAAGCTGCGAATGCCATAGCCCGCCATGAAGGCCAGTGCCGTCTCGAAGAAGTCGAGCCGCCCGAGCGCCGGGAACTCGTCGAGCATCAGCAGCAGCTTGTGGCGGCGTGCGATGCCGTCAGAGCCGTCGAGCGATTCGGTGAGTCGCCGGCCGATCTGGTTGAGGATCAGGCGAATGAGCGGCTTCGTCCGCGAAATATCTGAAGGCGGTACCACGAGGTACAGCGACACCGGATGCTCGGCCGCGATCAAGTCGGCAATGCGCCAGTCGCAACGCGACGTGACTTCGGCCACCGTAGGGTCGCGGTAGAGGCCCAGGAACGACATGGCGGTGGACAGCACGCCCGACCGCTCGTTGTCGCTCTTGTTGAGGACTTCGCGAGCGGCGGATGCCACCACGGGATGCGGGCCATCGCCGAGATGCGGCGTGGTCATCATCCGGTGCAGCGTCAGCTCGAATGGGCAAGCCGGATCGGAAAGGAAGTTAGCGACGCCGCGTAGCGTCTTGTCCTCGCCGGCATAAAGCACATGCAAGATGGCGCCGACCAGCAGCGCGTGCGAAGTCTTCTCCCAGTGATTGCGGCGCTCCAGCGCACCCTCGGGATCGACCAGGATGTCCGCGATGTTCTGCACGTCGCGTACTTCATGCGCGCCGCGCCGCACCTCCAGCAGCGGGTTGTAGGCCGCCGACTTCGCATCGGTGGGGTTGAACAGCAGGCAATGCGAGAAGCGCGATCGCCAGCCCGCGGTGATGCTCCAGTTCTCGCCCTTGATGTCGTGGATGACGGCTGACGCAGGCCAGCTCAACAAGGTCGGCACCACCAGACCGACACCTTTGCCCGAGCGGGTGGGCGCGAAGGTCAGGACGTGTTCCGGGCCTTCATGCCGAAGGTACTGGCGTTCGTGTTGGCCGAGGAACACACCGGCAGGTTGCGTGAGCCCTGCCTTGCGAATGTCGTCCGCGTTCGCCCAGCGCGCCGAGCCGTAGGTCGTGACCAGGCGCGATTGCCGCGAGCGCCAGATCGACATGCCGATGGCCACCAGCACGGCCACCAGGCCGCTACCGCCCGCGATGGCGCCGCCGATGTCAAAGACGCGCGGCGCGTAGGCGTCGAAGAAGAACCACCACTCGAACAGCCGCCAGGGGTGATAGACCGGCGTGCCGAAGAAGTCGAACCAGGGCGAGCCAAGGCGTAGCTGGTAGCCCAGGGCGGCGGCTGTCCATTGTGTGGCTGTCCACACGCCGGCGATCACGATGCCGAATACGACGGCAATCTGACCGAACAGCACGTTCGTCCCTTGCATAACCTCGCCTCCAATCACGGCACACGGAGGTGCCGCAGCACTGAGGATCAAGGCGTGCGTACAGGCCGGTCAAAGGCCGTTATGGCGGTGATTTAGGCCGAAAAAGCCTGATTTCTTGCAGGAGCGAAGACAATAAAAACGCCGCAGACGCGAGCGCGTTGCGGCGTGATGGGGTAACAGTGCGAATTTCGTCGCAGCGAGACGACTGCGATGAAGTTATTTGGACTTCTGTTCAGGTCGATCACCGAAGAAACGCCGATTGGCGGCTTCGGCGGCACGGCGGCAAAGTTCATCGCCAACCTTTGTGCGATCTTCCTTGCATTGCCGTTGAATCTCCTTGATGCGCTCGGGATGAGCCACGAGGAAATCCACGGTTTCCGAAGGTTGAGACGGGCCACATGCGGTCAGTGCGGCGGCGAGTATCAGCAGCATCATTCTGTTCATGATTCCAGTCCTTTCATCGGATGGCTTAGGCGTCGTCGGCAGTGTCGATGCCGTCTGCCGAATCAATGAAGGCCACACGTTCGATGAACCGAGCCAACATCTCGGATGGCTCTGCATCGCGGCGTAGCAGATAGGTCGTGAGCATGGGGGGCTTGCCAGCCAGGCGGCGGGCCACGACACCTGGCTCGCGACTGGAAGCGATATGCGCCTCGCCCGCCAGACCCAAGGCCAAGCCAGCAGAAACCAAAGTCATCATCACGTCGAAGGTTGCCACGCGCTGCGCGATCAGCGGCTCCTGATCGAGCTTGCGCAGGAAACGATCGACCTGCCGCGCGTGGCCTTCGCAGACTGCCGGATCGCCCAACGCCAGCGGGTAGCGCAACACTTCTTTCAACGGAACTTGTTTGAAGGCGAGCACGGGATGGCGGGCCGGCACCGCCACCATCAACTCGTCATCCCACGCGGGACTGACCACGATGCCATCGCCTGCATCTTCAGCCATCGAGAAGCCAGCGTCATACAGGTCGCTATGAAGTCCCTTAATTTGTTGATCCAGCGACACCTCGAACAGCCGGATTTCCACCTCTGGATTCTCCTCACGACTGCGCGCCAACAGCGCTGGCAAGCGCGACGGCGTGATGCCATCTGACAAGGCAATGCGCAATTGACCATGAAACCCGTTGGCTGCGGCCTTGACGCTATCGCGGGCTTGATCCAGCGTTGCGAAGACACGCGAGACGTGCTCCAGGAACAGTCGTCCCGCGCGGGTCAGTTGCGTGCTGCGCGTGGTGCGAACGAACAGACGCGCGCCGAGTTCCTCCTCCAGTTCCTTGATGGTGCGGGACAGCGGCGACTGGTCGATATGCAACCGCTCGGCAGCACGGGCGAAGTGGAGTTCTTCGGCCACGGCCTGAAAACAGCGTAAATGACGAAGCTCCATCAGCTATCTCCTTGGGCGATGGCACCTCCCGCCGACTCGACCGATATAGCGGTCTTCGCTCGCAACACGCAGGTTGCTCCACATGAAGTCTCTCGGCTGCACGCGCGAAATGAAGCTCTTCGGCCACGGCAAGAAAGCTGCGCAGTCTTAGCTCCATTCCTTCCTCCTTGGCTCACCATCAATGTGGTTTAAGCATGATGTGTGCTGCAGACGGTGCTCTCATCTCACCTGAATGATCTCTGCTGGCCCCGGAATTTCGGGATGCGACTTTCGGTGATTGAGCCGACGCGCCCTCCGTCATGGCGAAACCGCGTGAGCACTGTTTTCACCATGGCCTTCACCCTCCGAGTGCCACATCGCATGCGCATCGATGCGCACCAGCATCGCCGCTTGCAGCGCATCCACCCGCGCCTGTGTTTCCGCCAGGCGGGCCTGCCGTAGGCTGCGCAGGGACAGCAGGTATTCGCCGAGCGGGGCCTCGCCCAGTTCCCAGGCCCGGCGCGTGCGGGTGTTGGCGGCGACCTGTGCAGCCAGCGCCTGCTGGTGCGATTGCCATTGCGCGCGCTTGCTTTGCGCGGCTTGGACGGCCAGCCACGCGCCTTGCTCGATGGCGCGCCGCACATCGGCTGCCTCGGCTTCGGCGGCTGCGGCGTTGGCGCTCTCCGTGGCGGCTCGGGCGCTGCGGTAGTCCGTGCCGAAGGGAATGGAGAGCACCACGCCCACGACGCGCTCGGTGCCGCCGCGATCAGACAGGACGCGCACGCCCACGGTCGGGTCGGGCGTGCGCTCGGCGCGCGTGCGTTCGGCCACCTTGAACAGGCGCGTGGTTTCGCCGTTGGCAATCGCGATCTCGGCGCTTTCCCGGACGATGCGCGCCTGCCAGGCCTGCGGGCCGTCAGGCAGCTCCTGCGGCTCGGGCAGCGCTGGCAAGGCGGGGGGCACGGTGATCTCGGGGAACCCCAGGGCCAGGGTTTGTCGCGCCGCCAGTGCGGCGTCGCGCGCCATCAGGGCCTGCGCGGCCTGGGTGGCGCGCTCGGCGTCCAGCACGTCCATCTCGCGCCGTGCCGCATCACCGAGGGTCACGCGGCGGGCCAGGGCGTCGCGTTCGCGGGAAAGCAGTTGATCCTGCGCCGCCGTCTCTTCGGCCACGGCGCTGCTGCGCAACCAGCCCATCCAGGCATCGAGCAGGCGGCGGGCGACTTGGTGTTCGGCATCTTCCAGGCGCAGCTCAGCCACGCTGCGGGTGCTGCTGCCGATTTCTCGATCCAGCCGGGCCTTTCCCGGTAGGCGGATCGTGCGGCTGATGCCCAATTCCCATTCGTTGTAGCGGCGCTGCTCGGTGGTCACGTTGCGGCGCTGGAGACCCGAATTGGCCTGGAATTCGTGGCTGCCCACCTCCAGGGCGCGCTGGGTAGCCGCTGCGGCCTGCAAGCGCTCGGCCGCCGCGCGCACGGTGGGTTGCGCCTGCAGGGTGGCGTGAACTTGATCGGGCGGGGGGAGCCATTGGGGCGCTGGTTCCTGCGCCAGCGCCCACCAGGGGATGCAGGCCAGCACCGCTGCCGCGCAAGGGGAGAGAAACTTCATACCAGCCGCCCCATTGCCATGACAGGCTCCATCCACCAGCGCACGTCGCTGGATGCAATCCGCTGGCGCAGCGCGGCCAGCAGGCCATCCACGCGCTCGCGCTCGATCACGACCCACAGCACGCGCCGGTCAACGCGGCCACGCACCTGCTCGCGGATGGAGGCGTGTGCGAAGTCGCTGCTGTGCCCCTCGGCGTGCAGCAGCGTGAAGCCGGGCAGCGTCGGATCAGCCATCAGGGCGTCCGTCACGGCGTCTTCCAGCGCAGGGGGGAACACCAGGTTCAGGCGCACCCATTCGGTGCTGTGCGGCGCACTCATGCGGCGGCTCCTTTTGTTGTCAATTGCCCAAAGCGCCGGTACAGCACCGGCAGCAGCACCAACGTGAGCGCGGTGGAGCTGACCAGCCCGCCGATCACCACGATGGCCAGCGGGCGCTGGATCTCCGAGCCCGGCCCGGTGGACAGCAACAGGGGCACCAGGCCGAAGGCGGTGATGGAAGCGGTCATCAGCACCGGGCGCAGGCGGCGCAGCGAGCCTTCTCGCACCACCTGCTCCATGGGCAGGCCCAGCGCGTGCAGATGGTTGAAGTGCGTGACCAGCACCAGCCCGTTGAGCACGGCGATGCCCAGCAGGGCGATGAAGCCCACCGATGCGGGCACCGACAGGTACTGCCCCGACACCCACAGCGCGGCCATGCCGCCGACCAGGGCGAAGGGCACGTTGCCCAGGATCAGCACCGCCTGACGCACGGAGCCGAAGGTCATGAACAACACGAAGAAGATCATCGCCAGCGACACCGGCACCACCAGCCCCAGGCGGGCAGCCGCGCGCTGCTGGTTCTCGAACTGGCCGCCCCATTCCAGCCGGTAGCCTGCGGGCAGGGGGACGTCGCGCGCCACGGCGGCGCGGGCTTCCTCCACAAAGCCCACCAGATCGCGCCCGCTCACCATGGACTGGATCAACGCGAAGCGCGAGCCGCTCTCGCGCCGCACCAGCACCGGGCCTTGGGTGGTGGTGATGGCGGCCAGTGATGTAAGGGGAATGTCGCCAGCGTCGCCGGAGCCGGCTGAGCCGCTGCGGGCCAGCCGCAAGTCCTTGAAGCGCTCGGCCGAGCCGCGCAGTTGCGCATCGCCGCGCACGACGATGGGCGTGCGCCGGTTGGCTTCGATGACCATGCCCGCTGGCACGCCTTCGAGCTGCGCGCGCAACTCGTCCTGCACGGCCGTTACCGCCAGGCCTGCACGGCCCGCAGCTTGTGCATCCACCTTCACCTGCAGGTACTCGACGTGGTCGCTGGCCTGCGTCAGCACGTCGCGCGCGCCGGGCACTTTCTCGACGCTGGCCGCAACGCGCACGGCCAGTTCGCCCAGGGTGTTCAGGTCGGGGCCGAAGAGCTTGATGGCCACGTCGCCACGGCTGCCGGTGAGCATTTCGGAGACGCGCATCTCGATGGGCTGGGTGAAGCCGAAGTCCAGGCCGGG
Organism: Roseateles depolymerans; assembly: GCA_003241055.1. Classification (GTDB taxonomy): domain Bacteria; phylum Pseudomonadota; class Gammaproteobacteria; order Burkholderiales; family Burkholderiaceae_C; genus Pelomonas; species Pelomonas depolymerans_A. The sequence continues at coordinate 7,468 of QFOD01000035.1, forward strand.
GAAGGCCGCCATCACCTTGCGGATTTCTTCGCCCAGCGCTTCCTTGTCCATGCGCCATGTCTTGCGGTCGCCGAGTTGCATGAACATATCGGTTTCGTTCAGGCCCATGGGATCAAGCCCCAGTTCGTCCGAGCCGACGCGGGCGATGCTGTGCTGCACTTCGGGCACTTTGGCCAGGATGGCTTTCTGCACGGCCAGGTCGATGTCGCGCGAGCGGTTCAGCCCGATGGAGGGCGGCTTCTGCAACTGCAGCAGGATGTCGCCCTCGTCCATCGTCGGCATGAAGGCCTTGCCGGTGCCCAGGTAGGCCACCACGCCCAGCACCAGGGCCGCCAGCGCCACGGCTGTGGCCCGCAGCGGGTGGGCCAGCGCGGCATCCAGCACCGGGCGGTACAGGCGCAGCGCGCCGCGCATCACCCAGGGCTCGCGGTGCGCATGCGCCTTGAGCAGTAGCGACGACAGCACCGGCACCAGCGTGAGCGACAGCAGCAGTGAGACGCCCAGCGCGAACACGATGGTCAGCGCCACGGGCGCGAACAGCTTGCCTTCCAGCCCCTGCAAGGTCAGCAGCGGCACGAAGGTCAGGCAGATGATGAGGATGCCCGAGGCCACGGGCAGGGCCACCTCGCGCGCGGCGGCGAACACGCGGTGCAGGCGCGGCAGTTGCGCGCCGCCTTCCCCATGAGCGTGCGGATCGAGGCGGCTGACGGCGTTTTCCACCACCACCACGGCGGCATCGACCAGCATGCCGATGGCGATGGCCAGCCCGCCCAGGCTCATCAGGTTGGCGCTCATGCCCGCGATGCGCATCAGCAGGAAGGTGCCCAGTGCGGCCAGCGGCACCATCAGCGCGACCACCAGCGCCGCGCGCATCTCGCCCAGGAAAAGCAGCAGCAGCACGACGACCAGCACCGTCGCTTCGATCAGCGCGCTTTCCACCGTGCCCACCGCGCGCTGGATGAGCGTGCTGCGGTCGTAGAAGGGCACCACCTTCACGCCCGGCGGCAGGCTGGGCGCGAGTTCATCCAGGCGCGCGCGGATTGCCTTCACCAGCGTCGAGGCATCAGCGCCGCGCAGCGCCACGACGATGCCCTCTACCGCCTCGCCCTGGCCGTCACGGCTGACGGCGCCGTAGCGGGTCAGCCCCTCCATGCGCACGGCGGCCACATCGCCCACGCGCACGGCAGGCGCGCTGGCCGTGGCGGCGCGCAGCACGACGCGCGACAGATCCTCCGCGCTGCGGATCGCGCCTTCCGAGCGCACGATCAGCGCGTTCTCTCCCGCGTCCAGGCGGCCTGCGCCGTCGTTGCGGTTGTTGCGGCTGACGGCCGTCACCACGTCGGCGAAGCTCATCCCGGCGGCGGACAGGCGTGCGCGGTCTGGCACCACAGCAAAGCTGGCGGCCTGGCCGCCCAGCACGTTGATGTCGGCCACGCCGGGCAGCGTGCGCAAGGCGGGGCGCAGCGTCCAGTCCAACAGGGTGCGCCGCTCGCTCAAGGACAGCGGGCCGCCCTCGATGGTGAACATGAACACGTCCGACAGCGGCGTGGAGATCGGCGCCAGCCCGCCACTCACGCCCTCGGGCAGGCTGCCCGCGACGGCAGCGTAGCGCTCGGCCACCTGCTGGCGCGCCCAGTAGATGTCGCTGCCCTCGGCAAAGTCCAGCGTGATGTCGGCGATGGCGTACTTGGCCGTGGAGCGCAGCATCACGCCGCGCGGCACGCCCAGCAGCTCCATCTCCAGCGGTGCGATGACACGCGATTCGACCTCTTCGGGCGTCATGCCCGGCACTTTCAGGATCAGCTTGACCTGCGTGGGCGAGATGTCCGGGTAGGCGTCGATCGGCAGTTGCAGGAACGAGGCCACGCCCGCGCCCGCGAGGGCAAGCACGGCCAGCAGCACCAGCAGCCGCTGGCGCAAGGAAAACTCGATGAGACGAGAGAGCATGCCCGGCCCCCTCACTGCAGCGGCAGCATGGACTTGAGCAGCGCCGTGCCGTGCGTGACGACCTGCTCACCGCTCATCAGCAAGGCAGGGCCGCCCTTGGAATCGGGCACCACTACGCTGACGGCTTCGTCCCCGCCCAGCAACTGCACGGCTACGGCGCGGACGCGGATCGCCCCCTTCTCTCCGCCCGCCGCATAGCTCGCCACATACAGAACATGCCTCTGCCCGGCGGGCAGCAAGGCCGACGGCGGCACGGCCAATGCGCCCGCAGGCGCGGGCAGCAGCAGGCTCACGCTGAATTGCTGACCCACAGCGAGCGCCGTCTGCCCTTCGATGCCGGCGCGCACGCGCAGGCTCTGGCTGGCGGGGTCGGCATCCGCGCCCACCGCCACCACCTTGGCCACCTTGCCATCGGGCAGGCCCACGGGCAGGCCGGGCTTGATGTCGCTGCGCAGGCGCAGCGGCGCGGTGAAGTTCACGTCCATGCGGCCCGCCTCGGCCACCACGAAGGCGGCTTCAAGCGCAGCCACCGACTGCCCCGGCATCAGGTGCCGCCGCACGACCTGGCCCGCCATCGGCGCCAGCAGCTCGTATTCGCCCGCCTGCCCGCCCGTCACAGGACGCAATTGCGCCAGCGCGCCCGTGGCCTGGTGCAGCGTGCTTTGCGTGGCCTGCGCGCGCGCCTGCGACTGCTCGTTGCGAGCGGCGGGGATGATGCCCTCGGTCAGCAAGGCCGCATCGCGCTTGGCTTGCAGCGCCGCCGCCGTGGCCTCGCTGCGCGCGCGGGCCAGTTCGCCCTGCGCGGCCAGCACGTCACGGCTCTGGATGCGCGCCAGGGGCTGGCCTTGCCGGACAAGAGCCCCTTCATCGACCAGGATGCGCGTGACCACGCCCGCGTAGGGCGCGCTGACCTGCGCGCTGGCGGCCAGCGGCGCTGCGGCTTGCGCGGGCAGGCCAGGCACCGGCAATTGCGTGGCGGTGTCCGCCGCCGCCGTTGCCACCCCGAGCGCGCGCTGTTGCGCCACGCCCAATGTGATGTGTCCGTCAGCGGCGGGGGCCGTGGCGGGCGTTTCCGCCGCTGACTCCTTTGCGGGGCGTGAAAGCATCCACCAGCCCGCACCCGCAGCAACTGCCAAGACCATGGCGGCGGCAACACCAGGGATGGCGAAGCGCTGATGTTTTTTCTGCGGCGCGCCTTCGGGCGGCGCTGTATTGGGGGACATACCAAGCATGCGGTTCGATCTGCTGCGGTGATAAACCGCCACATGCTTGCAGCCCAAGCTTTGGGCAAGCTTTGATTGAAATTTATTTATTCGCTCAAAGCTTGCCCAAAGCTTGAGCTGCCAGAGTGACGCGAGAACACGTGCAATACGCACACAAGGTGCGGCGTCCTCAGCATTGCTTCGCGTGTGTCGATCGAATCAATGTGTCGGAGAAAGTGAATTGATACTCAAGAACTCTAGAAACCGCTATGGCACTTCTGTCATAGCCTTGCACTGGCTGATGCTGGTGCTTCTCGCTGCGGTTTATGCCTGCATGGAACTGCGCGGCTTCGCGCCCAAGGGCAGCGAATTGCGCGCGAATATGAAATCCCTCCATTTCGTGCTGGGCCTGTCCGTCCTGGCGTTGGTGGTGGTGAGGCTGTGCGTGCGCTGGGTGGCAGGCGCCGCGCCGCCCATCGAGCCGCCCATGCCCCGGTGGCCGGCCTTGCTGGCGCGGCTCATGCACGTCGCGCTGTATGCACTGATGATTGCCGCGCCGCTGCTGGGTTGGCTGGCATTGAGCACGGCAGGCAAGCCGGTCAACCTGTTCGGCTTTGCGCTGCCCCTGCTGACGGGCACGAACGAAGCGCTTGCGCATCCCTTGAAGGATCTGCACGAAACACTGGCCACGGCGGGCTATGCGTTGATTGGATTGCATGCGGCGGCGGCGCTGCTGCACCACTACGTCATCCACGACAACACGTTTGTGCGCATGCTGCCGGGGCACGGCTCCCAATAAGAAACCCGAGAAACAGAGGATTCCCATGAAGTTCATGCACCGCGAACGCCACCGCACGGAACACATCGGCTGGCTGCGCGCCGCCGTCCTGGGCGCCAACGATGGGATCATTTCCACTGCTAGCCTGGTGGTAGGCGTCGCAGCGGCGCAGGCCAGTCACGCCAGCATCATGACAACCGCGGTGGCCGGGCTGGTCGCCGGCGCCATGTCCATGGCGGCCGGAGAATACGTGTCGGTCTTTTCTCAGGCAGACACGGAGAAGGCCGACCTGGCGCGGGAACATCGTGAGCTGACGGAAGACCCCGAGGCCGAACATCGGGAACTGACGGCCATTTACACCCGGCGTGGGATCGAGCCCTCCCTGGCCAGTACCGTCGCATCGCAATTGATGGCCCACGATGCGCTGGGGGCACATGCCCGCGATGAGCTGGGTATCTCGGAAGCGCTCAGCGCCAAGCCACTGCAGGCAGCGCTCGCCTCCGCCGCCAGCTTTGCCGTCGGCGCGGTTCTGCCACTCGGTGTCGTGATGCTGGCACCGAGGCCATCCTTGCTCTCATGGACGGTCGTCACCGCCATATTCTTTCTGGCGCTGCTGGGCGTCTTGGCCGCGAGGATAGGCGGCGCTTCCGTAGTCAAAAGCGCGTCCCGGGTAACGCTGTGGGGCACCTTGGCCATGGCCATGACGGCGGGTGTCGGCGCGATTTTTGGCGCGGCGCCGTAGGTTTACACCAGCGCGGCCCAGGGGCCCAGCCATGCGGTCAACCTGCCATCCTGCAGGCTGAAGCGCAGCGGCAGATCGATGGCTCGCGCCAGGGCGAACGCTAGGGCCAATCCCAGCCCTGCATGGTGTGCGGTGCCGCCTTCGGATTGCTTGCGCCAGAAGCGGTGGCCGAGGTGTTCGAGGTCGTCTTCATGAAGATCGGGCGCGGCATTGCCGATGGAAAGAAGCCAGCCCGCATCGCCTCGCTCCAGGCGGCAGGTGATCGCATCGCCATCGGGTGCGTACTCCATGGCGTTGCGCAGCAAGTTGGAGAGGATTCGTTCGATCACGCCCAGATCGCCCTGCACCCAGGCCGATGGCGGCAGATCGGTCTGCATGGTCAGCCCGCGGCGCGCCTGTATTCCCGCCAACGCGGCCAGCAGTTCGCGCACCAACCCTGCCATATCGAGCGGATCGGGCGCCTGTGTGTGTTGTCCGGATTCGAGCCGGGCCAGCAGCAGCAAGGTGTCCACGCTGCGTTGCATGCGTGCGGTAGCGCTCACAGCGGCGCCCAGGCTGTGCTGGGCCTGGGTGGGGTCGCCCGCGATCAGTGCGCTTTCGGCGCTGGTGCGGATTTCCGCCAGAGGGGTGCGCAGTTCGTGCGCCACGTCGCGCGAGAATTGGCGCTCACGTTCGATGGCGGTGTACAGGTGGTGCAGGCCCAGGTTGAAGGCATCGGCAAAGGGCTTGAGTTCACGCGGCAAGTCGCCGCCCAGCGGTTGCATGGGCTGGTCTGCATTCAGGCGCGCCGCCGCGGCACCCGTGCGGCGCAACACCACGATGACGCGCTGTACCAGGAGCAGCGCCGATCCGGTTGCCAGCAAGGTTGCCAAAGCGATGCCGATGAGCAACGCAAAGTGGACGCGCCGCTCGGTCTGATCCCACCCCTCGCGCTCCGTTGCCACCACCAATAGCCGGTTCTGGCTGCCATGCAATGCCACATGGGTGGCGAGCGCACGGCCTGCGTGACCGTCGGGCAGCGTCACGTCGTAATAGCGCGGCGTGCCTTGCGCCGCCAGTCCCACTGGAAGTGTGGCACCCGCGCTGCTGGGCGAGCGCAACACGGCCTGGCCGTTGTCTTCGTTGAAGACGGTGAAGAACTCGGTGTGCCCGCCCGGCTCGTATTCGGGCATCAGGCGTTCGAGCTGCTGCGGATCAGGTTCTTGCAGTACGCGCCCGACGGCAGCGGCACGCTGCGAAAGCGTGAGATCCATTTGCTGGTAGATCGCCCGGTCGATCAGGCGATCCAACACCGGGAATACGGCGGCGAAGGTGCCGCCTATGCACAAGACCAGGCCCACAGCCAGACGCCGATGCAGTGACCAGGCCGTATCTTTGGATGGAGCGAGAAACGGCTTCATGCGCATGTCCTCACGGCTCACGCCAGCACGTACCCAAAACCCCGCCGGGTCACGATCAACTCATCCAGGCCGCACTGTGCAAGCTTGGTGCGCAAGGTACTGACGATGACCTCCACCACTTTGTCCGATGCATCGCTGCTGCTGTCGTACAGGTGCTCAAAAATTTGTGCGCGTGACAGCACCGCGCCCTGCCGGCGCAGCAACAACTCCAGGCATCCGTATTCCTTGGGCGTGAGCTTCAGGTCATCGCCGCGCCAGCGCGCCGTGCGCGAGCGCGGATCGACGGTCAGTTCGCCATGGCGCAAAACGGGCGTATCGCGCTGCGCCGGGCGCCGTACCAGGGCGCGCAGCCGGGCCAGCAGTTCCGCCAGTTCAAAGGGCTTGGTCAGGTAGTCATCCGCGCCCGCATCCAGCGCGCGCACCCGGTCATCGAGTTGTTCCCGCGCCGAAAGCACCAGCACAGGGGCCGTTCCGGCATCGCCGCCCAACGCCCGCAATACTCCGAAGCCGTCCACACGAGGCAGCATCAAATCCAGAATGATCGCGTCGTAGCGGTAGCTTTGGAGAAATTGCAGCGCAGCCTGGCCGTCCGCTGCAATATCGCAAGCGTAGCCCTCGGTCTTGAGACTGCGATTCAAGGCCTCAGACAGCGTTTCGGAGTCTTCAACGATCAAGATGCGCATCTATTTCTCAGGATCAAAGTAACCCTGGATCAGAAAAATAGAACATTCTGGCGCGCCAACCTTTGGCCAAGCTTTTGACTCAAGTAGTCAGGGGAATCTCTGCCTAAAGAGACTTCACCAACCTATCGAAAGCCCCTGCTGCGGGACGCGCTCACAACACTATTCTGTCCACCGTTGCAGAAAATTGCTGCCCTGACTGTGACCCGACGCCTATTTGCCGGTCTTCAGTGGACAGGTATTGAGCCCGACCAGCGAATACAGCGGGCAAAAGCGCACCACCCCCGTCAGGAGCGGAATAATGCCCAGCCAGCCCCACCAGCCCACTGCGCCTGTGGCGGCCAGTGCGATGAGCACGAGCCCGACGACGATGCGAAGAATGCGGTCGATACCGCCGACATTGAGTTTCATGGTTTCTCCTGAATTAATCCAACAAAAGTGAACTTGGGCAGCGCTGGGCGTTGGCGACTTCGCTCATCCGGCCAGCGCGTTGCGGTTCCAGGGCATGCGCGTCAGCACACGCGCCAGCCCACAAAACCCCGAGGCGCCAGCGAAAACGAGCCCCGCCCCCACGAAGCCCGAGAGCGCATGGAACCAAGGCGATACCGTGACGCCGAGTACCGCACCCAGCACAATCAAAGACCCTGCGGCAATCTGTACCTGCCGCTGCAGTTCCAGCGGCTGCGATACATCGGCCACGATGGGCAGCCCCGCCTTTTTCCAGGCGTCCAGCCCGCCTTCGAGGGCGTAGGCGTCGCAGGCGGCGCATGCCTTCAGCGCCGACGCATTGACCTGCGTCCGGTGGCCCGAACGGCAATGGAAGATGACAGCCGAAGCGCCGGCCAGCGGCAGGCTGCCGGCTTGCAGGCGATCCATGGGCACATGGCGCGCCTGCGCGATGCGCTCGCGGGCATGTTCGTCCGCCGCGCGGATGTCCACCAGGACGGCGCCCCGGCTCAGGAGTTCGCGGGCGTCTTGGGGCGAGATGGGTTTCAGGGGCATGGGGATGGCCTCCGTTGATGGATCAAGGGCAGAAAAGGGTCTTGAGCGTGGCGATGAGCTTGGCCACGTCCGGGTTTTCAATCCGGTAGTGCAGGGTCTGCGACTCGCGCCTATAGGCCACCAGGCCGTCCTCGCGCATCCTGGCCAGGTGCTGGGACAAGGCGGACTGGCTCAATGCCACGTCCTCAAGCAGGGCGCCGACGGTCATCTCCCCGTGCTCGATCAGCAGGCACAGGATGAGCAAGCGATGTTCATTGCCGACCGCGCGCAGCATGGCCGCGGCGTTGGCCGCGCCGTCCTGCATGAAAGATCGATCCTTCTTGTTGAGCTTCATGGCAACGTTTATTTCAATGTTTACTAATTTAGCATTTTCTAATATAAAGTCAAGGCATCCCCTCCAAGGCAGGACACTTCCCATGCAATCCGCTGCGCAGATCCAGGCGTTTTTCGACGAAGCCACGAACACCGTGACCTATCTGGTGTCCGACCCCGCGACGCGGCAAGCCGCCGTGATCGACCCGGTGCTCGACTATGACCACCGCAGCGGCAAGGTGTCCACCACATCGGCTGACCAAGTGCTGGCCGCGGCAGCGGGCCAGGCGCTGGAGGTGGCGTGGATCCTGGAGACCCATGCCCATGCGGATCATCTGAGCGCGGCCCCGTACCTCAAGGCGCGCACAGGCGCACGGGTGGCCATCGGGGAGCACATCCGCGACGTGCAAGCCATCTTCCGGCCAGTGTTCAACTTGGACGACGTGTCCGGCGACGGAGGAGAGTTCGATCGCCTGCTACGCGATGGCGAGACCTTGAGCATCGGCGATTTGACGGTGGACGTGCTGCACACCCCAGGCCACACGCCTGCCTGTCTGTCCTACCGCGTGGGCGATGCCGTGTTCGTGGGCGACACCTTGTTCATGCCGGACTACGGCACTGCGCGCGCCGATTTCCCGGGCGGAAGTGCCCGCACCCTGTACCAATCCATCCAGAAACTGCTCGCACTGCCCCCCGAGACCCGTCTGTTCATGTGCCACGATTACAAGGCACCCGGGCGCGACAGCTACGCCTGGGAAAGCACGGTCGCCGAGGAGCGCGCACGTAACGTGCACGTTCACGACGGTGTGAGCGTGAATGAGTTCGTGGCCATGCGCCAATGCCGTGACGCGACGCTGGCAGCGCCCGCGCTGCTGCTGCCTTCAATTCAGGTCAACATCCGCGCGGGCCGGTGGCCCGAAGCCGAATCCAACGGGATGCGCTATCTCAAAATCCCGATGCGCCTGCCTGTATGAACATCGCAGGCCATCCCCACGCTGGGTTGCTCCAAGGCCTGCCGTCACCTTGCGTCCATGTGGCCCTTGGCTTGTCGAGAGCCCAAGGCATGTAGGCACTGAAGTTTGATTCGTGAAGAGCGTCCCTAACTCACAACACTAGATTGCTGGCCCCCGCTGCCGCCCGATTTCCCATGACACCCCGCTACCGCGCACCGTCGCCGCAAGCTGCTGCCCCAGCCGCTGCTCGATCACCGGCCTCCATGGCACCAGGCTGAATCCCATGCCGTCATCCAGCATTGCGTAGCGGCCACTGGCAAGCATGACGCTGCGGCGATAGATGCCCGCCACGCGCTGGCCGTCCGCCGCCGGGCGATGCTCCAGGCCGGTGTCGGCAGCAATGTCCTTGGCAGCCTGCGCCACCTCCCGGTTGCGCAGCGTGCCCAGCAGATTCCGGGCGAGGATCACACGCTGCCCGCGCCGCTCGGCCAGTCCCTGTTCGGTCAGGAAGTCGGCGCGCTGCTGCATCGCCTGCTTGGCCTCGCTGCCAAAGCCCAGGTCGCCCAGGCCCGAGCCGCCGCCGATCAGTTGCTGGTCGAGCCAGGTGGCCCCGATCACGCGGGCCTGCCGCTCGATGGGCAAGTGCGATTTCAGCTCCACAGCGACGCCGCCCAAACGCTGCGCGTCGTACTGGCGACCACGTTCGGGCAGGTCGTCTGGCACCTTCCATAGACCCTCGGCCACTCGTTCCACGATGCCGGCGCGGCGCAGGGCTTCCAGCCGGCGAACGTGGGTTGCCACCACCTCTTGCGGATCGCGGCCAGGCACGGCCTGGCCCTGGGCGATGGCAAGGTGATGGTCGGTGCGGTACAGGCCACCGCTCGCCAAGGCGGCGACGTTCCTGTCGGCGGCGCGCACGTCGGCCGATCCCTTCACCTCCACCACGGCGCCGGCCGGATAGTTCGCCAGCTCGTCGCGGGCATTCAGTGCGACGTAGTGGGCCTTGCCGTCCACGCCATCGATGACCAGATAGCCCCGGTCGTGCAGCTCGTCGGACAGTCCCTTGGCGGCGACACGCCCGACGACAGTGCGGCCATCATCGCCCGGCTCGAAAACAGCCAGCTCGCGCGGCTGGCCGCTCATGGCCCGCTGCATGGTACGGATGATGTCGCCGCGCTCGCCCAGGGCGCGCAAGGTCTTCTCCGCATCGGCATGGACGGCCCAGGTGCCGGGCTGCACTTCATCGACCAGGCCCAGGCGCTGTAAACGCTGCAGGCGGCCGATCAGCAGCAGGCGCTGGCGTTGCAGCCGCGGTTCGTTGAAGCGTTCAATCTGCACTTGGCCGTCGTCGCCAAGCTCGCGCTTCAGAGTGCGATCCAGGCTTGTCCACCGTTCCTGCTCCACCTCGCGCTGCAAGGTCTGCTGGATCTCCAGCTCGGTGCGCGGCCCCAGCCATTCGGTCGCCAGCTCGGCAGCGCGATGCCGGAAGCCATCGGCGATGTAGTCGCCCGCGATGATGAGGTCTTTGCCCGTGTCGTCGCGCCCGCGCACGATCAGGTGGGTGTGCGGGTTGTCGGTGTTCCAGTGATCGACCGCCACCCATTCCAGCCGCGTGCCCAGGTCGGCTTCCATGCGACCCATGAGGTGCCGCGTGTAGGTGCGCAGGTCTTCCAGCTCGGCGCCATCCTCGGGCGAGACGATGAAGCGGAAGTGGTGCCGGTCATCGGCGCAGCGTTCCTTGAAGGCGTCGAGGTCGGCGGCGTCGGTCTGCGGCCCATAGGCTCGGCCGGGCTCGCCGTCGCGGCCCACGCCGTCACGCTCGACGTACCGCAGGTGCTTGGCGAGCGACTGCGGGCTGGCCCGCTGCTGGTTGACCAGCAAGGTCTTGATGGTTACGCGCCGCGACATGGGCGTGAGCTTCGCGCCCGCGAAGCGCGCCGCCGTATGCCCGCGCCCCAGGCGCGAGCCGGGCCGCTGGCCGGTGGTCTTACCGCCGCCAGCCGTTGCAGGGCGACGCACCGAGGACTTGCCGCTGCTGGCCTTGCCGGCCTGCTTGAGCACCTTGGCGATGAAGCCCTGGCCCCGGTTCTTCGTGGCACTGGGACGGATGCGGAAATCGTCATCGCGCCGGTTGCTCATGGCTTCTCTCCCTGAATGCTCCAGCGTGTCCGGTCGTGCGAAGCACGCGGACATGGCCGCATCGGCGCGGGCCTCGCGCCCCCAGCGGCACGGCGGCGAAGCCGCCGCGTGCCGCGCCACCCCCACGTGCAGACTGGCTTTCGACGCGGCCCGGTGCCGCGTCCTTTTGTCTTGCCTTCCGCATTTGCCTCCCGCATCCGCTCCCGGCAATTGCGGCCCGGTGGCAAGGCTGCACCAGCAGCCAGCGCACCGGCGAACACGGCGAGGGCCGAAGGCCAGCCGTGTTCAAGGCAAGACGCCTGCACGTTGGACGGCTGCGCCGGAGGCAGCGCGAAGTGCGGCGCGGATGCGCCCGCACTGCATGCGTGACGACATGGCAACAGCAGCCGGAACGACACGCCCGATAGCACGATGATGCGCAGCGAGTCGGCGGCCATCATGGGCGCTTCTCCAGCCAGACCGGGCGCGCAACGCCGATCACGGCGGCTGCGCTGACCGGCCCGAAATACCGGCTGTCGAACGACGCTGGATTGGTGACGCTGAGCAGAAACAGCTCGCCAGGCCGAAGGCGGCGGCACTGCAGCCAGGATGGCAGCGGCCGGCCCCAGCGATCGGCAGGCAGCACGGCGGCCGAAGGCACGCCGTCGATGCGAACGCTGCCTCCTGTGATGCACACCTCCTGCGGTGCGACCGCGCCCACGCGCTTGAGCAGCGGGATGCGCGTCGGCAGGTAGCCGCGCTGCGCAGCGAGCGCGGCAGCCTCGGCAGGCAGCGGCACTAGCACGATGCTGCCCACGTGCAATGACGGCGGTAGCAGACGTGGCGACGAGCTGGCGCGATGGTCGAGCGGATCGACGCGATACCAGCCAACCGCCACGCTGTCGGACGGGTTGTAGGTCAGGCGCGGCAGCGGATGCACGAAGGACGCCCAGGCCAGCGCAGCGAGGCCGCAGGCGGACAGGCCCGTCAGCACGAAGCGAGCGCGCAGGCGCGAGCGAGGACGCGGCGGGATGCCGGTTGCACCGGCAACGGCGGATGGGAGCGTCATGGCAGCGCCCTCCCGGTCAGCCAGGCGGCGTGCCGCTCGGCGCTGTAGTCAGGCAGCGGCAAGCGCGCAGCGAGCCGGTTGCCCAGCGTGCGCCAGTACGCGGGCGAAGCGCCAGCAGGCGCGATGCCCAGCGCCTCGATGGCGTCGATGCACTCCAGCACGGCGCGCACCGTTTGCTCACCTTCGGCGTGCAACAGTAAGCGCGCGCCCGGCTGCACGCCGGGGATGCGCTGCGCAGCGTCCAGCGGCGTGCAAGCCTGCATCACCATGAGCTGCCAGCGGACGGTGCCGTAGTCGTTGGCCTGCCAGCGAATGCGGCAGAACACGGCGCTGGGCATGAACACGGCGAGACTGCGCCAGCGGTCGAGCCGCTGCGTGCGCGCCGGTTCGCCAAAGCGCAGATAGAGCTTGAAACGGTGCTCCAGGAAGGCCAGCGAAACGCGCGTCAGTGGTGTTGAGGTAGGCCGCGCCGCGTGTGCTGGGATGGACGAGGACGGTGCAGCCGTGGCCGCACCAGCGGCAGGCAAAGCGGATGCGGTCATGGTGTGTTCTCCCTGCGGTGTTCTGGGAACTCCCTCTCCAACAGGCCGCGCAGAAGATCAGCCACGGTCACGCCCTGCGTGAAGGCCGATACCTTGATGCGCGCCCGCATGGCGGGTGTGATGTCGAGGGTCAGGCGTGCCGTGTAAAGGTCGCCCTTGCCCAGCGCATCGGCATCGCCCTGGCGAATCCATGCCTCGGCGTGCGGATTCGCGGGTGGACGCGCGCCGATGCCGATGCGCTTGCCCGTGCGCTTGCCAGCGGGACTGCTCATGACGGCCACCGCAGCAGTTCATCGACCAGCGCGGTGATTTCGCGCGCGGCGGCGCTGTCGGGCGCCGTTTCGCGGGTAAGCCGGCCAGCGGCCACGCTGTCGGCGAACACGATGCGCTGATGCACTTCCGCGCGCAGCGCAGGAAGCGGCTGCTCGGCCAGCGCGCCGCGTGCTTCGCGTCCGATCACGGTGGTGCTCACGCGCCGGTTGATGACGAAGGCCGCGCGCAGCGCAGGCCGGAACACGTGCGCCTCGCGGATCAGTGTCACCATCTCGGCAGAAGCCCACAGGTCGTAGGGGCTGGGCTGCACGGGAATCAGCACACGCTCGGCCGCCAGCAGCGCGGAGCGCGCCAATGCGGCGATGCGCGGCGGCCCGTCGATGACGACGTGATCGGCCCGCCTGGCGAGTTCTGGCGCTTCCTGATGCAGCGTTTCGCGTGCAAGGCCCACGGCGCTGAACAGCCGTGGCAAGCCTTGCTGGCTGCGGCGCTGCGTCCAGTCCAGCGCGGAGCCTTGCGGGTCGGCATCCAGCAGGATGACCGACTGCCCGCGCATTGCCAGCTCGCCGGCGATGTGGGTGGCGAGCGTGGTCTTGCCCACGCCGCCTTTCTGGTTGAGCAGCGCAACGATCATGGCCTGGCCCTCCACGTTGGAAAGCCCGGCTGTTGCTGCTGCTTTTCTGGCCGCGCGGTGGTTGTCCACCGTGGCGCGGCGCTTCTACTATCAGTTAGTTGATTTAAGTTAGGGAAGTTAGAGGGGCCGAAAACCCGCGCCGTTATTGGCTTTGCGGCCGATCCGTACTCCTGATAGCACGAGAGTCGTACTCCCGATAGCACGATACCCCGTACTCCTAATAGCACGAGCCCGTCCACAGGCTTCGCACCGTTTATCCCCGTGCCGCGAACGGCACGGGCCGGAAGGTCAGCAGCTCGGTGCCGTTGTCCGGCATCCGCTCGATGCTCAGGACGTAGCCGGGTAGCGACTGCCGCCCGACCAGCGCGCGCAGGTCGTAGGCGAAGTCCGAGAAGCGCGTGGCACTGCCGGACTTGCGGTGCAGGTGCCGGAAGTCGAATTGCCATCCACCAGGCTGCCGTCCGCCGTGCTTGCGCACCAGCCGGTACAGCCAGCGCTCGATGCCCCCGGTGAGCCGGAAATACGCCGGGTCGATGGTCAGCACCAGGGCGGCGTCCATGACGCCCGCATAGAACCAGTCCGGCAGGATCAGCTCCAGCCCCAAGGGCGTGCCTTTGGCATCGGCCAACTCCTTCCACTCGTTGATCCACGAAAACCGATGCAGCCGTCGGCCGGTCGTTTCGCGGATGGACGTGGCCACCGTCGTGGATTGCAGGCGATCCAAGGCCGCCTTGAGGCGCTGGTAGTCGCGCAGCGACGTACCGCGTCCGATGAAGCGCAGGATCTCGTAGGGCGTGGCCTGCATCAGCCGCGACGGGCGCAAGCCTGCATCGCGTGCTTCCACGATCTGCGAGGCGGCCCAAATGAGCACGTCCGCATCCCAGATCGTGGCGATGCCATGCTCCTGCGTGCCCTCCACGCGGATCGTGATGCTGCCGGCGCGGAAGTCGATCGGCGCTGTGCGCCGCGACTTCGCCAGCGAGAAGAACGGAAAGGCCATCAAGTCCTGGCTGTCGCGCGGCGCCATGTCGCCCGGCAGGGCGCGGAACAGGTCGAGCTGTTCGCGCTCCGGCACGGGCCGCTGCCGGGACGGCAGCGCAGGGCTGGACATGGCGAAGGCCACCCGCGCGCCAGCGATCAGCGCGCACGGCTGTCCGCCGAGTGCTGCTCGGCGTATTCGGGGTCGGAAGTCGTCTCGAAGCTGCGGTCGGCGGCCCAGGCATCGAGGTCGGCCACGGCGTACATGACACGCCGGCCGAACTTACGAAAACGCGGGCCACCGCCGAGCACGCGCTGCTTTTCCAGCGTGCGCGGCGACAGCCGCAGGTAGTCGGCGGCCTCGTCGTTGGTGAGATAACGCTGCGGTTGCGCGGCAGCGGTCGAGGTGGTTGCGGGTGCGGCGGCAGGCCGCAAGGGAGCAGGACGCATGGTGTGAACCTCCATCGGTTGCAGGGCTCCGGCCACACAGCGCAACCGGATGGAGGCAGTCTCAGAAAACGAAGCTGTCCTGCTCAGGGACGTTTTGCGTCCCCTTCAAAACGTCCCTTCTCAGGCGACGGCAGTTGTGCTAGGCGGCGATAGCCGCCGCGCATCAACGCATCGCCGCGCCGCACTAGGCGGCGCACGCGGGCTCGCAAGTCGCCATCGGCATGCCAGTCAGCAGTCACTGCATCGGCCCCGAACAGTCCTTCGGCGACCTCGCGCAAGGACGCGCCCGCCAGGGTCGCGTCGAGCGCCTGCAGGGTGTGCAGCTCCAGCAGCGCAGCAGGCGACGGCCTGGGCTTGGTATTGGCCTGAGCCTGGGCCGCACCGAGCGCATGGCCGCGGCCATGCGCGGCAGCGCCGCCGCGATGGGCATAGGCCACCGCCATGCCGTCTTCCAGGCCGGGCGCCAGCGCGTAGCGCTGGCAATGGCCGGGGCTGTGCGCGATCAGCGCCAGCCGCTTGCCGTCATGGAGCAGTTGCTTGTGGCCTGGGATGTGCCAGAAGTCGAATGCAGCAGCGTCGGGCGGTGGATCGGCATCGGGATAGAGCTGGATCACGCCGGCATGGCCGGGGAGCCAGGCCGGATGCGCGTCGCGCGCATCCAGGGCCGGGTCTTCCAGCAGGCGCAAGCCCCAGCGATGCGCCGCGTGCTGTGCCGCGTGCGACCGGCGATGACGGTGTAGCCAGTCGAGCCGGTAGTCAGGATGACGGCGCAGGTACTCCCAGGCCAATGCGAACGCATCGAGCCAGAGAACGTAGAGATAGGCGGCGGTGGGATACCAGTGCGCGAAATGGTGAGGGCTGACCATGACGAAGCTCCTGTCGGATAGCAGGAACGTCGCCACGGCGTCAGACATGCGGGAGCATCAAATCAACGTAGAAATCCGGTTAAGCTGTAACTGCTGGTGTCAAGACCGATGGGCTCCGGCGTGTTGCGAAATTCGTCCGAATGCGACGGCCGCCCGACTCCAAAATGTCATGCGGCACGAAATACCGTGCCGTAACGCCCGCAAAAGATCGTGGCTGTTTTACGCACGCGAGCACTGTTTCGGTGCATGAGTGCAGATTCAGACTAAGCAGGTCTGAAACAAGGCCGGAATAGTCTTAATGCGTTCGCTCGGCTGAACTGAGACGCGGGCGATTCAATCGACGATTGAACCGTTTTCCTGGGCCAGTCGTAGATATTCCGACAGCGGGCGCATCGCCTGGAAATACAAATCCCGCATCACGGGCTGTTTGTTCGGGCCGACGATGGAAGCGAGGTCGGACAGCTTCACGCGGCCCAGCTCGGGCATGCTGATTCCCAGGTCGATCAGGCCGTAGGCCGTGTCGCCATCGACGGGATCGAGCGAGGTCAGCAGCCAGGTGGCGTGCGCGTCGGGAGTGAACAGCCGCACGACCGGCAACGGGTCGTTGGGCTCGTCGGCGGCGGCAAGCCGCCCGTTCACCAGCAGCGCGGCGCGCTGCTCCTCGGTGACCAGGGGAGCGTTCATCGGGGTGCTCCTGTTCCAGCGTGGAATCGTGGCTTTGTGGTTCCCCTCGCAAGCGTGGATGCGTATTCCATCCAAGCCGTGGAAACACGAAAGCGCAGAAGCGCAATTGTAGAAATCTGGAAAGACACGATGGCGGTTCTCCGGTTTTGTCGGAATCCGCAAAAGCGGATTTCCGTAAAAGAACGAATAAGAGCCAAAGGCATGAATGAGTTAAAGATAACGTGGTTTTAATTGTGCTGCGACTTGACGCTTCTGTCCATGCAGAAGCGACCCATCCAGCGCGGCCGACCGGCCGGCGCCACCACCTACGACGCCGAATTGGCGCAAGCCTTCGGCGCGGCGGTGCGCGCGTTGCGGACGGAGCGCGGCATCGCGCAGGAGTCGCTGGCGCACCTCGCCGGCATCGAGCGCTCCCACATGGGCAAGGTCGAGCGCGGCGAGCACATGCCCACGCTGGCGATCATCTTCAAGATCGCCAACGCACTCGAATGCAGCACGGCAGTGCTGATGAGCGAGACCGAAGGCCAGCTTGAGGCGGCTCGGTCGTAGCGGGACTGCGCCCCGCCGCAGCGGGCGGGGCGTCGGCGGCCGTCAGGCCGCCTGGGGCTTGCTGCGCGACCAGATCAGGTCGTGCGTGCCGCTCTCGCCTTCGATCAGGCGGGCGTAGACCGTGGCCGGGAACGAAGGATCGTCGAGGGTCACGGAGATGTACTCCCGCCCGGCCTCGCTTGTCTTCTTCCACGCCGCGCCGATGTCGTGGCCGGCCGCCTGCAGGCGGAAGTCCGGGGCCTTCTCGTTGTCGCCCTTGTCGTTGGGCACCAGCTTGACCTTGACGTTGAGCGTCAGGGTGCGAAGCGTGCCGGTGAAGCCGTCTTTGTCTGCG
>QFOD01000016.1 GCA_003241055.1 Roseateles depolymerans
CTCGGTGTTGATGTGCTCGACGGCCTTGAGCACGCCCTTGCCCAGGTAGCGGCTCTTGTCGCCGTCACGCAGCTCGATGGCTTCGCGCGAGCCGGTGGATGCGCCGGACGGCACGGCCGCACGGCCCATCACGCCGCTTTCCAGCAGCACGTCGCATTCAACGGTGGGGTTGCCGCGGCTGTCGAGGATCTCTCGGCCGACGATGTCAACGATGGCGCTCATACAAGGGTCTCCGGGGAGTTGAGTAATCGGTAGGGCAGGGATGGTGGCGCGGATTCGTTACCGGCGCTGAACAAGATCAGCGCCGGTTGACGACGCGAGCCTCCAGGTGTGCCAGGCCGGCGCCGCTGGCGTCGGCCTGAAAAGGAAAAGCCCCGCCTCCAGCCTGCTGCCGAAACAAGCGGCAGACGACTGATGGCGGGGCAGTGCCAGCTGCATGGGCCGGATCAGGCCTGGTGCTGGGCGTGCTTGTGATCCAGCGCCGCTTTCACGAAGGCCGTGAACAGCGGGTGGCCGCCCCAGGGCGTGGACTTGAACTCCGGGTGGAACTGCACGCCCATGAACCACGGGTGCACGCTGCGCGGCAGCTCCACCATTTCGGTGAGCTTCTCGCGCTGCGTGATAGCCGAGATCACCAGGCCCGCGTCCTGCAGCTGGTCCAGGTAATGCTCGTTGGCCTCGTAGCGGTGGCGGTGCCGCTCGGTGACCACCGGGCCGTAGATCTCGTAGGCCAGCGTGCCGGGCTTGACGTCGGAGCTCTGCGCGCCCAGGCGCATGGTGCCGCCCAGGTCGGAGTTGGCATCACGCTTCTGGATGGAGCCGTCGGCATCCTGCCATTCGTCGATCAGCGCGATCACCTTGTGCGGCGCCTCGGGCTCGAACTCGGTGGAATTCGCGCCTTCCAGGCCGGCCTTGTGGCGGGCGTATTCGATCGTGGCGACCTGCATGCCCAGGCAGATGCCCAGATAGGGCAGCTTGTGCTCGCGGGCGTACTGCGCGGCCAGGATCTTGCCTTCCACGCCGCGCTTGCCGAAGCCGCCGGGCACCAGGATGGCGTCGTACTGGTTCAGCGAAGACACCGTCTCGGGCGTCAGCGTCTCGCTGTCGACGTACTCGATCTTCACGCCGGCATGGTTGTGGATGCCGGCGTGGCGCAGCGCCTCGTTGAGCGACTTGTAGGAGTCAGACAGATCGGTGTACTTGCCGCACATCGCGATCGTGACCTGTTCCTTGGGGTTCTCGACCTCGTAGACCAGGGTGTCCCAGCGGCTCAGGTCGGCGGACTTGGTGTTGAGCTGCAGCTTGGTGCAGATCAGCTGGTCCAGGCCCTGCTCGTGCAGCACGCGCGGCACCTTGTAGATGGTGTTCACGTCCCACATGGAGATCACGCCGTACTCGGGCACGTTGGTGAACAGCGAGATCTTCTCGCGCTCGTCGTCCGGGATGCGGCGGTCGGCGCGGCACAGTAGCGCATCGGGCTGGATGCCGATCTCGCGCAGCTTCTGCACCGTGTGCTGCGTGGGCTTGGTCTTGAGCTCGCCGGCAGCGGCGATCCAGGGCACGTAGGTCAGGTGGACGAAGGCAACGTTGGTGGGGCCGGCCTTCAGGCTCATCTGGCGTGCGGCTTCCAGGAAGGGCAGGGACTCGATGTCGCCCACGGTGCCGCCGATCTCGACGATGGCGACATCCACCGCCTCGGGCGTGCCTTCACCGGCACCACGACGGATGAAGTCCTGCATCTCGTTGGTGATGTGCGGGATCACCTGCACGGTCTTGCCGAGATAGTCGCCGCGGCGTTCCTTCTCCAGCACGGACATGTAGATCTGGCCCGTGGTGAAGTTGTTGCTCTTCTTCATCCGCGTGGTGATGAAGCGCTCGTAGTGGCCCAGGTCCAGGTCGGTTTCAGCGCCGTCGTCCGTGACGAAAACCTCGCCGTGCTGGAAGGGCGACATCGTGCCGGGGTCCACGTTGATGTACGGGTCCAGCTTGATGAGGGTGACTTTGAGGCCGCGGGATTCGAGGATGGCGGCGAGCGATGCAGAAGCGATGCCCTTGCCGAGAGAGGACACCACACCGCCCGTGACGAAGACGTATTTGGTCATGTCTTGCAGCGTGCCAGAACAGCACGCTGTGGTGGGAAATTGCGATTGTACGAGAGCCGCGGCGACCCTCGGCCCCGCAGGCCTCAGTCGGCCAGCAATTCCAGCACCAGATCGGCCGTGGCGTCGGGCTTCTCGAAGGGGTAGAGATGGCTGCCCTCCATCCAGCGCCAGCGCTCGCCCACCAGCGCCTTGGACGGCGCGGCACCGGCCTGGCGCAGCTCGTTGGACTGCGTGCCGCCCACGAAGGCCACCGGGCAGCGCGGCGGCCGCAGGCGCAGCAGCAGGGGCAGGTGGTGCGGCAGCGTGCGGTAGATCTGCGCCTCCACCTCGCGCTCGAAGCGCAGCTTCACCTGGCCGTCGGCGGTCGGCTCGAAGCCGGCCTGCACGTAGTCGGCCAGCACGCGCGGGTCCCAGCGTGCGAAGGTCTTCTTGGCGGCAAAGTGCGCCATCACCGCGTCGCGATCGGGCCAGCACTGGCGACGCTCGCGCGCGATGCGCGACGGCCCGTAGCGGTGCACCAGGCCCGTCGTCTTGGCCATGGCCACCGCGGCGGCCTTCCAGCCGGCCACCACGGGCGAATCCAGCAGCACCAGATGGCTGGCCAGCTCGGGCCGCCGGCAGGCCGCCAGCAGGCTCAGCATGCCGCCCAGCGAGTGGCCGACCAGCGCGACCTGACCCTGCGGGCGCACCTCGTCGTCGATGAAATGCAGCAGCTGGTCGCGCAGGCGCCGCCAGTTGCTGGTGACCGGAAAGCGCGGGTCGTGGCCGAAGCGGTCCAGCGCCTCCACCCGCCAGCCCGCCGCCCGCCAGCGCTCGAACAGCACGCGGTAGCAGCCCGCGGGGTAGCTGTTGGCATGGGAGAAAACCAGCGTGCCAGGGCTCATGTTGGGTTCAGTGCTCGGCCTCGCGGGCGGCCAGTTGCTTGAGTCGGTAGAGGGCGTCCAGCGCCTCGCGGGGCGTCAGCGCGTCGGGGTCCAGGTCTTGCAGCGCGGCCAGCGCGCGGCTGGGCTCGGCGGCCGGGGGCGGTGCCGGCGGCGCGGCGAACAGGTCGAACTGCTCGTCGGCCGCATGCGAGCGGGCCTCGAGCGCCTCCAGCGTGGCACGGGCCTGGCGCACCAGGCTGGCGGGCATGCCGGCCAGCTTGGCCACCTGCACGCCATAGCTGCGGCTAGCCGGGCCGGCCTGCAGCTCGTGCAGGAACACGATGTCCTCGCCGCTCTCCACCGCCGAGACATGCCAGTTCTGCGCCTGTGGGTGCTTGGCGGGGAAGTCGGTCAGCTCGAAGTAGTGGGTCGCGAACAGCGTGAAGGCGCGGGTCTTGTCGTGCAGGTGGGTGGCGATGGCACTGGCCAGCGCCAGGCCGTCGAAGGTGGAGGTGCCGCGCCCGATCTCGTCCATCAGCACCAGCGACTGCTCGGTGGCGGAGTGCAGGATGGCGGCGCCTTCCGTCATCTCCAGCATGAAGGTGGACTGCGCATTGGCCAGGTCGTCCGCCGCGCCGATGCGGGTGTGGATCGCATCCATGGGCCCCAGCCGGCAGGCGCTGGCCGGCACGTAGCTGCCGATGGCGGCCAGCAGCGCGATCAGCGCCACCTGGCGCATGAAGGTGCTCTTGCCGCCCATGTTGGGGCCGGTGATCACCAGCAGCCGGGTGCGCGCATCCAGCCGGCAGTCGTTGGGCATGAACTCGGCGCCGCCGGTCTCGGCCAGGCGGGCCTGCACCACCGGATGGCGGCCGGCCACGATGTCCAGGCAGGGCTGCGAAACGAACTCCGGCCGCACCCAGTTCAGCGTAGCGGCGCGCTCGGCCAGCGCGGCCAGCGCGTCCAGGGCGCTGAGCGTTCGGCCCAGCGCGGAGAGCGCATCCAGGCGCGCGATCAGCGCGTCCACCACCTGCTCGTACAGCAGCTTCTCGCGCGCCAGCGCGCGCTCGTTGGCCGACAGCGCCTTGTCCTCGAAGGCCTTCAGCTCCGGTGTGATGAAGCGCTCGGCGTTCTTCAGCGTCTGGCGGCGTTGGTAGTCCAGCGGCACCTTGTCGAGGCCGCTGGTCGTCACCTCGATGTAGAAGCCATGCACGCGGTTGAACTGCACGCGCAGGTTGGCGATGCCGGTGCGCGTGCGCTCGCGGGTTTCCAGGTCCAGCAGGAAGCCGTCGCAGTTCTGCTGGATGCCGCGCAACTCGTCCAGCTCGGCGTCGAAGCCGTCGGCGATCACGCCGCCGTCACGCGGCAGCAGTGACGGCTCCAGCGCGATCGCGCGCTCCAGCAGCTCCAGCACGTCGGCAGGCGGCGTCAGCGCCTCGCTGCGCAGCGACTCGGGTGTGGCGGCACGCAGCGCGGGCAGCGCCTGCAGCGTGGCGCGCAGGCCGGTCAGCTCGCGCGGCCGCACCTGGCGCAGCGCGATGCGGGCGCTGATGCGCTCCACGTCGCTGACCGACTTCAGCGCCTCGCGCAACGGCTCGTAGCCGCGCGCCTGCAGCGCCGCGATCGCGTCATGGCGCGCCATGGCCTCGGCGCGCTCGCGCCGCGGGTGCAGCAGCCACTGGCGCAGCGTGCGGCTGCCCATGCCGGTCTTGCAGCTGTCCAGCAGCGAGAACAGCGTGGGCGAGCTTTCGCCGCGCAGCGTCTGCGTGAGTTCCAGATTGCGCTGGGTGGCGGGCGGCAGGTCCAGCAGATCGCTGGCGCGCTCCACGCGCAGCGAGCGCACATGGGCCAGCGCGCGGCCCTGCGTGTGCTCGGCAAAGGCCAGCAGCGCGGCGGCCGCGGCGTGGGCCGTGCCCAGCTCCTGCGCGCCAAAACCCTGCAGGCTGGCCACACCCAGCTGCTCACACAGCTTGCGCTGGCCCAAGGCGGCATCGAACTGCCACGACGGCCGGTTGGTGACCGGGTAGCGGGCGCGCATCACGTCGGCAGGCTGGCGCTCGCGGTCCACCAGCACCTCGGCGGGCGACAGCCGCACCAGCCAGCCCGGCAGCTCGGCATCGCTGCACTCGGCCAGCACCACCTCGCCCTGGGTCAGCGACAGCCAGGCCAGGCCGTAGCGGCGGCCCTGGCCGGCCACGGCCAGCAGCACGGCATCCTGCTTGTCGGCCAGCAGTTCGGTGTCGGTGACCGTGCCCGGCGTGACCACGCGCACCACCTTGCGCTCCACTGGCCCCTTGCCGGCGCCGACCTCGCCCACCTGCTCCGCGATCGCCACCGCCTCGCCCAGCTTGATCAGCTTGGCCAGGTAGCTCTCCAGCGCGTGCACCGGCACGCCGGCCATCACCACCGGCTCGCCCGCACTCTGGCCGCGCGTGGTGATGGTGATGTCCAGCAGCGCATGGGCCTTGCGCGCGTCGTCATAGAAGACCTCGTAGAAGTCCCCCATGCGGTAGAGCAGCAGGGTGTCCGGGAAGTCCGCCTTCAGGCCCAGGTACTGGGCCATCATGGGTGTGTGGGCGCTGTAGTCAGCGGTCTGGGTCATTGCGGGGTCAGGAACGGCAAAGCCCTCGGCAGAGGGCTTGGGAATGGCGGCCGAGTTTAAGGTGCGACCGCGGTGCCGACGGCGACACGGGCCAGGCTGCGATCCGGATGCTTGCGAAATGCACCAATGCAAAAGGCCCGCAATGCGGGCCTTTTGCAGAGTGACTTGGCGCTCAGTCTTCCGACTTGAACACCAGCTTGACTTCGTGGGTCTGCGGGGCGCCGGTGCCTTCGAACTTCCATTGGCTCAGGGCGTCGACCGTGGCGCGGTCGAAGACGCGCTTGGGTTCGGCTTCCAGCACTTCGACGTTGGAGACCTTGCCATCCGCGGCGATGGCCATCTTGGCGCGCACCGAGCCGGACGAGATGTTCTTCTTGACGGCTTCGCCCGGGAATTCCGGGGCCACCTTCTTCAGGATCTTGGGATCGGCGTGAGCCAGCGAAGCGAGGGCGGCGAGGGCGAGGGCAGCAACGATGCGAGCGGACATTCTTGATCTCTACGTGGGTGTGAGTGGGATCGGTGGCGGCTCGTGGCCGCAGCGAGACTTGGATTCTGGCCAGCCGCGCCCCCTGATGTAAGGGGGTGCGGCGTGCACATGTCACACCCGGCGCGGCGAGTTTGGCGTGAGCTGTCCGGCCTGCGCATTCCGTCACGGCGCCGGAAAGCGAACAGGCCCTCGTCGGAGGGCCTGTGGTGGGGTGGGCAGGGGCCTGCAGGCCCCGTCATCACATCGGCGCGTCGCCGCTTTCGGCCTTCTTCAGGCGCACTGGGCCGCGCTTCTTGGGCTCGGCGGAGGGCTTGGGCTGGGCCGGCTCCGCGCCGGCTGCGGCTGCCGCATCGGCGGCCAGGTCCTCTTCCTTGATCACGCGGGAGTAGGGCGACAGGATCTGCACCAGCGGCGCGTAGATGCGCGGCGTGCCGGCCACGACCTCGCGCTGGTGCAGGAAGTCGGCCTCGCCGGTGAAGTTGCCGATCAGGCCGCCGGCCTCGGTGACGATCAGCGAGCCCGCCGCCACGTCCCAGGGTTGCAGGCCGGTTTCGAAGAAGGCGTCGTAGTAGCCAGCGGCCACGTAGCAGAGGTCGAGTGCGGCGGCGCCGGGGCGGCGCAGGCCGGCGCACTGCTGCATCACCTCCTCGAACATCTTCACGTAGCGCTTGAAGTTGTCACCGCGGCGGAACGGGAAGCCGGTGCCGATCAGCGCGTCGCTCATGCGGGTGCGCTTGGACACGCGCAGGCGCTTGTCGTTCAGGTAGGCACCGCGGCCCTTGGTGGCGTAGAAGAGGTCGTTGCGGCTGGGGTCGTAGACCACGGCCTGCTGCACCACGCCGCGGTGGGCCAGCGCGATGGACACGCAGTAGACCGGGAAGCCGTGGATGAAGTTGGTGGTGCCGTCCAGCGGATCGATGATCCAGACGAACTCGGAGTGCTTGGCGCCGTGCGTGCGGCCGGACTCCTCGGCCAGGATGCCGTGGTCGGGGTAGGCCTGCAGCAGCGTCTCGATGATCGCCCCTTCGGCGGCGTGGTCGACCTCGGTCACGAAGTCGTTCGGGCTCTTGGTGTTGATGCGCAGGGCATCGAGATCCAGCGAGGCGCGGTTGATGATGGCACCGGCTGCACGCGCCGCCTTGATGGCGACATTGAGCATGGGATGGAGAGACGCTTGCTGCATGCGGGCACTCGCTGAAAAGAAGGGGCTGACGAAGGGAAAGAGCGTCGGGCCGGCGCGTTGCGCCTGATTTGGCCCGGGATAATCGGCGGATTGTAGCCTCGCCCCCGTGATTACCCGTGGATTCCACACGCTTCATTCTTGTCAATACCAGCCATGCCGGCAATGTCGGCGCCACCGCGCGGGCGATGAAGGTGATGGGTTTTCGTGACCTGGTGCTCGTCGCGCCCCGCTTCGCCGACGTGCTGTGCCACGAAGAGGCCGTGGCCATGGCCAGCGGGGCGGCCGACATCCTGGCCCGTGCGCGCGTCGTCGACTCCCTGGCCGAGGCGCTGGACGGCGTCGATTTCGTCTGTGCCACGGCCATGACCCCGCGCGATTTCGGCCCGCCCACGCACGAGCCGCGCCCCTTGTTTGCGGACCTCGCCGCCCGTGCCGTGGCACCACGGCTGGCGCTGGTCTTCGGCTCGGAGCGCTACGGCATGAGCAACGAGGACGTCTATCGCTGCCATTCGGTGCTGAGCATTCCGACCAACCCGGACTATGGTTCGCTGAACCTCTCCCAGGCGGTGCAGCTGCTGGCCTACGAATGGCGTCAGGCACTGGGGGGCTTCGGGGTCACGCCGCGCACCGCGGACGCCGCGCTGGCGGATGCCCGTGCGGTGCAGGGGCTGCTGGCGCACCTGCAGTCGGCGCTGACGGATATCGGCTATCTCGATCCGGCCGCGCCCCGGAAGCTGATGCCGCGACTGAACCAGCTCTTCAACCGCGCTGCGCTGACCGAGGAGGAGGTCCACATCCTGCGCGGCATCGCGCGCCAGATGAGCAAGACCGCAGCGGCTGCAGGCCCACACTGAGCGGCCTACACTGAAGCGCTTTCGTTTCTCGAAGCCCCGGCCTCGCCGCACCATGTTCCAGCGCCTGCGCGAAGACATCGCCCTCATCCTCGAACGCGATCCCGCCGCCCGCTCGGCCTGGGAGGTTCTGACCTGTTATCCAGGTCTGCATGCGCTCTGGATGCACCGGCGCGCCCACTGGTGCTGGACGCATGGCCTGAAGTGGCTGGGCCGCTGGATTTCGCACTGGGGGCGCTTTCTCACCGGCATCGAGATCCACCCGGGCGCCAGGTTCGGCCGCAAGGTCTTCATCGACCACGGCATGGGCATCGTCATCGGCGAGATGGCCGAGATCGGCGAAGGCTGCACCATCTACCAGGGCGTGACGCTGGGCGGCACCTCGCTGGTCAAGGGCGCCAAGCGTCACCCGACCCTCGGGCCGGGCGTCATCGTCGGGGCCAATGCCTGTGTGCTGGGGGGCTTCACGGTCGGTGCTGGCGCGCGTATCGGCTCCGGCGCCGTGGTGACCAAGCCCGTGCCGGCTGGCGCCACGGCGGTGGGCAACCCGGCCCGCATCATCGAGGCCGCCAGCGATCAGGCCCGCGAGGAGGCCGCCGCGAAGATGGGCTTCTCGGCCTATGGCGTGACCCAGGGCGACGACCCGGTGGCGATGGCGCTGCGCGGGCTGATCGACAGCGCCGCCGGGCATGATCACCAGATCGCGTTGATCTGGGATGCGCTGTGCAAGCTCTCCACGCAACTGGGTCGACCGGTGGGCGACTGCGTGCCACAGGACGCCCAGCGCGACGAGGCCTTCGACGCGGCGGAGCTGAACCGCCTGGTCAAGTAAGCAGGGCGGGCCTCGCCCGCCGCTGCTGCTGGATCAGTGGTGGTGGCCGTGCTGGCCGTGGGCGTGGCCGTGAGCGATCTCTTCGGCGCTGGCGGCGCGAACTTCCATCACCTTGAGCGTCACCTTCAGGTGCTGACCCGCCAGCGGGTGGTTGCCGTCCAGGAACACGGTGTCGCCCTTGATCTTGGCCACGGTGTAGAGCTTGAACTGGCCGTCGGCATCGGCCACCTCTAGCTGACCGCCCACCTTCACGCCGGGCGGGAAGTCCTTCTTGGCGATGCTGCGCACCAGGCCTTCATCGCGCTCGCCGAAGCCGGTTTCGGGCGTCAGCTCCAGCGTGGCCTTGAAGCCGGCCTCCTGGCCTTCCAGGGCGGCCTCGATGGCGGGCAGGGTGTTGTGATAGCCGCCGATCAGCAGCGCCGCGGGCGCGTCGGTCTTCTGGATCAGGCGGCCCAGGCGATCCGCCACCTGCAGCTGCACGGTGGCGACGGTGTCTTTGGTGATCTTCATTCAGTGCGCGGCCGCAGGGCCGACTTGGGGCGGAAGGCCTTGCAGACCTCCTCCCGGGTTTCGATGTAGGGGCCGCCGATCAGGTCCACGCAATAGGGCACGGCGGCAAAGATGCCGCTGGCCTTCTCGTGGCCCGACAGGGTCTCGGCGATGGCCTTGGGCTGGCCGGGCAGGTTGATGATCAAGGCCTGACCCCTGATCACGGCCACCTGGCGCGACAGGATGGCCGTGGGCACGAAGTGCAGCGAGATCTGGCGCATCTGCTCGCCAAAGCCCGGCATCTCGCGGTCGGCCACCGCCAGCGTGGCCTCGGGGGTCACGTCGCGCGGCGCCGGGCCGGTGCCCCCGGTGGTCAGCACCAGGTGGCAGCGCTCGGTGTCGACCAGCTCGACCAGCGCGGCCGAGATGCCGGCCTGGTCATCCGGGATCAGCCGCGGCACGAAATGGATGGGGTTCTTCAGAGCGGCGCCCAGCCAGTCCTGCAGCGCGGGCAGGCCCTTGTCCTCGTAGACGCCGCTGGAGGCGCGGTCGCTGATGGAGACGATGCCGATGCGGATGGGATCGAGGCCGGACTCACTCATCGCCGGCCACCTCGCTGGCCTTGATGAACTGGAACAGCTCCCGGAAGGCACGGCCGCTGCGCTTCTCGGGCTCGCTGGCAGCGTCCTTGCGCGCGGCACGCACGAGGCTGCGCAGCTGCTGGATGTCGACGTCCACATGGGCCTGCAGGAATTCCTGCAGCGCGGCGTCGTCGGCCAGCAGGCGCTCGCGCCAGCGCTCCGACTGGTGCAGGCGCAGGCTGTCCTGCGCATGGCCGAGCTTGAAGGCGGCCACGGCCTCGCGCACGGGCTCGGGGTCGATCTTGCGCATCAGCTTGCCGATGTACTGCATCTGGCGGCGGCGGCCCTCGAAGTTGGTGATCTTCTTGGCCTGGCGCAGCGCGTCGTACAGGATCTCGGGCAGGGCGAGCGGCTCCCAGCGGGTTTCGGGCAGGGCGAGCAGGTCTTCGCCCAGCGACTGCAGCTCGTGCATGTCGCGCTTGCGCTGCGATTTGCTGGGGCGGTCGAAGTCGTCGTCCGCGTCGATGTCTGGGGTGTGTTCTTGCATGGGTCGATGCGGCCCTTGGCGGGCCGAGGGCGATGTGCGCGGCGCCGCGTCGAGACAATCCCGCGTGCGGCGCCCGGATGCCGGGGCAGTCTTATCATTGTCGCCCACCCCATATTCCCCGGCGCCGGCCTCGCCCGGCGCTTTGTATTCATGCCCCAAGATTCCCGCGCCCAGGACGGTTTCGCCTACAGCCCCGAGCAGTTCCAGCAGCTGATCGCCGATGCGCTGGCCGAGGCGAAGAAGCTCGGCGCCAGCGACGCCGGCGCCGAGGTGTCCGAAGGCTGCGGCCTGTCGGTGTCGGTCCGGCTGGGTCAGCTGGAAAACGTCGAGCGCAACCGCGACAAATCGCTGGGCATCTCGGTCTACCTGGGGCAGCGGCGCGGCAATGCCAGCACGAGCGACTTCTCGGCGCAGGCGCTGCGCGACACGGTGCGCGCCGCCTACGACATCGCGCGCTTCACGGCCGAGGACGAATTCGCCGGCCTGCCGGATGAAGCCGACCTGGCGCTGGACCCGGCCGAACGCCCCGACCTGGACCTATTCCACCCCTGGGCCGTCGATGCGGCTCAGGCCGCCGAGCTGGCACTGCGCTGCGAGGCGGCCGCGCTGGGCGTGGACCGCCGCATCACCAACAGCGAAGGGGCCGGCGTGTCGGCTCAGCAGTCGCACTTCTGGATGGGCAATACCCGCGGCTTCGGCGGCGGCTATGCAAGTTCGCGGCATTCCATCTCGGTGGCGCCTATCGCGGGCCGGGGCAGCGACATGCAGCGCGATGCCTGGTACAGCTCGATGCGCGACGCGGCCGAGCTGGCCTCGCCCGAGGCCGTGGGCCGCTATGCCGCCGAGCGAGCGTTGTCGCGCCTGAAGGCCCGCAAGGTGGCCACGGCCGAGGTGCCGGTGCTGTTCGAGAGCACCATGGCCGTCGGCCTGCTGGGTGCGCTGGTGCAGGCCACCAGCGGCGGCTCGCTGTACCGCCGCACCAGCTTCCTTCTGGACAGCCTGGGCCAGCCGGTGATGGCGCCCCACATCGACATCAGCGAGGACCCGCATGTGCGCAAGGGCAAGGGCAGCTCGCCCTTCGACGACGAGGGCGTTCGCACGCGTGCGCGCTCGGTGGTGCAGGGCGGGGTGCTGCAGGGCTATTTCCTGACGAGCTACTCGGCCCGCAAGCTGGGCATGCAGACCACGGGCCACGCGGGCGGCTCGCACAACCTGCGCATGAGCAGTCGTGCCACGGCGCCGGGCGATGACCTGCCCACCATGCTGCGCCGCCTGGGCACGGGCCTGTTCGTGACCGAGCTGATGGGCCAGGGCGTGAACTACGTGACCGGCGACTACTCGCGCGGCGCCAGCGGCTACTGGGTGGAGAACGGCGTGATCGCCTACCCGGTGCATGAGGTGACCATCGCCGGCAACCTGCGCGACATGTTCCAGAACATCGTCGGCATTGGGGCCGACGAGTTCTCCATGGGCACCAAGACGGTCGGCTCCATCCTGGTGACCGGCATGAAGCTGGCGGGGAACTGAGCCTCAGGGGCGGTGTCGGGTTTTGCCCGGACGGCGCTGTCGCGGGCGCTCCTAGAATCTTCTCGACAGGCTGGATGACCAGCCGCAACCCGAGGAGACAAGCCCGATGGAACGTCGTTCCTTTGTCCGTCATGCCGGCCTGACCGGTGTACTCGCTGCTGCTGCTGCGCCCGCCGTGGTGCAGGCCCAGGCGCAGGTGCGCTGGCGCCTGGCCTCCAGCTTCCCGAAGTCGCTGGACACCCTCTACGGTGCCGCCGACCTGATGGCCAGGAAGCTGGCCGAGATGAGCGGTGGCAAGTTCCAGATCTCGGTCCACGCCGGCGGCGAGATCGTGCCGGCGCTGCAGGTGGTGGATGCCGTGCAGGGCGGCAGCGTGGAGGCGGCGCACACGGCGCCGTACTACTTCTTCGGCAAGGATGAGACCTTTGCGCTCGGCTGTGCCGTGCCCTTCGGGCTGAACAGCCGCCAGATGACCTCCTGGATGGTGGAGGGCAACGGTCTGAAGCTGATGCGGGAGTTCTATCGCAACTTCAACATCATCAACTTCCCGGGCGGCAACACCGGTGCGCAGATGGGCGGCTGGTATCGCAAGGAGATCAAGAGCGTTGCCGACATCAAGGGGCTGAAGATACGCATCGGCGGTTTTGCCGGCCGCGTGATCGAGCGCATGGGCGGTGTACCTCAGCAGATTGCCGGCGGCGAGATCTACTCGGCCCTCGAGAAGGGCACCATCGACGCGGCCGAGTGGGTCGGCCCCTACGACGACCAGAAGCTGGGCTTCAACAAGGTGGCGCCCAACTACTACTACCCCAGCTGGTGGGAGGGTGGCGCGCAGGTGGACTTCTACGTCAACACCAAGGCCTACGAGGCGCTGTCGGCCGAGCACAAGGCCATGCTGGAAGCCGCCTGCTCGGTGGCGCACGTCGACATGCAGGCACGCTACGACGCGCGCAATCCGGTGGCGCTCAAGCAACTGGTGGGCTCTGGGACCAAGCTGTTCCGTTTCCCAAAAGACGTGATGGATGCGGCCTTCAAGGAGTCGCAGGCGGTCTACGCGGAGCTGTCAGGGAAGAATCCGGCGTGGAAGAAGGTCTACGAGGACATGGTGACGTTCCGGCGTGACCAGAACCTCTGGTTCCGTTTTGCCGAGATGGGCTTCGACGATTTCATGCAGAAGCAAAAGCTCTGAGTCGGGCGGCCCCGTATTCGCGGGGAACGGCAGGCGTTGTCGCGGATTTGTCATCCCTGATTCAGACACTGCGCGCATTTCATGAGCGAGGAGATGCGATGCGTGCGATGTTGAAGCCCCTGGGTCTGATGATGGCGGCGGCCCTGGCTGCAGGGCAGTCGCTGGCGGGGACGTCGGCGCTGAACCTGGGCGGCTACGTCGTCAGCGGCAATGTGACGCTGGATGCGCTGGGCGGTATGGGTTTGGAGGCCTCGGCGGTGACCTATGCGCGGGATCGCGGCTCGCTGTTCGTCGTCGGTGACGAGGGGCTGGGCGTGATCGAGATCTCGCTCACCGGCCAGACGCTGGGCAGCATGGCCTTCGACTGGAGCGGCACGGGCAGCTCCAACAACGACGCCGAGGGCCTGACGTACCTGGGTAATGGTCGGCTGGTGGTGGTCGATGAGCGGCCCCAGATGGCTTATCAGTTCAGTTTCGCGGGGGGCAGCACGCTGGCGCTCAATGATCAGCCCAAGGTGGCCATCACCGGCAGCAGTGTCAGCGTGGGCAACGTGGGGACGGAGGGCATCAGCTACGACCCGCGCGACGGCCGCTTCTGGAGCGTCAAGCAGGACAACCCGGCCGAGCTGCGCGTGGCCACGCTGACGTTCGCGGTGGGCGGGGGCACGGCGCAATCGACCACGCTGTTCTCCGGCAGCAGCAGTCTGTTTGGCCTGAACAGCCTGTCCGACATCCAGACCCTGGCCGGCGTCGACCGCCTGGCCGGTACCGAGGGGGCGGACCATCTGCTGGTGCTGAGCCTGGACTCGCGCCGCCTGGTGGAGATCGACCGCAGCGGCGCCGTGCTGAGCTTCCTGGACCTGGCAGCGATCACGCCCCAGGCCATCGAGGGTGTGACCATCGATGAGAACGGCGTGATCTATCTGGTGGCCGAAGATTCAGGCACCGGCAACTCCCGCCTGATCACGCTGACCAGCCCGGTCCCCGAGCCCAGCCAATGGGCGCTGTGGCTGACCGGCCTGGGCTTTGCCGGCTGGCGCGCAGGCCGCCGCCGCTGAGTCTTGCGCGTCAGCGCGGCCCGCTTGCCGGCGGTGGGGCGCTGGCCGGGTCGGCGGAAAACAGCTGGCTGGTGTCGACCGGGCCGTTGTCATCCGTGTTGCCGGCCGGCCGTTGCTCATCGCGCCCGATCTGCTGCAGCAGGTCGGATGCGCGCTCGAGATCTACCGGTTTCTCCTTGGTCAGGAAGGCAGTCACGGTCACCGGGCAGAAGATGACCACCGCGACCAGGATGAGCTGCATGGCGACCCAGGGCAGGGCGCCCAGGTAGATGTCGCTCGAGGCCACGGGCCTTGGCAGTGAGCCGTTCTTGAACAGTGTGTCGGAGATGCCGCGCAGATAGAACAGCGCGAAGCCGAAGGGCGGATGCATGAAGCTCGTCTGCATGTTCACGCACAGCATCACGCCGAACCAGACCAGGTCGATGCCCAGCTTCTCGGCCACGGGGCCGAGCAGCGGCAGGATGATGAAGGCGATCTCGAAGAAGTCCAGGAAGAAGGCCAGCACGAAGATGAAGGCATTCACCGCGATCAGGAAACCGATCTGACCGCCGGGCAGGTGGCTGAGCATCTGCTCTATCCAGCGGCCGCCCTCGACACCCTGGAACACCAGCGAGAAGGTGCGTGAGCCGATCAGGATGAACACCACCATCGCGGTGATGCGCATCGTGCCCTGCATGGTCTCTCGCAGCAGCGGCCAGTTGAGCCGGCGGTGCAGCGCGGCCAGCAACAGGGCGCCGACGGCGCCCGTCGCGCCGGCCTCGGTCGGCGTGCAGATGGCGGTGTCCACGCCGGGCAGGCCGCCCATGCTGCCCAGCACGGCGAAGATCAGCAGTGCCGAGGGCACGATGCCGCGCAGGCATTTGCGCCACAGCGCCCAGCCCTGCAGCGTTCGGGCCTCTGGTGGCACGCCGGGCACCTGCTCGGGGCGCAGTCGGCCCAGCACAAAGGTGTAGGCCGCGAACAGCAGCACCTGCAGGATGGCGGGGCCCCAGGCGCCCTTGTACATGTCGCCCACGGAGCGTCCCAACTGGTCGGCCAGCACCACGAGCACCAGCGAGGGCGGCACCAACTGTGTGATGGTGCCGGAGGCCGCCAGCACGCCGGTCGCGTAACGCATGTTGTAGCCGTAGCGCATCATCACGGGCAGAGAGATCATCGCCATGGCGATCACCTGGCCCGCCACCGTGCCGGTGATCGCGCCCAGGATGAAGCCCACGATGATGACGGAGTAGCCCAGCCCGCCCCGTACCGGGCCGAACAACTGGCCCATGGAGTCCAGCATGTCCTCGGCCAGGCCGCAGCGTTCGAGCAGCGCCCCCATCAGCGTGAAGAACGGGATGGCCAGCAGCAGGTCGTTGGACAGGATGCCGAACACGTTCTGCGGCAATGCCGCCATGAACTCCGGCGGAAACCAGCCCTGGCTGATCGCGAAGAAGCCGCAGGCCAGACCCAGTGCTGCCAATGAGAAAGCCACCGGGAAACCGATCAGCAGCACGACGATCAGCGCCGCGAACATCAGCGGCGGGAAACTCTCCATCGCCATCATTGCAACGGCCTCTCGTAGCCAGGGGTCTGAGACGCTGAGCCCATCAGGCCGGCGACACGCTTGATGGCTTCGGCCATCCCCTGGAGCGCCACCATGGCAAAGCCCAGCGGCAGCAGCAGGGCGGCCGGCCAGCGAATCAGTCCGCCAGCGTTGTTGGACATCTCGCCGCTGCTCACGAGCTTGAGCAGATAGGGCGCCCAGCCGAGCGTGGACGGCGAATCACTGGCCTGCATCCCGCTGGTCAGCTTGACGAGGAAGAAGCCCCAGGACAGCCAGCCCAGATAGGCCATGACAGGGACGAGCAGGACGAGCAGCCCGACCAGGTCGAGCCAGAGCTTGGCTCTCGGCCGCAGCCGGCCGTAGACCAGGTCCACGCGGACATGCTCGTTGAGGCGCAGCACCTGAGCGGCACCCAGCATCACGCAGGCGGCGAACAGGTACCACTGGATCTCGAGGAAGGCGTTGGAGCTGTAGTCCAGCCCGTAGCGGATCAGGGCATTGAGAGCGCTGACCAGGCAGGACAGCAGCGTGGCCCACGCGGAAAGGGTGGCCAGGCGATCGCTGAGGCGATCGACGGCGTGAGAGAGCGCAAGCAGGGCGTTCATGGGGCGGCGGAGGTGCGGGCCGCCAATGTAGCGAGCCACGCACCTGCTGCCCCCTACGGCGGGCTTGCGCTAGGGGAAAGCCCCAGCGGCTCAGCCGAGCTGTTGAGCCTGCATGAACAGTCGCGTAGACCGCGCCCCGGAACGGCAGAAGGCCAGAACCGGGCGAGGCAGCTCAGCCAGCAGTTCGGCAAAGGCCTCGATTTCCTCAGGCGACTGGTAGTTGCCCGCCACCGGCAGATGGCGGTACTCCAGGCCAGCCGCCAGTGCGGCCGCTTCGATCTCGGCGGAGGTGGGCTGATCCGGCCCGTGCTCGAAGTCGGGGCGGTTGTTGATCACGCTGCGGAAGCCCAGCTTGGCGGCCTCGGTCATGGCTTCCGGCGTCAGCTGCGGGGCGACGCAAACATCCGGCGTCAGTGCTTGCAGGGGCAGGCTCATCATGTCTCCTTGAGTGACTGAGCTTACTTGGACAACGCTGCCTTCACGGCGGCGGACACCACACTCATCTCGGCCACGCCACCCAGCTGCGCCTTGGCGGCAGCCATCACCTTGCCCATGTCGCCCGGCCCGCTGGCGCCCAGCTCCGCCACGATGGCGGCCACCTTCTCGGCCACCGCCTCGGCGCCCAGCCGCTCCGGCAGATAGGCCTGCAGCACCGTCAGCTCGGCGGTTTCCTTGGCCACGAGGTCATCGCGACCTGCTGCGGCGAACTGGCTGATCGAGTCCTTGCGCTGCTTGATCAGCTTGTCGACGATGGCTACCAGGGCGGTATCGTCCACCGTGATGCGCTCGTCGACCTCCTTCTGCTTGACGGCAGCCAGCAGGCTCCGGATGGTCAGCAGGCGGTCGGCTTCCTTGGCACGCATCGCGGCCTTCATGTCTTCGGTGATGCGGTCTTTCAGGCTCATGGTGTCGGCTCGAATGTTCGGCTCAGAAACACGAAGACCCGCAACAGCGTCCTGTGGCGGGTCTCGGAACTCAATCGGGGAGAATCCCCCGCGGCTCGGAAGCTGCGATCAGTACAGCTTCTTGGGCAGCTGCATGCTGCGAACGCGCTTGTAGTGACGCTTGACGGCGGCAGCCTTCTTGCGCTTGCGCTCGGCAGTGGGCTTCTCGTAGAACTCGCGGGCGCGCAGCTCGGTCAGCAGGCCCAGCTTTTCGATGGTGCGCTTGAAACGGCGCAGAGCGACGTCGAACGGTTCGTTTTCCTTGACGCGGATCGTGGTCATGTATGTCCTTCAATATGCGCTCGGTGTTCGCAACTGTGTTCAGCAGCAGGTTCCGGATTACCGCTTCACACGCTGGAAGCGAATCGACGCGCAGGTTTGCTAGCAAAGCCGGGCATTGTAGCCACGATTTTGCAGTGTTGCCAAGATGGTGTGCAAATTCATGCCCGTCCCGCCAGGTCGCTCGGCGAGCGGCGTTTGGGAGCGCCATAGAAATCGGCTGAGTTCGTTGCAGATTGCACGGTGAGGATGTGCCTGCGCGGGGCCCTCGCAAAATCTAGTTAGCATCGCGCGCATCAAACGTGAGCGCCCGGCACATTTGGGGGGGACCTTATTCGTGGGGTCGATCGGCCTTGCCCCTGGCTGCGTGGCGCCACTACATTGTTCCGACAATATCAAGGCGCCTGCAATCTGACGGGCGTCCGAGACGAACCCAATCTACCCCATGGAAATGTCCGCCGCCCAGACCGCGACGCCGGCCGATGCCGGTGAGCTCGCACAGTGGCTTGCCGAGCATGCCGAATTGAGCCGTGATGCGTTGTCCGGCTTGATCGAGCTGCTGGAGCCGCTGGGCAGCCAGACCGCCATCAAGTCAGTGACCTCCGGGCGCTACGTGTTTGCCAGCCAGGGCTTCTCGCAACTGCTGGGTCAGGTGGTGGCCGGGCATACGGATCTCGAACTGCTGGGTGCGGAAGACGCAGGAGTGCTTCGTCGTGTCGAGCAGGCGGCCATGGCTCAAAGGCATCCGGTGCTCAGCGAGCATCGGCTGGAGATCGGCGGGCGAAAGCGCGAATTCGGTGTGACGCGGCTGGCGCTGGGCAACGAATTTCTGCTGTCCGTTTGGCGGGAGTGCACGGATGAGCGGCATCGGGATGCGCAGCTCGAACGCGCTCTGGCCCAGATCGAAGCCCAGCAGACCGCGCTCGAGCAGATGCGCAAGGAATTGCAGCAGGGGTCGGGTCGCGACGAGGTGTCAGGTCTCTACATGCGACCGCAGTTCGACGACCAATTGCTGAGGGAGATCGACCTGTCCCAGCGAGAGCATCGGGAATTTGCCTTGGTGGTCATCGCGGTCGACGAGCCTCAAGGCATCGCGGCAGACGCTGCCGCGCAGGACCGGCTGCTCGAGGGCGTCGGGCGCATGTTGCGTGCCAACACGCGAGCCATGGACGCGGCATGCCGGATCGGCACCCAGCGGTTCGCTGTGTTGTTGTCCGGGGTCGGGCTGGCAACCGCTCACGCGCGCATGGAGCAACTCAGGCGCCAGTGCGCCGCGCAGATGGTGGTGCTGAACGGACAAGACCTGGGTTTGTCCATCTCGATGGGTGTGTCCAGTTTTCCGCACACGGCGTCGCGCCAGGAGGAGCTGATGGCAGCCAGCGAACGTGCCGTCGTCGAAGCGCAACGTCGAGGCGGCAACCAGGTGGTGCTGGCGCCCATTCCCTTCGGTTGATCTGCCGCGTCAGGAGGCGCCCAGCCGGGTAAGGACTGCGGCCCACTCCGCAGCGCTGACAGGCGTGATCGAGAGTCTGCTGCCTTTCTGAAGAACGGCCATGCTGGTCAGCTCCGGGGCCTCGCGCATCTCGGTCAGCTTGAGCAGCCGGGTGGTCGCCCGCCAGCACACATCGACAAGCATCCAGCGCGGTTGTTCAGGCTTGGCCTTGGGGTCGAAATAGATGCTGTGCGGGTCGAACTGCGTGGGGTCGGCATAAGGCGCGCTACACACCTCCGCCAGCCCGGCGATGCCGGGTTCAGCGCATGATGAGTGATAGAACAGCACGCCATCGCCAACACGCATGGCATCGCGCATGAAATTGCGGGCCTGGTAGTTGCGCACACCCGTCCAGGGCAGCGTGCCAGCGCGCGCCAGATGCTCGATGGACGCTTCGTCCGGCTCGGACTTCATCAGCCAGTAGTTCATGGCTGCGGCGATATCAGTGGGGTGGGGGTGTCCATCGCGAATCGGGGGCCGAGATCCTGAACACCCTGGGGTAATCAGGTGGGCGAGGTCAGCCGGACTTCGGGTTCATCTGACGCGAGACGCTCACGCCCGTCCGGAATATTCCAAGCCCTTGCTCAAAGAGCATCGGATGAAGGAAATTAAGACCCGCAAGACGCGATGGACGGGGGTGATTGTAGGCGTCAAAGCAGCTGACCGTCCTGGCCCAGCACATCATCCAGGCGCTTGACGAGGGCATCGATCGCGGGTTCGGCGGATGCGTTGGGCTGGCTGGGGGCTTCGCTCAGTTGGTAGGCCAGGTTAAGGGCGGCCAGTACCGCGATGCGCTCGCGCGCCTTCACCTTGCCTGAGTCCCGAATCGCGCACATCTCACGGTCGACCTGGGCAACCGCGACACCGAGCGCTGCTTCCCCGCCGTCGGGGCAGCCGAGCAGATAGCTCTGCCCCATGATCGTCACTTCCATCTGTTTCATGCGTCGTCTTTCGCGCTGTCCAGGGGCAGGCGCTCGAGCAGGGCATCGACGCGGGCACGGGCGGCGTTCAGCCGGGAGCGCAGGCTGTCCCGCTCCTGGGAGAGCGAAGCCACCTGTTCTTGGAGCAGTCGGTTGGTGCGAAGGATCTCGTCGTGGCGCAACAGCAGGCGCTCGACGCGGTCGGTCAGGTCATTGAGGCTGGCCATGCGCAATCCGGGTTCAGGTTGGGACGGATTCTAGGCGGCGCCCGGTGTCGCACTCGGGCGCCACCGAGCAGGCCTCGCACATCGGCCGGCGCGCCTGGCATACATAGCGGCCATGCAGGATGAGCCAATGATGCGCGTCGACCAGGTAGGGTGCCGGGATGCGCTTGAGCAGACCAAGCTCCACCGCCAGCGGTGTCTTGCCCGGTGCCAGTCCGGTTCGATTGGCAACGCGGAAGATGTGCGTGTCGACCGCCATGGTCGGCTCGCCGAAAGCGACGTTGAGCACGACGTTGGCGGTCTTGCGGCCCACGCCGGGCAGGGCCTCCAGCGCCTCGCGGCTGCGTGGAACCTCGCCACCATGTTGCTCGATCAGGATGCGGCAGGTCTCGAGCAGGTGCCGGGCCTTGCTCCGGAACAGGCCTATCGTCTTGATGTACGACTCCAGCCCGTCCTGCCCCAAGGCCAGGATGGCGGCGGGGGTGTTGGCGAAGGCGAACAGGCGCCGGGTCGCCTTGTTGACCCCGACATCGGTGGCCTGGGCCGACAGCAGCACGGCCGTCAGCAGCTCGAAGACGCTGGCGTATTCCAGTTCGGTCTGTGGGGCCGGGTTGGCGGCCTGCAGCTTGGCGAAGAAACGTTCGATCTGCTCGGCATTCATGCCTGCATTGTCAGGCGGACAGCGGCAGGGCGAGGCATAGCAAGGTGCCGCCATGTGCGGCAGGTCGCGTGCTCAATGAGCCGCCATGAAGCTGGGCAATGCGCTGGGCGATGGCCAGCCCGAGGCCGCCTATGCCACCGCCGGGCCGCGGGATCGGTGGATCGCGCAGGCTTTGCCCGGCATCCAGACGGCGCCTGATCTCGTCGGGCAGACCAGGGCCGCGATCCTCGATGAAGACCTGCACCTCGGACGCGGCCCGCTGCATGCTGACCCGGATGCTGCCGGCATCGGGCGCGTGGCGCAGGGCGTTGTCGATCAGATTGGTCAGCGCCCGCTCGACGAGCTGAAGATCACCCTCGAGCACAACCGGTCCGGGCGATGGATCGGCGAGCGCCACGGCCGGCGCGCCGGGTACGTAGGCGAACTTCTGCACCGCGTCGCTGACCAACTCGTCGAGGCGGAAGCGCTCGACCTGGGGGATCTGGTTGCTGGCTTGCAGGCTGGCCAGCTCGAAAAGCTGCTGGGAAAGTCGCCGCACCTTGTCGCTCTGGTCCAAGGCCACGCGCAGATGCAACTGCGCACCCTGTGATCCCACGGGTGCCGTGGTCAGCTCACGGCGCAGCGCTTCGAGGTGCCCGTGTAGCGCGGTCAGCGGGGTGCGCAGGTCGTGGGCGACATTGGCTACCAGCTCGCGGTGCGCCGCCTGGCTGCGCTGCTGTTCGTCGATCTGGCGTTCTATGCGTGCGGTGAGATGGCCGAAGGCGCTGGCCATGGACCGCACCTCATCCGCAATCGGTGGTGCCGGCGGCGGATCGTCACCGGCGCGGTAGGCGTGCATGCGTTGAGCCAGGCGCCGCAGCGGGCGAGTCAGCTGGGTCAGCGTCAGCAGGCCCAGGACCAGCGTCGCAAGCAGGGCGGCGCCCAGCATCAGCGCCGCGCTGCGCCACATGCGTTGATGGCCGACGCGGCCGGCGATCTGAGCACTGGCTTCGCCTTCGAGCACCACATAGAGATAGCCCTCGCCGCCCTGCAGCGGGGCGGCGCTGAAGATCTTGCCGGGTGCTCCTGCCGGCGCACGAGGATCGGTCCCGAGCAGGGGCAGCGGGGCGCCGCTGAGGAAGTCACGCACCGGGGCGAGCCTGACCACATGCTGGCGCACGGCGCCCGGGTCGCCCAGATAGGCCTGCACGCGCCCCTCGGGCGTCAGCAGATAGACCTCGATGGCCGGGTTGACGACCATCAGCATGTTGAGCACCGCATCCAGGCTGCGTCGCCCGGTCGTGCCGTCGACGGGCTGGCTCAAGCCTGGCCAGTGCTCGATGATGTGGGCCGCCAGGCCCGCCGACAGCCGTTGCAGTGTTTCCTGCTGCTGGGTAGCCGGGGCGCGCGCGCCCACCATCGCGACCAGCGCGCCGAAGGCGCACAACAGAGCCACCAGCGCAAGGCTCAGGCGTGCCGTGAAACCCGGCCTCATGACGGCATCCCTGTCGGCGCACTGAATCGATAGCCCACGCCCCAGACCGTTTCGATCAGGCGCGGCTGCTGAGGATTGGTCTCGACCTTTTGCCGCAGCCGGTTGATGTGGCTGTTGACGGTGTGCTCGTAGCCGTCAAACCCCTGGCCCCAGACGCGGTCCAGCAGATCCCCCCGGCTGAACACCTGACCGGGGTGACGCGCCAGGAAGAACAGCAGGTCAAATTCGCGCAGCGTCAATGGCACGCTGCGGTCTTTCACGAGCAGTTCCCGGCTCAGTGTGTCCAGCCGGTGATGCGGGCCGATACGCCATTGGGTAGGCAGCTGGGGTTGGCGCAACAGCTCGACGCGACGCAGCAGCGCGCGCACGCGGGCCAGCAGTTCCAGCATCGAGAAGGGCTTGACGAGGTAGTCGTCGGCACCCAGCTCCAGACCCAGCACCCGGTGGGCCTCTGCGGTCCGGGCGCTGACGATGATGACCGGCGTTTCCCGGTGCCGTGCCTGCATATGGCGGCAGACGTCGAAGCCATCGGCGCCGGGCAGCATCAGATCGAGCAGCACGAGGTCGAAGTGCTCGGTGTCGATGGCCTGCATCGCGTGACGGCCGTCGGCCTCGCGCAGGGCGTCGTAGCCGGCTCGGCCGAACTCCAGTTGCAGCAGTTCGGCAATGGCATCGTCGTCCTCGACGAGAAGGAGTTTGGGCGGCATGGCGCTTGGTCGGCCCGAAGGCGCGGTGCTTACACCGACCGCGACGAGTGGAACGCCGGTGGGCTTTCGCAGTCTTCACGGCCCCGTGATCTGCCGGTGAGGACTTGGCGCCCGGCGCGGCAGACGATGCCCGGCGTGGAATGTCCACAGCAATCCGAGGAGAGACCGATGAAGAGACTTTCGAACATCCTGGCGACGGCCGTGCTGCTGGCGGCAGGTGGCGCTCATGCCACTGACGTGAAGGTGACGCTGACCCAGCTGGCGCCGGCCGGCGGGGTGGGCATTGCGCCGCTGTGGGTTGGCTTCCACAACGGCAGTTTCGATGCCTTTGACGCCGGCTACGCGGCGTCGCTTGGCATCGAGCGTGCAGCCGAGGATGGCGACGCCAGCCAGCTCAGCACGATCTTTGGCGCCACTGCGTCGGGCGGCATTCAGGGCACGCTGCCCGGGCCGCCCGCCTTTCCCGGCGATGTACGCAGCCTGACGCTGAGCGGCCTGGACCTGTCCGGCGCGAATCGCTATTTCAGCTATGCGGCCATGGTGGTGCTGAGCAATGACTTCTTCATCGGCAACGACAACGCGACCCAGTTCGACCTGGCCAGCCTCGCATCCGGCGGGCATGTCTCGCTGCTGGTGGGAGGCGCCGGTCAGGTCTGGGATGCGGGCACCGAGGTGAATGACTTCCGCTACTCGCTGGCCAATGGTGCCTACGGCATCGGTGGCGGCCAGACCCAGGCCAACCAGGGCACGGACGAACACGGCGTCATCCATCTGGTCAGCGGCAACCCTTATCTGGGCTTTGAAGGCCAGGATCTGGTGCCGGCTGGCTACCAGTGGGGGACGCTGGATTTCAGCAATCAGGGCCCGTTTGCGCGTGTCGACATCGAGGTGCTGGCGGCCCCGGTGCCTGAGCCGTCGAGCGCCGCGCTGTTGCTGGCCGGCCTGGGCTTTGCAGGATTCGTGGCCCGTCGGCGTCTGCGCTGAGTCAGTTGGCCCGCTTGGCTCGGGCGCGCGCCAGGGCCGCCTCGATGGTGGCCCGCTTGCGCTCAAGCTGGGTGGGGGCCGTGATCACCGAGGCGGCCGGCAGATCAGCCAGCTTGGCTTCGGCCTTGGCGATCAGGCGGGCGTCGTTTTCAACGGTGTCTCGCTGGCGGCGAAATTGCTTGAAGCGATAGCGCTCGCGGGCCTCGTCCGCCTGAGCGGCGCTCCACGCGGCCCATCCGGTGGTGCTGGTCACATCGCGCATCGAGATGCAGTCCACCGGGCAGGCCGGAATGCAGAGTTCACAGCCGGTGCACTGAGGCTCGACGATCAGGTGCATGGCCTTGGGCGCGCCCACGATGCAGTCGGCCGGGCAGGCCTTGATGCACAGTGTGCAGCCTATGCACCAGGCTTCGTCGATGACTGCGACACCCCGGGTAGCCTCGATGCCGTTCTCGGGGTTCAGCGGCAGCACCGGCCGGCCGGTGAGGGCGGCGAGTCGCGCAACCCCCTCGGTCCCGCCGGGTGGGCACTGGTTGATCTGCGCCTCGCCAGCCGCCAGGGCTTGGGCGTAGGCGCGGCAGTCCGCGTAGCCGCAGCGCGTGCATTGCGTCTGCGGCAGCGCGGCATCGAGCCGTTCGACGAGGTTCACGCGGCGCGACGTGCGCGCGGCGCGCGCGGTTTGCCGACAAGCGCGGCCTTCGCGGCGGGCTTGGCGGCCGTCAGCGGGCTGGCGTCGTACCTGGCGATGAAATCGCGCACCTGCGGATAGACGTTTTCGCGCCAGCGGCGGCCCGAGAAGATGCCGTAGTGGCCGGCGCCGATCGCGTCGTAATGGATCTGGTGCGCCTTGGGAACGCCTGCGCAGAGGTCGTGAGCGGCCTTGGTCTGGCCGGCGCCGGAAATGTCGTCCAGTTCGCCTTCCACCGTCAGCAGGGCGGTTTCTGAAATGTCCTGCGGGCGCACCAGGTGGCCGCGGACTTTCCAGGTGCCGTTGACCAGCGCGAAGTCCTGGAACACCGTCTTGATGGTGTCGAGGTAGTACTCGGCAGGCATGTCCAGCACGGCGTTGTATTCGTCGTAGAAGCGGCGATGCGCCTCGACGCTGTCATCGTCACCGCGCACGAGATCCAGGAAGTAGTCGTAGTGCGAGTTCAGGTGGCGATCTGGGTTCATCGCGACGAAGCCGGTGTGCTGCAGGAAGCCGGGGTACACCGCGCGGCCGGCGCCCGGGAAGTTGGTGGGCACACGGTAGATCACGTTGTTCTCGAACCAGGCGAAGCTGCGGTTCATCGCGAGGTTGTTCACCGCGGTCGGGCTGCGGCGGGCGTCGATGGGGCCGCCCATCATCGTCATGCTGCGAGGCGTCGCCTCGCCGCGCGAGGCCATCAGCGAGATGGCCGCCAACACCGGCACGGTGGGTTGGCACACCGAGATCACATGGCAGCTGTCGGCGCCGATGTGCCGGATGAACTCCTGCACGTACTCGATGTAGTCGTCCAGATGGAAGGGGCCGACCTCCTCGGGCACCATGCGGGCATCGGTCCAGTCGGTGATGTAGACCTTGTGATCCTTGAGCAACTGCTTGACCGTGTCGCGCAGCAGGGTGCTGTGATGCCCCGACAGCGGCGCAACCACCAGCACCGTCGGCTGGTCCTTCATCTTAGCCAGCACGGCCTGATCGTCGGTGTAGCGCTTGAAGCGCAGCAGCCGGCAGAAGGGCTTGTCCAGCGCGACCAGCTCCTGCACGGCGACATCGACCCCATCGACCACGACGGTGCGGATATCGAACTCCGGCTTCTCGTACTCCTTGGCCAGACGGTGCATCAGGTCCAGGCCGGCCGACATCCGCTGCGAGAGCGGCGAATGGGCAAACGGCGACAGCGGATGGCTGTAGAGCTTGGCCGACGCGCTCGCAAACTCTGCGAACGGGCTGAGCAGGGCGCGCTGGGTTTCGAAGAATTGATACAGCATGGCCGGCTGGACGAAGGTTCAGATGTCTGCATGGTGCCAGAAATCGACCTCAGGATTGTGCGGCGCAGCATGACCGTGCCCGTCACCAGGCAAAGTCAAGTGCGATTTACGCCAATCCTGCGCGAAATCCGGCCCCAACGGGCAGGCCGATTCAGCCCTTGATGACCGCGGCCATGGCCGCCGCGACGACCGGCAGGTTGGCCTCGTTCAACGCGGCCACGCAGATGCGGCCCGAGTCCACGCCATAGACGCCGAACTCGCTGCGCAGACGCTGCATCTGCGGGGCGTTCAGGCCGGAGTAGCTGAACATGCCCAGCTGCTCGGTCACAAAGCTCAGATCCTGCGTGACGCCCGCGGCCTTCAGTGCTGCCACCAGCGCCGAGCGCATGGCCTTGATGCGGGTGCGCATGCCGCCCAGCTCGTCCTCCCACATCGCGCGCAGCGCCGGATCGGCCAGCACCGTGGCCACCACCTGGGCGCCGTGGGTCGGCGGGTTGGAGTAGTTCGTGCGAATCATGATCTTCAGCTGCGACAGCACGCGGGTGCATTCCTCGTCGGAACCGCAGACCACGCTCAGCGCGCCGACCCGCTCGCCGTACAGCGAGAAGCTCTTGGAGAAGCTGGTGGACACGAAGAAGCTCAGGCCCGAGGCCTGGAACTGACGCACCGCCTCGCCGTCTTCCGCCAGCCCGAAACCGAAGCCCTGGTAGGCCATGTCGAGGAACGGGGTCAGCCCGCGGGCCTTGCAGGCCTCGACCACCTGGGCCCACTGCGCGGCGCTCAGGTCGTAGCCGGTCGGGTTGTGGCAGCAGGCATGCAGCACGACGACGGTTCCGGGCGCTGCCGCGTTCAGCTTGGCCAGCAAGCCTTCGAAGTTCACACCCCGCTT
This sequence comes from Roseateles depolymerans, assembly GCA_003241055.1. Lineage (GTDB taxonomy): Bacteria > Pseudomonadota > Gammaproteobacteria > Burkholderiales > Burkholderiaceae_C > Pelomonas > Pelomonas depolymerans_A. Next base: position 27,008 of record QFOD01000016.1, read on the forward strand.
GGCCGCGTCGTAGTACGGGTAGGTGTCCACGTTGAAGCCGGCCTGCGTGAAGATGGCGCGGTGGTTCTCCCAGCTCGGGTCGGAGATCAGCACCGTGGCGCCGGCGTTCACATGCTTCAGAAAGTCCGCGCCGACCTTCAGGGCGCCGGTGCCGCCCAGGGCCTGCACCGTTGCGATCTGCTTGGACTCCGCACCGAAGACCAGCTGCTGGACGGCCTTGTCATAGGCCGCAATGCCGTCGATGGGCAGGTAGCCGCGCGGCTTGGGGGCGGCAGCCATCTGGGCTTCGGCCTCGCGCACGCAACGCAGCAGCGGCAGCTTGCCGTTCTCGTCGTAGTAGACGCCGACGCCGAGGTTGACCTTGCCGGGACGGGTGTCGGCGTTGAACTGCTCATTCAGGCCGAGGATGGGGTCACGGGGAGCGAGGGCGACGTCAGCGAACAGAGACGAGGTGGACATGGGATTTCCTGAAGGGACGTTGACAGCAAGGGCGGGGCCTGGGGGCCGCGCTGCGCTACCCTGACGGGTTGCGCCGCAGCGCATTGTGCCCGTGAACCCAGGGAAACCCCCATGCCAGAAGCCGCCAACGCCAGAACCGAAGACGCCGCCGACACGCAGGAGCGCAAGGGCGAATTCGTTTCGTTCGAAGGCTCCCCGTTCCAGCTGTTCCAGCCTTTCCCGCCTGCCGGGGATCAGCCCACGGCCATTGCCCAGCTGGTGGAGGGTGTGAACGACGGCCTGAGCTACCAAACGCTGCTGGGCGTGACCGGCTCCGGCAAGACCTTCACGATGGCCAACGTGATCGCCCGACTGGGCCGCCCGGCCATCATCTTTGCGCCCAACAAGACCCTGGCCGCCCAGCTCTACAGCGAGTTCCGGGACTTCTTTCCGAAGAACGCGGTCGAGTATTTCGTCAGCTACTACGACTACTACCAGCCCGAGGCCTATGTGCCGCAGCGCGACCTGTTCATCGAGAAGGACAGCGCGATCAACGAGCAGATCGAGCAGCTGCGGCTGTCCTGCACCAAGAGCCTGCTGGAGCGGCGCGACGTGGTCATCGTGGCCTCGGTGTCGGCCATCTACGGCATCGGCTCGCCGGCGGACTATCACCAGATGGTGATGACGCTGCGTGTGGGCGACAAGATGGGCCAGCGCGATGTGATCGCTCAGCTCATCCGCATGCAGTACACGCGCAATGAGATGGAGTTCACCCGAGGCCACTTCCGCGTGCGGGGAGACACCATCGACGTGTTCCCCTCCGAGCATTCGGAGCTGGCGCTGCGTATCGAGCTGTTTGACGACGAGGTCGATGGCCTGGCCTTGTTCGACCCGCTGACCGGTCAGATCCGGCAGAAGATCCCGCGCTTCACGGTCTACCCCAGCAGCCATTACGTGACGCCGCGCGAGCGCGTGCTGGCCGCCATCGACACGATCAAGGAAGAGCTGCGCGAGCGGGTAGGGCAGTTCGTAAAAGACGGCAAGCTGGTCGAGGCCCAGCGCCTGGAGCAGCGCACCCGCTTCGACCTGGAAATGCTGCAGGAGGTAGGGCACTGCAAGGGCATCGAGAACTACACCCGCCATCTGTCGCAGGCCGCGCCGGGCGATCCGCCGCCCACGCTGGTGGACTACCTGCCGCCCGACGCGCTGATGTTCCTGGACGAGAGCCATGTGCTGATCGGCCAGTTTGGCGGCATGTACAACGGTGACCGGGCGCGCAAGACCACGCTGGTGGAGTACGGCTTTCGCCTGCCCTCGGCCCTGGACAACCGGCCGCTGAAGTTCGCCGAGTTCGAGCGCAAGATGCGCCAGGCGGTGTTCGTCTCCGCCACGCCGGGGCAGTACGAGCAGGACAACACCGGACAGGTGGTCGAGCAGGTGGTGCGCCCCACCGGCCTGGTGGACCCGGTCGTTGAGGTGCGCCCTGCGACGCACCAGGTGGACGACGTGCTGCAGGAGATCCGCGAGCGCGTCGACGTGGACGAGCGGGTGCTGATCACCACGCTGACCAAGCGCATGGCCGAGCAGCTGACCGATTACCTCACCGACAACGGCGTGAAGGTGCGCTACCTGCACTCCGACGTGGACACGGTGGAGCGGGTGGAGATCCTGCGCGACCTGCGCCTGGGTGCCTTCGACGTGCTGGTGGGCATCAACCTGCTGCGCGAAGGCCTGGACATCCCCGAGGTGTCGCTGGTGGCCATCCTGGACGCGGACAAGGAGGGCTTTTTGCGCGCCGAGCGCAGCCTGATCCAGACCATTGGCCGCGCGGCCCGCAATGCCAATGGCAAGGCCATCCTGTACGCCGACCGCATCACCGACTCCATGCGCAAGGCCATCGGCGAGACCGAGCGCCGCCGAGCCAAGCAGATGGCCTTCAACGCCGAGCATGGCATCACGCCGCGCACGGTCAAGAAGCGCATCAAGGACCTCATCGACGGCGTCTATTCCGAGCAATCCGGCCGGGACGACGCCAAGCTGCTGCAGGCGGCCCAGATCGAGGACTTGTCAGAAAAGGATCTGGCCAAACGTATGGCGCAGCTCGAGAAGCAGATGCTCGAGCACGCCCGCAACCTGGAGTTCGAACAAGCGGCCCGGCTGCGGGATCAGCTTTCGCAGCTGCGCGAGCAGGCCTTCGGTGCGCGCGTTCATGACAACGTCGTGACCCTGGATCCGGCGCCGCGGCGCTGACTGGGCTAGCACCTGAATTTCATGGGCGGAGGCTGGCCCCGAAAGACCCGGACGGAAATGGGGGCGGACTCGGCGTTCGGGTTGTCCCGGCGTAGTCGAGTAAAATCATCGGAAATGATTCGCTCGGATATCGTCAGGGGAGCGCGGGTTAACCCGTAATTGTTTTTCCGGAATGAATGCCGGAAGCAGCCCAGTCGGAAAAGGAGTTCGTATGCGCCTCACAACCAAGGGTCGGTTTGCCGTGACCGCGATGCTGGATCTCGCCCTGCGGGAGAACAGCGGGCCGGTCGCCCTGGCCGCGATCAGTCAGCGCCAGCAGATCTCGCTGTCCTACCTGGAGCAACTGTTCGGCAAGCTGCGCCGCCATGAGCTGGTGGAAAGCACCCGTGGCCCCGGCGGTGGCTATTCGCTGGGCCGCAAGGCCGAGGACATCACGGTGGCCGACATCATCGTCGCCGTGGACGAGCCCATCGATGCCACCGGCTGCGGCGGCAAGGAAAACTGCATGGGTGAGGACACTGGGCGCTGCATCACGCACGAACTCTGGGCCAACCTGAACGCCAAGATGATCGAGTACCTGGATTCCATCTCGTTGCGCAAGCTGGCCGACGAGCAGCTGGCCAAGGGTTTCGAGGTCGAGGCAGCGCCCGTCAAGCGCGCCATCTCCAGCCAGCCGGTGCTCAAGCCCATTCGCGTGACCGCGCCTAATTCGGTGTTCGCACTTGGCGGCGCCTTCAGCAAGTAATTTGGTTTTCTCATGGACATGACCCCGCATTTCCCGATCTACCTGGACTACGGCGCGACGACGCCGGTCGACCCCCGCGTGGTGGACGCGATGATTCCCTGGCTGCGCGAGCACTTCGGCAACCCGGCATCGCGCAGCCACGCCTGGGGCTGGGAGGCGGAAGAGGCGGTCGAGAAGGCGCGCACCCAGGTGGCCGAACTGATCGGCGCCGACCCGCGCGAGATCGTCTGGACCTCGGGCGCCACCGAGTCCAACAATCTGGCGCTGAAGGGTGCTGCGCAGTTCTACAAGACCCGCGGCAAGCACCTGATCACGGTCAAGACCGAGCACAAGGCCGTGCTGGACACCATGCGCGAGCTGGAGCGCCAGGGCTTCGAGGTGACCTACCTCGATGTGCAGGAAAACGGGCTGCTGGACTTCGAGGTCTTCAAGGCGGCGATCCGCCCGGACACCATCCTCGCCTCGGTCATGTTCGTGAACAACGAGATCGGCGTGATTCAGGACGTGGTCGCCCTGGGCAACCTGTGCCGCGAGAAGGGCGTGATCTTCCACGTCGATGCGGCCCAGGCCACCGGCAAGGTGGAGATCGACCTGGCGCAGCTGCCCATCGACCTGATGAGCCTGGCCTCGCACAAGACCTACGGCCCCAAGGGCATAGGCGCGCTGTACGTGCGCCGTAAGCCGCGCGTGCGCCTGGAGGCCCAGATGCACGGCGGCGGCCACGAGCGCGGCATGCGCTCGGGCACGCTGCCCACGCACCAGATCGTCGGCATGGGCGAGGCCTTCCGCATCGCCCGCGAGGAGATGGCGACCGAGCACGCCCGCATCCGCGCGCTGCACGAGCGCCTGGTGGCCGGCCTGTCACGCATCGAGCAGACGTTCATCAATGGTGATCTGACGGCGCGCGTGCCCCACAACCTGAACATCTCGTTCAACTACGTGGAAGGCGAGTCGCTGATCATGGGCGTGAAGGGGCTGGCCGTCTCGTCCGGCTCGGCCTGCACCTCGGCCAGCCTGGAGCCCAGCTACGTGCTGCGTGCGCTGGGTCGCTCGGACGAGCTGGCCCACAGCTCACTGCGAATGACCATCGGCCGCTTCACGACCGAGGAAGAGATCGACTACGCGATCACGGTGCTGACCGAGCGCGTCGCCAAGCTGCGCGAGCTGTCGCCGCTGTGGGACATGTTCAAGGACGGCATCGACCTGAACACCATTCAGTGGGCTGCCCACTGACGCGAGGACAAGGAGAACAACATGGCTTATAGCGACAAGGTCGTCGACCACTACGAAAACCCCCGCAATGTCGGCAACTTCGACAAGGGTGACGAGGACGTCGGCACCGGCATGGTCGGCGCACCGGCCTGCGGCGACGTGATGAAGCTGCAGATCAAGGTGAACCCTGCCACCGGCAAGATCGAGGACGCGAAGTTCAAGACCTACGGCTGCGGCTCCGCGATCGCTTCCAGCTCGCTGGTGACCGAGTGGGTCAAGGGCAAGACGCTGGACGAGGCGCTGACCATCAAGAACACCCAGATCGCCGAAGAACTGGCACTGCCGCCGGTCAAGATCCACTGCTCCATCCTGGCCGAGGACGCCATCAAGGCCGCGGTGGACGATTACCGCGCCAAGCACGCCAGCTGAGCCATGTCCGTCACCCTCACTGAGGCCGCGGCCCGCCACGTGAAGCGCTACATCGCCAAGCGCGGCAAGGGTGTGGGCGTGCGGCTGGGCGTCAAGACCACGGGCTGCTCCGGCCTGGCCTACAAACTGGAATACGCCGACGAGGTCGCCGCCGAGGACGTCGTGTTCGAGGGGCATGAGGTGAAAATCCTCATCGATCCCAAGAGCCTCCCCTATCTCGACGGCACCGAACTGGATTTCGTCCGGGAGGGCCTCAACGAAGGTTTCAAGTTCCGCAACCCGCGCGAGAAGGATCGTTGCGGCTGCGGCGAGTCCTTCCGGGTCTGACCGACACTGCAGCCCGAACCAGCGCGGCGACAGCCGCGCTTTCCATTTCTGAAGCCCCGACGATGCGCCTGACCGACAACGACTTCCAGCTCTTCGGCCTGCAAGAGCAGCAGGCCCAGGTGCGCGCCGAGATCGACGCGCGCTGGAAGGCGCTGCAGGCCGAGGTTCATCCTGACCGATTCGCTGCCGAGGGCGCGGCCGCCCAGCGCGTGGCCATGCAGTGGGCGCTGCGGGTGAACGAGGCGCACCAGCGTCTGCGCGATCCGCTGCGTCGCGCGGCCTACCTCTGCGAGCTGCGCGGTGCGCCGGTGCGCGCCGAGGACAACACCCAGATGCCGGGTGCCTTCCTGATGCAGCAGATGGAATGGCGCGAGGCGCTGGACGAGGCGCATGACGAAGCGGCCCTGGAGGCCCTGGACGGCGAGGCGCAGGCCGCCGAGTCGACTGCGCTGGCAACTGCTGAGCGCCTGCTGGATCAACAGGGGGATGCGGCGGGTGCCGCCACCCAGGTACGGGCGCTGATGTTCATTCAGCGTTTCCGTGCCGACATCGATCGACGCCTTGCCGCGCTCGAAGACTCTCTCTAAGCCATGGCACTTCTGCAAATTTCCGAGCCCGGCGCCTCGCCGGATCCGCACCAGCGCCGCATCGCGGTCGGCATTGACCTAGGCACCACGCACTCGTTGGTGGCCTCGGTGCGCCACGGCGTGGCCGAGTGCCTGCCCGACGACCAGGGCCGGGTGATCCTGCCTTCGGCTGTGAGGTACCTAGCTGAAGGGCGTCGCCAGATCGGTGCCGACGCGCTCGCTACCCAGGCCGAGGACCCGGAGAACACCCTGGTGTCGGTGAAGCGTTTCATGGGCCGCTCGCTGGCGGACATCGCCAATCGTGAGCAGCTGCCCTACCGCTTCGAGGAGGGTTCCGGCATGGTCGCGATCGCGACTCGCGACGGCGTGAAGAGTCCGGTCGAGGTGTCGGCCGAGATTCTGGCCACGCTGCGCTTCCGCGCCGAGGACACCTTCAACGACGACCTGTTCGGCGCGGTCATCACGGTGCCGGCCTATTTCGACGACGCCCAGCGCCAGGCCACCAAGGACGCGGCGGAACTGGCCGGCCTGAAGGTGCTGCGGCTGATCAACGAGCCCACCGCCGCGGCCATCGCCTATGGCCTGGACAACGCCAGCGAGGGCCTCTACGCGGTCTACGACCTGGGTGGCGGCACCTTCGACATCTCGCTGCTGCGCCTGACGCGCGGCGTGTTCGAGGTGGTGGCCACCGGCGGTGATGCCGCACTGGGTGGTGACGACTTTGATCGCGCCCTGGCCGACTGGGCTCTGACTCAGGCTGGTCGCAATGTCTCTTCGGCCCATGACAAGCGCGCGGTGCTCGTGGCCGCGCGAGCTGCCAAGGAGGGGCTGTCCTCTGCCGAGTCCACCGAGCTGGTGGCCGCGCTGGACGCCGGCGAGCTGCGCGTGCCGGTGTCGCGCGAGCAGTTCGAGGCCTTGGCCCAGCCGCTGATAGCCAAGACGCTGTCCGCGGTCAAGCGCGTGCTGCGCGATGCCAAGGTCAAGCCGGCCGAGGTGCAGGGTACGGTGATGGTGGGCGGCTCCACGCGCATGCCGGTGGTGCGCCGCGCGGTCAGCGAGCTGTTCGACCGCGAGGTGCTGACCAACCTCAACCCCGACGAGGTGGTGGCGCTGGGCGCCGCCATCCAGGCCAATCAGCTGGCCGGCAATGCGGCCGACGGTGAGATCCTGCTGCTGGACGTGATCCCGCTGTCGCTAGGGCTGGAGACCATGGGCGGCTTGGTGGAGCGCATCATCGAGCGCAACAGCACCATCCCGGTCGCCAAGGCGCAGGACTTCACCACCTTCAAGGACGGCCAGACCGCGCTGGCGCTGCATGTGGTGCAGGGCGAGCGCGAGCTGGTCAGCGAGTGCCGCTCGCTGGCGCGCTTCGAGCTGCGCGGCATCCCGCCCATGGCGGCCGGCGCGGCGCGCATCCGCGTGACCTTCCAGGTGGACGCCGACGGCCTGCTGTCGGTGTCGGCCGAGGAGCTGACCTCGGGCGTGCAGGCGGCCATCACGGTCAAGCCCAGCTACGGTCTGTCGGACGAGCAGATTGCCGGCATGCTCAAGGATGGCTTTGCCAGTGCCGAGGGCGACATGGCGGCGCGCAAGCTGCGCGAGGCGAGGGTGGAGGCCGAGCGCATGGTGCTGGCCACCCGCAGTGCACTGCAGGCCGATGGCGACCTGCTGCCCCAGCCCGAGCGCCAGGCGCTGGAGGCCCGTCTGGTCGCGCTGGCCGCGATGGATGGCGATGCCGAGGCCATCGAGGCGGCCGTCAAGGCGCTGGCCGAAGCCACCGAGGCCTTTGCGGCCGAACGCATGAACCGCTCCATCGCCCGGGCGCTGACCGGGCGTGACCTGTCGGCGCTCTGAACACCAGGAATTCCCATGCCCGTCATCACCATTCTTCCGCACGCCGAGTACTGCCCCGAAGGCAAGACCGTGACCGCGCCGGCCGGCACCTCCATCTGTGAGGCGCTGCTGGACAACCATGTCGAGATCGAGCACGCCTGTGACCAGGTGTGCGCCTGCACCACCTGCCACGTCATCGTGCGCGCTGGTGGCCGCTCGCTGTCCGAGATGGAGGAGGGCGAGGAAGACATGCTGGACCGCGCCTGGGGGCTGGAGCCCGACTCACGCCTGAGCTGCCAGGCCATCCTGGGTCAGCAGGACGTGACGATCGAGATCCCCAAATACTCGATCAACCACGCCAAAGAGAACAAGTGAGGCTGCGCCCGTGAGTCGCACCCTGGTCCTGGGCTTCGAGTCGTCCTGCGACGAAACCGGCGTTGCGCTGATCGAGGTGGATGGCGATGCGCCGCCGCGCCTGTTGGCGCAGGCGCTGCACAGCCAGATCGCGATGCACCAGGCCTATGGCGGTGTGGTGCCTGAGCTGGCCTCGCGTGACCATGTGCGCCGCGTGCTGCCGCTGACCCGAGAGGTGCTGGCGCAATCCGGTTTGGCGCTTTCCGATGTTGACCTCATCGCCTACACGCAGGGGCCGGGTCTTGCTGGCGCACTGCTGGTAGGGGCGGGCGTCGCAGTGTCCTTGGCGGCGGCGCTCGATGTGCCGGCGCTGCCGGTGCACCACCTGGAGGGGCATCTGCTGTCGCCCTTCCTGTCCGCCGATGCGCCCGAGTTTCCTTTCGTCGCGCTGCTGGTGTCCGGTGGGCACACGCAGCTGATGCGTGTGGAGGCGGTCGGCGAGTACGAAATTCTGGGCGAGACGATAGATGACGCCGCCGGCGAAGCCTTCGACAAGAGCGCCAAACTGCTGGGGCTGCCATATCCTGGCGGCCCGCACCTCGCGCGCCTGGCCGAGTTCGGCAACCCCGAGGCCTTTGCGCTGCCGCGGCCGCTGCTTCACAGTGGCCGACCGGATTTCAGCTTTGCAGGACTCAAGACGGCGGTGCTGACCCAGGTGAAGAAGCTCGGAGATTCGCCCTGCGAGCAGACCCGGGCGGACCTTGCGGCCTCCACGCAGGCGGCGATCGTCGAGGTGCTGGTGAAGAAGTCGCTGCTGGCGCTCAAGGAGACCGGGCTCAAGCGCCTGGTGGTGGCGGGCGGTGTCGGTGCCAATGCCAAGCTGCGCGAGCAATTGAATGCTGCCTGTACCCGGCGAGGCGTCCGGGTGCACTATCCAGAGCTCGCTCTGTGCACTGACAACGGCGCCATGATCGCGATGGCGGCCGCGCTGCGGGTGCAGCACGGCCTTGCCAGGCCCAGGCGCGATGGCGGCTTCGAGGTGCGGCCGCGCTGGGACCTCGCCGAGGCCGGCCAGGCCTGATCTGCGCTCCCGGTTGCGGGCTTAGTTCACCGTCAGCTGGCTCGCAGTCGTGGCGCCGCGCTTGGCCAGCTTCAGGGTCAGCACCCCGTGCTCCAGCGACGCGCTGGAATCGGTCTGGCTGATTTCCTGCGGCAGCGTGAAGGTCCGGGAGAAGCGGCTCACCGAGCGTTCGCGGTAGATGATGCGTTCGCCATCCTTCTTCTCATCCTCCTTGCGCTGCTCGGCATCGATGCTGACGCGGCGCCCGTCGATGTTGACCTTGACCGCCTCCTTGGTGACGCCGGGCATGTCGAGCTTCACGGTGTAGGCGTTTTCAGTTTCGCTGACATCCAGTGCCGGGCTGCGCAGCGTGGCGCCGGCGTCGCGCTGTTCGCCAAAAAGCCCGTCGTCGAAGAAGCGGTCGAGGGAGCGGGACAGTTCGGACAGATTGCGGTTCACGGGAACGAGGAACATGAGGTCTCTCCTGAAGGGTGTTGCTGCTCTGCGGTGTCGGGAACAGCCTCCGATGGAGCCAAACTAGGAGCGCATTTCGCGGCTTCAAGGGATGGTTCTGTCGCGTTTGAGGCATCTCCTCAAAACAGGGTGATACGCGTCGGTCGGGCCTTGAAGCTGCAGCGTGTGACGCCATTTGGGCCGTTTGCCGCCGCTTCGAGCGGGCCGGCTTGGTCGGGTGGCGCAGCCGAGCAGGGCGGTTGGTACGGCTTCGGCTATACTCTTCAGGTTTTGTGCACCTCCGGGTGCATGAAGCGCAGCACGGCTCGGGGCGGTTTCCCCCGTGTCCGCAAGTCAACCCCCGGAAACCGTCTGAGGCGCCCCTGTGCGTCCGGCCGGCTTCCGAACACTAAGGAACGCCATGTCCATCGCCGACATCAAAAAGGCCGAGATCGTCAAGTCCAACGCGCGCAGCGCCAACGACACGGGTTCGCCGGAAGTCCAGGTCGCCCTGCTGACCGCTCGCATCAACGAGCTGACCCCCCACTTCAAGACCCACGCCAAGGACCACCACGGCCGTCGCGGTCTGCTGAAGATGGTCAACACCCGCAAGAGCCTGCTGGCCTACCTGAAGCGCGTCGATGCCAACCGCTACGTCGCGCTGATCCAGAAGCTGGGCCTGCGCAAGTAAGCTAGCGCACCCGACGAGGAGCCTGTCTGGTCCATCAAGCCCAGTACAGGCTCTTTGTCTTTTAACGCCGAGGGCCACGCTGACGTGGTGTTGGATGTGTCATTCCGCAGCGGCTTGAAGTTGCAGGGCTTCGAGTCGCGCCGGAATGGCATCCCGCCAAACCCAGCCTCGCTCCGGTGATCCGGCGCCCACCGACGGGCGCCCAACCACTACGAGGAGAGAACATGTCGATGTTCAACAAGGTCACCAAGACTTTCCAATGGGGCAACCACAAGGTGGTGCTGCAGACCGGTGAGATCGCCCGTCAATCGAGCGGTGCCGTGCTGGTCGATATCGAAGGCACCGTGGTACTGGCCACCGTGGTCGCCAAGACCGAGGCCAAGGCCGGCCAGGACTTCTTCCCCCTGACGGTCGACTATCTCGAGAAGACCTATGCCGCCGGCAAGATCCCGGGCAGCTTCTTCAAGCGTGAAGGTCGCCCCAGCGAGCACGAGACGCTGACCAGCCGCCTGATCGACCGCCCGATCCGCCCGCTGTTCCCCGAAGGCTTCTTCAACGAAGTCCAGGTCGTCGTGCACGTGGTCAGCCTGAACCCCGAAGTGCAGGCCGACATCGCCGCCATGATCGGTACGTCCGCAGCGTTGGCCGTGTCCGGTATCCCGTTCAACGGCCCGATCGGCGCCGCCCGCGTGGGTTACGTCAACGGCGAGTACACGCTGAACCCCAGCAAGACCGAACTGGCCAACAGCCAGATGGATCTGGTCGTTGCCGGCACGCAAGCCGCCGTGCTGATGGTCGAGTCCGAGGCCTCGGGCCTGTCGGAAGAAGTCATGTTGGGCGCTGTGGTCTTCGGCCACGAGCAGGGCAACGTGGCCATCGCCGCGATCAACGAGCTGGTCAAGGAAGCTGGCAAGCCGTCCTGGAACTGGGTCGCCCCGGCCAAGGACGAAACCTTCATCGCCAAGGTCAACGCCCTGGCCGAAGGCCCGCTGCGCGAGGCCTACCAGATCCGTTCCAAGCAAGCCCGCACGCAAGCCTGCCGTACGGCGACTGCCAACGTCTTTGCTGCACTGACCGCCGAAGGCGTGTCCTTCGACAAGGTTGAGGTTGAAGGCCTGCTGTTCGAGATCGAAGCCCGCATCGTGCGCAGCCAGATCCTGGCCGGCGAGCCGCGCATCGACGGCCGCGACACCCGCACCGTGCGCCCCATCGAGATCCGCAACGGCCTGCTGCCGCGCACGCACGGCTCCGCGCTGTTCACGCGTGGTGAAACCCAGGCCCTGGTGATCGCCACGCTGGGCACGGACCGCGACGCGCAGCGCATCGACGCGCTGGACGGTGAGTTCGAAGACCGCTTCATGCTGCACTACAACATGCCCCCGTTTGCCACCGGCGAAACGGGCCGCGTGGGCAGCCCCAAGCGTCGCGAAATCGGTCACGGCCGCCTGGCCAAGCGCGCGCTGGTCGCGGTGCTGCCGAGCAAGGAAGAGTTCCCGTATTCGCTGCGCGTGGTCTCCGAGATCACCGAGTCCAACGGTTCCTCGTCCATGGCTTCCGTCTGCGGCGGCTGCCTGTCGCTGATGGATGCCGGCGTGCCGCTGAAGGCGCACGTGGCTGGTATCGCCATGGGCCTGATCAAGGACGGCAACCGCTTTGCCGTGCTGACCGACATCCTGGGTGACGAAGATCACCTGGGCGACATGGACTTCAAGGTGGCCGGCACGTCGACCGGCATCACGGCCCTGCAGATGGACATCAAGATCCAGGGCATCACCAAGGAAATCATGCAGGTCGCGCTGGCTCAGGCCAAGGAAGCGCGCCTGCACATCCTGTCGAAGATGGTCGAGGCCATGGGCACGGCCAATACCGAGGTGTCGCAGTTCGCGCCGCGTCTGTACACGATGAAGATCAACCCGGAGAAGATCCGCGACGTGATCGGCAAGGGTGGCGCGACGATCCGTGCGCTGACCGAGGAAACCGGCACCACGATCGACATCGGCGAAGACGGCACCATCACCATCGCCTCGACGGACGCCGAGAAGGCCGAGATGGCCAAGAAGCGCATCGCCGAGATCACGGCGGAAGTGGAAGTCGGCAAGGTCTACGAAGGCCCGATCGTCAAGATCCTGGACTTCGGCGCCCTGGTGAACCTGCTGCCGGGCAAGGATGGCCTGCTGCACATCAGCCAGATCGCCCACCAGCGCGTCGAGAAGGTCACCGACTTCCTGCAGGAAGGCCAGATCGTCAAGGTCAAGGTGCTGGAGACCGATGAAAAGGGTCGCATCAAGCTCTCGATGAAGGCGCTGCTGGACAAGCCCGAAGCCGTCTCGGCTCCGGCACCTGCTGCCGAGTAAGGAGGCGAGGGTAGGCATGCGCGCGATCGCGATCACACGCCCTGGCGGCCCCGAGGTTCTCGAGTGCGTGACGCGCGCCGAGCCTTCGCCGGCCGCCGGTGAGTGCCTGATTCGCGTCGCGGCGTCGGGGATTAATCGCCCCGACGTGCTGCAGCGCAAGGGGGCGTATCCGCCGCCGGCGGGTGCCAGTGATCTGCCCGGGCTTGAGGTTGCTGGCGAGATCGTCGCCGGTGACGAACAGGCGCTGGCCGTCGCTGGCTTCGCCATCGGTGACCGCGTCTGTGCGCTGGTCAGCGGTGGCGGCTATGCCGAGCTTTGTGTGGCGCCGATTGGCCAGTGCCTGCCGGTGCCCAAGGGGTGGAGCCTGGTCGAGGCCGCCTCGCTGCCCGAGACCTGCTTCACCGTCTGGGCCAATGTGTTTGACCGGGCGGCGCTGAAGGCGGGCGAGAGCCTGCTGATTCACGGGGGCTCCAGCGGCATCGGTGTCACGGCCATCCAGATGGCCAAGGCGCTGGGTGCCCGGGTGCTGGTGACGGTCGGGTCAGCGGAAAAGGCCAAGGCCTGTCTCGAACTGGGGGCCGATGTCGCGATCAACTATCGCGAAGAGGACTTCGTCGAGGCGGCGCGTGCGGCGACCGATGGGCGTGGCGTGGATGTCATCCTGGACATGGTGGCGGGCGACTACATCGCTCGCGACCTCCGGGCGCTGGCTGATGATGGGCGTGTTGCCATCATTGCGGTGCAGGGCGGGGCGCAGGCGCAGGTCGATGCATCGCAGATCCTGCGGCGGCGCCTGACGGTATCCGGCTCGACCCTGCGCCCACGCCCGGTGGCATTCAAGACGGCACTGGCTGCCGCCCTGCGCGAGCGTGTCTGGCCCCTCATGGAGGCCGGGCGCATTCGTCCGGTGGTATTCAGCCAGTTGCCGGCCGAGCGCGCCGCCGAGGCGCATGCGTTGATGGAGTCGAATCAGCACATCGGCAAGATCGTGCTGACCTGGTAAGGCGAGTCGAAATGAGAAGAAAACTCGTTGTTGGCAATTGGAAGATGCATGGCAGCCGGGTGCAGAACGCTCAGTTGCTGGCAGGGCTGCGCGAGGCCGGTCCCTGGAATGCGGATGTCGGGCTGTGCGTCCCGTTTCCGTACCTGACCGAAACCGCGCTGGCGCTGACCGGGACAAGCCTGGCCTTCGGCGCGCAGGATTGTTCAGCGCACGATCAGGGCGCGTACACGGGCGAGGTGTCTGCGGCGATGCTGGCGGACGTTGGCTGTCGCTATGTGATCGTCGGCCATTCGGAGCGCCGCGCCTATCACGCCGAGGGCGATCAGCTGGTGGCCGACAAGGCCAAGGCAGCGCTTGCGCGTGGTGTGACGCCCATCGTCTGCGTTGGTGAAACCCGCGAGGAACGCGAGGCCGGGCAGACCGAACTGGTGGTCAAGCGGCAACTCGCTGCGGTGATCCATGGCCTCGGCCACTGCTGTGGCGAGATGGTGGTCGCCTATGAGCCGCGCTGGGCCATCGGTACGGGCTTGACGGCGTCGCCTGAGCAGGCCCAGGCCGTTCACGCGGTGCTGCGAGCGCAGCTGAAGGCGGCGACCGACCGGGCGGCAGGCATGCGCCTGCTGTACGGGGGGAGCGTGAAGCCGGACAACGCGGCCGCGCTGTTCGCCCAGCCTGATATCGACGGCGGGCTGATCGGTGGCGCGGCGTTGGTTGCAGCCGACTTCGCGGCGATCTGTCGCGCAGCGTCGGTTTGAAATTTCATCGGGGCCATGTGAGCCCCGGGCATGTTGATGGAGTGAGTGAATGCAGTTTTTTGCGAATCTGGTCTTGATCGTTCAGTTGCTGTCGGCACTGGCAATCATCGGTCTGGTGCTAGTCCAGCACGGCAAGGGTGCCGACATGGGTGCCTCATTCGGCAGCGGGGCCTCGGGCAGTCTGTTCGGAGCCACGGGTAGTGCGAACTTCCTGTCGCGCAGCACGGCGGTTGCTGCCACGCTGTTCTTCGGTTGCACGCTGGCGTTGGCGTTCCTGGCGAACGGTCGGACGGCCGCGCCGGCCTCGGACAGCATCCTGGATCGCGCCGCAGTCGTTGCGCCGGCTGCGACGGCATCGGGCGCTGCGGCCATTCCGGGCGCTGCAGTCGTTGCGCCGGCCGCCTCCGCTGCTTCGCAATAAATGGGGCCGGATGGGGCCAACTTCTCTAGAAGACTCCGAAATCCGGTATAGAATGCGAGGCTGCCCAGCAAGGAAAACCCTCCCTGCTTGCTGAGCAGATGCAAGTATCAGCCGTCGTGGTGAAATTGGTAGACACGCTATCTTGAGGGGGTAGTGGCGAAAGCTGTGCGAGTTCGAGTCTCGCCGACGGCACCAGAACATAGGCTAGCATCCGGGCGCCCGAAGGGCTTTGGGTGTAAGTGAAGCGGCCTGTCGCCTTGGTCGGTCCATAAGGGGCAACCAAGACAAGGTTCAAGGCGGGCGCGATCCGCGGGCGAGTTTGCTTCGCTTGGCGGCGCGCCTGTTTTCATTTGTGGCTCTGTTTGCCTCCCGGGCGAACTTGGGGCCGGTTGCGAGGAAGTCAATGAATCTCGAGCAATACCTCCCCGTCATCTTGTTCATCTTGGTCGGGGCAGGCGTCGGGATCGCTCCGCAACTGCTCGGCGCCCTGTTGGGGCCGAATCGGCCGGATCAGGCCAAGAACTCCCCGTACGAATGCGGCTTCGAGGCCTTTGAAGACGCGCGCATGAAATTCGATGTGCGCTATTACCTCGTTGCCATTCTTTTCATCCTGTTCGATCTGGAGATCGCCTTTTTGTTTCCGTGGGCCGTCGCGCTCAAGGAAATCGGAGCCACCGGCTTCTGGGCGATGATGATCTTCCTCGGCATTCTGGTCGTCGGTTTTGCCTACGAATGGAAAAAGGGCGCCCTGGACTGGGAATGACCTGCTGCCGACACCTGCTGGGAACTCGATATGGGTATTGAAGGCGTCCTGAAAGAAGGCTTTGTCACCACCTCGGTCGACAAGCTGATCAACTGGTCCAAGACCGGTTCCTTGTGGCCCATGACCTTCGGTCTGGCCTGTTGCGCGGTCGAGATGATGCATGCGGGTGCAGCCCGTTATGACATCGACCGTTTCGGCATGCTGTTTCGCCCAAGCCCGCGTCAGTCCGATCTGATGATCGTGGCCGGCACGCTGTGCAACAAGATGGCGCCGGCTCTGCGCAAGGTCTACGACCAGATGGCCGAACCCCGCTGGGTGCTCTCCATGGGCTCCTGCGCCAACGGCGGCGGTTATTACCACTACAGCTATTCGGTCGTGCGAGGCTGCGACCGTATCGTGCCGGTGGACGTCTATGTGCCCGGCTGTCCGCCCACCGCAGAAGCGCTGCTCTACGGTGTGCTGCAGCTGCAGGCCAAGATCCGCCGCGAAAACACCATTGCCCGCTGAGCCCGGTATGAGTCCTCTCGAAACCCTGGCCCACCATCTGGGCAATGTGCTGGGCGATCGTGTCGCCAAACTTGAGAATGCGCTGGGCGAATTGACGCTCACGGTTCGAGCCGCAGACTATGCCGAGGTGGCTCGCACCCTGCGCGATCACCCGGAGCTGAAGTTTGAGCAGCTGATCGACCTGTGCGGTCTGGACTTCAGTACCTACCGCGAAGGCGCCTACGAGGGTCCGCGCTTCGCGGTGGTCAGCCATCTGCTGTCGGTCAGCAAGAACTGGCGTCTGCGGCTGACGGTGTTCTGCCCGGATGACGAATACCCCTGCGTGGCGTCCATCACCGAGATCTGGAACTCGGCGAACTGGTTCGAGCGCGAGGCGTTCGACCTCTACGGCATCATCTTCGAAGGTCACAACGACCTGCGCCGCATCCTGACCGACTACGGTTTCATCGGCCACCCGATGCGCAAGGACTTCCCGGTGTCGGGTCATGTCGAGATGCGCTATGACGCCGAGCAGAAACGGGTGGTCTACCAGCCGGTGACCATCGAGCCGCGCGAGATCACGCCGCGCATCATTCGTGAAGACAAGTACGGCGGTCTGTAAGCCATGGCTGAGATCAAGAACTACACGCTGAACTTCGGTCCCCAGCATCCGGCCGCGCACGGCGTGCTGCGCCTGGTGCTGGAACTCGACGGCGAGGTCATCCAGCGCGCCGACCCGCATATCGGCCTGCTGCACCGTGCCACCGAGAAGCTGGCCGAGAGCAAGACCTTCATCCAATCGCTGCCCTACATGGACCGCCTGGACTATGTGTCCATGATGGCCAACGAGCACGCCTACTGCCTGGCCATCGAGAAGATGCTGGGCATCGAGGTGCCGATCCGGGCGCAGTACATCCGTGTGATGTTCGCGGAGATCACGCGGGTGCTGAACCACCTGCTGTGGATCGGCGCGCACGGCATCGACTGCGGCGCGATGAACATCCTGATCTACGCGTTCCGTGAGCGCGAAGACCTGTTCGACGTGTATGAGGCTGTCTCCGGCGCCCGCATGCATGCGGCCTACTTCCGTCCGGGCGGTGTCTACCGTGACCTGCCGGACAGCATGCCGCAGTACCAGGTCAGCAAGATCAAGAACGCGAAGACCATCGCGATGCTCAACGAGAACCGCCAGGGCTCGTTGCTGGACTTCCTGGACGACTTCTGCGCTCGTTTCCCCAAGAACGTCGACGACTACGAAACGCTGCTGACCGACAACCGCATCTGGAAGCAGCGTACGGTGGGCATCGGTGTCGTGTCTCCGGAGCGTGCGCTGAACATGGGCTTCAGCGGCCCGATGCTGCGCGGCTCCGGCATCGAATGGGACCTGCGCAAGAAACAGCCCTACGACGTCTACGCGAACATGGATTTCGATGTGCCAGTCGGCACCAACGGCGACACCTACGACCGCTACCTCGTGCGCGTCGAGGAAATGCGCCAGTCCAACCGCATCATCAAGCAGTGCGTGGATTGGCTGCGCGCCAACCCCGGCCCGGTCATCACCGACAACCACAAGGTGGCGCCTCCTTCGCGCGTGGGCATGAAGTCCAACATGGAGGAGCTGATCCACCACTTCAAGCTCTTCACCGAAGGCTTCCATGTGCCCGAGGGCCAGGCCTATGCGGCCGTCGAGCATCCCAAGGGCGAGTTCGGCATCTATCTCGTCAGCGATGGCGCCAACAAGCCTTATCGCCTCAAGATCCGCGCGCCGGGCTTTGCCCACCTCGCGGCGCTCGATGAGATGGGCCGCGGTCACATGATCGCGGACGCCGTGGCCATCATCGGCACGATGGACATCGTGTTCGGCGAGATCGACCGTTGACGTGCAGACGATGACAACGACTTCTACCCCGACTGCCTTCGTGCTCAGCGACGCCACGCGCGCCCGCTTCGACCGCGAAGTCGCCAAATACCCCGCCGAGCAGGCCCAGTCCGCCGTGATGGCCTGCCTGTCCATCGTGCAGCAGGAGCAGGGCTTCGTGTCGCGCGAGAGCGAGGACGCGATCGCAGCCTACCTCGGCATGCCCGCGATCGCGGTGTACGAGGTGACGACCTTCTACAACATGTACAACCAGCGCAAGCTGGGCAAGTTCAAGCTGAACGTCTGCGCGAATCTGCCCTGCCAGCTGCGCGACGGCCAGAAGGCGCTGGACCACCTCTGCAGCAAGCTGGGCGTGGAGGAGGGCGGTACCACGGCCGATGGCCTCTTCACCGTTCAGAAGAGCGAGTGCCTGGGTGCCTGCGCCGACTCGCCGGTGATGCTGGTCAACGACCGCCAGATGTGCAGCTTCATGAGCAACGAGCGTCTTGACGAGCTCGTCGACACGCTGCGTGCCCACGCAGCCAGCCAGGCTTGAGGATGACGATGCTGGATCTTTCCAAATTCCAGGCTACCGGAGCCGAGACCTGCTTTCACGGCCGTCACATCAGCCCGCAGATCTATGCCGACCTGAACGGCAATAACTGGTCCCTGAAGGACTATGAAGCTCGCGGCGGCTACGCAGCCCTGCGCAAGATTCTCGGCAAGGACGGCGGTGAAGGCCTGACCCCCGATCAGGTGATCGCCGAGGTCAAGACCTCGGCCCTGCGCGGCCGTGGCGGTGCGGGCTTCCCGACAGGCTTGAAGTGGAGCTTCATGCCGCGCGCCTTCCCGGGCCAGAAATACCTGGTCTGCAACTCCGACGAAGGCGAGCCGGGCACCTGCAAGGACCGTGAGATCCTGATGCACAACCCGCACCAGGTGATCGAGGGCATGGCCATCGCCGCCTATGCGATGGGCATTGCGGTCGGCTACAACTACATCCACGGCGAGATCTTCGAGGTCTACGAGCGCTTCGAGGCCGCCCTGGAAGAGGCCCGTGCCGCCGGCTATCTGGGTGACGCCATCATGGGCAGCAGTTTCAATTTCCAGCTGCACGGCCACCATGGTTTCGGCGCCTACATCTGCGGCGAGGAAACCGCGCTGCTGGAGTCGCTGGAAGGCAAGAAGGGCCAGCCGCGCTTCAAGCCGCCGTTCCCGGCCAGCTTCGGTCTGTACGGCAAGCCCACCACCATCAACAACACCGAGACCTTCGCGGCCGTGCCCTGGATCATCCGCAACGGCGGCCAGGCCTATCTCGAGATCGGCAAGCCCAACAACGGCGGCACCAAGCTGTTCTCGGTGTCCGGCGACGTGGAGAAGCCCGGCAACTTCGAGGTGCCGCTGGGCACGCCGTTCTCGGTGCTGCTGGAGCTCGCCGGCGGTGTGCGCAAGGGACGCAAGCTCAAGGCGGTGATCCCGGGGGGCTCGTCCGCGCCGGTGCTGCCGGCCGACGTGATGATGCAGTGCACGATGGACTATGACTCCATCGCCAAGGCCGGCTCCATGCTGGGCTCGGGCGCGGTCATCGTCATCGACGACTCGCGCTGCATGGTGCAGAGCCTGCTGCGTCTGTCCTACTTCTACAGCCACGAGTCCTGCGGCCAGTGCACGCCCTGCCGCGAAGGCACGGGCTGGATGCACCGGGTGCTGGAACGCATCTATGCAGGCGAAGGCCGACCCGAAGACATCGATCTGCTGAATTCGGTTGCCGACAACATCCAGGGCCGCACCATCTGCGCCCTGGGCGACGCGGCTGCGATGCCGGTGCGCGCGATGCTCAAGCACTTCAAGCATGAGTTCGTGCATCTGATTGAACACAAGAAGCCCCTGGTGGCTCCGACCTGATCGCGCCAGGAACAGCCATGGTTGAAATCGAACTCGACGGCAAGAAGGTCTCGGTCAAGGAAGGCAGCATGGTCATGCATGCCGCCGAACAGGCCGGTGCCTACATCCCGCACTTCTGCTATCACAAGAAACTGAGCATCGCGGCCAATTGCCGCATGTGCCTGGTGGACGTGGAAAAGGCACCCAAGCCGCTGCCCGCCTGCGCGACCCCGGTCACGCAGGGCATGATCGTCCGCACCAAGAGCGACAAGGCGATCAAGGCCCAGCAGGGCGTCATGGAATTCCTGCTGATCAATCACCCGCTGGATTGCCCCATCTGCGACCAGGGCGGTGAGTGCCAGCTGCAGGATCTGGCCGTGGGCTACGGTGGCTCCAAGAGCCGCTACTCGGAAGAGAAGCGCGTGGTCTTCCACAAGAGCGTGGGCCCGCTGATCTCCATGGAGGAGATGAGCCGCTGCATCCACTGCACCCGCTGCGTGCGCTTCGGCCAGGAGATCGCCGGTCAGATGGAACTGGGCATGGCTCACCGCGGTGAGTACAGTGAGATCCAGACCTTCGTCGGCCGCTCGGTGGACTCCGAGCTGTCGGGCAACATGATCGACATCTGCCCGGTCGGCGCGCTGACCAGCAAGCCCTTCCGCTACAGCGCCCGCACCTGGGAGCTGTCGCGCCGCAAGAGCGTGTCGCCGCACGATTCCACCGGTGCCAACCTGGTCGTCCAGGTCAAGGGCAACGAGGTGATGCGCGTCGTGCCGCTCGAGAACGAAGACGTCAACGAGTGCTGGATCGCCGACCGTGACCGTTTCAGCTACGAGGCGCTGAACAGCGACGCCCGCCTGAGCTCGCCCATGATCAAGCAGGGCGGGGCGTGGAAGCAGGTGGACTGGACCACCGCGCTGGAATATGTCGCCACCGGCCTGAAGTCGATCAAGGACCAGCATGGCGCGGCCGCCATCGGCGCGCTGGGCTCGGCCCACAGCACCGTCGAGGAACTGCACCTGCTCGCCCAGGTCGTGCGCGGCCTGGGCAGCGACAACATCGACCACCGCCTGCGCCATGCCGACTTCGGCAATGCCGCCTCCGCCGGCGAAGCCCGCTGGCTGGGCCGCTCGGTCGCCTCGCTGTCCGAACTGGACCGTGCGCTGGTGATCGGTTCGGTGCTGCGCAAGGACCATCCGCTGTTCTCGGCCCGCCTGCGCCACGCCGCACGCCGCGGCGCGGAGATCAGCCGCATCGGTGCCCAGGGCGACGACTGGCTGATGCCCGTGCGTCAGACCGTCACGCTGGCGCCGTCGCGCTGGATCAACGCGCTGGCCGATGTGGCCACCGCCATTGGCCAGACCACCGGCGCCCAGGCCCCGGTCGCCGGTGAAGCCACCGAGGCCGCCCAGGCCATTGCCGCCAGCCTGCTGAGCGGTCAGTCCAAGGCCGTGCTGCTGGGCAATGCCGCCGCACAGCATCCGCAGGCCTCCGGCTTGCTGGCGCTGGCCCAGTGGATTGGCGAGCAGACCGGCGCGACCGTCGGCTACTTCGGCGAAGCCGCCAACAGCGTGGGTGCCCAGTGGGTGAAGGCTCAGCCGCAGAACGGCGGCCTGGACGCCGGCGCGATGCTGTCGTCCACCGCGCTGAAGGCGCTGGTGCTGCTGAACACCGATCCGCTGCTGGACTCGGCCAACCCGGCGGCGGCCGCCAAGGCGCTGGCCGCGGCCGAGATGGTCGTGGTGCTGAGCCCCTTCAAGACCGGCGTCGAGTACGCGGACGTGATCCTGCCGACCGCGCCCTTCACCGAGACCTCCGGTTCCTTCGTGAACGCCGAGGGTCGCGTGCAGAGCTTCGCCGGTGTCGTGAAGGCGCTGGGCGAGACCCGTCCGGGCTGGAAGATCCTGCGCGTGCTGGGCAATCTGCTGGGCCTGCCGGGCTTCGATTTCGACAGCTCCGAGCAGGTGCGTGCCGCCGCGCTGGGGCAGGGCGATCTGAGCGCCCGCCTGAACAACCGCACCACCGCGCAAGCCGTGGCGGTGGCGGCCGGCGAGGGCGTGGAGCGCATCGCCAACCTGCCCATCTATGCCAGCGACAACCTGGTGCGCCAGGCCTCGTCCCTGCAACTGACCGCCGATGGCCGCCAGGCGGCGATGGTGGGCCTGCCCATTGGTCTGTGGCAGCAACTGGGCCTGCAGGCAGGCGACCAGGTTCGCCTGGTGCAGGACGGCGGTGCCGCCCAACTGCCGGCGCGTCTGGAAGCCGACCTGCCCGAGGGCACGGCCCGCGTGCCGGCCGGTCTGGCACAAACCGCCACGCTGGGTGCGGCCTTCGGCACGCTGACCCTGAGCAAGGTCTGATCGGAGACGCTGCAGCATGATCGAAACTCTCTACCAAGCTGGCGCTTCGGCGCTGGGCGGCGTCTGGCCGGTGATCTGGAGCCTCATCAAGATCATCGCGGTGGTTGCACCGCTGATGATCTGCGTGGCCTACCTGACGCTGTGGGAACGCAAGGCCATCGGCTGGTCGCAGATCCGCCCGGGCCCCAACCGCGTGGGCCCCTATGGTCTGCTGACCCCCATCGCCGACGCGGTGAAGCTGATCTTCAAGGAGATCATCAAGCCGACCGCCGCGAACAAGGGCCTGTTCTTCCTGGGCCCCATCCTGACCATCATGCCGGCGCTGGCCGCCTGGGCCGTCGTGCCCTTCGGCCCCGAGGCCGCGGTGGCCAACGTGAACGCCGGCCTGCTGTTCCTGATGGCGATCACCTCGCTGGAGGTCTACGGGGTGATCATCGCCGGCTGGGCGTCCAACTCCAAGTACGCCTTCCTGGGCGCACTGCGCGCGTCGGCCCAGATGGTGTCCTACGAAATCGCGATGGGCTTCGCGCTGGTCGTGGTGCTGATGGTGACCGGCAGCCTGAACATGACCGCCGTGGTGCAGAGCCAGGAGAAGGGCATGTTCGCGGCCATGGGTCTGAACATCCTGTCCTGGAACTGGCTGCCGCTGCTGCCCATCTTCCTCATCTACTTCATCTCCGGCCTGGCCGAGACCAACCGACACCCGTTTGACGTGGTGGAGGGCGAGTCCGAGATCGTGGCCGGTCACATGATCGAGTACTCGGGCATGTCGTTCGCGATGTTCTTCCTCGCGGAATACGCCAACATGATCCTCGTGTCGGCCCTGGCCGTCGTGATGTTCCTGGGTGGCTGGAGTGCCCCGGTTTCCTGGAGCCTCTTCGGCCTGCAGACGCCGCAGTTCATCGTCGACACGATGGCGTTCTGGAACTGGGCCTGGCTGTTCATGAAGACCTTCTTCGTCGTGACCATGTTCCTGTGGGTGCGTGCCACGTTCCCGCGCTACCGCTACGACCAGATCATGCGTCTGGGCTGGAAGATCTTCATCCCGCTGACCCTGGTCTGGCTGGTCGTCGTCGGTCTGTGGATGCAGACGCCCTTCAACATCTGGAAGTAAACAGATGTCCACTTTCCTGAATTTCGCCAAGAGCCTTCTGCTCACCGAGCTGTTCAAGGGCATGGCCCTGACCGGCCGGCATTTCTTGTCGCGCAACATCACGGTTCAGTTCCCCGAGGAAAAGACACCGCTGAGCCCGCGTTTCCGTGGCCTGCACGCGCTGCGTCGCTACGAGAACGGTGAAGAGCGCTGCATCGCCTGCAAGCTGTGCGAGGCCGTGTGCCCGGCGATGGCCATCACCATCGAGTCCGACGTGCGCGCCGACGGCAGCCGCCGCACCACGCGCTACGACATCGACCTGACGAAGTGCATCTTCTGCGGCTTCTGCGAAGAGAGCTGCCCGGTGGACTCCATCGTCGAGACCAACATCTTCGAGTACCACGGCGAGAAGCGTGGTGACCTCTACTTCACCAAGGACATGCTGCTGGCGGTCGGCGACAAGTACGAGCCCCAGATCGCAGCCCAAAAGGAGGCCGACGCCAAGTACCGCTGAGTTCGGCGGGGTGCGCTGGACGCGCTCCGATTCGATTCACACGGTTTGGTTGGATTCGCATGGACACCACGACCATCCTCTTCTACGTCTTCTCCGTCATCCTGCTCGGCAGTTCGGTTCGCGTGATCACCGCGAAGAACACCGTGCATTCGGCGCTCTTCCTGATCCTGGCCTTCTTCACGGCGTCCTGCATCTGGATGCTGCTCAAGGCCGAGTTCCTCGCTATTGCCCTGGTGCTGGTCTACATCGGCGCGGTCATGGTGCTGTTCCTGTTCGTCGTGATGATGCTGGACCTGCATTCGGACAGCGTCCGCGAGGGTTTCTGGCTGCACATGCCCGTCGCAGCACTGGTCGGTGCCCTCATCGCGCTGGAGATGGGCGTGGTGCTGATGGGCGGCTTCCAGCTGACCCAGGCCCCCGTGCCGACGCCCGCTGAGGTGCAGATGGGTAACACCAAGCTGCTGGGCATCGAGATCTACACCAACTATCTGTACCCGCTGGAAATCGCGGCCGTGCTGCTGCTGGTGGCAATCGTTGCCGCCATCGCGCTGACGCTGCGCGAGCGCAAGGACTCCCGCTACGTTGATCCGTCGGACCAGGTCAAGGTCAAGAAGGCCGACCGCCTGCGCATCGTGAAGATGGCGCCCACCGTGGCGTCCGAAGCCAAGACCGAAGGAGAGCAGGCATGACCGGACTGACGCTGGGTCATTTCCTGACGCTGGGCGCGATGCTGTTCGCGCTGTCGGTGATCGGGATCTTCCTGAACCGCAAGAACCTGATCGTGCTGCTGATGGCCATCGAGCTGATGCTGCTGGCGGTCAACCTGAATTTCGTCGCGTTCTCGCACTACCTCGGCGACATGGCCGGCCAGGTGTTCGTGTTCTTCATCCTGACCGTCGCGGCGGCCGAATCGGCCATCGGCCTGGCCATCCTGGTCGTGGTGTTCCGCAACCGCAGCAGCATCAAGGTCGAAGAGCTTGACGCGCTGAAGGGCTGATCTCAGAGGACACGGAAAGAAGATGTCTGCACAACTCTCCCAGAACCTCCTGCTGACGGTGCCGATGGCGCCGCTGGCTGGCGCCGTCATCGCCGGTTTCTTCGGCAAGGCGGTCGGCCGGCGTGGCGCGCATGCCGCGACCATCCTCGGCGTGCTCATCGCGTTCGTCATCTCCGCAATGACGCTCTACAGCGTTGCCGTGGACGGCGCGCGCTTCAATCAGACGGTCTACGAGTGGATGACGCTCGGCGGCCTGAAGATGGAAGTCGGCTTCATGGTCGATGGCCTGACCGCGATGATGATGTGCGTCGTGACCTTCGTGTCGCTGATGGTTCACATCTACACCATCGGCTACATGGAAGAGGACCCGGGCTACCAGCGCTTCTTCTCGTACATCTCGCTGTTCACGTTCAGCATGCTGATGCTGGTCATGAGCAACAACATGCTGCAGCTGTTCTTCGGCTGGGAAGCCGTGGGCCTGGTGTCCTACCTGCTGATCGGCTTCTGGTTCAAGAAGCCGACCGCTGTGTTCGCCAACATGAAGGCCTTCCTGGTCAATCGCGTGGGTGACTTCGGCTTCATCCTGGGCATCGGCCTGCTGCTGGCCTATGGTGGTTCGCTGAACTACACCGAGACCTTTGCCAAGGCGGACGAACTGGCCAAGCTGGCCTTCCCGCTGCCCCTGTTCGGCGGTGACTGGTCGCTGCTGACGGTAGCCTGCATCTGCCTGTTCATCGGCGCGATGGGCAAGTCGGCGCAGTTCCCGCTGCACGTGTGGCTGCCGGACTCGATGGAAGGCCCGACCCCCATCTCCGCGCTGATCCACGCCGCCACGATGGTGACCGCCGGCATCTTCATGGTGTCGCGCTTCAGCCCGCTGTTCGAGCTGTCCGACACGGCCCTGAACTTCGTGATGGTGATCGGCGCGATCACGGCGCTGTTCATGGGCTTCCTGGGCATCATCCAGAACGACATCAAGCGCGTCGTCGCGTACTCCACGCTGTCTCAGCTGGGTTACATGACCGTGGCGCTGGGCGCCTCGGCCTACTCGGTCGCCGTGTTCCACCTGATGACGCACGCGTTCTTCAAGGCACTGCTGTTCCTGGGCGCTGGCTCCGTCATCATCGGCATGCACCACGACCAGGACATCCGCAACATGGGCGGCCTGCGCAAGTACATGCCCATCACCTGGATCACCTCGCTGCTGGGCTCGCTGGCGCTGATCGGCACGCCGCTGTTCGCGGGCTTCTACTCCAAGGACTCCATCATCGAGGCCGTGGCCGCCAGCCACCTGCCGGCCGCGGGTTTCGCGTATTTCGCCGTGATCGCGGGCGTGTTCGTCACTGCCTTCTACAGCTTCCGGATGTACTTCCTGGTCTTCCACGGCAAGGAGCACTTCCACCACAAGCCCTTCCCGGGTGAGCACGACGATCACGACGACGACCATGGCCATGCGCACACGCCGCATGAGTCGCCCTGGGTGGTGACGGCTCCGCTGGTGCTGCTGGCCATTCCGTCGGTGGTGATCGGCTTCCTGACCATCCAGCCGATGCTGTATGGCGACTTCCTCAAGGACGCCATCCACATCAACCTGCACGCCCATCCGGCGATGGAGGAACTGGCTGCCGAATTCCACGGCGCTGCGGCGATGGCCCTGCACGCCTTCAGCACGCTGCCGTTCTGGCTGGCTCTGGCGGGTGTGGTGACGGCCTACGTCTTCTACATGGTGGCGCCAAGCATCCCGGCCACGCTGGCCAAGGTGCTGCGTCCGCTGATCGTGGTGCTTGAGAACAAGTACTACATGGACTGGATCAACGAGAACATCCTGGCCCGTGCGGCGCGCGCCATCGGCGTGGGCCTGTGGAAGGGTGGTGATACGGCGCTGATCGATGGGCTGCTGATCAACGGCTCCGCGAAGGCGGTAGGCGGCATCGCCGGCCTGGTCCGCCGCGTGCAGACCGGCTACCTGTACTGGTACGCCCTCGTGATGATCCTGGGCGTCGTCGGTCTGATGACCTGGCAGCTCTGGCCCGAAATCGAGCGCCAGTTCCGGGCCCTGATCGGCCTCTGAGCTCGGACGCGGAGAACAAGAATGTTGCTGAGTCTTGCGATTTTTCTGCCCATCGTCTGCGGCGCGCTGCTGCTGGCGCTCGGGCGTGACGAGCAGGCCACGACCGTGCGCTGGATGGCGCTCGTCGGTGCCGTGCTGAGTTTCCTGGTGACGCTGCCGCTGATCACCGGCTTCGACACCTCGACGGCCGCGATGCAGTTCGTCGAGAACCTGCCCTGGATCGAGCGCTTCAACATCCGCTACCACCTGGGCGTGGACGGCATCTCGATGTGGTTCGTGCCCCTGACGGCCTTCATCACCATCATCGTGGTGATCTCGGCCTGGGATGTCATCGAGAACCGCGTGAACCAGTTCATGGGCGCCTTCCTGATCCTGTCGGGTCTGATGGTGGGCGTCTTCACGGCACTGGACGGCATGCTGTTCTACGTGTTCTTCGAGGCGACGCTGCTGCCGATGTACATCATCATCGGCGTGTGGGGCGGCCCGCGGCGCGTCTATGCAGCGTTCAAGTTCTTCCTCTACACGCTCGCCGGTTCGCTGCTGATGCTGGTCGCGTTGCTGTACCTGTACTACCAGTCGGCCGGCAGCTTCGATATCCAGACCTGGCACCAACTGCCGCTCACGGGTACGGCCCAGACGCTGCTGTTCTTCGCCTTCCTGGCGGCCTTCGCGGTGAAGGTGCCGATGTGGCCGGTGCACACCTGGCTGCCCGATGCCCACGTCGAGGCGCCTACCGGCGGTTCGGTGGTGCTGGCGGCCATCATGCTGAAGCTGGGTTGCTACGGCTTCCTGCGTTTCTCGCTGCCGATCGCACCTGACGCTGCGCGCGAATGGGCCTGGCTGATCATCGCGATGTCGCTGATCGCCGTGGTCTACATCGGCCTGGTTGCCCTGGTGCAGAAGGACATGAAGAAGCTGGTGGCCTACTCGTCCATCGCGCACATGGGATTCGTGACCCTGGGCTTCTTCGTGTTCAACGAGCTGGGCGTGGCCGGCGGCATCGTGCAGATGATCTCGCACGGCTTCGTGTCCGGCGCGATGTTCCTGTGCATCGGCGTTCTCTACGACCGCGTGCATTCCCGTGAGATCTCGGCCTATGGCGGCGTGGTCAACACCATGCCCAAGTTCGCAGCATTCGCGGTGTTCTTCGGCATGGCTAACTGCGGCCTGCCGGCCACGGCAGGCTTCGTCGGCGAATGGATGGTGATCCTGGGCACGGTCGGCCACAATTTCTGGCTGGGTGCCATCGCCGCGACTGCGCTGGTGTTCGGCGCCGCCTACACGCTGTGGATGATCAAGCGCGTCTACTTCGGTGACATCGCCAACGACAACGTGCGTGCGCTGACCGACATCAACAAGCGTGAATTCCTGATGCTGGGCGTGCTGGCCGTCGCCGTGCTGTGGATGGGCGTGTTCCCCAAGCCCTTCACCGACGTCATGCACGCTTCCGTTGGCGAACTGCTCAAGCATGTGGCCCAGAGCAAACTGATCCCGGGCTGAGGCACATCCAATGAACGATATGAACTGGCTCGCGATTTATCCCGAGATCCTGCTGCTGGCAATGGGCTGCCTGGTGGCCCTGGTGGACCTGTGGGTCACCGACGAACAGCGCAGGCCGACGTACTGGCTGACGGTGCTGACGCTGGTCGTCGTCGGCGGCATGCACTTCTGCTACTTCAATGCCGGCCTGACGACCTATGCCATGCAAGGCATGGTGGTGGCCGACCCCATGGGCCACCTGCTGGCCGGTTTCGCCAGCCTGGCGACGCTGGTGTCGCTGGTCTATGCACGCCCCTACGCTGGTGTGCGTGAAATGCTCAAGGGCGAGCTGTTCACGCTCAGCCTGTTCACGCTGCTGGGCGTGAACGTGATGCTGTCGGCGAACAATTTCCTGGTCATCTACCTCGGCCTCGAGCTGATGAGCCTGTCGCTCTATGCGCTGGTGGCGGTGCGCCGCGATCACTCGGTGTCGACCGAGGCCGCGATGAAGTACTTCGTGCTGGGTGCGCTGGCTTCGGGCTTCCTGCTCTACGGCCTGTCGATGATGTACGGCGCTACGGGCTCGCTGAGCATTCCCAAGGTGTTCGAGGTCATCACGCAGGGCGTGCCTAACCACTCGGTGCTGGTCTTTGGCGTCGTCTTCGTTGTCGCCGGCCTGGCGTTCAAGCTTGGCGCCGCGCCGTTCCACATGTGGGTGCCCGACGTCTACCAGGGCGCACCGACCGCGATCACGCTGCTGATCGGTGCCGCGCCCAAGCTGGCGGCCTTCGCCATCACGGTGCGCCTGCTGGTCGAAGGCATGATCGGTCTCGCCGTGGACTGGCAGCAGATGCTCGTCGTGCTGGCCGTGCTGTCGCTGCTGATCGGCAATCTGGCCGCCATCGCGCAGACCAACCTGAAGCGCATGCTGGCCTACTCCACCATCGCGCAGATGGGCTTCATGCTGCTGGGCATGGCCTCCGGTGTCGTCAACAATAACACCCTGTCGGCTGCCAATGCCTACAGCTCGTCGATGTTCTACGCGGTCACCTATGTGCTGACCACGCTGGGCACCTTCGGCATGGTCATCCTGCTGTCGCGTCAGGGCCATGAGGCGGAAGAGCTCAAGGACCTTGCCGGCCTGGCCAAGCGCAGCCCCTGGTTCGCACTGGTGATGACGCTGTTCATGTTCTCGCTGGCCGGCATCCCGCCGACGGTGGGCTTTTACGGCAAGCTGGCCGTGTTACAGGCACTCGTCGCCACCGGCGTCACCTTCTACCTGTGGCTGGCCATCTTCGCTGTGCTGATCTCGCTGGTGGGCGCGTTCTACTACCTGCGTGTCGTCAAGGTGATGTTCTTCGATGAACCCACTGATACCGCCCCGCTGGCAGCGCCCAGCGATGTGCGCGTCGTGATGACGCTCAACGGCATCGCCGTGCTGGTGTTCGGCCTCCTGCCTGGCGGGCTCATGGCCGTCTGCGCACAGGCCATCGTGAAGGCGCTGGCCACCTGATGCCCGTGCCCGGTCTGTCCGGCGTGTCCAGCGACGGAGTGTTTTGATGGATCAATCCGTCGCTGTCTGGCTGGTGCTGGTGTTCGCGGTGCTGGCCGCGAACCTGCCTTATCTCAACGAGCGGTTGTTGCTATTGGGCCCCAAGCGTGCGCCCAAGGCCGTCTGGTGGCGTCTGGCTGAGATCCTGCTGATGGCCGTGCTGAGCTTCGGCCTTGGCACCTGGCTGGAGATGCGTATCGGCCAGCGGCAGGAGCAGGGCTGGGAGTTCTACGCGGCGGGCCTGTGTCTCTTCGTCACGCTGGGCTTCCCCGGCTTCGTGTGGAGATATCTGCGCCGTGGGCGAGCCTGACGACGCGCTGATCGAGCGCCGCATCGACGGCGTCGAGGTCTACAGCGGGCACTTCCTGCATGTGCAGCGCGATCGCGTGCTGCTGCCCGATGGTCGCGAATCGGCCCGGGAGTTCATCCGCCACCCCGGTGCCGTGATGATCGTGCCCTTGCTCGATGACGGTCGTCTGCTGCTGGAGCGGCAGTACCGCTACCCGATGGAGCGGGTGATGCTCGAGTTCCCGGCCGGCAAGCTGGATGCGGGCGAAGAGCCGCTGGCCTGCGCGCGCCGCGAGCTGGCCGAGGAGACCGGATACCGTGCCGCCGAATGGGCGTACGCCGGTATTCTTCACAACGCCATCGCCTATTCCGACGAAGGCATCCACATCTTCTTTGCCCGCGGCCTCGAGCGCGGCGAGCAGCATCTGGACGAGGGCGAGTTTCTCGAACTGGTGACTCACACGGCGAGCGAGCTCGACGGGCTGGCGCTGCGTGGCGAGCTCACCGATGCCAAGACGCTCATCGGCCTGCTGTGGCTGCAGCGCTGGCAGGGCGGTGCCTGGCCGTTGAACTGGTTCGCCTGAGCGGCCTCTCGGCGTCTCCCATTCGGCGCATGGCGCTGCCGTTCGTCCCTCGTCGCTGACGCTTCAGCGTTCCGCAGACGCAGTCTGTCGCCGGAATCTCGCGCTTCACCAGCGCAATCTGCAGTCCGTCGCACGACTTCCGGCACCCCCATCCGTCCTCGTTATGCTTGCCGCAGTTTGTGTCGTACTGTGTACGAACACGAAGCACGGCGCTGCCGAGACTGTCTGAACGAACTGCTTCTCCGGAGAGGGAAGGCGTTGCGCGCCATGCGAACGCCGACAGTCCCGGCTCGGGTGCAGCCTCAGCCAGCGTCGGTGGGTCGTACCCCGCTCATTTCGACTTCCCGGCTTCAACCGTCGATTCAAGGATGACCACCTGCTCCACCCTGCGGCCCTCGACCACGCGTGGCCTGTATTCCGTCGTAGCCCTTGCCGCGCTGCTGGCGCTGAGCGCCTGCCAGAAGCCGGGCGGCAACGCCGACGCGGCCAAGCCGCAGGCGGCGCTGCAGCTCAGTGCCGAGGACCGCATGATCCTCGGCGAGAGCGAGCACAGCTCCGGGCCGCTGATCACCGGCTCCGTGCAGCCTGAACGACGCGCCGACCTGCGCTCCGAGGTGTCGGCGCTGGTTCAGCAGGTCTTCAAGGAAAACGGCGAACCCGTACATAAGGGCGACCTGCTTGTGCGGCTGGATCCGACCTCCATCCGCGACAGCCTTTCCTCCGCCGAGGAAGCCGCCCGCGCGGCGAACGAGGCCTTCGAGCAGTCCGATCGTCAGTGGCTGCGCCAGAAGACGCTGCAGGGCCAGGGGATGGTGTCGCAACAGGCCCTCGAGGATTCGCAGAACCGCCGCACCGCGGCGCTCAGCGAAAAGGTGGCGGCGGGCGCGCGCCTGGTGGCCGCCAAGCAGCAGATGGCGCGTACCGAGGTGCGTGCGCCGTTCGACGGGATCGTCAGCGAGCGTCAGGTCTCGCCTGGTGATACGGCCCAGGTCGGCAAGGCCCTGCTCAAGGTGATCGATCCGTCCAGCATGCGCTTCGAAGGCTATGTGGCCGCCGATCGCCGGGCGCAGCTCAAGGTGGGCCAGACGGTGGACCTGCGCATCAACGGGGCCTCGAATCCCAACGTCGAAGGGCGCATCCGCCGTATCGACGTGGCGGCCGACCCGGTCACTCGCCAGGTCGCGCTGCTGGTGGATTTTGTCGACCCCAAGCAGGCCAACGTGGCCGGGCTCTACGGCGAGGGCCATGTGCGCACCGTCAGCACGGCTGCGCTGATGCTCGGAGAGGCCGATCTACAGCGCGATGGCGACCGGGTGTTCGCATGGATGGTCAAGGACGGCAAGCTGCATCGCCAGCCCATCGTGCTGGGTGATCGCGACGAGCGCAGCGGCGAGTTCGTCGTAAAGACCGGCCTGGGTACGGGCGCCATCATCATCCGCAACCCGAGCCGCACGCTCGTCGAGGGCACGGCGGTCCGTCTGCCGGGCGCCGCGCCGGCAGCAGCCTCTGCGGCATCCGCCGCTTCGCCGGTGACGGGAGGCTGAGGTGCTGATTTCCGATTTCGCCATCAAGAAGCCGATTGCGACCATCGTCTGCATCATCGGCATCATGGCCATGGGGCTGCTGGCGCTGTCCAAGCTCAAGGTCAACCAGAACCCCGACGTCGAGATCCCCATCCTCGTCGTCGCCATTCCCTATCCCGGCGCCTCGCCGGACACCACCGAGCGGGAGATCGTCAACCGTATCGAACGTCCGTTGCAGGCCGTGCCGGGCGTGACCGAGGTTCGCTCCACGGCCGCCGAGGGGCAGGCCACATTCGTGCTGCAGTTCGACTTCAAGAAGAACCTGATCGAAGCGGCCGACGATGTACGCAACGCGATCGCCTCGGTGCGCTACAACCTGCCCACCGAGATGCGCGAGCCCATCCTGCAACGGGTCGACCCGTCGGCGCAGCCGGTGATGCAGGTGTCGCTGGACTCCAAGACGCTCAGTCACGCCGAGATATCCCGCATCGCGGAAGACCAGCTGGCCGACAAGTTCCGGGCCATCCCCGGGGTCGGCAAGGTGGAGGTGTTCGGCTCCTTGAACCGTGAGCTCTCGGTGCTGTTGCACGGCCAGAAGCTGCGTGAGTTCAACATCTCAGTCACGGACGTGGTCAACGCACTGCGCAACCAGAACATGTCGGCCCCGGTCGGCAAGGTGCGCGGCGAGTACGAAGACCAGAGCATCCGGCTGGTCGGGCGCATCGCGTCGCCGACCGACTTCGACCGCATCGTCATCAAGCGTACCGGCGGCGAGCTGGTGCGGCTGGGCCAGGTCGCCACCGTTGAAGATGGCTTCGCCGAGCGGACCACGCTGAGCGTGCGCAACGGCAAGAACAACGTCGGCCTGTCCATCACGCGCTCCCGCGATGCCTCGACCGTCAGCGTCGCCAAGGAGGTCCGCAAGATCGTCGAGGAGAGCAACAAGACGCTGCCCGAGGGCACCCAGCTCGAGATCACGCAGGACGGCGGCAAGGATGCGCAGAACAGCCTGAACAACGTCATCGACGCGCTGGTGTTCGGGGCCGGCCTGACCATCTTCGTGGTCTACGCCTTCCTGAACTCGTGGCGTTCCACGCTGATCACGGCCACCTCACTGCCCACCTCCGTCATCGCGGCCTTCATCGCCGTCTGGCTGTTCGGCTTCACGCTGAACTTCATGAGCCTGCTGGGGCTGTCGCTGGCGATCGGCGTGCTGATCGACGACGCCATCGTGGTGCGCGAGAACATCGTGCGGCACATGGAGAACGGTGCCGACCGCATGACGGCAGCCTTCCGCGGCACGGCCGAGATCGGCCTGGCAGTGGCCGCCACCACCTTCTCGATCGTCGCGGTGTTCGTGCCGGTGGCCTTCATGGGCGGCGTGGCCGGCGAGTGGTTCCGTCCGTTCGCGCTGACCGTCGTGGCCTCGGTGCTCGTTAGCCTGCTGATCTCGTTCACGCTGGACCCGATGCTGTCGGCCTTCTGGGGCGATCCCCCGGGCCATCATGAGGCGCCCAAGACCGGCATCTCCAAGTTCTTCCAGAAGTTCAACATCTGGTTCGACCGCCAGGCCGACCGCTACGGCCGCGTGATCGCCTGGGCGCTGCACCACCGGCGCTGGATGGCGTCCATCGCCTTTGCCAGCTTCGTCGGCGCCATCGCCCTGCAGGCCACGGTGGGCGGCTCCAGCTTCCTGCCCAGCTCCGACTTCGGCACCATTGCGGTGGACATCCGCACACCGCCCAGCGCCAGCCTCGAATACTCGCGCCGCAAGCTCGCCGCGGCGGCCGATGTGGCCAAGCAGCTGCCCGAGACCAAGGCCACCGACAGCTTCGTGCAGACGACCGGCGGCAAGCTCTATGTGGACCTCGGCAAGAGCACCGAGCGCAAGCGCAGCGCCAAGGAGATCGGCGCCGACCTGCGTGAACGCCTGAAGGTGCTGACCGGCGCCGAGTACGTGGTGCTGGACGACCTCAACAACGGCGGCCAGAAGCCGGTGCAGATCCGCTTCTACGGCACGGACACCCGCCAGCTGATGGCGATGACCGAGGACTACATGGCCCGCCTGCGCAAGGTGCCGGGCGCGGTGGACGTCGGTCTGTCGCAGCAGGACACCCAGGACGAGCTGCGCATCGAGATGCATCGCGGCCTGGCCAACGCCATGGGCATCGCCGTGGGTGATGCGGCCAACGCGCTGCGGGTGGCCTTCGCCGGCATCCAGGTGGGCGACTGGGTCGACCCCACCGGCCAGACCCGCGACGTGTCGGTGCGCCTGCACCCGTCCGATCGCGTCGATGCCAGCAACATCGAGCGCCTGCCCATCGCGGTGGCCGGCGGTGGCCAGATGGTGCCGCTGGAGCAGATCGCCACGGTCAGCATGGGCAAGGGCCCCGCCACCATCCAGCACGTGGATGGCAAGCGTGTCGTCACCGTGTCCGCCAATGCCCAGGGCCGCTCGCCCGGCGAGGTGTCGGCCGATGCGATGAAGCTGGCGCAGGGCATGAACTTCCCCTCGGGCTACGGCATCAAGCTGGCCGGCGCGTCCAAGGATCAGCAGGAGGTGTTCGGCGCCATGGGCATCGCGCTGGTGTCCGGCATCGGCCTGATGTACCTGATCCTGGTGATCCAGTTCAACTCGTTCACCGCGCCGCTGGGCGTGATGCTGTCGCAGCCGCTGTCGCTGATCGGCGTGGTGCTCGCGCTGCTGCTGACCAAGGGCACGCTGAACCTGATGAGCTTCATCGGCATCATCATGCTGGCCGGCCTGGTGGCCAAGAACGCCATCCTGCTGCTGGACGCTGCCCGCCAGGAGGAGGCCAACGGCGTACCACGCGAAGAGGCCCTGGTGCACGCCGGCCGCAAGCGCTTCCGCCCCATCCTGATGACCACCTTCGCGCTGATCGCCGGCATGCTGCCGGTGGCCATCGGGGTGGGCGAGGGCGGCGAGTTCTATCGCCCGATGGCGGTGGCCATCATCGGCGGCACCATCACCTCCACCTTCCTGACGCTGCTGATGGTGCCGAGCTTCTACGACAGCATCGAGATCATGCGCGACCACCTGGGCCAGAAGTTCCAGCGCCGCGCCGAGCGCTGGAACGTCGGGGTGTCCGGGGTGCTGTGCTTCCTGGAGGTGCTGGCCTTCCTGACGCTGACACGCTTCACCTTCCGCATGCTGCGGTGGCTGGTGCGCTGGGTGCGCCGGCGCCCCAGTCGGGCGGCTGCGCTGACGCCTCCGGTCAGCGGCGGCTGATCACAGCACGCGATCTGGATTGAGCAGGCCCTGGGGATCCAGGGCCTTTTTGATGGCGCGCATCAATTGCAGCGCCACCGGGTCCTTGCGCAGCGCCAGCTCTTCGCGCTTGAGTCGGCCGATACCGTGCTCGGCCGAGATCGAGCCACCGAGGCGCTGCACCTCGCCATAGACCAGCGCGTTGATCGGCTCCTCATGAGCCTGAAGGAAGGCCGCAGGCTCCACGCCCTCTGGCGCCTGCACGTTGTAGTGCAGGTTGCCGTCGCCCAGGTGGCCGAAGTCGATCACCTGCAGACCGGGCAGATGCACCTGCAGCCGCGCGTCCATCGTGGCCACAAAGGCCGGAATGGACGAGACGGGCAGCGCGATGTCGTGCTTGATGTTGAGCCCCGCCTGGGCCTGTGCGAGCGGAATGGACTCGCGCAGGTGCCAGAAGGCCTTCGCCTGGCTGCCGTTCTGAGCCACCACCGCATCGGCGACGATGCCGCGTTCCAGCGCCGTCTCCAGCAGACCCTCGAACAGACCGCGCGCATGCTCGGCGCCTTCGGCGTCGGAGAGCTCCAGCAGCACGGTCCACTCGGCCGCGGGCAGCGGCTGGGCCAGCTGTGGCAGCTGGCGGGCGACCAGCGCCAGCGAGGCGCGATTCATCACCTCGAAGCCGGTCAGCCCGTCACCCGCGCGCTCGCGGGCCAGGCCGAGCAGGGCCACGGCGGCATGCATAGAGCCGCAGGCCGCCAGCGCGGTCAGCCGCTCGCGGGGCTGGGGGAAGAGCTTCATCGTCGCTGCGGTGATCACGCCCAGCGTGCCTTCGCTGCCGATGAACAGGTCGCGCAGGTCGTAGCCGGTGTTGTCCTTGCGCAGGCCGCTCAGGCCTTGCAGCACCTCGCCGCCGGCCGTCACCACCTCCAGCCCCAGACACAGCTCGCGGGCATTGCCATAACGCAGTACCTGCGTGCCGCCGGCATTGGTGGCCAGATTGCCGCCCAGCGTGCAGGAGCCCTCGGCCGCGAGGCTGAGCGGGAACAGCAGTCCGGCATCGCCGGCTGCCGCCTGAACCTCGGCCAGCACGCAGCCGGCCTCGGCGGTGATGCTGAGGTTGGCGGCATCCAGCGCGCGCACCTGCTTCATGCGCGTGAGGCTGAGCACCAGCTGGTGGCCGGAATCGTCCGGCGTGGAGCCGCCCACCAGGCCGGTGTTGCCGCCCTGCGGCACGACGCTCACGCCATGCGCGCTGCACAGACGCAAGACCTGCGCCACCTCGGCGGTGCTGGCCGGGCGCGCCACGGCCAGTGCCCGGCCCGGATAGCGCTTGCGCCAGTCGGCCTCGAACGCAGCAAGGTCACCGCCGCGCAGCAGTCCGGCGTCGCCCAGCACGGCCTGCAGGGCCGCCAGCAAATCGGAGCTTCTGTCGGTACTCATGCGCGTGCCGCCCCGAGACGTTGGCGCACCTGCAGGGCGCAGGCCGCGAACACCAGCAGCGCGAGCACGATCTCGGCCACGGCCAGCGCGCGTGCCATGCCACCTTCGCTGGTTGCGCGCACCGCGCCCTCCATGAAATAAAGCCACACCACCAGGCTCAGCCAGCGGAAGGTGTAGAGCCGGTATCGCCACAGGCCGGCCATCGGCACCAGCAGGGGCAGGGCCTTGAGTGCCAGGCTGCGCTGGCCGGTCGGGGCGAGCCAAAGCTCCCAGGCCAGGCAGAGCAGGAAGAGGGCGCCCAGGCCAGTCAAAGCCAGGCTGCGGGAGAAACGTTCTGAGCTGCTGGGCTCGGTCCGCGCAATGCCTGCGGGAGCGGCCGCAGCCGGTGAGGGGCTGGACATGGCTGGCATCATAGAAGCCATGTCCGTGCTCCCCTCGAACGAGAACCTCGATGCGCCGCTGTCGCGCAACCCTCTGGCCGTGCTGCGTCAGGCCTTTGCCGAACTGCTGGCCTGGCCCTGGTTGCAGACGCTGGCCACCTTCCGCCAGCGCTTCCGCGAGGAGAAGTTGGGCCTCACGGCCGGCAGCCTCACCTTCACCACACTGATTTCGCTGGTGCCGCTGCTGACCGTGATGCTGGCCATCTTCACGGCCTTTCCGATGTTCTCCAGTTTCCAGTCCTCGCTGGAGCAGTACTTCCTGAAGAGCCTGATCCCGCCCAACATCGCCAAGCCGGTACTGGGCGCGCTGACGCAGTTCGCGGCCAAGGCGAACCGCCTGGGCGTGGTGGGTCTGGTGGCGCTGGGCTTCACCGCGCTGATGCTGATGCTGACGATTGATCGCACGCTGAACGCCATCTGGCGCGTGCACCGGCCGCGCCCGATGGCGCAGCGTGTACTGGTCTACTGGGCCGGGTTGACGCTCGGGCCGCTGCTGCTGGGCGGCAGCCTCACGCTGACCAGCTACGCCATCAGCGTGGGGCAGGGCCTGTTCACCAAGATGCCGGGCGACGTGGCCGCGCTGCTGCGCAGCGCCGACATCGTGCTGCTGGGCCTGGCCATGGCGGGGTTGTTTCACTACGTGCCCAATACCCATGTGCGCTGGCGTCATGCGCTGCTGGGCGGCGTCTTCGTGAGCCTGGCGTTCGCGCTGGCCAAATCGGCGCTGGCCTGGTACGTCAAGCAGGTGCCGACCTATTCAACGCTCTACGGCGCCTTTGCGACGGTTCCCATCTTCCTGATCTGGATCTACCTGGGCTGGGTCATCGTGCTGCTGGGGGCCATTCTTGCGGCCAATGCGCCGGCCCTGATGGAGCGGCTGCATCTGCGGGCCGAAACGCCGGGCCAGTCGCTCGAGCTGGCGCTGGAGGTGCTGCGCGAACTCTGGCGCGCCCGCGAGGCCGGCATCAGCGGCCACACCGACCTCGGGCTGGCCCGCTCGCTGGCGGTGGACCCGCTGCAACTCAGCCCCATCGTCGAGCGCCTGCTGGCGCTCGATTGGATCGGCCGCCTGGAGGAAGACGGTGCCCAGCGCCTGGTACTGCTGTGTGCCCCGGAACGCGTGCCGGCCGAGCCTCTGCTGCGTACCTTCCTGGCTGGCCGCGAGGGCCTGCTGGCCAATCTCTGGGCCCAGGGTGACTGGGCCACGCTGACGCTGGATCGCCTCCTCATCACCGCTGGAAGCCTCCGCCCTTGACGAGGCGGTCCCAAGCTGGGCGGTGCATACCACGCGACCCGGCTAGTCCTCCACGTAGAGCGCCTTGCTCGGCGACGCCTACATTGCCGTGGCCAGCAGCCGCACGATGGCAGCGGTGCCGCATCCCGCGGGGAAGCCCGCCAACCGCCGAATGGGCTTGCTTCCTTCTCCTGTGAAGCGAAGGGCAGGCTGCAACGAGTGCGGAGCGGTGTTGCAGCTACGGCAGTGCCCTCAAATACACCTAGAGAGCCTACGAGGAGGTTGCGGACTTGTCCGCTGCCTGGCATCGCGGCTTGGTCGGGTCTCGTGCGGCTAGCGGGCCGGACGCCCAACGAATCCGTACTCTCTCCAGCGGTGATGCGAGGTAGCCCAGCACCACGCTGCACACCACCGCTAGGAGCCAAGTCAACGACACATGCCATCCTAGTTTGCCCGTCACCTTGAAGGCGAACCAGTAGCCTATGCCTTGCCAAAGGTAGATTGAGTAGCCGTATCGGATAAAGGGTGAGAGCAGCCGCATGCTGCAGCTAGCCACCCGCCCGGGGAGCGGAGCGAAGGATGTGGCTAGCAGCACAAGCGCGGACAACCATAACGTGCCAAACAAAAAGAAGATCTGATCTGTCAGGAACTTGTGCCGCTGCATCGCCCAGGTCGCGGCCCATCCCTGGCTGAAGGAAAGCAAAACCAGGATGCCAAGGCAGACCCCGGCAGTAATCTTCAGTTCCGCGTTCAGGCCTGCCTTCGACGACTGCTGATGCCAGTGCTGCCCAAACCACGCGAACGGCAGATAGCAGATGACCGCGGCGAGCGCCGCGGCGGCGCGGCTTTGTGAAGTGAACGGTGACAGCACATATTCGAGTGCTACAACGCCGATCACCAGAAAAGCAACGTGCGGCCGGCGGCGGCTTCCGAAGCTTGCCACAACGGGCAGTGCAGCGACGACCAGCAGATAGATAGGCACGAACCAGAGGTGCCAGTTCAGCAGGCCGGGCGAGTAGCCGTTGCCTTTGTAGATGGGGTTAAGCCAGGCCCATGCAGCCTGTAGCCATTGACCAGCGGGCACGTCGCGCGTGATGGCCATCAGGGCCAGGCACCCCAGGGCATACGCCCAATAGGGCACCATGATTCGCACCGCTCGCGAAGACAGGTACCGGACGTAGGCCGGCAGCGATATCCACCCCTGGCCGTTCGTTGACAGTGGCTGCAACCCGTACGTGACGCCCGCACAGAAGAAAATTGCCGGCATCTCGAACAGCAAAAGCGAAATGAAGGTATGACTGCCGAGCCTAAGCCAGAATAACGCGTGGATCACGCTGACCACGTAGAACACCGCGGCGCTCCGGGCAAGGTCTAGCCCCTGCGAACGGTCTACGGCGCGATATACGGCGTGTTTTCCATCAGTGATTGCTGGTGTGTCCGCCATAAATTCGCCCGCCCTGTCGGTGCCCGCCGATCGAAGTGTCGGCACTTGGCCAACGCTACCTGCCGATCTCTGTCCTGGGAATACCCCGGCCCCGTGGATTTCAGGGGTGCAGGACCACTAGCAGTGCCGTCGCCACCGACTTGGAGGTGTTGCGGATCGCATGCGGCCCGTCCACGGCATAGCGCGCCGTCTCGCCCGACTTGATCCTGCTGAGCGTCCCTTGCGCGCTGACCTCCAGGCTGCCGCTGAGCACGCTGAGGTGCTCGCGCGAACCGGGCTCGTGTGCCTGGCTGTCCAGCACGCCGCCGGGCTGCATGGTGAGTTCGTACCACTCGAACTGCCCGGCCAGCTCGATGGGCCCAAGGATGCGCAGCTTGCACAGGCCGTCCGGGCTGGTGAGGCCCGGCGTGGCATGGGCCGCCACCACCTCGATGGCCGGCGCTGCGCTGCGCTCGGCGCCCAGCAGTTCGGTCATCTCCACACCCAGCGCATTGGCCAGTCGCCACACCACGGCCACGGTCGGGTTGGCCTGGTTGCGCTCGATCTGGCTCAGCATGGACTTGCTGACGCCGGCGCGCTTGGACAGGTCATCCAGCGACAGGCCGCGACTCGCGCGCAACGCCTGCAGCGCCGCACCAACGCGCGGTGGTTCGAGATCAGTGGAGGGCTTGTTCATCGATTCAGGTGCTGGGCCGGTTGGTGCGCGTTCGGTTCAGTCCCCACGCTTGACCAGGACAAACGTTTTTCAGATACTGCACAAAAGTTCGATATATCGAACTCGTGCAATTTACTGGATTGTGCCGCAAGGAGCACGCAATGAGCCAAGCCTTCTACACCCACGTTCAGAGCGAGCTGGACGGCATCCGTGCCGCCGGCCTGTTCAAGGCCGAACGCATCAT
Organism: Roseateles depolymerans; assembly: GCA_003241055.1. GTDB lineage: Bacteria > Pseudomonadota > Gammaproteobacteria > Burkholderiales > Burkholderiaceae_C > Pelomonas > Pelomonas depolymerans_A. The sequence goes on from QFOD01000016.1 coordinate 68,058, forward strand.
CACCACCCCGCAGGGCGCCGTGGTGCACACGGCCGACGGCCGCGAGGTGATCAACCTGTGCGCGAACAACTACCTGGGTCTGTCCTCGCACCCCGAGGTGATTGAGGCCGCCCATGAAGCACTGCGTACGCACGGCTACGGCCTGTCGTCGGTGCGCTTCATCTGCGGCACGCAGGATCTGCACAAGACGCTGGAACAGCGCATCGCACGCTTCGTCGGCTGTGAGGACGCCATCCTCTACGCCGCGGCCTTCGACGCCAATGGCGGCCTCTTCGAGCCGTTGCTGGGCGAGCAGGACGCCATCATCAGCGACGCGCTCAACCACGCTTCCATCATCGACGGCATCCGCCTGTGCAAGGCGCAGCGCTGGCGCTACGAACACAACAACCTGGCCGACCTGGAGCGCTGCCTGCAGGAAGCGAAAGGGAAGGGCGCACGCTTCACGCTGGTGTTCACCGACGGCGTGTTCTCGATGGACGGCACCATCGCCCAGCTCGACAAGATCCGCGAACTCTGCGACCGCTATGACGCACTGCTGGGCATTGACGAATGCCACGCGTCCGGCTTCATGGGCAAGACCGGCCGCGGCACCCCCGAGCATCGCGGCGTGTTCGGCAAGATCGACATCATCACCGGCACGCTGGGCAAGGCGCTGGGAGGCGCCTCGGGCGGCTTCACGGCTGCGCGCAAGGAGGTGGTGGAACTGCTGCGCCAGCGTTCGCGCCCCTATCTCTTCAGCAACACGGTGGCGCCCAGCATCGTCGGTGCGTCCATCAAGGTGCTGGACATCCTGGAAGGCTCGACCGCGCTGCGCGACAAGCTGGAAGCCAACACCGCCTATTTCCGCGAGGCCATCCAGGCCACAGGCTTCGAGATCAAGCCCGGCACCCACCCCATCGTGCCCATCATGGTCTACGACGCGGTGAAGGCGCAGCAGCTGTCGGCGCGCATCCTGGAGCTGGGCATCTATGCCGTGGGCTTCTTCTTCCCGGTCGTGCCCAAGGGCCAGGCGCGTATCCGCGTGCAGCTTTCGGCGGTGCACGAGCGCGAGCATCTGGAGAAGGCGGTGGCCGCCTTCGCACAGGCCGGTCGTGAACTGGGGATCGTGCAATGAGCGGTCCGCGCATCCTGATCATCGGCGCCAACGGCCAGATCGGCACCGAGCTCGCCGTCGAGCTGTCACGCCTGTACGGAGATGACGCCGTCGTCACCAGCGACCTCAGCCCGCAGGGGCGCGTACCCGCGCTCCAGCATGAGATGCTGGATGTGACCGATGCCGGCGCGCTGACGACCGTCGTCAAGCGCCACGGCATCACGCAGATCTACCACCTCGCCGCCGCGCTGTCGGCCAATGGCGAGAAGCACCCGATGTGGGCCTGGGACCTGAACATGAAGGGTCTGCTCAACGTGCTGGAACTGGCCCGCCACGAGAAGCTGGACAAGGTCTTCTGGCCCAGCTCCATCGCGGCCTTCGGCCCGAGCACGCCGGCCATCGACACGCCCCAGACCACGGTGATGGACCCCACCACCATCTACGGCATCTCCAAGCTGGCTGGCGAGCGCTGGTGCGCCTGGTACCACGCCAAGCACGGCGTGGACGTGCGCAGCCTGCGCTACCCCGGCCTGATCAGCTGGAAGACGCCCCCGGGCGGCGGCACCACCGACTATGCCGTGGAGATCTTCCACGCCGCGTTGAAGGAGGGCCGTTACAGCTGCTTCCTCGAGCAGGGTCAGGCCTTGCCCATGATGTACATGCCCGACGCGCTGCGCGCCACCATCGAGCTGATGACCGCGCCGGCCGATGCCATCAGGCAGCGGGGCAGCTACAACCTGGCGGGCGTCAGCTTCACGCCGGAGCAGATCGCCCGCTCCATCCGCCGCCACCTGCCCACCTTCGAGATCGACTATGCGCCGGACTTCCGCCAGGCCATCGCGGCCAGCTGGCCGCAGCGCATCGACGACCAGCAGGCCCAGACGGACTGGGGGTGGAAGCTTCAGTACGGCCTGGATGCCATGGTCGACGACATGCTGGCTAACCTGGTGCGGGTCGGCCTGAGCTGAGTTCGAGCTGATGCCCTCATGGGCACTTGGTGGCGGCCCCGGGCAGCTGTTAGGCTGCCCTCATGAAAGCCGCGATCGTCGTTGCACTGGGTCTGCTGTCCGCCTCCTGGGCGCTGGCGCAGGAGCGCGAACAGGAGCCTGAGGACCAGCCTGCGCGCTATCTGCTCGGCGTGTCGCTATCCGAGCGGCCCGAGTACGACGGCGCCAGTCACTACAAGAGCAAGCTGCGGCCGCTCTGGGCGGTGCAGTTGGGCCGTTGGCGTCTCAGTACCTCCGGGGGCAGTGCGCTGCTGGGCTTCGGTCGCGAGGGCGCCGGGCCCGGCGCCAGCACGCAGTTGCTGGAGCGCGGCCCATGGCGCCTGGGGGTGGCCCTCAGAGTGGACAGCGGGCGGGACAGCAATGACGCCAGCACCACCCGAGGCCTGCCCGATGTGCGGCGTACGCTGCGCGCCCGCTTCTATGCCAGCTATGCGCTGACGCCGGACGTCAACCTCGGCGGTGCACTGTCGCAGGATCTGCTGGGCCGGCGTGGTGGCCTGACCGGCGGGCTCGATCTGGGCTGGCGTTTCTACCGCAGCCCGACACTGGAGATGTCCAGCGGCGTCGGGCTCTCCGGAGGCAATGCGCTGAATATGCGCAGCTACTTCGGCATTCCCGCGTCTGCGGCCGCGGTGAATGGGCGTCCAGCCTACGAGCCTGGCGCCGGGCTGCGCGAGATGCACCTGGGCGTGGGCTTCACCCGGCCGCTGAACCGGCATTGGTTCGTATTCGGTTCGGCCGGGCTGACCCATCTGCTCGGTCCGGCCGCGGACAGCCCCCTCACCGAACGCCGCGATGGCGCCAGCGCCGCCATCGGCGTGGCCTGGCGCAATCTCTAACGCCCCCCCGACGGGGTCAGATCTTGACCCGGCCGAGCCAGATGTCGCGGTACATCACCCAGTCCCCCATCAGGCTGTAGATGGGGTGCCGGAAGGTCGCGGGCCGGTTCTTCTCGATGAAGAAGTGCCCGATCCAGGCAAAGCCGTAGCCGCACAGCAAGCCGGCCAGCACCCAGACGGGGTCCCTGGTCGACAGCAGTTGCCACAGACACCCCAGCACCAGGGTGGAGCCTATGAAGTGCAGGCGACGATTGACCCGATGGGAGTGCTCGCGCAAGTAGTAGGGATAGAAATCACCAAAGCTGCTGAACGGTCGGGACTGAGGAGGCTGTACGGCGGCCATGGGCGTTGTCTCCGGATCTGCTTTTGTGGGCCTAATTGAACGTGAATACGGCCCAACGATCCAGTCAGCGCGTAGGCAGCCGACATCTCCTCCCGCAGATGAGGGGGATCAAGCTTGCATTCTTGGGATTGCCTCGTTTTATCGTTCGCCCGCGCTCGCCGGCTGCCGGCGCCTGACGTCACACCTCTGGAGATGCACCCGATGAACTGGTTTTGCAAAGTCCCCGCCGCCGTGCTTGCCGCGACCCTGCTGTCCGGCGTTGCCCATGCAGACGGCTTCAGCGGCTACTACGCCCCCGCGAACTGGTCGGTGACGAACGCCACAGCCTCCTCGGGCGTCATCGACACGAGTGGTGCCCCGAGCTTCATCACGCTGATCAGCGCCAACAACAGCACCGGGCTGCGCAGCGACACCTATTACGGCATTGCGGCAGCGGCGTCGGGCGTCTTCTCGTTCGACTGGAGCTACACCTCCGTCGATGATCCGGGCGCCGATTCGGCGCTGTTCTTCGTCGGATCGACGAGCAACTACTACCTGCTGTCCTACACCTCCGGCACCTCTGGCCACATCGATGCCGCGGTGAATGCCGGCGACCAGATCGGCTTCAACATCTACTCCAGCGACAGCGCCTGGGGATCCGGCACGCTGACCATCACCAACTTCAGCGCCCCCCTGGCCGCCGTGCCCGAGCCGGCCAGCTACGCGCTGATGGCCGCCGGCCTGCTGGCGCTGGGCTTGCGGCGCCGCAAGGCCTGACCCCGCGGCGGCGCCGGACTCAATGCGTGCCGGGCGCCGGCAGCAGGCGGCGCAGCACGCTGAGCAGTTGCTCCGGCGCCTCGCCCATCAGGTTGTGGCCGCAGGGCAGGATGTGGGTCCTGGCCGAGGGCCAGGCGGTCTGCAGGGGCGCCACCGCCTTCGCGGGCGTCATCTGGTCGAACTTTCCCAGCACCAGGTCCACCGGGCAGGTGACGCGTGCCGTGGCGGCCTCGGCCCCGGCATAGCGATCGCAGACCAGGAAGTCCTGCTCGAACAGGTTGGCGGCGGTCTGGCGGGCCTGCAGGTGCCGCATCAGCGCCATGGAGCCGCCCCGCAGCCAGCTGCCTGGCCCCGGATAGCTGGGCTTGGCGGACGCGAGGCCGTGCGAGAAGCTGCACACCATCGCCATGGCGTCCTCGGGCCGCTCGCGTGCGGTGGCCAGCAGGGTGTCGGACACCTTCATCGGATAGGCCGTCCCGACCATCACCAGCCGCGCGGCCTGCGCCGGCCGCTGCGCCGCGGCCTCCAGCGCAATCAGCGAGCCCATGCTGTGGCCCACCCAGGTGGCCTGGGCAACACCGGTCGCTGCCAACAGCTTCAGTTGCCAGGCCGCTAGTGCCTCCACGCTCTGCAAGGGCAGGCCAGCGCTGCGGCCGTGGCCGGGCAGGTCCGGGGCGAGCACCGCATAGCCGTGATGGGCGCACCAGCGGGCCAGCAGCGTCCAGACGCTGTGATCGTTGAGGGCTCCGTGAATGAACACGATGCAGGGCAGGGCGGCATCGAATGGCTTGCCGCCGGTGTAGACATAGGCCTCTTGGCCGTCGATGGGCAGCTTCATGCTTTGGAGGCCGCCTTCAGGGCGCCTTTCAGATCAGCGATCAGGTCGGTGGGATCTTCCAGGCCGATGGACAGGCGCACGGTCCCGGGCCCTATGCCCGCCCGTGCGAGGGACGCATCGTCCATGCGCGAGTGGGTGGTGCTGGCCGGGTGGATCACCAGCGATCGGCTGTCCCCGACGTTCGCCAGGTGCGAGAACAGTTTCAGGGCCTCGATGAAGGTCCGACCCTGGGCGCGCCCGCCCGCGAGGTCGAAGGAGAACACCGCGCCGGCGCCGCGCGGCAGCAGTTGGCGGGCCAGCGCATGGTCGGCATGGCCGGGCAGGCCCGGATAGGCCACCCGGCTGACCAGCGGCTGCGTCGACAGGAATTCGGCTACCGCCTGGGCATTGGCGACATGGCGGGCCATCCGGATGGGCAGGGTTTCCAGCCCCTGGAGCAACAGCCAGGCGGTATGCGGGCTCATGCAGGCTCCGAAATCACGCAGACCTTCGCGGCGTGCCCGCAGCAGGAAGGCGCCGACCGTGCTCTCCTCGGCGAACACCATGTCGTGGAAGCCTTCATAGGGTTCGCACAGCGTGGCAAAGCGCCCGCTGCTCGCATGCGCACGATCCCAATCGAAGCTGCCGCCATCCACCAGCACACCGCCCACCACCGTGCCGTGCCCGCACAGGAACTTGGTGGCCGAGTGCAGGACCAGATCGGCACCCAGCGCCAGCGGCCGCTGCAGGGCTGGTGTTGCAAAGGTGGCGTCCACCAGCAGCGGCAGGCCGGCCTCATGGGCCAGGCGGCCCACCGCCGGGATGTCCAGAACATCCAGTCCCGGATTGCCCAGACTCTCGCCGAACATCAGCCGGGTCTCGGGGCGGATGGCCGCGCGCCACGCCGACAGGTCGCGCGGGTCGACAAAGCTCGTGTCGATGCCGAAGCGTCGCAGCGTGTAGTGCAGCAGGTTGTGGCTGCCGCCATAGAGCGCCGCGCTGGCCACCACATGGCCGCCTGCGCCCATCAGCGTCGTCACCGCCAGATGCAGTGCCGCCTGCCCGCTGGCGGTGGCAATCGCACCCACGCCGCCCTCCAGCGCCGCCATCCGTTCCTCGAACACAGCTGTGGTCGGATTGGACAGTCGGCTGTAGACATGACCCGAGCGCTCCATGTTGAACAGCGACGCCGCATGGTCACTGTTCTCGAACACGAAGGATGTGGACAGGTGCAGCGGCGTGGCGCGGGCGCCGGTGGCGGGGTCAGGCGTGGCGCCGGCATGCAGCGCAAGGGTGTCGAATCCGGGCATGTGGGGCAATCGCCTCTGAAGCGGCTACAAGGCCGCGCATTGTGTGCTATGTTGCTCACCCATCCATGGCGATGGTGAGAGGAGATAGACATGAAAGTGGTAGACATCCTGCGCGTCAAGGGCGGCACGCTGTTCACCGTATCGCCGGACCAGCCCTTGAACCAGGCGGTGTCGGTGATGTCCGAGCACGACATCGGCTCGCTGGTCGTGATGGAGCACGGCGATCTGGCTGGCATGCTGACCTTCCGCGAGGTCATCCTCGCCGTCGTGAAGAATGGCGGCAGCATCGGCTCGACCATGGTGCGCTCGGTGATGGATGACCATCCGCTTACCTGCACGCCGGAAACCGAGATCGACGAGGTCCGCCGCATGATGCTCGGGCGCCACGCCCGCTACATGCCGGTGATGAATGGCCGCAGCCTGCTTGGCGTGATCTCGCTCTACGACGTGGCCAAGGCCGTGGTCGACAGCCAGGACTTCGAGAACCGTATGCTCAAGGCCTACATCCGCGACTGGCCGCTGGAAGAGCCGCAGGAGCAGCGGCCACTGTCCTGAGCGCGCACCGCGCGAGCATCGTGAGCCATGGGATGCCTGCCGTCCCATGGCTTTTTGCTTTCCGATGCGGTGTCGGGGGTTCGTGACTCAGGGAGGCCCGGCGGCAGGGCTGCCGCTAAACTGTCTGGCCGCCGGTTGACCCGGTTCCCCCTCTACAGCATCCGCGTCCCGCATGTCCGGCAGCACCCTCGGCGAACTGTTTCGCGTCACCAACTTCGGCGAAAGCCACGGCCCGGCGATAGGCTGCGTCATCGACGGCTGCCCGCCTGGGCTGGCGCTCAGCGAAGCCGACATCCAGCCTGATCTGGACCGCCGCCGCCCCGGGACCAGCCGTCACGTCACGCAGCGCAACGAGCCCGATGCGGTGAAGATCCTGTCGGGCGTCTACGAGGGCTTCACGACCGGCACCCCGATCTGCCTGCTGATCGAGAACACCGACCAGCGCAGCAAGGACTACGGCAACATCCTGGACACCTTCCGCCCGGGGCATGCCGACTACACCTACTGGCGCAAGTACGGCCTGCGCGATCCGCGCGGCGGCGGCCGCTCGTCGGCGCGCCTGACGGCGCCGATGGTGGGCGCGGGTGCAGTCGCCAAGAAGTGGCTCAAGCAAAAATTCGGCACCGAGTTCCGGGGCTGCATGACCCAGCTGGGCGAGCTGGCCATTCCGTTCGAGGATTGGCAGCATGTGCCCGAGAACCCCTTCTTCGCTGCCAATGCCAGCAAGATCGCGGAACTCGAGGCCTACATGGATGAGCTGCGCCGGGCCGGCGATTCGGTCGGCGCGCGCATCCGGGTCGAGGCCACCCGTGTACCCGTCGGTCTCGGAGACCCGCTGTTCGACAAGCTCGATGCCGACATCGCCTACGCGCTGATGGGCATCAATGCGGTCAAGGGTGTGGAGATCGGGGCGGGCTTCGCGTCGGTGGCCCAGAAGGGCACGCAGCACGGCGACGAACTCACGCCCGAGGGTTTTGCCAGCAACAACGCCGGCGGCGTGCTGGGCGGCATCTCGACCGGGCAGGACATCGTCGCCGAGATCGCGATCAAGCCCACCAGCTCCATCCGCAGCCCCAAGGCCAGCATCAACCGCGCCGGCGAGCCCGCGACCGTTGAGACCTTCGGCCGCCACGACCCCTGCGTCGGCATCCGTGCGACGCCTATCGCCGAGGCCATGCTCGCGCTGGTGCTGATGGACCATGTGCTGCGCCACCGTGCCCAGTGCGGCGATGTGGTGCTCCCCATCGACGCCATTCCCGGCCATCGCTGAAATTCGCCGCCGCCCCCCTTAACCAGGGTGCGTGTCCCCTTTGACGGGGATGACCGCCTATCGCTTCCGGCGCTTGGCCGAACTACCGTCGGCGCCATCGAATCAACACGATGGAGCCTGGTCATGAAGCGGTCTTTTCGTCTGCGCGCGCTGCTCGCCGTGTCTGCGGTCTCGTCGGGCCTCGCTGCCAGCGAGGCCTCGGCGGATGCGATCCTGAACCCGGGCAACGGCCACTACTACGAGGCCGTCTGGGTGGCGGGCGGCATCACCTGGGGTGACGCCGCCGCGGCTGCCGTCGCTGCTGGAGGCTTCCTGGCCACGCCGATGAACGAGTCCGAAAACGCCTTCGTCTTCGCGTTGGTGGACAGCGCCAGCTTCTTCACGCCGGTCAGCGTCAACAACGACATCGTGGGCCCCTGGCTGGGCATCTATTCCAGCGCAGACGCGCCCAGGAGCTTCAGCTATGTCACCGGCGCGGCCCTGGGCAGCTATGCCCCCTGGGGGCCCAACCAGCCGGATACCTGGGGCGGCGGTGCCCAGGGCGTCACCTACTACGCCGGCATCAGCCGGGGCCCCACCTGGGGCGACATGACGCAGACCGGCTCGGCCGGCTTCAGCCTGCCGCTGGGCTACGTCATCGAGTACACGACGGCGCCCGTGCCCGAGCCGGCGGCCGCGCTGCTGATGTTGGCCGGCGTTGCAGCGCTGGGCGTTCGCCGCGCGCAGGCTCGGCCAAGCGCCTGATGCCTCAGCACCGGCCCGCCATGCGGCAGCAGGCCAGGCCCCATTCGTCGCCCGGTTCGCCGCATCGGTCGCTGAGCGGTGCAGCTCAGCCCTTGCAAACGGCATTTCGTCACAAGCGCACTGCCAGCCCCTCGGCCGATTCCTAGACTCCGCCCCGTTTCCAGCCTGCCTGGGCTGAGTGGAGGAGTCATGAAGAAGACCTGGAAGATCGGCGTGCTCGCCGCTGCGGTGCTGACGGCCGGTGGCGCGGGCTTTGCGGTGATGGCCAGCAAGGGCGAGCCGGCGAAGGCTGGCGGCGACAAGCCGGCCACCGTGCTCGAATTCCAGCCCGCCGAGGTGGTGAGGCCCGCCATGGCCGCTATGCCTGCGGTCATCGAATTCAGCGGCCCGCTGGTGGCGCCGGGCACCGTGGTCGTGCGCTCCAAGGCCAATGGCACGCTGCTCAGTCTGGCGGTGGGCGAGGGCAGCCGGGTGCATGCGGGTCAGGCCCTGGGCCAACTGGATCTCGAGGAGCTGCGCCACAAGGTGGCCGAGCGCAGCGCCGGCATGGAGGCCATGCGCGCGCAGATGGAGCAGGCCGGCCGCACGCACAAGGCCAACGAGGGTCTGGCGGCGCAGAGCTTCATCGCGCCCACCGCGCTGGACAACTCCCGCGCCGCCTACGACGCCGCCCGCGCCAACTGGCAGGCCGCGCGGGCGCAGCTGGAGACCATGCAGGTGGGCCTGCGCCAGGCCGCGCTGGTTTCGCCCATCAACGGCGTGGTCTACAAGCGTCACGCCCTGCCGGGCGAGAAGCTGGCCGCGGAGCAGCAGATCCTCACCATCGTCGATCTGGCCCGCCTGGAGCTGGCCGGCCTGGTGGGGACGCACGAGGTGAGCCGGCTCGCGCCGGGCATGCCGGTGCAGGTGCAGGTTGAGGGCATGGACCAGACCGTGCAGGCGCACATCAGCCGCATCGCGCCGGCCGCCGAGCCGGGCACGCGTTCCATCTGCGTGACCCTGGTGCTGGACAACCCGCGCGAGCTCTACCGCGCCGGCCAGTACGCCGTCGCCCGCGTGGTGCTGGACGACGACAAGCAACGCCTGACCCTGCCGCTGTCCGCCATCAGCCGCAATGCCGGCCAGGAGCAGGTCTGGATGATCGAGAAGGGTGAGCTGGTGCGCCGTATCGTGACCACGGGCCGCAGCGACGAGCGCGGCGGCCGCGTCGAGATCCTCAAGGGCCTGACACCCGCGGCCCAGGTGCTGGCAGCCCGGTTCGACAACCTGCGCGAGGGCGACAAGGCCGCGGTGGCGACGCCGCGCAGCGCTGCGGCCAGCGCGCCCCAGCTGGCCAGCGCGTCCGCGCCGCTGGCGCAATAAGGAGCGCGCCATGTGGATCACCCGCGTTTCCATCCAGAACCCGGTCTTCGCGACCATGGTGATGGTGGCCCTGTGCGTGCTGGGCCTGTTCTCCTATGCCAAGCTGGGCGTGGAGCAGATGCCCGACATCACGCTGCCCGGCGCCTGGATCGACGTGCGCTATCCCGGCGCCAGCCCCGAGGCGGTGGAGCGCGAGGTGGCCAAGCCGCTGGAGGAGGCGATCAACACCATCGCCGGCGTGGACCGCATCCAGTCGCGCAGCTTCGAAGGCCGGGTGCAGGCCAGCGTGGAGTTCACGCTGGACACCGACATGAACCGCGCGATGCAGGACCTGCGCGACCGCGTCGCGCTGGCCCAGGCCAACTTCCCCAAGGACGTGAAGCCGCCGTCCATGTCGCGTTTCCAGGGCGACAACGCCCAGCCGGTGGTGGTGCTGGCGCTGCTGAGTGCCAGCCGCGGCGCCCGCGAGCTGTCCATGATGGCCGACCTCATCGTTGCCAAGCGCCTGGGCCGCGTGGAGGGCGTGGCCAAGGTGGACGTGGGGGGCATGGTGGCGCGCGAGGTGCGCATCGACCTGGACCCGCTGCGCCTGCGTGCCTATGGCGTGACGCCGGCTGAAATCTCCAAGGCGCTGGCCGATGCCAATTCCGACCAGCCCGTCGGCCTGGTGTCGGACGCCAGCTCCGATGCGCTGCTGCGGGTGGAAGGCCGCGTGAAGGACCCCAAGGCCTTCGCGCAGGTGGTGGTCGCGCGCCGCGGCAACCTTGCGCTGACGCTGGGCGACCTGGGTCAGCTCGTGGAGCGCGAGCGTGAGCGCGACAGCGTGGCCCGCATCAACGGCCAGCCGGCCGTGAGCTTCAATGTGTTCAAGCAGCAGGACGCCAACATCGTCGCCACCGGCGAGGCCGTGAAAGAGGCGATGGCCGAGTTGCGCAAGGTGCTGCCCAAGGACGTGGAGCTGCGGCTCATCTACGCCAACAGCGACTGGGTCAAGGGCTCGCTGACGGGGCTGCGCCACACGCTGATCGAGGGCGCGCTGCTGACCGTGGCCATCGTCTTCCTGTTCCTGCACAGTTGGCGTTCCACCATCATCACCGGGCTGACCCTGCCCATCGCGGTGATCTCCAGCTTCATCGCGGTCCATGCCTTCGGCTTCACGCTGAACTTCATGACCATGATGGCGCTGTCGCTGTGCATAGGTCTGCTGATCGACGATGCCATCGTGGTGCGAGAGAACATCGTGCGCCACGTGGGCATGGGCAAGGACCACTACCGCGCCGCGGCCGACGGCACGAACGAGATCGGCCTGGCCGTGATGGCCACCACGTTCGCGATCTGCGCGGTGTTCGTGCCGGTGGCCTTCATGGGCGGCATCATCGGCAAGTTCTTCTACCCCTTCGGCATCACCGTGGTGGTGGCGGTGCTGGTGAGCCTGTTCGTCAGCTTCACGCTGGACCCGATGATGTCCTCGGTCTGGCACGACCCGCCGAATGCGCGCGTGAAGCACTGGCCCGTGCTGGGCCACCTGATACGCGCAACCGACTGGGCGATGGACCGGCTGCATGGCGGCTACGAGCGCCTGATCCGCTGGGCCTTCTCGGGCCGGCGCTACCGCGTGTTCCTGCCGCCGGTGCCGGCTTATGGCCGCCCCTTCGACGCCGATGGCCGCCGGCTCGCCGACCAGCCGCGCCGCCTGCGCCTGGCCACGCTGACCCCGCGCGGCCTCGTGATGTGGGGTGCCTTCGCCAGCTTCGTGGCCGCGCTGATGCTGGCGCCGCTGGTGGGCAGCGAGTTCGTGCCCGAGACCGACAACGGCTTCACGCAGATCTCGCTGCGCATGCCGGTGGCGTCCAGCGTGGAGCGCAGCGATGCCAAGGTGGCCCAGGTCGAGGAGATTCTCAAGAACTACCCCGAGATCAAGACCGTCTCCACCGTCGTGGGCAGCACCGGCGAGGGCATGGCCACCGGCCGCAACCAGGCGGCACTCAACATCTCCCTGGTGGACCGCGCCGAGCGCAATCGGTCGCAGAAGGAGGTAGAGGACGCGATACGCGCAGACATCGCCAAGATCCCCGGCGTGGAGGTCAGCGTGGGCTTCAATCGGCCCATCTGGATCACGCTGCTGGGCAGCGATGCCGAACTGCTGAACCAGGTGGCGCGCGACTTCGCGGAGAAGCTCAAGAAGATCCCGGGCGCGGTGGACGTGGACACCACCGTCAAGCCCGGCCTGCCGGCCTACGCGGTGCGGCTCAAGGACTCCGCCATCCGCGAGCTGGGCCTGAGCGCGCCGCAGATCGCGTCCTCGCTGCGCGCCTATGTGAACGGCGAGGTCGCCACCTACTGGACCACGCCGGACGGCAACCAGGTCGAGGTGCTGCTGCGCCTGCCGCGCGAGCAGCGCCAGCGCCTGGCCCAGATGGGCAGCCTGCCGGTGGCCTTCTCCAAGGATGGCGCCCCCATCGCGCTGGACCAGGTGGCCACGCTGGAGCCGGTGTTCAACCCCGAGGTGATACGCCGCGAGAACCTGCAGCGCCGCGAGGCGGTCTATGCCGGCGTGCAGGGCCGGGCGTCGGGCGACGTCAATGCCGACGTGCAGAAGCTCATCAAGGCCACGCAGCTGCCGCCGGGCATCAGCTTCAAGGTGGACGGCGCCGGCAAGCAGCAGGCCGAGGCCTTCAATGGCCTGCTGGCGGCCATGGGCCTGGCGGTGATCTTCATCTACATCGTGCTGGCCAGCCAGTTCGGCAGCTTCATCCAGCCCATCGCCATCATGGCCAGCCTGCCGCTGGCGCTGATCGGCGTGATGCTGGCGCTGCTGCTGTGGCGCTCCACGCTGAACGTGTTCTCCATGATCGGCCTCGTCATGCTGATGGGCCTGGTGACCAAGAACGCCATTCTTCTCGTGGACTTCGCCAACCATGCGCGCAAGGCCGGCGCCACCGTGCACGAGGCGCTGCTGCAGGCCGGCCTGATCCGCATGCGGCCCATCATCATGACCACCGCGGCCATGGTGTTCGGCATGCTGCCCATGGCGATCGCGCTGAACGACGGCGGCGAGATCCAGGCGCCCATGGGCCGCGCCATCATCGGCGGCGTCATCACGTCCACGCTGCTGACGCTGGTGGTGGTGCCGGTGTTGTATAGCTACCTGGTGCGGGACAAGAAGCCCGCAGTCAAGGCAGAAGCGCAGGGCGGTGGAGCCGCGCTGCCGCTGCACGGCATGCCGGGCGCGATGCCGGCGGACAAGGAATAACCGATCTCCCTCGAGCGCTTGGCGCTGGGGCCAGCCGCGAGAGTGGCTGGCCCTTTTTGTTTCGGCTGAACGCTCAGGCCGCCACGCAGGTGGAGCCACTGAACTTCACGCCGATAGACCGTTCAAAACGAGGCGGACCTGACCCTCGGCAGCCTCACGCTTCCATGGGCGCAGCCCGTCCTGGCAGCACCCGGTGCAGCTCGTCGGCCAGGACCCGCAGATTCATGGGCTTGCTGAGGTAGCCGTCCATGCCTGCGCTCAGGCAGGCGCTGCGCCGCAGCTCGCTGTCACCGGCCGTGGCCGCGACGATGGGAAACGGCGGCAAGGTGCCGATGCGCTGCAGCGACCGCAGGTGCTCGCTGGCCTCCAGTCCGTCCATGACGGGCATGTCCACGTCCATCAGCACCATGTCTGGGGGCTCGTCGCAGCAGGAGTCGAGGGCCTCGATGCCGTCGCAGGCGACCACCACCTCGTAGCCCAGCGCTTCGAGCTGGCCCCGGGCCACGATCTGGTTCACCAGGTTGTCGTCGACGACGAGTACACGCCGGCATTCCTGCAGGTACAGCGGCGCCGGCGACGTCAATCGCGACAGCGCCGTCGAGGTCCGCATGTCGACGTGGGCCGTGAAGCGTTCCAGTTCCAGCGGGCTGAGCGGCAGCACCCGGATGTCGACAGGGCCTTGGCCGCGCTGGCGCAGGGTGTCGGAGCCTGCGACCACGGCCAAGGTCGTCCAGAGGCTGGGCAGGGCCTCGGCCACCTGCTGGAGCAGCGGCAGTTCCTGGCCGTCGTGCTCCGCGACGATCATCAGCATCGGGGCCGGCCTCGAAGACGTCGCCGCGGCGGCATCTTCCAGTGATCCAAACGACAACACATGCCAGCCCAGCTGGCGCAAGCGCACCTCGATCGAATCCAGTGCACCGGGAACCTTGCTCACCAGCCATGCCACGGCGCCTGCCGCATCGGGTGTGTGCTCGAACGGCGGCTCTTCCGCCGCGACGTCGATCTTCAGTGAAATGACCAGGCCGTTCTGACTCGCGTCGACGAACTGGACGATGCCGCCGGTGGCGGGACATGGGCCTTCGGCATGAGGCACGAGGCCGCCGTTCGGGTCGACCGTTTCCGGCACTAGGCGTAGGCGCTGCAACACGCCCACGACAGCCGGGGAGCGGCTCGGTCCCGTGCCAGCCGCGTGGATGACGATGTTGCTGCGTCCGTACACCGGCGGCGACGCCTCGGCGCTGAACATGACAAAGCCCGATTCGAAGCAGTCGACGATGCCCAACAGGATGCGGTGAATGCCTGCCCTCAGCTGAGGCCCGGGGTCTTCGAGCGCCAGGCGCGGCCCGCGATAGTCGAAGTAGGCAACGAGGCCCTTCCTCCTTGCATGCGGCAAGACGTCGCGCGCGCTCTGCGTGAACAGCTCTGAGAACTCCATGGGCACACAATGGCTAACTGCTCGTCAGGGTAGATGCAAACCCGTTGCCACATCGTTTCAAGATGTGGGCGAATCGGCTCGCATGAAACGTCGAGATGCAATCTGACGATCTGTAGCGCCATCGGTGGTGGGCGTCGGCCCGTGCCACAATCGCCCCCGCTCCGGGGTGCCGGGGCCTGCCTTGTTGCGGGCCTTGTCGCTGAGACGGTCGATGACGACCGAACCCGTGAACTTGAACCGGCTAGTACCGGCGTAAGGAGAGCGCATGCCACGTGGCGTGCAGGCGAGGCCATCCATCCGTGGTGGCGCGTCGGTACACCGCAGGCGGCCTTGGAGCAGCGAACCCACAGCTTCAGGAGACCGCCGCGATGAATGCCCCCGACCCCCACCCCTCCCTGGCCGAGCGCCTGTCGCTGACGCGCGAGCCCTTTCCGGCGTCGACCAAGGTCTACGTGGCGGGCAGCCGGCCCGACCTGGCCGTGCCCATGCGCGAGATCGCGCTGACGAATGGCGAACGCGTCGTCGTGCACGACACCTCGGGCCCCTACACCGACCCAGGCGCTGCCATCGATGTGCGCCGCGGCCTGCCGGCCATCCGTTCGAGCTGGGTCGCGGACCGCGCCGACACCGAGGCCTACACCGGCCGCACGCGGGTGGCGCTGGACGACGGGGGCAAGGAAGACAGCGAGCCCATCCTGCAGCTGCGCGCCGAAGCGGCCGCGCTGCAGCGCCCGCCGCGCCGCGCGGCCGGCGGCGGCAACGTCAGCCAGATGCACTACGCCCGGCGCGGCATCGTCACGCCCGAGATGGAGTTCGTCGCGCTGCGCGAGAACGGCAGGCGCGAGTGGATGCAGGCCTATCTGTCCGATGCCGAACGCGAGCGGCGCCTGCGGGGCAACGCGATGGGGGCGCGCATCCCCGACATCATCACGCCCGAGTTCGTGCGCGACGAGGTGGCGCGGGGCCGCGCGGTCATCCCGGCCAACATCAACCACACGGAGCTGGAGCCGACCATCATCGGCCGCAACTTCCTCGTCAAGGTCAACGCCAATATCGGCAACTCGGCCGTCACGTCCAGCATCGAAGAAGAGGTGGAGAAGCTGGTGTGGAGCATCCGCTGGGGCGCCGACACGGTGATGGACCTGTCCACCGGCCGCAACATCCACACCACGCGTGACTGGATCGTTCGCAATTCGCCGGTGCCCATCGGCACGGTGCCGATCTACCAGGCGCTGGAGAAGGTCGGCGGCATCGCCGAGGACCTGACCTGGGCCATCTTCCGTGACACGCTGATCGAGCAGGCCGAGCAGGGCGTCGACTACTTCACCATCCATGCCGGCCTGCGCCTGCCGTTCATCCACCTGACGACGAAGCGCCGCACGGGCATCGTGTCGCGCGGCGGCTCCATCCTCGCCAAGTGGTGCATCACGCACCACCGCGAGAACTTCCTGTACACGCATTTCGAAGAGATCTGCGAAATCATGAAGGCCTATGACGTCACCTTCTCGCTGGGTGACGGCCTGCGCCCCGGCAGCGGTGCCGATGCCAACGACGAGGCCCAGTTCGCCGAGCTGAAGACGCTGGGTGAGCTGACGCAGGTGGCATGGAAGCACGATGTGCAGACCATGATCGAAGGCCCCGGCCATGTGCCCATGCACCTGATCCAGGCCAACATGGACGAGCAGTTGAAGCACTGCCACGAAGCGCCGTTCTACACGCTGGGCCCGCTGACCATCGACATCGCACCGGGCTTCGACCACATCGCCTCGGCCATCGGCGCCGCCATGATCGGCTGGATGGGTACGGCCATGCTGTGCTACGTGACGCCCAAGGAGCACCTGGGTCTGCCCGACCGCGACGACGTCAAGCAGGGCCTGATCGCCTACAAGATCGCGGCGCATGCGGCAGACATCGCCAAGGGCCACCCTGGCGCGCGTGCGCGCGACGACGCGATGAGCAAGGCGCGCTTCGAGTTCCGCTGGAACGACCAGTTCGCGCTCGGCCTTGACCCCGACACCGCACGCGACTATCACGATGAGACCCTGCCCAAGGACTCGTCCAAGGAGGCGCACTTCTGCTCGATGTGCGGGCCGAAGTTCTGCTCGATGAAGATCACGCAGGACGTGCGCGACTACGCGGCCAGGAACGGGCTGGAGGCAGCCGACGTGGTGGCCGACGGCATGGCGCAGAAGTCGGCCGAGTTCAAGGCGGCCGGCGGCGAGTTCTACATCCCGATCCAGCCGCAGGCGTGAAGAACATCGCCATTGCAGGCGCAGGCGTGATGGGCCGCTTGCTGGCCTGGCAGCTGGCCCGCGCCGGGCACCGGGTAACGGTCGTCGACCCCGCCCACGGCCCCGGCGCGCCCGGTGCCGCGGCCTTCGCCGCGGCCGGCATGCTGAGCCCGCGCGCCGAGCAGGAGCATGCCGAACCCGATGTCGTCGCGATGGGCTGGCGCTCGCTGCAGCTGTGGCCGGAGGTCGCCGCCGCGCTCGGCCGGCCCGCGCTGGTGCGCGTCGACGACAGCCTGCTGCTCGCGCATGGCAGCGACGCTGGCTCGGCCCGGCGCGTGCTGGCGCGGCTGGGCGAGGGGCCGCAGCCGCTGGACCGCGCGGCGCTGCAGCGGCTCGAGCCGGCGCTGGCGCCCGACCTGAAGGCCTGGCGGCTGCCCGGCGAAGGCCAGCTGCTGCCGCGCGAACTGCTGCAGGCGCTGGTCGCCGAGGCCCGCGACGTCGACTGGCGCTGGGGTGTCGCGGCCACGGCCGTGCGGCCGCACCGGCTGTCGCTGGGGGACGGCGGCCCGCTCGATGCCGACCTCGTCATCGACACGCGCGGCCTGGGCGCCCGGTCGGACCTGCCGACGCTGCGCGGCGTGCGCGGCGAGATCCTGTGGCTGCACGCGCCCGGCGTGGCGCTGCACCGTCCGGTGCGGCTGCTGCACCCGCGCCACCGCGTCTACCTGGTGCCGCGGCCGGGCGACATCGTCGTCGTCGGCGCCTCGGAGGTCGAGAGCGAGGACCGCTCGCCCATCAGCCTGCGCAGCGCCGTCGAGCTGATGGCGGCCGCCCACAGCGTGCTGCCGAGCCTGGCCGAGGCACGCATCGTCCACATGGAAACCCAGCTGCGGCCGGCGCTGCCCGACCACCGGCCCTGCCTGACCCACGAGCCCGGCCTGCTGCGCATCAACGGCCTGTTCCGCCACGGCTGGCTGCTGGCACCGGCGCTGGCCGAGAGAGCGATCCGACATGTCTGAGTTCACGCTGAACCACCAGCCCCAGCCCTGGCGCGAGGGCCTGACCATCGCGGCGCTGCTGGCCGAGCAGGGGCGGGCGGCCGACAGCGTCGCCACCGCGCTGAACGGCGCCTTCGTGCCGCGCGGGCGGCGCGAAGAGACGCCCATTGAGCCCGGCGACGAGCTGACGCTGATCCAACCCATCACCGGCGGATGACCATGAGCCTTCTTCTTTACGGCCGCGAACTCGGCAGCCGCTTCCTGCTCGGCACGGCCGGCTACCCGTCGCCCGACGTGCTGCGGCGCGCCATCCTGGCCAGCGGCGCGCAGGTGCTGACCGTCGGCCTCAAGCGCACGCTGGCCGCGGCCGGCGACAACGGCTTCGTCGCGGCGCTGCGCGCAACGCTGCGCGAGACCGGCGGCCAGCTGCTGCCCAACACGGCCGGCTGCCGCACCGCACAAGAGGCCATCACGCTGGCTCACATGGCGCGCGAGCTGTACGACACCCGGTGGGTCAAGCTCGAGGTGGTGGGCGACGAGCACACGCTGCAGCCCGACCCCTGGGAGCTGGTGAGTGCCGCCGAGACGCTGGTCAAGGACGGCTTCGACGTGTTCCCGTACTGCACGGATGACCTGGTCAGCTGCCGCCGCCTGCTCGACGTCGGCTGTGAGGTGCTGATGCCCTGGGGAGCGCCGATCGGTTCGGGTCAGGGCTTGCTGAACCCCTTCGCGCTGCGCACGCTGCGCGAGCGCCTGCCCGGCGTGCCGCTGATCGTCGACGCCGGCATCGGTGCGCCGTCGCATGCGACACAGGCGATGGAACTGGGGTTCGACGCCGTGCTGCTGAACTCGGCCGTCGCCCAGGCGGGCGACCCGGTGCGCATGGCGGCCGCCTTCGGCCACGCGATCGCTGCGGGGCGGATGGGCTACGAGGCCGGCGTGATGGCCAGTCAGGACATGGCCGTGGCCAGCACGCCGGTGGGCGGCCGGCCCTTCCTGATCCCATGACGGCCCCCGTCGTCTGGAGCATCGCCGGGCTGGACAGCGGCGGCGGCGCGGGCCTGAGCGCCGACCAGCGCGCCGCCGACGCGTTCGGCGTGCACCTGTGCCCGGTGGCTGCCGCGCTGACGGCGCAGAACAGCGTGGCGGTCGAGGCCGTCTTTCCGGTGCCGCCCGAGCAGCTGGACGCCCAGCTCGCCGCGCTGGCGCAAGACCTGCCACCGCGCGCCATCAAGACCGGCCTGCTGGGCGGCATCGCGCAGCTGCGCGTCGTGACCCGCTGGGTCGACCGGCTGCGCGAACGCGGCCCCGTCGCGCTGGTGGTGGACCCGGTGCTGCGCGCGTCCACCGGCGCCAGCTTTGCCGACGACGAGCTGCTGCGCGCCTACCGCGAGGAGCTGCTGCCGCGTGCCGACGTCGTCACGCCCAACCGCCGCGAGGCACAGCGGCTGGCGGGCGGCAGCTGCCCGCAGCAGCAGGCGCCGCAGCTGGGCGTCGCGACGGTCTGCATCACCGGCGGCGACGAGCGCGGCGCGCTGGCCGCAGACTGGCTGCACAGCCCGCAGGCGCAGGGCTGGCTGGCACTGCCGCGCCGCGAGGCGCGCAACCAGCATGGCACCGGCTGCTGTTTCGCCACCGCGCTCGCGGCGGCGCTGGCGCTGGGCTTCGTGGCAGCCGACGCCGCCGTGCTGGCCAAGATGGCCACCACGGCCGGCCTGTCCGACGGCGCCTCGCCGGGCGGCGGTGCCGGCCCGGTGCGGCCGCCGGCCGGCTTCATCATCGACCCCAGCCTGCTGCCGGCGCTGTTCGACACGCTGCCCGCGGGCTGGCCCTCGCGCCGGGGCGGCCCGCCGCTCGTCACCGGGGTCTACGGCATCACCGCCAGCGGCGCGCACGCGGCCGCACTCTTCGAGGCCGGCCTGGCCACCGTGCAGCTGCGCCTGAAGCGCGGTGAGGCTGAGAGCGGCGCGGCCTGGCACGCGCGGCTGGCCGCCGAGGTGCAGCCGGCGCTTGCCGCCGCGCGCCGCTGCGGGGCGACCTTCATCGTCAACGACCACTGGCGGGCCGCGCTGACGCTCGGCGTGGACTTCGTGCACCTGGGCCAGGAAGACCTGCTGGCGCTGGACGCCGCGGGGCGGACCCACCTGGCGCAGGCGCGCGCACGCGGCCTGCGGCTGGGCCTGAGCTCGCACAGCCTGTGGGAGCTGGCGCGGGCCGCCGTCTGGGCGCCGGACTACGTCGCCTGCGGGCCCGTTTGGCCCACGCTGACCAAGGCCATGCCGTGGCACCCGCAGGGGCTGGACAACCTGGCCTGGTGGGCAGCGATGTCACCCGCGCCGGTGGTGGGCATCGGCGGCGTGCTGGCGCCGCCTCAGCTCGCGCAGCTGGCGGCCAGCGGCGCCGCGGCCGGCTGCGTGGTGCGCGGGCTTGCCGAGCACCCCGTGGCTGCCTGGCAGGCCGCCTGGCGTGACGGTTTGCAGGCGCCGCGCGCGCCGGGCGGCTGGCCTCACCCCAGTCTCTGATCGACGGGCGGGGAGCTCTGTCCGGAGCGGGCGGCTCGTGAGGGTCAACCCAGGCGACGGGGCACCGCCTCAACTGGCAGATCGCCCCTGTCTTGCAAATGCGAATCACTCGCATTAGAGTGGCGCCATGAACACCACCAACGATGAAACACGCCGGCAGGGAGGGGTCACGCCCGGCGCGCTCAACGGTGCCGAGCCGGCGCTGCCACGGGTCGACAGCGCCACTCTCTTTGCCGGCGCGCAGGAGTTGCTGATCCAGCACCAGGCCCAGACCTACCGCCTGCGCATCACCGCTCAGGGCAAGCTCATCCTCACCAAATAGGCCGCTGCCCACGCTGCCTCGCCGTTTCAGATCCCGCCGCGCCAGCCCGCCGTCGCCAGCCAGCGCTCCACCCCGATGCTTGGAGCCCACCATGCTCACGACTGCCGCACGCACGCCGCGTGTCACCCGCCACGGAGGCGCCCATGGCTGAAGCCTGCTGCGCCTTGCACGCCACGCTGCCCGCCGAAGCCGGCGGATCACGCCGCCGCCGGCTCTGGGATCTGGGCCACCACGCCCACTGCCCGGTCATCGGTGTCTGCCTGCCGCTGAACCTGGTGCGCCAGCTGGCCAGGAAGCACCTGGTGCTCAAGGGCGATGAGGACGACTACACGCTGCACTGCAGCCTGGTCAGCGCCAGCAACAACCGCAATGTGCTGAGCGAGACCGTCCAGCGCGAGCTGGAGCAGCGCTACGAGCTGGATCGCCGCCAGGCCGCGCAGGCCAAGTGCGTGGACAGCCTGATGAGCTGGTGGCGCACCCGCGCCGAGCAGGGCGACATCGCGGGCGCGCTCTGGGCCACGCTGACGCACCCGCGCTGCAACGAGTGGCTCGAAACCCGCGTGCTGGCCCAGGTCCACATGCTTCAGCACCAGGTGGGGGCTGCCCAGCGGGTCGACATGCAGCGGCACAAGGAGCTGCTGGCCGAACATGCGGCGCTGGCCCGTGACTACGCCGAGGTGCAGAAGCGCGTGACCGACTGGACCCGGGACCGGCACCGCGAGCAACAGGCCTGGGTTGCCGAACGCGCGCAGTGGCGCGCCCAGGAGGTGGGTCTGCAGGCCCAGCTCGAACAGGCGCGTGATCAGCTGCAGCGCTGGCAGGCCGCCCACGAAGACCTGGCCGACCGTGCGCTGATGCAGCAGCGGCTGGAGGCCCTGGTGGAGCGCAATCAGGCCTTGCAGCGCGAGCTGCTGCGCGAGCGCCAGCAACGAGCGCCGCGCGCCGATGAGCCCGCCGTCGTTGCGGAGCCCGCAGCGGCGCCCGAGATGCCGCAGCAGCCGGTGCTGAGCCAGCGCGTGGTGCTGTGCGTGGGCGGCCGCGGCGGCAGCGTGCCGCAGTACCGTCAGGCCATCGAGGGCTGCGGCGCGCAGTTCCTGCACCACGACGGCGGATGCGAACACAAGCCGGCCCAGCTGGAACCCCAGCTCGCGGCGGCCGACCTGGTGATCTGCCAGACTGGCTGCATCAGCCACGACGCCTACTGGCGGGTGAAGGACCATTGCAAGCGCCACGGCAAGCGCTGCGTGTTCGTGGACAAGCCCAGCGCCAGCAGCCTGAGACGCGCGCTGGGGACGTTGGACACCCGGGACGCGGCCGATGCACCGGCCGACAAGCCGGAGCCGGCCCGTCATCTAGCAACCTGAAACCGCGGCAGGCTGCCTGCCGCAGCTTGAGCTCAGGGGCGCAGGTTCTCCAGATGGCCTTGCGCGTAGAGATGGTCCAGGCCGATCGCCGCCGCGCAGGCTCGGGCCTGGGCCAGGGTTTCGACGATGGGCTCGTCGCAGGCGTTGAACGAGGTGTTGATCAGCGCGACGCGCCCGGTCAGCGCTTCATAGGCCTGCAGCACCCGATGCAGCAGGCCGCCGTCTTCCTCGACGAGCTGCAGGCGCACGGTGCCGTCCAGATGCGCCAGCGCCGGGTAGCTCGCACGGGCAGGCTCGTTCATGCGGGCCGCGGACAGCATGTGGGGCCCGGCGAGCCGGTCCGGGGTCAGCTGCGCGAGCCGGCTGACGAGCACGATGCCGCCAAAGGGCCGGAAGGGCTCGCGGCGCTTGATCTGCTCGTTGATCCGGGTCTTGAACGCCAGGTCGGTCGCGGCGCTCAGGATGGAGCGGTAGCCCAGCGCCCGGGGGCCGAACTCCGAGCCGCCCTGGACCACGCCCACCACGCGGCCCTGGGCCAGTCGTTGCGCCAGTGCATCTGCCGCGTGCTGCAGTGTCTGCCGATCGGCTTGCTCGATGACTTGCTCGATAACACAGGGCCCCTGGCTCACCTGGTATTGCAGGGGGCGGTGGTCGCCAAAGATCTCGCGCAGCGCCATGACGGCTGCGCCCACCGCGAGGCCGTCGTTGCCGGCCGCGGGGAAGATGTCCACCCGGCTCAACCAGCCCGCATTGGCCAGCAGCCCGTTGTTCTTGCAGTTCAGCGCCACGCCGCCGCCGAGCAGCAGCTGGCTGCACTGGTGGCGCCGCGCCAGCTCACGGGTGCGCCAGGCCATGTAGCCCTCCAGGCTGCGCTGCACGCCGGCCGCCAGATCGGCCGCGCGCGGCGCCTGCCAGCCCAGCGGCTGCGGGCTTGGCGCCAGGCAGGCCAGCCAGTCCGGGTTGAGGGCAAACGGCGTGTCGGGCCCGTACAGCAAGGGCTCGGGCAGCCGCTGCGCCCCGGTGGCGAGCGCGGCCAGTGCCATCAGCTTGCCGGCGGCCTGACTAGACCCGAACACCCGACGGCTCACCGCCGCATAGGCCTCGCCCAGGCTGTCGATGGCAACACCTGACCCGCCAGGGCCAGCAGCAAGAGGGCGGTAGATCTTGTCCAGCTCGGTGAGCCGGCCCTGCTCATGCAGGTAGACCGACTCGACCTCGCGCAGCGCCGCATCGCGGCCTTGAAAGCCGTTGTCCTCCGGGCTGCAGCCCTGCCCATCCACCACCATCACCAGCGCCCGGCCGGGCGGCGCCATCACGCTGGCCGCATAGGCATGGAGCAGGTGATGGCGTCGGGTGGTCTGAACCCGGGCAAAACCGATGGCCTCGTAGGCGGCGGGCGAGGGCGCCGCGGCACGACCGCAGCGCACCACCAGGTCGATGTCGCCGGCCTTCAGCCCGGCCGCGGCGAGCAGGGCGTCGACGCACTCCAGCGGCTCGCCGCCGTCGTGCTTGCGGCGCGTCAGCCGCTCGCGCGCGACGGAGGCGACCAGCCGGTTGTTCACCAGCAGGCAGGCCGATGCGTCCGGGCCGGCATGCACGCCCAGGATGCGTGTGCTCATCCTGGGCGGCGAAGCGGCTGGCCAAGAGGCGTGCGTGAGCCGGTCAGGCTGCGGCCTCCAGCACGCGGCGGCTCACGTCCAGCGTGACGTCGCGATGCTCGCCGAGCGCGGTCATGCCGTGCTCGTCCAGCTTCTTGACGAGATCCGCCACGCGCGGGTCCGTGATGCCGTGGCCGGCGAAGCGGGTGGGCACGCCCATGCGCTCGAAGAAATCGCGCGTCGCGCTGATCGCCGCCGTGATGCGCTGCTCCTCGTCGCCCTCGCGCAGGCCCCAGACACGGTCGGCGTACTGCAGCAGCTTGTCGCGCTTGCTGGCGCGGCGCTCCTGCAGCATCGCTGGCAGCACGATGGCCAGCGTCTGCGCATGGTCCAGGCCATGCAGCGCGGTGATCTCGTGGCCCAGCATGTGGGTGGCCCAGTCCTGCGGCTGGCCCACGCCGACATAACCGTTCAGCGCCATGGTGGCGGCCCACATCACGTTGGCGCGCGCGTCGTAGTCCTCAGGCGCGGTCAGCAGCTTGGGGCCTTCCTCGATCAGGGTGCTGAGGATGCCCTCGGCCAGGCGGTCCTGCAGCTTGGCGTTGACCGGGTAGGTCAGGTATTGCTCCACCGTGTGCACAAAGGCGTCCACCACGCCGTTGGCGGTCTGGCGTGCTGGCAGGGTGTAGGTGGTCTCGGGGTCGAGCACGGCAAAGCGCGGCAGCACGTGGGGCGACTGGAAGTCCAGCTTGTCGCCGGTCTCGCGGCGGCTGATGACGGCGCCCGAGTTCATCTCGGAGCCGGTGGCCGGCAGGGTCAGCACCACGCCCATGGACACGGCGCTGCGCGGGCGCAGGTTGCGGTCGCGCTTGCCGGTGAGGATCAGCCAGGGGTCGGCTTCGAAGGGAATGGCCGCGGCGATGAACTTGGTGCCGTCGGCCACCGAGCCGCCGCCCACGGCGAGCAGGAAGTCCACCTTCTGCTCGCGGGCCAGATGCACCGCCTGCATCAGGGTGGCGTAGTCGGGATTGGGCTCGATGCCGCCGAACTCGAAGCTCACATGCTCCTTGAGCGCCGCCCGCACGGCCTCCAGCACGCCATTGCGCTTGATGCTGCCACCGCCGTAGGTGACGAGCACGCGGGCGCCCGGCGGAATCTCGCGGGCCAATGCCGCGATCTGGCCCTTGCCGAACAGAACCTTGGTGGGCGCATGCAGCGAGAAGTTGAACATCTTGTCTCCGGGTGTTGGGGTCTCGAGCCCGCAACTATAGGAACACCGCAGGCGCGGCGGGCGGCAGGGGGCGCAAACCCGGGCGCATCGCTGGGCCGGTCAGCGGCAACACCTGCCCCCGGCTGACCAGGCTTCAGCCGGGCGCGCGGGCGGCCAGCGCGTCGCAGCAGGCACGCAGATGCGCGGCGAGACGGCGCAGCGCGGGCGTGAGCTGGTGCCGCCCCACCGCCATCCAGTGCAGCGGCGCGGGCTCGCCCAGCCACTGCGGCAGCAGCTGCACGAGGCGGCCGGCGGCGAGATCCTCCGCCACGTCCAGACGGCTCTTGTAGGCGATGCCCAGGCCCTGGATGGCCCACTGGCGCACCAGCGCGGCATCGTCGGCGATGCGGCTGCCGGCCACCTCCACCGCCTGCCAGTCCGGCGATGCCCCTGGCGCCGCAAAGCGCCAGCGCGCATGCAGCGCGTCGCCCAGCACGAAGCGCAGGCAGTCGTGCCCGCGCAGGGCCTCGACGCTCTCCGGCCGCCCGTGACGGGCGATGTAGCCGGGGCTGGCGCACAGCACCCGGTGGTTGTCGGGGGCCAGCGGCAGCGCCACCAGGCTGGACGCCGGCGGCTCGCCATAGCGCACCGCGAAGTCCATCGGCTGCTGCATCAGGTCGGTGATGCGGTCGCTGACGCGCAGCTCCAGCTGCAGGCCGGCCGCGCCGTCGCGGGCGATGAAGGCCTCTATCCACTGCCACAGGTGGTGCCGCCCCAGGTCGCTGGGCAGGCTGACCCGCAGACGGCCGCTCAGCGGGGCCGCGTCATCGGCCGGCCGCAGCGCCGCCTGGCCATCCTCCCAGGCCGCCAGCAGCCGCTGCGCATGCGGCAGCCATTGCTCGCCCGCCTCGGTCAGCCGCAGCCGGCGGGTGGAACGCTCGAACAGGCGTACCCCCAGCTCGCGCTCCAGCCGCGCGATGGTGGCGCTGGCCTGCACGGGGCTGAGATCCAGCCGCCGGGCCGCGGCCGAGAAGCTGCCGGCCTCGGCCACCGCCACCACCAGCTGCACCGGGGTGAATCGGTCCATCTTATTCATGGGAGTGAAACTGATTCGTGCATTGCATGATTTTTCCAGTCAATCGACGCGCGCAACATGCTCGTCATCGCATTCCCCTACTGGAAGGACTCTCATGAAAGCCGTTGGCTACCACCAGGCGCTGCCCATCAACGATCCGGCCTCACTGGTCGACCTGGAACTTCCCGCGCCCACGCCCGGCCCGCGCGACCTGCTGGTGCGCGTGGCGGCCGTGTCGGTGAACCCGGTGGACACCAAGGTGCGCAAGAGCCGCCAGCCGCAGGCCGGCCAGCCCGAAGTGCTGGGCTGGGATGCCGTGGGCACCGTGGAAGGGCTGGGCGCCGAGGTGCAGGGCTTTGCCGTCGGTGACCGGGTCTACTACGCCGGCGCCATCAACCGCCCCGGCGCGAATGCCGAGCTGCATCTGGTGGACCATCGCATCGCCGCGCGGGCACCCACCCGGCTGAGTGACGCCGAAGCGGCTGCGCTGCCGCTGACGGCCATTACGGCCTGGGAGCTGCTGTTCGACCGTCTGGGTGTCGCCGAGGGCGGTGGCGAGGGGCAGCACCTGCTGATCATCGGTGCCGCCGGCGGTGTCGGTTCCATCCTCGTGCAATTGGCCCGCCAGCTGACCCGGCTGAACATCATCGGCACGGCCAGCCGCCCCGAGACCCAGGCCTGGGTGAAGGAGCAGAGCGCCCACGTCGTCATCGACCACACCCAGCCGCTGCGCGCCCAGCTGGCAGCGGCCGGCGTGCCCGAGGTCGAGTACATCGTCAGCCTGAACCAGACCGACGCGCACTGGGCCGGCATCGTCGAATGCGCGGCACCGCAGGGCCGCATCGCCCTGATCGATGACCCGGCGCAGCCGCTCGACGTGATGGCGCTCAAGCGCAAGAGCCTGTCGCTGCACTGGGAGCTGATGT
Source organism: Roseateles depolymerans (assembly GCA_003241055.1). Lineage (GTDB taxonomy): Bacteria > Pseudomonadota > Gammaproteobacteria > Burkholderiales > Burkholderiaceae_C > Pelomonas > Pelomonas depolymerans_A. The sequence continues at coordinate 95,088 of QFOD01000016.1, forward strand.
TCACGCGCTCGCTGTTCGGCACCGCCGACATCGCCGAGCAGGGGCGCCTGCTGGCCCGGGTCGCGGCGCTGGCCGACGAGGGCCATGTGCGCACCACGGTGACGCGCCAGCTCAGCCCCATCAACGCGGCCCAGCTGCGCATCGCGCACGCGGAGATCGAGTCCGGCCGCATGCGCGGCAAGCTGGTGCTGACCGGCTTCTGAAGCGCAGCAGCCGCAACAACAAAGGGCGCCGATGGGCGCCCTTTTTATTCCGAATTGTTCAGGCCTCAGCCGCCGCCCAGCGCCAGCGCGACGCGATAGGTGACGAACGACGCGAAGTAGGCCAGCACGAACAGGTAGGTGGCGGCCAAGACCGGCATCTTCCAGCCGTTGGTCTCGCGGCGAATCGTGGCCAGCGTCGACAGGCACTGCGGCGCGAACACATACCAGGCCAGCAGCGAGAACGCGGTGGCCAGGCTCCAGCCCTGGTGGATCAACGGCGCCAGCGCCTGGGCCGCGGCATCGTCGCCGCCGGACAGCGCGTAGACCGTGGCCAGCGAGCTGACCATCACCTCCCGCGCTGCAAGACCCGGCACCAGCGCGATGCTGATCTGCCAGTTGAAGCCTATGGGCTCGAACACATGGGCCAGCGCCCGGCCCAGCATGCCGGCAAAGCTGTACTCCACCGGCGCGCCCGTGGCGCCGGCCGGCGCGCCGGGGAAGCTGGCCAGGAACCAGAGGGCCACGGTCAGCGTCAGGATCACGCCGCCGACCCGGCGCATGAAGATCTTCACCCGCTGCCACAGCCCGAAGGCCACGCTCTGCAGGTTGGGCCAGTGGTAACTGGGCAGTTCCATCATCAGCGTGCGCACCTGGCCGCGGCTGGTGAAGCGCTTAAGCACCCAGGCCACCAGGCCGGCCGAGACGATGCCGGCGATGTAGAGCACGAACAGCACCAGGCCCTGCAGCTCGAACACGCCGCCGACGGTGCGCTGCGGCACGAAGGCGCCGATCAGCAGCGCATACACGGGCAGCCGGGCCGAGCAGGTCATCAGCGGCGCGATCAGCATGGTTACCAGGCGGTCCCGCGAGTTCGCGATGGTGCGGGTGGCCATGATGCCGGGAATGGCGCAGGCGAAGCTGGACAGCAAGGGAATGAAGCTGCGCCCCGACAGGCCCACCGCGCCCATCATGCGATCCAGCAGGAAGGCCGCCCGAGGCAGGTAGCCGGACTCCTCCAGCATCAGGATGAAGAAGAACAGGATGATGATCTGCGGCAGGAAGACGATCACGCCCCCCAGGCCGGCGATGAGCCCGTCCGTCAGCAGCGAGCGCGGCCAGCCGTCCAGCAGCGTGCCCTCCAGCAGGCTGCCGATCCAGCCCCCCAGCGCCTCGGTGCCGGCCTTGATGGCGTCCATCGGCGCCTGGGCCCAGGCGAACACGGCCTGGAACATCAGGAACAGCACGACGGCCAGCAGCAGCGGCCCCACCACCGGGTGCAGCACCACGGCATCGATGCGGTCGTCGGCCAGGCGCGGCAGTTGGGCATCCAGCCCCAGACGCTGCAGGATCTGCTGAACCCGTGTGTGGTCATCGGCTTCGGCCGCAGGCGCTTCGCCGGGCGTCGCGCCCTGCCAGATGCCGGCGTCGTCGAGCAGGCCGCGCAGGTCGTCGGTGCCGTGGCCCTGGGTGGCGATGGTGCGCACCACCGGCACGCCCAGTTCGGCAGACAGGGCCTGGGTGTCAATGGTCAGGCCGCGCTTCTCGGCCAGGTCGGCCATGTTCAGCACCACCACCACCGGCAGGCCCATGCGCTGCACGGCCAGCACCAGGCGCAGGTTGCGGCGCAGGTTGGTGGCATCCACCACGCACAGCACCAGGTCGGGACGCTTCTCGCCCAGCGCGTTGCCGGCCAGCACGTCGCGGGTGACCTGCTCGTCGGGCGAGCGCGGATGCAGGCTGTAGGTGCCGGGCAGGTCCAGCAGCCGCAGTGCGCGGCCGGTCAGCGTGGCGAAGCGGCCTTCCTTGCGCTCGACGGTGACGCCCGCGTAGTTGGCCACCTTCTGGTGGCTGCCGGTCAGGGAGTTGAACAGCGAGGTCTTGCCGCAGTTCGGATTGCCCACCAGGGCCAGCAGCGGGCCGCCTCGGTGGACGTGGATGACGGCTTCTTTCATCAGATCGGCTCGACCTGCACGCAGCTGGCCTCGGCACCTCGCAGCGCATAGGTCGACAGGCCCACCCGCACCACCAGCGGGTCGCCGCCCAGCAGGCCGCGCCGCAGCACAGTCACGATCTCGCCCGCCTCGAACCCCAGGTCGCTCAGGTATTGGGCCCACTCGGGCTGCCCCGGGGGCGCCACCAATGCGCGGACGACGCCCTGCTGGCGTATCGCCAGGGAATTCACGGTGTTCATGGTCACAGGCGGAAAGGTTCGAGAGCTAGGAGTAACACTATAAATGCGAATCACTCTCTTTTAGAGGGTGTGGTCATGCCTGCAAGCCCGCCAACAGCTGCGTGGCGCCCCAGGGCTCACCACTGGCAGCCCTTGCCGCGCGCGGCATCCACGGCCAGCGGCACCGCGGCCAGCAGCCCGTTGACCGCATAGGCCTTGCGGCAATCCACCTTGGTGGCGCCTTCCAGCTCCTTCTCCAGCTTGGACTTGCGCTCCGGTGGCGGGGGCAGCAGCTCCAGTACGCCAGGGCCGCGGCGTGCGCTCAGGTCGCCGCGGGGGAGGTTCAGATTCAGCGGCGCGCGGGCCTGCGCCGCCGGGCCGGACGCGGCCTGGCCCGGCGGCAGCGCCATGCCGTCCAGCCCCACCCGGCCAGGAGCAGCGGCACCACTGGCGACGGGGGATGCGCGTGCGGATTCGACGCCTGCGGGCAACGGCCGGGCCAGATCTTGCAAGGCAGCGCCGGCCGCGGGCGTCGCGGACTGAAGCCGCAACGGTTCGGCCGCCACCGCCGGTGCCACCGTGGCGGCTGGCGCCCCGGCCGTGGCAGTCTCCAGCGTCCGCACCGATGCGGGCAAGTCGGGCGTCGGCACGGTGCTGGCAGGCAGCTGCGACAGCCTGCGCAGATCGGCCGCCCGCGGCGGCGGGCTGGCGACCGCCGGGGCATCCAGCCTTTGCACGGCGGAGGTGGGCAGCTGCATGTCGGGCAGTGCCGCCACGGGCCCCGACGGCGCTCGCAGCGCCGCGGGTGCCTCGAGCCGGCGCAAGCCATCGTCACGGCTGTCCAGGCGCTGGCTGGGGGCGGGCAAGTCCTGGCCCCAGGCCGCCGGCAAAGACGGCTCAGCCGCCGGGGCGCTCAGACCCGCGGCGGGCTTCAGGCGCGCAGGTTCAGCGCCTGGTGCGGCCGGCTCCAGGCGTTGGACCGTGGCGGGCAGCGGTGCGGCGAGTGTGGGGTCGGCCAGGCCGGACACCGCCGTCGGCGCCGGGGCCGGTCGCAGCGAGGCCGGCGCGGGCAGGGCGGCCGCCGCATCCACCGGACGGAAACCATCGGGCAGACGCTGCGGGGCTGCAGCGGGCTCGGGCTCGCCCTGCGCCTGCGGCGCCGCAGTGGGCGCATGACCTGCCTCCGCGGCCCGGGCAGCGACGGCGGTCGCGGGCGGTGAGGGGCGCTCGTCGCCGCCGGCCGCCTGCACGGCATCGCCCGGCGCCGGTGCGCCTGGCGGCCCGCTCAGTCGCACCGTCAGCCGGCCCCACACGCCTTCACCCGGGGCGGCGGCGCCGCTGAGGTTGCCGAACAGCAGCACCAGCCAGAGATGCAGCAACAGCGCCAGCAGCAGGCTGCGCCGCAGCGTGGAAGCGGCAGGCAGCGGGCGTCGTTGGATCAGGGCGGCGGCTGTCACGGCGGTCGGATTGTGGCTCCGACCGAGCCTGCTCAATGCAGCGAATTGCCCAGGGCGGGGTCGTCCAATGCGACGAATCGAAAACCCTCGGCCCGCAGGCGCTGGATCAGCGTTTCCAGCTGGGCCAGCGTGTGGGGGTGGATCTCGTGCATCAGCACGATGCCGCCGCGGCGCGCCTTGAGGGCGTTGACCACATGCTCGACGAAATGCTCCCGGTCCGCCTTGGCAACGCCGCAGATCTTGGCCTCGTGAGGGTCGATGCTGCCCGACTTGTCGAAGGCCCAGTCGCAGCTGTCCACATGCCAGCCGACGATGCGATAGCCCAGCGTCCGGGCGCGCTCATTGGCCTCGCAGCTGGCGTTGCCATAGGGATAGCGGAACAGCTTGGTGCCGGTGGCCAGCGCCAACGCGGCGTCGCTGCGGTCCAGTTCGGTCAGCTGGCGTTCGGGCCCGATGTCGTGGAAGTTCGGGTGGGACCACGAATGGTTGCCGACGGTCGCCCAGCGGTTCGCCCGCAGGCTCGCCGTCAGCTCGGGATGCCGCTGGGCCTTGGCGGCGATCAGGAAGAAGCCGGCCGGCACCTGGTACTTGGCCAGCAGCGACTGAATGGCTTCGTTGGCACCGGGTTCCGGGCCGTCGTCAAAACTCAGCGCCACCGCGCCGGCGGGCGGCGGCGTCGTGATGTCGGACTCGAAGCGGCAGCGGGCGCTGAGCTGCTCGGCGGGCACGTTCATCTGCTCGGCCAGGCTGCGCACCCGGGCCGCGCGGGCGTCGATTGCATGGCTGGCCGCGTGGGCCGGCGCCGATGCGGCTGCCGCGGGCTGGGAGGCGGCCGATGCCGCAGGCGCCACGGCCGTTGGCAACGCGCGAATGGGTGTCGACCAGGGGAACAGCACCGCGCCGATTGCGGCGCTCAACAGTAGGGCAGGAACTCTCACCGCGCGATTGTCGGCGGCCAGTCGGGCAGCTCATGCCGCACGGTAGGCAACCACTCGCCGCGGACGTCGACGCTGCGCTCCAGTACCGTGGTGTGCAGGCCCTGGGCGCGGTGTTCGGTGATCAGCACCGTGGAGCAGCGCGTGCCATAGCGCGCCAGGGTCGGGTCTTGCTCGGTGGGTATGCGGATGAAGCGCGGCGACAGCGCCCGTTCGCGCGCGAGACCCACGCCGGTGTCCGGCAGGTCGGCGTCTGGCGCCACCTGCCGGTCCGCCAGCGCGGCCAGCAGCCGGGCCTGCAGCGTGGCGAGGTCCGGCGAGTCGGCCAGTGCGGCGCGCAGGTCCTGCGTGAGCCCCAGGGTCTTGGGCCAGGGTGTGTCCAGCGCCGCGTTGGACAGGCCGTGCACGCCGCCGCCCAGCGCCTGAGGACCGGGCGCGCGGTTGCTGAACCAGTGCCAGGCCGGCTGGCGCAGGTCGGCCATCACCAGGTTGAAGCCATTGGTGGACAGGGTCAGGTCTTGCAAAAAGCCGGCGGCATCGCGCGTGCTGGCCAGCCAGGCCAGCACCAGCGCGCCGCGCGAGGGCGCACCCGCCACGAAACGGCCCGGCTCGCGCACATTGGTCAGCAGCGCCAGCCGGCCGGCCCGCGTGAGGCCGAACCAGGTGCCGCCGGCTGTCAGGTCGCGCCCGGCCAGCAGTTCCAGCCCGCGCTCATCCCGCCACCACGCCATGGGCGCCGCGGGCCGGTCGAAAGCCTCATCCCGGTTGGCAGCGATGACCAGCGGGAAGCGGGGATGGGCGTCAATGGCGAAGGCAGCGAGGCACATGGGCGTTGCCTAGGTATCCGAGTCGGGTGAGCTGGTGTCTTACCGCGCGGCTGCCGCGGAACTGGCTTGGCCAGGCCGCCGGCAGCGCCCCCTTGAGGGGGCCGGCGAAGCCGGTAGGGGGTGGGCTCTCAACACTCGACGATGTTGACGGCCAGGCCGCCGCGGGCGGTTTCCTTGTACTTGGTCATCATGTCCGCGCCGGTGTCGCGCATGGTCTTGATGACCTTGTCCAGGCTCACGAAGTGCGTGCCGTCGCCGCGCAGCGCCATGCGGGCCGCGTTGATGGCCTTCACCGACGCGATCGCGTTGCGCTCTATGCAGGGGATCTGCACCAGGCCGCCCACGGGGTCGCAGGTCAGGCCCAGGTGGTGCTCCATGCCGATCTCGGCGGCGTTCTCCACCTGCTCGGGCGTGCCGCCCATGACGGCGCACAGGGCGCCCGCCGCCATCGAGCAGGCCACGCCCACCTCGCCCTGGCAGCCGACCTCGGCGCCCGAGATGGATGCGTTCTCCTTGTAGAGGATGCCGATGGCCGCGGCGGTGAGCAGGAAGTCGATGACGCCGGCCTCGTTCGCGCCGTGCACGAAGCGGGTGTAGTAGTGCAGCACGGCGGGCACGATGCCGGCAGCGCCGTTGGTGGGCGCTGTGACGACCCGGCCACCAGCGGCGTTCTCCTCGTTGACGGCCAGCGCGTAGAGGTTGACCCAGTCCATCACCTGCAGCGGGTCGCGCAGCGCCTGTTCAGGGTTGGAGATCAGGCTGTTGAACAGGCTGGGCGCGCGGCGCTTGACCTTGAAGCCGCCGGGCAGGATGCCCTCGGTCTTGCAGCCACGCTGCACGCAGGCCTGCATCACGCCCCAGATCTTCAGCAGGCCGGCGCAGGTCTCGTCATCCGGGCGCCAGTGCGCCTCGTTGCGGCGCATGACCTCGGCGATGGACAGGCCGAACTTCTTGGTGAGCGCCAGCAGCTCGTCCCCGGTCTTGAAGGGGTAGGGCAGGACGGTGGTGTCGGGCGCGATGACTTTTTGCTTGCTGCCGTCGGCGGCCACCTCGTCGCTGACGACGAAACCGCCGCCCACCGAGTAGTAGATGCGGCTGGCGATTTCCTGGCCATCGGCATCGAGCGCCACGCAACGCATGCCGTTGGCATGGAAGGGCAGGCTCTCGCGGCGCTTGAAGACGAGATCCTTGGCCTCATCGAAGGCGACGGTCTTCTGGCCGATCAGCGACAACTGCCCCGCGCGGATGGCGGCCAGCAGCGCGGGGATGGCCTCGACATCCACGGTGTCGGGCTCATGCCCGGCCAGGCCCAGCAGCACGGCCTTATCACTGCCGTGCCCCTTGCCGGTGGCGCCGAGCGAGCCGTACAGGATGACCTGCACGCGCACCACCTGCTCCAGCAGCCCGTCGTGCTGCAGCCGCAGCCCGAACAGCCGTGCGGCCCGCATGGGGCCCACGGTGTGCGAGCTGCTCGGGCCGATGCCGATCTTGAAGAGGTCAAAGACCGACACGGCCATGGCTCAGGCCTCCTCGTATTCGCTGAGAGGGACACAGGAGCAGAACAGATTGCGATCCCCCCACACGTTGTCCACGCGGCCCACCGGCGACCAGTACTTCTGGCGGCGCAGCGAGGGCAGCGGGAAGGCGGCCACTTCGCGGCTGTAGCCGTGCGTCCATTCTGTCGCGCTGACGACCATGGACGTGTGCGGCGCATTGACCAGCGGGTTGTCCTCGCGGGCCAGCTTGCCGGCCTCGACCTCGGCGATTTCGTGGCGGATCTGGATCATCGCGTCGACGAAGCGGTCCAGCTCGGCGCGGGATTCGCTCTCGGTCGGCTCGACCATCAGCGTGCCGGCCACGGGGAAGCTCAGCGTGGGCGCGTGGAAACCGTAGTCGATCAGGCGCTTGGCGACGTCCTCGGCGCTGACGCCGGAGCTGTCCTTGAGCGGGCGCAGGTCCAGGATGCACTCGTGGGCCACGCCGCCACCCTTCACGCCGGCAATGCCGCCGCTGAAGTGGATGTCGTAGTGCTCGGAGAGGCGTGCGGCCACGTAGTTGGCGTTCAGGATGGCCATCTCGGTGGCCTTCTTGAGACCGTCGGCGCCCATCATGCGGATGTACATCCACGAGATCGGCAGCACTGCGGCATTGCCCAGCGGTGCGGCACTCACGGCGCCGATGTTGCTGGCCTGGCCGATGCCGGCCGTGCGGTGGGCCGGCAGGAAGGGCACGAGGTCCTCAACGACGCAGACCGGGCCCACGCCCGGGCCGCCACCACCGTGCGGGATGCAGAAGGTCTTGTGCAGATTCAGGTGGCTCACGTCGCCGCCGAACTCGCCGGGGGCGGCCACGCCGACCAGCGCGTTCATGTTGGCGCCGTCCACGTAGACGCGGCCGCCATGGGCCTTCACCGTGGCGCAGATCTCCTTCACCTGCGTGTCGAACACGCCATAGGTGGAGGGGTAGGTGATCATGATGGCGGCCAGTTTTTCGGCGTGCTGCTCGCACTTGGCCTTCAGGTCGGCCAGGTCGATGTTGCCCTCCTTGTCGCACTTGGTCACGACCACGCTCATGCCGCACATCTGCGCGGACGCCGGGTTGGTGCCGTGGGCGGACTCGGGAATCAGGCAGACATTGCGATGCGCGTCACCACGCGACTCATGCCAGGCCTTGATGGCCAGCAGGCCGGCGTATTCGCCCTGCGAGCCAGCATTGGGCTGCAGGCTGATGCCGGCATAGCCGGTGGCCTGGCACAGCCACTGCTGCAGCAGCGCGTCCAGCTCGGCATAGCCGGCCAGCTGGTCCTGCGGCGCGAAGGGGTGGACGTGCGCAAACTCGGGCCAGGTGATGGGAATCATCTCGGCCGTCGCGTTGAGCTTCATCGTGCAGGAGCCCAGCGGGATCATGCTGCGGTCCAGCGCCAGGTCCTTGTCCGAGAGGCTGCGGATGTAGCGCAGCATCTCGGTTTCGCTGTGGTGGGTGTTGAAGACCGGATGGGTCAGGTAGGCACTGCTGCGGCGCAGTTGCACCGGGATCAGGGGCTCGATGCCGGCGGCGTAGTCGGCCACCTTCAGCGTGCTGGCCGGCGCGAACCAGGCCCACAGCGCCTCCACGTCGGCGCGGGTGGTGGTCTCGTCCAGCGCGACACCCACCAGGGTGTCGGACAGGCGGCGCAGGTTGGCACCCGCGGCCAGCGCGCGGCCCATCACGGCGGCCGCGTCGCACTCGACCGCGATGGTGTCGAAGGCGGCCGGCGTGACCACCTTGAGGCCCAGCTTCTTCAGGCCGTCGGCCAGGATGGCGGTGAAGGTCGCCACGCGCTCGGCGATGCGCTTGAGGCCCTGCGGGCCGTGGTAGACCGCGTACATGCTGGCCACGACGGCCGGCAGCACCTGGGCCGTGCAGATGTTGGACGTGGCCTTCTCGCGGCGGATGTGCTGCTCGCGGGTCTGCAGCGCCAGGCGGTAGGCCGGGTGGCCCTGCGCGTCCTTGGACACACCCACCAGGCGGCCCGGCATGGAGCGCTTGAACTCGTCACGGCAGGCCAGGAAGGCGGCGTGCGGGCCGCCGGCGCCCATGGGCATGCCCAGGCGCTGGGTGTTGCCCACCACGATGTCGGCACCGAACTCGCCGGGCGACTGCAGCAGCGTCAGCGCCAGCAGGTCGGCGCAGACGATGAAGGCGGCCTGCTTGGCATGGGCCTGGTCGGCGACCGCCTTGAGGTCGTGGATCAGGCCGGTGGTGCTGGGGTACTGGCAGACCACCGCGAAGTAGTCGTGCTCGGCCATCAGCGCCGGGGCCATGCCCACCAGCACCTCAAGGCCCAGCGGCTTGCAGCGCGTCTGGATGACCTCGATGGTCTGCGGATGCACGTCGCCCGCGACGATCAGCGTGTGGCTCTTGCTCTTCACCGAGCGCTTGGCCAGCGTGACGGCCTCGGCCGCCGACGTGGCCTCATCCAGCATGGAGCCGTTGGCGATGTCCATGCCGGTGAGGTCGGTCACCAGGGTCTGGAAGTTCACCAGCGCTTCCATGCGGCCCTGCGAGATCTCGGCCTGGTAGGGCGTGTAGGCGGTGTACCAGGCGGGGTTCTCGAGGATGTTGCGCAGGATGACGCCCGGCGTGTGCGTGCCGTGGTAGCCCTGGCCGATGAAGCTCTTGTGCAGCTTGTTCTTGGCCGCGATGGCCTTGAGCTCCGCCAGCGCGGCGGCCTCGGTGGTGGCGGGCGGCAGCGCCATGCCGGCCGAGCGACGGATGGCCGGCGGCACGACCGCATCGATCAGCGCCGTGCGGCTGGCCACGCCGATCGCGGCGCACATCAGGGATTCATCGACCGCGTCCGGCCCGATGTGGCGGGCGTGGAACTCGGTGGCGTCTTCAAGGAGAGCGAGCGGCGTCGGCATGGCGGAGAGCTACAGCAGGTGAATCAGAGGGTCTTGAGCAGGGCGTCGTAGGCGGTGGCGTCCATCAGCGCGTCCAGCTGGGCGGCATTGCTCAGCTTGACCTTGAAGAACCAGCCGGCCTTGAGCGGGTCGGAGTTGGCCAGCGACGGGTCGTCGCGCAGCGCCTCGTTGACCTCGGTGATCTCGCCGTCCACCGGCATGTAGACATCGGCCGCGGCCTTCACGGACTCGACGACGCCGGCGACTTCCTTCTCGGCGAAGGTCTTGCCCACCTCGGGCAGGTCCACGAAGACCACGTCGCCCAGCGCGTCCTGCGCATGCACGGTGATGCCGACCGTCGCGGTGCCGTCAGCGTGGACTTCCAGCCATTCGTGGTCGGGGGTGTACTTGATGCTCATGTTCAGGCTCCGGGTGGATTAGCCGCGGTAATAGCGGTTGGGGGTGAAGGGGGTGGCCGAGACGACCATGGGCGTGCGCTTGTCGCGCACGACGGCAAAGACTTCGGTGCCGACCGCGGCGTGCGCGGTGGCCAGGTAAGCCAGCGCCACCGGCTGGTTGACCGTGGGGCCCAGCGTGCCGCTGGTGACGACGCCGATCTCGGTGCCGTCCGCGGTCACGATCTTGGCGCCTTCACGCACCGGCATGCGCTCCTTGCCGACCAGGCCCACGCGCTTGCGACTCGGCCCGTTGGCCAGTTGCGCGTCGATGACCGCCGCACCGGGGTAGCCACCCGCGCGGGCGCCACCGGCGCGGCGCACCTTCTGGATGGCCCAGGTGATGCTGGCTTCCACCGGCGTGGTGGTCTCGTTGATGTCGTGGCCGTACAGGCACAGGCCGGCTTCCAGGCGCAGCGAGTCGCGGGCGCCCAGGCCTATGGGCTTGACCTCGGCATGGCTCAGCAGCTTGCGCGCCAGCGCCACCGCGTCATCCTCATGGACGGAGATCTCGTAGCCGTCTTCGCCGGTGTAGCCAGAGCGGGTCAGGAAGGTGGGGATGCCGTCCAGCTCGAAGAAGCCGCCGGTCATGAAGGTGAGTTTGGCGACCTCGGGGTTGAGGCGGCTCAGCACGGTCACGGCCTCGGGCCCCTGCAGCGCCAGCAGCGCGCGCTCGGGCACCGGGATCACCTCGCAGCGACCCGCCAGATGCTTTTGCATGTGGGCGATGTCCTGGTCCTTGCAGCCGGCGTTGACGACGACGAAGAGGTCGTCGGGGCGCTTGCACACCATCAGGTCGTCCAGCAGGCCGCCCTGGTCGTTCGTGAACAGCGCGTAGCGCTGCTTGAACACACCCAGGTCCACGATGTCCACCGGCACCAGGGTTTCCAGCGCGGCGGCGGCATCGGCGCCGACCAGGCGCACCTGGCCCATGTGGGACACGTCGAACAGGCCGGCGGCCGCACGCGTGTGCTTGTGTTCGGCCATCACGCCGGTGGGGTACTGCACCGGCATGTCGTAGCCGGCGAAGGGCACCATCTTGGCCCCGAGTTCGAGGTGGAGGGCGTGAAGAGGCGTTTTCAGCAAAGAGGACATGGAGGCTCCGCGGGTGGGTGCAGGGTCATGTCCTCGCTGTCCTTGGTACCTGAGAGATTGACTCACGCGGTGGGCGGTCCCGCGCTCGCTTGCCCCTTCGGTGGACCGGCTGCCGTCGCTGCGACGGGCCGGCCTCTCTCCAGTGAGGAACGCGCTGCATGTCGGCCACGCAGCGCGTTTCGTCAGTCCTTTTGCCTGAGCGTTCGGGGCGGGATTGCTCCCGCGTCCTGCGCCTTCGGCGGCCCCCAAACACACCGGGGCGCTCTCCTGACGCGGCGCATTCTAGCGGCGCGTCAGGGTGTACGGCAGGTAAATCGCCGTGATCTCAGCGGGCACCGCGGCGGCGGCTCAGGCGCACCGCCAGCGAGGCACCGGCCGCGGCCGTGGCCAGCGCGACCACGCCCATCCAGCCCCACTGGGCCAGCACCAGGCTGCCCAGAGCCGCACCAGCCGACATGCCGATGAACATGCCGGTGAACAGCAGCGCATTCAGGCGGCTGCGGGCGGCCGGATCCAGGCTGTAGACCAGGGTCTGGTGGGCCACCAGCGTGGCCTGGATGCCGAAGTCAAAGCCCACGGTCGCGGCCACGATCAGGCCGATCTGGGCCTCGCCCGGCAGCAGCACGCCCAGGCCCATCACCGCGAAGGACACCATGGCGAGACCGGCGCCCAGTCGGGTCACCAGCTCGGGGCCGCGCTTGTCGGCCAAGCGGCCGGCCAGCGGGGCGGCCAGCGCACCGGCGGCACCGGCCAGGCCGAACGCACCGGCGGCTTCACTGCCCATGTGGTACTGGCTGTGCAGCATCACGGCCAGCGTCGACCAGAAGGCGCTGAAACCCATGGACAGCAGGCCCTGGGCCCAGGCCGCGCGGCGCAGCTCGGCATGCTGGGTCCACAGCTTGGCCAGCGAGGCCATCAGGTGGGCATAGCTCATGTGGCTGGCCACCTGGAAGCGCGGCAGACCGCGCCAGGCCGCCAGGCCGAACAGCACGATGCTGACCGCGGCCAGCTCGTAGACCGTGCGCCAGCCCCAGTGCTCGGCGATGAAGCCGCTGGCCACGCGCGACAGCAGGATGCCCAGCAGCAGGCCGGTCATCACCGTACCCACGGTCTTGCCGCGGCTGGCTTCGGGCGCCAGCGTCGCGGCGGCCGGCACGATGTCCTGCGCCATGGTGGCGGTCAGGCCCACGATCAGGCTGGCCGCCAGCAGCGCCGGCAGGCCCGGCGCCAGGCCGCTGACCAGCAGGGCCACGGCCAGCAGCACCGACTTCAGCAGAATCAGCAGGCGGCGATCGAAGCGGTCGCCCAGCGGCGCCAGCAGCAGGATGCCCAGCGCATAGCCCAGCTGGGTCAGCGTGGGCACGAAGCCGGTGTCGCGGGCGCTGGCGCCCAGGTCGCCGGACAGCACGCCCAGCATGGGCTGGCTGTAGTAGATGGACGCCACGGCCAGGCCGGCGCCGCTGGCCAGCAGCAGCACCAGCGAGCGCGGCAGCTCGGTGTGCCGAGCGGCGTGCTTGGCGCCGGCGGCGGTGAGGGGAACAGAGCTCATGGAAGACTCCAGCGGAGGTTGGTATAGGCTTAATTCTTCCCTTGCATGACCAATCGCGGTAGACGGCTGGATTGCAAATTGGATATACATTCGACGCATGAGCAAACCGACCAGCGCCGGCGTCGACCGGCTGGAACTGATGCAGACCTTTGTGCGCATCGTGGAGGCGGGCAGCCTGTCGGCCGCCGCGCTGCAACTGGGCAGCACCCAGCCCACGATCAGCCGCCGCCTGCAATGGCTGGAAAAGCTGCTGGGCCTGAGGCTGCTGCAGCGCTCCACCCATGCGATGAAACTCACCGCCGATGGCGAGCGCTGCTATGCGCACGCCAAGGCCTTGCTGGAGAACTGGGCCGCGGTGGAGGCCGACCTGCGCGGCGCCAAGGACCAGCCGCGCGGCCACCTGCGCGTGCTCGCTCCCCATGCCTTCGGCCAGGAGCTGCTGGTGGCGCCGCTGGCGGCCTTCCTGGCGGAGCATCCGGAGGTCAGCGTGGACTGGTTGCTGCTGGACCGCGCGGCCGACTTCATTGCCGAGGGCATCGACTGCGCGATCCGCGTGGGCGAGGTCGAAGACCCTTCGCTGGTGGCCGTGCGGCTGGCCGAGGTGCCTCGCATCCTGGTGGCCTCGCCCGGCCTGTGGGGGCAGGGCGCCGCGCCGCGCACGCCGGCCGACCTGGCTGGCCTGCCCTGGCTGTCGCTGCGCCAGTTCTACCGCGACGAGTTCGAGCTGCAGCAGCTGGGCACGGGCCGGCGCGAGCAGGTGCGCATACGCCCGCGGCTCAGCACCGACAGCCTCTACGCGGCCCGCAGCGCGGTGCGCGAAGGCGTGGGCGCGGCGCTGGTGTCGGCCTGGCTGGTGGCCGACGACCTGGCCAGCGGCCGGCTGTGCCAGCTGGTGCCCGACTGGGAGGCCACCCCGCTGCCGGTGCACCTGATCTACCCGTATGCGCGCCTGTACCCGGCGCGGCTGCGCGCGTTTGCGGACCGCATGAAGCGGGCCATGCCCGGCATTGCCGGCATGCGCGCGCCCAGCCGGCCCTGACCCCGCCAGGCGCCAGCCTGGCGGCACGCGGGGCCAGGTCTTGCGTCAGTCTTCGTCGTGGCCGTGGCCGGCTTCCAGCGCCTCGGTATTGATGGGCATGCTGGCGCCGTCCGCGCCCTGGAAGAACAGCGGCGCGCGCTTGACCTTGCGGGGCGCCACCTCATCCAGCGTCTTGGCATCGAACAGCCGGCCGTTCTGCATCACCTGCGCGATGCGGTCGCTCTGGCGGATGTCAGCCAGCGGGTTGCCGTCGATGACGACCAGGTCGGCCAGCTTGCCCGGCTCCAGCGAGCCCAGGTCCTTGTCAAAGCCGAAGTTGCGGGCCGGGTTCAGCGTGGCCGCGCGTATCGCCTCGATGGGCTTCATGCCGCCCAGCGCCAGCATCCACATCTCCCAGTGCGCGCCCAGGCCTTCGCGCTGGCCGTGCGCGCCGATCATCACGTTCACGCCGGCACGCGACAGCTCGGTGGCGGTGCGCGCCACGCGCAGCACGTTGAAGTCTTCCTCCGGCGCGGTCAGGCGGCGGATGGCACGCGGCTCCAGCACCGCCTTGGGCACGTAGCGCGACAGCAGCGGGTGCTTCCAGACCTCCGTGCGGGCGTACCAGTAGTGCTCGCCGTCCAGACCGCCGTAGGCCACGTTCAGCGTCGGGTTGTAGCCCACCGCCTGCTGGCCCCACAGCTGCTTGACGTCGTCCCACACCTCGGCGATGGGCAGTGCGTGCTCCACCGTGGTGTGGCCGTCCACCACCATGCTCATATTGTTCTGGAACAGCGAGCCGCCCTCGGGCACGACCATCATGCCGGTCTCGCGCGCGGCTTCCACCACCTGCTGGCGCTGGTCGCGGCGCGGCTGCTGGTAGCTCTTCACGCTGATCGCGCCCTCGGCCTTCTGGCGGCGCAGATGGGTCAGCGCGTCGTCCAGGTTGTTGACCACCGCGGTGAAGGGCGTGCGGGCGCCGTACAGGATGGTGCCGGTCGAGTAGATACGCGGCCCCACCACCTTGCCGGCGCGCTGCATCTCGGCCTGCGTGAAGATGGTGCTGTTCTGGTTGGACGGGTCGTGCAGCGTGGTCACGCCAAAGGCCAGCGACGCGAAGTTCACCCAGCTCTGCTGCGGGATCAGGCCGCTGTCGCCCATGGCGCCATGCCAGTGGCCGTCGATCAGGCCGGGGATCACGGTCTTGCCGCTGATGTCTATGCGCTGCGCATCGGCCGGCACCGCCAGGCCCGCACCCACGGCGACGATGCGGTTGCCGTCCACCAGCACCGTGCCGTTCTCGATGACCTCATCGCCCTTCATCGTGACGATGCGGCCGCCGGTCAGCGCGATCTTGCCGCTGGGCTTGTCGCTGGCCTGCTCGAAGCCGATAGCGACCGACGTGGCCTTGTCCTTGCCCTGGGGCTTGGCGCTGAACAGCTCATCGCCCAGCGTGTAGTGCAGGGTCTGGCTGTCGCCACTCCAGTGCAGGTCCTTGCCGGCGTTGATGTCCAGCTGGCGCACCGGCAGCGCGTCCATCTTGGGGCCGACGTTGATGACCTTGCCGGGCTGGCCCTGCACATTGGGCAGCGGCGTCACATAGGCGTGATAGCGCTCGATGAAGCCCAGCCAGCGGCCATCGGGCGACACGGTGTACTCGGTCGCAAAGTCGCTGCGCGCGATCTCGGTCTCGCTGCGGTCGTGCAGGTTCACGCGCACCAGCGAGCTGCGCTGGTCGACCTCGCTGGTGCTGCTCACGCGGGTGAACAGCAGCTCCTGGCCGTCGGCGCCGAACTGGGCGCCGCTGCCGTCCTTGGCGATGCGCTCGGCCTTGCCGCTGCCGTCCGCGGCGGCCACGTAGAGGCCGGTCTCCAGGCTGTTCCAGGGCGTGGTCAGGCCGCCGCCGCGCACCTTGCGGAACACCAGCAGCTTGCCGTCCGGCGACAGGCGCGGCTCCAGGTACTTGCCGGGCTCCTTGATCAGTACCGTCTCCTTGCCGGAGGCGAGCTCGCGGCGGCGGATCTGGCCCTGGCTGTCGTCGCGCCAGGTCGCGTAGACCAGGCTCTTGCCGTCACGCGACCAGCTGGGTGCGAACTCGAAGGCCTCGTTCTGCGTGCTCAGGCGATGCGCCGTGCCGCTCGGCAGATCCTTCAGGTAGAGCGCGCCCAGTGCCGAGTACACGACCTGCTTGCCATCCGGCGACACCTGGGTGCCGCGCAGCTGGTGCACCGCGAAGGTCTCGGGGGCCACGTCTTGCGCGAAGCGCGGCGGCTCGCGCAGCTCGCGGCTGTCCTTCACATGGAAGGGGATCTCGGTGGCCGTGTTCTTGAACGGGTTGACGCGCCAGATCTTGCCCTCGGCCCAGACCACCAGCTCCTGGCTGCCAGGCATCCAGGCGAAGCTGGGGTAGACGCCCCACATCGCCCAGGCCTCCTGCAGGTCGCGCGACAGGCCGCTCCAGGCCGGGAACTCGCGGCCGCTGGCCAGGTCCTTGAGGAACAGCGTGCTCTGGTTGCGCACGCGACGCACAAAGGCCAGGTATTTGCCGTCCGGCGAAGGCGTGGGCCGCACCGCGCCGCCCGCGCCCTGCACGAAGGGCTCGACGCTGCCGTCCTTCAGGTCCTGGCGGAAGATGGTGTAGATCGCTCCGTTGCTGTCCTTGTTGTACTCAAAGCTGCGGCCGGGCGTGGTGTCCTGGCTGTAGTAGAGGTACTTGCCGTCGGCAGACACCGCGGGCTCGCCCAGGTCCTTCTGCCAGTTGGGCTTTTCGTTGAGCTGCACGCCCTTGTTCTTGGCGGCGTCGGCGTCCACCGCATACAGCCAGATCTCTCCCGAGCCGGCGCTGCGTGTGCCGGTGTAGTGCTTGCGTGCCAGCAGGTAATTGCCACTGGGGTGCCAGACCGGGTTGTTCAGCAGCCGGAAGTCTTCCTTGGTGACCGCGTGCGCATCGCTGCCGTCCACATTCATCACCCAAAGGTTGTCGCCGCCGCCGGCGTCGCTGAGGAAGGCGATGCGCTTGCCATCCGGCGAAAAGCGCGCCTGCTGTTCCCAGGCGATGGAGTGGGTCAGTGCGCGCGCCTCGCCGCCGGCGATGGGCAGGGTGTAGAGGTCGCCCAGCAGGTCGAACACCAGGGTCTTGCCATCGGGGCTCACGTCCACGCTCATCCAGGTGCCGGTGCGTGTGTCGATCTGCGCGGTCTTCACCGGGCCCGGGGGCGCATTCACCTGCCAGGCTGGGGCCTTGGGCGCAGCGTCCTGCGCGTGGGCGGCCAGGCTGGCGGCCAGCAGCAAGGCCGGCAGAACTTGAAGACGGGGCAGGCGGTGCGGACGAGTGCTCATCACGGGCAGGGGTGGCAGTAAAGGCGCGCAGCATAGTCACGCGCCCACCCCGACCCGATGGTCATGGCCGCCGGTGGCGCCGTAGCGCCGCAAATACCGGGTTAACCCTGAGCGATCAAGCGCCGGTGGCTTCCTCGAAGCGATCCACCTGGCGCAGCGGCTTGAACAGCCAGGCCCACAGGCTGACCACGCCCAGCGTGCACAGCGCGCCGCTCACCGCGGCCGGCACCACGCCCAGCGTCGCGGCCGAGCTGCCGGCGCGGAACTCGCCCAGCTCGTTGGACGAACCAATGAACAGCATGTTCACCGCATTGACCCGGCCGCGCATGTCGTCCGGCGTCGAGAACTGCACCAGCGCGCCACGGATGTAGACGCTGACCATGTCGGCCGCGCCGGCCACTGCCAGCGCCACGAAGGACAGCCAGAACCAGTGGGACAGCGAGAACACCAGGTTGGCCAGACCGAACACCGCCACTGCGATGAACATACGCTGGCCCACCTTGCGGTCGAAAGGACGTGCCGCCAAGTAGAAGCCCGCCGTCACCTCGCCCACGGCCATCGCGCTGCGCAGCGCGCCCAGGCCCTCGGGGCCCACATGTAGCACCTCATGCGCGTAGACCGGCAGCAGCGCGACGACGCCGCCCAGCAGCACGGCGAACAGGTCCAGCGAAATCGTGCCCAGGATGATGGGCCGGCTGCGGATGAAGCGGATGCCGGCACCGAAGCGCTGCCAGATGGTGCCCGCGCCGCTGGCGAGTTGGGTGGGCCGCACGGTCACCCCCATCAGCAGCAACGTGGCCAGCGTGAAGCACACGAAGCAGATCGCATAGGTCAGCCCGCCGCCGCCGGCCGCGTACAGCAGGCCGCCAAAGAAGGGCCCGCCAATGCTGGCCGCCCGCAGCAGCATGCTGTTGGCCGCGATGGCCTGGGCGAGTTGTTCGCGCGGCACGATCTGAGGCAACAGGCTCTGCAGCGCCGGGCCGGAGAAGGCGCGCGAGCAGCCGAACAGCACCAGCACCGCATAGATGCCCGCCACGCCGGCCGCGCCGTGGCCGGACAACCACCAGAGGCTGGCGCTGCACACGGCACCCAGTGCCCAGCTGGCCGCCAGGATGGGCTTGCGGCTGAAACGGTCGATCAGGTCACCGGCCGGCAGCAGCAGCACCAGCATCGGCAGGAACTGCGCCAGGCCCACGTAGGCCAGCGCGATGGGCTCGCGGGTCAGGTCATACACCTGCCAGGCGACGACGACGGCCTGCACCTGAGCCGCCAGCACCGCCAGCAGGCGAGCGGCGAGAAAGGCCGTGAATGCCGCGCGGCGGTAGACGCTAGGCGCGGTTGAGGCGGAGGAGGGCGCCTCGGCAGGCGCGGGCGAGGAAGGACTGGAACTCACGGCGGCATGAGGGCCGCACCAGACGGTGCAGCCGGGCACAAAGGCCGGCAGTGTAGGGAGTGCTGCACGCCCGCGAGGGGCCGGGGGCTTGCTCAGCGCAGGCTTTGCAAACCCGAAACAAGAAGGCTCAGGGCATCAGCCACCACAGCAGCAGGCCGCCGAACACCACCCACTGGATGCCGTAGTAGGCGAAACGGCTCCTGGCCTTGATGCGCTTGCCCAGCAGGCGCACCTTCTGCACATAGGCGAAAGCCTTGTTGATGCCGCCGGTCTTGTCGGTGTCCGAGTTGGGGGCCGCGGCTGCACGGATCAGCGTGTGGCTGATGAAGCGGTTCAGCGCGCGGGCGATGGGGTTGTTCAGCGGCCGCTCGATGTCGCAGAACAGGATGATGCGCATCTTGTCGGACTGGTTCTCCGCGTAGTGCAGATAGGTCTCGTCGAAGATCACGCCCTGGCCGTCGCGCCAGGAGTAGCGCTCGCCGTCCACGTCGATGAAGCAGCGGTCGTCGTTGGGCGTCACCAGACCCAGGTGGTAGCGCACCGAGCCGGCGAAGGGATCGCGGTGCGTGACCAGGCGGCCACCCGGCGGCAGCGCCGCGAACATCGCGGCCTTCACGTTCGGAATGCGCTGCAGCAGTTCGGTCGTGACCGGGCAGAGCTCGCGCGCGGACGGGTGGGCGTCGCCGTACCACTTCAGGTGAAAGCGGGTCCAGCCGGTCTTGAAGAAGCTGTTGAAGCCGGCGTCGTTGTACTTGTCGCTCTTCTTGATCTCGCCGGCCTCGGCCAGCTTGTAGGCCTCGTCGCGGATCTTCTCCCAGTTGTCCTGCAGCAGCTTGAGCTCAGGGAAGCCCGACACCGGCAGGTAGGGCTTAGCCGGCAGGCGCGAGAACAGGTACATGAAGCAGTTGATCGGCGCCATGAAGCTGGAGTGGTCCGTCAACTGGCGCCAGAAGCGCAGGCGCACCCGGCCTCGGTAATGCACGTAGACCGTGCTGATGACGAAGATCGCGACGATCAGCAGCTTGATGTAGGGGAAGTCGTGGGGCATGGATTCACCGCCGTGCGTAGTAGTCGGCCTCGCCTTCGGGGCGCGACTTGAAGCGCTTGTGCAGCCAGAAATATTGATGCAATTGTCGGCGCACCTGGTCCTCGATGACCTGGTTCATGCGCGCCGCGTCGGCCGCCGGATCGCTGCTGGGGAAGCCCTGCAGCGGCGGCTCTATCACCAGCGTGTAGCCGCCCGCCTCGCGGCGCGGGTAGCAGGGCAGCACCACCGCCTTGGCCGCGCTGGCCAGGCGGGACATGCCGGTGATGGTGGCCGCGTTCACGCCGAAGAAGGGCACGAACACCGAGTCGCGGTGGCCGAAGTCCTGATCCGGCAGGTAGTAGAGCCGGTAGCCATCGCGCAGCGCACGCAGCATCGGCCGCGAGCCCTCCTGCCGGGAGACCACGATGCCCGTGCCCAGACGCAGCCGCTTGGCGCGGAAGAGGGCGTCCAGCCATGGATCTTTCTGGCGGGCATACATGCTGACGACCGGCGTCTCCATGGACACGCGCAGACCGGCCAGGTCCAGCCCGGTGAAGTGCGGCATCATCAGGATCACCTGCTGGCCGTCCAGCGCCTTCAGGTGCTCCAGGCCTTCGATGCGCATCAGCCGTCTGAGCCGCGCGGGCGACGCGAACCAGCAGTAGCCGTACTCCAGCAGCATCTGCACGATGGCCACGAAATGCCGGCGCAGCAACTGGCGACGCTCGGCCTCGGGCATGTCCGGAAAGCACAGGCGCAGATTGACTTCGCCGATGCGGCGCCGGGAACTGGGGAGCATGGAGATCAGCGACCCCAGCAGCCAGCCCAATACGGAAACCACCCGAAATGGCAGCCAGCTGATCAGCCAGACCAGCCCGACCAGCAGCTTCAAGCCCATGCACGGGCTCCGGACAGAGCAGAAGAATTCATGCGAAGCCGACCGAGGCCGGAAGCAGTGCGGTCCAACGACAAACGGGGGCGGCAATCTGCCGCCCCCGTCCCGAATTTTTTGGATCGACGCCAGGCGCCGATCTCGTCTTGTTGACGGAACCCGCAATTTTAGCGGTTGCGGGTCCCAGCCACCGCGCAAGGGTTTGCGCTGGCGCAAACCGTTCGCTCAGGCGCTTGGGCGTCGCCGCCGGGTCGCCAGTGCTGCAAAGGCAGCGAGGCCGACGAGCGCGAAAGATCCCGGCTCGGGAAGTTCGTTGCTCACCGAAGCCTGCAAGCTGCCGATGGCCCGCCGCAGATTCAGGCCGTCCTCGTCGCCGGTCAAGAAAGTGCAGTTTTCGTCCAGGCAGGTGAACTCCTGGCCAGAACGAATGTCCAGCACGCCGCCAGCGTTCGTCATGCTGCCGGCCAGGAGAAAGCTCAGGCGGCTGGTGACACCGTTCTGAATCGGGAACTCCAGACTCAAAAAGTCAGGCATCGCCGCCGTACCCAGCAACGATGGGAACGTGTACTGCACGCCCAGTCGCATATTGCCATCGGTGGTCGTGATGTCGACATGGGAGAACGCCTGCGTGTCTGCATCGAACACGAACGATCCCGATGCGGTGCCGCCGTCGTCGAAGCGGACATCGCTCAAGAACCAGGTGACCGGGTCGGCTCCAGATACCGCCGCACTCAAAAGCAGTGAAGTCGCCACGAGAGCACTGCGCAACCGACTGGACATAGGGGTTCCTCCGCGTGAGTTTTGTCAGGTTTCCGCGGCGCACTGTATCGGCCGATCCTCAACCCGCGACGTAAGACACCCCCCCTAGGAATTAAGTTTACATAATGCACATTGTCGCCACAGCGCAATGATCGTCAGGGGGGTGGCCCTCTATGAGACTGACCTTCTCAAGCATCGATCACGCACCCCGCCATACGCCAATTTGGCACTTGCTGTTGGGTGATCTGGGCGACCCGCCCGCACATCGCGTTGCCAAGGTTCTGGGCGTCAGCCTGCTCACCGTCCAGCCCTGGAACCGCACCGGCAACGCACCCCGGGCGGCGTGCCTGGCCATCTTCTGGCTCACGCGCTGGAGCCGCTCGCAGGTGAACTGCCAGGCGGTCAACGACGCATCACTGGCGGTCCAGCACTCCGTCGTTCTGAAGGCCGAGCTGGCCCGGGTGCAGCTGCGTCTCGAAAGCATCTTGGCCTTGCTCCCGGTCCCGCCCGGGGCTGGGGGGCGGCAGGAGCGCAAAACTTAGTTTGCCAAGACCGCATTGCTTCTGCCGACGGCTGCAGCCAGATAATTGGCAAATAATTAACATTAACCATTATGGTTAACATAAATGAAAGCACGCGCGAGATGTTGACCTGCTCGGGAATTCCGAGACAGTAATTCCTAGAAGACGGCGGGTTGCGGGTCTTGACGGAGCTGCTGTTTGAACTCTGTCGGGGTCAAGTATTGC
>QFOD01000017.1 GCA_003241055.1 Roseateles depolymerans
GATGAGCCGCAGGGGCTCTTCCGCAACGCTGATTCCGTTTCAAGAGCCGCGCCCGACCTCAGTAGCCTGCGTGGGCGGGGTTTTGCAGACCTTCCCTAATGGCTGCCCATGCGCCGGCATTCCTCCGCGCACTGACGGCACGCTGCGGCGCAGGCTTGGCAATGGTCGTGCTCGTGCTTGCCGCATTCCTCGCCGCAGGCGTCGCAGACCTGCGCGCAAACCTGGCATAGCCGGCTCGCAAATTCGCTGCCTCTGGCCATGAAGCCGGCAGCGAGTCGGCATATTGCGGCGCAGTCCATGTCGAGCGCAACGCAACGCGCCATCATCTTCACGTCCTGTTCTTGCAAGCAGGCGGTTGCGCAGTGGTCGCACGCATCGGCGCAGGCGTTGCAGGCGTCGATGCAGGCTTGGTGGGTCTGGTGGGCCATGGCAGTCTCCGAAGTGGGAAGCGCTCTTCAACGAGCCCGAATTCGGGGCAATGCACGCTCCCAGTAAATCTGGTCACTCCACCTTCGCAGCACGCAATCGAAGCGCATTGCCGATGACGCTCACCGAGGACAGAGCCATCGCGGCCGCTGCGACGACTGGAGACAACAGCACCCCGAAGAAGGGGTAAAGCACGCCGGCCGCCAGCGGCACGCCGGCCACGTTGTAAGCAAAGCTCAGGAAGAGGTTCTGGCGGATATTGCGCATCGTGGCTCGCGACAACGTCTGCGCGCGCACGATGCCCATCAGGTCGCCCTTCAACAACGTGATGCCGGAACTCTCCATCGCCACGTCGGTGCCGGTGCCCATCGCGATGCCAACGGTGGCTTGGGCGAGGGCCGGCGCGTCGTTGACCCCGTCCCCTGCCATAGCCACAACACGGCCTTCCGACTGAAGGCGCTTCACCACGGCCGCCTTGTCCTCAGGGAAGACCTCCGCAACCACCTCGTCGATGCCTAGTTCGCGGCCGACGGCTTCGGCAGTGGTCTTGCCGTCGCCGGTCAGCATGACGACGCGCACGCCTGCGGCCTGCAAAGCCTTCAGGGCCTGTGGCGTCGTTGGCTTGATGGGGTCGGCGATGGCGGCGAAACCAGCCAGCTTGCCGGCGACGCCCACAAAGATGACCGTCGCGGCCTTCTGGCGCTGCTGTTCGGCGAGCGCTGAAAGGCTGCCAGTGTTGATGCCCTGTTCGGAAAGGAACTTGGCGCTGCCAGATACGACCACCTCACCGTCGACTGTTCCCAGCACGCCCTTCCCGACGGGCGAGTCAAAGTCCGCGACCTGCGACAGCGCCAGCTTGCGCTCCTGGGCGTCCTGGACGATGGCCATCGCCAGGGGATGCTCGCTGGCGCGCTCCACGCTGGCCAGCTTCTTCAGGACATCCTCAGCAGAGAAGCCCCCAGCCGGCTCGATATGGACCACCTTGGGCCGTCCCTCGGTCAGCGTGCCCGTCTTGTCGACGACCAGGGTGTCGACCTTCTCCATCTTCTCCAGCGCCTCGGCATCGCGGATGAGCACGCCGTGCTGAGCCCCCTTGCCGACACCCACCATGATGGACATCGGCGTCGCCAACCCCAGCGCGCAGGGGCAGGCGATGATGAGCACGGACACCGCAGCGACCAACGCATAGCTGAAGGCCGGCGACGGCCCCCACACGAGCCAGGCGACGAAGGTCAGCGCCGCGACCAGGATGACGGCTGGCACGAACCAACCAGCGACCTGGTCGGCCATGCGCTGGATGGGCGCACGGCTGCGCTGGGCGGACGCCACCATGTGGACGATTTGCGATAGCAAGGTGTCTGCGCCCACCTTCTCCGCCCGCATGACGAAGCCGCCGGTTTGGTTCATCGTGCCGGCCGTCACCTTCGAGCCAACAGCCTTGGAGACCGGCATAGGCTCGCCGGTCACCATGGACTCGTCGACATTGCCTTTGCCCTCCGTCAACTCGCCGTCTACTGGCACCTTCTCACCGGGCCGGACCCGGAGCTGGTCGCCGACCTGGATGGCATCGACCTGCACAGACTCGTCAGTCCCATCGGCTTTGACCTTCATGGCCGTCTTCGGTGCCAACCCCAGCAATGCCTTGATGGCACCCGACGTCTTCTCGCGGGCGCGAAGTTCCAGCACTTGGCCGAGCAGCACCAGCACCGTGATGACTGCCGCAGCTTCGAAGTAGACAGGCACAGCGCCGCTATCGCCGCGCAGCGAGGCGGGAAACAGCGACGGTGCCAAGGTCGCCACGATGCTGTAGAGCCACGCAGCGCCCGTGCCCAGCGCGATGAGCGTGAACATGTTCAGGCTGCGGTTCTTCAGCGACACCGCCGCACGAGCGAAGAACGGCCAGCCTGCCCAAAGTACGACCGGCGTGCCCAGAAGCAGCTGCACCCAGTTCGAAGTCTGCTGCGCGATGAGGTGATGGATGTTGAAGAGGTGCCCGCCCATCTCCAGTGCGAACACCGGCGCGGTGAGCGCAGTGCCCACCCAGAACCGTCGCGTCATGTCGCGCAGTTCCGGGCTTTCGCCCTGGTCCTCTGTCGCCAGCAATGGTTCCAGCGCCATGCCGCAGATGGGGCAGTGGCCCGGTCCCATCTGGCGCACCTGAGGGTGCATCGGGCAGGTGTACTCCACCTGGCTCTGGTCACCTTTGGGAACCGGCTTCTTTGCGCCCGCGCCGTGATGGACATGGTCGTGGTGGGCGAGCGTCTCGTGACCACCGTTGCCATCATGGTGGGCGTGCCCCTCCATCACGGTCCCGTCTGGCATCACATGGCTGCCGGCAGGCGGGTCGGGGTGCTGGTGCGTCGAGTGGTCGTGCGGATGGTGGCTGGAAGAAGGCATTGCGCGCTCCGGTTCTTGTTTTTAAGTCTGAACCTTGCCCTTGTTGGAAGGTCAAGGGGAAGCGAACGAGCCCGGTCGCTCAACTCAGAGGGAAGCCGGCAATCCAGATTCCCAGCCCAGCCAGGCAGACCCAGCAACCCCAGAACAAGGCGTGTTCCCACCAGAGCAGCGGACCGCTGTGTTTCTCGAGCCGGTACTTCAGCGTCATAGCCCCGCCATGCACAAACGCCCCGGCGAACAGCATGGGCAGTCCAAACTGGCGCAGCCAGCTGGGCGGCACCAATGCCAGCCCGGCACCGAGCACGATGGCGCCAAGCCCTGATGCCACTTCAGCCGCCTTGAACGCGCCTGCGCTGCGGCCCATCGCTACTTCTCGTCGTTGGGCTGCCCGTGCCTGTGACCTCCATGGTTATGCCCGAACAGGTGCATCAGCGGACAAGCGAGCAGGAAGAGGTAGGGGACTGCCTGCGCCACATGCGTCAGATGCTCGGTCAGCAGGTAGTAGACGCCTACGGCGCCGGCCACAAGCATGAACACGCCCATGGGAGAGCGCCACCGCGCTGGCGGCTTGCTGTCTTCGTTCAAGGTCGCCTCCGTCGGGCAGTTCGCCCAATTACTCCCAATAGGTTGGCAGAACGGATGGAAGAGACCTTGATGCGCGTCAATTGCCGACGCGCGACTCAATGAAATCCATGGTGCCCCATGCCGCCGCCCAGCAGATGGGTGACCAGGAAGACACCTGCTCCCACCAGTGCAGCGCGCCCCATCCACTTCACCCAGCGCGGCGCAGGTTCAGTCGACGACCTCTTGCCCTGCGGCTTGTAGATGGCCAGGATGGTCATGAAAAGCAGGACCGCAATGGCGATGGCTGAATCGGCGACGAGCTGAATACGGAGGTCGTGCAAAGCCGTGCCCTGCAGTTGTCCCTGCGCCGCCGCCGCAGCCAATCGCGTGGTGGGCGGCATGTGCAGCAACAGGATGACCGTACACGGCAGCGTCACCAGCAGCTTCACCAACACCCAGTAGTGCCGCACCGGTCCACACGGCGTCCACAGCGATTGCGCGATGCCGGTGACAGGTGACAGCAGGCTCAACGGCACGATGACGGCCCAGCACAGGAGCTCCATCGCCAGGAGGCGGACTGAACCTGAACCGGCTGGCTGCTGGTCAGCACCTGGATAGCCAAGGCCAGGAAGCAGGCGATGGCGCCCATCCAGCCGACCGACGTGACGACATGCGTCGTCAATGCGAACTTGCGAACGGGTGCCGACATCAACATGGCCGTCTCCTGGGACCGGAGACGCGACGATGCTGTGCCGGGCCAAGGTCGTCAACCGGTCCTTGCGAAAAGAGGCCCGTTGGGCCTCTTTCCTTAGTGGCAGCTGCCGCAGCACGTTCCAGCCGGCCTACCAGAGGACGCCGGGCCGGCTTGAGCAGGTACAGGGCTGTAGCCAGCCTCCTTGATGGCATCGGCGAGTTCGTCGGCGTCAGCGGCACCGGACTCGACCTGCACTCGGTGAGTAGCCAGGTCGACAGCTACCTTGGCATCCTTGTCCACGGCTTTCAGCGCCTTGGTGATGGTGCTGACGCAGTGGCCGCAGGTCATATCGTTGACTTCGAAGGCAAACATGGTGTCCTCCTGGGACGGGTTTGTGATGGCGGAACTTTCAGCCCTCCCACTGTGGGAATGTCAACGAACGTCGGCGCAATGTCCCTACGAAGAGTGCAGAATTGCTCGGTCGCTTGACCTTGCCAACGTTGGAACCTTGACGATGCCGGCATCGAACAGCATCTGAGGTCGCCATGAGCATCTCCGCACTATCCAACCCGCGCGACATCAAGCTGCAGGTCACTGGCATGACCTGTGCGTCCTGCGTCCTGCGCGCAGAGAAGACGTTGAAGGCGGTGCCTGGCGTCCAGACCGCCAGCGTCAACCTGGCCACGGAGGAAGCGACCGTCAACGTCGATACGACCGTCACTGCGGAGGCGCTGGCCGCCGCTGTTCGCAAGGCGGGTTACGACGTGGCCACCAGGGAGTTTGTTCTGAAGGTCGAGGGCATGACCTGTGCTTCGTGCGTCGGCCGCGTCGAGCGCGCGCTGATGAAGGTTGCCGGCGTGTCCAGCGCCTCAGTCAATCTGGCCACGGAACGCGCAACAGTTCAGGCGCTTTCGACAGTACCCGTATCAGCGCTGAAGGACGCCGTGAAGAAGGCGGGCTACGAAGCCACCGAGCCCGAGGACGAGCGCAAGGCGCCGCCCAGCGGCTTGCCTGACTGGTGGCCTGTTGCAGCCAGCGGTGCGTTGACGTTGCCGCTGGTCGCGCCCATGCTGCTGCAGCTCTTCGGCGTCGACTGGATGCTGAACGGCTGGTTGCAGCTTCTCCTTGCGACGCCAGTGCAGTCCTGGCTGGGCTGGCGCTTCTACCGCGCTGGTTGGAAGGCGGTCATGGCCAAGACCGGCAACATGGACTTGCTGGTTGCACTGGGGACATCAGCAGCCTACGGCTTGTCCGTCTACCTGCTCGTCAAGCATGCCGAGCACGGCATGCCGCATCTCTACTTCGAGGCCTCTGCAGCCGTCATCACGTTGGTGCTCCTGGGCAAGTGGCTGGAGCAGCGCGCCAAGCGGCAGACCGCCGATGCCATCCGGGCGCTGAACGCTCTGCGCCCGACCACCGCAAGGGTTCGCCGCAACGGCGTGGAGTCCGACATTTCAGTCGACGAGCTGGTTGTCGGCGACGTGGTCATCGTTCGGCCAGGTGACCGCGTCGCGATTGACGGCGAAGTCGTCGATGGCCACAGCCACATCGACGAGTCCCTCGTCACGGGCGAGAGCCTTCCCGTTGTGAAGGGCGTGGGAGACAAGGTGACGGGCGGTGCCGTCAACGCGGAGGGCGTGCTGGTCGTTCGCACGACCGCCATCGGCGCCGAGACCACGCTGGCACGCATCATCCGCATGGTGGAGTCTGCTCAGGCGGCCAAGGCGCCCATCCAGCGCATCGTCGACCGGGTCAGCGCAGTTTTCGTGCCCGTGGTCCTCGGCATCGCCCTTGCGACCTTCCTGGGTTGGGCGTTGACGACCGGCAACTGGGAGACGGCCCTCATCAATGCAGTGGCCGTGCTCGTCATCGCTTGCCCTTGTGCCCTGGGCCTGGCCACACCGACGGCCATCATGGCCGGCACCGGCGTCGCAGCCCGGCACGGCGTCCTCATCAAGGACGCCGAGGCGCTGGAGGTCGCGCATTCGGTGACCGTGGTCGCGTTCGACAAGACTGGCACGTTGACCGAGGGCAAGCCGTCCCTCGCGGCGGTCGAGCCGATACAGGGCGTGGCTCGCGAGGATGTGCTGCGCTTCGCCGCAGCCCTCCAGAGGTCGAGCAGCCACCCCCTCGCTGTCGCCGTCATGGACAAGGTACGCGACGAGCGTGTGCCGGTTCCCGAGGCGCACGAGGTCAGAGCTCTGCCTGGTCGCGGTATCGAAGGTTTTGTGCGTGGTCAGAAGGTGGCGCTTGGCAGCACGCGACTGCTACGCGAACTCGGGCTCGAAGAAGGACTTTCTGGCGAGGCGGCCCGGCGCCTCGAAGGGCAAGGCAAGACCGTGTCCTGGTTGATTGGCGCGGACGGTGACCTACGGCGCGTGCTCGGCCTCCTCGCCTTTGGCGACACGGTCAAGCCGTCTGCTGGCGCGGCGGTGGCAAGGCTCCACGAGCTGGGCATCAAGACCGTCATGCTGACCGGCGACAACCGGGGCGCGGCGGAGGCGGTGGCCAAGCAGCTGGGCATAGACGAAGTCCGGGCGGAAGTCCTGCCCGGCGACAAGGCCGACGTCGTCAAGTCGCTGCGCGAGGCCGGCGAGGTGGTGGCTTTTGTCGGAGATGGCTTGAACGACGGCCCGGCGCTCGCAGCGGCCTCCGTGTCGTATGCGATGGCCGGTGGAGCCGACGTCGCGACCGAGACCGCCGGCATCACGCTGATGCGTGGCGACCCGCGCCTGGTCGCGGACTCGCTCGACGTGTCCCGCCGGACCTACTCAAAAATCAAGCAGGGGCTGTTCTGGGCGTTTGGCTACAACGTTCTGGGCATTCCCTTGGCTGCCCTGGGCCTGTTGAACCCGGTCATCGCCGGAGCCGCGATGGCCTTCAGCAGCGTGAGCGTTGTGCTGAACGCACTGACCTTGAGGCGTTGGCGCGGCGCGGCCGACACGCCAGCAGCATGAGCCCCGATTGGACGAAGACCCTGGAGATGACCATGAACATCGGTGAAGCGGCGAAGGCATCAGGCGTGTCGGCCAAGATGATTCGACACTACGAGAGCGTCGGCCTGTTCCCTGAAGCCGCGCGGACCGAGTCCGGCTATCGGCAGTACACCGACAAGGAAGTCAGCACGTTGCGGTTCATCCGGCAGTCGCGCGACCTTGGCTTCTCCATCGAGCAAATCCGCGAGCTGCTCGGCCTGTGGCAAAACCGCAAGCGCCCGAGCCGGCAAGTCCGCGCGCTGGCCCAGGCCCACATCGTCGAGCTGGACGAAAAGCTCAAGGAACTGCAGGCCATGAAGGCCACGCTGGAGCATCTCGTGCACTGCTGCCATGGCGATGACCGCCCTGACTGCCCCATCATCGAGACACTGGCGCAGGACGCGCCTGCGGTTCCTCATGCCGCGCACGGCAAGACGGCCGGCCTGCGGCCGGGGCGCCACGCCCAGAAGGCCAACTAGGCGCGGCTGCTTGTCAGCCCTTGGCGAGCTTGAACTGCAGCTTCAGGGGCGTGGAGCCCTTGTTCGACCACATCCAGCAGTAGGTCTGCTTGAGCGACACCTCCAACGTCCCCTGGTCTTGGGCGACCTGCGCCTTCTTGGCAGGGAAGCGGACTTCCTTGCCCTCGTGGTAGTGGACGTTGAAATCGACGGGGCCGGCAGCCTCGAAGGACCAGTCGACCTTGGCGCCCTCAGCCAGCTTCTCGCAGACTTCGACGAACTTGCCCGGCTGGATGGGCAGTTCCTTGCTGAACTGCCCAGCAGCGTCCCACTGGACAGGAACCATTTCGGCCGCAGCGGCTTGCGAGAGGGCGAACAGCACGGCGGCTGTGAGGAGGGACGGTGTCTTCATGTGGCCAATGTAGGCTGGCGGCCTTGTAGATGAAACGAGGCGCTACCCGCTTGACCTTGTCACAGTGACAAGGTTTACGATACTCCGGCTGTTCCGTCTGATGGACTGCCTTACTCACTGCACTGACCTTGAAGCTCGCTCGAATCTGGCTGCTGCTCTTGCTGGCTGTCCTGCTCCCCATCCGGGGCGCGGTGGCGGCGGCAATGCTGTGCCCGGTTGGCAGTTCTGGCATGCAGAGCGAGCTGCGTCATGGCGAGCACGCCGGCCATCACGACATGGACCACCACGAAGCCGGCCATGACCGCAACGGCGCGGCTCACCACGATGGCCACGACCATGAGGCTACGGACAAGTGCAATATGTGCTCGGCGTTCTGCTCGCTGACACCCTTGCTGAGCGACGTCCCCGCGTTGCCTGAGCCTGAAGCGTTGCCGGCCATCAAATTCCCTGACCTTTCGACACCCGCACCCAGCTTCCTGTCGGACGGCCAGGAGCGTCCACCCCGAACCATCTGACCCACCCAGGCCTCCGAGGGAGGTCTGACTGGGCTCGCGCGTCCGCAAGTCGGCACGCGCGGGAATTCTCTGGCTATGGCGATGCCAAGCCGATGAATCACATGGTCTCGAACGATGAACAACCTTTTTTCCAGGCTGGCGCCTGCAGCGGTGCTGTGCCTGCCTCTGGCCGCGCTCGCCCAGACCGCGCGGCCTGACCCGGCCGACGCCAAAGCTTCTGCGCCGCAGCTGCGCTACCAGTCGGCCTTCACGGACTACAAGCCCTGGCAGGACGCCAAGCCAGGCGACTGGCGCGCCCTCAATGACGTCCTGCGTTCGCAGGCGGCGGGTGGCGGTGGGCATGCCGGACACGCCATGCCCATGCCGGCGCCCGCGTCGGCTCCCAATGCAACCAAGCCTGCCCCGGCGCACAGCGCGCATCACCAGCATGGAGGCAAGCAATGATGAAGTTGACCGCCGCCGCCTCGGCGGCTCTCCTGCTCGCGGGCTGCGCGTCGTTCTCGCCAGACGGTGGGGCCGGCAAGGTCTCCGAACTGACCAAGGAGCGCACGGGCCAGAGCGTCAGCCTCCAGCGTTCGGAGGCCGATGTTGAATCCGCCAGCAGCCGCGTTGCCGAGCTGCTCAAGCAGCCGCTGACGGCCGAGAGCGCCGTCGAGATTGCCCTGCTGAACAACCGTGGGCTTCAGGCGAGCTTCTCTGAGCTGGGCATCGCCGAGGCCGAGCGCGTGCGCGCAGGCCGCCTCGCCAACCCGACGTTCTCCTTCGGTCGCCTCAGCGGGCACGGCGTGACTGAGATTGACCGCTCCGTGATGTTCAACTTCCTGGGCCTGCTGACGCTGCCGGTCGCGAGCCAGGTGGCGCAGAGACAGCTTGAACAGGCGCAGTACCAGGCCGCCTTCGACGCCGTCGGCGTTGCAGCAGAAGCCCGCAAGGCCTTCTTCGGCGCTGTCGCCGCCCAGGACCTCGTGGGCTACTACGAGCAGGTCAAGGACGCGGCCGACGCCTCCAATGACCTGGCGCGACGCATGCTGCAGGCAGGCAACTTCAACAAGCTCACCCAGATGCGCGAGCAGGCCTTCTATGCCGACGCGACCGCCAACTTGGCCCGCGCGCGCCACCAGGCGGTTGCGGAGCGGGAAAGGCTTGTTCGTGCACTGGGGCTGTCTGGCGGCCAGCTCGCCTTCAAGCTGCCCGAGCATCTCCCCGAGCTTCCCAAGGCGCCTGTCGAGCCGAAGGACGCTGAGCAAACGGCCATCGACAAACGCCTGGATGTGCTGATGGCCAAGCGCAGCACGGAGGCCACAGCCAAGTCGCTTGGCCTGACCCGCAGCACCCGCTTCATCAACGTCCTGGAGGTCGGCTACGCCAACAAGAGCCAGACGGGCGAAGGGCGACAGAACGGCTACGAGGTCGAGCTGGAGCTGCCGCTGTTCGACTTCGGCTCAACCCGCACGGCCCGTGCCGAAGCGACGTACATGCAGGCCGTCCACCGGACGGCTGAGGTTGCGGTCAACGCGCGGTCCGAGGTGCGCGAGTCCTATTCCGCCTACCGCACGGCCTTCGACCTGGCCAGGCACTACCGCGACGAGGTGGTGCCGCTGCGCAAGCGCATCTCAGAAGAGAACCTGCTTCGCTACAACGGGATGCTGTCCAGCGTCTTCGAGCTGCTTGCCGATGCCCGTGACCAGGTCACTACGGTCACCGCCGCCATCGAAGCCCAGCGCGACTACTGGATTGCCGAGACCAACCTGCAGACCGCGCTGACCGGCCGCTCGCCCAGTGGCGGCCCCGCCCTGGGTGCCGCCAAGGCAGCTGCTGCAGAGCCCGCCGGCCACTGAAAGAGACACATGAGCAACCGCAGAACCTTCTTTAAGGCGGCCGGCGCCACTTTCCTCGGCGCCGCCGCAGTCAGCCGCGTCGGCGCGGCATCCCTCCCCGAAGCCGTCATCCAGTCGGCGACGGCCACGCAGATTCCTCCGCCACCTCCGAATGGCCGGCCCTTCAACCCGCTGGTGACGCTCAACGGCTGGTCACTGCCGTGGCGCATGAAGGACGGCGTCAAGGAGTTCCACCTGGTCGCCGAGCCGGTCGTGCGCGAAATCGCTCCCGGCATGAACGCCAACCTCTGGGGCTACAACGGCTCCAGCCCGGGCCCGACCATCGAGGCGGTCGAGGGTGACCGCATCCGCATCTTCGTCACCAACAAGCTTCCCGAGGTGACGAGCGTGCACTGGCACGGCGTGCTGCTGCCCTCGGGCATGGACGGTGTCACCGGCCTGACGCAGCCGCCCATCCAGGTCGGCAAGACCTTCATGTACGAGTTCGTGCTGCAGCGCCCTGGCACTCACATGTACCACCCGCACGCCGACGAGATGACGCAGATGGCGATGGGCATGATGGGCTTGTTCATCATCCACCCCAAGGACCCGAAGCAATACCGCGTCGACCGCGACTACGGTTTCATCCTGAACGCCTATGACATCGAGCCTGGCAGCGCCACGCCGCGCGTGAACACCATGCTCGACTTCAACCTGTGGACGTGGAACAGCCGGGCGTTCCCGGGCATCGACCCCTTCGTCGCGCGCACGGGCGAGCGGGTGCGCATTCGGGTGGGCAACCTCACGATGACCAACCACCCCATTCACATGCACGGTCCTCACTTCGAGGTGACCGGCACGGATGGTGGCTGGGTGCCCAAGAGTGCACGCTGGCCCGAGGTTACGACCGACGTCGCGGTAGGCCAGATGCGCGCCTTCGAGTTCAACGCGGTCGCCGGTGACTGGGCTATCCACTGCCACAAGAGCCACCACACCATGAACGCGATGGGGCACAACGTCCCGACCATGATTGGTGTCGACCACACCGAGGTCGCCAAGAAGATTACGAAGCTGGTGCCCGACTACATGGTCATGGGTGACAAGGGCATGCACGACATGGCCGAGATGGAGATGCCCATTCCGGACAACACCTTGCCGATGATGACCGGCACCGGCCCGTTCGGCGCCGTGGGCATGGGTGGCATGTTCAGCGTCGTGAAGGTGCGCGATGACCTGAAGCCCGGCGACTACGCCGACCCGGGCCCGTACAAGCACCCGGCAGGCACGCTCGCCAACGAATACACGGCCGAGATGCCGGAGCCCACTCGCGCTGCCGCGCCCAAGGTCAAAACCCAACCCCTGCAGGTCCGCAAGCCCAGCGGCCATCAAGGCCATTGAAGGAATACACGATGAAGAAACTCCACGCCCTGACTCTGGCCACGCTGCTGGCCGCCTCGACCGCCGCTTTTGCCCATGGCGATGAAGAGCACGCCAAGCCGCGCAAGTTCGACCCCGCCAAGGTGGAGGTCACCGACTTTGGCCAGGAAGGCAACCCGAAGAAGGTCACACGCACCATCAAGGTCGACATGGCCGACAACATGCGCTTCACGCCGGAGGACCTGACCGTCAAGCGCGGCGAGACCGTCAAGTTCGTTGTGCACAACGGTGGCAAGGTCCTTCACGAGATGGTGCTGGGAACGAAGAAGGCCCTCGCCGAGCACGCCGAGCTGATGAAGAAGTTCCCCGAGATGGAGCACGCCGACCCGAACATGGCCCACGTCAAGCCCGGCAAGAACGGCGAAATCGTCTGGCAGTTCACCAAGCCGGGCGAGTTCCAGTTCGCTTGCCTGCAGCCCGGCCACTTCGAAGCCGGCATGGTCGGCAAGCTGACCGTTAAGTGAATCGCCCACCCAATACTGAAAAGGAGTTCCGACATGAAGCTAGCCCACATCATTGCCATTGCGTCGCTCGCCATCGCCTTCGGCGCCAATGCCCAAACCGCTCCTGCGTCGGCAGCCGACCATGCCGCGCATCACCCGGCTTCTGCAGCTACGCCGCAAAGTGACGCCGAGGTCAAGAAGGTCGACAAGGCGCAGGGCAAGCTGACCTTGCGCCATGGACCTTTGGACAACCTGTCCATGCCGGCCATGACGATGGTCTTCAAGGTCGCCGACCCGAAGATGCTTGATGAGGTCAAGGAAGGCGACAAGGTCAAGTTCACCGCCGAGAAGGTCAACGGGGCCTTCACGGTGACTGCCATCCAACCCGCCAAGTGAGGACCAGATGCGCCTACTACTTGCCGTGCTGGCGTTGACCCTAGCTCCAGGCGCGTTTGCCCAGCATGCCGGCCACGCTCACCAGGCCGGTGGCTACGCCGGCATGCAGAACCGGGACATCAAGGCGCTTTCCGACGAACAGGTCGCCGACCTTCGTGAAGGGCGTGACATGGGCGCCTCGTTGCCGGCCGAGCTGAATGGCGTTCCGGGACCGATGCATGTGCTGCAGTTGGCGAGCCAACTAGGCGTCTCGCCTGAGCAGCGGCAGTCCATCGAACGCATCACGTCGGACATGAAGACAAAGGCACAAGCTCTTGGCGCCCAGGTCATCGAGGCCGAATCGAACTTGGACCGCGCATTCAGGACGATGACAGCAGACGAGCCAGGCATCGAAGCTGCGACGGCACGTATCGCGGCCTCGCAAGCCCAGCTCCGCGCGGTCCATCTCGTCGCCCATCTGCAGACTCGCCGGCTTCTGACGGACCAGCAAGTGGCGGCGTACAACCAAGCGCGCGGCTACGCAGCTGCGAATTAACCTTGACTTCGCGCAACGTCGCCCCTTGCCGGTAGGGCGCGTCTAAAGCTGCAGCGCTAGACTAGCCATGACCATGTCTCGCCAACGCCTCCACCGCCTGACCACCGCGTTCTTCGTGGTGCTGTCGTTGCTGTTCTCACAGCTGGCGTTGGCGAGCTATGTCTGTCCTCAACAGGCAGACCCGGCAGCGATGGCGGAGATGATGGCGGCCGGCGTGCCCTGCGTGGGCATGGACCAGGACCAGCCGGGCCTGTGCGCAGAGCACTCCTCCAGCGCCGCCCAGTCCTTCGAGGCCGTCAAGGTTCCAACCGTGTCGCTGCCAATGGTGGTCCAGGTGCTGGAACTGCCGTTGGTGCTCGACGCGGTCGAAGCCGCAACTGTTCCTGCTGCGGCCACCACCGAGGCCCAGCCGCCTCCGGACCCACTCTTCCTTTCCACGCTCAGACTCCGAGTCTGACCAGCTCCGTCGACTGACAGGCGCCGGTGCGGCACGTCCGCATCCCGGCAACGCCGCTGCTCGTCCACGGAGTCTTCATGCCATCACCACGTTTCCTGCGCGCAGTCGCCCTCGCTGCCGCATTGCTGCCCGTCCTCGGCGCGGCAGCACCTCTGACACTCGACCAGGCGCTTGAGCTGGCCGTCCAGCGTTCCGAATCCGCTCGCGCGGCCCGCGCTGGGGCGTCCAGCGCCGCCGAAGCTGCCCGCGCCGCAAGCCAACTGCCCGACCCCGTTCTGCGAGCCGGAGTCGACAACTTGCCCATCTCCGGGACGGACAGGTTCAGCTCGCGCGACTCGATGACGATGAAGCGCATCGGCATCAGCCAGGAATGGCTTTCGGCCGAGAAGCGCGCAGCACGCCAAGCCGCTTCCGACGCGATGGTCGGGCGGGAGACCGCCACCGTGCAGGCCGCCGCTGCGGACGTTCGTCTTCAAGCTGGCCTGGCCTACCTTGACGCCTGGTTCGCGGGTGAGACGCTCAAGCTCACAGCGCTGACCGAGCACCACGCCCATGAAGAGCTTGAGGCTGCACGCGCCCGGCTTTCCTCTGCCACCGGCAACAGCCAGGAAGTCCTCGCGCTGACGGGCGCCCACGGCGTCGCTGAAGACGAGACCGCCGAGGTTCGCCAATTGCAGGCCGCCGCAAGGGCAGCGCTGGAGCGCTGGGTAGGCACCCAAGCAGATGACCTCGCGGCGCCATCGAATCTCCCAACACCTGAGGAGCAGGCCTACGTGGCCAGCCATCCCGCCGTCATCGCTGCTCAGTTGGATGCTGAGGTGAGCCGCAAAGAGGCCGAAATGGCGCGTACCAGTCGCAACCCCAACTGGTCGTGGGAAGTCAGCTACGGCCAGCGTGCCGGCTATCCAGACATGGTGTCGGTGGGCGTCAGCATCCCGCTGACCGTTGCGCCGGCTCGGCGCCAGGACCGAGACATCGCGTCCAAGCTGGCCCTGACCGAGAAGGCGGAAGCCGCCTTGGCCGAGGCCAACCGCATGGCCACGGGCGAATACCGCGCTTTGGCCAGTGACGCCAAGCGGCTGGCCGACCGTATCGAGCGTTACCGCGCGAGCGTGGTCGTGGTCGCGCAGCAACGCACGGCGGCCGCCATGGCGGCCTACCGCTCGAATCAGGTTCCCCTGATGACGCTGTTCGAGGCACGCCATGCAGAGGTCGAGGCGCAGCGAAAGCTGCTCTCCCTCCAACGCGACCTGGCCAAGACCCAGGCCCAGCTCGCCCTGAAACCCATTCTCGAAGGAGCCGCACGATGAATCGCGCAACTCTCGTCGCCGCTCTCGTCGCAGGCGGCATCCTGCTGGCCGTTGGCGGCTTCTTCGCAGGCCGTTCCACACAACCCACCGCCTCTGCGCCCGAGACGACCACATCCGCTGTGGAGCGCAAGCCTCTGTACTGGCATGACCCCATGGTGCCCGGTCCGCGCTTCGACAAACCGGGCAAGTCGCCGTTCATGGACATGCAGCTCGTACCGGTCTATGCCGACGAGGCTGGCGATGGTGGCGTCAAGGTCAGCCCGACAGTTCAGCAAAACCTGGGCGTGCGAACCGCTGTGGTTAAAAGGGCCGACGTGTCGTCCTCCTTCGACGCTGTGGGTACGGTGCAGTTCGATGAGCGGCTCAACGTGGCCGTGCAGACCCGCGTTGCCGGCTACATCGAGCGACTGGCCGTTCGCGCGCCGATGGAGCAGGTTCGCAAGGGCCAGGCCCTGGCCACCGTCTTCGCGCCCGAGTGGCTCGGACCGCAAAACGAACTGCTGGCCCTGAAGCGTGCCGGCGTCGCCCCAGACTTGATTGCAGCGACACGCGACCGCCTGCGTGCCATGTCCGTCCCTGACGCGCTCATCCGCCAGAGCGAGGAGACGGGCACCGCGCAGGCCCGGTTCACGCTCAGCGCGCCAGCCGGCGGCGTCGTGGCTGAGTTGGGTGTGCGGGAAGGCGTTGCTGTGTCGCCGGGCATGACGCTCTTCCGCATCGCAGGTTTGGAGAAGGTGTGGGCCGTGGCCGAAGTGCCCGAAGCGCAGGCGGTGCGCCTGGTGCGCGGCCAGAAGGTCAAGGCAGCGCTGCAGGCCGACGCCTCGCAGACCTTCAGTGGCGAGTTGAAGGAAATCCTTCCTCAAGTCAGCGCCAACACGCGGACGCTGCAGGCGCGCTTCGAGGTGGACAACCGTTCAGGAAAGCTGACCCCAGGAATGCTGCTGCGTCTGCAGGTCGCAGGCGCCACATCGTCGCGACTGGTCGTTCCTGCTGAGGCTGTCATCCGCACCGGTACGCGGGCCGTGGCCATCGTTCGCAGGAACGGCAGCACCTTCGAGCCGCGTGAGGTCAAACTCGGTGCCGACCTCGGCGACCAGCTTGAGGTGCTTGACGGCCTGCGAGAGGGCGACGAGGTCGTCACCAGTGGCCAGTTCCTCATCGACTCCGAGGCCCGGCTGAAGTCCGTGCTTGGCGCCATGGGCGCCGCGCAGGCTGCCTCAGAACCCGCGAAGGCCGGCCCTACCGTCTACAGCGCCGACGGGAAGGTGGAGAGCGTCGAAGCTGGCAGCTTCACCATCAGCCACGGGCCCGTGCCAGAGTTGAAGTGGCCGGCCATGACCATGGCGTTCTACAGGGCCGGCCCCACGGTCTTCGCGGACATCAAGCCGGGCGACTTGGTCCACTTCGAGTTCAAGAAGCAGCGCGATGACTACGTGCTGGTCTCGGTTGAACGGATGGGAGGCACCAAGTGATTGCCTCACTCATCCGGTGGTCGGTGGCCAACCGCTTCCTCGTCCTCATCGCGACTGCGTTCCTGGTCGCCGCGGGGCTGTGGTCGGTATCCCGAACACCCGTCGACGCGCTGCCTGACCTGTCCGACACACAGGTCATCGTGCGTACGACCTATCCGGGCAAGCCGCCGCAGGTGGTCGAGGACCTGGTCACCTACCCGCTGACCACGACCATGCTCAGCGTGCCTGGTGCCAAGACCGTGCGCGGCTACAGCTTCTTCGGCGACTCGTTCGTCTACATCCTCTTTGACGACAAGACAGACGCTTACTGGGCGAGGTCGCGCGTGGTCGAGTACCTCAACCAAGTTCAGGGCCGACTGCCAGCCGGCGCAACCGCGGCGCTGGGACCGGATGCCACCGGCGTCGGCTGGGTCTACGAATACGCGCTCGTTGACCGTTCCGGCAAGTTCGACATCGGCCAGCTGCGCGCTCTCAACGACTGGTTCTTAAAGTTCGAGCTGAAAACCGTGCCGGACGTGTCGGAAGTCGCCAGCATCGGCGGCATGGTTCGTCAGTACCAGGTGGTGCTCGACCCCGACCGCATGCGCGCCCTGGGCATCACCCACTCGATGGTTGTCGAGGCACTGCAGAAGGCCAACAAGTCGTCCGGTGGCTCGGTGGTCGAGATGGCCGAGACCGAGTACATGGTGCGCTCGCGGGGCTTCCTGAAGTCGCTCGATGACTTCCGCACCATTCCCCTGAGCGTGGCGGGTGCGACACCAGTGCTGCTGCGCGATGTGGCGACCGTTCAGGTCGGGCCGGAGATGCGTCGTGGCATTGCGGAGCTGAATGGCGAGGGCGAGGTCACGGGCGGCGTGGTGGTCATGCGTTCAGGCAAGAACGCCCGCAGCACCATCGCGGCAGTCAAGGAGAAGCTGGAGGCGCTGAAGCCCAGCCTGCCCAAAAGCGTCGAGGTCGTGGAGACCTACGACCGCTCCAAACTCATCGACCGTGCAGTCGACAACTTGCGCGTGAAGCTCATCGAGGAGTTCGTTGTCGTCGCTGTGGTCTGCGCGGTGTTCCTGTTTCACCTGCGCTCGGCTCTGGTGGCGGTGGTGACGCTGCCGGTAGGCGTCCTGACGGCGTTCATCGTGATGCACTGGCAAGGCGTCAGCGCCAACATCCTGTCGCTGGGCGGCGTGGCCATCGCCTTGGGCGCCATGGTCGACGCCTCGGTGGTGTTGGTCGAGGCGGTGCACAAGCACCTCGAACACTTCGAGGAGAAGCACGGGCGATCACCGACTCTGGCTGAACGCTGGGAGCTGGTATCGCAGGCGTCGATGGAGGTGGGGCCGGCGCTGTTCTTTTCGCTGCTAGTCATCACGCTGTCCTTCCTTCCCGTCTTCACGCTGGAAGCTCAGGAAGGTCGCCTGTTCTCGCCGCTGGCCTTCACAAAAACGTACGCGATGGCGGCGGCCGCCGGGCTGTCGGTGACGCTGGTGCCGGTGCTGATGGGCTATCTCATCCGCGGCCACATCCCGAAGGAGACGGCGAACCCGGTGAACCGCTTCCTCATCGCGATCTACCGGCCAGCGCTGGAGGCGGTGCTGCGTTTCCCGAAGGCAACGCTCGGCATTGCCGCGCTGGTGTTGGCCGTGACGGCCTTCCCGGTCATGCGGCTCGGCGGCGAGTTCATGCCGCCGCTGGACGAGGGCGACCTGCTCTACATGCCGTCAGCACTTCCCGGCATCTCGGTGTCGAAGGCCTCCGAGCTGCTGCAGCAGACAGACCGCCTCATCAAGACCGTTCCCGAGGTCGAGCGTGTGTTCGGCAAGGCCGGTCGTGCCGACACCGCGACCGACCCGGCGCCGCTCGAGATGTTCGAGACCACCATCCAGTTCAAGCCTCGCGAGCAGTGGCGTGCCGGCCTGACGCCGGACAAGCTGGTCGAAGAACTGGACCGCGTGGTGAAAGTGCCGGGGCTCTCCAACGTCTGGGTGCCGCCCATCCGCAACCGCATCGACATGCTGGCCACCGGCATCAAGAGCCCGGTGGGCGTCAAGGTCGCGGGCGCCGACCTGGCGACCATCGACCGGCTAGCCACGCAGATTGAGTTGGCCGTGAAAGCTGTGCCCGGCGTGTCCTCTGCGTTGGCCGAACGGCTGACCGGTGGCCGGTACATCGACCTGGATGTCGACCGCACAGCGGCAGCTCGCTTCGGGCTGTCCGTCGCGGATGTCCATGCTGTGGTGTCCACGGCCATCGGCGGCGACAACGTCGGTGAGGTCATCCAAGGCCGCGAACGCTTCCCTATCAACGTCCGCTACCCCCGCGAGGTGCGCGACTCATTGGAGCGCCTGCGCCAGCTTCCCTTCGTAACAGAAAAGGGTGCGACGGTCTTGCTGCAGGACGTGGCTCGCATTTCCATCGAGGAAGGCCCGCCCATGGTCCGCAGCGAGAACGCACGGCTTTCTGGCTGGGTCTACGTCGATGTGCGAGGCCGTGACTTGCGCTCGGTCGTGCACGAGATGCAGGCGGTTGTCGCCAAGCAGGTCGCGCTGCCAGCTGGCTACTCGGTCTCGTGGTCGGGGCAGTTCGAATACCTGGAACGCGCCACCGAGCGCCTGAAGGTGGTCGTGCCGGTCACGCTGGCCATCATCTTCGTTCTCCTCTATCTGCTGTTCCGCTCGGCGGGCGACGCCGCGCTGGTGATGGCCGCAGTGCCGTTCTCGCTGGTGGGTGGTTTCTGGCTCGTCTGGGCGCTAGGCCATGCCATTTCCGTGGCCACGGCCGTGGGCTTCATCGCCTTGGCCGGCGTGGCCGCAGAGTTCGGGGTGGTGATGCTGGTCTACCTGCAGAACGCCTGGAAGCAACGCCTGGCAGCCGGCGAACTCGAGAGCGACGAGACCCTCCTGGCTGCAATCCGCGAAGGGGCGGTGCTGCGCGTACGCCCCAAAGCGATGACCGTGGCCGTCGTAATGGCTGGTTTGCTACCTATCCTGTTTGGGCACGGCACCGGCTCGGAGGTCATGACGCGTATCGCCGCACCTATGGTCGGTGGCATGGTGACGGCGCCACTGCTGAGCATGCTGGTCGTTCCGGCCGCCTGGTATCTCTTGCGGCGGAAGCGTCAAAACGGTTGACGTCCAAGACGGTTGCTGAGCAGGCCTGCGACAGCGTAGGTTCCAGCCCCTCGGCGATTCGCTGCGGGGCTTTCTTTTTGGCATGCCGCCAAACGTGCGACCGAGCCGCCCAACGCAGCCCTTTTGGTGGCCTCGCTCAGCAAAAGAGGTTGCCAAAACAACTGATATTCCATACAGTGTTTGCAAGCCCGGCAGCCGCCGGGCACACAGATTCCCGGGAGCCCCAACATGCTGTTGAACCTTTGCGACGTCGAGAGCATCGTCAGCTGGTGGTCCGTCTTTCCCGCTCGCCACGACGGCGCACTCGAACAGATGCTGGTCTCACGCCCGCAATTCGGCCAGTCCATCCATGCCGCCCAGCGACGAATTCGAACCAGCGACGACTTACAGGCGCAGCTGAACAAGTCGCTCGCGCAGCAGGACCAGCACCTCGCACAGATGGCGGACCGCCGCGCTGCGATGAGCTCTGTCGAGATGCTGAGGCGCGACTTGGCAATGGCGGCCTAACCGTCCCACACGCGAGCCGCGCGCAACAGAGCAGTTGCTGGGCGTCCTTGACGAACAGCGTTGGGCCCACGGGACGACCGGACGGGCCCTTTTTTGCGTGAGTGCCGCCGAGGCCACCTCGGGCTTTTCCCCTACCAGTCCAAGAGCAGGGACGTCGTGTGGAAGCAGGTGTCGGCGCTGTACAGCACCCTGGCAGCAGAGACCTACGACCTCTCCCCTGTACTGAAGGCAGTACGAACAGACGGGGCGCGGTGGTATCGCGTCGACGACGGCTCGAGCTTGGCTCCTGTCGAGTCAATGGCGATGGCCGGTATCTTCGTGATCGGCCAGCGGCTCATTGACTTGTAGTGCACCTTCACCTCGCGGCGCCGCGCCCTCCCCCTCGCCGTTCAAGGTTGCGATGCGACCAAGCTGCATTGTCGAAGGGGCCCTTGAGGCGCCCGGGACCCTGAAGACGCTGC
This sequence comes from Roseateles depolymerans, assembly GCA_003241055.1. GTDB lineage: Bacteria > Pseudomonadota > Gammaproteobacteria > Burkholderiales > Burkholderiaceae_C > Pelomonas > Pelomonas depolymerans_A. Next base: position 20,399 of record QFOD01000017.1, read on the forward strand.
CGGTGCCCGTTCGCCTTGGCGTCGGCTGCAGCCCGCGCAGAGCCGGCGTCAGCCAATCGTCCTACTCGTATCTCGCGCCCGACGGTGCGAACCTGCGCACGCCCTGCCTGACCTCGACGTCGCGCGATGTCGTCCGCACTTCCACGCCGCGCACCTCGTGAACTCGAATCTCCTCCATCTCGATCCGCAGCGTCGGCGGCCAATCAGGTTTCGGCTGGTCAAGGAGTCGATCCAGCAGCTCGCTGGCGCCCTCGGGAGGCGGACGGAGAGGCAGTTCGAGCACGGGGCTCAGCCAGTGGCCCGGGCCGTCATCCTCGTATTCCCAGACCTGCACGCTTGCTTTGAATTGCACATCGGCGGACTCCACGCGGGCAGCCCGCGGAAATAGGACTACGTTGAGGCCGCTGGCGTCATCACGATTCCCAACTTGAACCGACGGAAACAAAATTCCGTCGATGGCCCCACCCTCATAGTCGGCGAGGAAGTCAGCGACTACCTGAGTAATCAGATAGTCCCGCTCCTGCTGCTCGGGCATCACCGGTTGGACCATGCGCTGCGATAGGGTCTTCAGGAAGTCCCGCGTCTGCGCCAAGAGGTACGACGCGGGGTCCAACAGGCTTTGCCCCTTGTCGATCTGCACCTTGGCCAGCGCCGCCAGGTCCAGCAACTTCACCGGCCGAATGATGTGAAACGCAGCAGTGGCCACATAGGCGCCGACTGGAGGGCGCACCTCGGCAAGTGCGACGGCCTCGGTGGTCGCGCCATAAAAGGCCGGCTGTCCCTTCGCGTTCATACGCCCGGCCTGGCCAATACCGGGCGGAGGCGTGCCGAGGTGCTTTGCAGGGTGCTGCAATGCTTCCTCCAGACTGCCTTCGGTCTGGAAGACCCGCGCCCGGATAAGTCTGTCGACAGCGCAGCCAGGGCCGGCCTGGATGACCACCGGGCCGCCATCGTCTGTACGAGACTCGTGAAGGTTCTGGAAGACCTGCTGAAGCAGTTGCAGCGCACGGCGATTCAGGAAGCGCGCCTCATGGTGCAGGCTGCGCTCCATCTCCTGCCATTCGTAGCCGACCCGATGATGCAGGTCCGAGCGCAGCCGGAACCAGGGGTCTTCCGAGTCGGCTTCATCCTCCGGGTAGCGCTGGACATACGCCCGCCAAGCCGCCAGCGTGGCGTCGGCGAGGTCTTCAAACGCCTCATCGGCAACGACGTTGAGCCGCTGCAGCGTTTCGCGCAGGTCACTCCCGCCCGGCGAACGCTCAAACACGACGACGCTCAAGTCGTTGTGTGTGGTTTCGAAGTGAGTGGTCAGCGCCTCCAGGCAGCCATTGGCAGCGATTTGGAGTTCTATGGCCGGCCCGTGCGCCCCACAGTAGCTGCAAGTCTTGATGGTCTTGAGCACCGTCCGCCGCAAGAACTCGTCGCGGAGGCAGGTCATGCAGAGGTATTTCATGGCCCGCATGATGCTGGAAGGCAGCGGGCGCTCGCGGGGTAGCAGGCCTCCCAGGGCCGGCGGAGCCGGCGCCTCGCCGACACCTCTTGCTTTCGAGACGCCACGCGGGATGGCGGTGTTCGCCCGGGGTTGTCCGCGCACTCAGTGTGCGCCGCGTTGGACCGCTCGATGAGCCCCAGTTATGGCGTTAGGTATAGCAACCAACGCCCGATGTGCAAGTCTGTTCACAGAGTTCGGCAGCCACCAGCGAACTTGGCTTGATGACCTGCTTTTGCTTGTGTGGATGCTTAACGTTGCAACGCCACCACGATCCGAATAGCGCCAAATTTTGAGTCGTGCGCTGCAGCTCAAAAAGCCGTTGACGCGCGCCTCGCGAGACCCCTAGGGTGACCGACGGCAGGGTCTGACAGGGGGTCAGCACCGCCCTCTCGACGGTGTGGACGCCGCCTCGAGCGGACTGTGAAGCGTCTCGCGGGTGAGGATAAACAATGATGAAGTCAGGTCGCTCTTCGGGCATGTCGGCTGAGTTGCGCCGAGCTGCCGAAGCAGGAATGAAGGATTACGGTAGCTACGGTATTTACCGTAGCTGGCTTGTCCGACGGGGCGTGTGATGGCCAAGCCTGTCGCGACCCTTGAATCCGTATCCGCTGCGGCAGACGCGCTCGCGGCCAATGGCGTCGAGCCCTCCTTGATGCTCGTCCAAGAACGCACCGGGGGCTCATACACAACAGTGAAGCGCCACCTCGAGGCCTGGAAGGCCAAGCGCGAGGACGAGGCTGCCGCAGTTGATGTGCCAGCTGACGTGCTGGCGCGGGGCAGCGCCCTTGCGCGAGAACTATATGTGCATGCGCTGCGCCTGGCGGAAGCGACGGTCGCACAGCCTCTCGACCTAGCGGTGACTGCGCTGAAGAAGGCTGAAGGGCAAGTTGCTACTGCCGAGGCGGAGGTCGCACGACTCGAAGACGCGGAGCAATCCCAAGCGGAGCACATTGATCGCCTGGAGGCGCGGGTGCGCGAACTTGAGCTGAGCGCCGCGGCGCAGGAGGCGACCCTTCGCGAAAAAAACGAATCGCTCGCACGGAGCGAGTCACGGCTCGCGGAACTCCAGGCAAAGCACGAAGAGAGCCTTGAGGAGCTGGCGGGCCTACGAGCATCGACTAAGGCCACGGAAGCCCTGCACGGGCAGCTTGAGGCCATTCAGCGCGGCGTCCAGGGGCTGGCTGGATCGTCTGGACGCCGCACCGCGGGTGGCTGAAGCCCAGGCGCGCTGCCCAATCCGCCGGCCACATGTGTGCTCCCAGCACGATGCGAGAACTCTTCTTCTTCAAGCGCGAGGCCCTTGACCGAGCGCCCGTACCCGAAGGCATTGACGCCGAAGAGTGGCGCAGTTTCCTGCACTCGGTTGAAAGCGAAATGCCCGAAGAGGGCAGGCCTTGCTTTCTCGACGCTGCGACCTCAGCGCCTGACGAGGAACTCAACAGGTTCGTTTCAGAGCGTCTCATCACGCCGCGTCGCGCCAGCCCGCGGACCTGGAGCTCGTACGCCCACGGCCTCTCGATCACGCTCCGACACCTGGAGGCGCAAAGCGTCGACTGGAAGCACGCTACACAGGCGCACCTCAACCGCTTCTTCTGGGTCCGCACGTCTGGAAAACATCAGAACGTGGCTGCCGTTGCGGAAAGTTCATGGAACGTCACCGCGACGGCCATCGTGCACCTTTACGAGTGGGCGAGAGATGACGGGCTCATCCACGTCTTGCCTTTCAGCTACCGCGCCGGTCGGGGCGGATTTGGTGCGCCGGCAAAGGACGTAGCCGACATCTTCGCGAAGAACCCCGACAACGTCGTTCGTTTCATTCCCATTGACAACTACAAGAATATTTGGCGGCCGACAATATTAGCGAGCAGAAATTCTCTTAGGAATATATCGCTCATTGATCTGCTTGTTGCGGCCGGCTTGCGCATCACTGAGGCGCTCAACCTCAATCGGGGCGATCTGCCTGATATTAATCAACCCCAGTGGAAGAACCGCAAGACGGTTCCATTGACGGTAACTGGCAAGGGCAAGAAAACTAGAACCGTACCAATCCCAAAGCACATTATGCGTGCAATATGGTTTTACATCGAGTCAGAAGAATATCGGCCAAAGGAGGAGGTCAATGATGATTCCCCGGTCTTCCTGTCTACACATGGCAATCGACTAAGCCCGCGTTCGGTTCAGCTGCTGTTCCAGCGGATTTCCGACGCAACTGGCATAAAGCTTGTCCCGCATGGGTGCCGGCATACGTTTGCCGTATACCAGCTTGCAGGCCTTATTCGCAAGCTTGCCATTCGGTTGAAGCAGATTAAGGAGGAAGGCGCCAGTGCCTACAAGCTGCTACTTACCGACCCACTGCGCCGACTCCAAAAGCTAATGGGACATTCAAGCATCCTCAGCACATATATCTATCTGGATTGCCTCGAGGAAGCGGAGGAATTGGTTGAGGAATCGCTTGAGAGCTGGGCGACCTGGAAATCTTGAAATGGCCAACTTGAAGATTGTATTCACCCCACTCCCCGAGGAGATTGGCCAGCCGTATCTCATTGGAAGCCTTATTCTCGATATGAGAGAACGGCTGGGGAAATGGGCTTTTTTGGACCTGTCCGGCCGGACGCCGTTCCACGATTTGGCCTGCGACTTAATTGCTTCACTTGGACGCCATGCGCTCCTCAACGTAAAAAGCGGCTTCACCTTCAGAAACTACATTTCGGCAATTACAAGAGTGTTTGAATTTGGGGTGAAGGAGGGTTTACCAAGAAACGTGAGTCTCGTTGATTTCGATACCGAACTCATTTTGAAGTTTAGGAAGCACATAAAGGAGCGTTTGGAGTCACAGAAGAATGCGACGTACAGACGACTTTACGGAAACTTTGATCGACTACTCCAAGCGGCGCGTGCTATTGGTCGCTTTGAGCCAACAACGAGAGTTCCGCGTAATTTTCGGCACGTCGATGACTCAACTATTAGTCAGCCCTACACCTTCTCCGAGCAACTGGATTTAGAGGAGGCGTGTCGGCGTTGTATAGACGAGCTGCATGCCCGCTTGCAACGCGGTAGGGAGCTGCTTGCCATCGGCTCCAACCCGAGAGGAGTTCGGAACGGGAGTGGCCGCAAACCAGAAGAATTGGCCTGGAATAAACTGGAAAATCTCATTTGGTATGCGACCCATATTCATGGGGAACTTCCACTTCAACGGCCCGCATTGAAAAAGCTAAAAGACTACTCGTATCTCAACGCGATACTTGGGGTCTACAAGGGAGTCTATCGGTACTGGGACGTACATGCGCACCGCTACGCATTAACCGAGGACTTGATTCCATTTTTCATCCTGCTGGCAAAGCGAACGGGCCGAAATGAATCATCAATCCTAACGTTGAAGCGGGATTGCCTTCGCGAGATCGACGGGAAATTTTATTTGATATATAGAAAGCTTCGGTCAGGGGACAGGGAATTCAGAAAACTTATTAAGGACGATGGTCCGTACTCTGCAGTAAACCTGATCCGACAACTGCTTGAGTTGACCGCACCGTTTGCAAAACATGCACCCGAAGCGGAGCGTGATTTCTTGTTTCTGGGGATGACTATTTTTACGAGGAGCCCGACGCCGATGGTGAGGGCGATAGACCCTAGCAATTTCAAAGACCAAATGAACCGAGAAGGTGGATGGTGCGAGAGAAACAAGTTGGAGGACGCCTCCGGGAAGAGATTTAGAATCTCATCTGTGCGGTTGCGTGTTACCTATCTTAGTCGCCAGTACATTCAACACGGTCAGCTCTCGAAAGTGTCTACCGATGCAGTCCACTCGATAGCGCAAACTACAGTTGGGTACGTTGCGAATGCCTCGACAAAGCATATTCACGATCAAACGCTCAGGGACGGTATCAACGAAGCAATAGCTGTTGCGAAACGGCCGACCGTCTTGCCAACCAATGATCCGGTTGCGGGTTCAAACGAGTTGAACATTCCAGTTGAAAAAGTGCGCGCAATCCTAAAAGGTGAAATGGACGTCCTGTTCAACGCCTGCAAGGATGTCCTGAATAGACCGGGAGGCACCCCGAACACATTCTGTGGCAAGCCATGGGAGTGCTTTGGTTGCGGGAACACAGTAATTACCCGCCATGTGCTCCCCCGCGTCTTCGCATTTCTAAATCACGCGGAAAGCATGAAAGCTGAGATTGGCACGCTCGAATGGAAGAGCATGTTTTCGCGGGCCGTTGATTTGATCCGCACGGACGTTCTGCCACGCTTCTCCGAGAGCGTGCTCGAAACTGCCAGGCGCCGAGCGACCGCTCAGCGGTACTACATTCCCATTGAACTGAAAGGCAACTCATGAGTCGACGTGCGCGAGCCAGGGCGCCGTCCGCTGACGGCAGGTTAGACCCAAGCTCAAAGGTTGGACCGGAAGAGGCCGTGTCGCCAGACTCGATTTTCTCTCACGGCGTCTGGAAGATGAAGAAGCTGGTCACTACCCCAGGAGTGCCCGGGAGTCAGGAGCTACATCTGGACAGAATTCCCGGGTTTCCAGGCGGTTTTGCGCTGGGAATCGCGGAGTACGCCTACGCAAGGATGAACGTACCTCTAATTGACGAGGACCACGAGGTCGAGTGGTTGACAGTCCAGAATGAAGTCAACTCAATAATGACATTTGTCAAGTTCTTTGATTCGCTGGGAAAGAAGAACTTTTCGCGAATCACAAAGAACGACTGGGTCAAATTTCTGAAGCACATGCGGCTTGGAAAGGGAAAGAAGCGTAGCTCCGAGCGAATTGCCACTATCGTGAGAGCCGCCTATCGGCTTTGGCGCTATGGCGAGCGACTCACATGCCCGCTGCCGGCGATCCCGTTCGGCATGTCGATGGAGAAATTACTCCCGACCGGCGCAGCTAAGCGAGGGGAGAATAAGACGCCATGCATTCCCGACAACATCTTCGCACCGCTCATGGCCAGCGCATTCTGCTATACGCAAGAGTGGGCGCCTCACATTATTCAAGCTTGGCTTGCCGTGATGGCCAGTTGGGAGAGGATTTCCAAAAGGAATATCTCAAATTCTACAAAGGACAAAGCGCTCGCATCGGCTGTTCGCAGAATCCTTCGGGATACGCCTTCTTTTTGGAGGCTCATGCAATGGACTTCCTTGGAAGAGTTGCTCGCAGAAGTTTATAACCTTCGCAACGCTGCTATGTTGGTGACCCTGGCGTTTTCCGGGGTGAGGGTGTCCGAGCTTCTGTCAATCTTTGCACATTGCTGTGTAGAGGATCAACTCCCTTCCGGCGAGAAGGTCTGGTATTTGAATACGGTTCTGCACAAACACCGCGCAGGTGGAAAACGTGATACCTGGGTTATTGTTCAAGAAGTGGTTGAAGCAATCAAAATTCTGGAGCAACTGACTCAATTTATTCGTGCAGCCACAAAAAAGGATGGCTTGTTGCTTACTAACGGCCACGCTCCTTTTTCTGTCAATTCCGACTCGGGGAGCTTTGAGTGGAAGCCATATACCTCGGCGTCAATCATTTATCAGATCAATGCCTTTGTAGACCATTGCTCTATTTTCTTGGGGCGCGACATTCCATTACATGAGACGCGCGCTGGAAAATTAGTTAAGTGGCGATTCAATGCACGCCAGTTTAGGCGAACACTCGCTCGACACATCGCTCGAAGGCCCTTTGGAATAATTGCCGGCATGCTGCAATATAAGCATATCAGCGTGGCCACGTTTGAGGGCTATGCCGGAAATGACCCCGAATGGAATAAGCTATTAGATGAAGAGCAAGAGCTATTCGATGTGGACATCCTGGGCGAAATCGCGCTTGACATCGCGGCTGGCGAAATCGCGGGCGGTCTCGGCAAAGAGTTGGCGGCAGAATTTGAGATGGAATTTGAGGGCCAAGCCGTGGATGCAAGCGCATCGCAGATCGCCAAGTGGCTCGAAAGTGGCTCGCAGAATATCCATGTCGGCAAATTCAATCTATGCCTATTCCGTCCGGAAAAAGCTCTGTGCACAGGAAAGCGCCCAGACGCGGATGTGCCGGCGCTTAATGCTTGTGATCCTGGGATTTGTTCTAACTCTTGTGTTCGTAAGGAGCACCTCCCCATTTGGCAGGGACAGCTCGAACAGACCATTGAGTTCGTAGCGTTGTCAAGGCGCAATAAGATTCAGCGAGAAGTATTGAATCTAGAGGCTGAGCGCATCCGAGACATTATGAAGATGGCCAAGGATCGTTGATGTCAGAGAATTACAAGAAGATTTCCCGCACAATTGCTGCTCTAGCGGCTTCGGCGCAGAATTTAACGCCTGCGACTGGCGATGTTGCGGAGATGGTCGCAAAGAAGGCAAAGGTGTCGCGCGCCACCCTTTATAGGCATCTCGGAAAATATCCTGATTTGCAAACATCTTATGACTCGCTCAAGGGGTCCACGCCGAGAGTGTCGCGAGGCGATAGCCTTAATGTCGCGAACTCCGACGACGCGCTCGAAGCGATTGAAAATTTGAAGAAAGAAGTCGCCGCCTTAAAACAGGAGCGGGACGAAATTTCTCAGACGAAGAATGCGCAAATTATTCTCTTGTGGAATGAGTGCAAGCGCCTGCGCGAACAAATCAACGATCCCGGCGAAGATTGTAGCGATAATGTCGTCCAGATGCCCAAGATACGAGAATAGACTGGGCTGTACCGATTTTATGGAGTGTGCCATGTTCCGAAGAATTGAAGCAAAAGTTGTGAATCCCCTGCTCGGTACTTCCGTGCCTGCACCTACTTACGCGACGGACGGCTCGGCGGCAATCGACTTGCGCGCCTGCATCCCAGATGCAATTGAGCTTGCTCCAGGCGCCCGCACGTTGGTGAAGACCGGCCTTGCGATCAATATGATGGACCCGGGCCTGGTCGCAATCGTTGCGTCTCGGTCTGGTTTGTCCTTGAAGCACGGAGTCCGTGTCGCGCAAGGTATCGGCGTAGTGGATTCGGACTATCACGGCGAGATTGGCGTCATCCTGGCCAATGACAGCGACGCCACCTTCAGGATCGAGCCTGGCGAGCGGATCGCTCAGCTGATGTTCCAGCCTGTGGTCCAGGTTGCGTTCCAGTTCGTGGACACGTTCTCTACCGAGACCTCTCGCGGCGAAGGTGGCTTCGGAAGCACCGGACGCGCGTAAAGCGGCCTCACGCAAGGGCGTCCGCCGGGATGGTGTGGCGCCCTCGCCTCGGGCTTCCTAGGGCCTTGTGAGCGGGCTATGGGCTGCCACAGGCCCTGCCAAGCGCATCTGAACGCCTCCTCGCCCAGCCATCTAGCTCAGGATCGTCGCCACGGGGGCATTGGAGCCCTGGTGGGCTACGGCCCGAAGGATGCACCGTTGCCTCGGTCACTCGCGCGTGGAATTCGCAGAGCAGCCGCTCAGAGCCTGTTGGCAGCTTAGGGAGTGCGAAGAGAGCGGCCTAGGCTAGTTCTGTGAATGCCGCCCCTGCCGCCTCAGGCGGGCACAGGGGAACTGTCGGATCGCACCGAGACTGGTTGGCCGGGAGGGGGGCGCTGCGCGCCCCCAGGAACAAAAGCAAAACCTCAGCAAGGGAAACCTGCTCGCCGGTGCTCGAGGTAAGCAGCGCTGCCTGGTTCAGAGGTTCAGTGAGACAAACCTGAGACTGTTTGATTCCTGCGCATAACCACCAGATTGCCCAGCACGATGCCGTGCTTGTGACCCAGGCCGGAGCGCGGCAGGATGATGGCGGCAAGCCCTGGATCCGCGATGTGGATGGCCAGGCCGGTGGGAATCAGCGTGGTCTGGCCCGGGGCCAGCGTGATGGAGGCGTCCAGGCAGGCGCGCAGGTCCAGGCCGGCACTGCCGGGCGTGGCATAGGCGGGAATCTGCTCGGCCATGCGGGCGTCGAGCACTTGCAGGTCTATGGAATGCATCAGAGTCGGGTGGAAAGGTCGCGGATCAGCTCGCGCGCCAGGCTGAGCTTGTCGGCCCGGGGCAATTCGCGTTGACCCTGCTCGTCGATCAGCAGCAGCGCGTTGTCATCGCGGCCGAAGGTGGCAGGGCCGAGATTGCCTACGATCAGCGGGATGCCCTTGCGGCGGCGCTTGGCCTCGGCATGCTCGGCCAGCTTCTCGCTCTCGGCCGCAAAGCCCACGCAGAACGGCGGCTGAGGCAGGCGTGCCACGGCGGCCAGGATGTCGGGGTTCTCGGCCATCGCAATCGTCGGCGCGGTCACCGCACCCTCGGCCTTCTTGAGCTTGTGCTCGTGCACCTCGGCCGGCCGCCAGTCGGCCACGGCGGCGGTGGCGATGAACACGTCCTGCTGCGGGGCCAGCGGCAGCACCGCGTCGTACATCTGCTGCGCGGTCTGCACGTCGATGCGGCGCACGCCCGGTGGCGTGGGCAGGTGCACCGGGCCGGCCACCAGCGTGACCGCAGCACCCGACTCGGCCGCAGCCTGGGCAATGGCAAAACCCATCTTGCCGCTGGAATGGTTGGTGACGCCACGCACCGGATCGATGGGCTCGAAGGTGGGGCCCGCCGTCACCAGCAGCGCGCGGCCGCGCAGTGGCTTGGGCGCCAGGAAAAGCAGCAGCTCGTCGAAGATCTGCTGCGCCTCCAGCATGCGGCCGTCACCGATCTCGCCACAGGCCTGGTCGCCCGCCGCGGGGCCTAGCACGGTGGCGCCGTCGGCCTTGAGTTGCGCCACATTGCGCTGCGTGGCCGGGTGGGCCCACATCTCGCGGTTCATCGCGGGCACCACCAGCAGCGGGCATTCGTCGATGCGGCGGGCCAGCGCGGTCAGCGCGATCAGCTCGTCGGCCCGGCCCTGGGCCAGCGCGGCCATCATGTCGGCGCTGGCCGGCGCCACCAGCATCGCATCGGCCTCGCGGCTGAGGTTGATGTGGGGCATGTGGTTGGGCTGGCGGGCATCCCACTGGGTCAGCACCACCTCGCGGCCCGACAGCGCCTGCATGGTCACCGGCGTGATGAACTGCTGCGCAGCCTCGCTCATCATCACCTGCACGCTCGCGCCGGCCTTCACCAGAAGGCGGGTCAGCTCGGCGATCTTGTAGCCAGCGATGCCGCCGCTCATCGCCAGCAGGATGTGCTTGCCGTGCAGGGGATTGCTCATCAACGTTTCCTGAACACCAGGTCCCAGACGCCGTGCCCCAGCCGCAGGCCGCGCGCCTCGAACTTGGTCAGCGGCCGGTAGACGGGCTTGTCAGCATAGCCGGCCGCCGTGTTCTGCAACTGCGGCTCGGCGGCCAGCACCTCCAGCATCTGCTCGGCATAGGGCTGCCAGTCGGTCGCGCAATGCAGATAGCCGCCCGGGGCCAGGTGTTGCACCAGCTTGGCGACGAACTCGGGCTGGATCAGCCGGCGCTTGTTGTGGCGCTTCTTGTGCCAGGGGTCGGGGAAGAAGATGTGCACGCCGGCCAGCTGGGCCGGGCCGATCATGTCGCGCAGCACCTCCACCGCGTCGTGCTGCACGATGCGGATGTTGCCGATCTGCTTCTCATCGACGAGCTTGAGCAGCGCGCCCACGCCGGGCTCGTGCACCTCGCAGCCGATGAAGTCGTGATCGGGCAGGGTCTGCGCGATCTCGGCGGTGGCGCCGCCCATGCCGAAGCCGATCTCCAGCACCACGGGCGCCGTGCGGCCGAAGGTGGCGGCCAGGTCCAGGCGCTCGGGCTTGTAGGGCAGCACGAACTTCGGGCCCAGCTCGGCCAGCGCCTTGATCTGGCCCGTGCCCATGCGGCCGGCGCGCGTGACGAAACTCTTGATCGCACGGCGCGGCGCTTCGGCCGGCGGCGCGCCCTCGGGCAGATCCTTGTCCTCGGCCATGTCAACCCACCTCGGCCATGACCATGGGCGTGGCGGCCACGTCGGCATCGCCCAGCGTGCAGGCGGCGAGATAGGACGCCACCGCACGATCAGCAGCCGCCTCGTCGGCCGCGTGCACCAGCGCCAGCGGCTCGCCGGCCGCGAAGCGCGTGCCCACGGCCTGCACCGCCGAGAAGCCCACGCGCATGTCGATCGCATCGCCGGCCTTGCGGCGGCCGCCGCCCAGCTCGACGATGAGCACGCCCAGATCGCGCGTGGCCATGGTCTGCAGCACGCCGGCGCGCGGCGCGGGCACCGGCTTCACCACCGGTGCTGCGGCCAGGTAGGCCGACGGCTTCTCGAGCAGATCGGCGGGGCCGCCGAGGGCCGCCACCATCTGCGCAAACTTCTCGGCCGCGGCGCCGGAGTCCAGCGCGGCCTGCAGCTTCCCGCGGGCGGCGGCCACGTCCGGCGCCAGGCGGCCCAGCACCAGCATCTCGGCGCACAGCGCCAGGGTCACCTCGTGCAGGCGGGCTTCACGCGGGCCATCACCCTTGAGGTAGCGGATGGTTTCCCAGATCTCCAGCGCATTGCCGACATCGCTGCCCAGGATCTGGTTCATGTCGGTGATCAGCGCCCGGGTGCGCAGGCCCGCGCCGCCGGCGACGGCCACGATGCTCTCGGCCAGTTCCTTGGCGAACTCGGGCGTGGCCGCGAACGCACCATTGCCGCACTTGATGTCCATGGCCAGGCCCTCGAGGCCGGCGGCCAGCTTCTTGGACAGGATGGACGCGGTGATCAGCGGCACGCTCTCCACCGTGGCGGTGACGTCACGCGTGGCGTAGAAGCGCTTGTCGGCCGGCGCCAGGTCGGCGGTCTGGCCGATGATGGCGCAGCCGAGCGTCCGCACCAGCTGGTCGAACTTCGCCGGCTCGGGCGTGGTGCTGTAGCCGGGAATGGCCTCGAGCTTGTCCACGGTGCCGCCGGTGTGGCCCAGGCCGCGGCCGGCGATCATGGGCACATAGCCGCCGCAGGCCGCCACCATGGGCGCCAGCATCAGGCTGACCTTGTCGCCCACGCCGCCGCTGGAGTGCTTGTCCAGGATGGGGCCGGGCATGTCGGGCCAGCGCATCACGCGGCCGGAATTCATCATCGCGCGGGTCAGCAGCACCGCCTCGTCACGGCCCATGCCGCGCAGGAACACGGCCATGCCGAGCGCGGCCACCTGGCCCTCGCTCCAGGAGTTGTCCACCAGGCCGCGAACGAAATGGTTGATCTGGGCCTCGTTGAGGGCCTGGCCGTCGCGCTTGGCGCGGATGATTTCTTGAGCAAGCATGGTGCAAAGGGCGGCCGCGGCCGCCGGGGTCAGTAGGCCGCGGTGGAGGCCGTGGAGGCTGCGCCGGACAGCACGGCCTCGATGTCGGTCAGCAGACCGCTGGCGCCGAAGCGCAGGCGCTGCGGCACCAGAGCGTCCGCACCCAGTGCGGCCTCGGCCTGGGCGATGTAGCCGGCCGCATCCAGCACCGAACGCACGCCGCCCGAGGCCTTGAAGCCGGCGGACGACAGGCCGCTGGTTGCGATTTCCTTCAGCATCACCGCCGCCGCCTCGGGCGTGGCGCCCACCGCGGTCTTGCCGGTGCTGGTCTTCACGAAGTCGGCGCCGGCCGCCAGCGCCAGACGGGTGGCCTGGGCGATCCGCTCGGGCTTCTTCAGCTCGCCGGACTCGATGATGACCTTGAGCGTCAGCGGCTCGCTGGCCTCGCGCACGGCGGAGAGAAAGTCCGCGACCTCGTCGCCGGCCTCGTCGGCCAGCAGCGCACGCCAGGGCAGCACCACATCCACCTCGTCACCACCGGCCGAGGCGATCGCCTCCACATCGGCCAGCGCACGCTTGAGATCGAGCGCGCCGTCGGGGAAATCGGCCACCGCCGCCACCTTGATGTGGGCCGGCAGCGCCGCACGCGCCTGGGCCACGAAGCGCGGCCACACGCAGACGGCCGCCACGTCGCCATGGGCCGAGCGGGCGCGCTGGCACAGCGCCTCGATATCGGCCGGGGTGTCGGCGTCGTTCAGGCTGGTGAGGTCCAGGCAGGCCAGCGCGATGCGCGCCGCGGCCTTGAGGTCCGTTGCCCCGGTGCTCACAGCGCCACGCCCTTGAGGCTGGCCACCAGCTGCGACAGGAAGCTGGCGGCACGCTCGCCCGAGGCCTGGGCCTGCTTGAGGGTCAGGTCGTGCGTCAGCGCCTCGGCCGACAGGCCGGCCGCCATGTTGGTCATCAGCGCCAGGCCCATGACCTTGAGGCCGGCGTGGCGGGCCAGGATGGTCTCGGGCACGGTGCTCATGCCCACCGCGTCGGCGCCCCAGGCGGCGAACATGCGGATCTCGGCGGCGGTTTCGAACTGCGGGCCCAGCGCCCAGCAGTAGGTGCCCTCGCCCAGCATCAGGCCCTGGTCCTTGGCCAGTTGCAGCGCGTGACGACGCAGCTCGGGGTCGTAGGCGCCAACCATGTCGACGAAACGGCCGCTGCCGGGCTCGCCCACCAGCGGGCTGCGCTGCGGGGCGTTGATGTGGTCGGCGATCAGCATCAGGCTGCCCGGGGGCATGTGGCTGCGCAGCGAGCCGGAGGCGTTGGTCTGCAGCAGCAGCTTCACGCCCCAGGCCTTCAGCGTGCGGATGGCGCCGGCCATGCCGGTGCACTCGCCGCTCTCATAGGTGTGGGCACGGCCGCGCAGCATGATCACGCGCTGCTCGCCCAGACGGCCCACGACGACCTCGTTCACATGGCCTTCGACCTTGGGCTGCGGGAAGGCCGGCAGCTCGGTATAGGCCAGGCTCTTGGCGTCCTGAACCAGGGCGGCGGCACCGGCCCAGCCGGAGCCCAGCACCACGGCCACCTCGGGCGCGTCACCGAACAGGGATTGCAGCTTTTCGACGCTCGCAGGGATCGCGACGCCGAGCTTTTGATGATCGATCATGGGAGACCTCAGAACAACTTCAGATGATCCGGGCCGAAGCTGTGAGGCAGCAATTCAGCCAGGGTCCAGCGGCCACGGATGCCGCTGGGATCGCCGACGATGACGATGAGATCGTCGGGCACGGAGAACTCACGCAGCTTCTGGCGGCAGCCGCCGCAGGGCGTGATGATGTCGGGGCCCGGGCCGGTGACGAGCACCGCCTTGGCCTGCTTGCCGCCGGCCATGATCATGGCGGTCAGTGCCGAAGGCTCGGCGCACCAGCCCTGCGGGTAGGACGCGTTCTCGATGTTGGCGCCGATGTGGATGCGGCCCTGTTCGTCCAGGATGGCCGCGCCGACCGCGTACCTGGAATACGGGGCGTGCGAGAAGGCCCGCGCGCGCAGCGACTCGGCCAGCAGGCGGTCCAGAACGTCCTGGCTCAGTTCCATCAGCACAACCTCAGCGTTCTTTGACGTAGGGGCGCCCCAGCGCCTTGGGCGCCACGGCCGAGCCGATGAAGCCGGCCAGCAGCACCACGGTCAGGATATACGGCAGCGCCTGGATCAGCTGCACCGGCACCTCGCCCCCGCCCAATGCGGCCGGCAGCGCGACGCCCTGCAGACGGATGGCCACCGCGTCCAGGAAGCCGAACAGCAGGCAGGCCCCCAGCGTGGGCAGCGGCTTCCACTTGCCGAAGATCATCGCGGCCAGCGCGATGTAGCCGCGGCCGGCAGTCATGTTGGGCGAGAAGGAGGCGTTCTGCGCCAGCGTCAGGTAGGCGCCGGCCAGGCCGCAGAGCACGCCGTTCATCAGCAGCGCCTGATAGCGCAGTGCCTTCACCGACATGCCGGCCGCCTCGACCATGGCCGGGTTCTCGCCCACGGCGCGCAGCCGCAGGCCCGGGCGGGTGCGCTCCAGGAAGAACCACACCACCGCCACCATCAGGAAGGCCACGTAGACCAGCGCGTTGTGGCTCAGCAGCCCATGGCCCAGCACCGAGGCGAACCAGTGGCCGGCCTCGGGCTCGGCAAAGCGCGGCACCAGGCCGGTCAGGCGCACATCGGCGTCGATGGGGGGCGTCTGGCCGCCCTGCTGGAACCAGGCGATGCCCAGCACCACAGTCAGGCCGGCGGCGATCATGTTGATGGCCACGCCGGACACGACCTGGTCGCCCCGGTTGGACACGCAGGCGAAGCCATGCACCAGCGCAACTGCACAGGCCACCGCGATGGCCGCCACCAGGCCGACGGCGGTGGAGTGCGTCGTGGCTGCTGCGGCGGCCGCAGCAAAGGCGGCAAAGAGCATCTTGCCTTCCAGGCCCAGGTCCACGACGCCTGCACGCTCCGACAGCACGCCCGCCATCGCACACAGCAGCAGCGGCGCGCTGACACGCAGCGTGGACGCGAGCACGGAAGCGATCAGCACCTCATCCACGGGCGCCTCCCTTCTTCGCGAACGCGGCGTAGAGCCGCGCGAACATCGGCGCGCTGACCGTGGCCATGGCACCCGAGAACAGCACGATCAGGCCCTGGGCCGTGACCACCATCTCACGCGAGAAGCCCTGCAGCTCGAACGACACCTCGACGCCACCCTGATAGAGCACGCCGAACAGCAGCGACGCCAGGATGATGCCCACCGGATGGTTGCGCCCCATCAGCGACACCGCGATGCCGGTGAAGCCTGCGCCGGCCACGAAGTCCAGCGTCAGCTTGCCCTGCACGCCCGAGATTTCGTTGATGCCAACCAGGCCGGCCAGCGCACCGGAGATGGCCATGGCCACCAGCACCTGCATGCGCGGATGCATGCCGGCATAGTGCGCCGCGCGCGGTGCGCTGCCCACGGCACGCACCGCATAGCCGGCGGCGCTCTTCCACAGGAACCAGCCCACGAACACGCAGGCCAGCAGCGCGATCAGCAGGCTGAGGTTCAGCGGCGAGGACGGCATGTCGTAACCCAGGCTCTGGGCGATCTGGTGCAGCGCCGGCATGCGCGCGGCCTCGGCGAATTCGGCGGACTCCACCGACATGCTGCTTGCCGGGCGCAGCCAGTTCACCAGCAGGTAGCCGTTCAGGCCCGCCGCCAGAAAGTTGAACATGATGGTGGTGATCACGATGTGGCTGCCGCGCCAGGCCTGCAGATAGGCCGGAATGGCCGCCCACAGCAGGCCGAACAGCGCCGCGGCCACCACCAGCAGCGGCAGCACGACCACGGCCGGCAGCTTGGCGCCCAACCACAGCGCCGTCAGCGCCACGCCCACGCCACCCAGCGTCGCCTGGCCCTCGCCACCGATGTTGAACAGGCCGGCGTGGATGGCCACGGCCACGGCCAGGCCGGTGAAGATGAAGGTCGTCGCGTAGTAGAGCGAATAGCCCAGGCCGCGCAGATTGCCCAGCGCGCCGTTGAGCAGCACCGACAGCGCCTCGGTCGGGCTGATGCCGATCACGCGCACCACGACGCCGGCCACCAGCAGCGCGACCGCCAGGTTCCACAGCGGCAGCAGGCCGATGTCCATCCAGCGGGGCATGTTCAGAGGCTGGCTCATGCGGCACCGCCTTGCGCTTGTTCTTGTGCTGCCATCAGCAGTCCCAGTCGCTTCTCGTCACAGTCTTCAATGGCCAGCTCGCCAGTGATGCGGCCGGCGTTCATCACGACGACGCGGTCCGCCAGCGCGAGGATTTCATCCAGCTCGGAGCTGACCAGCAGCACCGCGCAGCCAGCGTCGCGCAGCGCGCGCAGTTGGTTGTGGATGAACTCGATCGCGCCGATGTCCACGCCGCGGGTGGGCTGGCCCACCAGCAGCACCTGGGGCTGCTCGCCGATCTCGCGCGCCAGGATGAGCTTTTGCTGGTTGCCGCCGGAGAACTTGCTGGAGCCCAGGTTCTCGTCGCGCGGGCGCACGTCGAAGCGCTCCTGCATCGCGCGGGTCGCGGCACGCATGGCCGCGTGGTTCATGTTGGGGCCGCTGCGGTACTTGGGCGCATCCTGATAGCCCAGCACGGCAGATTCCCAGGCCGGGAAGTTCATCACCAGGCCCACGGCATGGCGGTCTTCCGGCACATGGGCCAGGTGCAGCTCGCGCGCGCGGCGCGGCTGCAGCCAGGCCTCGGGCGAGAAGCTCGCGCCGCCCAGCGTCATGCCGCCGCCCTCGGGCGCGCGCAGGCCGGACAGCACCTCCAGCAGCTCGCTCTGGCCGTTGCCCGACACGCCGGCCACGCCGACGATCTCGCCGGCCTTCAGCGTGAGGCTCACGTTGCGCAGCGCCGGCACACCATTGGCGTGGCTCAGCGTCAGGCCCTGAGCCTGCAGGCGCACGTCGCCACTGCGGGTCTCCAGCCCTTCCGGCCGGCCCAGCGTGACCTTGCGGCCCACCATGGCCTCGGCCAGGCCCTCCTCGCTCCAGGCCGCGATGGCGCGGGTCTCGACCACCTGGCCGGCGCGCATCACGGTGACCGCGCCGCACAGGCTCATCACTTCCTTGAGCTTGTGGGTGATGAGGATCAGCGTCGTGCCCATGTCCTTGAGCCGGCGCAACGTCACGAACAGCTGCTCGGTCTCCTGCGGGGTCAGCACGGCGGTGGGCTCGTCCAGGATCAGCACCTTGGCGCCGCGATACAGGGCCTTCAGGATCTCCAGGCGCTGCAGCTCGCCCACCGGCAGGTCGGCCACGCGGGCGTCCAGCTGCACCGCCAGGCCGGTCTCGCGCATCAGCGCTTCCAGCCGGGCGCGCACCTGGGACTTGGCCGGCGACAGGAAGAAGCCGCCCTCGGCGCCCAGCATGATGTTTTCCAGGCAGGTCAGCGTGTCCACCAGCATGAAGTGCTGGTGCACCATGCCTATGCCCAGCGCGATCGCCTGCTGGGAGTTGCTGATCTGCACGGCCTGGCCATGGACCTCGATGGCGCCGCTGTCGGCCTGGTAGTAGCCGTACAGGATGGCCATCAGCGTGCTCTTGCCGGCGCCGTTCTCGCCGACCAGCCCGTGCACGCTGCCCGCCGCGATGTCGAAGGACACCTCGCGGTTGGCCTGCACGGCGCCGAAGCGCTTGCTGATCGCCCGCAGGCGGACGGCCAGCGCGCTCATGCGCCCTGCCCCTTCATGCGGCGCTGATGACGCGTCCAGGCCCAGCGCAGGCTCAGGCCCAGCGCGGGCGCCAGCGGCACCAGGGCCAGCAGCACGGATTTCGTGGGCGGCGTCACATGGGCCAGCCGCTCATAGAGCTTCACGAAGCCCTCGGCATACAGCACCACCGTCAGCCCACCCACCAGCAGGGCCAGCAGCGCGGCCCGGAGCATCTCGGATTTCATCAGCCTCAGTACTTGCAGGCGTTGTCGGCCATGTAGTCGGCCACCTTGATCTTGCCGGCGATGATGTTGGCCTTGACCGCATCCACCTTGGTCTTCAGTGCCGGCGTGATCAGCTTGGCGTTGTTCTCGTCCACGGCGTAATCGACGCCGCCTTCCTTCAGGCCCAGCACCTGCACGCCGGGCTTCCAGCCCTTGAGCACGTTGTAGACGGCCACGTCCACGCGCTTGACCATGGAGGTCAGCATGGTGCCGGGCTGCAGATGGTTCTGGTTGCTGTCCACCCCGATCGCCAGCTTGCCGGCGTCCTTGGCGGCCTGGTAGATGCCCACGCCCGTGCCGCCGGCAGCGGCGAACACGATGTCGGAGCCCTTGGCGAACTGGCTCTTGGCCAGCTCACCGCCGCGGGTCGGGTCGTTCCAGGCGGTGGAGGTGGTGCCCGTCATGTTGGTGAACACCTCGATCTTCGGGTTGGTCGCCTTGGCGCCCTGCTCGTAGCCGCACTGGAACTTGCGGATCAGCGGAATGTCCATGCCGCCGATGAAGCCGACCTTGCCGCTCTTGCTAACCATGGCGGCCATCGCGCCCACCACGTAGCTGCCCTCGTGCTCCTTGAACAGCACGGACTGCACATTGGGCAGGTTGACCTGGGCGTCGATGATGGCGAACTGGGTCTTGGGGAAGTCCTTGGCCACCTGCTGCAGCGCCGAAGCCTGCGCGAAGCCCACGCTGATGATGGGGCTGGCACCGCGCTCGGCCATGCGGCGGATGGCCTGCACGCGCTGGGTGTCGTTGCTGATCTCGAATTCGAGATAGGTCTTGCCCGTTTCCTTCTTCCACTGCTCGGCGCCGATGTAGCCGGCCTGGTTGAAGGATTTGTCGAACTTGCCGCCCATGTCGAAGATCACCGCGGGCTGCTGGGCCTGGGCCACACCACAGACCAGCGCCAGGGCCAGGGAAAGTCGGGGCAGAGTGAACTTCATGGGAGTGACAGGGTTGTTCCGGCGAAAGGGGCGCATTGTAGGAAACATCGGTGAATTTCTACTAAGCAGGAAAACACGGGGTCAGGCCGTCCGGCTTCGCCTGAGCTTGCGGTGAGCTGACCGCGCATGCGGCAGCCACCCCAGCGTAGCCCAGCGGCGCCACATCAGCAGGCCTCGTATCCACTCATCCGCCGCGTAGGCCACCCAGACGCCCACCAGGCCCCAGCCCAGGTGCACGCCCAGCAGCCAGCTGCCGCCGGCCAGTACGATGGCCATCGAGGCCGCCCCGGCCGCCACCGGGTAGCGGGCATCGCCCGCCGCCCGCAGCGCGTTGATGACCACCAGGTTGAAGGTGCGCCCCGGCTCCAGCGCCACCACGATCCACAGCAGCGTGGCGCCCGCGGCGACGATGGCGGGGTCGGACGTGAAGCGCCCGAGCAGCCAGGTGCCCGACAGCGCAAAGCCACCGGCCACCAGCACGCTCACCACCAGGCCCAGGCCCAGCGCCCGGCGCACCAGCCGGTGGGCCGCATGCAATTCGCCGGCGCCCACCAGGTGCCCCACGAGGATCTCGACCGCAAAGCCCGTGGCCAGCCCGAACAGCAGGATCACATTCATGAACTGCGCCGTGTAGGCGTGGGTGGCGAGCGCCCGGGCCCCCAGCTCCGCCACGGCCGACATACTGACCATGAAGGCCAGGCGGTAGGCGATGTTCTCGGCCGC
Source organism: Roseateles depolymerans (assembly GCA_003241055.1). Classification (GTDB taxonomy): domain Bacteria; phylum Pseudomonadota; class Gammaproteobacteria; order Burkholderiales; family Burkholderiaceae_C; genus Pelomonas; species Pelomonas depolymerans_A. The sequence goes on from QFOD01000017.1 coordinate 40,650, forward strand.
ACCCGGCAGGCCGATGTGCAGCACGGTCGCCAGCGGCGCCCGCCGCAGCCGCCACCAGTCCGGCGCCGTCAGCCGAATGCCCAGCCGCGAGCGCCACAGCAGCACATGCAGCGCCAGGCCGGTGCCGCGCCCGCAGGCGCAGGCCAGCGCATAGCCCGGCAGGCCCAGATGCGGCATGGCCAACAGCGCCACCCCCAGCGTCACCAGCTGGATGGCCACCACCACGCCCAGCGCCTCGCGGCTGCGCAGGTGCGCCCGCATCACGCTGGCCATGCTGGCGTTGAGCGCGTCCATCAGCAGCGCGGGCGCCAGCGTCTGCAGCAGCAGCGCCGCCAGCGGCGCCACCTCGCGCGGCGCGTTCACCAGATGCAGCAGCGGCCCGGCCGCCAGCAGCGCCACGACCGCGCCGCCCAGGCCCAGCCAGCTGCTGGCGCCCACCACCGCCCGGGCCACGGCGTCTGCCTGGTCGCGCCGCCCGGCCCCCAGCGCCTGCGTGACCGCCACGCTCACCCCGGCGCCGATCACGCGGAACAGGATGAACAGCGTTGCAAACACCTGGTTGGCCAGGCCGAAGGCCGCGCCCGAGGTGTCCGACAGCCGCGCCGCCAGCGCCGTGCCGACGATGCCTATGCCTATGCCCAGCAGCAGCTCCAGCAGCAGCGGCCAGGTGAGCCCGAACAGGCGCGGCTTCATGCGCTGTGCCCCAGGCGTTGTGGCCCTGCTGGCCGCAGGGTCAGTCCGTGCGTGTGCCTTTTGGCCCAGCGGGCCCGCGGCCCTTGGCTCAGGGTCTGATGAGGGTTCACACACAAACTGCTAAAGCTCGCCAAAATGGCCGGCATCCTATAGGAGCCTTGAAATGCCCAAACCCGCAGTCCACGCGTTCTCCAAGACCCAGGCCAGCTTCACCACCGCCTCCGGCAAATCCGGCAGCTACTTCTCGCTGCCCAAGCTGGCCAAGACCTTCCCGAACGTGAACCGCATGCCGGTGTCCATGCGCATCGTGCTGGAGAGCGTGCTGCGCAACTGCGACGGCCAGAAGGTGACGAAGGAGCACGTCGAGCAGCTGGCCAACTGGAAGCCCACCGCCGAACGCGTGGACGAGATCCCCTTCGTCGTGGCCCGCGTGGTGCTGCAGGACTTCACCGGCGTGCCGCTGCTGGCCGACCTGGCCGCCATGCGCAACGTGGCCGCCAGCCTGGGCAAGAACCCCAAGACCATCGAGCCGCTGGTGCCGGTGGACCTGGTGGTGGACCACAGCGTCATGATCGACCACTTCGGCACCAAGAAGTCGCTGGACCTCAACATGAAGCTGGAGTTCGAGCGCAACCGCGAGCGCTACGAGTTCATGAAGTGGGGCATGCAGGCCTTCGACACCTTCGGCGTCGTGCCCCCGGGCTTCGGCATCGTCCACCAGGTGAACCTCGAATACCTGGCCCGCGGCGTGCACAAGACGGCCGACAAGGTCTACTACCCCGACAGCCTGGTGGGCACCGACAGCCACACCACCATGATCAACGGCGTGGGCGTGGTGGCCTGGGGCGTGGGCGGCATCGAGGCCGAGGCCGGCATGCTGGGCCAGCCGGTCTACTTCCTGACGCCCGACGTCGTCGGCTTCGAGCTGACCGGCCAGCTGCGCGAGGGCGTCACCGCCACCGACCTGGTGCTGACCGTCACCGAGATCCTGCGCAAGCACAAGGTGGTGGGCAAGTTCGTCGAGTTCTTCGGCGAGGGCACGGCCAGCCTGTCGGTGCCGGACCGCGCCACCATCGGCAACATGGCGCCCGAGTACGGCGCCACCATGGGCTTCTTCCCGGTGGACGACAAGACCGTCGACTACTTCAAGGGCACGGGCCGCAGCAAGGCCGAGATCGAGGCCTTCGAGGCCTACTGGAAGGCCCAGAAGATGTTCGGCATCCCCAAGAAGGGCGAGCTGGACTACAGCTCGGTCGTCACGCTGGATCTCGGCAGCGTCGTGCCCAGCCTGGCCGGCCCCAAGCGCCCGCAGGACCGCATCGAGATCACCCACCTGTCGTCCAAGTTCAGCGAGCTGTTCAGCAAGCCGGTGGCCGAGAACGGCTTCAACCAGCCGGCCGAGAAGCTGGCGCAGGGCTTCAAGACGGAATCCGGCCTGGACATCCACAACGGCGACGTGCTGATCGCCGCCATCACCTCCTGCACCAACACCTCCAACCCCAGCGTGATGCTGGCCGCCGGCCTGCTGGCCAAGAAGGCGGTGGAGGCCGGCCTCAAGGTCCAGCCCCACATCAAGACCTCGCTGGCCCCCGGCTCGCGCATCGTCACCGAGTACCTGGAGAAGGCCGGCCTGCTGCCCTACCTCGAGAAGCTGGGCTTCAACGTCGCTGCCTACGGCTGCACCACCTGCATCGGCAATGCGGGCGACCTGACCCCCGAGCTCAACAAGGTCATCCAGGACAACGACCTGGTCTGCGCCGCCGTGCTGTCGGGCAACCGCAACTTCGAGGCCCGCATCCACCCCAACCTGAAGGCCAACTTCCTGGCCAGCCCGCCGCTGGTGGTGGCCTACGCCATCGCCGGCAACGTCACCAAGGACCTGATGACCGAGCCCGTGGGCCTGGGCAAGAAGGGCAAGCCCGTGTTCCTGGGCGACATCTGGCCCAGCAGCGACGAGATCTACAAGCTGCTCAAGCACGCAATGTCGCCCAAGGCCTTCAAGGAGAACTACGACAAGGTGGCCCGAAAGCCCGGCAAGCTCTGGGATGCCATCAAGGGCGTGAAGGGTCAGGTCTACGACTGGCCCACCAGCACCTACATCGCGCAGCCGCCCTTCTTTGCCGACTTCACGATGGAACCCAAGGCGCTGGAAGCCGGCGTCAAGGGCGCCAAGGTCATGGCGCTGTTCGGTGACTCCATCACCACCGACCACATCAGCCCCGCCGGCTCCTTCAAGGAAACCACGCCGGCCGGCAAGTTCCTGCTGGAGCACGGTGTGCAGAAGGCCGACTTCAACTCCTACGGCTCACGCCGCGGCAACCACGATGTGATGATGCGCGGCACCTTCGCCAACGTGCGCATCAAGAACCTGATGCTGCCGCCCAAGGCCGACGGCAGCCGCGAGGAAGGCGGCTACACGCTGAAGAACGGCGTCAAGACCACCATCTACGACGCCGCCATGGCCTACATCGCCGAAGGCACGCCCACCGTGATCTTCGCCGGCGAGGAATACGGCACCGGCTCCAGCCGTGACTGGGCCGCCAAGGGCACGCAGCTGCTGGGCATCAAGGCCGTGGTGGCCAAGAGCTTCGAGCGCATCCACCGCGCCAACCTGATCGGCATGGGCGTGCTGCCGCTGCAGTTCAAGGCCGGCGACAGCTGGGAGAGCCTGGGCCTCAAGGGCGACGAAACCATCGCCATCACGCTGGCCTCCACCATCGTGCCCCAGGGCGACGCCACGCTGAGCATCACGCGCGCCGATGGCAGCACGCAGGACGTGACGCTCAAGCTGCGCATCGACACCGCCATCGAGGTGGACTACTACAAGCACGGCGGCATCCTGCCCTTCGTGCTGCGCCAGCTGCTGGCGGCCTGAGCCTCGCGGCCCATGGTGCCGGGCGGTTCGCCGCCCGGCGCTGCGCTCATTCGGCGGCGGGCGCCGCCTCCTCGTTCTCGGTGTGCCGCTCGGGCTCCGTGGTGCGCAGCACCTCGTTCAGCACCGAGGTGGCGTAGTTGCCCGCCGGCAGCGCAAAGCTCAGCACCAGCTGGTCGGCCTGCGGCCAGTCCCACGACATCTCCGCCGGGCTCGCCACCAGCGAACGGCGCTCCTGATCCAGCCCGGCATGCTCCATGCCGTCGCACAGGGCCGCGTGGCGTGCGGCCACCCCGTTCTCCAGCGCCTGGGCGTCGTCGGTGCTGCTCACCCGGCCCCGGCCCCACAGCGGCCCGGTGGGCCGGCCGGCGTCGTCCATCACGTCGCCCGGCAAGGTCTGACCCCACAGACCCTGCTGAATGCGCAGCGCCAGCACCTCGTTGAACACGAAGGAGCGCACTGCCGACAGGTAGATGCCCTTCTTCTTCGGGTTGCGCACGCGAATCTCGCGCGCCAGCATCGCGCGCCCCTGCTCCACATTGCCGCCGTCATGGCCAAAGCGCTGGGCGCCGAAGTAGTTGGGCACGCCCTGCGCCGCAATCGCCTTCAGGTTGGCCTCGATGGCCTCGCAATCGCCCGCCACGTCGCGCAGCACGATGCGAAAGCGATTGCCCAGCAGGTCGCCCGGGCGCAGCTTCTTCACATGGCGGCTCTGGCTCAGCACCTTGAACTCCGGGTGCTGCAGCAGGGTCAGGTCGGGCGTCTCGCCCTTGTCCTTCCCCAGTGGCAGATAGATGCTGAACCACTGGCGGGTGATGGCGTAACGGTCCTTCAGGCCGGCATAGCCCACATCCCAATCCCGCACACCCGCCGCCTCGGCCAGCTGCTGGGCCACAAAGGCCGTGTTGGCACCGTTCTTTTCAACATCCAGCCAGACGTGTTCGCCCTCGCCGGAGGGCAGCTGCAAGGGCAGCTCGGTCACGATGAAATCTTCGTTCAGCAGCTTCAGCGTGGCGCTGCCGCCGCTGGCCGGATAAGCGCTGGGCCACAGCGGCAGGGTCGTGTAGGGAGAGTCGGTCATGAACAGGCTGGCGGCGGCGCCTCTTTGGGGGCTGCCTGCGCTGCCAGGGGCAAGCTAAAGCGCGATTGTCGCTGGCTGTGCGCGGCCGGCCGGGTGGTTGGGGCGAACGAGCTGGGGCTGCAACTGGCGACGGGCAGGTGTGGCGAATGACTGGAGAAGGCTGGTTGCAGGCAGTCACCAGCGACTGCTTTGCGGCCCCGCGCTCAAGGGGTACGGCGCGGCGAGACAATCAGCGCCAGGGAGCGAGAACAATGCCCGACGAATTCCGGCACCGTCATCATTACGTCCCGGTTTGGTACCAGCGAGGGTTCCTCGCCGAAGGGCAGACCGGGTTTCAGGTGCTGGATAAACGCCCGGACGTGTTTAAAGACAAGACAGGCAAAGTGCGTGGCCAGGCCCGGAGCATCTTGGCCGACCGGAGCCCTGAGTCGTTCTTCTTCGAGAACGACCTCTACACAATCCGCTGGCTTGGCCGCGAGGACGATGTCATCGAGCGCATGCTGTTCGGTGCCATCGACGCCCACGGCGCCATCGCCACCCGGGCCTGGCTCGACGAGGACATGGACGTCATCCACCAGACGTATGGCCAGGTCTACGAGTTCATGGACGCGCTGCGCCTGCGGACTCCCCGAGGGCTTCGATATGTCCGGAACCTGATGGAGTCCCAGGGGCTACGGCTGGCGAATCAAACCGATGTGATGGTGGCGATGCAGCGACTGCGGCGCATGCACTGCCTTATGTGGATAGAGGGCACGCTCGAAATCGTCAACGCGGACCAATCGCCGACGAAGTTCCTGTTCACCGACAACCCGGTCACGCTGTACAACCAGTTCGTCTTCCCGGGCGACCCGGCGGTGCCCACCGGCATGGACCCCCACCTTCATTGGCTTGGAACGCAGACGCTGTGGCCCTTTGACAAGGACCGCCTGTTTATCCTGACGCACACGGAGTTCGCGCTCTCGCCGGGTCCTAACAAGGCGCGCAAGGACCGCACCAACGCTAGGTACCAAGACCCCAACACTGGCTGGTACATGTATGACGACTGCCTCCGTGGACGCAGCTTGACCGAGCAGCAGGTCCTTGCGGTCAACTACATCATGAAGACCAGGGCCGACCGCTACGTCGCGGGGAGGTCAGAAGAAGACCTTTTTCCAGAGCGACGCCTAAAGTCCAAGCGGTGGGATACCCTGGCCACTGGACTGATGCCCCCTACCCGCATGCTGAAGCGCCAGAACGGCTACACGATGCTCCAGACGAAGGAAGGGAAGTGGCACTTCCAGGACCAGTTTGGCCGCAAGCCGAAGAACAGGGCCGAGTACGACAGGGAGGTCGAGCGTGCAGAACGTGTGCACGCTGACCTTCATCGCATTCTGGCCAAGCACGATGCGGAGAAACAGACGAAAGAGGCCGAGAGCGACTGACGTCAGCGGATGCCCAGCTTCGCCCTGATAGAGACAGCTTACAGGCGCCGAGTTCGGCGTACTGACGGCTGCTCCCGCTGCGGAGCGGACTAACCGCCGCTTACCGAGCCCACCGCCCAACCTCTGCCCGAAACACAAAACAAACCCCGCTGCTCAATACAACCTCACCGCCGAATCAAAGTGCCAGGTGCGGCGAATCTCCACAACGTCGTAGTCGGCCAGCAGCGCGGGTGAGAACGGGGCGTAGCGCTCCTGGCTTTGCACGATGCGGCGCACGGCTTCGTCGAGGGCGGGCACGCCGCTGGAGCGCACCAGGGTGATGGATTCGACCGAGCCGTCGCTGCGCACGGCCACGGTGACGATGGGGTCGGTGTGCGGCTGGCTTGCAGCGTCGCGCACGAGGGCCAGCGTGGGGTTGAGCTGGATCTTGCGGGCCCAGGCCTCGGCGTAGGCCACCATCTCGGCGTTGGCATCGCTGCGGCCAAACAGGCGGCCGCGCCGCGCCGGCTTCCAGGCGGGGTCGCTGCGGCTGGCGGCGTCGCGCCGGGCGGCTTCTTCGTTCAGCTGCTGGCCGATGGCGCGCAGCCGCGCCTCGCGGCGCTCTTCAGCCTCACGCGCCTCCCGGGCACTCTGGGCCTCGCGCTCACGCAGGGCCTGCTCGGCCTGGCGCTGGCGGTTTGCCTCGGCCTCACGGGCGGCGGCCTGGCGCGCAGCGGCTTCCTTGGCGGCGTCTCTCACGGCCTGCTGTGCCGCCTGCTCGCGAGCCAGGGCCTCCCGGGCTGCCTGCTCCTTCGCCGCCTGCTCCTGGGCTGCAGCCTCGCGGGCCCGGGCCTGCTGCTGGGCCTGTGCCGCGGCTTGCGCCTCGGCCTGGCGCCGGGCCTCCTGCCGTGCTGCCTCCAGGCGCTCGGCCTCTCGCCGCGCCGCCTCGGCACGCGCAGCCTCCTGGCGCACTGCTTCCAGCCGGGCCGCTTCCAACCGCGTGGCCTCCTGCCGCGCGGTCTCGACGCGCTCCGCCTCGCGCCGCAGAGCCTCTTCGCGCGCCCGCTGCTGACGCACCTGCTCAGCGCGGGCGGCTTCCTGGCGCGCCGCTTCCACACGCTCGGCCTCAAGGCGAGCCGTTTCAGCACGGGCGGCCTCCAGCCGGATCGCCTGCCGCCGCTCTGCCTCGGCACGCTCCGCCTCGCGCCGCAGGGCGTCCTGCCGCGCCCGCTCCTGCGTGGCCTGTGCCAGACGCAGGCCCTCCAGGCGGGCCGCCTCCGCCCGTGCCGCCTCCAGCCGTGCGGCTTGCTGCCGTTCGGCCTCGCGGCGGGTGGCCTCCTGCTGCGCTGCCAGGCGGCGCTCCGCTTCACGCTGCTCGGCCGCTGCACGTTCCGCAGCCAGCCGCTCGGCCGCATCGACACGGGCCACAACGGGAGGAGCCACCTGGGCCGAGGCGGCCGGCGCGGCGGCTGATGCGGCCTCGGTGGGATCGGCGGAAGGCATAGACGCAGCAGACTCCCACACAGAGGCCGGCGCCGGCAGCGCCTGCGACGCCGCCGCCACTGCCCAACGGGCACGCTGGTTCGACGGCACCGTCAAAGGCGTCAGCGCGGGCGGCGTCGCAGCGGCAGGCTCCGTGCGTAACCCCGTTGAGGGCACGACGGCCGCCGGCACGGGCGGCTGCGCCGGCGCATCAACCGGCGCATCAACCCGCGCGGCAGGCCCGGCCAGGCGCCCCACCAAGCCCTCGGTCGTGGATGGCGGCGCACCCTGCACCGTGGGCGCCGCAGCATCGGCCAGTTCGGCCCCGTCGGCCGGCGCGCCAGCGGCGCCCTGCTCAGTCGTCTCGGCGGCAGCTTCAGCGGGCGCCGGCAGCGACGCCAGCACCACCCGCAGCACCGGCACCTCGGCGCGGCGCGTCTGCCAGGGCAGCTGCAGCCCGGGCAGACCCCAGCCCTCGCCGCCCAGGCTGAGGCTGAGCACCAGCGCATGAACGGCCAGCGACACGCCCCAGGCCCGCAGCGACCGCCCGGCGCGCGAGCCTCGGCGCGCCTGCGGCCAGCCGGCCGGCACGGCCGCGCTCAAGGGCGCGCCGCCCACGACGCGGCCCCGGGCACACCGGCAAGGCGGCCGGCGGGGCGGGCGGCGTGACAGGCAGCGGGCGACATGCGCCGCATTGTCACGGCATCCCCAGGCCGCATCGGCTCGTGCGCCCACCCGGGCGGGCTGCGGGCTTCCACCTAGGGCCTGTTAACACTACGGCAGTAGGTCGCGAAGGCCGGCCTTCCCTTCGGGTTGCGGCCAGAAAGCCCGCGCGCGGCGTTGCGAAGCCTCGCTTGGGGCCGACCCAAGCTTCGTTTCGCGCCTTGCTCGCGGGCCTTCTGGCCACAACGCGGCCTGCTACCGTAGTGTTAACAGGCCCTAGTTGTCGATGCTGGGGGGCCTTGCCTCGGGCCGACTTGACCCAGCGCAAATCGGCGCCCGCGGTCGCGGCGCAGCATGGGCCGTGTGCCTCCCCCCACCGGGCCGCCCCCGCCACCAGACGGAGCCGGCGGCCATGCTTCAAGGAGCGTTGCCATGAACCACCTGCCCACCTCCCGCAGCAGCCTGTTCGACGACCTGTTCTCCGGCCTGGCGCCGAGCTATGTGGTGCGCCCGCTGCACGGCGACCCGCTGCCCCAGCAGATCAAGCTGGACGTGAAGGAGAACGCCGAGAACTACGTGGTGCATGCCGAACTGCCCGGCGTGGCCAAGGGCGACATCCACGTCAGCGTGGACGGCCCGGTGGTGGCCATCAGCGCCGAGATCAAGCAGCACGATCAACAAGGCAGCAACGACCGGCTGCTGCGCAGCGAGCGCTATTTCGGCTCGGTGTCGCGCAGCCTGCGCCTGCCGGTGGACATCGACGAGGCCCGCGCGGTGGCGAAGTTCGAGAACGGCGTGCTGGCGCTGACGCTGCCCAAGAAGGCCGTGGCCCAGGGCGAGCGCAGGCTGCGCATCGACTGAGCGCTGCGCGCCGCGCTTGCAGCGCCAAGCGGCGCTTTGCCGGACCTTTTCCACGACTGCGGCCCGCAGCGCCGTCGGCGGGTCGACAGACCAGCGGCCGCGGCTCTAGAGTGAGGGCCGGGCGCAGCCACCGCAGGCGGCGCCCGTCCGCCCATGGTCAGCGCCTCTTCCTCCATCACCACCGGTCCGGGTCTGCTCGCCACCGCCCTGCGGCGCGCGTTCAGCGATCCGCCGGTGCCCGTGCGGCCGGCGCCGCTGCCGCAGGCGGCCGGCACACGCAGCGCGGACGGCCAGCCGTCCAGCGTCGTGAGCCTGTCTCAGGAGAGCCGGCTGATGGCTGACCTGTCCTCGCTGGCCGACCGCATCGCCAGCACGCGGGCCGAGCGCCAGGCGACAGACGGCGCCGCGTCGACGGTGCAGGACGGCGTCACGCAGCAGCTGTCGGCCTCCGTCGAGGCCTCGCGCCAGGCCGCCGAAGAAACGCTGGCGTCGCTGGGGCAGCGCCTGAGCGCCCCTGAGGACCAGCCCAACGTCGGCCCGGCGGCCACCTCCGACCTGGTGGCCGGCCAGACGCCCGATCAAGCGCCCGACCCTGCCGACCGGACCAGCGATCTCGCCCGTATCGAGGCCAACGCGCAGAACGCCCGGCAGACCGCCTCGGCCGACGCCGCGGCTTCGGGCGAGCAGGCCCGGCCCACGCCACCCGATGCCCAGGCCCTGCCGCGAAGCCTGCAAAACCAGCTGCAGCAGGCCTCGGCGGCCTATGCGCAGGTGGCGCAGCTGCAGCCCGCCGCCGCCCAGCCGACCCGCACGAGCGAGTCCGCCGCCGCGCCGGCCAGCCACGCCGAGCAGCACAGCCCGACGGCCTGAGCGGCCGCCTAAGGCCGCCCGCACAGCGGGCGCAACAGCTCGCGCAGGCCGTTGTGGTCAATTTCCTGCATCAGCGCCAGCAGGCGGCCGATCTCGCCCTTGGGAAAGCCCTCGCGAGCGAACCAGTTCAGGTAGTTGCCCGGCAGATCGGCAATGCGCTTGCCCTGGTGCTTGCCGAAGGGCATGTCGGTGTTGACCAGCTTGAGGAGGTCGTCGGGGGTCATGTCTTGAGCCGGTAGCCCACGCCGGCCTCGGTCAGCAGCCATTGCGGGCGGTTGGGGTCGGCCTCGATCTTCTTGCGCAGGTTGGCCATGTGCACGCGCACGTAGTGCACGTCCTCCGCATGACCCGGCCCCCACACGGCCTTGAGCAGGTGCTGGTGGGTCAGCACCCGGCCGGGCGCGCTGCACAGCTCCTGCAGCAGCCGGTATTCGATGGGCGTGAGATGCAGCTCCTCGGGGCCGCCGGCCGTCTGGCGCGTCACGCTGCGCATCGCCCGGTCGACCGCGATGTCGCCGAAGCGGAGCACCGGATCGGCATCGTTGCCGCCGCCCCCGTGGCGACGCAGCTGCACCCGCACCCGCGCCAGCAGTTCGCCCACGCCGAAGGGCTTCACGAGGTAGTCGTCCGCGCCGGCGTCCAGCGCCTGGATCTTGCGCTCCTCGCCATCCCGCGCCGACAGCACCACCACGGGCGCCCGCGACCAGCCGCGGAACTCGCGGATGAAGTCCAGCCCGTCGCCATCCGGCAGACCCAGGTCCAGCACCACCAACTCGGGCCGGCGCGTGGCGGCGTCGATCAGGCCGCGCGCCAGCGTGACGGACTCGAACACCTCCAGGCCCTCGCTCTCCAGCGCCATGCGCACGAAACGCCGGATCTCCGGCTCGTCCTCGATCATCAACACGCGCGCGGCGCTCATCTCCAATGCTCCCTCACAACAACGACCCGGTTCAGCCATTGCGGGCCGAGCGCCGGGCCGCCCCAAGCCGGCCCGCGTTGGATGGGGGCTTCATAGGGGCGGCGTGCCCAGCGGCAGCTCGATGCGCACGCAGGCGCCACCGGACGCGACATTGTGTGCGCTGATTTCGCCGTCATGTGCTTCGACGATGGCCTTGCAGATGGCCAGCCCCAGGCCCACGCCCGGGGTGGCGCTCTCGCGGTCGCCGCGCTCGAACTTGTCGAACAGCTGGGCCTCGCGGCCGGCCGGGAAGCCCGGGCCCCTATCGGCCAGGTCGATCTGCACCCGCGCGCCGGCGCCCTGCCCCACCACGCGGGCCGCAATGCTCAGCGGGCTGCCGGGCGGCGTGTACTTCAGCGCGTTCTCCAGCAGATTCACCAGCACGCGCTCGAACAGCACCGCATCCAGGCGCAGCAGCGGCAGCTCGGGGGGCAGGTCCACCTGCACCGCGCGGCCGGCCAGCAGTTCGTCCAGCGCCGACAGCGCACTGCCCACCACCTCCTGCAGCGGCAGCCACTGGCGGTTGAGCTGCACCGCACCGGCCTGCAGCCGCGCCATGTCCAGCAGGTTGGTGACCTGCGCGCTCATGCGCTGGGCCGAACGCCGGATCGCGTCCGCCACGTCGCCCTGGGCGGCGCTGAGCCCCGGCGGCGCCAGCTGCAGCGCGTCGGCCAGGCCCACCAGCGCGGCCAGCGGCGTGCGCAGGTCGTGCGAAATGGCCGTCAGCAGCGAGTTGCGCAGCCGCTCGGATTCGATCTGCAGCGTGCTGGCCTGGGCCACCTCGATGTAGTGGATGCGCTCCAGCGAGATCGCCAGCAGGCGGGCGCAGGTGTCCAGCAGCTCGCGCTCCTCGGGCGTCCAGCGCCGGCCGGTGCCGTCCACCGCCAGCACGCCGCGCAGCCGCATGGGTGCGGCCAGCGGCAACATCAGGCAGGGGCTGGCGGGCAGCGTGGCCGTGCCCTGGCCGGCGGGCTGGCTGTGATCGAAGGCCCATTGCGCCACACCCAGGTCGGGCGCCGCCGTGCCGCCGGGCACGACGGCCAGCACCTCCGGCCCGCCGGCCGACAGCAGCGGGGGCGTAAGCACCGACGACGCGACGCCGAACTCCGCCCGCAGGAAGCGCGCGCCGATCTCGGCCACCTGCTCGGGCACCAGGGCCGCGCCCAGGTCGCGCGACATCACGTACAGGCCACGCACCCGCCGCTCACGCTCCTGGGCCGCGCGCGCCTGCGCCTGCAGCCCGGCGGCGAGCTGGCCGGTCAGCAGGCCCACCACCAGCATCACGACGAAGGTGACCAGGTATTGCGCATCGCCCACCGCAAAGGTCCAGCGTGGCTCCACGAACACGAAGTCGAACACCGCCACCGCCAGCAACGCGGCCAGCGCGCCCGCGGCGCGGCCGAAGCGCCAGGCCACCACCACCACGTTGAGCAGGTAGACCATCGCGATGTTGGTGGGCGCTATGAAGCGCAGCAGCGGCTCGGCGATCAGCGTGGTGAGCGCCACCGCCGCCAGGGCCGAGGCATAGCCGCGCCGGCTGCGGGCCGACCACAGCGAGGCCTTCAGCGGCTCGGCCTCGCGCGGGGCCGGCGCCTGGGCCGAGGGCAGCGCCACCTGGAGCACGTCCATCTCCTCGGCCAGCGCGCTGAGCAGCTCGGCCAGCGAGCGCCGGCCTGGCCAGCGCCAGGCGCGCTCCTGGCGGCCGATCACGAGGCGGGCCAGGTTGTGCTCGCGCGCATAGCCCACCAGCGCCACGGCCACATCGGGCGCCGACAGCTGGGCCGTGCGGGCGCCCAGCGACTGCGCCAGCTCCAGCGTGCGGCGCACCCGTTGGCGCTCGCCCTCGGTCGGCGCGCGGGCGGTCTGCACATGCACCGCATGCCAGTCCAGGTCGAGCTGGCGGGCCAGGCGGGCGGCGCTGCGCACCACCTTGTCGCTGTTGCCGCCAGGGCCGACGCAAGCCAGCAGCGACTCGCGATTGGGCCAGACCTTGGCGTCGCTGTGCTCGCGCCGGTAGGCCTGCATCTGGCCGTCCACCCGGTCGGCGGTGCGGCGCAGCGCCAGCTCGCGCAGCGCCAGCAGATTGCCCTTGCGGAAGAAGTTGCGCGCCGCCCGCTCGGCCTGCTGGGGCAGGTAGACCTTGCCCTCCTTCAGCCGCTGCAACAACTCGTCGGGCGGCAGGTCCACCACGACGACCTCGTCGGCCTCGTCGAACACGCGGTCGGGCACGGTCTCCCAGACCCGGATGCCGGTGATGCCGCCGACCACGTCGTTCAGGCTCTCCAGATGTTGCACGTTCAGCGTGGTCCAGACCTCCACGCCGGCCTCGCGCAGCTCCTCGGCATCCTGCCAGCGCTTGGCGTGGCGCGAGCCCGGTGCATTGCTGTGGGCCAGTTCGTCCAGCAGCAGCACGCCGCCGGGCTGCCCGGCCGCCCAGGCCAGCGCGCCGTCGAGGTCGAACTCGCGCAAGATCTGACCCTTGTGGGGAATCTCGCGCAGCGGCAGCCGCCCCAGGTCGCGCGCCATGGCCTCGGTGTCGCCGCGGCCGTGGGTCTCGACCACGCCCACCCGCAGCGCCCTGCCCTGCTGCTGCGCCGCATGGGCCGCGGCCAGCATCGCGAAGGTCTTGCCGACGCCGGCATTAGCGCCGAAGAAGATCTTCAGCCGGCCGCGCCGGGCGGCCGCCTCCTCGCGCTGCACCTGGGCCAGCAGGCGGTCGGGGTCGGGGCGTTGGTCGCTCATGTCTTCAGCATTCGATCATTCGTGCGGCCACGGGAGAACCGCCCCCGCAGGCCATCCGCTACAGCCAGCCGGCGCGCCTGAAGCGGTGGTAGAGCGCCCCGCACACCACGGCCATCGCGCCCAGCGCGGCCGGGTAGCCCCAGATCCATTTCAGCTCGGGCATGCGCTCGAAGTTCATGCCCCAGATGCCGGCCATCGCGGTAGGCGCCGCGATGATGGCGGCCCAGGCGGCCAGGCGCTTGGTGACGGCGGATTCGTCCAGCGTCACCAGCGTGAGGTTGACCTGGGTGGCCGAGGACACGGTTTCCCGCGCCGCCTCGGCGTTGGCCAGGATGCGCGCGAGATGGTCGTGCACGTCGCGGAAATAGTCCTGCACCTGCGAGCAGGCCTGCGGCACGCGGCCGCCGTGCAGCTTGCCGGCCACTTCCATCAGCGGCGACACCGCATGGCGCAGCGGCGCGAGCCGCTGTTTGAGCGCATAGAGCCGCCGCACCAGGCTCTGCCGGTCGGTCTGCGGCTCGAACATGCGGTCTTCCAGCGTCTCCAGCTCGGCCTCGACCGCGTCGATCAGCGGGAAGTAGCTGTCCACCACGGCATCCATCAGCGCATACAGCACGAAGCCCGGCCCCAGCCTGAGCAGATGCGGCTCGCGCTCGCAGCGCTCGCGCACGCCCAGGAAATGCCGCTGACTGCGATGCCGGACCGAGGCCACGAAGCGCGGCCCGACGAACACATGCACCTCGCCGACCTCGGTGCCGTCCGGCCCGTTCTCCAGCAGGTGCATCACCGCGAACAGCAGCTCGCCGTACTCCTCCAGCTTGGGCCGCTGGTGGCCGTGCCGGGTGTCTTCCATCGCCAGCGCCGGCAGATCCAGCTCGCGCTGCAGCAGACTGAGTTCCTCGTCCGTCGGATCGCGCAAGGCCACCCAGACGAAGCCGGCATGGGCGGCCAGTGCGGCCGAGACGCCATCCAGCGTGGGCTCGGCCGCGACGCGGCCCTGGTCGTACAGAACGCAGTTGATCAGCATGCGAGGAGAGGTAGCTCAACGGCGCATCCTCGCATGTTCGCGGCGGCGCTGCTGCCAGGCCAGCAGCAGCCAGACCCCGCCCAACGGCGCCGCGATGGCGGCCAGCGCTGCCAGCGCGCACAGCCAGTCCTGCACGGCCGGGCTCACTGAGATGCCGCGGGGGCTGCCGGCTGGGCGACGACCGCCACCTGCGGCGGCGCGATGGCATCCAGCGCCAGGTTCAGCTGCAGCACGTTCACGCGCGGCTCGCCGATGAAGCCCAGCCAGCGGCCCTCGGTGTGCTGCTCGATCAGCGCCTGCAGCTGTGCAACCGGCAGGCTGCGCACGCGCGCGACGCGTGCCACCTGGTAGTCGGCGGCGGCGCGGCTGATATGGGGATCCAGGCCGCTGGCCGAAGCCGTCACCAGGTCCACCGGCACGGGCAGCGTGTTGCCCGGATCAGCCGCGCGCAGCGCCTCGACCCGGCCCTTGACCGCATCGACCAGGGCCGGCGCCGTGGGCGCCAGGTTGGAGCCGCCGGAGTTGGCCGCGTTGTAGGCCATGGGGCCCGTGGCCGACGGGCGGCTCCAGAAATGGCCGGGGTCGGCGAAGGTCTGGCCGATCAGCGCGGAGCCGACCGGCTGGCCGTTCTTCTCGATCAGGCTGCCGTTGGCGGCCGCGGGGAACAGCGTCTGCGCGACGCCGGTGACCACCAGCGGATAGGCCAGGCCGGTGACGACGCTGAGCACGACGAACAGCGTCAGCGCGGGGCGCAGCAGCGGGGTTTGGGGAGCGGGAGTCGACATGACGGTTCTCCAGAAAGGGCAGGATCAGAAGGTCTTCTTCAGGCCCACGACCAGCGAGGTCTTGCCCAGGAACTTGGCATCCACGGCGCTGGTGTAGGCGGCGCGCTCGGCATCGGTGCCGACGATGGCGGCGCTGAGCACCAGGCCCGGGCTCAGGCTGGAAAGGTCCTTGGCCAGGGTCAGCGAGTAGTCGCTGTACGACGCGACCGACAGGTGCTTGACCGTCTGGTGGCCCGCATGAGGCGTCAGCGTCAGGCCGTTGCCCAGGTCGAAGGCGGCGGACAGGTCCAGGTAGCCGCTGTTCTTGCTGTCGGCGAAGCCGAACAGGTTGGTGGTGCTGTGCGAGTACTTGGCGGTGAAGACGCCATAGCTCAGCGCGCCGTAGAGCTCGAAGGTGTTGGCGCTGGGGTTGAGGCGGTTGCGGGCGTAGACGTACTGCAGGCCGCCGACGTCGAGCGTCAGGCCCGGCGCCACCTCGGTCTTGTAGCCGCCGTAGACGTCCAGCTCGACATCGGCGTCGCCGCCGGCGTCCTTGATCCACTTGATCGTGGACGCCCAGGCGCCGACGTACAAGCCGCTGGCGTGGGCGTAGTCCACGCCGCCCTGCAGCGCGGGCTTGAGGCGGGTCTGCGAGATGCCGCGGTAGCGGTAGTCGCTGATGACGGAGAGGTTGAAGGACAGCGGGTCGGCGGCAGCCGGCGCAGCGGCGGCGGGAGCCTCGTCGGCGAAGGCGGGAACGGCGGCGGCCAGGGCCAGCACGGACGACAGGGAGGCCAGGGAGATCAGGGACTTCATGTTTTTCTTGGGAACGAACGGGGGGACAGAAGAGGGATTCGAGGTGTTCAGGCCAGGCCCAGCGCGACGAGGATCAGGTCGATGAGCTTGATGCCGATGAAGGGCACGATCACGCCGCCCAGGCCGTAGACCAGCAGGTTGCGGCGCAGCAGCGCAGCCGCACCGATGGCGCGGTACTTGACGCCCTTGAGCGCCAGCGGGATCAGCACGACGATGATCAGCGCGTTGAAGATCACCGCACTCAGGATGGCCGAGTTGGGGCTGGCCAGGTGCATCACGTTCAGCGCCGACAGCTGCGGGTAGGTGGCCACGAAGGCGGCCGGCAGCACGGCGAAGTACTTGGCCAGGTCGTTGGCGATGCTGAACGTGGTGAGCGAGCCGCGCGTCATCAACATCTGCTTGCCGGTCTCGACCACCTCGATCAGCTTGGTGGGGTTGCTGTCCAGGTCCACCATGTTGCCGGCCTCCTTGGCGGCCTGGGTGCCGGTGTTCATGGCCACGGCCACGTCGGCCTGGGCCAGTGCGGGCGCGTCGTTGGTGCCGTCGCCGGTCATGGCCACCAGCCGGCCCTCGGCCTGGTGCTGGCGGATCAGCGCCAGCTTGGCCTCGGGCGTGGCCTCGGCAAGGAAGTCGTCCACACCGGCCTCGGCCGCGATGGCTGCTGCGGTCAGGCGGTTGTCGCCGGTCACCATCACGGTCTTGATGCCCATGCGGCGCAGCTGGGCGAAGCGCTCCTTGATGCCGGCCTTGACGATGTCCTTGAGCTCGACCACGCCCAGCACATGGGCACCGTCAGCCACCACCAGCGGCGTGCTGCCGCGGCGCGCCACCTCGTCGATGCGCACCTGCACGGCGGCCGACCAGCGGCCGCCCAGCGCCTCCACATGGGCCTTGACGGCCGTGCCCGCGCCCTTGCGGATCATCCGGGGGCCGAGGTCCACGCCGCTCATGCGGGTCTGCGCGGTGAAGGCGACGAAGCCCGCGTCTGCCGGCAGGGCCGGACCCTCGCCGAAACGGCGCTGGGCCAGCGCCACGATGCTGCGCCCCTCGGGCGTCTCGTCGGCCAGCGAGGCCAGGCGAGCGGCCTCGGCCAGCTGCAGCTCGCCCACGCCCTCCACCGCCCAGAAGGCCTCGGCCTGGCGGTTGCCCAGCGTGATGGTGCCGGTCTTGTCCAGCAGCAGCACGTCCACGTCGCCGGCGGCCTCAACGGCACGGCCCGAGGTGGCGATGACGTTGGCCTGCAGCATGCGGCTCATGCCGGCCACGCCCACGGCCGACAGCAGGCCGGCGATGGTGGTGGGAATCAGGCACACCAGCAGCGCCACCAGCACCACGATGCTGACGGGCTGGCCCGCACCGGCCGCTGCCACGCTGAAGGCCGAGAACGGCAGCAGCGTCGCGGTCACACCCAGGAACACCAGGGTCAGCGCCACCAGCAGGATGGTCAGCGCAATCTCGTTGGGCGTGCGGCCGCGCTTGGCACCTTCCACCATCGCGATCATGCGGTCCACGAAGGTCTCGCCCGGGTTCACGGCCACGCGGGCCACGACCCAGTCGGACAGCACGCGGGTGCCGCCGGTCAGTGCGGAGAAGTCGCCACCGCTCTCGCGGATGACCGGCGCGGATTCGCCGGTGATGGCGCTCTCGTCCACCGACGCGACACCGTCCACCACCTCGGCGTCGGCCGGCACCACGTCGCCCGCCTCGATCAGCACCAGCACGCCACGGCGCAGTTGGTCGGCCTCCAGCGGATGCCACTGCAGCTGATCGCGCGGTGTGCCGCCGCGCCAGTCACCGTCGATGACCTTGGCCCAGGTCTGCTTCTTCAGGCCACGCAGCGAGGCCGCCTGGGCCTTGCTGCGGCCCTCGGCCAGCGCCTCGGCGAAGTTGGCGAACAGCACGGTGAACCACAGCCAGACGGTCACCGCGACCACGAAACCACTGGGCTGGGACAGCGCCAGCGCGGTGGTCAGCAGGCTGCCCAGGTAGACCACGAACATCACCGGATTGCGCCATTGCACGCGCGGATCCAGCTTGACGAAGGCGTCCTTCAGCGCGGCGCGTGCCAGCGCCCCATCGAACAGGGCAAAGCCCTTTTGGTTTGCATCGCGACTCATGCCGCACCCCACAGGATCAGATGCTCGACGACCGGGCCCAGGGCCAGTGCCGGCACATAGTTCAGAAGACCCACCAGCACCACCACGCCCACCAGCAGCGCGATGAACAACGGTCCGTGCGTGGGCAGCGTGCCCTCGCCCGCCGTCAGGCGCTTCTTCGCGGCCAGCGAGCCGGCCATCGCCAGCACCGGCACGATGACGCCGAAGCGGCCTATCCACATCACCAGGCCCAGCAGCAGGTTGTAGAAGGGCGTGTTGGCCGACAGGCCGGCAAAGGCGCTGCCGTTGTTGTTGCCGGCGGACGAGAACGCGTACAGCACCTGGCTGAAGCCGTGCGCGCCGGGCGCCGAGATGCTGGCCTTGCCCGGGTCCATGACCACGGCCACGGCCGTGCCGATCAGCACCGCCAGCGGCGTCAGCAGGATGGCCAGCGAGACCATCTTCATCTCATGCGCCTCGATCTTCTTGCCGAAGTATTCGGGCGTGCGGCCGATCATCAGGCCGGCCACGAAGACCGCCGTGATGGCGAACACCAGCATGCCGTACAGGCCGGCGCCGACACCGCCGAACACCACCTCGCCGAGCTGGATCATCACCAGCGGCACCGCCCCGCCCAGCGGCGTGAAGGAGTCGTGCATGGCATTCACCGCACCGCAGCTGGCGGCCGTGGTGATGGTGGCGAACAGCGACGACGCGTTGATGCCGAAGCGCACCTCCTTGCCCTCCATGTTGCCGCCCGACTGCGTGGCGCTGAACACGGCGTCCACCCCCAGCGGCGCCAGGCGCGGGTTGCCCGCCTGCTCGGCGCTAGTGGCCACGACCACGCCGGCCACGAAGATCACGGTCATCGCCGCCAGCAGCGCCCAGGCCTGGCGCATGTCACCGATCTGGCGGCCCAGCACGAAGCACAGCGCCGCCGGGATCAGGAAGATGGACAGCATCTGCAGCGCATTCGTCGCCGCGGTCGGGTTCTCGAACGGATGGGCGGAGTTGGCATTGAAGAAGCCGCCCCCATTGGTGCCCAGCATCTTGATCGCCAGCTGCGAGGCCACCGGGCCCAGCGCGATGCTCTGGGTCTGGCCATGCTTGTCTTCCATGACCGGCTGACCGTCCGCACCCTTGAGCGGCTGGCCGTCGGCGCCGACCTTGGGCTCCTGCCAGCTCTGCGCCTCGACCGTGGTCACATCCTGGTAAGGCTTGAGGGTCTGCACCACGCCCATGCCGGCCAACAGAACAGCAAACACCAGCGACAGCGGCAGCAGCACCCACAGCGTGGCGCGGGTCAGGTCGGTCCAGACATTGCCGATGGCCTGCGCCGAGAAGCGCGTGAAGCCGCGCAGCAGCGCCACCACGACCGCGATGCCGGTGGCGGCGGACAGGAAGTTCTGCACCGTCAGCGCCAGCATCTGGGTCAGGTAGCTCATGGTGGACTCGCCGCCATAGCCCTGCCAGTTGGTGTTGGTGACGAAACTGATCGCGGTGTTGAACGCCGAGTCCGGCGTCACCGCACCCATGCTCTGCGGGTTCAGCGGCAGCACGTCCTGCAGGCGCTGCAGCGCGTACACGGCCACCACGCCCAGCAGGTTGAACAGCAGCAGGCCCAGCGCATAGCGCAGCCAGCCCTGCTCCTGGCGCGAATCCACGCCGGCCAGCCTGAGCAGGCCGTGCTCCACGCGCTGCAGCAGACCGACGCGGCCTTCCATCGCCGCGTGTATCCAGCGTGCCAGCGGCCAGGCCAGAAGGAAAAGAGCGGCCAGAAAGGCCGCCAGCTGCATCCAGGCGGAGGTACTCATGACAGATCCTCCGGGAACAGCAGGGCCCAGAAAAGATAGACCGTCAGCACCACCACCAGGACGATGGCTGCCCATTCGAAGCCACTCATGCGCGACCTCCCGGGCGACGTTGCTGCAAGCGCTCGCAGCCCCAGCAACCCAGCGCCGTCAGCAGCACCAGGGCCAGTGCGAGCCCCGTGTAAACGATGTCCATGACACCTCCAATTGCGATGCAGGCATTCTGGAAATTCGCTCTTCAAACCGCCGAAAAGAACGCCCCGGACGGCATCAAGAAAGCATCAAGACGCCCCCACCGCACTGCCTAGAATGGCCGGCGATGTCCGTCGAATTCCTGCCCGACCGACGCCAGCTGCTGGCGCTCGCACTCGGTGAAGTCCTGTGGCAGGCGTCGTCCGCCCAAACCGCCCCGCGCGCCCAGGCATTGCCGCGGGTGCCGCTGTTCATCGGCACGGGCGAGCCGTCCGACCGCACGCCCGCCATGCTGGATTGGGTGGCGCAACAGCTGGCCCTGCAGTGGGACTACCAGCCCACGCCCTGGCTGCGCGCCCAGAAGCTGGCCGCCGCAGGCCAGGGGCTGATGTACGGCCTCGCACGCACGCCGCAGCGCGAACGGGAGCTGCGCTTCAGCCAGCCCATCTGGACCAACTACACCTGGGCCGTGATCCGCCAGGACGATGCCCGGCGGCTGACCCGGGCGACCGACCTCGACGGCCAGCCGCTGTGCTGGACGCGTGGATCCAGCTACGGCGAACTGCTGAGCCAGCTAGGATTGCGGCGACTGGATGCGCGGGAGGCCGTGGACGACGACGGCAGCCTGCGCATGCTGGCCGCCGGGCGCTGTCGCGCCACCTTGATCACGCTGGAATACAGCCAGCAGGGACTGGCTGTGCAACACCCGGCACTAGCCCGCCTGCACGAGCAGGGCCTCACGCTGATGCAGGCGCCGCTGGCCGCGACCGCCCTGCATTTCGTCACCGGGCTCAAGAGCCCCTGGGGCGGCGTGCTCGACCGCATCGACCAGCTCGCCGCCCGTTCGCGCCCCGCGCTGGAGCGCCTGCGCCACGGCTAGGGAGGGTCTGCAAAATCCCTGGGCTCAGCGCTCCAGCGCCAGCTGGGTCAGCTCGATGCCCCGCTCCTTGGCGATCGCCTCCAGCACCGGCAGCAAGGGCCCGAGCTTCTCGTCCAGCGCATCGCGCACGGTGTCGACGACCACCTGGGTGCTGCGCTCGATCTCGATGTGCACCGCGTCGCCCACCTGCTTGTCGCCGAAGGTGGTCATGCGCAGCGTCTCGGGAATGAGCCACACCTCGAACCAGCCCGAGCCGTCGCGCTCGCGCTGCGCCTCGGCCACCGTCAGACTGCAGCCGTTCACGCCCACATAGCCCTTGGCGAAGACGTAGCGCATCCAGGGCGCCGGCAGCGCGAAGCGGAGCACATGGTTGTTGTCCGGCCTGCGGATCTCGGCCACGCGCGCGCTCACGTCCACATGGCCGGACAGCGGGTGGCCGCCGATCTCGGCGCCGTCCTTGGCGGCCCGCTCGACGTTCAGACCCGACCCCGGCTGCAGGCCACCCAGCGTGGTCAGGCGCAGCGTCTGCGCCATCACGTCGAACAGGGCCACATCGGGCGATGGCCGCTCGGTGACGGTCAGGCACACGCCGTCGCAGGCCACGCTGGCGCCTATGGCCAGCTCGCCGTCGAAGCCCTCAGGCAGACGCAGCTTCAGCGTATACAGGCCCTCGCGGGCATCGATGGCCTCCACATGGGCCACCCCTTGCACGATGCCGGTGAACATCAGCGGCCTCCCTTCATGGTTTCGAACTGCTCGGCCGAAAAGCCCAGCGTGAGCCGGCCATCGTCCCACCGGACAACCGGCCGCTTGATGACGCTGGGCTCCGCCCGCATCAGCGCGATCGCGCTGGCGTCGTCGACGACGGCCGCCTTGGTGGCCTCATCCAGCTTGCGCCAGGTCGTGCCGGCGCGATTGACGAGCTTGTCACGCCCGAAGGCCGCCAGCCAGGCCGGCAGCAGCTCGGCCGGCACGCCCTGTTTCTTGTAGTCGTGAAACTCGACCTCGAGGCCGGCATCGGCCAGCCAGGCGCGCGCGCGCTTGACCGTGTCGCAGTTGGAAATGCCATAGACGGTGATCATGGCCGTCACCGTACCATGGCCGCATGATCGACTGGCTGGATGAGGACTCTCTCGACTTCCCCCCGACGGCGCGCGCGCTGGGCCCCGACAGCGAGGCCCCGGGCCTGCTGGCCGCCGGTGGCACGCTGACGCCCGAGCGGCTGCAGGCCGCCTACCGGCGCGGCATCTTCCCCTGGTACGGGCCGGAGCAGCCGCCGCTGTGGTGGGCGCCCGACCCGCGCATGGTGCTGCAGACGGCGCACTTCAAGCTGTCGCGCTCGCTGCGCAAGACCCTGCAGCGCTTCATCCGCACGCCGGGCTGCGAGATCCGCGTGGACCACGACCGCGCCGCCGTGCTGAGCGCCTGCGCCGATGCCCCGCGCGAAGGCCAGAACGGCACCTGGATCGTGCCGGAGCTGCAGGCGGCCTACCTCGCCTGGCCGGCGCTGCACAGCGTCGAGACCTGGATGGACGGCGAGCTCGCAGGCGGCCTGTACGGCGTGAACCTGGGCCGCATGTTCTATGGCGAGTCGATGTTCATGCGCCGCACCGACGCCTCCAAGATCGCGCTGGCAGCTCTGGTCTGCCTGTGCCGGGAATTCGACATCCCCTGGATAGACTGCCAGCAAAACACGCGCCACCTCGCGTCCCTGGGTGCGGCGGAAGTCTCAAGAAACGCCTTTGAATCGCATCTGGCCACCCACGCCGACCAGAGCGCCCCCAGGCCGTGGACCTATCATCCGGCCTACTGGCGACACCTCGACCTCCTGACCCCGTGACCCATCCGCAAGAACTGCCTCTCGCGCAGATCCAGTTCTACGCCACGGCCGCCTACGCCTGCAGCTACGTGCCGGGGCGGCAGGCGCGTTCGCAGGTCGCCACGCCCAGCCATCTGATCCACGCGGATGCCTACTCCAACCTGGTGGCCGCCGGCTTCCGGCGCAGCGGCCTCTTCACCTACCGCCCCTACTGCGACCAGTGCCGCGCCTGCGTGCCGCTGCGCATCCCGGTGGACCGTTTCGAGCCCAGCCGCTCGCAGCGCCGCGCCTGGCAAAAGCTCCGGCATCTGCAGGCCCGCGTGATGAGGCTGGGCTATTCGCCCGAGCATTACGCGCTCTACCTGCGCTACCAAGCTGGCCGCCACAGCGGCGGCGGCATGGACCAGGACAGCGTCGACCAGTACACCCAGTTCCTGCTGCAGTCACGCATCAACTCGCGGCTGGTGGAGTTCACCGAAACCCTGCCCGACGGGCAGGAGGTGCTGCGCATGGTGTCCATCCTGGACATCCTCAACGACGGGCTGTCGGCGGTCTACACCTTCTACGACCCCGACTTCGAGGGCAGCCTGGGCACCTACGGCGTGCTGTGGCAGATCCAGCAGGCGCGCGACCTGAAGCTCAGCCACGTCTACCTGGGCTACTGGATCGCCGAGAGCCAGAAGATGGCCTACAAGGCCAACTTCCGGCCGCACCAGGTGCTGGTGGACGGGCAGTGGGTGGACGGCTGAAGGCCGGGCCACCCGCCCCTCAGCGGCCGCCCACGCTGAAACTGGCGCCGCTGTAACGCCCCTGGAAGGAGCCGTGCTCTGCGGTGCCGGTATAGCGCTCCACCAGATCCCTCAGCCGCTTGTAGTCGGGGCTTGTCGCCTCGTAGGCGTACACGCGCCCGATCTGCTGCACCGAGACACCCGCCAGACCGCTGACCGTGGACGGGTTGTAGCTGCTGACCAGCACCGCCTCCACCTGCGCGCCGAGATTGGTCACCTGCCACGACACCGCCTCGTAGCTGCTGAGCACCAGCACCATGGGGCGCGGCGAGGGCCGCAGCACTACACGCACCGCCCGCACGGGCTGGCCCACCGAAGCGCTGCGCTCACCCTCATACACGCCTATCGTGTGGACCTGGGTGCCAGCCGGCAAGCGCGGCAGCAAGGGTGCCGCTCGAGCCGCCGCCGCGGCCGGCCAGGCAGCGGGCGCTGGCACCGTGACGGCCGCGGGGGCGGGCTGAATCTCGTCCGTCTGCAGGCCGCGCACGGCGCGGGCGACCTGCTGCTCGAGGCGCCAGTCCTCGTAGGGCGCCAACGCGCTCTGCAAGGACTGCGGCGCGTCCAGTGCCACGGCGTCGCCGATCCAGACCTTGCCATAGCTGCGCAACACCAGACGCCCATCGGTCGACGACTGCAACGCCGCTTCGGCCGGCAGCGTGGCCGGGGCCAACGTCTGGTCCTCGACATCGAAGCTGAAGTGGCGGGGCCCACTGCCCCTGAGATCGGGGGCGACGACCAGCAGCGCCCGCTCCGACAACTTGGCCAGCACGCCAAAGCGCAAGGGCTGGGCGACCCAGACGCCGTTATCCCCGCTCTCCAGGTCCAGCCAGGCCAAGCCGGACGGCGAAGCAAATGCCAGCAAGCGGCCTCCTCGCAACGGCACCAAGGGACTGAGCACCGGGCCACGACTGTTGTTCAGCACCAGGGTCTTGACCAGGCGAATCTCTAGTTTCTGCCCCTGGCGCTGCAGCGCGTACAACTGCACCGTGCCGTCCAGCGCAACGGCCAGCCGCGAGGGGGGGCCATCCAGCACGGCAACGGTCGCAACAGAGCTGCTGCCCTTCGGCCCCTCGAACAATGGTTGCGACTTGCCGGTCGTCAGGTCCACCACGACGAGCTGAGGCCCCTTGCCCCTGGACAGCAGCACCGCCCCCACGTCGGGCAGCCAGGCACGGACCCGGGTCTCGTCAGCCGGCTGCCAGAAGACGTCACCCTGCTCGGCAGCGATCAGGGCCGACGGCTGGCTGGAGGCTGACACCCCGATCACGCGCCCGTTCGGCGACACCGTCACCTCGTCGGCCCCACCAACCTGCCGGGGCAGGTCGCTCAACACCTGCCCCGCCGCCAGATCGACAGCGACCGCCTTGCCCTGGCCCCATGTGCCCGCCACGGCCACGCCGGCCTGGGCCGCTGTGACCGCCCAGCTCAGCCCGACCTGGCCCTGGGCATTGAGCAATGCCGGCTTGCCGAGCGGTACCCGCGGCCGCAGCGGCGGTGCCTGCAGCAGGCGGCCCAGCGTGCGATAGGCCACCAGTTCCTGCAGGCCCTGGTCCTGCTCCCGCAAGCAGGCCTTGTCAATCGGCAGGCCGCGCACCTCGTCGACCGAGGCCCAACGCGAGATCGAAAGGCCCTGGGTGCAGGTCATCGTTCGCAGCGCCACGCGCTCCTGCCACTGGCGGTCCAGTTCGTCGCGAGCAGGCTTGTCCGCCGCCACCAGGGTCTGCAGGCGCTGCTGCCCCACCGTGACTTCCGCCGGCAACGGGTGAGCCCGCAGCAACTTCTCATCCACCGTCAGCGCCGCCTCCTGAAGCCGGCTGCAGCCACTCAGCGCACACAAGATTCCACCAGCCAGCAAAGGCCAGCACGTCCTCAACTCCATGACACTCCCTCAGTGTGAGGCTCGGCCCGCTCTGACGGCAGGCGCAACGGCCCTATCAAGCCAACGACACGGTATTCAAACCAGCACCTCGGCGCAGGCCGGATGGCCGAGAAAGCCCTCGGGGCTGGCGCTGCGGCCATAGGCCCCGCTCTGATAGACGACGGTCAGGTCACCCACCTCGCCGCGCGCCATCTCCATGCGGTCGGCCAGCAGATCCAGCGGCGTGCACAGCGGGCCGACGACGCTCGCAGACTCCGTTGACGTCTCTGCACGGCCCTGCGGCTCGACCGACGCAGGGTAGTTCTTGCGTAGCACCTGGCCGAAATTGCCTGAGGCCGACAGGTGGTGGTGCAGGCCGCCGTCGCTGACGAGGAAGACCTGACCCCGCGAGAGCTTGCGGTCCACGATGCGGGCCACATAGACGCCGGCCTCGCCGACGAAATAGCGCCCCAGCTCGATGACCAGCTTCGCGGCCGGCAGCTCGGCTTTCACACGCGACTGCAGCGCGGCCAGGTTGTCGGCGATGGGGGCCAGGTCCAGCCGTGATTCGCCCGGGAAGTAGGGAATGCCGAAGCCGCCGCCCAGGTTGAGGAAGCGAACTGGCGCCGGCGCGGCCTCGGCCAGCCGCAGCGCCAGCTCGTAGCTCTTGGCCTGCGCCTCGCAGATGGCCTCGGCCTTGAGGTTCTGCGAACCGGCGAACAGGTGGAAGCCCTCGAAGGCCAGGCCGTCACCGGCCAGCGCGCCCACCTGGGCCAGCACCTCGGGCACGGCCTCGGCATCGATGCCGAACTGCTTGGGGCCGCCGCTCATGCGCATGCCCGAGCCCTTGAGCTCGAAGTCGGGGTTCACGCGCAGCGCCACGCGCGCCGGCAGGCCCAGGCGCTGCGAGGCCGCGGCCAGCACGCGCAGTTCGCGGGCCGATTCCACGTTGACCAGCACGCCCGCGGCCACCGCCTGGCCCAGCTCGATGTCGCGCTTGCCGGGGCCGGCGAAGCTGATCTCATGCGGGTCGGTGCCCGCGTTCAGCGCCACCTGCAGCTCGCCCGCCGAGGCCACGTCGATGCCGTCCACCAGGCCGGCCATCAGGCCCACCAGCGCCGGCATGGGGTTGGCCTTCATCGCGTAGTGCAGCTCGATGCCGGCCGGCAGCGCCGCGCGAAGCTCGGCCACGCGGGCTTTCAGCAGGCCGCGGTCATAGGCATAGAACGGGGTCTGGCCGACCCGCTCGGCCAGCACCGACAGGCGCTGGCCGCCAACGAGCAGCTCGCCGCGCGCGTCACGGGGAAACAGGACGGGGGCGTGCTCCAGCGCGCGCTTCGGAGTGGGGGTGTCGCTCATGCGGCGTGGCGCTCCAGCCAGTCGGTGGACAGGGTCTTGCGATCGATCTTGCCGTTGGGGTTGCGCGGCAGCGGCCCGGGGCGCACCTCGAAGCCATGCGGCACCATGTAGGCCGGCATGCGGGCCTTGCAGTCGGCCTGCAGTGCGGCCAGGTCCAGCTCGGCCGCGCCTTCGGGCGGCGTCGCGATCACCTGGATGGCTTGGCCCAGCGTGTCGTGATCGACCCCGAAGGCCACGCACTCCCCGACCCGCCCGGTCGCATACAGCACCTCCTCCACCTCGGTCGGGCTGACCCGGTAGCCCGAGGTCTTCATC
Organism: Roseateles depolymerans; assembly: GCA_003241055.1. Classification (GTDB taxonomy): domain Bacteria; phylum Pseudomonadota; class Gammaproteobacteria; order Burkholderiales; family Burkholderiaceae_C; genus Pelomonas; species Pelomonas depolymerans_A. The sequence continues at coordinate 67,997 of QFOD01000017.1, forward strand.
ATCTCGTCGCGCCGGCCGACGAAGTACAGAAAGCCCTCGGCATCGCGCCGCACCGTGTCGCCGGAGAACACCGCGATCTCGGGCAGCTGCAGGCCGGCCTCGCGGCCGCCCACGCCGGCGGGCAGGGGCTTGTAGCGTTCGGCCGTCTTCTCGGCATCGTTCCAGTAGCCCTGGCCCACCAGCGCCCCGCGGTGCACCAGTTCGCCGGGTTCGTCGGGCGCACACTCGCTGCCGTCCTCGCGCAGCACCAGGATCTCGGCATTCGGGATGGCCCGGCCGATCGAGTCGGGCCGGCGGTCCACCTCCTCGGGCGGCAGATAGGTGGAGCGGAAGGCCTCGGTGAGGCCATACATCAGGAAGGGCCTGGCCGCGGGCACACGGGCCCGCAGCGCATCCAGCGTGGCCCGCGGCATGCGCCCGCCGGTGTTCGCGAAGTAGCGCAGCCGCTCGTTGATCGCGGCGGGCCATTCCAGCTGGGTCAGCTGGATGTAGAGCGGCGGCACGGCCGTCAGGCCGGTGACCTGCTCGCGCTCCAGCGCCTTGAGCACGTCCTTGGGCAACAGGTAGTTCAGCAGCACGACCCGCGCGCCGCTGTGGAAGGCGGTGGTCAGCTGGCTGAAGCCGGCGTCGAAGGACAGCGGCAGCGCCGCCAGCAGCGTGTCGCCCGCGTGGTTGCCCAGGTAGCTGGCCACGCTCTTGGCGCCGGCCACCATGTTGCGGTGGGACAGCACCACGCCCTTGGGCCGGCCGGTGGAGCCCGAGGTGTAGAGGATGGCCGTGACGTCGGTGTCGATGACGCGGTGGCCGGCGACTGCCGGCGCCGCCAGCAGCTCGGCCCAGTCGTGCACCGGCACCGGCGCCCTGCCCTCGCCGTGGGTCAGCACCACATGGCGCAGCGCCGGGCACTGGGCCAGCACCTCGCCCAGCTGGGCCAGGCGCTCGGGCGACGTGACCAGCACGCGCACATCGCAATCCCGCAGGATGAAGCCCACCTGCTCGGGCTTGAGCAGCGGGTTCAGCGGCACGAACACGCCGCCCGCAGCGGGCGCGCCAAAGCTGGCCGCCACGGTCTCGAAGCGTTTTTCCAGATAGATGGCCACCCGCTCGCCGCGAGCCAGGCCCAGCGCCCGCAGGCCGCCGGCCAGACCACGCACCGCCTCGTCGAGCTGCGCATAGCGCCAGGTCTGCGCGCCATAGGTCAGCGCCGGGGCGTCGGGCGTACGCTCGGCGGCCACGGCCACCAGCTCGTTCAGCAAGGTCGATTCAGGCATTGCGAGGGGCCAGGTCATGAGCCGCAGGGAGTGAAAAAAGTATCGCATGCGCCCCCGAGGCGGAGGGGCGTCCGCCCCGGGAGCAAGGGGGCTGCGGGCTACACTGCCGCGCCTGTTTCTCGATCATCCACGCATGGACAACGCTCAAGTCCTCGGCCACGTGCTGAGGCTACTCGACGAGGTGCTGAGCCTGAACGGCCGCGCCCAGACCTTCACCCGCGACACCGCGCTGCTGGGCGCCCTGCCCGAGCTGGACTCCATGGCAGTCGTCAGCCTCATCACCGCGCTGGAAGAGCAGCTCGGCCTGGTGGTGGACGACGACGACATCGACGGCGACACCTTCGCCACCGTCGGTTCGCTGGCGGACTTCGTCGCCGCCCGGCAGTGACGGCCGGCTGCTGCGCCCCCTGATGAGCCTGCCCGGCGCCGACGTCTTCTTCCTGCCCGCGGGCGGGGGCGAACAGCGTCTGTGCCTGTTCCACGCGCCCATCGGCCAGCCGCGCAGCCGCGTGCTCTACCTGCACGCCTTCGCGGAAGAGATGAACAAATCGCGCCGCATGGTCGCCCTGACCTGCCGCGCGCTGGCCGAGGCCGGCCACGCGGTGCTGCAGATCGACCTGCGCGGCTGCGGCGACTCCTCCGCCGACTTCGGCGACGCGAGCTGGGCCGACTGGCAGGCCGACGTGCGCCTGGCGCTGGACTGGCTGGACGCGCGCGTGCCCGAGGCGCCGCTGTGGCTGTGGAGCCAGCGCGCCGGCAGCCTGCTGGCCACGTCGGCCGACTGGGGCCGCCCGCTCAACCACCTGTTCTGGCAGCCCATGGCGAGTGGCAAGCTGGCCCTGCAGCAGTTCCTGCGCCTGAAGCTGGCGGCCGAGCTGGCCGGCGGCGCCGGCAAGGGCCTGATGGACGGCTTGAAGAGCGAGCTTGCGGCGGGCCGCCCGGTCGAGATCGCCGGCTACCGCCTCGGGGCCGCACTCGCCAGCGGGCTGGAAGCCGCGCGGCTGCAGCCGCTGGGACCGGCAGGCCGGGTCGAGTGGCTGGAACTCAGCACGCGGGACGACGCGGTGCTCACGCCGGTCAGCGAGCAGGCGCTGCGCGACTGGGGCCAGGCCGGTTGGCGCACGCGGGCCGCCGTGGTGAACGGCCCGGCCTTCTGGTCGACCGCCGAGATCGAACTGGCACCCGCCCTGCTCGCCGCGACCGTGGAGGCTCTGGCATGAAGGAGTCGGTGCTGCGCTTCGAGTGCGGGATTGAGTCGCTGGTCGGCATCCTGGCCGAGCCCACGGGCGACGCGGCCGAGTTGGGCGTCGTCATCGTCGTCGGCGGCCCGCAATACCGTGCCGGCAGCCATCGGCAGTTCACACTGCTGGCCCGCCATCTCGCCGCCCATGGCCATGCGGTGCTGCGCTTCGACTACCGCAGCATGGGCGACAGTACGGGCGAGCCCCGCGACTTCCTGGGCGTCGACGACGACATCGCGGCCGCCATCACGGCCCTGCTGGCGGCTCGCCCGACGCTGAAGCAGGTGGCCCTGTGGGGCCTGTGCGACGCCGCGTCGGCCATCCTGCTCTACCTGAATGCCCACCGCGACCCGCGCGTGGCGGGCATCGCCCTGCTCAACCCCTGGGTGCGCTCGACGGCCTCGCTGGCGCGGACCCACGTGAAGCACTACTACTGGCGGCGCCTTCGCGACAAGAGCTTCTGGCTGAAGCTGCTGCGCGGTGGCGTCGGCTGGACGGCGCTACGCGGGCTGGGTGGCAACCTCAAGCTGGCGGGCAGCGAGCGTCGCCATGCCGGCAACGGCAGCTTCCAGGACCGCATGGCGCTTGGGCTGAAGGCCTTCCCTGGCCCCGCGCTGCTGATCCTGAGTGGCGACGACTATGTCGCGAAGGAGTTCTGCCTGCGTGAGCAGGAGTCACCGGCCTGGGCCGGCCTGCTGCAGGCCGAACGCCTCACCCGCCACGACCTGCCAGAGGCCGACCACACCTTCTCCGACTTGCAGCAATCGGCCAAGGTGGAGACGATGACGCTGAACTGGCTGACCCAACTTCGCACGCTCCCATGAAAGCCCTGCTCGCACTCTGCTTCGGCGCCCTCATGACATTGCAGGCCCTGCCCGCCCATGCGCAGGCCAAAAACCGCTGCGGCGTGCTGGCCATGCCCAATATGTACGGGCCCTTTGACTACCGCTCTGCGAATGCGGGCCGCCGAGATCTCGTAGAAAGCAAACACTTCGACGATGGTGTCGCCGCGTTGACGCGCCGGCTTACCGGGCCCTTTGGCGGCGACATCGGCTACACGCTGATGGTCTTCCCGAATCACCCGCACGCGCTGCTGACGATGGAACGTCTGGTCGAGGTGGAGAAGCAAAACCCGCCCGAGGATTCGAAGTACACGATTGAATGCTGGTATGAGCGAGCGCTGCGCTACGCCCCGGACGACCACATCCCGCGCCTGCTCTATGCAAACTTCCTGATCAAGAAGCAAAAGCTCGGCGAGGCCCGCGAACAGCTCGACTATGTCGCCAAGAACACCGAGGACAACCCCTTCGCGCAGTTCAACACCGGCATGCTGTACATGGACATCAAGGACTACGACAAGGCCCTGACGATGGCGCACCACGTGATCGCGCTGGGCATAGACCGCCCCGACCTGCGCGACCGCCTGGTGGCGGCCGGCCGGTGGGTAGATCCGCCAGCGGGGGCTGCATCGGCCCCGGAGGCCGCCGCGTCGGCAGCACCCGCGCCATCGACGGCGGCCAGCGCGCCCGCCACCGGCGCCTCGTCGACCGGTCGTTGACGCATGAGCCAGCCGCCGCGAGTCAGCGTCGTCATCCCCTGCTACAACGCTGAGAACTACGTCGCCGCGACGCTGCGTTCGGTACTCGCGCAGCAGGCCTGCGAGCTGGAGGTCATCGTCGTGGACGACGGCTCGAGCGACGGCTCGGCAGCACGGGTCGAGCGTGAGTTCCCGCAGGTCAGGCTGCTGAGGCTGACCAACGGCGGCGTGGCAACGGCGCGCAACGCCGGCATCGCCAGCGCCCACGGCGACTGGATCGCGTTCTGCGATGCCGATGACATCTGGCTGCCCGGCAAGCTGGCCGCGCAATTCCAGACCATGGCCGCCACACCGGACGACTGCCGCATGAGCTACACCGCCTGGCATGTGTGGCCCAGCGTCGCGCCCGAGCCCGAGGCTGCACTGCTCGAACGCCTGCTGGCCGAGCCGGCCGGCGGCGCCTGGGCGGGCGCCACCGGCTGGCTCTACCCCGAACTGCTGCTGGACTGCGAGGTCTGGACCTCCACCGTGCTGATGCACCGCAGCGTGCTCGACGAGGTCGGCCGCTTCAACCCCTCGCTGCGCATCGGCGAGGACTACGACCTGTGGCTGCGCGCGTCGCGCGTCACCCGCATCGAGCGCGTCGCGCGGCCGCTGGCGCTGTACCGCAAGCATGTAGCCAGCATCACGCGCGGCGTGCAGACCGCCAACTACCGGGGCCAGGTCGTGCAGCACGCGCTGGACCGCTGGGGCTATGCCGGGCCGGACGGCCGGACGGCCGATGAGGCGACGGTGCGCCGCATGCTGGCCAAGACCTGGAGTGACTACGCCGCCGCCCAGCTGGCCGCCGGCCAGACCCGGGCCGCGCGCCACAGCCTGCGCGAGGCGCTGCGCCGGCACCCGGCGCACGCGCCGGGCTGGAAACTTCTGCTGCGCTCGCTGCTGCCGCGCGGCTGAGCCGGCTCAGCGCCGCGGCATCTCTTCCAGCACGCGGCGGAACACCTCGAAATGCCCCTGCACGCTGCGGCGCCACGAAAAGCGCCGCGCCCACGCCATGCCCTGCTCCGCGCGCTCGGCGCGAGCATGGGCCGGCAGCGCCAGCACCTGCTGCAGCGCCGCCAGCCAGGCGTCGAAATCCTGGCTGGGGCAGGACCAGGCCAGCGGCCCCATCAGGTCCACCAGGCTGCTGACCGGGCTGAACAGCACCGGCGTGCCGGCCGCCTGGGCCTCGACGGCCGGGAAGCCGAAGCCCTCGTACAGCGTCGGATAGATGGCCGCGAGCGCGCCGCGATACAGCGTGACCAGCTCGCCGTCCTCGACGAAGGGCGCGAAATGCACGCGCGACGCCAGCTCGCCCGGCACCTGCACCTGGGCGGACATGCCGGCACCGAAGCCACAGGCGACCAGGTGCAGGTCCGGCCGGCCACTGCGCGCCAGCAGCTCCAGCGCCCAGGCAAAGCGCTTGCGCGGCTGCGGCCCGCCCAGGTAGAGCAGGTAGGGCGCGCCGCCCAGCGCCTGCGCAAGCACCGCCGGCAGCGGCAGGCGGGCCCCGGCGAAGAATTCGTCCGCGATGCCGTGCGGCACGACGCTGAGGCGGTCGGCCAGGAAGGGCCAGCGTGCCGCGATGTCGCGGCGCGAGGACTCGCTGATCGTGATGACGTGGGCACAGCGCCGGTAGGCCAGGCCCTGCACGTCGTGCAGGTAGTGGTGGTGCAGGCCACGGCTCTCCTCTTCCCACAGCACCGTGTCGTGGATGGTGGCGATGGTGGGCACCGGCTGCCAGATCGGCGCGGTGTTCTCGGCACAGTGCAGCAGCTGCACGCCGGAACCGCGCAGCTTCAGCGGCAGGCCCAGCTGCTCCCAGAGGTTGAAGCGGTCGCCGCGGAAATCGAACACCTCGGTGCGCCCCAGCAGCGGCTGCGGCACCTTGAAGGGCTGCGAGGGATCATGGCCGTAGGCGGTCCAGCGCACGTCGTCCTCGGCCTGGGTATTGCGCAGCAGCTCCTGCACATAGCGCCCGGTGCCGCGCAGGTGCGGCACGTTGAGCGTGCGCGCCACGATGCCGATCTGCAGGCTCATGCGCGCGCCTCCGTGGCCGGGCGGCCGGCCTTCAGGTGCGCGGCCAGCCGCAACGCCAGCGCCGAGATGGTCAGGCCGGTGTTGGCGATGCCGCTGGACGGGATGATGGAACCGTCGCAGACATAGAGGTTGGCCAGACCGTGCACACGGCCGTCGGTGTCGCAGACGCCGGTCTCGGCATCGGCCGACATGCGCGCCGTGCCCGAGTGGTGGGCGCCGGTGCGCAGATCGGACAGCCAGTTGTCGAACACGCGGGAGCGCCGGCTCACGGGCGCCAGCCAGGCCAGCACATCGTCCACCGAGGCGCGCAGCTCGGCCCGGAACTCATCCGACAGCAGCCAGCGCCGCACCCGCACCTCGCGGCCCAGCGCTGCATCGTGGCGGCTCCAGACCGAGGGCTGCGCGCTGGTCGGCATCTGCGCGCACAGCAGCAGCGTGTAGTGGCGGGTGGGCAGTCGGATACCGAACTTGAAGGACAGGATGTCGAGCACGTCGTCCCAATGCTTGAACAGCTTCGCGTAATGCAGCGGGTTCCAGGGGCGGCGCCTGAGCTCGTTGAGCACCGTGCCGACGCGCTGACGGCGGCTGTCGCGGTAGTAGGTGGCCGCAGGGCGCAGCTGGAAGGAGAAGTGCATGCCGCCACGCCGGACCACCAGAGGCAGGCGCAGATTGCCGTCCGTGCCCGGCACGCGGTAGTTCCAGAGCCGGTATAGCGGCACCGTCATCTCCACCTCGCCGACAAAGCCCATCGGGTGGTCTTCATAGTGGCAGCCGGCATGGCGCAGCGCCGGCAGCGGCTGGCGCGCGGCCAGCTTCTGCAGCAGCACCGGCGTGCCCAGCCCGCCGGCCGCCAGCACGAACAGGTCGCCGGCGAGCGTCTGTCGGCTGCGGCCGTCGTCGGCGACCAGGCTGCGAATGCGCCCGCCGTCAAGCTCGAAATCGACCACGTCGCCGCGTACGACCTGGACCCGCCCCTGCAGCCGCAGGGAATTCCAGACATTGCGCGGCCACTGCGGGTAATAGAGCCCCTGCATCAGGCCTTCGGGCAGGCCCAGGCGACGGTAGCGCTGGCGCAGCTCGGCGATGGCCTCGCGCACAACGGTCAGGCGGGTGCCGGACAGCAGCTCGAAGGCCTGCTCATAGTACGGATCCAGCGCCGCCTTGGGCAGCGGCCACTGGGTCGCGAAGATCTCTTCGTCGATCTCGATGAGGCCGTTGTGCCAGAGCTGGGTGGAGCCGCCCAGGCCGGCGCCGAAATGCGGCTCGGTCACGGCGGGCAGGCCCTCGTCCACGACCGGAAAGCGCACGTCCTCGGCCGACTCGCCGCGCTCGACGATGAGCACCTCATGGGTGTCAAGCAGCCCCTGGGCCAGCATGCAGCCGCCCAGACCGGCACCGACGATGACGACGCGCGGCTTCACAGTACCCCCCGCGCCTGCAGCCAGGCCCGACTCAGCGCCACGCCCTGCGCGAAGTCCACGCGCGGTGCCCAGCCCAGCAGGCGCTTGGCCTTGTCATTGGTGAAGCGCACCGGAAAGGTCTCGCGCCAGACCCGCCCCAGCGGCGGCCACGGCGCCACCGGCGGCTGCCAGCCGGCCAGGCGCCGCAGCTTGCGCAGCACCCGCGTCGACAGCCCGCCCACCGGCTCGGGCGGATGGGCTGCCCAGTAGCGCAGCGCGTCGGCGGCCGAAAGATCCACGAAACGTGGCGCGGGCTGCACCAGCGCGGCGAAGGCATGGATGAACTCGCCCCAGGAGACCGCTTCGTCGCCGTTCACGAACATGGCCTCACCCAGCGCCTCGGGGCGCCACAGCGCGGCGTCTATCGCGTCGCAGACATCGTCCACGAACACCGGGTTGCACTCGCCGCGGCCGCCGTCGAACAACGTGACCTCGCCAGCACGCGCCTGTGCCAGCACCTGCGCCTCGAAATGCCCGCCCAGGCCGTAGACCACGGTGGGCCGCAGGATGACCACGGGCAGGTCGCCGCGCGCGCTGGCCGCCTGCACGATCTCCTCCTGCTCGGCCTTGGAGTCGGAGTAGTCATGCCCGTAGCGGCCGATGCGGGCGGTCTCCTCCCGCGCCACCTCCGGGCCGGGCACGGGCCCGTGGACCGACATGGTGCTGATGTGCACGAAACGCTTCACGCGCTGCGCAACGGCCGCATCGACCAGACGCCGCGTCGCCTCGGGCCCACGGTCGCCATGCGCCAGATGGATCACCGCGTCGCAGCCCCGCAGCGCATGCGCCGCCTGGCCGGGCTTCAACAGATCGGCCACCACGGCAGCACGGCCACTGGCTGCCAAGGCCGCTGCGGCCTCGGGGCTACGCACCATCGCCAGGTATGCCTGCTGTCCGTCGAGGCGCTCGCACAGCCGCGCGCCGATGAAACCCGAGGCCCCCGTCATCAGACATCGCTGAGGGCGCAGACCAGGAGAGCTCATTCGCTTGAATTGACGGAATAACTGTGGAAGACGCCTCGCGGCGCGGGTGGCAGCCAGGGCACGACGATCGCCTGACCCGAACATGCCGAACGCACTGAAGAAACAGGCCATGTCGGAGGCGCAATGATGATAAGTGACCGGTGTGACGCGGCCACCCGACACGCACTGCCCAATCGAGGGGTGAGAAGACCCACCGGGCGCATCTACACTGCCCGTCCCATAGGGAGGCTGCCGAGCGTTGCAGCGTGGCGCAGTCGTGGCGATGGCGCATTCAGCGGAAGGGTCCGCAGCCCCCTTCAATGTCAACCGAGATAGCCCGCCAGCGAATGTCCACCCGTCTCGCCGTCATCATCTGCACATGGAACCGGGCCGAGACGCTGCGCATCACGCTCGATTCACTGCGCGGCCAGGAATTGGCGGACGGCATCGAGGTCGACTTCATCGTGATGGACAACAACTCCAGCGATGCGACGCGACAGGTGGTCGACGCGGCCCGAACCGGCTGGCCCGTGGGCCGGCTGCACTACCTCTTTGAAGGCCGCCAGGGCAAGCAGTTCGCACTGAACACCGGGATCGCACAGGCGCGCAGCCTGGGCTGCGAACTGCTGGCCTTCACGGACGATGACATCCTGTTCCCGGCCGACTGGTGCCGGCAGACGGTCGCGCTGTTCGCCGACCCCACGCTGATGCTGATCGGCGGCAAGACGCTGCTGGACTGGCCCCCATCCGGCCCGCCGGCCTGGTTCCACCGCGACATGGCCGCCATCCTGGCCGGCGTCGACCTCGGCGATGAACGACAGTGCCCGCCCGACCCGGAGTACGCGCCCGCCGGCTCCAACATGGCCGCGCGCGCGGCACTGTTCGACCGGGTCGGCGGCTTCTCGGAGAAGCACTTCCGCCACATGGACTACGAGTTCGGTCAACGCTGCATGCGCCTGGGCGTGCGCATGGCCTACGAGCCGGGCTGGGTGGTGCGGGCGCCGGTGGACCAGCAGCTGCTGAGCAAGCGCTACTTCCGCCGCTGGTCGCTGAAGGCGGGCATCTCTCCCTGGCAGGACATGCAGGCCGGCGTGCGCCACCTGGCCTGGGTACCGCTGTGGCTGTACCGCCGCACGGCCGGCGACCTGCTGGCCTGGCTGGTCGCCCCGGTTCGCGGCGAGCCCGAGGCCGATCGCTTCCTGCGCGAGCTGCGCATCTGGCGTGCCTGGGGCACGCTGCAGAGCCGTTGGATCTCGCGCCTGCGCCCGGCGGCCTATCCCGAGTGGGTCAAGGCCCGCTCGCAGAAGCGCAACAACGTCTACTGAAGATCGCTACCCCCGCATGATCCACGGCTGATGCCGCACAGACGTGACATCGATCACTCGCAAACAAAAGCAGCGCCTCAATTCACACCGAGATACGCATCCAAATCTCGACCCAGGCTTATGAACAGCCCCTTAACAACCCATTGCCTGGACTAACCAGTGTCGAGCGTTCGCACCGCATTGCTGCAGTCACTGATCGAGCGCTATTTGCTTCTCGCATTAGCACTCGCATCCAATATTGCCTTGGCTCGCCTGCTGACACCCGAAGAAATTGGAATATATTCGGTCAGTCTTGCAATTCTCGGGGTAGCCCAGGTCTTCAGGGATTTCGGCATCGGAAGCTACCTAATTCAATCTCGAGAGCTCGATGAAGAGAAAACCGGCACCGCATTCGCCATATCCCTGCTGCTTGGCACACTCCTATTCGCAACACTGTTCCTGGTCGCACCGATAGTTTCAAAATATTATGGTGACAAGCGAATCACAGACACGATACGCATCTGCGCCATCAACTTCATCGCCTTGCCATTCAGCACTGTTCCGATGGCCGTATTACGCCGCGAACTGCAATTCAAAAAAACGATGCACGCCAGCATCATCGGAGGGGCGACAGGCGCCTTGACATCGACTGGTTTGGCCTGGGCGGGGGTTGGGGTTAATTCACTCGCGCTCGGGGCCATGCTAGGCAATCTGGCATTGGTTGGGGCTTTGGCAATTGCAGCACCCAAACGCTGCTTCCCCAAGCCCAAACTCACCTATTGGCGCGCCGTTCTGGCATTCGGAGGACAGACATCGCTTACCGGGGCGATCACATCCATTTCCATGGACATGAATGACCTCGTCGTTGGCAAGACACTCGGCTTTCAGCCCGTCGCCATCCTGAGTCGTGCCCAAGGCCTGATGAACATGTTCAATCGCGACCTGATGGCAGCGATTCGCAATGTCGCACTCCCCGCATTTGCCGAAACGCACCGTAAAGGCACAGATCTGGGCCGGCCTTACGCTCATGCAGTGGCTCTGGTAACGGTGTTCGGCTGGCCTTTCCACGCCTTGATTGCCATTTACTCATTGGAAGTGCTGCACTTGCTGTATGGCGTGCAATGGCTCTCCGCCGCACCGCTAGTGCCACTTTTTAGCCTGGCTGGTGCAGTCACTGCCGTCAATGCGTTGACGCCCAACCTGCTGACTGCCATCGGCCGCGTAGACCTGACAACCCGAGTCGAAGTGCTGGTTCAAACCATTCGCATGGCGCTGATCGCGGGCGCGGCGGTGATCTTCCGCTCCATCGAGGCCTGTGCGATCGCCTTCATGCTGTCGTCGGTGATCGCCGCGCCGGTGTTCGGCTGGGTGCGTGAACGGGCGCTGGGCGGCGGCGGCCAGGCGCTGCGCCAGGGCCTGGCCAAGAGCGCCGTCGTCACGCTGGCCTGCGCGACACCGGCACTGATCCACGTGAGCCTGGTCGGCTGGGGGCACCAGCAGCCCATCGCGGTCTGGGCCTGGCTGTCGGTCTGCGCGCTGGGCGCGCTCGCAGCACTGGCGGCCAGCCACCTGGTCGGGCATCCGCTGGAACAGGAGCCCCATATACTGAAACTCAAAAGCAGGTTGCGAGGGGGGCTCGCGCGTCGAGGCCCGGAACAGGGGCACCAGTGATGAGCGCGCCGGATTTCTCCATCGTGATCCCCACGCACAACCGGCCAGCCATGCTGGCCGAGGCGTTGGACAGCCTGCGCAACCAGACCGGCACAAGCCTGGAAGCCATCGTCGTGGACGACGCCTCCACGCCCGCGGTGGACGCCGCGGTACTGGGCACGCTGCAGGGCCAACCGGTGCATCTGATCAGGAACGAGGCCTCCAGCGGCGGCGCAGCCAGCAAGACCGCCGGCGCCCGACTGGCGCAGGGCCGCTTCATCGGCTTCCTGGACGACGACGACCTGCTGCATCCCGACTACGTCGCCGCACTGACCCGGGCCTTCGACACCCACCCGGACATCGACGTGTTCTTCGTCGACGTCGAGTGGTTCGGCGACAACCCCAAGGCCAGTGACCGCAACCACCGCGCCGCCACCGAAGCCGTGATCGCCGCCACCGGCCATGAACGTGCGCCCGACGGCAGCATCCTGTTCCGCTCCGGGCTGCTGGAGGCCCTGGTGCGCAGCACGCCCATGCAGTTCCAGCGCCCGGTGCTGCGCCGCGAGGTGCTGGAGCGCGTCGGCGGCTTCCGCCCCGACTGCCTGCTGTGGGACTGCGACTGGGCGATACGAGCCGCGCTGCAGGTGCGCTGCGCCTACCTGCCGCAGCCGCTCTACCGCCAGCGCGAACAGGGCCAGGGCTACTACACCAAACCCGGCCGCGCACTGGCCACCGCGACCTCCATCTACGAAATCACGGAACGGCTGTACCGCCGGCCGCCGATCGCGCTGGACGCGGCGACGCGCGCGCTGCTGCAGCGCCTTGCCGCACTGAAGGCCTTCGACGTGGCCTACCTGCACTCCCTCCAGGGCGATGTCGCGGCAGCGCTGCGGCACTGGTGGCAGAGCCAGCGTCTGCAGCCCAGCCTCAGCCCCAGTCGGTTGCGCCTGCCGCTGGGCGCGCTGTGGCGCGCCCTCAAGGCCGCCTGACCGCCATGTCATCGCCCCTTACGCCCCTCCCGACCGAGCGCACCGACGTCTTCAACTCAGTGCACGAGCTGCCGACTGCAGCACTCGCGCTGCTAGGCCGGGCCGAGCAGTGCCATGTGGAGTTCGGCGCTGACTGGTTCGCCCTGCTGGAGCAGACGGTCTATGAACGCCAGGCCGCGACGCACACGGTGCGGCTCTTCGTGCTGAGCCGCGGCGACGCGGTGCTGGCCGTGCTGCCCACCGTGGCCCAGCCGGGGCCGGTAGGCCGCGAGGTCGGCGCGCTGTCGAATTTCTATACCGCCATCTTCGCGCCTGCACTGGCCGAGGGCCTGCAGGCCCGCGACCTGCTGCCGCTCACGCGCAGCCTGCGCCGCCACGGCGCCGGCGCGGCGGCCTACCGTTTCGCGCCCATGGACCCGGCCTCGCGCGAGTTCGCACTGCTGCGCGATGCGCTGCGGCTGGCTGGTCTGTCGCCGCAGGGCTATTTCGGGTTCGGCAACTGGTACGAGCCGGTGCGCCAGCCCTGGCCTGATTACCTGCAGGCCCGCAGCGGCCAGGTGCGCAGCACCCTCAGGCGCAAGGGCAAGGCCTTCGCCGCGGAGGGCGGTCGGCTGGAGCTGGTGCGCGACGGCGAACGGCTGGAAGCCGGGCTGGCCGCCTTCCAGGCGGTCTATGCGAACAGCTGGAAGCAGGCCGAGCCCTTCCCCGACTTCATCCCCGGCCTGATCCGCCTGTGCGCGCGCCGTGGCTGGCTACGCCTCGGCGTGGCCTGGCTGGGCGACAAACCGGTGGCGGCGCAGCTCTGGATCGTCGCCAACGGCCGCGCCGACATCTACAAACTGGCCTACGACGAAGCCCACAAGGCCGCGGCGCCCGGCACGCTGCTGACCGCGCTGCTGATGGAGCAGGCGATCAGCCACGATGCGGTCACCGAGATCGACTACCTGATCGGCGACGATCCCTACAAGGCCGAATGGATGAGCCAGCGCCGCGAGCGCTGGGGCCTGGTGGCCTTCGACCCGCTGACCGCCCGCGGCGCGCTGGGCCTGCTGCGACACCGGGCCGGTACGGCCTGGCGGCGGCTGCGCGGCCGCCCCGCCCCCAAGAACCCGACGGCGCCCGGCGCCGCCCCTGCGACCGTCTGACCCCCACGCCGACCGATGCAAGCCCAAGCCCCGCTGCCCGACACGCCCTTCACCGCCGGCCTGCCGCGCTTCCAGCCCGCCGCAGCCGACCCAACCGCCGCCTGGCAGCAGGCCTTCGATGCCCGCGGGCCGACCTGCGCCGCCGAGGTGGACGGCGAGTTCGCGGTCGCGCTGGCGCTGCCCGGTGGCGGCCACTACCTGGCCGTGGACCGTTTCGCGGTGCACAGCCTGTGCTACGCGGTACGGGACGGCCGCCTGCACTTCGCGGCTCGCGCGGACGACCTGGCCCGCCACCTGGGCATCACGGCGCTGGACCCGCAGGCGATCTACGACTACCTGTTCCACCATTGCATCCCGTCGCCGCGCACCATCTATGCCGGCATCCACCGCCTGCCGCCGGCGCATTACGCGCTGTTCCGCGACGGCCGGCTGACCGTGGCGCCCTACTGGAGCGCCCGCTTCGACGAGCAGCCCCGGCCCGACTTCGGCGCGCTGCGCGACGAGTTCCGCGACATCCTGCGGCAGGCCGTGCGCGAACGCCTGGACAGCGCCGGCAGCACGGCCTGCTTCCTGTCCGGCGGCACCGACAGCTCCACCGTCTGCGGCCTGCTGCGCGAGATCACCGGCAAGGCGCCGGCCAGCTACTCCATCGGCTTCGAGGCCGAGGGCTATGACGAGATGGCCTATGCCCGCATCGCGGCCAAGGCTTATGGCGCCGAGCACCACGAGTACTACGTGACGCCGGCCGACCTGGTGAAGGCGATCCCCTCGGTGGCCGCGCACTACGACCAGCCCTTCGGCAACTCGTCGGCGGTGCCGGCCTTCTACTGCGCGAGCCAGGCCCGCGCCGACGGCCACAGCCGCCTGCTGGCCGGCGACGGCGGCGACGAGCTGTTCGGCGGCAACGCCCGCTATGCCAAGGAACGGGTCTTCCATGTCTACAGCCAGCTGCCCTCGCCCATCAGCGGTGGCGTCCTGAAGCCCTTGTTCGTGAACCCGGTGACCGGCCGCCTGCCGCTGCTGAAGAAGGGGACCAGCTACATCCGCCAGGCCAGCGTGCCCATGCCCGACCGCATGCAGAGCTACAACCTGCTGGAGCGGCTGGGCCGCGCCGAGGTGCTGGCACCCGGCTTCCTGGCGATGGTCGATGCCGACAGCCCGCGCCGGGGCCAGCGCGAGGTCTGGGCCGCCACACCGCGCGAGGCCAGCCTGGTCAACCGCATGCTGGCCTTCGACTGGCGCTACACGCTGGCAGAGAACGACCTGCCCAAGGTCGTGGGCACCACCGGCCTGGCCGGCATCGACGTGAGCTTCCCGCTGCTGGACACCCGGCTGCTGGATTTCTCGCTGAAGCTGCCGACCGGCTACAAGCTCAAGGGCCTGCGGCTGCGCTGGTTCTTCAAGGAGGCGCTGCGCGGCTTCCTGCCCGACGAGATCCTGACCAAGAAGAAGCACGGCTTCGGCCTGCCCTTCGGCCCCTGGGCGGTCAAGGACGCGGCGCTGAACGCACTGGCCGCCGACTCGCTGCGCGGCCTGGCCGCGCGCGGCGTGGTGCGGCGCGAGTTCGTCGACAGCCTGCTCGGGCAGCGCCTGCGCGAGCACGCCGGCTACTACGGCGAGATGGTATGGATACTGATGATGCTGGAGCAGTGGCTGCGCCGGCACGCCCCCGACTGGCGCGTGGCCGGCTGATCAGCCCGCCGCCAGTTGCCTCAGCAGGCGCAGCCCGAAGCGGGTGCGCCCGTGGTCCCAGGGCGTGAAGCGCCGGATCTGGAACAGGTCGTCGCCATGGCGCGAGGCGCCCCAGGTGGTGGACACCGCGGCGTCGAAGCCCAGTTCCCGCACCAGCGCCGGATGAACCTCGGGCAGGTAGTCCTTGCCCGGCTTGCCGTTGGGGTAGGCGAACAGGCCGACCCGCTCACCCAGCAGCGCCTGCAGCAGGTCGCGGCTGCCGGCGATCTCGTCGGCAGCCTCGGCCTGGGTCAACGAAGCCAGCATCGGATGGGTCTGGGTGTGCGCGCCGATCTGCATGCCGGCGGCGCGCAACGCGCGGACCTGGGCGCTGCTCATCATCAGGTCGTCTGGCGGCGTCACCTCGGCACGCGCCGCGATGGCCGTGACACAGTCGCGCCGGGCCTGCGGCGCCAGGTACTTGACCCGCGGGATCAGGCTGTGCAGCAGCGCGCTGCGTGCCGCCAGCTCGGCGGGCAGCACATGGTGACCCAGGTCGATGCCCTGGGCGTCCGCCAGGCCCCGCAGGTCCAGCTCGGGCAGGCGCGACAGCCGCAACGACTCGATCAGCGTGTCGTTCCACATGCGCCCGCCATCCAGGAAGCTGGTCGCGATGAAGAAGGTGCACGGCAGGCCGTGGCGCTGCAGCAGAGGCAGCGCGACCTCGTGGTTGTCGGCATAGCCGTCGTCGAAGGTCAGCACCGCGGCACGGGCCGGCAGGCTGCCCTCGGCCAGACGGCGCGCCGCCTCGTCCAGCGGCAAGACCTGGAACCAGGATTTCATCCAGCCCAGCAGTGCATCGAAGCGCGCCGCGTGCATCTCCTCCGGGAACAGCGGATCGGGCTGCGGCTGCACCCGATGGAAGATCAGCACGGTCAGGCGCGCTCGCGCGCCGGCCGGCGACAGCAGACTGAACAGGGACCTCATGGCAGGGGCACGGCAGCCGGCTTCTTGCGGAACCAGCGTTGCAGAAAGGGCGGCAGCACCACCAAGGGTTCGGGCTTCTCGCGCAGCCAGGCCTTCTCGGCCAGCCAGCGGCGGCCCACGACCGCCATGATCATCATGTTGTAGGGCAGGTCCCAATACGACAGGCTGAGGAAGGCGCCCCCCACCGCATAGCCCACGAAACCGACCTGCAGCATATTGCCCAGTTCCTCCAGCCACTGCGACTCGGGCTGGCGCCGCGCATCCTCCCGCAGGCGGCCGGCCGAATGGTAGGCAAAGCCGAACAAGGTCAGGAAGATGAACATACCGATGAAGCCCTGCTCGCCCAGCACCATGAAATAGATGCTGTGCGCGGCGTGCACGTCGGTCGGGTCCGGTGCGTAGTCCGCAAAGACCGAGGCGGTCCAGATGAAGAAGCCGCCGCCGAACAGATTGGACTTGGCCAGGTTCCAGGCCATCCACCAGGCATTGATGCGCCCCAGCGCCGAGCCGTCCTGGTCGTAGCTCTTGATCGTGCCCATGCGCTCCCACCATTCGGCAGGCATCAGCGACAGCAGGGCGGCACCGATCACCAGCATGCCCAGCGCCATCACCAGCTTGTTCTTGCCACGCCACCACAGCACCAGGCCCATCGCGCTGATCGCGAGCAGCGCGCCGCGCGAATGGCTGCCCAGCGCCGCCGCCGCCATCATGACCATGCAGAAGCCCATGGTGAGGCGCGCCCACTTCTTCTCCATCTGCAACTGCAGGAAGCGCATCAGCGGGATCACCATCACCGCGGCCAGCGCGATTTCGTTGTTGCCCTCGATATAGGTGCTCTCCGGCCCCCAGACCTTGTAGCTGCCCCCCGTCGCCACGGTGAACATGCCGCCCTTCACGCCGAAGAACGCGATGGAGATCACGTTGATCCACACGAACAGCATCACATGCCGCTTGCTGTGCAGCACCACCAGCGCCACCAGCACCATCAGGTCGATCTTCATGACCCGTTTCCACAGCTCGTAGCTGGGGTCGAAGATCATCGAGAACGGCAGCGTGATCGTGATCCAGGCCATGAAGACGGCCAGGGTCTTGCCCTCGCGGCTCAGCGAGAAGTCACGCCTGTCCTTGGTGATGAAAAGACCCAGCAGCGTGGCGCCACCGATGGCCGCCGCCACCGGCATGCTGTGCAGCCACCAGGACAGCTGGTGCGGATTCATGATGCTGATCCAGGTCCAGCCCATCACCCCCACCCAGGGGTGCTTGAACGCCCGCCAGGTGATCCACAGGATCATCGAGAGAAGCAGCAGGTCACGCATGGATGGAGCTCGCTTGACGCGGGGCAGACGAATTCATCGCTCCCCCGCGGAGGGCTGCGGGCCGGCCAGGCCCCGGTAGACGGCGGACACCGCCTCGGCATTGCGGGCCCAGGTGAAGCGCCGCTCGATCAGCTCGTGGGCGGCCTCGCCCAGCCGCCGCGCCAGACCCGCATCATCCATCAGCCGGCGCACCGCAGACCCGATGGCCTCGACCGAACGCGGCGGAATCAGCAGCGCGTTCTCGTCGTGCGTGGCCACATCGCCCACGCCGCCGACCCTGGAGAAGATGCTGGGCACGCCCAGGAACAGCGCCTCGAACATCACCGTGGGCGTACCCTCGGAATGCGAGGGCAGGATGAAGGCATCGGCGAACGACATCCACAGCTTGACCCGCCCGTGCGGCACCGCGCCGACCAGGCGCACATGGTCCTGCAGGCCGTGCCGCACCAGGTAGTCGCCGACATAGCTGCCCAGATGGTTCTCGCCGACCAGCCACAGCCGCAGCGGGCGCTGCTCCTCCAGCACCAGGCGGCGCACCGCGTCCAGCAGCTCCTTGACGCCCTTGACCTCTTTCAGGTAGCCGACGAACACCAGGTTCCAGCACCCGGCCGACTGCTGCTTCAGCGCCGCCACCTCGGCCCGGTCGGCCTCGGACAGCGAGAACTTCACCGGGTCGACGCCGTTGTCGATGTGCTCGCTGCGTGGCGCAATGCGCTGCTGGGTGTACTGCAGCCCCAGGCCCTGGCCCTCGCGGCTGACAAAGATGTTGAAGTCGGCCCCTTCCAGGCTCTCGCGCACGCGCTCGAAGCAGGCGGCGTTGTAGTTTGGCGCGTCGATGATGCAGGTGCGGTGGATGGTGTGCACCACCGGCAGCCGCGGAAACAGCTCGTCGCGCAGTTGGTTGGCCGCGAAGCCACACGGATAGGTCGCGTGCGCATGGATGAGCTCGAAGGGCCATTCCGCGTGCAGCGTCTTCAGCAAGGGCCGCAGCGCCGCGGCCATCCAGCCGCCCACGCGCTCGAACAGCCAGTGGCGCGGCAGCGTCACATAGCGCGGGTGATAGACCTGCACGCCGTCGGCCACCTCGTGCTGCGGCAGGGCCGCGAGGGCACGGTATTCGGCCTTCAGATGGCGGATGGGGAAAGGCGCTGCCGGCACCGGATGCACGACGCGCACATCGTGACCCTGCGCCATCAGCGCCTTGACCTGGTCCTGCACAAAGGTGCCGGAAACGGGGTTCTGGGCGTTGGGATACCAGATGCTGAGGACAAGAACTCGCACCGCGCCTCCTCAGTGCTCGCGCCGCAACAGGTTGCGATAGAGCTGCGCGTAGCGGGTCAGGAAGAGCCGGTTGTCGAACTCGGCCTCGACGTGGCGGCGGTTGGTCTCGCCCAGCTGCCGACGCAGCTCCGGTGCGTCCAGCAGGCGCTGCAGGCAGGCCGTCAGCGCCGCCTCGTCATCGCTGCGGAAGAACAGCGCATGCTCGCCCTCGGTCAGCCAGCAGCGGTGGCCGGCGATGTCGGACGCGACGATGGGCACACCGCAGGACATGGCCTCCAGGATGGAGTTGCTCATGCCCTCGGAGAAGGAGGTGTTGGCATACACCGCGAAGCGGCGATACCACTGCTCGGGCGTCGCGGTCTCGCCCGGGAAGCTGACCCGGTCGGCCACGCCGCACTGCACGGCCAGTGCCTGCAACTCGGCCTCCTGGGGGCCGGTACCCACCAGCACCAGCCGCACCGGCGCCTGCGGGCGCGCTCGCCGCAGGCCGGCGAAGGCGCGCACCAGGCAGGGCAGGTTCTTGATGTTGTCGAAGCGTGCGACCGTGCCGATCAGGAACTCCGGCTCGGCGGCTGCTTGCGGCGGCGCGAAGCGCTCGATGTCAACGCCGTTGGGAATGCAGGTGATGCGCTCTGCCCCCAGTCGCCAGCGCTGGCCGATGTCGGCTGCGATCGCCTCGTTCACCGCGACGACCCGCGTGGCCGTGCGTGCCAGCAGCGCTGCGGCGCATTCGCGCTTCCAGGGAATGCCCAGGCGGTCCTGCTCGTTGCGCCCATGCTCGCCATGCAGCACCAGCGGCACGCCGGCCATGCGCCCGGCCAGCACGCCGTGGAACATCGTGGCCCAGTTGTGGCTGTGCACCACGTGAAAGCCCTGGTCGCGGATGAAAGCGGCCAGCGCGCGCATGCGGCCCCAGTGCAGGCCCGGCGGCATCGTGAATGCGTGACGGCGCTCTTCCGGCCAGGGCAAGGACTGGCCCTCCGCCCTGAAGAAGCTCATCACGTGCACGTCGAACTGCTGCGGGTCCAGGCCCTGGCCCAGCCGCAGGATGCGCCGCTCCGTGCCGCCTATGCCCAGCGTGCGCAGCAGATGCAGCACCTTGATACGGCCGTTCGCGGCCGTCTCGCCTGCGCTCATGCCTGCCGCCCCTGTCGGGCCAGCGCCACGGCGCGGCGCGCGTTGCCCAGCCAGGTCAGCTGCAGGCGGTCTATGGTGGCCCGCGCCTCGCGCCCCAGACGCTCGCGCAACTGCTGCGAGGCGACCAATTGAGCCAGCTGCGCCTCCAGCGCGCCGGCCGCCGACGCGTCGAACAGCAGCGCATTGCCGTCATGCGCCAGCAGCTCGCGGATATTGGGCTGGTCCGGCGCGACGATGGCCTTGCCCAGCGCCAGGTACTCGATGAGCTTGAGCGGCGACGCGTACTCGACGACGGCCGGCTGCAGCGCGATGTCGAAGGCGGCCACCAGCGCAGGCACGCGGTCGCGGTGGATGACGCCCGTGAAGCGCACGCGGTCGCCCAGCGCCAGCTCGGCCGCCAGCTGCTCCAGCGACTCGCGCGCCGGCCCATCGCCCACCACCAGCAGGCGGGTGGACTGCGCCAGCGGCGTGGCCATCCAGCGGATCACGCGGTCCATGCCGTGCCAGTCACGCACGAAACCGGTGAAGCCCAGCACCAGCGCGCCTTCCCAGCCCAGCGCCCGCTTGGCCGCGTCCGGGTCGGGGGCCTGCGCGAAATGCGCCTCGTTGATGCCGTTGGGCAGCACCAGGATGCGCTGCTGCGGTACCCCCACGGCCAGCACGTCACGGGCGAGCACGGCGGTCACGGGCAGCACATAGTCGGCGCCGCGCCAGGCCCAGCGCTCGGCACGACGGGCCAGCCACGGCAAACCCAGCCCGCCGTAGCGCGCGCGCTCCTGGGCCAGTGGCGCGTTCACCTCCAGCAGCAGCGGCAGGCCGGTGCGCCACTTCAGCATCAGGCCGGACAGCAGGAAGAGGTTGTAGCGCTCGTAGATCGCGTCCGGCCTGAACGCCCGCGCCGCGCGCGCCAGGCGCAGATAGGCCAGCAGCGAATAGCCCAGCTCGAGCAGCTCGTAGAGCGCCTTGGGCAGGCGCTCCTTCAGGCGTCCGACCCAGCCGACCTCCCCGCCCATCTCACCCTGCCCAGCCCCCGCCGAGCTCGGGCCCACCACGAGCACCTCGTGCCCCAGCTCGCGCAGCGCGGCGACCATCTCCTCGATATGGACGGCCTGGCCATCCTTGGAAGCTGTACGGTGGTGATAGAGGATTCGCATCAGGCGGCCTTGGCCCCAGGTTGTGCCAGTCCTGCATTGCGCAGGAAGGCGTCGAACATCAGCAGCGCCCAGAGCGGCTGCGAGTGATCCAGCACGGCGCGCTCATGCTGATCCAGCATGCGCGCGATGACCTTCGGGCTGAACCACCCCGTCTGCGCGATGGCACCGTCGAGCAACGCCGTGCGCGTGGCCTGTCTCAGCGGGCCGCGCAGCCATTGGGCCAGCGGCACGGCGAAGCCCATCTTGGGTCGGTAGAGAACATCGTGCGGGAGCTGTGGTTCCATCGCCCGCTTGAAGAGGTACTTGCCCTCGCTGCCGCGCAGCTTGAGCGAGGCGGGCAGCGTGGCGGCCCATTCCACCAGCGGGTGGTCCATCAGCGGCTCGCGCACCTCCAGGCTATGTGCCATGCTGGCGCGGTCGACCTTGGTGTTGATGTCGCCAGGCAGATAGGTCTGCATGTCCAGGTATTCGAGCAGCGCCAGCCCGTCGTCGGTGTCGCAGCGCTGCGCATGGGCATGGAAGATCTCATTGCCGCGCCAGCCCTGCAGCTCCGCATGCAGGGCCGGGCTGAACAGCTGCTGCCGCAGCGGCTCGCGCACCAGGCTCATGGTGTTGAAGTAGGCATCCACCGAATGCCGGGCCATCGCCTGGAAGGTGGTCTTGGCGCGGAACACGCGCGGCGCCCAGTCGGCCTTGGGGTAGTAGCGCGCCAGCGGCCCGAACACATGGCGCCGCACCACAGCCGGCAGCGCCCGGCGCATGCGTTCCTCACGCATGTGCACCGCGTAGCGCCGATAGCCACCGAACACCTCGTCGCCGCCATCGCCGCTGAGCGCCACCGTTACATGCCGGCGCGCCAGCTCGCAGACGCGGTAGGTCGGGATCGCGGAGCTGTCGGCAAACGGCTCGTCGTACAGGTGGGCCAACTGGTCCACCAGGCCGAAGTCATCGCTGTTGACGACCTCGACGCGGTGGTTCGTGCGGTAGCGGTCCGCCACCAGCTGCGCGAACTCGGTCTCGTTGAACCTGGGGTCGTCGAAGCCGATGGAGCAGGTGTTGACGGGCTGGCTGTCGAGCCCGGCCATGGTCGCGACCACCGCGCTGGAGTCCACGCCGCCCGACAGGAAGGCGCCCAGCGGCACCTCGGCCTTGAGACGCAGCTTCACCGATTCCTGCAGGCGGCGGCGCAGCTCCTCGGCCGAGTCCGGCTCGCTGATGCGGGCATCGCCGGTGAAGCGCACATCCCAGTAGCGCTGCGGCTCGCCCAGCGGCTCGCCGCGCCGCACCAGCAGGCGGTGGCCAGGCGCCAGCTTGCGCGCATGGCGGTAGATGGTCCAGGGGTCGGGCACATAGCCCAGCGCGAAATAGGCCTCGGTGGCGCGTGGGTCCAGCTCCCGGCGCAGCCCGCCATGGGCCATCAGGCTCTTGAGCTCGGAGCCGAACAGCAGCCAGCCGTCCTCGGTCAGCGCGTAGTGCAACGGTTTCACGCCCAGGCGGTCACGCGCCATGAACAGACAGTCGCGGCGGCGGTCGTGGATCATGAAGGCGAACATGCCGCGCAGGTGATGCACGCAGTCCTCACCCCAGTGCTCCCAGGCACGCACGATGGCCTCGGAGTCGCTCTTGGTGCGGAACACATAGCCGTGGCCGCGCAGCTCGTCCATCAGCTCAAGGTAGTTGTAGACCTCGCCGTTGAAGACCAGCGCCACCGACTTGTCGTCGTTGAAGATGGGCTGCTGGCCGGTCGCGATGTCGATGACCGACAGCCGCCGATGCCCGAAGCCCACGCCGGGCTCGATGTGCAGATCGCCTTCGTCAGGGCCGCGATGGTGCTGCGATTCGTTCATGCGATGCAGCCGCGCGCGCTCGGGCATGCGCTGGGCGCGTGTGTCGAACAGACCGGTGATGCCGCACATGGGTTGGACCTGACTCAGCCAATTGGAGGGAAACCGCGCCGTCCAGAGCGACGCGCGCGACAAGGATTTTTACCGAGCTTGATCACACCTTCGTCCCCGCGACCCAAGGGACGCGATGTGACATTCGACTCACTCCTTGGCCGATGGAGGCTGCCGGCGTAAAGCGCGGCATCGGAGGGCACACAGCCAGCGTGGCTGAGCTCACCGCACTTGCTGGCGACCGAAGGGCAGTCATTGGGCTCTGCGCGCTCGTTCATGGCAGCAGTCTGGGTGCCCACATCTGCGCCAGGCGTCGCGCACCCAATAGGCTGAGATGGTGCTTATCGAAGTAATAGGCACCCTTGGCATCCGCGACAGCACAACGGCCCGACTCGCACAGCCCGGCCGACACATCCAGCAGTTGCACGCCAGGGCGGCCAGCCAGTTGGCGCAGCATGCGCAGTTCGTCTGCATGCGCGACCAGATAGTCGTCCAGGCGCTGACCGTGCGCATCAGTCGAACCGCCACGACGCACACGCTCGGACAGCGCCGCAGGCACGGGGAAGTCATAGTTGGGCACTGGTGTCACCAGCCAGACCCTCTTTCCGGCGGACCGCAGCTCGTCTACGGCCCGGGCATAGCCAGCATCGAAGCTGGCAGGCTGATCCTGGCGCCCAGCCGGGAAAAACGCGGCCAGCAACACGTCCGTGACAGCGGCGTCGGCCTTCAGCGCGGCGAGCGTGGCCTCGTTGATACCAAGGCAGGGTCTCCGCGAGGGCACCACCAGCCCAGGTGCCGGCGGGCACGACGACGTGGTCAGCTGCCGCACGCGGCCACCGCGTGGTGCCAGCGCCTCCCCCAGTGCGACGGCGAGCTCCGCGCCGTGGCTGTCGCCCCAGAGCGCAAACTCGCGTATCGGCTTGCGCTCGGGCTGGCCCCAAAGGCAGGCCTGCTCGTACGGTAACTGCCGATTGCCCGACATGTGGCAGCTGCTGCGCCGCGGGTTGACGTCGACGACAGCGGCAGCGAGCTGCTGCGCTCGCACCGGCTCCACGCGCCAGCCTGCCTGCAGCACCGCGCCCACCAGCAGGCCGACGGCGATGAGCGCACCACCGATGGCCAGCACCGCCCGCGTACCCAGGCGTGTCTGGCGCCACGGCGCCTCGACCCAACGCAACGACGCTGCCGCGGCCAGCACGGCAAGCACAACAGCTGCGCCGGTCTCCCATGCGGTCGGCTCCCGCAGCAGCGCATAGCGTAAGAAGACCAACACAATCCAATGCCACAGGTACAGTGAAAACGAGATGCGCCCGACCCAGCGCAGCGGCGCCAGGCTCAGCAAGCGGTACGCCACCCCACGGCCATCGGCGCAGGTGACAATCAGCGCGGCCGTCGCTAAGCAGGGCCACAGAGCCAGCAGGCCGGGCAAGGGCGATTCGGGCTTCAACATGGCGAATGACCCGCCCAGCGCCAGCAGCGCCGCCACGCCCAGCCCTTCGCGCAGACGTTGCCCCCCCCCCCCCGAAGTCGGGATGACGCCAGCAGACATCGCGCACGCTGCGCCGATCAGCAGCTCAAAGGCCCGGCTAGCCGCCAAGTAGAAGGCCGCGGATGCATCCCGCGGCAGCAAGTGCTGCGAGAACAGCAGTGACAGCAAGCCCAACACCGCGACCACAGACAGCGGCGGAATGCGCGATTGGCGCTTGAGCAGCCACAGCAGCGGTGGGAACAGCAGGTAGAACTGCTCTTCGACGGCCAGCGACCAGGTGTGCAGCAGCGGCTTGAGTTCCGCGTCGCCACCGAAGTAATCCGATGTGCGTAGAAATTCCTGGTTAGACAAAAAGGCGACTGTGGCCATCAGGCTGCGGCCGAATGCCTTCAAGTCGGGCGCCGGCAGCAGCAGCCAGGCAAGCAGCACGGCCACCAGCAGCACGACGGCCAGCGCCGGGAAGATGCGCTTGACGCGCGCAGCATAGAAACCGCTTAGCGTGTAACTGCCAGCGTCCATGCGCTGCACCAGCAGTTTCGTGATCAGGTAGCCCGAGATGACGAAGAAAACGTCCACACCGAGGAAACCACCAGGCAGCAACTGCGGGAACGCATGGAACACGACAACCGGCACGATGGCCCACGCGCGCAGGCCCTCGATGTCGGTGCGAAAAGCCGTGCCGTACGCCACCATGCCGCCCGGTCAGCGACCACAGATGAATAGCGACGCCGCGTAGGGCGTATCTTCGTCCAGCCGTCGGCCTGGCACGCAATGGACGGCGATGTAGTCGCGCAGCACCGGGATGTCCGTGGCATCGCTGCTGTCAGGACGGCGAGCATCGCGATCGATGGTGACGATCGCACGCGGCGGCGTGCGCGCAAAATCCGCCAGCAGTTGACGCTCGTTGTGCTCGCGCAGCTGCGTGAGCAGTCTGGCCTTCCAACTACCGGCCTCGGGTGGCTTGAAAGCCCAGGTCTGCGGTGCACCCGGCAATGCGATGGGATACATCACCGTACTGGCCGGCGTCCAGCCGTTGTCCACGTAGATCTTGGGCCACATGCCAACGACGTAGGCATAGCCCCCTCTGGCCTCAGCGATCTGAGGTGCCTGCAGGTTCTTGCGATCACGTAGCGGATTGCCCTGTGGGCCACCCCAGGCGCACAGAACAGTCAGCACCACCAATGCCAGCAACAGCGCCACGACCGGCATGCGCCACTCGTGCTGAGCCAGGCCACGGGCCAACAATGGACCCGCTAATACGGCAGCCAGCAGCAGGCTGGGCCAAAGATGCGGTCTCAGCAGCACCGGCACCAACACCAAGAAGACCAGCGACATGCCCGCCAAAACCAGCACCAGTCGGGCTGCCGGCAGCGCGTCAGCCTCCACAGGGACGACGCGACGCGCCAGCGCCGTGGCGCCCAGCACGCCGAGTGCCACATAGGCGGAAAGCGGCTGCGCGTATTCAGCCAGCAACGCCAGCTTGAGCAGCAAGCGACGGATGACACCTTCATCACCATTGCTGCCGTACAGCGCCGGGTAGATGAACAGGCTGGCGCCGTATTCGGGCAGGGTGCCCTGCAACTGGAAGATCAGTGCGAACGCCAACATGGGGGCCAGCACGCCAGTCCCGAACAGCAGTGCCAACAGCGCCAGCCTGTGCAATCCACCGCGCTGCGTGAATGCCAGCCAACCCGCGATACCCAGAACCAGGAACAGGAAGTTCTGCCGCGTCAGCAGTGCAAGGCCGCACAGCACGCCGGCCAACAGCACACGCCACCACGCCAGCGGCTGCGTACCGCGAGGCAACAGCACCAACGTGGCGAGCAGCAAGCAGGCCAGCCCCAAGGACTCGGTGCGAAGCGAGAAGAACCAGGGATCCAGCGTACTGGATTGCAGTGCAAGAGCCAGCGTGAGAACGGCGGCGACACGCCCGCCTACGCGATGCGCGACGAGCCCGCCCAGCAGACACACCAGGCCCCCCAACGTGAAGCCGGCAAGCTTGATCGTGGCCAGACGGTACGGGTGCGCCGGGTCCATGACAGACTGATACAGCAGGAAGATCAGCGGGCCTTTGTTGTCATGACAACCCGCCACCGGAACCTCACCGGACACCAGGCCGCGCGCGGCACACGTGGCGAAGTACAATTCGTCCAGCTGCATGGGCAGGTCGCCACGTCCGCCGAACTCCAGCTTCGCCAGCAGTGCGACACCCAGCAAGGTTGCCAGCAGCACCAACAGTGCCCATCGCATCGGGCGGCGCTCCGCAACCGCCGTCACAGCGTCTTCTCGATGAAGTAGCGCGGGCGGTGCTTGGATTCCATGTAGATCTTCGCCACGTACTCGCCGATGACGCCCATCGCCAGCAACTGGATGCCCCCCAGGAAGTAGATGGGCACGACCGAGGACGCCCAGCCCGGAACCACCGCCTTCTGCACCAGCGTGCCGTAGACCACGTAGAGGATCATCAGGAAGCTGAAGACCGAAACGAAGAACCCCAGCAGCGTGATCAGCCGCAGCGGCACGACGCTGAACGAGGTGATGCCCTCGATCGCGAAGGTCAGCATCTTGCGCAGCGGGTACTTGGACACGCCGGCGAAGCGCTCCGCGCGGTCGTACTTGACGGTGGCGGCCCGGTAGCCGATCAAGGGCACGATGCCGCGCAGGAACATGTTGACCTCGCCGTACTCGCGCAGCGCCTCAATGGCGCGGCGCCCCATCAGGCGAAAGTCGGCATGGTTGTGCACCAGGTCCACGCCCATCCTGCGCATCAGGCCGTAATAGGCCAGAGCAGTATTGCGCTTGAAGGCGGTGTCCGTCGCGCGCGAGTCGCGCACGCCGTAGACGACCTCGGCACCGGAGGCAAACTCGGCCACCATCTTCTCGATGACGTTGACGTCGTCCTGCAGGTCGGCGTCGATGCTGACCAGCGCATCGCCTTCGACGGTCAGCAGGCCCGCAAGCAGTGCCGCCTGGTGACCACGGTTGCGGGACAACTTGATGCCACGCACACGCGGGTCCGCTGCTGCCAAGTCCGCAATGATGGCCCATGTCGCATCTCGACTGCCGTCATCAACGTAGTGCACGGCACTGTTCGTCGCGATAGCACCGCAAGCTGCGAGCCGATCGAGCAACGCCATGAGGCGCATGTTTGTCTCGCGAAGGACCTCCTGCTCGTTGTAGCAAGGAACAACGATTGCGATGCGCGTAGTCATGACTGAACCGATCTTGCGTCGCGGCGTGATAACAAGAATGCCTGGCTGCCGGCAGGGAACAATCGCGTCACGACAACCGAGATGGGCAGCGTGAGCAGCAAGGCGAGTTCGCTAAAGCGGGCCCACAGTGCCGTTGGCAGACTTCCGCCGAAACCGTTGGGGAAGGAGACAAACGACTTCCCGACAAAGCTCAGGCCGCAAGAATGCGCAAGCAGGTCCGCATGCTCGACACCTGGAAAACTAATATGCCGAGGGGCATCCAGACTGTGCCAGCGGCGCCGGAAAAGACGGAACTCCCAACTATCTATGTTCGGAACGACGTAACGGACGACGCCCCCCGGCCTGAGCAGGCTGGCCAGCAGGCGGAAGGTGGATTGCAGATCCGTCAGGTGCTCAACGACGAAGTGCAGCGTGATTACATCGAACGCCCCTCCGAACTGCCGCTGAAGTTCGCTGGCATCCGACATCACCGGCACCCCCAGTCTCGCCGCGAGCGCATTGGCATGCGAAGAGCTTGGCTCAAAACCCACGACCTCCAGGCCCGCCGATTTGCACCACTCAAGATACCAGCCGTCGCCGCAGCCAAAGTCAAGCAGACGCCCCCCCCTGCGCCAATGCTGAGGTGGCAGATAGACCGACGACATCAGCATGCGTCTGAACCACGAGTAGGCGGCGGAACGAGGTCGATGCACCGGGTAAGCATCGTAGTAGGGCGAAACGTCGGACGGCACGGGATGTTGCTGAACGAGGCCACAAGCCGTACAGCGGTGGTAAGAGACCACAAATGGCTTGCGCAGATAAAAATCCGGGCATTGGTCAAGAAAGAGGCTCGCTGTACTGCCGCCACAGCACAAACATGAGAAGACTGGCGGAGAAGCGGTCACAGCAAGGGCAGTGCCGTCTGCATTTATGTCACTCATCCGTCTTCCCTTTCATACAACGAGTCATCCATGGTCATGCCCCGCCCCACAGCCAAAGGCGTCAGTTCGATCTATGACCTGAACACCGCGAACTTCTGCATCAGGTACGACAGCACCGCCAATACGGGAATTGCCGCGACGCCAGCCCAATAGGCCGTCATGCCAAGCCGAAGGTAGAGCCCGATGATCCCAATATGCACGATGTAAATCGCCATCCACACTGCAACAAAGCGCAGGAATGCAGCGGCTGACCTATGTCCAAAGACAAGACTGCCCTGTGTCCAGTAGCTGACGAGTACGCCCAGCACAATTGATCCCAGGCTCGCCGCACGGTAGTCAAGCCCCGACGCAAGCAAGGCCGCGTAAATACCGTAGCTGAAGGCCGTGTTAGCGGCCCCGACGAGCACGAAGCGTACCCATCTGTGCGCTATACCGCGCCTCAACCAGCCCCGGCAATTCGAGACGAGCACAATCATCGCCGCCTCAGGTACACGGCGTAGAACGCCAGACGCAAGTATTTGTTCAGCTTCGCACGGACGCATCCGAGCCAACGCTCCGCGGCACTCGGCGGGGGCCGAAATGACGGCCGCATGCGAGCCATGAAGTTATTGAAGTCCACGTCCTGCTCGGCACCGATCAGGACGCTCCAGGATGACGGCCATACGCGAAAGGAGGCCAGCGCCGAATCGCAGTAATAGCCATCTCCATGAGCGAGCAGGCGGAACCAGTAGTCGAGATCGATCAAATATGCGTTCCGCCCATCGAAAGCACCAATACGATCAGCAAGCGACTTTCGCAACAACACAGCACCGGGCTCGCCAATCACATTCGTGCCCCTGTACAAGCATTCACGCATCAGCGCCTGCGCTGATTTGCGCCCGCCGAGCTGACCGGAAAGCCCGCGGCGGGTCAGCACCTTGCCGTCCGGGCCGATGACCTGCCGGGCGCTGAACACCAACGCAATACGCTGAGTCTCATCAGCTTGAAGCACAGACACCTGCTGTGCCAAACACTCTGGGGCTAGCAAGTCGTCATGAGGGAGCAGCTTAAAAAGACTACCGCGCGCCTCGGCCAAACAACGGTTCCAGTTGCCTTCGGGCCCTAGGTTTCGCTCGTTACGGATACAGCGCAGACGGGCGTCGCGGATGTCCTGCAAGTAGTCCATCGAACCGTCGTTGGAACAGTCGTCGATGACGATCAACTCGAAGTCAGCCCAGGTCTGCGCCAACACGGAGTCGACGGCAGCTCGCAGCAGCACGCCGCCGTTGTAGGTCGGAATGCAGACCGAAACCAGCGGCCGGGCGGTCATCGTCGACCCGCCTTCACAGCCGCCAGAGCCGGAAGCCTGCGTCCTGCAGCGCCGCCGCGTCATAGCCCGCCTTCACGTCGATGAAAGCCCCGCCCTTGATGAGCTTGCGACCGATCTGGGCCACGCTCAGCTGTGCGTACTCGCGATGCGCGACGGCAGCAACGATGGCGTCGGCCTGCGGCAGATCGTCGAAGGGCATCAGGCGCACGCCGTACTCATGCATGGCCTCCTCGGCCTCGGCCTGCGCATCGGTCACGAAGACCTCGACGCCATAGCTCTTCAGCTCGTTGATGATGTCGATCACCTTGGAGTTGCGCAGGTCGCCGCAGTTCTCCTTGAAGGTCAGGCCCAGCACATTGACCCGCGCACCCTTGATATGGCTGCCGCTGGCGATCATCTGCTTGATGGTCTGCTCGGCGATGAACTTGCCCATGCCGTCGTTGATGCGTCGCCCCGCCAGGATGACCTGCGGGTGGTAGCCCAGCATCTCGGCCTTGTGCGTCAGGTAGTACGGGTCCACGCCAATGCAGTGCCCACCCACCAGGCCCGGCTTGAACTTCAGGAAGTTCCACTTCGTGCCCGCAGCCTCCAGCACCTCGGAGGTGTCGATGTCCATCTTGTCGAAGATGATGGACAGCTCGTTCATCAGCGCGATGTTCAGGTCGCGCTGGGTGTTCTCGATGACCTTGGCGGCCTCGGCCGCCTTGATGCTGGACGCACGGTGCACGCCGGGCTCGACGATGAGCTCATAGACCTCGGCCACCTTGGCCAGCGTCTCGGGCGTGTCGCCGGAGACGATCTTCAGGATCTTGGTGAGCGTGTGCTCCTTGTCGCCCGGGTTGATGCGCTCGGGGCTGTAGCCGACGAAGAAGTCCTGCTTCCACTTCAGGCCGGACTCGCGCTCCAGCACCGGGATGCAGACCTCCTCGGTGGCGCCGGGGTAGACCGTGCTCTCGTAGACCACGATGGCGCCCTTCTTCAGGTGGCGGCCGGCGCTGGCAGACGCGCCCACCAGCGGGCGAAAGTCGGGGATGTGGGCCTCGTCCACCGGCGTGGGCACGGCCACGATGATGACGTCGGCCTCGCCCAGCATCGCCGGGTCGTCGGTGTAGACCGCATGGGCGGCTGCCTGCACCTCGGCGTCGGAGAGCTCACGGCTGGGGTCGGTGCCGCGCTGGCAGGCCTCGACCTTGCTCTTGGCAATGTCGAAACCGATGGTGCGCACCTGCTTGCCAAACTCCACCACCAGGGGCAGGCCCACATAGCCCAGGCCGATGACTGCAAGCGTCTTCATCTGTCGTGTTCTCTCTGGTTCGCCACCGCGGCGACGCGCCGCATTGTCACCGCTGCCTGGACGTTCGCCCTTCGCGGACCCCACGCAAATCGGTGTCTATCGCGGACCAATGCCGCTGAAGGAAATCACGCAGCGCCGCGTCGTTGTCACCGGCGGCAGCCTTGTCCATGTAGACGATGACGATCGCAGCATCGTCGCCATGGCCCGTCAGCTGCGCCCAGGCCATCAGCAATTTGGCACGCCAGTCGCTGGCCGTCAGATGGCCATTCACCCAGTAGACGGACCAGACCCGCAAGCGTGGTGCCTGACTGCCTCCACCGCTGACCTGCGCGAGGGCCTGACCTCGCAGGTCCGCAGTTCGCCACGGCACCATCGACTCGCCCTGAGGCAGCTCGGCCGCCCCCGATGCCGTCACCGCCCATACCTTGTCGACCTCGTCATTGACCAGTCGGTTCACGGAAGTCACCAATTGGTGCCCGGCCTTCTGATCTCGGTAGTAGCCGATGAAAATTCCGACCGGCGGGCCTTCCGTTGGCGAGAGCTGCCCATGCAGCAGGGCAGTCGCCCCTGCATACGCGGGCTGCCAGCTCGACATCGGCGCCGGGCTCCAGTCCCAGCCCGACACCAGCGGCGCCGCCAACACCGGCGCCCCGCGCGAATCGCCGGCCTCGGTGCGCCAATGAAGAGCCTGCGGCAATACCAGCAGTGCCATCAAAACCACCAGCACTCGTCCCCAGACACCCACCGAGGCCGCCGAGCGGAAAGACACGCCCTCGGTCGCCGGGCTGCCGACATCGGCATCCGCCCAGCGGGCGCCTATCATGAACATCGCGAGCATGACGATGCCGAAGAACACCCAGCCATAGATCAGGTGATCGACACCGACCGCCAGCTGGTTCCCTGAGAGATGCCCCAGCATCACGATGATGTAGGCCCTCAGCCAGTTGGCCACCAGCGGTGTGAGGATCGCGACACCCACGAAGATCCAGCGCTTGGTGTGGGACGCATAGTTCAGGTAGGCGAACAGGGTGCCCACCATGACCGACGCCATCAGGTAGCGGATCCCGCTGCACGCCTGCACGACCGACCAGGCGCCCGACGGGATGATGAACTGCAGGCCTTCGCGAAACACCGGAATGCCCGAGGCGCGCACCGCCAGCACCGTGAAGTCGGCCGTTCGCTCCATCAGCCACGGGGTGACGAAGTCCCCGAACGGCACGGCGAACAGCAGAAAGCCCAGCGGAAAGGCGATACGCGAAGCCACGGCCGGTCCGAGCAGCGCGGGCACGGTGACGATGAGCATGCCCATGCAGGCGAACTGCGTGGCGGCATTAGCCACGGCCAGTTCGCCGAGCAGCCACAGCGCGCCCAGCGGCAGCAAGGCCATCAACCACGGCCACGAGGGTCTCGGCGTCAGTACGACGAGGTCATGCCGCCGCCGCCACACCAGCCACAGCGAGATCGGCGCCACCAACCAGGCATGGGCAAAGGTCTCCGAGCGGTTCCAGATCTCGATCATGGCCAGCCAGGTGCCCTGATAGAGCCAGCCGAGCGCAATCCAGACCACCAGCAAGGCCGCCATCGGCAACCGCCAATCCTTGCGCAGACTCATGCGCCCTCCCCTTGCACGGCAACCGCGGCCTCCAGCCGGCGGTCCAGCACCGACAGATGGGCCGTCCAGCTGTAGGCATCCACGACATAGCGGCGCGCCTCGCGTCCAGCCGCACCCGCACGTGCTGCATCACTCAGCAGCCCGCTCAGTTGCTCGATGTAGTCGCTCGCATCGTCCGCCCCCAGCAGGCCAGGAACAGGCTGCGCCGCGATGGCGCGGACACAGCTGGAGGCCGCCACCACGGGCCGTGCAGCCGCCATCGCCTCCAGCACCTTGTTCTGCACGCCACGCGCCAGACGCAGCGGCGCCACGATGGCCGCGGCATGCTGAAGCCAGGGGCGCACGTCTGCGACCGTTCCGGTCACATTCACGGCCTCACCGGCCAGCGCCAGCACCGCAGGTGTCGGGCTGCGGCCGACGATATGGAAGCGCAGCGCCGGGAAACGCTGGCGCAGCCCCGGCAAGATATCGGCGACGAACCAGCACACCGCGTCCACATTGGGCCAGTAGTCCATCGCGCCGGTGAAGACGAGCGGCAACTCGCCAGACGTGAACGGATTGACGCAGTCTGGCCGCGGCGCAAAGAAGTCGGCGTCCACGCCATTGCACAACGGCTCGACCGGCGTGGACACCGGGCCGGCAAGCTGACCGAACAGCGCCACCTCTTGCGGCGTGGAAAAGAAGCTGCCCGCCACCGACTCCGCAGTGCGCCGCTCGAAGGCCAGCAGCTTCTGGAACTCCCGCAGATAGAGCCACGACATGGGCCAACGGTGGGCAGGCGCGTAGTCACGCCACTTGGCGGAATCGACATCGACGAAATCCACCAGCGTCGGCAGCCCCGGCTGCGCGGCAACATACTGCGCCATCACACCGCTGAAGATCACCGCCGCGTCAAAACCGACGCGATGCACGGCATCATCGACCCAGGACTGCAGCCCGGCATCGCGATAGAACGGCAGGCTGAGAGCCTCGCCGTTCAGCAGACCCCGCAGACTCAGCAGCTTGGCTCGCCCGGGATTCAGGCGGGCGACATGCAGACTGGCACAGAGCTCGCGTACCCGGGGCAGGTGCTGCTCGTCGTCAGGGTCATCGATGAAGGTGCCGAGATGCACCTCGTGGCGCGCGGCGAGATGCCTGAGCAGATGGTAGGAGCGCACCTTGTCGCCCTTGTTGGGCGGAAAAGGCAGGCGATGGGTCAGGTACAGCAGCTTCAAGGCCGAACCGCCCCGGCACAGCAACGCCCGTGCGACCTCCACGCGGGATGCCGCAGGCGCAATCGGTGTTCAGGCTGCCCCATCGATCAGCCCAGGTTCTTCACGATGTGCGGCCCCAGCCAGTTCACGACGCCCAAGGGCAGACGGCGCCAGGTCTTGATCAGCAATTGGTACTTGGGATTGTTGGGGTTGTTCTGCGGCACGCTGTCCCGCTTGAAGAGCCGGTATTCATAGGACAGCGGTTGCGGCTCGAAGCCCCAGTTCTTCTTGAAGGCGAACGAGCCCGTGCCCTGCTTGCTGCGCCCGTAGTCGAAGACCTTGAGCCCGCGCGCGCAGGCCCGCCGCATCAGCTCCCAGTACTTGAAATCGTTGGCGGCCAGGTCGCGGGCCGCTTCCGCGTCGCCGGCGTAATAGGGCAGCACCTCGTCACGGAAGTAGAAGCTCAGCACCGAAGACAGCGGCTGACCTTCGGGGGCAGTCACCGTCAGGACCTCGACCGCGTCGCCGAACTCCGCCGCCAACGCCTCGAAGTAGCGCTTGGGCAAGGCGGGCGTGCCATGCCGATGCACGTTGTCCGCATACAGGTCAAAAAACCGGTCCACGCCCGGGTCGATCTCGGCCTGCAGCCCGTTCTTGATGCCCTTGCGCACCATCGCACGCTGCTTGCGCGGAATGGCCAGCATGTTGGCCTCCTCGTCCGGCAGGATCTCCTTGCGAAAGGTCACATAGAGATCCTGACGCGGCCAGTCGGCATGGCGCGTTCCACCGAGATTGCGGTATTCGAGATGCTCGACGCCCTGCGCCCGCCCCAGGCGCTCAGCCTCTGCTTCAAGCAACAGCGCAGCCTCGGCGTTCGCGGCCAACACCCCGCCATAGACCGCAAACGGCAGGCTGGTGAGCGCATGGCCAAACAGCCGGCTCTTGACCTCGACCAGGGGCAAGACGCCTTCGATGGCGCCGTCGCGCTCGGCCAACAGGTAATGGCCACGATGCCCGAACACACCCTCGATCACCCGCAGCCAGCCGCTCAGGTGAAAGAACGTGGCCTGGGAATGATCGGCGACGAAAGCATCCCAGCGCGCGGACAGGCTTCGGTCCCGCGCACTCAGCCGTGCGATCTGGAGGGGCGCAGCCATTCAGGCTGCACTCTTCAACTGCGGCGGAGCAGCGACCGCCCGGCCGAGAAACACCTCGTCCATGCGGCCCCAACGGAAATCGCCCAGCAGCCGGGCGATGCGCTCCTGCGTGCGGCCGATGTTCACGTAATGCCGGAAACGCGTCTTGGCATTGATACCTGGAATGCGCGGCTGGCCCGCATCGATCTCCCAGGGATGGAAATAGAACACCGCGGGCTGGCCATCCACATGGTTGACGCGCGAGATCATCCAGCGCGATAGCGCATAGGGCAGCAGCCGGAAATAGCCGCCACCACTGCTTGGCAGATTCCGCTCGCCCAGCCGCAACGTCGTCACGGGGATTTCCAGCAGCCCAGGCCTTGCTTCATAGGGGAAGCGCGGCGAGTCGGGCATGCCGTAGTGGTCATGGGCGATCGGGTAGACGCTGCTGGAGTAGCGATAGCCTGCTTCCTGCAGCACATCGAAGGCCCACAGGTTGGCGTGACCGATCGAAAAGCTCGGCGCCCGATAACCCTGCACCGCCACCCCGCCCAGGTCTTCGAGCAAGGCCTTGGCGCGTTCGATGTCGGCCCGAAAGGCGGCCGGGCTGAGGTCGCTGGCCCGTTCGTGCCCGTAGCCATGGCTCGCCAGCTCATGACCACCCGCCACGATGGCTCGCACCAGCTGCGGATAGCGCTCCGCCACCCAGCCCAGCGTGAAGAAGGTGGCGTGCGTCCCCTGAGCGGCGAGCATGGCCAGAATCTCGTTCACATTGCGCTCGACGCGGCATTCGCGCTCGGGCCAGCTGTCGCGCCGGATGTAGGGTGCGAAGGCCGAGACCTGGAAGTAGTCTTCCACGTCGATGGTCATGGCATTGACCAGCGGTTGCGTGATGGGGGGCGTCGTCATTGGGGGCCTCAGTGCTTCACGGCGTCGACGAGCTTTTGCAGCAGCGCCAGGGTCTGCAGGTTGATGCGCTCCAGTCGCATCATGCTGCGCTCCAGCCGCTGCAGGCGATCGGTCTGGTGGTCGGCGCTCAACGCCGCAATCTCGCTGGACAGGCCCTCCACCTCGGCATTGCTGAGCTTGAGTCGACTCATGTCCAACGCCTGCAAGCCATCCGCCAGCGGCGCGGGCCGGCTGTCGGGCAGCTTGGCAGGCGCACTGTCGTAACGCGAATCCAGCTCACTTCCGTTGGCACGCGGCACTTCGCTTTCCTGTGCGATGTCCCGCAGCACCTCCTTCACATCGGCCAGTGTCAGGTGTGTGCGCCCCTGCATGAAGCCCAGCAGCAGCAGGCGGTCACACAGGCGGTTGATTCGACGCGGGATACCCTGGCTGGCCTTGTGGATGGCCGGGAAGGCGTCGTGATCGAAGGTCGGTTTGCCGGTGGAGCCGGCGCACTTCAGCCGGTGCTCCATGTAGCGCTGCGTTTCGTCCTCATCCAGGGGGCCGATATGGCAGGTCGCCGCGACACGTTGCCGGAACTGCTCCATCTCCGGTTTCTGCAGAATGGCGCGGAACTCCGGCTGCCCCACCAGAAAGGTCTGGAGCAGCGACTGATTGCTGAACTGGAAGTTCGACAGCATGCGCAGTTCCTCGACAGCACGGGCCGACAGGTTCTGCGCCTCGTCGACGATCAGCAGGCAGCGCTTGCCCTGCGTCACCTGATTGACGAAAAAGGCCTCGAGCGTCATCAGCAGCTCGGACTTGGCCAGATCCTTCACCCTGACCCCGAACGCCGCCCCGACCATCCGCAGCGTGTCCTCCGCATCCAGCTGTGTGGTCACCACGTTACCGATGACGACGTTGCTGCGATTCAGGCTGTCCAGCAGGCCGCGCAGCAGGGTCGTCTTGCCGGCACCAACCTCACCCGTGATGACGATGAAGCCGTCGTTGCGAAGCACGCCGTAATCCAGATACGCCTTCGCCCGGCGGTGCTGCTTGCTGCCGTAGTAGAAGTTCGGATCGGGACTGAGCTGGAAGGGCTTGCTGCTCAGGCCATAGAAGGCTTCATACATCGCGTCAGAACTGTTGAGTCAGATTGGCGAAGACCGCATTCTCGTTGTAAGCCTGCAAACCGGTGGAACGACTGCGGCGCCCGCCCAACTGGCCGGACAGGCGCTGCCCGAAACGCGTACTCAGGTTCAGCGAGTAGCTGGTCAGCTGCGTTGACTGCGCGGCGCCATCTCCATCGGTTTCTTGCCGCGCTGCGGACAGCGACAGGCTGGTCAGCGGTGTCAGCTGGTATGCCGCGGTCAGCGAGTAGGAGCGCTGCTCGATCTGAGCCGAACTCGCCAGATCACCAACGCCTGCGTTGTCGCCGACGCGGCCGGTGACGGTACGCCCCACGAGTGCGGTCAATGATCCGCGCTGCTCCTGAAGCGTCACCGCCAGTTGCTGGCTCGTCAGCCGAGTCGGGCCGGCAGACAGGAATCCATTGGCGATGGGCGCATCGGGAGAGATCCCCAGTTGCTGCAGATACGCGCGCACCAGCGCATCACGCTTGACCGGATCAGGCTCCAGCGAGGCAAACAAAAGGTAGTACTGGTCGTAGTTCGTCCGAACGCCACCGTTCGTCCCCACGTTGCCAAGATTGAGCGAGCGGGAATCCGAATACCGCCACACCGAGCGCGCCATGCGGTGCTCAAAGCCCAGGCTGTGGCTGTTGCCGTAGTCGTGGCGCTGCCAAGAACCATTCAAGCTGGTGCGCGGCGAGGGTGTCCAGTTTGCCGAAACCCCAACGGTGACGCCGTTGGCCGCCTGGGCACCCGTCAGATAGTCATTGCGCTCACGCCCCAAATTGACGCCAAGTTGTACATCGGTATCCGGCCGGTAGCCAAGCCCCACAGACAACGAATCGTTCTGGGTACTGCGCGCTTCCGGGCTGGCGCTGCGCTGAGTACTCAACAGCAACCAAGCACTCAGCGGCCCTGCTCCGGCGCTCGACAATCGAGCAGATCCGCCAGCACTGCGGTTGTCGCCCAGGCTGGATCCGCGGGTCTCCGTCCGAGAGAAATTCCCCCGAAGCTCATAGGACGCCCACCCACCCAGTTGCCCCACCAGATACGGCGACGTGGAAAGCGTACCGACCTCGCGACTGTTGACCGCATTGAGCTCCGGCGTGGTGGTCTGCGGACCGAACGCGGATTGCGATTGCTGGCCCACGGTCGCGCGAACGTCAACGAACAATCTCCGGTCTATCAGCTCCGCGGACAGGTTCGCATTGAGGGCATTCTGCAGGCGCGAGCCACGCTCGGTCTTCGTATACGCGATGCCATCCAGCGAGTAATCCACGCTGCCGCGCAGGCCGCCCGAGCGACTGGACCAGGTCACCCCGGGAGAGACGACAGTGATCAGCGCCGCGTCCTTGTTGCCGGAACTCAGCTCGAGATTGTCCGTCACCGTCTGGCTCAGATTCAGGCGCGCACGCAGCTGCGAGCCTTGTGCTGGCCCCGCGGGCGCTTCCTGCGCCCAACCCAGCGGGCTGATCAACAGCAGCCCCGCCGCGACCAGTTCGTGCCCGCGCCCGACGCCGCGTTGAATCAAACGCTCACGACTTGTCAGCATCGTTGCTGCCATAGCCGTATTCATACCCGTAGCCATAGCCGTAACCGTATCCATAGCCACCGGCGGCATTGGGGCTGGCCTGATTCAACAGCATCATCTTGAGCGGGCATTGCTCAATCGTGGCGAGAGCCTGTTGCACCGCGCTCTGAGGGGTGCGCTCGGCATGAACGACGAGCACGACCTGCCCCATATGCGTTGCCAGGACACGGGCCTCGGTGGTCAGCAGCAGCGGCGGCGAATCGAAAATGATGATCCGGTCCGGATAGCGCTTGGCCATGTCCTCCAACA
Organism: Roseateles depolymerans; assembly: GCA_003241055.1. GTDB lineage: Bacteria > Pseudomonadota > Gammaproteobacteria > Burkholderiales > Burkholderiaceae_C > Pelomonas > Pelomonas depolymerans_A. The sequence continues at coordinate 107,099 of QFOD01000017.1, forward strand.
GCATGCTCATGGAATCACTCGCCAACAACTCGGTCGCCCGGGCGTGCGGCGTTCCACTGGGCAGCAGGGTCAGTTTTTCGACGCTGGTCTTCAGCAGCACGTCCGGCAACTGGACGCGCTCCTCCAGCACATCGAGCAGTCCTGGCCCCTGCGGCAGACCCAGCATGCGCAGTACCGAGGGCCGTGCCACATCGGCATCCACCAGCATCACCGTGTTGTCCATCTCGGCCGCGATGCTCAAGGCGAGATTGATGGACGTAAAACTCTTGCCCTCACCAGCGAGCGCGCTCGTGACCATGATCAGGTTGGCATGGTTCAAGGTCGCCGCACCTTTGCCCATCGCATTACGGATCAGGGGGCGCTTGATGACGCGGTATTGGTCTCCCGTCTGCGACCTCGGCGCATGCGGCATCAGGAAACCTTGCGCGGCCAATGCAACGGCATCCAGCTCCACGCGCCGAGACGACACCGCCGCACCGTCTTCCGGTTCGGCATGCACACCGGCGTTTGCTGCAGCAATTACCACCGACGTAGGGGGCAGAGTCTGCGCATTGCCTGGCACCGCCGGCAGCGCCTGCGCCTGAGCAGGCTCATCGCCGGGAAGCACAACCCCGGCCTGGCGCAGCTGCTCCAGCCTCTGCGCGGCTTGTTCAATCAGGCTCGTCATGTCATGCCACCCGTCGACTCAACTGCACTGCCAGCGCCGTCAACGCAATGGCAAACACCACCAGCAGTCCACCCGCCCCGGCCGAAAAGCGAATCAGATCCACCCGTTGGCGGGCGCGGTCAGCCTCGGTCACCAAGCGCGTCACTACGCCCAAGATGGGCAGTTCGACCCGGGCCCGCAAATCATCCGCGTCATGGAACACCGGCCGCAGCTGGCTGGCCGCGAACGTCGTGAACACACCGGCACCCAATGCAGCCGCCATCGCCGCCGCCAGAAGCAAAAGCCGATTGGGCGCCACAGGTTTTGGATTGGCTCGTGGAGGGTCGACGACACGGAAATCGGCCACCCCAGAAGCCACATCGAGCTCACCGGAAAGCGATGCCTGCTCGCGTCGCTGCACCAACTCTTCGTAGTTTCGCTTGTGAATGGCGTAATCCCGATTGAGTTGCGCCGCCTCTGCCTCAATTTGCGGCGCTGTCTTCACCGACGCCAACGCCTGGGCGTACCGCGCGGAATACTCGTCCACGCGGGCCTTGAGTGAAGCGACTTGCACCTCAGTCGTTGCCATGATCCGCGTCAGCTCTTGCACAGCCAAGCTGCCAGCAGGCCCCTGCCCCGCATTGACTGCTGGAAGGCTCATTGCGTTCTTGCGCAACTCCGCCAACTCGCGCTTACGTTGTTCTTCAAGATCTTTGATCAGCTTGCGCGTGGCGATGATGTCCGGGTGCTGCTCCGTATAGCGCTGCAGCAGCCCGTCGAGGTTACGGCGCTGGTCGGCCAGGCGCGCGTCCAACTCGGGCGTACTGACGTTGGCATTCGATTCCTGCAGCAGACTCTGCGTCGTGGTCTGCGCTCCGCCCCGGCCCTTCTCGGCCTCCAACTGAGCGCGCGCGGCCTCTCGTGCATTGACGGCCTCGCGGTACTCCAGGCGGGCGCGCTCCAACTGGGCGCCGATCTCTGCAATGTGCGACGCCGAATCCTTGCCATCACCCGCCAGGCTGTTAGAAAGGTTCTTGAGCCGGAACTCCTTCAGGCGAGTCTCGGCCTCCTCCAACTTGGCCTCGTAGGTCTTGATCTGCTCATTGATGAATGTTGTTGCAGTCGAAGCACCCTGGCGTTGAGCCCCCAGACCAGACTCCACAAAGATGGACACCAGCGACTGCACCACCCGCTTGGCGGTCTCCGGATCACTGTCTCGATACCCAAGGATGTAGAGATTGTCCCGGCCACTGCTCTGAATGGAGAGGTTGCCCGTTACCGCATCAATGGTGGCCTCTTGCTGCGCTTTGGACTGACTCTTCAGGTCGAGATCAGCCATGCGCACCAGCTTCTCGACGTTCGGGCGACTGATAAGCGTCCGACTCAGCATCGTCACCTGTTGCTCGACATTGGGCTGAACCGCCAGACCCGACATCAACGGCTTCAGGATGGACTGCGTATCCACGTAGATGCGCGCACTGGCCTCATACCGGTCGGGAAGGACGAACACCACCACGGCGCCAACAACCCCCACCACCCATGCCACCATCAAGCCCACCCAACGGTATTTCCACATCCTCCGCAGGAGGATCAATAGCTGGGCAATTAGCAGTTCCATTCGGAGATGTCTCGATTATTTAAGCGTCGGGCACAAATCAAAACGCCCAGCCATTGTCAGAACAGAGACTGCGGAATGATCAGAATGTCACCGGGCCGCATCTCCACATTGGCCGAAACATCGCCACGACGCAAAAGATCCTTCAGTCGCACGGCGTACTGCTTGTTGCCCTCCGCCGTGCGCAGGATGGTGGCACTATTACCCGCCGCGAAATCGGTCAGGCCGCCAACGGCGATCATCACGTCCAGCACCGTCATCTTCTGCTTGTAGGGCAGGAACTGCGGCCTGGCCGCCTCGCCGACCACGCGGATCTGCTCGCTGTACGGGCCGACAAAGCCGGTCACAATGACCGTCACGATCGGATCGCGCACATACTTGCCAAGCTGCTTCTCGACCTCGCGGGCCACCTGCACCGAGGTCTTGCCCTGCACCATCATTTCGTCGACCAGCGGCGCGGAGATCTTGCCGTCAGGACGGACTGGCACCGACATCGACAACTCAGGGTTGCGCCAGACTTGAATGTTCAGATTGTCGCCAGCGCCGATGATGTAGCTGTAGTCATCGGTGACTGCATTGGCAGGTGCCGGCGGGTGCGTAGTGCTGGCGCAGGCACTGAGCAGCGCGGCCACGGCGAACATCATGCCGCGCAAGCACCACCGCCCCCGAGATCCCAGGGCCGTCATCTTCGGCGTACTTTGATGGCTGGCAACATGAAGAGCGTCCAAGGCGAGTCCTCTGTGGGTCTGTTCATCACAGGCGCTGCAATCGGGACGCAAGGGCAAAACAAACCCTTGAACCCTGCAGGGCCGAAGCCTGCGCATGATGCCATAGGCCTTTAGGCGCCCGACAACCCAAATCGGGGGGCGCTGGCCCGAGCCAACTTTTGCACGCCTAGACCAGCTGAAACCCGCTTCAGGGCTCAAGCGCCTGCGCCAGGCTGTACCGACCCGGGGCAATCAGATTGTCCGGATCAAAAACCGACTTCAAATTCCACACCGTGCGCCAGTACGGATCTGCCACACCCACGACGTCCGCCGTCATGTCCGCTCGCGCCCGATAAACCCCTAGGCCTACCCCCGTGAATATTCCCGCAGCGCCGAAGCCGCTTCCGGAGCGCTATCAGTTGCCAGCAAATCATTCCCATCAAAAAAGCAGATCCACCGCCCCGACAAACCGAGCTAGAAGTCTCGATGTTCAAGGTGATTTAGAACTCATGGCCAAACTTGGCAGCCACAGCAGGCTACCGTCAATCACCCCAACCACAATCCACCCATTCATGGGCAGCACGGGATTGACGCAAATAAAATCGCAGGCCAATGAATCAAAGCCCTTAGCGCCCGCCGAGCGCCTGCCATATCGCCACAACAATTGGATATCGCCGCATCGGTGAGGCACCCGCCCGCGAGCCTCTGCAATGGCCGCATCGCCGCGATCGCGATCGCGATCGTCCAAGGCCAGTATTTCTGCAACGGGCGCGACACCCGGAAACCTTGCGTCAGCTTGGCATCGCCCACTACGGTCAGCCTGGCCATGCCACCAAAACCCGCTTCATTTTGACTACCGCAGCCCGCACCTGGGCCGGGTTGATGGATATATTCCCCTCAGAACGGCCCATTCATAGGTGTCCAGCCCCGGGAGATCATGAACTCGCTTCTGGAACAGCATCTGGTGAGCGGATGCGCCGGTCGCCCAACACCGTCAGACCTCATCCGGCCTGTTAAGAATTGCTTTAATCGATCCAAATGCGAGACCACATACATTTATCAATGGGTCAAGACCGAGAAGGAATAGCGTTTACGGATATGCGCCGTTAGCACGCGGCGATCAACCGCCCACCTGAAATACACCTACGGAGCGCGGCCGCATCAGTATTTCCGCAATGGCGGGCACAGGACCCAGCGTTTGGCACGGTCTTCGCGCCATGCGGGTCAGTAGATGGCATCAACACATTGAAGCCCCCCCCGGACTGAATGACAATGTTCGTGCGCCGACTAAATCCAGAGAATCCAATGCCCATTTCACCCCTGATCGCTGCCCAGCAGGCTTGGCAGCAACTGCTCGGCCCAGATCGCGTGCACCTGGAAGGCTACATTCCCAGCCATTTCACGGCCGACACGAGCGGGAGCTTTCGTGACATCCCCACGGTATTGAAAATCAGTGAGGCCGCGCAGATTCCCGAGGTGCTTCGAATAGCACGCGCTCACGGTGTTCCCATCCACCCCGTCAGTACAGGAAATAACTGGGGGTACGGCAGTGCGCTGCCCCCGACCGACGGAGCCACCGTTCTAGACCTGAGCGGGCTGAAGGAGATATTGCACTTCGACGAGCAGCTGGGTGTCGCGACCCTCGAGCCAGGCGTCACCCAGGGCATGTTGGCTGATTACCTCGATCGCCACAACCTCCCGTACATGGTGCCCACGACGGGCGCAGGCCCCAGCTGCAGCGTGCTCGCAAACGCGCTGGAACGCGGCTACGGTGTCACGCCCTATGTCGACCATTTCAGCGCCGTCACCGATCTTGAGGCCGTGCTAGCCGATGGCCGCATCTACAAGAGCGCATTGCGCGAGGCGGGGGGCGAAGACCTGGCGCGGCTCTCCAGATGGGGAATCGGCCCTTTTTCCAACGGACTGTTTTCCCAAAGCGGGTTCGGCGTCGTCACGCGCGCCAGCATTCTGCTGGCACCACGCCCCGAATGCTGCAAGGTGTGCGTATTCAACCTACCCAGCGACGATCTTCTCGAAGAAGCGGTCACCCGCATTCAGGGATTGCTCAGCGGGCTCCCCGGCATCCTGGGCGGCATCAACCTGATGAACCGGCACCGGGTCCTGGCTATGTCCGCCCCTTACCCGCCAGCGGAACAGCGCGATGCCCGAGGCCTGATGCCCCCCGCGCTGGTGGCGGAACTGGGAAGGCAATACCAGATCGGCCCATGGACCGGGTTTGCCACGCTTTACGGCCGCAAGCGCGTCGTCGCCGCCGCGCAGAAGGAAATTCGGAAAGCGCTCAAAGGTGTCGCGGAGCGGCTTTTATTTCTGTCATCGACTCAGGCGAGGTGGCTTTCCACGACCGCAACAAGACTACCGGGACGGCTGGGCGAACGCCTGGGCAAAACGGCCGGCACGCTGAATTCAGCTTTGGAACTCGTCCAGGGCCGACCGAACGAAACAGCCTTGCCGTTGGCCTACTGGCGCTCCGGCAACTCCCAGCCGAGCCATGAGCGCGACCCCGCTCGCGACCGTTGCGGCCTGCTTTGGTATGCGCCGCTCGTGCCGATGCGTTCTGGCGATGTTCGCCGCTTCATTGAATTTGCAACGTTCGAACTGGCCAAGCACGGCCTTGAACCTCTCATCACACTGACCAGTCAAGGGGACCGCCTCTTCGACAGCACCATCCCGCTACTCTTTGATCTCAAGGATGGCGATGCACGCTTGGCAGCACACGAGTGCCTCGCACGGCTGACTGAAAGCGGACGGTCTCTGGGCTTCTACCCGTATCGCCTCCATTTGGACGGCATGCGGGCCCACGCTGAACGCCATCCGCTGTCGGCACACTTCGTCCAACGACTGCGTAGCGCGCTGGACCCGGATGACCTGCTTTCGCCCGGACGCTATGTCTGACCTGCCCTGGACACACCAACACCGACAGCGCAGTGACGGGCTGGGCCTCACCGAGTGACTCAACTCGCTTGCTGTCCTGACATGCGAGTCCAGTTCGCCCAGCATGGCGAACCCCCATCTCCTGGCCATCGCAGCCTGAGCGCCCCCCTGGAGTCCGATGGTTCAAAGGCCTCACCTCGCCACTGACCGCAGAGATACCGCAGCATTCGGAGAATGAAAAAGCGCCCCGCGGGGCGCTTTTTCTAACTCAGAGGTGCTGCCTTTCGGAACATCCTCATAAGGCTATTTACTTGGCAGCCGAACGGCGGCGGCTCACGAAACCGACGATACCGAGGCTCAGGCCAACCAGGGCCACCGAAGTCGGCTCCGGAATTTGCAGGACGCTGCCGCGCAGGTTCGTCGTACCTTGATAACACCAGGCGCCAACAGCAGCCGTGCCATCGTGGCAGCCGTCCGCCAGGTGATTGGCTTCGTCAAACTGGTTCAGAACGAAGTTGTCGAACGAAGAGTTCAGTTGCACGTCGGCAAAGCCACCCGAAGCATCACCCACCGTATTGGTATCGAAACGCGCCATGACGTCGGCCAGGCCGGCACCAGCAAAGTCGACATCAAACAGGCCGCGGCCGGTACCGCCCAGCGTGGCGCCAGTCAGCGTACCAGTGCCGATCAGTTCAACGGAGGCGGACGAAGCGCCACCGCCCAGATTGCCGTGGCCCGACAGGGTCAGCCAAGACGTCATACCCGAAATCGCGGCCAAGTTAGCCACGGAATCCTGATTGAACAAGTTCACGAAGCTATTGTTGAAATAGATCGTGGTAACTGCGTTCGTGAATTCCACGGTCGTGCCCGAGAAATTCTGCGAACCGCTGAGCGTGGTGATGTAGTACAGGCCGCAGGAACCGCCGCCAGCGCAGTAGTTGGCGTTGCCGTTCACCGTCGAAACATAGCCATAGCTGATGGCGCTTTGGCCATTGCCATTGACGAAGGTTTGGGCAAGCGTGGCGGTTTCCAGGTGGGCCGCACCGAGGGCCGAGCCGAAATTGATGCCCCCCACAACATAGGCGTTGGCGGACATAGCGCCGGCGATGCCGATAGCCGCGACAAGAGCTTTCAAACTTTGCTTCATGATCGACATGGTGGACTCCTCGGAGGAAAAAGTTGGACTCACCTCAGTTACGCAAATCGCATGCCAACCCACCAATAGGTACCTAAGTCATTGAAAACAAAAGGCAATATCGACCGCCAGAAGTTGCATCCATCTACGGCTGTAAAGTATTTCGACACCCTTCGGCGGGACCAGCCGGATGTGACCTGCCTGGCTTCTCCGAGACACTGATTCCCAGAGAAGATGGCCCGACAGTTCAGCGGGCAGCCAGGATGCACAACGATCTGCGGTCGAGGCTGCTCACAAGTCACCGGCCACATATTCGGTCTCGAGCGCACTGACGGCTCGGCGCCAGACGTCATCGGGTTCGTCGAGCCTGAAACCATAAAACTCGCCGGTGTCGGTGCGGTGATGGCGCACCACCTTCACCTCCAGCGAGGTCTTGTCCTGAACTCCCAGTTCCACATGCACGGAGCCTTCGGCACCCACGGGGATATCCAGCTTGGACTGGGCCTGGAAACCCGACAGCGAAATCTCGATGACGGTCATGATGATGGAGCGTCCATCGCCTTCGCCCTCAACACGCAGCCGCAGTTCCGCCGGACAACGCAGCGAGAAGCGCTGGTGGCGGCGCATCGGGTGGAAGCCCGTGGCCGAACCGCTGAGCAAGGGCAACACCGCGCGGAACTCGGGCTGGTCGTAGATGGACCACAGCAGCGCCCTGCGGCGGTCATCAAGTTGGGCTAGGACGTCGCTGCGCTGGTTAAAGAAGTAATCGAGGATGGCCGGTGTCAGCACCGGGTCGTTGGTCGTGAAATAGCGGCGCTTGGGCAGCTTGATGTTGGGCAGGCGGGTCTGAACAAAGTATCGGTACAGGTTCTTGCGCTCCTTGCGCTGGCCGTAGACACGGCGGAAGATCTCCTTAGCCATGGGTAGGTCCAGCGTTGCCCCGACAGCAGGTGCGCCATTGGCAAAGTCGTAGCTGTCGACCGTCTTCTCCTGCAAGCGCTCAAAGAACAGCAACGATTCGTAGAGCTCAATGCGGTTCGGATTCACCGCGATGACGAGGTGGCGCGTGTCGAAGTACTCGGTGCAGTACTCGTACATGAACTTCATCAGCGGGAACAGAATAGAGCCACCGGTTTCGCGGAAATCCGGATGCACGGCCAGCGCCGAAATCTCGGCGATCTGGCCCTGCTTGGCTCGCACGTCGCTGAGGTCGAAGACTGCTTGCAGTGGGAAACCGAACACGCCTTCACGGATCATGGACATGGTGCCGACGACGCGGCCGTCGTACTTCGCGCACAGCGTGGTCGTAGTCGGCAGCGCGTGGTACATCGTCACGCGCAGCCCCGACGGATGTGGCTTCATGAAGCCGCTGTGGACGTAAGCGTCGTGCAGGATGCGAAAGCAGTCCTCGAGATCTTCCCGCGTTTCTGCGACCTTGAGTTCCAGCCGGCCATCCGGCGTGGGGTCACAGTCGATCATGCGACGGTAGATCCCGTATCGCATGTCCTGTGGCAGTCGCGCGAACGCTGACCGCAAGACCTTCTTAAGTCGACTCATCGCTGGGTTTCGCGCAAAGGATCAATATCGCCGCCGAAATACATGCTCTCACCCTAACACGCCGGCAGCCTCGAAAGGCTACGAACCAGTCACCGTATCGCGAAGCAGTCGCGCGAATGCTCGGATCAACAACGGTGCATGCGCTTGGGAAGATCTGAATCGCCCCGGGTTCCGCGGAGGCCCGTTGGTTTAAGTCAGACGGTCGCGGCCTGACCAGCGCGTTGTCGATGGTAGTTGGCCTCGAACTCGGCCGGCGGGATGTAGCCCAGCGGTTCCATCAAGCGGTGGTGGTTGAAGCAAGCCACCCATTCCAGCGTCGCCAGTTCCACCGCTTGCTTGGTTTTCCACGGCCCGCGCCGGTGGATCACCTCGGCCTTGTAGAGCCCGTTGATGGTCTCGGCCAGCGCGTTGTCGTAGCTATCGCCCTTGGAGCCGACTGATGGCTCGATGCCGGCCTCGGCCAGGCGCTCGCTGTAGCGAATGGACAGGTATTGCGAGCCCCTGTCGGAGTGATGCGTCAGGCTGCCGTCGTCAGACGGTTTGCGCTCATACAGCGCCTGCTCCAGCGCGTCGAGCACGAACTCGGTGTGCATCGAACTGCTCTAGCGCCAGCCCACGATGCGCCGGCTGAACACATCCACCACGAACGCCACGTAGACCCAGCCCTGCTAGGTCGAGACGTACGTGAAGTCTGAGACCCACAGCTGGTTGGGCCGCTCGGCACGGAACTGCCTGTTGACCCGGTCCAGCGGGCATGGCGCCTTGGGGTCGGGGACGGTGGTGCGCACGGCCTTGCCTCGTCGCACGCCCTGCAGACCCTGCTGCCGCATCAACCGCAAGACCGTGCAGCGGGCCACCGCCACGCCCTCCCGGTTGAGCTGGCGCCAGACCTTGTCGGCCCCGTAGACCTGGAAGTTGGCTTGCCACACGCGTTGAACCTGAGGCCCCAGGCTGGCATCACGCTGCGTGCGATGCGAGCACAGCGTATCCGTCCGGCAAAGTCATCTTGAACCGGCAGTCGCCTGCGACAAGGATGCTGTCCACGTAACGTAGGTGGACGCATGACAAGCGACAAGAAGA
>QFOD01000036.1 GCA_003241055.1 Roseateles depolymerans
CGCCCTGAGCTCCGACCAGGTGCAGCAGCTGACCACCGCCCAGGTGGCCAGCCTGAGCTCCAGCCAGGTGGGCGGCATGGAGACCGCCGACCTGATCGCCTTGGGCACGGAGCACTTCAAGGTGCTGAGCTCGCAGCAGCTCGCAGCCCTGGGCTCCGACCAGCTCGCCGCCATCGAAACGGCCGACCTCGGCCAGCTCAGCACGGCGGCGCTGCGCGGCATCGCCTCCGAGAACATCGACGCACTGCACACCGACCAGATCAAGGCGCTGGGCACCGCGCAGATCCAGTCTCTGACCACCCAGCAACTCAAGGGCCTGGGCACCGATCAGATGGCCGCGCTCAACACCGACGAGCTGCGGGCCTTCACGACGGCGCAGATCCGCGCCTTCTCGTCGGACCAGCTCAATGCGCTGACCTCCGACCAGATCGGCACCCTGACCACCCTGCAGGTCAGCAACCTCAGCTCCTCGCAGCTGGGCGGCATGGAAACCGCCGACCTGATCGCGCTGGGCACCGAGCACTTCAAGGTGCTGAGCTCGCAGCAGATCGCGGCCCTGGCCTCCGACCAGCTCGCGGCCATCGAGACGGGCGATATCGGCCAGCTCAGCACGGCGGCGCTGCGTGGCATCACGTCGGACAACATCGACGCGCTGCACACCGACCAGATCAAGGCCCTGGGCACCGCGCAGATCCAGTCGCTGACCACCCAGCAGCTCAAGGGCCTGACCACCGATCAGGTGGCCGCGCTCGAGAGCGATGACCTGAAGTCGCTCACGACGGCCCAGATCCGCACGTTCACCACCGAGCAGCTCAATGCGCTGACCACCGATCAGTTCCAGCAATTGACGACAGCGCAGATCAGCTCGCTGACCACCAGCCAGGTGGCCGGCATGGAAACGGCCGATCTGGTCGCCCTGAGTACCGATCAGGTCCGCGTACTGAGTTCCGCACAGCTCGCCGCCCTGGCGACCGAGCAGGTCGCGGCCTTCGAGACCGAGGACATCGCCAAGCTGAGCACCGCCTCGCTGCGCGGCTTCGGCACCGAAGACATCGCAGCACTGGGCTCTGACCAGGTGATCGCGCTGACCTCGGCGCAGGTCGCCTCGCTGACGACCTCGCAGTTGTCCGGCCTGACGACCGACCAGATCATCGCCATCGAGACCGCCGACGTGCTGGCCCTCAGCACGCAGCAACTGCGCGCCTTCACCAGCGAGCAGTTCTCCGGATTCGCGTCCGACCAACTGACCGCGATGACGACCGCGCAGCTCAACGCACTCGCCTCGGAGCATGTGCACGCGATCGCCACCGATGAGATCGCCGCGTTCGACAGCACCGACTTCATGGCGTTCAGCACGCAGGCGATCCACGGCTTCTCGACCGACCAGATCCGTGCCTTCGCCAGCGAGGATCTGAAGGCGCTGTCGTCCGCCCAGGTGGTCTCCATGAGCACCGAGCAGCTGCATGCGATCGGCAGCGATCAGATCGCAGGCCTGGATGCAGCCGACATCGGCAAGCTGTCGATGTCGCAGGCCGGCGCGTTTGCGACCGAGACGATCGCCGCGATGCACAGCGACCAGCTGAACGCGCTGATCCCGGCCCAGGTCTCGCCCATCGTGCTGGACCTGGATGGTGATGGCGTGGAAACCACGGCATCGACGCAGGGGGTCAGCTACGACCTGCTGGGCACCGGGGTCTGGCAGCAATGGGGCTGGGTTGGCGGCGGTGACGGCCTGCTGGTCCGCGATCTGAACGGCGACGGCAAGATCAACGACGGCAAGGAGCTGTTCGGCGAGGGCACGATCCTCTCCGACGGCACCCACGCCAAGGACGGCTATGCCGCGATGAGCGAGCTGGACAGCAACCATGACGGCAAGCTCAGCGCCGGCGACCAGGCCTTCAGCCAGCTGCAGGTGTGGGTCGACAAGAACCACGACGGCGTGACCGATGCCGGCGAGCTGAAGAGCCTGCTGGACCTGGGCATCGTCAGCATCGACCTGCACTCGACCAGCTCCACGGCGGTGAACAACGGCAATCTGCTGGGCCTGGTGGGCAGCTACCAGACGGCGGATGGCAGCTCGCACCAGATGGCTGACGTGTGGTTTGCCCGCGACCAGAGCGTCGCAGGCAGCACGCATGCGCCGACGACGGCGAGCACGGCGACGACCGATGCTTCTGCCACCTCGGAGGACAGCAAGCTCAAGCTCAGCGATGTGCTGGTGCCGACGGCCGAACTCACGCTGCCTGGTACGCCGACCGCCGGCACCACCAGCGTGCCGACGACCACCGACCCGGTGCTCGCCATCAAGCCCAAGTCGCTGGACGATGACGACCTCCATCGTCAACAACCGCTGATCTGATAAATAGGTCGCAAAAAAGAGGCCGGTGCCACCGATCACGGGGGCACCGGCCTTCTTCACAATTGCAACTGGGTCACTGTGTACCGGTTGGCCCGCGAACAGCGCCGACACCCTGCCGGGTTCGGTCCCACTTTCCCGCCTGACGCCCCCGAAGGCGCCACGCCATGGCCACCGCTCCGACGACCCTGACGCCTGACCAGCTATCGCAGCTCACGACCAAGGAGCTAGCGAGCCTGAGCGCGACGGTGTGGGCCAGCTTCACCAGCGCGCACATCGCGGCGTTGACCGTCGAACAGGCGTCGTCGCTGAAGGCCACCTCGCTGAGCAAGCTGCCGGCGACGCTGATGTCGGCCTTCGAGCCCGAGGATCTTCAGGCGCTGAGCACGGCCGTCATCAAGGCGCTCACCACCGCCCAGATCGCCGGCCTGACGGCCGAGGAATTCGGCGAGCTGACCCCCACGCAGGTGTCTGCGCTGCAGGCCAAGCAGATCTCGGCGATGAGCTTGGATCAGTTCACCGCGCTGACGGCCGATCAGGTCGCGCAGATGAACTCGGCGCAGATCAAGGCCCTGACCACCGATCTCATCGCCGCCCTGGAGCCCGACGAGGTCGGCGCGCTGAGCGCCAAGGCCATCGCGGCACTCAGCGCCAGCCAGATGCGGGCGCTCAACGCCGAGCAGATCCAGGCCCTGACCGCCGACCAGGCCGCGGCGATGACCGGCGCGCAAGGCAGCGGACTGACCGCCGACCTGCTCAGCGCCATGTCGCCCGACACGCTGGCCGGGCTGTCGACGGCGGCCTTGCGCGCCATCCCGTCCGCAACGCTGACCGCGCTGCCGGCCGAGCTGCTGCAGCAGCTCAGCCCCAGCCAGGTGGCTGCGCTGTCGCCCACACAGATCACGGCGTTGGGCACTACCGGCATCGACGCGCTCACCCAGGAGCAGCTGCAGGCACTCAGCAGCGCCCAGGTGCGGGCGCTGAGCACCGTCCAGATCGGTGCGCTGTCCGCTGACGACCTCGCCGCCCTGGGCAGCCGGGGGCTGAGCAGCTTCAGCTCGGCGCAGATCGCGTCCTTGAGCGCCGAACAGGTCAGCAGCATCGCCCCCCGGCAGTTCGCCGGGCTGAGCTCCGCCCAGACGGTGGGGCTGCTGACCGAGCAGCTCAGCGGCATGTCCGCCGAGGACATCACGGCGCTGTCCACCGCCGCGATACGGGGGCTGCGCACCGACGTGCTGGCCAGCCTGAGCGGCGACCAGCTCGGCGCCCTGAGCACCCGGCAGATCGCGGCGCTCAGCAGCCGGCAGATCACGGCACTGGACACCAGCGAGATCATGGCGCTGAGCACCCAGCAGGTGCAGGCGCTCAATTCGGCCCAGCTCGGCGCACTCAGCACCAAGCAGATCGCGTCCATGGAGCTGGAGGACGTGGCCGCACTGGGAACCGGTGCGCTCAAGGGCCTGCGGGCCACCCAGATTGCCGCGTTCGACAGCGAGCAGCTTCAGTCGCTGACCACCACCCAGATCGCCGCGCTGGGCTCGGCACAGCTGAACGGGCTCAGCTCCGATCAGCTGCAGTCCGTCGGCGGCGATGCGCTGCAATCCATTGGCACCAAGGCCTTGCAGGCGCTGTCGCCGGCGCTGCTGAATGCGCTGAGCACCGAGCAGCTCGCCTCGCTGGGCACGGCCCAGATCCGGGCGCTGACCACCGTGCAGGTGTCAGGTCTGAACACCGACCAGCTGAATTCGCTGAACACGCTGCAGTTCGGCGCCATCAGCTCCAAGCAGGTCCAGGCCCTCACCGGCTCGCAGATGGCCGGCCTGCAGACCGACGACTTCGGCGCGCTGTCCTCCAGTGCCTTCAAGGCCATCAGCGCGACCCAGCTCGGGTCGCTGGACCCGACGCTGGTCCCTGCGATCTCCACCGCCCAGGCCGCGTCCATCAGCTCCAAGCAGGTGACCGGCCTGACGGCCGAGCAGCTCGCGGCCCTGGCCACTGATGCGTTTTCCGCACTGGGCACCAGCGCCATCCGCGGCCTGCAGGGCACGCAGCTGCAGGGGCTGGGTGAAGCCCAGCTCAACCTGTTGACCTCGCGCCAGGTGGCCAGCTTCAGCTCCGGCCAGCTGTCCAGCCTCAACAACGAGCAGCTCAACACGCTGACCACCGAGCAGTGGACCGCGCTGACCTCCAAGCAGATCGCCGGCCTGGCCGCCGACCGCATCGACGAGATGTCGGCCGACCGCCTGCTGGCCCTCACCTCCTCCACGCTGCGCTCGCTGTCCGCCGCACAGGTGGATGCGATCACGCTGGAGCAATGGTCGGCCATGGGCTCGCGCCAGCTCGCGGCCCTGACCTCGCGTCAGATCGCCCAGATCGCGACCGACGAGATGCCCTGGCTGACGGCGCAGGCGCTGCAGGCCATCACAACCGCCGCCATCAAGGGGTTGACCGCCAGCCAGCTGAGCAACCTGGACGCTGGCCAGGCCGGATTGCTGACCACCGGCCAGATCGCCGCGCTGAGCTCGGCCCAGCTGCGCTACCTCGGCACCGACGTCATCACCGCGCTGACCACCGCGCAGGTGGCCAGCCTGACGGACAAGCAGATCGCCTCGCTGAGCACCGAGCAGATCGCCAACATCGAGCTGGAAGACATGGCGGCCCTGGGCGTGCGCGGGCTGAAGGCGCTCAGCCCGACCCAGTTCGCGGCCCTGTCGACCGAACAGCTGATGTCGTTGAGCGCCCAGCAGGTGGCGACGCTGAGCACCGCGCAGCTCGCGCGCCTGAGTTCTGACCAGGTCATGGCCATCATCGCCGACGACCTCGGTGCGATGTCGACCACCGCACTGCGGGCGCTTTCAACCGAGCAGTTCGCAGCCTTCGGCAGTACCGAGCTCTCGCAGCTCGACAGCCGCCAGCTGGCGGTGCTGACCACGGGACAGATCCTGGCCATCGACAGCGATGAGATTCCCTCCCTGCAGGCCTCGCAGTTCGGCGCGCTGACCTCGGCCCAGTTCAAGGTGATGAGCGCCTCCCAGCTGGCCAGCATCACGGTGGATCAGATCTCGCAGATCTCCACCCAGGTGCTGCAGACGCTGACCAGCGAGCAGTTCAGCCAGTTCGACACCGAGCAGATTTCCTTCCTGTCCACCCGGCAGATCGCCAGCCTGGGCAGCGACCAGATCCACGGCCTGGATACCGGCGACATCATCGCCATGAGCGACGGCCAGTGGAGCGTGGTGAGCAGCCGGCAGCTGGGCCAGCTGAGCCAGGCCCAGCTGAGCGCCATCGAGCTGGGCGACGTCTCCGCGCTCGGCTCGGGCGCCCTGAGAGGCCTCAGCACCACGGCCATCGGCTGGCTGGGCACGGACCAGATCGCGATGCTGGGCAGCCAGCAGGTCAATGCGCTGCTCAGTGCCCAGGTCCGCGCGCTGTCCACCGAGGACATGGCGGCCTTGTCCGCCGATGCGCTGCAGGGCATGAACAGCGCCGGCATGGGCGCACTGACCTCGGCGCAGGTGCAGGCCTTGACGCTGGGGCAGATGCAGCAGATGTCGTCGGCCCAGCTGCGGCTGATGTCCACCGCCGGCATCGCCGGGCTGACCAGCGACGTCATCGTGGCCCTCAGCACCCAGCAGATTGCCGGCATGACCACCGGGCAGATCCGCGCCTTCACCAGCGAACAGCTGCAGCTGCTGACCGCCGACGAGCTGAACGCCTTCGGGGCCGATCAGCTCCGCGGCTTCAGCTCGGCGCAGTTCAACCTGATGACCAGCGACCAGTTCGCGGCGTTCAGCACCCAGCAGTTGAGCCGGCTCAACAGCGCCCAGATCCGCGGCCTGGAAACCGAGGACATCGCGGCGCTGGACCCATCCCGCATCAGCGGCCTGAGCACCTCGGCGCTGCTGGGCCTGCTGACCGACCAGATCGCCACCCTCAGCGGCGCCCAGGCCGCGGCGTTGACGGCACGGCAGATCGTCTCCCTGTCCACCGCCGCGCTGAACAGCCTGAGCACCGAGGCCTTCGATGCCTTCAGCTCCGTGCAGCTCGGGGCACTCACCGCGGCGCAGATCGCGCGACTCTCCACCGAGAACATCTCGCTGCTGGGCCTGGGCGACATGCAGGCGCTGTCCAGCAGCCAGCTGATCGCGCTGGGCACGCAGCAGGTGGCGGCCCTCAGCACGGAGGGCCTGGCCGAATTGAGCGCCGATCAGCTGAACATGCTGACCACCAAGCAGATCAAGGCGCTGACGGCCCTGCAGATGGGCGCGCTCGAGACTGCGGACCTGCAGGCCCTGAACACGAATTCGATACGGGCGCTGAGCACCGAGCAGTTCGACGGCTTCCACAGCGACCAGATCGCCTCGCTGAGCACGGCGCAGCTGCAGGTCATGAGCACGGCCCAGTACCGCGCGCTCGGCAGCGACGACATCGCCGCGCTGGACACCCAGCAGGTCCGCGCCCTGTCGACCCGGGCCCTGGCCAGCTTCTCGACGGACCAGATGCAGGCCTTCGAGACCGAAGACCTGTCGGCGATGGGCTCGATGCAGATCCACACGCTGAGCACCGCCCAGATCGCCGCCCTGCTGACCACCCAGATTCCCGGGCTGGACAGCGCGGACCTGCGCGCCCTGACGATGACGCAGGCCAGCGCCTTCAGCTCGGACCAGATCGCCGCCATGACGCCCGGCCAGGTCGGCGCCCTGATCGGTGTGACCCCGGTGGTGCTCGACCTCAACGGCGATGGCGTGCACACCCTGTCGGCCGAACACGGGGTGCAGTTCGACCTCACCGGCACCGGCACCAACCAGCAATGGGGCTGGGTGGCGGGCGGCGATGGCCTGCTGGTGCGGGACATCAATGGCGATGGCCAGATCAACAACGGCACCGAGCTCTTCGGCGCCGCCACCCTGCTGGCCGATGGCTCGCGGGCCGGCAACGGCTACACGGCCATGCGGGCGCTGGACAGCAACCATGATGGGCTTCTGAGCGCGGCAGACCAGGCCTTCGGCGAGCTCAAGGTCTGGGTGGACGCCAACCACAACGGCATCACCGACGCCAGCGAACTGCTGAGCCTGAGCAGCCTGCACATCGTGTCGCTGGACCTGCATGCGCAGCAGGGTCAGGCGCTGCAGAACGGCAACCTGCTGGGCCTGACCTCCAGCTTCACGACGGCCGACGGCACGACGCACGACATGGCCGACGTGTGGTTTGCCAAGGCCGACAACGCCTCGCCGGCTGCCACCGCGCTGCCCGCGGTGGCCGAATTGCTGAGCGCGCCGGCTCAGGATCTGCTGGGCGGGGGCTCGGCCAGCGCGGCCGCCAACGCCACGACCGCCGCCACATCAGGCAGCCCGAGCGGGGCGTCCGCGGTGGCCGATACCGGTGCTGTCGACCCGAATGCACCGCCCCCGACCCGCCACTGGAAGCGTGAGCACGGGCTGGATGACGAGCTGAACTGGCCGCAGCTGATCTGAGCCCGAGCCAAACACGCTACGCTGCCGACATGAGCAGCGACGAACTTCCGGTGATCCACCGTCTGGCCGACGTGCAGAGCCCGCACCTCGGCGCCCGCACCCGCGTCTGGCAGTTTTGCGTGATCCTGCCCGAGGCCCGCATTGGCGCCGACTGCAACATCAACGCCCAGGTGCTGATCGAAAACGACGTGGTGGTGGGCGACCGCGTGACGGTGAAATCCGGCGTGCAGCTGTGGGACGGACTGACCGTGCAGGACGACGTCTTCATCGGCCCCAACGTCACCTTCACCAACGACCGCGTGCCGCGCTCGCGCCAGCGCCCGCCCGCCTTTCAGCGCACGCTGATCGAACGCGGTGCCTCCATCGGTGCCAATGCCACCATCCTGGGTGGCATCACCATAGGTTCAGGCGCCCTGATTGGTGCCGGCAGCGTGGTCACGCGGAACGTGCCGGCCGGCGAGCTGTGGGTGGGCAACCCGGCGCGCTCGCGCGGCCCGGTGCCGCCCCGGCCTGGCGACTGAGGCTCAGGCCGCGCGCCGCACCGCGCGGATCACCCGCTCCACCTGCGCATCACTCATGCCCGGCCACAAGGGCAGGCTCAGCACGCGGCGGTGCAGCGCCTCGCTGATGGGGAAGTCGCCCTCGCCGCGGCCCAGTTCGGCATAGGCCGGCTGCAGGTGGGGCGGCACCGGATAGTGGATCAGCGTGCCTATGCCCTGAGCGGCCAGCGCGGCCTGCAGCCGGTCACGCGCCTCGTGCTGCACCACGAACAGATGCCAGGCCGGCTCCAGGCCCTCGGGCACGACGGGCAGCTGCAGTGGCGCCCCCTGCAGGCCGTCCAGCAGCATCGCGGCCAGCCGGCGGCGCTCCTGCGTCTGCGCCTGCAGCAGCGGCAGCTTGGCGGCCAGCACCGCCGCCTGGATCTCGTCCAGCCGCGAGTTCCGGCCCTTGACCTCGTTGTGGTACTTGACCTTGGAGCCGTAGTTGCGCAGCACGCGCAGCTGCGCCATCAAGGCCGCGTCGCTGCCGGTGACGCCGCCGCCATCGCCCATCGCGCCCAGGTTCTTGCCGGGGTAGAAGCTCCAGGCCGACAGATCCGCCAGACTGCCCACCGGACGGCCCCTGTAGCGCGCGGCATGGGCCTGCGCACAGTCGTCCAGCACCTTCAGCCCATGGGCGGCCGCCACCGCGTTGATCGCGTCCATGTCGGCCGGCTGGCCGTACAGATGCACCGGCAGCAGCACGCGCGTACGCGGCGTGATCACTGCGGCGATGCGGGCCGGGTCGATGTTGTAGCTGAGCGGGTCGGGCTCCACCGGCACTGGCGTGGCGCCACACTGGCTGACGGCCAGCCAGGTCGCGATATAGGTGTTGGACGGCACGATGACCTCATCGCCTGGCCCCACGCCCAGCGCCTGCAGGCCCAGCGCCAGCGCGTCCAGGCCATTGGCCACGCCGGCGCAATCAGCCGCGCCGACGCTGGCGGCGTAGGCATGCTCGAAGCGCTTGAGCTCCTCGCCCAGCAGAAACCAGCCGCTGCCGGCCACGCGCAGCAGCGCCGCATCGATGGCGGCCTGCGCGTCGCGGTAGACGGGCTGCAGGTCCAGGAAGGGAATCGGCTCAGCCGCGGCGGTGCCCGGCGACGGCGGAGAGGTAGTCGTCATAGTTGCGGATGTAGTCGTCGGGGTCATACGGGTCGGAAGCCAGCACCAGCAGCACCGCGTCGGTGCTGAAGCGGTACTGAATGCCCCACACCATGGGCGGGATGTGCAGGCCGCGCGCAGGGCTGTCCAGCAGCACCTCGTCGCGGCAACGCCCATCGTCGAGCACCACGCTGAGTCGCCCCTTCACGCAGACCAGGAACTGGTGGCAGGCCTTGTGCGCGTGCTCGCCGCGCACCTCCACGCTGGGCACGTCATAGACCAGGAAGAAGCGCTGCGGCACGAACGGCAGCTGGGCGTCGATCTCGCCCACGCTGAGCGAGCCGCGCATGTCGATCTTCTTGGGCAGGGTCACCAGCGCAGCGCCGGCCACCTGCAGCGCTGGCGTGCCCTCGCCCACCGGCCGCGCCGCCTCGCCGGTGCCGGTGTCCACATAGCCCACCACATGGGCCGGGTTGCCCGCCACGATGGCATTGGGCGGCACGTCGCGGGTCACGACCGCGCCGTCCTGCACCATGGCGCCGGCACCTATCGTCAGGCCGGGACGGATGGTGGCGTTGGCGCCGATGCTGGCGCCCTGGCGCACCCAGGTGCGGGCCGGCTCGGCGGGGCGCTGCTTGCTGCGCGGAAAGGGGTCGTTCGAGAAAGTGACGTTGGGGCCGACGAACACGTCGTCGTCCAGCTGCACGCCGTCCCAAAGCTGCACGCCACACTTGACGGTGACACGGTCACCCAGCACGACCTGGTTCTCGATGAACACGTGATCGCAGATATTGGCATCGCGGCCGATGCGCGCGCCCGGCAGGATGTGGGCAAAGGCCCAGACGCGGCTGCCTGCGCCGAGCGCGGCGCCTTCGACCAGGGCCTGGGCGTGGATGAAGGGGGGCGTGTCGGCGCTCATGGGCTCGCACCCTAGCAGGTCCGACGGGGGTGGAAGCCCTGATTTCCCGGCCTATCGGCACCTCAATCGCCCGTCATCCCCGAATCGGCACCCTCGGGGCATCAAAATGCGCCCGGCGAGGGGCGGTTATCGCGGGTTTCCACCTCTCAAGTCCTGCAACAGTGTGCAGACACTCGGCCCAATTCCCTGCCAGGGCGCACAGACCATGCTCAACGGAAAGTCCATTCTCATCACCGGGGCCACCGGCTCCTTCGGCAAGGCCTTCGTCGAGACGGTGTTCAAGCGCTATCCGGATGTGCGCCGGGTTGTCGCGTTCTCGCGGGATGAGCTCAAGCAGTTCGAGATGTCGCAGCGCTTCGGTGAGCGTGACTACCCCATGATCCGCTACTTCCTGGGCGATGTGCGGGATGAGGCGCGGCTGCGACGCGCGCTCGAGGGCATAGACATCGTGATCCACGCCGCCGCCCTGAAGCAGGTGCCGGCCGCGGAATACAACCCCTTCGAGTGCATCAAGACCAATATCCTGGGCGCGCAGAACCTCATCGAGGCCTGCATGGATCAGAGTGTCGAGAAGGTCGTGGCGCTGTCCACCGACAAGGCGGCGGCGCCGATCAACCTGTATGGCGCCACCAAGCTCTGTTCCGACAAGCTCTTCATCGCGGCCAACAACATCCGCGGCAAGCGCAACACCCGTTACTCGGTCGTGCGCTACGGCAACGTGATGGGCAGCCGCGGTTCGGTGATTCCCTTCTTCCTCGAGAAGCGCAAGGGCGGCGTGCTGCCCATCACCGACCCCCGCATGACCCGCTTCAACATCTCGCTGCAGGACGGCGTCGAGATGGTGCTCTGGGCCCTGCAGAATGCCCAGGGCGGCGAGATCTTCGTGCCCAAGATCCCGTCCTACCGCATCACCGATGTCGCCACGGCCGTGGGGCCGGAGTGCCGGCAGGAGGTGGTCGGCGTGCGGCCCGGCGAGAAGATCCACGAGGAGATGATCACCGCCGGCGACTCCTTCCAGACCGTCGACCTCGGGCGCTACTACGCCATCCTGCCCAGCAACTGCGACTACAGCATCGAGCAGTACTGCCAGAACACCGGGGCTCGACGGGTGGAGCCGGGTTTCGCCTATGACAGCGGCAGCAACCCCGACTTCCTGAATCCGGAACAACTGCGTGAGCTGATCCGGACCCACCTGCCCGAGGCGCAACTCTGAAACGATGGCGCCCTCGTCCGCGGCAGGCCTCGGCCGTCCCCTTGGGGGGCGGCTTGGGAGCGGCCCGCGAGACACACGTGAATGGATAACGGCATGAGTTCCCGCCCCCTGCCCTACAGCCGTCAGGACATCAGCGAGGCCGATATCGCGGCCGTCACCGCCGTGCTGCGCTCCGACTTCCTGACCCAGGGTCAGGAGTTGCCCGCCTTCGAGGCCGAGTTCGCCGCCCTGCACCAGGTGCCATACGCCGTTGCGGTGGGCAATGCCACCCAGGCCCTGCACATCGCCTGCCTGGCTCTCGGCATAGGCCCAGGCAGCCGGGTCTGGACGACGCCGAACAGCTTCCTGGCCTCGGCCAACTGCGCGCGCTACTGCGGCGCCGAGGTCGATTTCGTCGACATCGACCCCACCACGCGCCAGCTCGGCCTCGACGCGCTCGCCACCAAACTCGCCCGCGCGCGCGCCGAAGAGCGACTGCCGCAGCTTGTCATCCCGGTGGACTTCGCCGGCCTGCCCTGCGACTGGCCAGCGCTGCGTCAGCTGGCCGATGCCTACGGCTTCAGGCTGCTGCAGGACGCCTCCCATGCCACCGGCGCCACGCTGCACGGCCAGCCCATGGGCTCGGCCTGGGCCGATCTGTCGGTGTTCAGCTTCCATGCGGTCAAGGTGGTCACCACCGCGGAAGGCGGCATCGTCACCACCCGCGACGCCGCGCTGGCCAGCCGCCTCCAACGGCTGCGCTCGCACGGCATGGTGCGCGAGCCGGCCGACATGCTGAACCCGCCCGACGGCCCCTGGAGCTATGAGCAACAGCTGCTGGGCTACAACTACCGCATGACCGAGCTGCAGGCCGCGCTGGGCCGCTCGCAGCTGCGTCGCCTGCCCGAGATGCAGGCGCGACGCGAGGCCCTGGCCGCCCGTTACGACCGCCTGCTGGCGGGGCTGCCGCTGCGCCTCGCGCCGCGGCGGGACGGCGCCCGGTCCGCCTGGCACCTCTATGCCGTCGAGCTGGACGACGACGCCCTGGCCCGCACCGATCGCCGCGCGGTGTTCGAGGGGCTGCGCTCACGCGGGCTCGGCGTGCAGGTGCATTACATCCCCATCCATACCCAGCCCTACTACCGCGAACTCGGCTTCCGGCCGGGCGATTTCCCGGCCGCCGAGGACTACTACGCCCGCTGCATCTCGCTGCCGCTGTTTCCGGCCATGACGGACGCCGATCAGAACCGCGTCGCTGCGGCACTGGGCGAGCTGCTGTCCCGCCCGCGCTGAACCGTGGAACTCGCACTCGGCACCGTTCAGTTCGGCCTGGCCTACGGCGCCGTGGGCAGCGGCCGCCAGGTCGATGACGACACCGCCCGCGCCATCCTCAACGAGGCCTGGGCGCATGGCGTGCGGACCCTGGACACCGCGGCGGCCTATGGCGACATCGAGGCCCGCCTCGCCGGCCTGTGCGGCCCGCACGACTTCCGCATCGTCAGCAAGATTGCGCCGCTGGGGCGCCTGAGCGACCCGGCCGAACGCGCCGAGGCGGTGCGAGCCAGCGTGCAGCGTTCGCTGCAGCGCCTGGGCGGGCGGCTGCGGGCGCTGCTCTTCCACAGCGTCGCCGACCTGGAGGCCGACGACGGACCGGCCTTGTGGGACATCGCCCGGCAGACGCTGGCCCGATCCGGCCAGACCGTGCGGCTGGGCGTGTCCGGCTACGCGCCGGAGGAACTGCAGCGCCTGCGAGCGCAACTGGACATCGAGATCGCCCAACTGCCCGGCAATGCGCTGGACCAGCGATTGCACCAGCACCCACCGTTCGACGGCGTTGAACTGCATGTGCGCTCTGCCTTCCTGCAGGGGCTGCTGCTGGCGCCGGCACGGGGTGCCGCGCGCGTGCCGGCGGCCGCCGCGGCGCTGGCCCGTTGGCAGGCGCGCTGCGAGCAGGCGGGCCTCAGCGGGCAGCAGGCCGCGCTCGGCGTCGTCCGGGGCCTGCCCGGCGTGGCCTGCTGCGTCGTCGGCGTGGAGACGCCCGCGCAGTTCAACGAGATTGCCGAAGCCTGGCGCCATGCCACGCCGCAGCACTGGCCCGAACTGGCCTGCAGCGACCCCGACGCCTGGGACCCACGGCGCTGGCCGGCGGGCTGAACGGCGCCAGGGCAAGGAGCATGATGCAGGCTGCCGTACACCCTTCGGCACCGCCCCACTCGCCCCGGGCCCCTGGGCAATTGGCCTCGTTTCACCCGTCGAATCACCTCCTGGTGAACGCCATGGTCACCAGATACTGCAAGCCATGAACGTCGTTGCCATCATCCAAGCCCGCATGAGTTCCACCCGCCTGCCCGGCAAGGTGCTCATGCCCCTGGCCGGCCAGCCGGTGCTGGCCCATGTGGTGCAGCGGGTGCGAGCCTGTCGCACGGTGCAGGACGTGGTCATCGCCACCTCGACCGACCCGAGCGACGACGTCATCGAGGCCTGGTGCCGCGAGGCCGGCGTGGCCTGCCACCGCGGTAGCCTGCACGACGTGCTGGACCGCTACTACCAGGCGGCGCGCGCCCATCATGCAGACGCCATCGTGCGCATCACGGCCGACTGCCCGGCGCTGGACCCGGCCATCGTGGACGAGGTGGTCACCGCCTTCCAGGACGGTCGCTACGACTTCTGCGGTCTGGCCGGCGAGTTCCCGGACGGCCTGGATTGCACCGTGTTCGCCTTCGACGCGATCGCGCGTGCCCACCGTGAGGCCCAGCTGCCCTCGGAGCGCGAACACGTCGGCCCCTACATCGAGAAGCACCCGGAGTGGTTCCGGAACGGTGCGGTCCACAAGTTCAAGGGATTGGCCCACCACCGCTGGACGCTGGACGAGCCGCGCGACTATGAATTCCTGCAGGCGGTGTTCGCACGCCTGTACCGCCCCGGCGAACCGCCCTTCACGGCCGCCGATGTGCTGGCCCTGCTGGAGCGCGAACCCGGGCTCGCCACGATCAACACCGACATCATCCGCAACGAGGGCTACCTGAAGTCCCTCGAAGCCGACCGCAAGCTAGGAAGTTGAAACCGATGTACACCCTGGACGAACTCAAGAACAGCAAGGGCGTCGCCCTGTATCGCCACGCCAAGGGCATGATCCCGGGCGGCACCCAGCTGCTGTCCAAGCGGCCGGAGATGTTCGCGCCGGACGTCTGGCCGTCCTACTACAGCAAGGCCAAGGGCTGCCGCGTGTGGGACCTGGATGGCCGCGAGTTCATCGACATGTCCATCATGGCCGTGGGCGCCTGCATCCTGGGCTATGCGGACGACGAGATCGACGACGCGGTGGTCGCGGCGATCCGCAGTGGCGTCAACAGTTCGCTGAACTGCCCCGAGGAGGTCGAGCTGGCCGAGGCGCTGATCGAGCTTCACCCATGGGCCGGCATGGTGCGCTATGCGCGCAGCGGCGGCGAGGCCATGGGCATGGCGGTGCGCATCGCGCGCGCCCACACCCGCCGCGACGTGGTGCTGTTCAGCGGCTACCACGGCTGGAACGACTGGTACCTGGCGGCCAATCTGGGCGAGAGCGACGGCCTGGACGGCCAGCTGATGCCCGGCCTGCAGCCCAACGGCGTGCCGCGTGGCCTGACCGGCACGGCCATCCCCTTCCACTTCAACGACATCGACTCGCTGCGCGACAAGATCAAGGGCAAGGAGCAGCAGATCGCGGCCATCGTGATCGAGCCCGCGCGCGGCGAGGAAGCCCCGCAGGACTACCTGCGCAAGCTGCGCGAGATCGCCGGCGAGATCGGCGCCGTGCTGGTGTTCGACGAGATCACCAGCGGCTACCGCATGTGCGCCGGCGGTATCCACCGTCGCTACGGCATCAACCCGGACATCGCGGTGTTCGCCAAGTCCATGGCCAACGGCTACGCGATGGCCGCCGTCCTGGGTACCGAAAAGGTGATGCAGTCCGCGCAGACCACCTTCATCTCCAGCACCAACTGGACCGACCGCGTGGGGCCGGTGGCTGCGCTGGCCACGCTGCGCAAATACCGCCGCGAGCGCGCCGAGGAGCACCTGATCGCGCTGGGCAACCAGACCAAGCAGATCTGGACCGCTGCCGCCGCCAAGGCGGGCCTCGCGATCTCGGTGTCGGGCCTGCCGACGCTGGCCGCCTTCGGCTTCCAGCATGCGCAGGCGGTGGCGCTGAACACCCGCTTCACCGTGGAGATGCTGGCACGCGGCTTCCTGGGCTTCCGCCAGTTCAAGGCCTCGCTGGCCCACGGCCCGGCCGAGATGAGCGCCTATGCCCAGGCCTGCGACGAGGTCTTCGCGCTGCTGGCCCGCCTGCCGGAGCAGGCCCTGCTCGACACGCCGCCTCATCACGCCGGCTTCCAGCGCCTCACGAAGGAGTGACCCCGTGACGGACAAGCCCACGACGGCGGACGAGCGCCCATCCTGGCAGGACGCCAGCGGCACGACCCACACGGGCCCGCTGGTCCAGGCGGCGCATGACTTCAGCGTGATCGACTGCGAGTGCTGTGGCTTCAAGCATGTGCTGCCGCTACCCACGCCCGAGCAGCTGCGCGACATCTATTCGCACGATTACTACACCCAGGAAAAGCCCGCGTACATCGAGCACTACCTGGAGGACAAGCCCTGGTGGGATCTGGTCTATCGCGAGCGCTTCGAGCGCCTGGAACAATGGCTCGGCCCGCAGCGGCGCCGGCTGCTCGATGTCGGGTCCGGGCCGGGGCTGTTCCTGCTCAACGGACGTGAACGCGGCTGGCAGGTGCGAGGCATAGAGCCGTCCACGCGCGCGGCCCAGCACAGCCGCGACAGCCTGGGCCTCGACGTACGGGAAGGCTTCCTCGACGAGCAGAGCGTCGGCACGCTGGGCCGCTACGATGCGCTCAACCTCGGCGAGGTGCTGGAACATCTGCCCGACCCCGCCGGCATGCTTGGCCTGGCGCACCGGCTGCTGGACGACGACGGCCTGATCTGCGTCATCGTGCCCAATGACTTCAACCCCTTCCAGCGCATCCTGCGCGACGGTCTGGGTTTCAAGCCATGGTGGGTGGCGCCGCCTCACCACCTGAACTACTTCGACCACGCCTCCCTCTCGGCACTGGCAGAGCGCTGCGGCTTCGAGGTGCTTCAGGTCGAGTCGACCTTCCCCATCGATCTGTTCCTGCTGATGGGGCAGAACTACATCGGCAACGACGGCCTGGGGCGGCAGATGCACGGCCAGCGCAAACGTTTCGAACAGGCTCTGCTGGAGCACGGCGGCGGCGAGCTCAAGACCCGGCTCTACCGCGCGTTTGCCGAATGCGGCATTGGCCGCGAGGTCGTGCTCTACGCCCGCAAGCGGCCACAATGATCAGATCCGGGCCGCCGTGCACCTGCTTCGCGGCGACCGCAGCCAACCCCTGAGAGTGTTCCTGCCTTGAAGACCCTACTGCTGCTCGGCGCCGGCCAAGAGCAATCCATAGCGATCCACGAGGCGCGCGCGCTGGGCTATCGCGTCGTGGCATGCGACGGCAACCCGTCGGCCCCCGGCCTGGCGCTGGCCGATGTCGGCCAGGTCTGCGACATCCGCGATCTCTCCCAACTGCTGCCCATCGCACGCGCTCAGGGCATCGCGGGCGTGTTCTGCCATGCGGTGGAGATTCCCGAGGTGGTCGCGGGTCTCGCGCGCGAGCTGGGGCTGCCCGGCCTCGCGCCCGAGGTCGCGCACCGCTGCACCAACAAGCATGCGCGCATCGAGGCGCTCACGCGCGCCGGCATTCCGGTCGCGCGCTTCGCCTCGGTACGTTCGGAGGCCGAACTGCTGGACGTGGGGCGCAGCTTCGGCTTCCCGCTGGTGCTCAAGCCGGTGGACAACGCCGGCTCGCGAGGCGTGCGCCGTGTCGACACCGAAACCGACCTGGCCCTGGCCTACGCTGAAGCCATGCAGTACACGAGCGATCCGGAGGTGCTCGTGGAGCAGTTGCTGAACGGTCCGCAGATCTCGACCGAGTCGGTGGTGCACCGGGGTCAGGTCCACACCTTCGCCTTCGCTGACCGCAACTATGAAGCCGAGGCCTTCTACGCGCCCTACTTCATCGAGAACGGCATCAACTTCCCGAGCTGCCTGTCCGCGGCGGACCAGCACGCCGTGCGCTCGCTCGTCGACCGCACGATCGAGGCTCTGGGCATAGATTTCGGCGCCGCCAAGGGTGACCTCATCATCCACGAGGGTCGCCCTCACATCATCGAGATGGCCTGCCGCACCTCGGGAGGCTGGTTCGGCGCGGGCAGCATTCCCAAGGCCACCGGTGTGAACGCGCTCAAGCCCCTGCTGCAGATGGCGGCAGGCGATACGCCCGACCTCACCGCGCTCACGCCGAAGTACGAACTTGGCTGCGCGCAGCGGTACTGGATCCCGAAGAGCACCCGGGTGTTCAAACGGGCCGGCGGCTTCGAGCAGGTACGCGCCATGGCGGGCGTGCAGATGTTCAACGACTTCTTTCCTGCGCCAGGCACCGTACTGGAGAAGGCGCATCACCACGCTCAGCGACACGCCCAGGTGATCTGCACAGCGCCGACCCGCGAAGAAGCCATGGCACGGGCCGAAGCGGCGATCGCCGCGATCGACGTGGAGTTCGACCCGACATGAAACGCATCGAACACACGGGGGCGCCGCTGAACCTGGTGCTGATCGGCAGCGGCCACTACACCACCGGCATGACCGATCTGCTGGGTCGCAGGGCGACCGACAAGGACTTCGGCGTACTGCTGCCCAGTGCCCTGCACCTGCGCGAGCGCGGCTGGGTGGGGCGCATCGCGCTGTGTGGCCAGAACGGTGACAAGCTCGAGACGATACGGCAGCGCATCGCCCCCTGGGCCGCTGACCCAGGCATAGACACCCGTTTCGACGCCTACCCGGGCCCGGGGCAGATCGATGGCCAGGCCTACCTGCGAGCACTCGATGAGATGCCACGGCCGTGCGCGGCGCTGATCGCCGTGCCCGACGACCTGCATGTCGAGGCCATGCTGGCCTGCGCACAGCGCGGCATTCCCTTTCTCATCGTCAAACCCGCGACCACCCGGCTCGAGGATCTGCACCGCGTGCTGGACCGCCTGCCCGCCGACCTGCTCGCCATGGTGGACTACCACAAGGTGTACGACGAGGCCAACCTGCTGCTGCTGGACGACCTGAGCCAGGGCGCCTATGGCCGCGTTCACCACGTGTCCTCGCTGATGAGCCAGCGCCGGGACATGATCGAGATCTATGGTCGCTGGCTGCAGCGCAACCCCAGCTGCAACATCAACCACTACCTGGGCTCGCACTACATCCACATGACCGGCTTCCTCACGGGCGCCGAGCCGCTGGATGTGCGCGCCACTCAGCAGCACGGCTTCATCCGCGAGCACCACGGCCTGGACGTCGCCGACACCATCCAGACCCAGGTGCGCTGGCGTGCGCCGGCGGGCTATGAGTTCGTCAGCTACCACGTGGCAGGATGGGCCGACCCGTCGCAGACCGAGTCCATGACCTACCAGGAAATGCACCTGCTGACGGAGCAGGGTCATGTGTTCTCCGACCAGCGCTACCGCGGCACCCGCCGCGTGCTGGCGGGCCCCGGCATGCAGGTGCCCAACCCCTATTTCTTCAACCTCGCACGCGCCCTGACCGGCGGCTGGAACCTCGAAACCAAGTACGGTTACCTCAGCGTGCGGACCTTTGTGGAACTCGTGCTGGCCGGCCCGTCGGCGCGCGCCGGGCTGCGCCTGCCGACGCTGGCCGAGTCCGAGCGGGTCACCGCCGTGCTCGAGGCGGCGGACCTCAGCCTCCGACGCGGCTCCTGCGTCGTACCCATGCACCGCGAAGCCGGCCGCCTGCGGATCGCGCACTGAGCGTGCCGACGCACCTCCCAGATCAGGAAAGAGCCGTGATGATCAAGTTCATTGCCGAGGTCTCCAGCAATCACAGCCGCGATATCGAGCGCTGCTATCGCTTCATCGAGGCATCCGCCCAGGCCGGCTGCCAGGCGGTCAAGTTCCAGCTGTTCCGCATCGACCAGCTGTTCGCGCCGGAGATCCTGGAAAAGTCCGAAAAGCACCGCAAGCGCCGCGAATGGGAGCTGCCGCTGGAGTTCCTGCCGCTGCTGGCCCAACGCTCGAAGGAATGCGGCGTGGAGTTCTCCTGCACGCCCTTCTACCTGGAGGCCGTCGCGCAGCTGGAGCCCCATGTGGACTTCTACAAGATCGCCTCCTACGAGCTGCTGTGGGACGAACTGCTGGCAGCCTGCGCCGCCACGGGCAAGCCGGTGGTGCTGTCCACCGGCATGGCGACCATGGACGAGATCGTGCACGCCACTGACGTTCTCAAGCGCAACGGCTGCGCCGCGCCCACGCTGCTGCATTGCACCTCGGCCTACCCCACGCCCTACCAGGACGCCAACCTGGCGGCGATCGAGACGCTGCGGCGCGCGACCGGCTGCGAGATCGGCTGGTCGGACCACACGGTGGAGCCCGGCGTAATCCAGCGCGCCATCCACCGCTACGACGCGCGGGTGATCGAGTTCCACATCGACCTGGACGGCCAGGGTGAGGAATACGCCGCAGGACATTGCTGGCTGCCGGACCAGATCGGTGCGGTGATCCGGGACGTCGCTCACGGTCTTGGCGCCGATGGCAATGGGGTCAAGGAGCCCGTGCCCTCGGAACTGCCGGACAGGCTGTGGCGAGCAGACCCCTCGGACGGTCTCAGGCCGTTCAAGGTATTGCGCAACACCTGGCACCCGAACCAGGCCTGAAGCCGCATGACCCTGCGCGTGCTGCTCGCCTGCCATGCCGGCCAGGGGGTCGGTCTGGGGCACCTGACCCGCTCGCTGGTTGCAGCCCGCGCGCTACGCCGGCATTTGCAGGCCGACGTGCATCTGCTGATCCAGAGCGAGCCGCTGCAGCGCGATGATCTGGTCGCTTTCCCGCATCTCTTCGTCCCTCCGGACGCCGACCTGGGGCACGCACTGGAAATGCGGCGCCAGGCGCTGGCGGCCGACGTGATGCTGCTGGACCTGCACCCGCAGCGTCCGCCCGCGGCACTGGCGACGCTGTTGCAGCAATGGCGGGCCGCCGGCTGTCGTCTGATCGCCATCGACGGCCTGCTGGCCCACAGGCCCTGGCTGGACCTCATCTTCCTGCCCAGCTTCCGCTTCGTGCCGCCGCCCGATCTGCAGGCCGGAGCACCGATACGCTTTGGCTGGGACTGCCTGCTGCTGGAGCCGCTGCCCTCGGGGCACCGTCGCCCCAAGGGCACCGAAGTGCTGGTGCTGACCGGCGGCAGCGACGCCACGGGCCTGGGGCAGGACTGGCCGGCCGAGTTGGACCGGCAACTGCCTCCCTGGACCCACCTGCACTGGGTCACCGGCCCGTTTGCCGCTCCGCCCGTGCTGCCTGCAGCACCGCGCCTGGCCGGCTTCGAGCAGCATGTCGCACCGGCCGGCCTGGGGCCGCTGATGCGCCGAGCCTCATTCGCCGTGACGGTCTTTGGTGTCAGCTTCTTCGAGTTGCTGCAGCACGGCGTGCCGACGGTGGTGTTCTCCCCCTACGGCGACAAGGACCAGCCCGAGCTGGAGGCCCTCCAGGCCGAGGAACTGGCCTGGATCGCCCGCGATCATCAGGATGCCACCGAGCAACTGGCCCGGCTGATGGCCGACGCCCCCCTCGCCGCCGCGATGTCTCAACGCGCCCGCGACCGGCTCGGTAGGCCGGGCGGTGAAAATCTGGCCCACGCCATTGCCGAACTGATGAGGAGCACATGCCCCAGGGCTTCATGATCTTTCACCTCAACCTGGCGTTCTCGTCGATACGCACGGAACTCCAGCCGCAGGTGATACGGCAGTGTTACTGGCCCTTGCTGCATCTGGTCGAGCGCAAGGGTCTGCCGCTGGGGCTGGAGCTGACCGGCTGGACACTGGCCCAGATTGCCGAGTTGGACCCCGCCTGGATCCAGACCTTTGCGCGGCTGCTGCGCGAAGGTCGCTGCGAACTGATAGGCAGCGGCTGGACGCAGATGATCGGCCCGCTGGCGCCCTACGAGGCCAACCGCTGGAACCAGCGCCTGGGCCGCGAGGCCTACCAGCACCACCTGGGCGTGACGCCGGACATCGTGCTGGTGAACGAGATGGCCTATTCGACCGGCATGGTCGATGTCTATGCGGAAGCGGGCTACCGAGGTCTGGTGATGGACCGCGACAACGTGCGCCTGGCGCTGGGACTGGACCATGCGCCCATCTCGGCCACGCCCACCCATGCCCAGGGCTGCGGCGACACCGCCCTGCCGGTGGTGTGGGGCGACTCCATCCTGTTCCAGAGCCTGCAACGTGTGGTCCATGGCGACAAAGCCGCGGACGACTACATCGCCTATGTACGCCGACGAGCAGAGCGCGATGGCGCCGTGCTGCCGATCTACTGCAACGACGCCGAGATCTTTGACTTCCGCCCTGGGCGCTTTCGCACCGAGGCCACACTGAGTGGTGACAGTGAATGGGCGCGGCTTGAACGCCTTTGCGAGCGCCTGGAATCCGAAGTGGGCCTGCAGTGGCTGCGTCCCACGGCGGTGATGACCGCCATAGAGCAGCGGCCCCACCATCGCGCGGCGATCCTGTCCTCCATCGCCCACCCCATCCCGGTCAAGAAACAGGCCAAGTACAACATCAACCGTTGGTCGGTAACGGGTCGGGACGACCTGGCCCTGAACTCCGACTGCCACCGACTGAGCGCGGCGTTCACCGCTGCGGGCAATGAAAATCCGGACGACTGGCGCGCGCTCTGCGAGCTTTGGGCCAGTGATCTACGCACGCACATCACCGACGAGCGATGGCAACAAGCCCAGGACAAACGGGTAGCGCTGCTGCAACGAATGGGTCGCCCCGCACCGGTAGACGTCCCGCCGCCCCTTCAGTGGCAGGTGCTTGACGGCTATACGCCCCCCTCTCCTTTTCACCTCAGCCGGGACGCTTCTGGCATTAGCCTGACACTCAGGTCGCCCCACCAGGAGTTGACCCTCAACCTCCGCCGTGGCCTGACCATCAGCTCGCTGGCCTTCGCCTCATGGGGCTGGCGCCAGGTGGTCGGCACCCTGAGCCAGGGCTATTTCGACAGCATCGCCCTGGGTGCCGATTTCTATTCGGGCGGTGTGCTGCTGGAGTCCCCCGTCAATCGTGAACGGCAGGCGGACCTGGAATGGGTTGAACCGGAGTTCGCCGAAACGGCCGATCAGCTATGGCTGCGCGTCCGTCTCCCCTTCGCCGAGGGGACTCTAGAAAAACGGATCGCATTGGATCTGCGCGGAGAGCGCGTCACCTTGGCCTATCTGTTCGAGGGCATTGCTCGCCCGCAGGGCACATTGCGCGTCGGCATCTTGACGCTGCAGCACGAGCAACTGCAGGAGCCCATCCTTCTCCGGTGCAAACAAGGTGGGCCGGAGGTTGAGACCTTCACCATAGATGGGCCTGCAATGCACGGCATGGCGGCCTCCACGCTGGTATCCAGTAGCGCGGGATTCGGCGCGACCAACGGAAATATCACACTGGAGGATGCCCAGGGCTTGCAGCTCAATCTACGCTGGAATCCGAGTCAATGCGCGGCGATACCCATGCTCACACATCAGCCCGCAAGCCCCCATCCCTTTACTCGTTTGAAGTTCTCCCTGGCGGAACTGGACGACACGACCAAAGGCGGTGGCTCACTGCGGGATTTCGTGCTGCAAGTGACTCCGGCCTGAATTCTGAATCCGCGGCCGCCAAGTTAATACTTGAAATACTCGAAGCCCAAAAAAGCGAAACCCCCGATATCTCTCGATACCGGGGGTTGGCTTTGTTAATAGCCTGACGATGACCTACTTTCACACGGGAATCCGCACTATCATCGGCGCTGACTCGTTTCACTGTCCTGTTCGGGATGGGAAGGAGT
>QFOD01000002.1 GCA_003241055.1 Roseateles depolymerans
AGCGGCCTTCTTCGCCGGAGCAGCAGCCTTCTTGGCCGGAGCGGCCTTCTTCGCCGGAGCAGCAGCCTTCTTGGCCGGAGCGGCCTTCTTCGCCGGAGCGGCCTTCTTGGCCGGGGCGGCCTTCTTTGCAGTTGCCATGGTTTTCTCCTTGATCAAGTAGGAAAGTCACCGCCCCACACCAACCGGTTGGTGCAGATGCGGCTATTCATCGCCCGAGAGTCGCTCAGGAGGAACGCCTCGGTGCGATGAATCGGATCGCCATGCAGCCCCGCCACGTCGTGATGCGTGTGATTGCGGGTTTCGCTCGGTGACTGCATGGACTAATGCTTGATCGGGTTGGCAGCTGGGGAGATCAGTCCCAGCTCAACGCACCACCGGACTGGTACTCGATGACACGCGTCTCGAAGAAGTTGCGCTCCTTCTTCAGGTCGATCATCTCGCTCATCCAGGGGAACGGGTTCTCTTCGTTGGGGAACAGCGCGTCAAGGCCGATCTGCACCGCACGGCGATTGGCGATGAAGCGCAGATAGCCCTTGAACATCGAGGCGTTCAGGCCGAGCACGCCGCGCGGCATCGTGTCCTCGGCGTAGCGGTATTCGAGATCGACCGCCTTCAGGAACAACGCCTTGATCTCTTCCTTGAACTCGGCCGTCCACAGGTGCGGGTTCTCGAGCTTGATCTGGTTGATCAGGTCGATGCCGAAGTTGCAGTGCATGGACTCGTCGCGCAGGATGTACTGGTACTGCTCGGCCGCACCGGTCATCTTGTTCTGGCGGCCCATGGCCAGGATCTGCGTGAAGCCGACGTAGAAGAACAGGCCTTCCATCAGGCACGCGAAGACGATCAGAGACTTCAGCAGCGTCTGGTCGGCTGCGGCCGTACCCGTCGTAAACGACGGGTCCATGATGGCCTCGATGAACGGGATCAGGAATTCGTCCTTGTCACGGATGGAATCCACCTCGTGATAGGCATTGAAGATCTCGCTCTCGTCCAGACCCAGGCTCTCGACGATGTACTGGTAGGCGTGCGTGTGGATGGCCTCTTCGAAGGCCTGACGCAGCAGGAACTGTCGGCACTCGGGCGCCGTGATGTGGCGATAGGTGCCCAGCACGATGTTGTTCGCCGCCAGCGAGTCGGCCGTGACGAAGAAGCCAAGATTGCGCTTGATGATGCGGCGCTCGTCTTCGGTCAGCCCGTTAGGGTCCTTCCAGAGCGCGATGTCGCGGCTCATGTTCACTTCCTGCGGCATCCAGTGATTGGCGCAGGTGGCGAGGTACTTCTCCCAGGCCCACTTGTACTTGAAGGGCACGAGCTGGTTGACGTCCGTCTGGCCGTTGATGATGCGCTTGTCGGCGGCCTTCACGCGGCGTGCAGCGCCGGCTTCGGCGGACAGGCGTGCCGCAGGCACTGCGGCGGACGCGGCTTGCGGCGCGTGAGACGCCGAGGGCTGGGCCGCAGTCTTGCCTGCGGCGTTTTTGTCGACGGACTGATCTTCGTCCCAATCCAGCATGGTGTGCTTCCTATGACTTCGAATTATCGGCAGGGCTAGCGCGATTCAACAAGGATTAGCCGCAGCGATTGCGTGCTCTTGTTGCGCAAGGGCATCGAAAACGAAGGCGATCCACTTGTCTATACAAGCAGATCGCCATTCGATGCGCTTACTGGCAGGCCTCGCAGTCGGGGTTGTCGATCGAGCAGAACTTCATGTCCGTTGCCGGCAGCTCGGGCTCGACGCTGGTCGTGACCGACGGTGCCGCGCTCGCGGCAGGCGCACTGTTGGCATTGACCGCATTGAGCTGACCCGAGCGCGTGACCGTGCTCTTCTCGATCTGCGTGGCGCTGATGGTGCGCAGGTAGTAGGTCGTCTTCAGGCCGCGCTGCCAGGCCAGCTTGTAGGTCTCATCGAGCTTCTTGCCCGACGCACCAGCCATGTAGATGTTCAGGCTCTGCGCCTGGTCGATCCACTTCTGACGACGCGAGCCGGCCTCGATCAGCCATTGCGGGTCCACCTCGAAGGCCGTGGCGTACAGCGCCTTGATGTCCTCGGGCACGCGGTCGATGCGGCGCAGCGAGCCGTCGAAGTGCTTGAGGTCCATCACCATCACGTCGTCCCACAGGCCCAGGGCCTTGAGGTCGCGCACCAGGTACTCGTTGATGACGGTGAACTCGCCCGACAGGTTGGACTTCACCGAGAGGTTGCCGAAGCAGGGCTCGATGGACGCATCCACGCCGATGATGTTCGAGATGGTGGCCGTCGGCGCGATGGCGACGCAGTTGCTGTTGCGCATGCCGAAGGAGGCAATGCGGCCACGCAGCGCATCCCAGTCCAGCGACGTGGAACGGTCCACGTCCACATAGCCGCCGCGGGCCTCGGCCAGCAGGTCCAGCGAGTCGATCGGCAGGATGCCGCGGTCCCACAGCGAGCCCTTGTAGGACGAGTAGCGACCACGCTCCTCGGCCAGCTCGGTCGACGCCCAGTAGGCCTGATAGCAGACGGCTTCCATCGAGCGGTCGGCAAACTCGACGGCCGCCGGCGACGCGTAGGGCGTGCGCAGCTGGTACAGCGCGTCCTGGAAGCCCATGATGCCCAGGCCCACCGGACGGTGACGCAGGTTGGAGTCACGCGCCTTCTTGACCGCGTAGTAGTTGATGTCGATCACGTTGTCGAGCATGCGCATCGCGGTCGACACGGTCTTCTTCAGCTTCACCAGGTCGATCGCGCCGTCCTTCAGATGCTGGGCCAGGTTGACCGAACCGAGGTTGCACACGGCGATCTCGCTGTCATTGGTGTTCAGCGTGATCTCGGTGCACAGGTTGGACGAGTGCACGACGCCGACATGCTGCTGCGGGCTGCGCACGTTGCAGGCGTCCTTGAACGTGATCCAGGGGTGGCCGGTCTCGAACAGCATGGACAGCATCTTGCGCCACAGGTCCTTGGCCGGCATGCGCTTGAACAGCTTGATCTCGCCGCGATCGACCTTGTTTTCATAGGCCACATAGGCCTTCTCGAAGGCGGCACCGAACAGGTCGTGCAGGTCCGGGCAGGTGGACGGGCTGAACAGCGTCCAGTCACCGCCCTCGATCACGCGCTTCATGAACAGGTCGGGAATCCAGTTCGCCGTGTTCATGTCATGCGTGCGGCGGCGGTCGTCGCCGGTGTTCTTGCGCAGGTCCAGGAACTCCTCGATGTCCAGGTGCCAGCTCTCCAGGTAGGCACAGACCGCGCCCTTGCGCTTGCCGCCCTGGTTCACGGCCACCGCCGTGTCGTTGACCACCTTCAGGAAGGGCACGACGCCCTGGCTCTTGCCGTTGGTGCCCTTGATGTGCGAGCCCAGCGCGCGCACCGGGGTCCAGTCGTTGCCCAGGCCGCCGGCGAACTTGCTCAGCAGCGCGTTTTCCTTCAACGCCTCGTAGATGCCGTCCAGGTCGTCGCTGACGGTCGTCAGGTAGCAGGACGACAGCTGCGAGCGGCGCGTGCCGCTGTTGAACAGCGTCGGCGTGGAGCTCATGAAGTCGAACGAGGACAGCACCTCGTAGAACTCGATGGCGCGGGCTTCGCGGTCGATCTCGTTCAGCGCCAGGCCCATGGCCACGCGCATGAAGAAGGCCTGCGGCATCTCGATGCGCTGCTCGTCGATGTGCAGGAAATAGCGGTCGTACAGGGTCTGCAGGCCGAGGTAGTCGAACTGCTGGTCGCGCTCGGCCTTCAGGGCCGCGCCGAGGCGGGCCAGGTCGTACTGCTGTAGCTTCTCGTCCAGCAGCTCGGCCTGCACGCCGCGCTTGATGTAGCGCGGGAAGTACTCGGCATAGCGCTCCTGCATCTGGGCCTGCGTGACGTCCTCGCCGAGGATCTCGCGGCGGATCGTGTGCAGCAGCAGGCGGGCCGTGGCGCGGCTGTAGCCGGGGTCCTTCTCGATCAGCGTGCGCGACGCCAGGATGGCGGCCTTGTAGACCTCGTCCATGGGCACGCCGTCATACAGGTTGCGCTGCGTCTCCGCCAGCACGGGGTCGGGGCGGACATCGGCGCCCAGGTCGGCGCAGGCCGACTGGATCAGCGCGTTCAGCGCCTTCAGGTCGAGCGCGCGGCGCTCGCCGCGATCCGTCACCATGAACTGGGGCTCGGCCGCACGCGTGGCTTCGCCATGCGCAGCGCGCTCCTGGGCGCGGCGCTCGCGGTACAGCACATAGGCACGCGCCACCTCATGATGGCCGCCACGCATCAGGCCCAGCTCTACCTGGTCCTGCACATCCTCAATGTGGAAGGTGCCGCCACTCGGGCGCGAGCGCATCAGCGCGCGCACCACTGCCTGGGTCAGCTGCTCGACCGCCTCACGCACGCTCACCGACGAGGCCCCACCGGTTCCATGCACCGCCAGGAAGGCCTTCATCAAAGCCACCGCGATCTTGCTCGGCTCGAACGCCACGACGGCGCCGTTGCGGCGAATGATCTGGTAGCCATGGAAGTTGGCCGGCGTGGCCTGCGCGGCGGTCGTCGCGTCGGATTCAAACGCGACCGGTGCAACGGGCGACTGGCCCGGGGCGGCTTCATGCAGCATGAGGGAATCCTTTGTTGGTCAATGTGGTTCGGCCAAAGCGTTGCCCAAACCCTGGGGCGAGGCGCCGCTTGGCGATGGGTGTCAAAAGGGGTGTTTCGTTACGCTCGGCGCCGGTCGTGCCGGAGATCCGGCACGCTGGCGAGGCGCCTTGCCCGACATGGCGGGCCACAACAATCGGCGCGATCGTCGGAGCGGTCATCGAGGTTCGTTTCGGTTCGAAGGATACCACGAGGGACACTATATCTAGGGCATCCGACCTCTTCAATCGCTACCCCTAGTGTCCAAATCGGCCCGCCGCCCGCCGCCGAACCTCGGCCCCGAAGGCTCGGACGGCCGATCAACACGGGCCCTGAGCGGCACAGGCCGCGCATCCACTGGGCTCGCGCAAAGAAACGCCCCGCGAAGCCGCGCCAATGCTGGCGCGGCCGGATTCAGACCGACCCGCGACGTCGTGGATTCAGCTCGAAAGCAGGCATTTCAAGCAGGGCAAATACCGAGCGACCTGCGCCGCCCCATCCCGCCCGGGGTCAGGCCTCGCCCACCGTGATGGCGAGCCGGGCCATGCGATAGCGGATCTGGCGCAGCGACAGGCCCAGGCTGGCAGCTGCCGCGGTGCGGTTGAAGCGGTGCTGCTCCAGCGCACGAAGCAGGATGGCCCGTTCCACATCGTCCAGATAGGCCGCCAGATCGGCGGGCAGTTCCTCGGGCAGGCTCAGTCCCTCGACCTGCGGCCCTTGCGCCAGGGCCCCCTCCAACGCGCCGAACTGCGACTCGCCCCGCGCCTCGTCCAGCGGGCTGTCGAGCTCGCTGTCCGGCAAGCCCAGATCGCCGGCATCGATCCACTCGCCCCCGGCGAGCGCCAGCGCGCGGTGCAGCAGGTTTTCCAGCTCGCGCACATTGCCCGGAAAGGCATACCGCGCCAGCGTCTGCAGCGCAGCCGGCGTCAGCCGGGGCGCGGGCGACACGCCCGCATCCTGCGCAATGCGGGCCAGCACCCGAGCGCTGATGGCCGCCAGGTCGCCCAGGCGCTCGCGCAAGGGCGGCACCCGGATCTGGATCACATTGAGCCGGTAGAACAGGTCCTGCCGGAAGCGCCCGGCCGCCACCTCGGCGGCCAGGTCCTTGTGGGTGGCACTGAGGATGCGCACATTGATCGGCGTCTCGGCCACGGCGCCCACCGGCCTCACGCAACGCTCCTGGATCACGCGCAGCAGCTTGCTCTGCATGGCCAGCGGCAGGTCGCCGATCTCGTCCAGAAAGAGCGTGCCCCCGTCGGCGGCCTGGAAGAACCCTTCCCGGTCCTCGCTGGCCCCGGTGAAGGCACCCTTGCGATAGCCGAAGAACTCGGCCTCCAGCAGGTTCTCGGGAATGGCGCCGCAGTTCACGGCCACGAAACGGGCCGCCGCACGAGCGCCCTGCTCATGGATGGCCCGCGCGACGAGTTCCTTGCCGGTGCCCGACTCGCCCTGCACCAGCACGGGCGCCATGCTGCGTGCCACCTTGTCGATCAAGGCCCGCACCGCACGCATGACCTCGGAATCGCCAACCAGCCGAGACGCCGCCTTGGAGCCACCTGCGCCGGGTACCGCCCTGGCCGCCGGCACGGCAGCCGCAGCGGGCGCATCGCCCGTCACGCGGCCCAGCGCCGAGCCCACCACCAAGCGGAACTGGCGCAGGTCCACCGGCTTGGTGAGGTAGTCGTAGGCACCGGCCTTCAAGGCCTCGACCGCGTTCTCGGCGGACCCGAAGGCGGTGATCACCAGGGCCTTCTCGGGCCGCCCTGCCTGCTCCAGCCAGCGCAGCACCTCCAGGCCATTGCCATCCGGCAGCTTCATGTCGGTGATGACCGCGCTGTAGCTGCCCGCGCGCAGATGATCCAGCGCCTCGGACACGCAGCCGGCACTGTCGACCTCGTAGCCTTCGCGCAGCAGCGTCAGCTCATAGAGCGTACGCAGATCGGGCTCGTCATCAATGACCAGCAATCGGGCAGCAGGCACGGGGCTCATTCGGGTAGCGGGGTGGGCGTGCGCAGCAGCACGCTGAATTCGTTGGCCGACTCATCGACGGCACGGCGGTAGTCGATGCGGGCGCCGTAGCGCTCGCACAGCTCACGGCAAATATAGAGGCCCAGGCCGGAGCCCCGGCTGCGGGTCGAGAAGAAGGGTTCGAACAGATGCTTCTCGACCTCGGGCGGCACCGGTGGCCCCAGGCTGCTCACGGTCAGCTGCACGGCCTCGGCGCGCGCGGCCAGGCTCAGGCGCACGGCACCGGTTTCGTTCGTGGAGTGCCGCAGCGCGTTGTCGAGCAGGTTCACGAG
Source organism: Roseateles depolymerans (assembly GCA_003241055.1). Classification (GTDB taxonomy): domain Bacteria; phylum Pseudomonadota; class Gammaproteobacteria; order Burkholderiales; family Burkholderiaceae_C; genus Pelomonas; species Pelomonas depolymerans_A. The sequence continues at coordinate 6,874 of QFOD01000002.1, forward strand.
CACGCGGCGCAGGTGTTCGGCATCGAACAGCACCATCAGCGACGCCTCCGAGATGGTCACGACGAAACGCCCCGGCGCATTCAGCGGCAGGCTGTGCAGCTGCGCCCAGTCGTCCGCGGTCTCACGCACCAGCGCACTGGCATCCAGCCGCTGCGCAGGCGTGGCCACGCCGGGCGCGACCTCGGCCACGTCATCCACCAGCCGCTTCAGCCGCTGCACGTTGGAGGCGATCATCCCGGTCAGCTGCTCGGCCCTCGACCCGGCCAGGTCCTCGGCCAGCAGCGCGTTCGCCTGGCCGATGGCCGCCAACGGGTTGCGGATTTCATGGGCGATGCCGGCCGACACCCGCCCCATCGCCGCCAGCTTCTCCTGCCGGGTGCGTGCGAGCAGCTCGCGGTTGTCCTCGAGGAACAGCACGCACAGCTCCTCGCTGCCAGCGCGTTGGCGGGTGAAGCGCAGACGCAGACGCAGGCTGCGAGTGCTGCCACCAGCCACCGGCAGGCTCACATCCAGCTCGGCTCGGCCACCCAATGCATGGGCATGCTCCAGCGCGTCGGCCAGCGGCTGCCAGTCGGGCCGGCTGCGCAACGGCCAACGCGGCACCAGGTCGCCCCCGGGCGCGCCGATCAGCTCGCGCGCCGCCGGGTTGATCGCGCGCACCAGGCCGCGTCTATCCACAACCAGCACCCCCTCGTGCATCTCGTCGATCACCAGGCGATTGAGCTGCTCCTGCTGGCGCGCCAGCGCCAGGCTGCCGCGCGCCGTGCGCTCCTCGCGCGCCAGCCGCGCACTGAGCTCGCCGGCCAGCAGGCTCACAGCAAACAAGCCGCTGCCCACCAGTCCGGCCTGGGTCATGCGCAGGCCCACGTCCACCCCGCGCAAGGCCGGCCAGCCGGCCGATGCCAGCAGCCAGAGCGTCGCCATGGCCGCCGTGGCAACCGCCAGCAGGCGCGGACTCAGCACCGCCGCCATCAACACCGGCATGACGAACAGCGCACCATAGTTGACCAGCGAGTTATCCAGCAGATTCAACGCGCCGAACAGCAGCAGATCGACCCCGATGGCCGCCCACCAGTCCGGACTGCTCAGACGCGCAAACTGCCGTGGCGCGACCGGACGCCGCCGGCGGGCCCACAGCCACCAGAGCAGCGCCAGCACCGCATAGCAGCTGCTCAGGGCCAGCGTCGAGCGCGTCACCGGGGCTGCCAGCAGCACCGCAATCAGCTGCGCCACCACCAGCACCAGGCCCAGGGCAGCCCGCGCCGCCAGGAACGCCCGGTGCAGTCGCAGGAACGCGGTGCTGCCCTCGGCGCCCTCCTCGGCCGCGGCCTCGACGAACCAGCCGCCGATGCTATCGACGCTCAATACGGACCCCGGCGTTCCTCGAACGCGGCGCGATGCTCGCTGCTACAGAACATGCCACCCAGGCCGGGCAGGGCCTCGTCGGCCGGCATGTGCAGGCCGCATTCGGCGCAGCTCACCATCTGCTGGGGCTTCTCAGGAACCGGCTGGGCAGCCGGCGGCGGCGGCTGCCGCTTGGGGCGCACCCGCTTGAGCCCGAACAGATAGAGCAGCAGCAGCGCAATCAGCAGCAGGTACTTCACAACCGCCCCTCACTCGCACGTTGCAGCACCACCTCCAGCACGAAACGGGTGCCGGCATAGGACAGCAGCAGCAGCGACGCGCCGGCATACAGCCAGCGGGTCGCACGGCGCCCTCGCCAGCCGTAGACGCGCCGACCGACCAGCAGGCCGGTCAGCACCAGCCAGCCCAGCACGGCGAACAGCGTCTTGTGATCCCAGCGCCAGGTCGGCGTGAAGAACCAGCCCAGCAAGATGGCCAGCGTCAGCACGCCGACGCCCGCGCTCACGAACTGGAAGGTCAGCCGCTCCAGCTGAAGCAAAGGCATGCCGCCTGCCGCTGCAGCCTGCCGGCGCAGGCGCTTCTCGGCACGATTCATCAGCGCCGCATGCAGCACCGCGACCCCGAACAGCCCATAGGAGGCCAGGCCCAGCACCCAATGCAATGGCGCCAGCGGAGAGGACGCAAGCGGGCGCGCCTGCCCCGGAAAGCTCCAGGCCAGCAGCACCGCGACGGCGGCGAGCAGCGCGAGCACGCGCCGCACGCTGTGCAACGGCAGGAAACGACTCTCCACCAGGTAAACCGTCAACACCAGCCAGATGGTCATCGACAGCGCGGGAGCGAAACCGAAACGCGTGGCGTGCGGCACCAGGCCGTAGCCGCCGACGTCGACCAGCAGGGCCAGGCCTTGCGCAGCCCAGGCCAGTATCAAGGTCCAGCGCGGCCACCGCGTGGCCTTGGCGGCTGCGCCACCAGCCACGACGACCGATGCATAGGCCGCCAGGGCCATCGCGCTGGCCACGGCCAGCAGCAGACCGGCCGAGCCCGAGGCGGGCCCGATCAGGGGGGGCGATAAACTCATGGCCACAGTATACTTTTGGCCTCCGTGCGGTCTGCCGGGGCCTTCCCGATCTCCCCATGGCATCCACCCTGACCGACCGCCTGAGTCGCCTCGTCAAAACGATGCGCGGCCAGGCCCGCATCACCGAGAGCAACGTGCAGGACATGCTGCGCGAAGTCCGCATGGCCCTGCTCGAGGCCGACGTGGCCCTGCCCGTGGTGCGCGACTTCATCGCCCGCGTCAAAGACAAGGCGCTGGGCCAGGAGGTGGTGGGCTCGCTCAACCCCGGCCAGGTGCTGGTGTCCATCGTCCAGAAGGAACTCGCCGCCACCATGGGCGAGGGCGTTGCCGACATCAACCTGGCCGCCCAGCCGCCCGCCGTCATCCTGATGGCCGGCCTGCAGGGCGCCGGCAAGACGACGACCACCGCCAAACTCACCAAGCACCTGATCGAGAAGCGCAAGAAGAAGGTGCTGACGGTTTCGGCCGACGTGTATCGACCGGCTGCCATCGAGCAACTGAAGACGGTCACAGGCCAAGCCGGCGGCGAATGGTTCCCGTCCGAGCCCAACCAGAAGCCGCGCGACATCGCGCTGGCCGCGCTCGACTACGCCAAGCGCCACTACTTCGACGTGCTGCTGGTCGACACCGCCGGTCGCCTGGCCATCGACGAAGCGCTGATGGCCGAGATCAAGGAACTGCACGCGACGCTCAACCCGGTGGAGACGCTGTTCGTCGTCGACGCCATGCAGGGCCAGGATGCGGTCAACACCGCCAAGGCCTTCAAGGACGCGCTGCCACTGACCGGCGTGATCCTGACCAAGCTGGACGGTGACTCCCGCGGCGGCGCGGCGCTGTCGGTGCGCCAGGTGACCGGCGCACCCATCAAGTTCGCCGGCGTGTCCGAGAAGATCGACGGGCTGGAGGTGTTCGACGCCGACCGCCACGCCGGCCGCGTGCTGGGCATGGGCGACATCGTCGCGCTGGTGGAGCAGGTCACGCAGAGCGTGGACCTCGCCTCGGCCCAGGCCATGGCCGAGAAGCTCAAGAGCGGCAGCGGCTTCGACCTGAACGACTTCCTGCAGCAGATCGGCCAGATGAAGAAGATGGGCGGCCTGGGCTCGCTGATGGACAAGCTGCCCACGCAGATGGCCGCCAAGGCCGGTCAGGCCGACATGGACCGCGCCGAGCGCGACATGAAGCGCATGGAAGGCATTCTGAACGCGATGACCGCCAAGGAGCGCCGCAACCCCGCGCTGCTGATGGACGGCAAGAGCAAGGCCAGCCGCAAGCGCCGCATCGCCACCGGCGCCGGCGTGCAGATCCAGGATGTGAACCGGCTGCTGAACCAGTTCGACCAGATGCAGCAGATGATGAAGAAGATGAAGGGCGGCGGCCTCTTCAAGATGATGAAGAAGCTGGGCGGCATGAAGGGCATGCTGCCGGGGATGTAACCCACCCCCTACCGGCTTCGCCGTGCCAAAGCCAGAGGCTTTGTCGTTCTGCAGGCACCACGAGTCCTCAGGACTCCTGGTGTCCGGCCTTACCCCCATCAAGGGGGCGCAGCCGGTGGCCCGGCAAAGCCGGCTCCACGGCTGCTGCTGGAGATGTCGGCCTGACGGCCTCCGTTATTCCAGCAACGCCCTGGCGAACTCGCGGGCATTGAAGGTCTCGAGGTCCTCGAGCTTCTCGCCCACGCCGATGAAATAGACCGGCACCGGCCGCTCGCGCGCGATGGCCGCGAGCACGCCGCCCTTGGCCGTACCGTCCAGCTTGGTGACGACCAAACCGGTCAGGCCCAGCGCGTCGTCGAAGGCCTTCACCTGGTTCAGCGCGTTCTGGCCGGTGTTGCCGTCCACCACCAGCAGCACCTCGTGCGGCGCGCCCTCCTGGGCCTTGGCGATCACGCGCTTGATCTTCTTCAGCTCCTCCATCAGGTGGAGCTGTGTGGGCAGGCGGCCCGCGGTATCGGCGATCACCACGTCCACTCCGCGCGCGCGACCGGCGTTCACCGCATCGAAGGACACGGCCGCCGGATCGCCGCCATCCTGGCTGATGATCTCGACATGCGCACGGTCGGCCCACACGCCCAGCTGCTCGCGCGCCGCGGCACGGAAGGTGTCGGCGGCGGCCAGCAGCACGCGCTGATCGGCCTGCGCCAGATGGCGCGTGAGCTTGCCGATGCTGGTCGTCTTGCCGGCACCGTTCACACCCACCACCATCATCACGGTCGGCGTCTGCTCGCCCACCACCAGCGACTTCTCGAGCGGCGCCAGCAACTCGGTCAGCGCTTCCACCAGCAGCGCCCGCACCGCCTGCGGGTCGGCCGCCTTGGCCTCCTTGACGCGGCGCTTCAGGTCCTCGAGCAGGAACTCGGTCGCACGCACGCCGGTGTCGGCCATCAGCAGCGCCGCCTCCAGCTCCTCGTAGAGCTCGTCGTCGATGCGCGTGCCGGTGAAGACCTGGGCAATGGAACTGCCCGTCTTGCGCAAGCCGGAGCGCAGGCGGTCCAGCCAGCCCTGCCGCACCACCGGCGCCGGTGCAGGAGCAGGCTCGGGCGAAGGCTCGGGTGCCACTACAGGGGCCGCTACGGGGGCCGCGATGGCCACGACAGGTTCCTGAGGGGCAGAGGCTAGAGGGCTGTGGGCCGACGCAGCGGGCGCCTCCGGGGGCACCCAAGCGGGCTGTTCAGGCGCTGCCACGGGCGCGGGCGCCGGGGCTGGCTGAGGCTCGGGGGCCGGGGCGGCAGCACCGGAACCAAATTTTTTCTTGAAAAAACTGAACATGCTTGCATTCTCGCTCGAAAGCGCGCTAGAATCATGGGCTGTTAGGCGCTTTAGCTCAGCCGGTTAGAGCGACGGAATCATAATCCGCAGGTCCGGGGTTCGAATCCCTGAAGCGCCACCAAACATCGCCCGCCAGGGCAGATCAAGGACTTGAAAGCGAAAGCTCTCAAGTCCTTTTTCTTTGCGCGCGCCAAACGGGCGATTGTCGCCCAGCCCCGAGTGCGCGCCGCTGCCATCTGCGGGGCCTGGGGCCAGGTCATGCGGCCACCTCCGGCCGCTCATTGCATCCGCAATCCAGGCCCTGTCGGCACGACGCCTCAGTGCACGCCGGCCTTCGACTACATTGGCCCGACGCACCGGAAGCGCTCGCACCACCGCCGGCCCCGTGTGCGCTGCATTACGGGATTCAAGACATGCGAATCGTCATCGTCGGCGGCGGCGCCGGGGGGCTGGAACTGGCCTGCAAGCTGGGCCGCAAGCTCGGTGCGGACCAGGTGGCCCTGGTCGACAACAAGCTCTTTCACATCTGGAAGCCTTCGCTGCACGAGGTGGCCGCCGGCACGCTGGACGTGCACCAGGAGGGGCTCTCCTACGAGATGCTGGCGCACGACAACGGCTTCGAGTTCGTGTTCGGGCCGATGCTGGCGCTGGACGAGGCCCGGCGCTGCATCACCATTGGCGAGTTCATCGGCGAGGACGGCGAGCTCATCCTGCCGCAGCGGGAGCTGGCCTTCGATCACCTGGTGATCGCCGTGGGCAGCACGGCCAATCACTTCGGCGTGCCGGGCGCGGCCGAGCACTCCATCTCGCTGAACGGGCCGGCCGACGCCGAGCGTTTCCGCCTGCGCATGCTCAAGCTGCTCACCGTGGCCGAACTGCAGAAGCAGCAGGGCGACTCGCGAGGCGTCGATATCGTCATCATCGGCGGGGGCGCCACCGGGGTGGAACTGGCCGCCGAGCTGCGTGAGGCCGGCGCCGTCCATGCGCGCTACGGCTTCCGCCATCTCGACCGGCATCACGACGTGCGCATCACGCTGATCGAGGGCTCGGCCCGCATCCTGGAGCCCCTGCCCGAGAAGGTGTCGGCCGCGGCCGCACGTCTGCTGGGCGAGCGCCATGTAAGGCTGCGCACCAACTGCCGGGTGGTGAACATTCAGCCCGGCGCCATCGAGACCGCCGACGGCAGCACGCTGCGCGCCGACATCGTCGTCTGGGCCGCGGGCATCAAGCCGCCCCCGTTCGTGAAGGAGCTGGGGCTGCCGGTGAATCGCGGCGGCCAGCTTGTCGTCAACGAGCGCCTCGCGGTGGAGGGCCATGAGGGCATCTACGCCTTGGGCGACTGCGCCGCCTGCCCGGGGCCGGGCGGCAGGCTGGTGCCCCCGCGCGCTCAGGCCGCCCACCAGCAGGCCGACTACCTCTACGAGCAGTTGCTGCGCATCGCCGCGGGCCGCCCGCCCCTGGTGGCCGGCTACCACTATCACGACCACGGCTCGCTGGTGTCCCTCGGCACCTCCACCTCGGTCGGCAACCTGATGGGCAACCTGTTCAAGGCCTCATGGTTCGTCGAAGGTGTGTTCGCCCGCACGATGTACGTCAGCCTGCACCTGATGCACCACCGCGCGGTGCTGGGCCTGCGGCGCACCGGCGTGCTGGCCGTTGCGCGCTTCCTGGTTAAGCGCGCCCGGCCGCTGGTCAAGCTGCACTGAGCCTCAGACCGCGTCCAGCGGAATCTTCAGGTAACGGCGACCGTTGCCCTCGGGTGGTGGCAGCTCGCCCGCGCGCATGTTGACCTGCACCGACGGCAGGATCAGCGCGGGCATCGCCAGCGTCGCATCGCGCGCCTGACGCATGGCGACGAACTCGTCCTCGCTGATGCCGTCTCGCACATGGATGTTGCGCTCGCGCTGCTCGGCCACGGTGCTGACGAACTGCAACTCGCGGCCGCCGGGCAGGTAGTCGTGGCACATGTAGAGCTTGGTCTGCGGCGCCAGGCTCAGCACCTTGTTGATGGAGCGATACAGCGTGCGCGCATCGCCGCCCGGAAAGTCGCAGCGCGCAGTGCCGTAGTCGGGCATGAACAGGGTGTCGCCCACAAAGGCCGCCGTCTCGCGCCCGTCGCTGACCACATAGGTCAGGCAGGCGGGTGTGTGGCCCGGCGTGTGCAGCGCGCGCGCGTGCAGGCCGCCGATGGTGAAGGCCTCGTCGTCCGCCAGCAGGCGGTCGAATTGCCGGCCGTCGTAGGCAAAACCTGGCTCCACGTTGAAGAGGTCGCCAAAGGCCCGCTGGACCACGGTGATCTGCGCCCCGATCACCGTCTGCCCCCCCAGCGCCTGCTTCAGGTAGGGGGCCGCGGAAAGATGATCCGCGTGCACGTGGGTCTCGAGGATCCACTGCACCCGGGCATCCAGCTCCCGCACCCGGGCCACCAGCCGGTCGGCGCTCTGATGCCCGGTGCGGCCAGACTTGGCGTCGTAGTCGAGCACACTGTCGACCAGCGCGCACTGCCGGGTCTCGTCGTCCATGACCAGATAGCTCAGGGTCCAGGTCGCGGCGTCGAAGAACGCCTCCACATGCAGCCGGCTGTTTGCCTGGGTCATCGTGTTCTCTCCTTGATCGAACCCGCAGTGTCTCAGCGACGCGGGCAGGTGTTGATGCCCAAGGCGGTGTAGAGCGGGCACCAGCCGAGCACGCCGGTCAGCAGCGGCACGACACCCACATAGGCCCAGGCGCCCAGCACGCCGGTGGCCGCCAGTGCCAGCAGCACGACGCCAGCCGCCACACGCAGGCCGCGGTCCAGGGCACCTTCATTCTTGGCAGGCATCTCAGTCTCCTCAAAGCTTTGCGGGCAACAGTGCCCACCCCTGCCCTATCAATCCCCGTGCCAGCCCGTGCCATCCGCCATGCCCGTCGGCTGGCAATGGGCCCAACGAGAAGAGCCGCAAGCTCAACGAGTGGCGCAACTGCCAATCTGGCAGTTATTGGCAGCCCATGGCAGTGAATCCGGCAGCGAATGTCACAATGAGCCCATGAGCGACTCCGCCGCGGCCGACCAGGTCCAGGCCCTGATTTCCTACCTGGAACATGAGGCCGTGCCCGCCATCGTGCTGGACACGAACTACCGCATCCTGGCCGCCAACACGGCCTACCGCAGGCAGTTCGCCGCCGTGGACCGCCCCTATCTGGGCCAGACCTGCTACCGCGTCTCCCACCACTACGACCTGCCCTGCGACCAGGCCGGCGAGCACTGCCCCATGCGCAAGGCCCACGACACGCGTGGCCCGGACCGGGTGCTGCACATCCATCACACGCCGCGCGGGCCCGAGCATGTGGATGTGGAGCTGCGCCCCATCCTCAACGACGCCCGCGAGGTGGTGGCCTATGTGGAGAAGCTGCACACCGTGCGCAGCGCCTCGGCGCAGGCCAGCGGCGCCGGGCTGGTCGGCCGTTCGGCCGCCTTCAACGCGGCGCTCTCCGCGCTGCAGCGGGTCGCGCCCTCGCGGCTGCCGGTGCTGCTGCTGGGCGAGTCCGGCACGGGCAAGGAGCTGTTCGCCCGCGCGGTGCACGAGGCCAGCGACCGTGCCAACGGGCCCTTCGTCGTGGTCGACTGCTCGGGGCTGACCGAGACGCTGTTCGAGAGCGAACTGTTCGGCTACGAGAAGGGCGCCTTCACCGGCGCGCAGGGCCGCAAGCCCGGCCTGGTCGAGACCGCACAGGGCGGCACGCTGTTCCTCGACGAGATGGGCGACGTGCCGCTGGCCATGCAGGTCAAGCTGCTGCGGCTGATCGAGTCCGGCAGCTATCGGCGCGTGGGCGGCCTGGAGACGCGGCAGGCCGACTTCCGGCTCGTCGCGGCCACGCACAAGCCCCTTGAGCGCATGGTGGCGGACGGCCAGTTCCGGCAGGATCTCTACTACCGCATTGCCGCCTTCCCCATCCTGTTGCCGCCGCTGCGCGAGCGGCCGGACGACATCGCGATGCTGGCCGATTCCTTCCTGCAGCGCGACCGCACCGGCGGCTCGCGCCTGCAGCTGAGCCCGGAAGCGCTCGCCCTGCTGCAGCGGCACGACTGGCCCGGCAACGTGCGCGAGCTGCGCAACGTGCTGGAGCGCGCCCGGCTGTTCGCCGATGGCGGCGTGATCCGCCCGCAGGATCTGCCGCCGGCGCTCGTACAGACGCGCCCCACCCTGCCCACGCCCATGCCCGCACCCGCGCAGCCCGGCCCACGCGCACGCGGCCTGGCAGACACCGAGCTGCTGGACTTTGCAAGCCGCTTCAACGGCAGCCGACGCGAGCTCGCGCAGGCGCTGGGCCTGTCCGAGCGCACGCTGTACCGCCGGCTGCAGGCCCTCGGCAAAACCTGACCCCAATGCTCGGCCATTGCGCAGGCTCGGCCTCATGCAGGGCCGGTGCCCTGACGCCCTTGCATGACCTGGATCAAGCCTTCCACCCAAAAGCTTCACCACCCCAGGTAAAGCCCCGATAGCCCTGGCACGGTTCTTGTAGAAACCCGACCGTGAATCCCGCCGAACACCGATTGCTGCGCCACCTGGGCTGGGTGGTCCTCATCAAGCTGCTTGTTTTGGCGGGCCTGTGGCAGGCCTTCGTGGCCAATCAGCATGTGCCCGTGGACGCGAGTGCCACCGCCGTGCATCTGGGAGCGCCGGACACACCCGCCAGCGCGCCCCAGCGACCCAACTAGGAGAGCATCCGTGATCTCGGATCAATTGGTGGATCTGTCGCGACTGCAGTTCGCCGCGACAGCGCTGTACCACTTTCTGTTCGTACCCCTCACGCTGGGCATGGTGTGGCTGCTGGTCATCATGGAGACCGTCTATGTGATGACCGGCAAGCAGGTGTGGAAGGACATGACCCGCTTCTGGGGCAAGCTCTTCGGCATCAACTTCGCGCTGGGCGTGACCACCGGCATCACGCTGGAGTTCCAGTTCGGCACCAACTGGGCCTACTACTCGCACTACGTGGGCGACATCTTCGGCGCCCCGCTGGCCATCGAGGGCCTGATGGCGTTCTTCCTGGAGTCCACCTTCATCGGCCTGTTCTTCTTCGGCTGGGACCGGCTGACCAAGGTCCAGCATCTGGTCGTCACCGCGCTGATGGCGGTGGGCACCAACCTGTCGGCGCTGTGGATACTGATCGCCAACGGCTGGATGCAGAACCCGGTGGGCGCCGAGTTCAACTGGCAGACCATGCGCATGGAGATGACGGACTTCTGGACCATCGTCTTCAACCCCGACGCGCAGGCCAAGTTCGTGCACACGGTGTCGGCCGGCTATGTGACCGGCGCGATGTTCGTGCTGTCCATCTCGGCCTGGTACCTGCTGCGCCGCCGTGACGTGGAGTTCGCCAAGCGCAGCTTCCGCGTGGCGGCCGCCTTCGGCCTGGCCAGCGTGCTCAGCGTCATCGTGCTGGGTGACGAGTCCGGCTACACCGTCGGCGAGGCCCAGCAGACCAAGCTGGCCGCGATGGAAGCCATGTGGGAGACCGAACCCGCACCCGCCTCGTTCAACCTGATCGCCGGCATCAACGAAAAGGAGATGCGCAACGACTGGGCGGTGCAGATCCCCTGGGTGATGGGCCTGATCGGCACGCGCTCGGTGAGCAAGGAAATTCCGGGCATCCACGAGATCCACGAGAAGAACCGTGCCCGCATCGAGAGCGGCATCCAGGCGGTCGTCGCCCTGGAGCGCCTGCGCAAGAACCGCCAGGACCGTGACGCCGAGGTCCAGTTGCGCCTGCACCAGGCCGACCTGGGCTTCGGCCTGCTGCTGAAGAAGTACACCACCAACGTCGCCGAGGCCACGCCCGACATGATCGACCGCGCCGTCAAGGACACGGTGCCGCGCGTGGCCCCGATGTTCTGGGGCTTCCGCATCATGGTCGGCCTGGGCTTCCTGATGCTGGCGCTGTTCGCGCTGGCTTTCTGGAGCACGCTGAAGATGGGCCTGCGCGCCAAGCCCTGGCTGCTGCGCTGGGCCGTGGTGATGCTGCCCGCCCCGTGGATCGCCTGCGAGCTGGGCTGGTTCGTCGCCGAGTACGGCCGCCAGCCCTGGACCATCTACGGCGTGCTGCCCACGCACCTGAGCGTGTCCACGCTGACGGTGGAGAGCCTGTACGGCTCGCTGGCCGGCTTCATCGGCTTCTACACGGTGCTGCTGATCGTTGAGGTGTTCCTGATGGTGAAGTTCGCCCGCCAGGGGCCGGGATCGCTGGGCACCGGCCGCTACGCCAACGAAGCCGCACACGCCTGAAAGGACTCGCCATGCTGGACTATGAAACTCTGAAGCTGATCTGGTGGGGCCTGGTCGGCGTGCTGCTGATCGGCTTCGCGATCATGGACGGGCACGACATGGGCGTCGGCACGCTGCTGCCCTTCGTCGGCCGCAGCGACGACGAACGTCGCGTCGTCATCAACACCGTCGGCCCGCACTGGGACGGCAACCAGGTCTGGTTCATCACCGCAGGTGGCGCCGTGTTCGCGGCCTGGCCCCTGGTCTACGCCACGGCCTTCAGCGGCTTCTACTGGGCCATGCTGGCCACGCTGTGGGCGCTGTTCTTCCGGCCCGTGGGCTTCGACTACCGCAGCAAGATCCACCACCCCACCTGGCGCAAGACCTGGGACTGGGGTCTGTTCATCGGGGGCTTCGTGCCGCCGGTGATCTTCGGTGTGGCCTTCGGCAACCTGCTGCAGGGCGTGCCCTTCCATTTCGATGACTACCTGGTGTCCACCTACACCGGCACGTTCTGGCAGCTGCTGAACCCCTTTGCGCTGCTGGCCGGCGTGGTCAGCAGCGCCATGATCACGATGCAGGGCGGCACCTACCTCGCCCACCGCACGGAAGGCGCGGTTCAGCAGCGCGCCGTGCGCGCTGCCGTCGGCGCGGCACTGGTGCTGGTGGCGGCCTTCATCGGCGCCGGCCTGTGGTTGCGCCTGGGCGGCATCCAGGGCTTCGAGATCACGGCCATGCCCTCGCACAACGGCGCCCCCGATCCGCTGGCCAAGACCGTGATCCGCAGCGCCGACGCCTGGTGGCGCAACTACCAGCAGCAGCCGCTGCTGTGGCTGCTGCCCGTCGCCGGCGTCGTGATGCCGCTGCTGGCTGCCGGTCTCACCGCGGCACGCCGCACCCTCAGCGCCTTCGTCGCCTCGTCGCTGGCGCTGGCCGCGGTCATCCTGACCGCCGGGGCGGCGATGTTCCCGTTCGTGATGCCCTCGTCCAGCCACCCGGCCTCCAGCCTGACGCTGTGGGACAGCGTCTCCAGCCGCATGACGCTGGGCCTGATGCTCGTGGTGGCGCTGGTGTTCGTGCCCATCATCGTGGCCTACACCAGCTGGGCCTACCGCGTGATGCGCGGCAAGGTCACCGTCCAACACATCCGTGCGAACTCGCACACCGCTTACTGAGGGCCACAGGCCCGTCTGAAGGAGTCAAACCATGTGGTACTTCGCCTGGATGCTCGGCGTGGGTTTCGCCGTGCTGCTGGCCGTGATGAATGCGATGTGGGGCGAGATGGAAGACAACCGTCGCGCACCCGATTCGCAATTCGGCGAATGAACGCTGCCCCGGACGACACAAAGCCGCGTGGTCCCGGGCTGCACGGGCCCTGCCTGGCGGTGGCCTTGGCGGTGATGCTGGGCGGCACGCTGTACCCGCCGCTGTTCGCGGGCCCCGACGGCCATGCCGATCACCGCTTCGCGATGGCCCTGTTCTGGGCCATGAGCGCGGGCTTCGTGCGCGGCGTGGGCTTTGTGCCGCGCGCCCGCTGGGCGCGTGTCCTGTTGTCACCCTGGGCGATGCTGGTCGCCCTGGGCATCGCCGCCGCGCTGCGACTGCGCTGAGGGCTCAGCGCCGCGCCTTGCGGCGGTCCAGCCACTCCACCAGGGCCATGCCCGCCACCATCGCGGCCACGAAGCCCAGCGCCTTCAACTCCCCCCGCCCCAGCAGCACCAGCGCGGGGCCGGGGCACAGCCCCACCAGCCCCCAGCCCACGCCGAACAGCAGGCTGCCGCCGACGAGGCGCCGATCGATCGCACGCGCGGTCGGCAGCCGCATCGGCTCGCCGAGCAGGCTGCGCTCGCGCCGCTTGGCCAACGCAAAGGCCCCCAGGCCCACAGCGATGGCGCCCGCCATCACCAAAGCCAGCGACGGGTCCCAGGCACCCGCGAGGTCGAGAAAGCCCAGCACCTTGTTCGGGTCGGCCATGCCGGACACCAGCAGCCCGAAGCCGAACACCAGGCCGGCCAGAAAAGCAGTCACTGCAATCATGAGGCGCCCCCTTACGCGAGCAGATGGCGAAGCACGAAGACGGTCGCGAAGCCCGCCGCCATGAAGCTCAGCGTGGCCACCGCGGAGCGGGGTGACAGCCGCGACAGGCCGCACACGCCGTGCCCGCTGGTGCAGCCGGCGCCGTAGCGCGTCCCCACGCCCACCAGCAGGCCGGCCAGCAGCAGCAGCGGCCAGTCGGCGTCGACGCTGCCTGCGAGTCGCCCGCCCACCAGCAGGTAGCCGGCGGGCGCCAGCACCAACCCGACCAGAAAGGCCACCCGCCAGACGATGTCGCCACGCACCGGCCGGAACAGCCCGCCGACGATGCCGCTGATGCCGGCGATGCGCCCGTTCAACAGCACGAACAACGCCGCCGCCAGGCCGATCAACAGCCCGCCGGCCAACGCTGTCCAAGGCGTGAACGCCTGCCACGCAATAGTCATCCTCTGCTCCTGCACTCGGTGGTCAAGCGGCTAGTGTCGCTCGCCGGACCGGCTTGCCAGCAGGATGCGATGCACCAACAATCGGCTGGCAGCACACCAAGAACCGCGGCGCCCCACCGGCCAGCCGCGGCCCGGCTTCCACGAGACAAGGGCCTGAGCGCCACACGACATGCCGACACGCCGCAGCGTCATGCCGCCACGCCATCGATGGCTCGTCACTCTCGCGCTGCCGGTGCTGGCCGCGTTGCCCCTGCCGGCAGCCGCTCAGGCCATCTGCCCGCGCCCCTTGCGAGCCGTCGTGCTGGCGCTGGATTCGCCCAGCCAGGGCATCACGCGCTTTCTAATGGACAGCACCGACGCATTGCTGGCCGCCGCTGGCGTGAAGCGTCAGGTCCTGCCCATGCCCTTCGTGCGCATCCCGCTGGAGCTGGACGCCGGCCGCGCCGACGTGGTGACCGTCTCCTTCACGGCGATCGAGGCCTACCGGCAGCAGCTGGTCTCCATCCAGTTCCTGCGCATGCCGGTGTTGCTCTACGAGCCCGTCGGCCTCGACGACGGCAGCCGCCGCACGGGCCCGATAGGCATCGTGCGTGGCGCGCCGGTGCCGCCGGCCCTGACGCCCTACGTGGACCGACTGCAGCCGGTCAGCAGTTACGAGATGCTGTTCCAGATGCTGGCCGCGCGCCGTCTGGCCGGTGCCATCGGCGCCCGCCCGACGACGGATCTGGTGCTGCGCGAGCACCCGGGTGTCGCCGCGCTGGTGAAGCCGGGCCCGCAGGTGGATGAGCGGCGCATGGCCATCCATTTTTCCCGTCGGCTGCCGCCTGCCTGCCTGGACCATCTCGTCGAAACGGTGCTGAGCCGCGGCGCGGGCATCACACAGCAGGTGTTCATGCAGCAGTACAAAGGGCTGAACCACGAGGACTACCGGGTCCCCGTCCAGGTGCTGACGCCCTGAGCAGCTCCGCCCAGCGACCGTCGCCAACGAAGTCGGGGCGGACACCCCGCGTCTGCGCTCAGCCCAGCAGCTGCCGCACCCGCTGCCTGTGCAGCCCGCGCAGCGCCGGCATCAGCGCCTGCTGCATTGCATAGTCGCCCTGGCTGAGGCGGGACTCCAGGCCGCCCGCCAGCGCCTGCGCCTCTCCGGCGTTCAGGCCGCTGACCGGCTCCGTCTGGTTCTGCACGTCACGCAGCTGCTCGCCCAGCGCCTCGCGCGCCCTGGCCAGGCGCGGCTGGGCCTGCAAGACCTGACCCAGCGCCTGGCGCTGGCCGATCGCATCGCTGACATTCCACTGCTGGGGCTGCAGCGCCTCGGGCGCGGCATCGAGCCGTGCGCGGACCGGCTGCCCGCTGGGGAAGCGCTTGCCGTCGCCGCGCACCGTCAGGCCATCGCGCAGCGCCGGCCACTGGGACTCGGCCACGCTGAACACCAGATCCTGGCCCTGCGCATCCACGCTGAGCCCGGCCGGCGCCAGCGCGCGGGCCAGCGTCTGCAGCTGGCTTTCGGTACCCTCGCCGTCCAGCGTGACGGACAGCGTCATCGCCGTGCCCTGGCTGCTGGCACGGCCGGGCAGCTGCAGGCGCAAGGTCTCGGCACCACCGCGCTCGAGCACGCTCAGATCCAGGCCGCGCAGCTTGAAACGCTGACGAGCCGGCTCGTCGCCCGTGCTGGCCTGCAGCTGAGAGTCCACCCGCCCCCCGGCCTGCTGGCTGCGCTGCTGCCAGAGCTGGGTCAGCTGGCTGACCTGCTGCGGCAGAGCGGCCGTGGCCTGGCCCTGGGCCAGGCTGCGACTGAGCGAGGACTTCAGGCCCTGCAGCGTCTGCGCCAGGCGGTCGAGGTAGTCCAGGCCCTGCTGCAGGCGGCCCAGCTGCTGCTGCAGCCCCGGCTCGCGGCTGGGCGCCGTGCCATGGCCGCCCGCGACGAAGCCGCTCTCCTGCGACGTGGTCGTCGCATCGCCCGCGGCGCTCAAAGGCGCCAGTGCGGCCAACGGCGACGCCGGCGCGCTAGCACGCCGCAACGCCGGGGACAGCGTGTCCAGCGGCGTCGTCGCGGCGGTCTTGGCGCCCAGGTCGATCATCGAATCACGTCGAACAGGCTGAGCTCACTGACCTTGGCATAGGCGCTCTGCGTTGCCTTCAAGGCCAGCGTGAAGCTGTCCAGCCGGGTCGCCGCCTCCGCATAGTCGGTCTTGCCGATCTTCAGCGCGCTCTGCTGATTGGACAGGCTCACCGAAGCCTGGTTGCCATCCAGCGTGTTGATCACGTTCTGCCGGCCACCCAGCTGGCCGATCTTGCTGGCCACGGCGCCCAGGGTCTGGTCCAGGGAATCGATCATGCTTTGCACGGCGGGCTGCACGCCGGACGCCGTCACCGTCGGCGAGGCCAGCTGCGCCGTCAGCGTGCTGAGCTGTTGAAGGAAGGGCGCCATCTCCTGCAGCGACACATTGGCCGGCACGTTGGTGCTGTCGGCCACGGCCACCGGCTGGGTCTCGGTGTTGCCACCGGCGGTGTAGGTGGCCGGCGGGCCGGCGGTCACCACCACGGTCGGCTGATCGCTCGCCGTGCCCGAGAACAGGTAGCGGCCTTCCGCGTTCTTGGTGTTGGCCAGGTAGAGCAGGCTCTCCTGCAGCGTCTGCAGCGAGCCGGACATCGCATTCAGGTCGGACGGCGTGTTGCCACCGTCGGCCGCCCAAACCAGCAGGTCACGCAGCGACTGCAGATCGCCCTTCATGCTGTCCAGCGTAGCCTCGCTGTTGCTCAGGCGGCTCTGCAGCGCGCCGATGTTGTCGCGGTACTGGGCCAGCGCCGATTCCTCGCGCGACAGGCGCGACAGCCGCAGCGTGCCGATCGGGTCGTCGGAGGGCTTCAGGATGCGCTGCCCGGTGGCGAGCTGCTGCATGGCCTGGTTCACACCATCGTTGGCGAGCTGCAGCGCCGAGATCATGGTGTTGTGGTACTGACTGCTGGAGATGCGCATGGCCGGTCTTTCGCTAGAGGGGCGGGACTCAGCCCAACATCGCCAGGGTGGCGTCGAACAGGTCGTTGGCGACAGACACCACCTTCATGTTCGACTGGTACATCTGCTGGTACTGCATCAGGTTCACCGCTTCCTCGTCGCGGTTCACCGCACTGCTGGAATCGCGGCTTTGTTGGGCTTGGTCCAGCACCGTCTGCGCCGTCTTCTGCTGCGAGGCATTCAGGCCGCTGGCCACGCCCAGCTTGCCGAGCAGCTGGGTGTAGACATCGCCCATCACGGCCGGGCCGCTGCCGGTGACATTGCCACGGGAATCGAAGGTGGTGACGGTGATGGTGGACTGCCGCAGCGCCACCAGCTTGGACAGGTTGTCGCTGTTGCCGCTGTCGGTCGCATTGGCCGAGAAGGCCAGGTCGGCCGCTGACAGGCTGGTGAGCTTGAGCACGCCACCCGTGGTGTCGAACAGCGGCTGGCCCGGCGTCGTCGCCGGCGGCGCGAAGCCCCCGGCCAGCACCGCATTGATCGCGTCGCCCAGGCCGGTGCCCAGCTCCTTGATGGTCTGCTGCTGCGGCAGCAGGATCTGGTTCTGCAGGTCGGCCAGGCCGCCCAGCTGACCGCCCAGGCCGCTGTCGGGCACGGTGAACGTGGTGTTGACGAACTTCAGCGTCAGCGGCTGGTTGATCTCGCCGCTCATGACGGCCGCGTCGGAGGCGATGACCAGCGGCTGGCCATTGCGCAGCGAGACGCTCTTGCCGCCGTCGGGCAGGTCCACCACCTGCACGCCCACCAGGCCGGACAGGCTCTTGATGCGCTCGTCGCGCGCATCCTGCAGGTCGGAATCGGACACGCCCGAGCTGCGCGCCACCGCGATCTGCTTGTTCAGCGCCGCGATGTCCTGGGTCAGCGCATTGATCTGGCCCACGATGCCCTGGCGCTGCGTGGCGATGGCCGTCTGCTGCGAGGTGAACAGGCGCTGCATGCTGTCGAAGCGTTTGACCAGCGCGTCGGCCGCCGTGATGACCTGCTCGCGCAGCGGGCCGGACTCGGGCTGCACGCTGGCCGCGTTCAGCGCGGCGAAGAACTGGTCCATGCCGGCGTTGATGTTGGCGGTGTCGTCCGACATCACCTGCTCCAGCTGGGTCAGGTAGGTCTGGCCCGCCTGGTACTGGCCCTGGTTGCTGGCGGCCTGCCACAGCTGCAGGTTCTTGTAGTTGTCCGCGAAGCGCAGCAGCGAGCTCACCTTGACGCCACCGCCGATGCCGCCGATCTGCGTGGGCATCGCGTTGAGCAGCACGCCCTGGCGCGAGTAGCCCGGCGTCATCGAGTTCGCGACGTTCTGGCTGATGATGTTCAGTGACGCCTGGGCGGCCAGTGCGCCGCTCAGACCATTGGTGAGCATGCTCATCGCTTCTGACTCCCGTGGTTCTCAGAAGTGGAAGGCGACACATCGGCGTCCGGACTTAAACCGGCGGCCGGCAGCACCTGCTTCAGCATCATGTCGGCAATGCCGAAGGCGCGGCGCTTGGCGAGCGCATCGGCCACCATGCCGTCGGCCATGTCCAGCATGTCCTGGTTGGCGTGCTTGTTCTCGGCGCTGTCCTCGTCGGCCAGCGCACGCGCGCTGGAGCGCATCTGGGTCAGCAGCTGCTTGATGAAGAAGGCCTCGAACTTGATCGCCGCATCGGTCGCCTGGGCCTTCACCCGGGTCTTCTCGTCGGGCTTGGCGTCCAGCGGCAGGGCGTTCAGCGTGGGGTTGAACTCGGTCATCAGATCACCTGCAGCTCGCCTTCGATGGCCCCGGCCTGGTCCAGCGCCTGCAGGATGGCCATCAGGTCGTCCGGGTTGGCGCCAATGCTGTTGACCATGTCGACGATGGCCTGCAGGCTGGTGCCGGCCGGCCAGCGGAACATGCGGCCATCGCCCTGGTCGACCTTGACCTGCGACTGCGGCACCACCTGAGTCGTGCCGCGGCTCATCGCGTTGGGCTGGCTGACCTGCGGGGTCTCGCTGATGATGACCTTGAGCGAGCCGTGCGACACCGCAGCAGGCCGCACCTTCACCCCATCGGCGATGACCACGGTGCCGGTGCGCGAGTTGAAGATCACGCGCGGCAGTGCCTGCGTCCCCTCGACGCTGAGGTTTTCGAGCTGGGCCACGAAGGCGACCCGCTGCGTGGGCTGGGCCGGGGCCTGTACGGCCACGCTCGTCGCATCGCGGGTGCTGGCCACGGCGTCACCGAAGCGCTTGTTGATCGCGTCGACGATCTGGGTCGCGGTCTGGAAACTGGGGCGCTTGAGATTGAGCACGACCTCGGGGCGGGTGTCGAAATCGGATTCGATCTCGCGCTCGATGCTGGCGCCATTGGGCACGCGCCCGGTGGTGGGCGTGTTCACCGTCACGCTGGAGCCGCTCTGCCCCTGGGCGCTGAGGCCGGTCACGACCATATTGCCCTGGGCCAGCGCATAGACCTCGCCATCCACCGCGTGCAGCTCCGTCAGCAGCAGCGTGCCGCCGCGCAGGCTCTTGGCGTCGCCCAGCGAGGACACCGTGACGTCGATGGTCTGGCCACGCCGATAGCCGCTGGGGAAGCTTGCGCTGACCATCACCGCCGCCACGTTGCGAGACTTGGCCTCGGTCTTCTCCGGCAGCTTGACGCCGAACTGCTTGAGCAGATTGCCGACCGACTGGCTGGAGAACTTGGCCTGCGTGCTGTCGCCGCTGCCGTTGAGGCCCACCACCAGGCCGTAGCCGAGCAGCTGGTTCTCACGCACGCCTTCGATGTTGACGAGCTGGCGCAGGCTCTGCGCGGCCTGTGCACCGGCCACGCCGGCACACAGCAGCAGGGTGATGAGCAGTCGCTTCATGGCCTGGAGGTTCAGAAAGGAGACCAGGGGTTGACGAACAGACGCGTCAGCCAGCCCGGGGTGTTGGCATCGGCCAGATGGCCGCGGCCGCTGTAGCTGATGCGCGCATTGGCCACGCGCTGCGAGGACACGCGGTTCTCGCTGTCCACATCGGCCGGGCGCACATAGCCGGCCACGCGCACCAGTTCCTCGCCCTGGTTCAGCGTGAGGCTCTTCTCGCCGGACACGCGCAGCAGGCCGTTGGACATGACCTCCTGCACGACGACGGTGATCGCGCCCTGCAGCGTGTTCTGCTGGCTGCTGGCGGCGCTGCCGGTGAAATCGGTCTGCGCGCCGCCGCCATAGGCCTTGGCCTTGCCGTTCAGGTTGAGATTGAGGTCGCTGTTGCTCTGCTTGCCCATCGTGGTGTCGGCCTTCTTGCTGGCCTGGGTGGCCTCTTCCAGCACCACGGTCAGCACATCGCCCGAGCGGAAGGCGCGGGTGTCGGCCGTCACGCTGGCGCTGCGGCCGGCCATGAAGACGCCACCGCCCGAAGGACGCTGCGGCCCGGCCGGCCCCAGCGGCAGCGGGCCGGGGTCGGCGCTCGGCAGCTGCGGGGGCGCGATCACGCTGCAGGCAGGCAGCAGCGCCGCCGCCAGCAGGGCAAGGGCAGCAGCAGCGCGCATGCTCAGCGGGCCGCCTGGGCCAGGTTCTGCAGCATGCTGTCGGCCGCCGACAGCACCTTGGTGTTCATCTCGTAGGTGCGTTGGGCGGCGATCATGTCGACCATCTCCTCCACCACCTGCACGTTCGAGCCTTCCAGCGAGCCCTGCTTGAGCTTGCCCAGGCCGTTCTCGCCGGGCACGCCCTCGTTGGGCGTACCGCTGGCCACCGTTTCCTGGTAGAGGTTGTCGCCCAGCGCCAGCAGGCCGGCCGGGTTCACGAACTGGGTCAGGCGCAGCTGGCCCAGCTCGGTGGTGGCGGTGGCACCGGCCATGGTCGCGGTGACCGTGCCGTTCTCGCTGATGGTGACGGCCGTCGCGTTGACCGGGATGGTGATCTCGGGCACCAGGGCCTGACCCTGGGCCGTCACCAGCCGGCCGTCGGCGTTCACCTGCAGCTGACCGGCGCGGGTATAGGCCGGGCGGTTGTCAGGCCCCTGCACCTGCAGGAAACCGTTGCCGATGATGGCCACGTCCAGCGCCTGGCCGGTGGTCTGCAGGCTGCCGCTGGTGAAGACCTTCTGCGTGCCGATCATGCGGGTGCCGTTGCCCAGCTGCACCCCGGTCGGAGCGGCCGTGCCGTCGTCGGCACGTGCGCCGGGCTGGCGTTCGATCTGGTAGAACAGATCCTCGAACAGCACGCGGTCGCGCTTGAAGCCCACGGTGTTCACGTTGGCCAGGTTGTTGGCGATGGCCTGCAGCTTGGCGTCCTGAGCCTGCACACCGGTCTTGCTGATCCACATGGCGGGGTTCATGGGCTACTCCTTCAGAAATGGGTTGAGGGGCGCGCGAATCAGTCGCGCACCAGGCGGTTGCCGGTGTCGGCCATGCCGTCGGCAGCCTTGAACAGGCGCATCTGCAGTTCGAAATCGCGGGCGAGGTTCATGGTGGTGACCATCTCCTCGACGGCCGACACATTGCTGGACTCCAGCTTGCCGGCCGCGACCTGCACGTTCGGGTCGCTGGCGGGCGTGCTGCCGTCACGCATGACGAGCAGGCCGGCCTCGTTCTTCGTCAGCTGGCGGAACTCGGGCTTGACCAGCTTGAGCTTGTCCACCGCCTGCATCTCGGTCTGGCCCGCAGCCAGGATGGACACGGTGCCGTCGGCCAGCACCTCAAGCTTGTCGTGCTCGGGCACGACGATGGGGCCGCCCTCGCCCAGCACCACATGCTGGCCCAGGCGCAGGCGCCCTTCGGTGTCGACCGTGAAGTTGCCGCCGCGGGTGTAGGCCTCGACGCCGTCAGGCCCGCCCTGGGACACGGCAAACAGGCCGTCGCCCTGGATCGCGATGTCGAGCTCGCGCCCGGTGTCGCGCTGGCTGCCGGTGCGCGCGCTGACCACATCGGAGCGCAGCTGCGCCAGGTGGCGGGCGTCGTAACCGTAGCCCTTCACCTGCGCGGCATTGGCCTGCTCGATGTTGGCGCGGAAACCCGCGGTCTCGAGATTGGCCAGGTTGTTGGCGTGCACGGCCTGAGCGCGCTGCACGCGCTCGGCCCCGCTCATCACCGTGTAGATCAGCGCGTCCATGCGGCTTAGATGGCCTGCATCAGGCTCTGCATCATCTCGCTCTCGGCGGAGATGACCTTGGTGTTGGCCTGGTAGTTGCGCTGCGCGGACATCAGGTTCACCAGCTCACCAGTCAGGTCGACGTTGGAGTCTTCCAGCACGCCCACGGCGAGCGACGAGGCCGTGGCCGAACCCGGGGTCGCGTACAGCGGCGTGCCGCTGTCCACGCTGGCCGTCCAGCTGGTGTTGGCACCGGGCTTGAGGCCACTGGGGTTGGCGAAGGTGGCCACCGCCACCGTGCCCACCACCTGGCTGGCGCCGTTGGTGTAGGTAGCGACGATGCTGCCGTCTTCGGTGATGCTGGTGCCGTTGAGCATCCCCGAGGCATTGCCATTGGGCGTGTTCACCAGCGTCGAGGTGTCGCCGGAATACTGCGTCGTGCCGGCGTAATCGATCTGCAGCGCCACGGCGGCTGCGCCGCCGGTGGGCGTGAAGTTCAGCGTATGAACGCTCGCACCGGCCGTGCCGTCGACGGACTGCAACAGGCCGGCACCGTCGAACACCATCGTGGTGTCAGGTGTTGCGCCGGTCGCTCCACCGTCCACGCTGTAGTAGACGTTGATCGTGTTGTTGGCGCTCTTGACGAAGTACTGGGTCAGCGTGTGCTTGGTGCCCTGGGAGTCGTAGGCATAGGACGTAACCGAGCTGTTGAACGTGGTCGGGACATCCTTGTCGAAGACCGGCGTGGCCGGCTTGACATCCCAGTCCGCCGACATGTTGCCGTTGTAGCTCAGCTTCGTGCTGGCCACGGCGCCGATCTGGCCGGTCTCGATGCGCAGGTCGCCCAGCGGGCCCAGTGCGGCGCCCGGCACCAGCTGCCCCGACGCATCGCGGAAGGCGGCATAGCCCTGTACCTTGCGGCCGTTGGCGTCGATGACGTAGCCGTCCTTGTCGACGTTGAACATGCCCACGCGGGTGTACATGATCTGTCCCGACTTGTCGCGCACCGCGAAGAAGCCGCGGTCGGTGATCATCGCGTCCATCGCGCCACCAGTGTTGCGCACGCCACCGGTGCTGGTGATGCTTTCGGTGATCGACGACACCTCGGCACCGTTGGGGGCGTTGCCGGCGTACATCGCGGAGAAGTTGGCGCGCTTGGACTTGTAGCCATAGCTGTGCGCGTTCGCGATGTTGTTGCTGATCACATCCAGGGACTGGTTGACCGAATTGATGGCCATCCGGGCGATTTCGAAACTCATGGTCAGTACTCCTGCTTGGGTTTAGGACGCCAGATGGCCCTTGAATTGAGTGATGGCGGAGGGATCGAATTCGCCCAGCGCGCCCAGCTGGATCACCGCCTGGCCGGCACCGGTGAGGCGCACGCCCGTGATCTGCGCGGCCACCTCGACCGGCAGCTTCACGCCGTCGGCGTTCTCCACCCGGATCTGATAGTCGCCATTGGTCAGCCCCAGCTTCGCGGGGTCGAGCGTGTAGCTGTTCGCGCCGACATTGAGCGCACCCAGTTCGATGCGCTGTTCCTTGCCGTCGGCACCGGTCAGCACGAGCTGCACCTTGTTGCTGTTGCCCGGCAGCGTGAAGCTGGTTTCCACCTTCTCGCCGCTGACATGGATCTGCGAGGCCTGCACCTGCACGGTCGAGCCGACCTGACCGCCGAGCGTCAGCACCTGCAGGCTGGACAGCAAGCCGGAGGAGGTGGAGGCCTGGCTGGCCAGCCCCTGCAGCGACTCCATCTGGCTGAGCTGCGTGAGCTGCGACACCATCTGGCTGGGGTCCTGCGGCGACAGCGGATCCTGGTTCTTGATCTGCGCCACCAGCAGCGTCGTGAACAGATCCGTCACGCTGCCGTTGCCGCCGATCAGGCCGCTGACGGTCGAGCTGCTGCTCGAGGTGTTGCTATTGACGTTGGTCGTCGTGGTCATCAGGAATCTCCCAGGCGCAACAGCGACTGCTGCATGGACTTCACTCGGCTCAGCACCTCGACATTGGTCTCGAAGGCACGTGAGGCCGACAACATGTCGGTCATCTCGTCGACCGGGTTGACGTTGGGGTAGAACACCTCACCGTTCTCGTTCGCGAGCGGGTTTTCTGGCTCGTAGGCCTTGCGCAGCGGCTCCTGGCTCTCCACCACGTCCAGCACCTGCACCCGCGCCCCGGACAGTTGCTGATCACCCAGACCAGACTGGGCGGCCAGCGCCGCAAAGACCGGCTTGCGTGCGTGGTAGGTGGCATCAGGTGACCCCGATGCAGACTGGGCATTGGCCAGGTTGCTGGCGATCGTATTCAAGCGCACGGTCTGTGCGCTCATCGCCGAACCGGCTATCTGTGCAATTTGCTTGAAAGACATGAGAAAGATCTCCTGCGCTTACTGACCGGCGATGACTTTGGCCAGGCCCTTGAGCTTCATGTTCACGAAGGTCAGGCTGGTCTGGAAGTCGAGTGCGTTCTGCGAAAAGGCCGCCTGCTCGACGCCCAGCTCGACCGTGTTGCCATCCTGGGAGGGGTGATAGGGCACGCGGTACTTCATGCCGTCCTCGGTGTCGGACAGCAGGCCGTCGGACTCGCCCGCCATCGCGGTCTGCAGCGAGGCGGCAAAATCCACATCGCGCGCCTGATAACCGGGCGTGCTCACATTGGCGATGTTGGAGGCCAGCACCTTGGTCCTCTCGGCTCGCAGACGCAACGCGTCGTCATGGACGCCGGTTGCCTTGCTGAAATCGATGCTCATGCGAGTTCCCCTTGTTGCTTTGCTAGCGATGTGGCTGTCAGGCTCTGCCTGCGCTGCCGCACTGGATGTCCAGGTTGAAGAGATGGCACGGCGCAGCCTGCTCGATCAGGCCCAGCAGGCCGGCCTGCTGGCGCCAGAAGTCCAGCTCACGCTGCCCGCACCGCGCACCCGCCCGGCCTGTGCCGCAGGCTGGGATGTCGCCGTGCAGGACATGCGCAGCCTCATGCGCATACGCCTCGTGGCCAGATGCGGCGACGGCCGCACGCCCGCACAGGACTACCTGCTGCGCGCCACGCTGAGTGCCGAGGTGCTGGTGGCGGCCCAGCCGGTAGCAGCCGGCACCACGATCGCCGAGGACGACGTTCAGCTGCAGCGCCGCGATATCAGCCAGATCCCGGACGCCGTCTCGGCGCTCGAACCCGGCATGGCCGCGCGCAGCGCGTTGCGCGCGGGTCAGGTCTTGCAGAAGCGCCTGCTGGTGGCCGCCATCGTGGTCAAGCGCGGCGACGCGGTTCGCATCCTGGCCAGCCGTGGCGGCGTCAGCGTGGAGGCCAGCGGCGACGCGCTGGACAGCGGCGCGCGCCAGAGCGTGATCCGGGTGCGCAACGCGGCCACGGGCCGCGTCATCCAGGCCCGCGTGCTGGACGCCGGCCTGGTGGAGCCGGCGGAACTGCGCTGACCGGCGGGCGCTCACGGCGCCCCCACCGCCGAGCGTCCGGCAATGCGACCGGCCACCTGGGCCAGCTTGTCGGCGTAGGCCGGGTCGGTGGCATAGCCGCCGCGTTGCAGGGCCGTGCCGTAGGCGCGTGCATCCGCGCCGGTGCCCAGCGCGGCCTGGTAGCGCGGGCTGCCCGACAGCAGGCGGGCAAGATCGTCGAAGGATTGCGCCGGGCTGGCATAGCCCCGGAACGCGGCGCTCGCCGCCACCGGCTGGCCCTGCTCGAACTCGGTGGTGGCGGCCTGAACCACCTCGCCACCCCAGCTCGAACCGGCCTTGATGCCGAACAGGTTGTTGCTGCTGCTGCCGTCGGCCCGGCGCACCGGCGCGCGACCCCAGCCGGTTTCCAGCGCGGCCTGCGCGGTCAATACCTCGGGCGCGACGCCCAGGCGCCCCGCAGCCTCCCGAGCCAGCGGCAGCACCTCGTCGACGAAGGCCTGGCGCTGCGTCTCGGACACGGCATCCAGGGCCGACAGATCGGCCGTTCCACCGCCGGCCACGCCCTGTGCCTGCAGCCGGCTCCAGCGCCCCTCGGGGCTCAGCGAGGCGGCCCCGCCGCCCTGCTCGATGAAGCGGGACACCTCCTGGTTCAGCTCGCGGTAGAGCGAACCGAAGCCCGCACCGGCGCCGTTGGACGACACGCGCGCGCTCGCCCCTGCCGAAGCGGCCGGCAGCGCGAGGAAGTCGCCCGCGCGAAAGTCAGCGTTCAGCATAGATGTGCTCCTCGCGCCCCAGCAGCTGCTGCATCAGCGCCTGCTGCTCGGTCATCAGCTGGTTGTTGCGCAGGTTCAGGGCCTTGCAGTCGGCCAGCTGGCGCTGCAGCGCACGCCAGCGCTGCAGCAGCGGCGCAGCCTTCTGACGCGGCAGCCGGCGCAGCAGCTCGCGCACGCTGGGGCGGCCATGCTCGCTGCCCAGCAGCGCGGCCAGCACCTCGCGATCGCGACGGCCCTGGGCCTCGATCAGCTGCACCTGGCTGGCGATTTCCTCACTGATCTCGCCGATCTCGGCGGCCGCGTGCCGCAGGGCGGCCTGAAACTGCCGCTCCAGCAGCTGCTGCAGACGCTCATAGCCCTGATGGGTGCGGCGCAGGCCCTCACCCAGCTCGGCGATCAGCGTGGCTGCGGAATTCAAGAATGGCCCCCGTGATAACGCTGGATCAGCTGGGCCAGGCGGTCGGCGTCGAAGCGGATCTCACCCTTGGCCAGCGCATCGCGCAAGGCCGCCACCTTGTCCTGGTCGATCTCGGGCATCTCGGACAGCGCCGCCTGGGCCGGCTTGAGAACGCCGGATTCCAGCGCCGCGGCCTGCAGCGCCGGGCCCGCGCTCAACGGCGCAGGGGCCGGCGCGGCCTCACCCTGCCCCGTGCCGCCCAGCGGGGTCGGCGTTCCGGAATTCGTGACTCTCATACGCTCACCTCTGGCCTTGGTACGCATCTCGGCCTCTCAACGCGACACCGGTGCGATCGCATTGCGCACCTGTTCTTCCACGCCACTGGCACTGGGCGGGAAGGGTCCGTACATCGCTGCGATCGACTGCGACTGCGTGCTGGTCAGCAGGAACAGTTCGATGCGCCGATTGGCGGCCTCCGCCGGCTTGCCCGGGTTCAAGGGCGCGGCATCCGCCATGCCCACCACCTGCAGCACGCTGCTCTCCGGCATGCCGCCCAGCAGCAGCTCGTGGCGCGCCGCCATCGCACGATGGCTGGACAGCGCCCAGTTCGAGAACGCGCCGGGCGACTTGTCCTGATACTGCGTGGAATCGGTGTGCCCGACGATCAGCAGCTGGTTGCGGATCTGCGCGAGCATGGGCCCGAGCTTGCGCATCAGCGCGGTCAGGCGCGGGCTGGGCTGGGCCGAGCCGCGCTCGAACATGCCGCTGGTGTCGGTGTCGTGCAGCTGCAGGCGCAGGCCCATCGGCGTCACCTCGGTACGCAAGTGACCCTGCAGGCCCTCCTCGGCGGCCAGCTTGGTGATGCGCTTGGCCAAGTCGCGCAGCTGCTCCGGGCTGTCGAGGCTGGGCTTGCCCAGGCGCGGGTCGGCCGAGCCGTGATCCGGGTCGCCCGGGCTGGGGGATTCGCTGCGCGAGGGCACCGGGAAGCGCTCGATCATGCTGCCCTTGGTGCCGTTGGCCAGCGTGTCGTGCATGCCCTGACCCTCATCGATCAGGTTGGCGCCGGCGGCCTTGAGCACCACCTGCAGGCGCTCCGAGTTGCGCGAGGCCAGCAGCCACAGCACCAGGAACAGGCACAGCAGCGCCAGGCAGAAGTCGGCAAAGGCGACCTTCCAGGCGCCGCCATGCCCATCGTCCTCGGCCCGACGGGATACCTTCTTGACGACGGTCGCGTCGTGATGCGCGCGACCGCCCTTGATGGCCTGCAGATCAGGCGGCACGGCGGTCTCCCTCGCCCGGCGCGCGGTCGGTGGCGCGGCGGCGCGGCGTTTCCTCGCTGCCCTTGCCGCTCAGCTCCTCGATCCACGACTCCAGCTGGGCGAAGCTGGGCTTGATATTGAGCTGCACCAGGCGGCGACCGGCGTCGATGGCCAGCAGCGGCGGCTTGCCGGCCACGTGGGTGACGAGCACCACCTTCACCGATTCGAACGAAGCCAGCTCCTCGTGCACATGCTGCTTCATCATGTTGGACAGCGGGTCCAGCACGCCGTAGCAGAAGAAGATGCCGATGAAGGTACCGACCATGGCGGCACCCACCATCAGCGCAATCTCGCCGGAGCTCGCGCCCTCGGCCACGTGGTTCATGGCCATCACGATGCCCAGCACGGCGGCCAGAATGCCGAAGCCCGGCATCGCCTCGGCGATCTTGTGCAGCGACTTGGCCGGCTGGGCCAGTTCGTCGTGGATGGCCTCCAGCTCCTGGTCCAGCACGCCCTCCAGCTCGTGGGCGTTGATCTTGCCCATGGCCATCAGGCGGAAGTTGTCGACGATGAAGTGCAGCAGCTTGGGGTTGTTCAGGATCAGCGGATAGCGCTGGAACAGCACGCTGTCGTGGGGCGCCTCGACGTGGGCGTCCAGCGCCTTCAGGCCGCCGGCAGCCGCCTGCAGCAGCTCGTACATCAGCAGCAGCAGCTGACGCTGGAACTCCTGGCCATCGTTGTGGCGGCGAATCACGCCCTTGAGCTGGTGCAGCATCTCGGAGAGCACGTGCTTGGGGTTGCCCAGCACGATGGCGCCGAGCGCGGCGCCGCAGATGATCAGCAGCTCCACCGGCTGCCACAGCACGCCGAAGCTGCCGCCGTGGATCATGAAGCCGCCGAAGACGCAACCCAGAGTGATGAGGATCCCAACGAAGGACTGCATGGTGTGGGCTCCTAGGCTTGCTGTTGCAGGAAGACGCGCATCTTGGTCAGAGCGGCCTTGTTGATCTGAGAGACGCGTGCCTCGGTGAGGTCGAGCACGGCGCCGATTTCCTTGAGACTGGCGTCGAATTCGTAGTACAGCTGGATGACTTTCTGCTCGCGCTCATTCAGCTGACCCAGGGCCTGGGCGATGGTCCGAGTCTGCAGCAGCTGGGCCTCGGGGCTGCGCTGCTCACTCGGCAAACGGGCCAATTCCTCCACGAGCTCGTCGAAACTGGCCAGCTCCTCGGCCACCTCGGCCTGCAGATAGTCCTGGTAGGCCTGCGGCGTGAGCTTGAGCGCCTTGAGCACCTCGGCCTCGCTGGGTTCGCGCCCCAGCTGGCGCGACAGCGCGCGCAGCGCATCGCGGATGCGATGGCTGTCCTGCCGGACGCTGCGCGGCCGCCAGTCCTGCCGGCGCAGCTCATCGAGTATGGATCCGCGCACCCGCATCACCGCGAAGGCACCGAAGCTCTCGTCGGGCTCGCCGTAACGGCGCAGCGCCTCCAGCAGGCCCATCAGGCCCACCTGCTCCATGTCCTCGCGGTCCATGACCGCACTCGCCTGGGCCGAGAGCTGACGCACGACGCGCTTGACCAGCGGCGCGTACTCGCGCAGCGTGCGCTGCTCGAGATCCGCGCCCAGGCCCGCGCTCGCGGTCTGGCCCCATTCGGCATAGGCGTGCTGCATGCGGCCCTGCTTATTCGATGATGAGCTTGCCGATCAGCGCCTCGGCGAACGGCGGCTCATGGCCGTCGGCCTTGTAGCTGGCTTGATAGGCCTGGTTGAGGCTCTTGGCGACGTCCTCCACGCTCATCGCGGAGGCGGCATCCAGCGTATTGGTGGACAGTGCCTTCACCGCCACCGTGCGCAGCAGCGGCAGGTGCTCCTTGGTGAGCTTTTCCTTGTCGGGCAGCGTCTTGAAGACGATGTCCACCGCCATGTAGTGCGACACGGCCTCACCGCTGCTGCCACGCAGCATCACCAGCACCTTGTCCAGCGTGACGTACTTGTACTCGGGCGCGGGCTTGATCTCCTCGACCTCGGCCTGCGCACCGTCTGCCTTCTTGGCATGGCTGTGCCACCACCACCAGCCGGCGCCACCGCCACCGGCCAGCAGCAGCACGATCACGCCGATCAGGATTCCCAACTTGGCCTTGCTCATCGGGCCTGCTCCTTAAGCCAGACCCTGGCTGGCCAGGGCGTCGTTGAAGGTGGCGGCCGCCTCGGCCTGCTCGTCCCAGGCCCGTCCGGGCTGACGCTGCGCATCACGCGACTGCCCGCCCTGCGACTGGCCCTGGGCCTGGGCGTCGCCACGCCCACGTGCTTCCGCGCCAGCGCTGGCGGCGCCCACCTGGACGGACACCTCACCGCTGTGACGCTGCACCAGGTCGTGACGCAGCGGCTCGCTGATCTGCCGCAGCTGCTGACGGACCTCGTCATTCGTGGCCGACAGCTGCACCTGCAGCGCCCCGCCCTGCTGACGGATCTCGATCTCGATGCGGCCGAGCTGCGGCGGCTCCAGATGCAGGCGGGCCTGCTCGCTGCGCGCCGCGATCTGTACCTGCAGCCGGTCGCCCAGCGCCTGCAGCAGCGGCTGCTGCCAGGCCCGGCCTTCACCCGGCAGCGCCAGACGGCCGTCGCCCGCCGCACCGGCCACGCCGGCATCGGCACCGGCCGGCGCCGCGAGGCCGGCAACCAGATCGGCGCTCCAGTGCGGCACGGCGGCAAGACCTGTCACCTCACGGCTGACGGACGCCGCTGTCGGCAGCTCGGTCGTGGAGGCCTCGGCCCCGGTAGAGCGCGCAGCCGTCACGGCTGCAGATTCAGGATTCATGCCGCGCAGCAGGCTGACCAGGGCGCTGACGGCCCCATCACCCGCGGCACCGGCATCGGACTCCGACGTTTCCCCCGCCACGGCCGGGCTGGCGGCGCTGCGGGCCGCGTCAGCACGTGCCTCGGCGGCCAGCAGCCCCTGCGACTGTCGACTCAACAAGGCCATCAAGGCCGCAGCCGCGCCGTTCGCGGGTGCGGCTGCAGCGTCGACGGCCTGGCCGGCCACCAGGTCGACCGGCTTGCTGTCCACAGCCGCAGACCAGGTCGTGACCGGAGGCGCCAGATCCGCGCCGGCGTCAAACACGCCCGGAGCCGCCACCTGCGGCGCAGCCTGGGCGACGAGCGGCACGGCCGTTGCGGCCGTCTGCACGGCTTCGCTGATCACCGTCGGCATCTGCAGCCAGGGCATGGCCAGCAACGCGGCGTCCGCGACAGCGGCCGCCACGGGTGCGCCGTCATCGTCTTCCGCCGTGCGGTCGTCGACCTCCGTGGCGGGCGCATCTGCGCTGTCCTGATCGTTCAGGCACTTGGCGAAGGCGGCTGCCGCCTGGGGACGACTGCCCGCCTCCGTGGCAGCCGGCGCCTCGTGGTCGACGCGCGAAGCCCGCGACGGTGACTCGGCCGGCGCGGTCTGCGCAGGTTGCGCGGTGGGGATCATGGAAGTCAGCGACAGGCTCATCACAGGGTCTCCGGGGTCCAGTCCTGGCTTTCGGCGTACGCGTGCCAGCCGGCACGACGCTGCTGCATCTGGTCGAGTGTGGTTTTCAGGGTGTCCAGCTCACGCGCGCAGTCGGCACGAACCTGGCCGTGCAAGGTGCGCAGCTGCTGCAGCGCGGCGCGCTCGCTGGCGTCCAGCCCACGCAGCTGCAGGCCATGCAGCAGGCGAGCCAGCGCAGCATCGGCGGCCGCGAGTGCGGTCCAGTCGTGCGACTGGCTGGCCTGATGCAGTCGCTGCGCCAGGCCTTGCAGGCTTTGCAGCAAAGGGGTGGGCGAGCTCACGGGCATCTCCGCTCAGGCCTGACGGGCGAGCACGCCCTGCCAGCCGCCGCGAATCTGGGTCAGCAGTCGCTGAACCTCGTCCACGATGCCCACGTTGAGCTCCACGCCGGCGCGGAAGAGCCGCTCGGCGCAGTATTCGTAGAGGCGGGCGAGGTTCTGCACGACCTCGCCGCCGTTCTCCATGTCCAGCGCACTGGACAGGCCATTGATGATGCTGACGCACTTGTCCAGGCTGGCGGACTTGAGCTCGTAGCGACGGGCCTCGATGTGCCCGCGGGCGCGGGCCAGCTCGTCGAGCAGGCCGTCCATCAGCACCAGCACCAGCTGGAGCGGTGAGGCCTGGGCGGTCTGCGCGTGCAGATTCGTGGTTTGATAGCTCTGATAGGCGTCGTAGCTCATCGCGTCTAACTGAGGGATGAAAAGATGCTGCTGGTCTGACTCATCTGGGTCTGCAGCTGCTGAAGCTGCGTGAACTGCAGCAGGTAACGGTTGTAAGCCGAGGTGTACTGAGCCTGGAGCTTGGTCTGACGATCCGCGATGCTCTTCTGTTGAGATTGCACGGAATCCTGACGTTGCTTGATCTGCCCGCTCGTCGAGTTGGTCCAACGGTCCAGCAACTGGCTGCTGGCCCCCAGCAGACCCGAGGGCGCACTCAAAGCCGCAGAACCGAGCACATCGTTCAAGGCCAGCGAATTGGCCGTTAGCGCTTTTGTCAATTTGCTGCTGTCGACACTGAGCTGGCCCGCACGGTCGATGCTCACGCCCAGCGTGCGCAGGTTGGAGCTGCCGTAGTCCTTGCGCAGCAGGTTGGCCAGGCTGTCCTTCAAGGCCCGCACGCCGGAGTCATTGGCGAACGCACCCGCCGTGGACCCGTTGGTGCTCACGGCCGTCAGGCTGTCCAGCGAGGTTTCCAGCTTGTTGTAGGCGTCGATGAAGTTCTGCAGCTTGGCCGTGGTGGCCGTGTCATCACGCGCCACGGTCAGCGTCAGCGGCGACGCTCCGGCCGTCTGTGCCTTGGTCAGCGTGATGCTGACGCCGGCAATCGCCGTGACCGTGTTGCTGGCCTGCTGCAGGCGCGTGCCCGTGCCCTGCGCGCCGAGCCAGACGATGGCGTCCTGCGCGGCGACCAGTTCCTTCTTCTTGGTCGGATCGGTCAGCACCGTGTTCAGTGCCGCCACCGTCGAGGTGACCGACGTGATCTTGCCGCCATCGCCGCTGCTACCCGAGGTCAGCATCAGCTGGGTGGAGCCGCCCACCGTCACCACCATGGCCGTGACCTGACCGGCCGCGGAGGTGTTGATCGCGCGGGCGATCTCGGCCTGCGACAGCGTGCCGTCGCCGTCGGTATCGGCGCTGGCCAGATCCACGCTCAGGTTGGTGCCGTTGCCGAAGGAGACCGACATGGACCCCGGCCCCGCGGGCACGGCGGGCAGATCCTGGTAGGCGATCTGATGGGTCGTGGCCACCTGCTCCACATACAGCGGCGTGCTGATGGGCTGGGCGGAACTGGTCGTCGTGGCGGTGAAGTAGCCGCTTTCGCTGGCCGTGGCACTGTACTGCGTGACCGACTGCCCGGGCTTGGAGGCCAGCGCATTGAGGGCCGTCTTGAAGGCGTTGAGCGCCGACTGCAGCGAGGTCAGCCCGGTCGACTGCGCCTGCGCGGCCTTGGTCTGGGTGTCCAGCAGGGTCTGCGTGGGCTGCGTGTAGGCGGTGGCCAGCTGCTGAGCCAGGGTGGTTGGGTCCAGACTAGTCGATGACATGACAAGGATCTCCAGCGAAGTTGATGGATCTACCCCTGATCAAGGCGACCAGACCCGGCGCGAAATTAAGCATCCCGCCCCCAACCCGACGAACTGAACGCGCCCAGGCCGCCCAGCTGGCTCTGCGAGGCGATTTCGTCCTGCTGTTTCTGCTCTCGGCGCGCCTCGGCGGTGCGCACGCGGTCCCCGGTGCGCTGGAGCAGCAGCTGCAGCGATTCCTCGCGGCGGGCCGCGGCCATCACGGCTTCGCGGGTCTGGGCCAGCTCGGCCTCGCGGCGTGCCAGCTCCTGACGCTGCTGGTCAGCCCAGGCCAGCATGGCCTGCTTGTAGGCGGCGTTGTTCTGGGCCAGGCCCGGTGTCTGCGTGCCGCTCAACGAGGCCTGGGCGCTCAGCGACTCCAGCTTCTCCACCGTCTTGCGCACCCGCTGGCACAGCTGCTGCTGGCTGGCCAGCTCGGCCTGCTGGCGCTCCACCGTCAGCTGCTGCAGCTCGACCAAGCGGGCCAGATTGCGTTGCATGGAGGCATCACTCATGACAGCAGCTCCCTCAGCAGTTCCTGGGTACGGGCCAGTGGCGCGCCTTCATGCGTGCCCTGGTGCAGATAGGCCTCGATGCGCGGCCACAGCGCCACCGCGCGGTCCGTGGCAGGGTCCGCACCGGGCACATAGGCCCCCAGCGGCATCAGCTCACGCACCTGTTCATAGCGCGCCATCAGCTTCTTGAGCTCGCGCGCCGCGTTCTGCTGGCCGTGATCGGTCACCAGGCTCATGCAGCGGCTGATGGACTGGGCCACGTCGATGGCGGGGTAGTGGCCGCGCTCGGCCAGCGCACGCGACAGCACGATGTGGCCGTCCAGGATCGCGCGCGCCGAGTCGACCACCGGATCCTGCTGGTCGTCGCCCTCGGCCAGCACGGTGTAGATCGCGCTCATGCTGCCCTCGCCCTCGCCGTTGCCGGCGCTCTCCACCAGCTCGGGCAGCAGGCTGAAGACGGACGGCGGATAGCCGCGGGTGGCCGGCGGCTCGCCCAGCGCCAGCGCCACCTCGCGGCGGGCCATCGCATAGCGGGTCAGCGAATCCACCAGCAGCAGCACATGCTGCCCCTGGTCACGGTAATGCGCGGCGATGCTGTGGCACAGCTCGGTCGCGCGCAGCCGCATCAACGGCGATTCGTCCGCCGGGGCCACCACCACCACCGAACGCGCCAGCCCCTCCGGGCCCAGCGACAGATCGATGAACTCGCGCACCTCGCGGCCGCGCTCGCCGATCAGGCCCACGACCACCACATCAGCCACCGTGTTGCGGGTGATCAGGCCCAGCAGCACGCTCTTGCCGACACCGGAGCCGGCCATCAGGCCCACGCGCTGGCCACGGCCCAGCGTCAGCAGGCCGTTGATCGCGCGCACGCCCACGTCCAGCGGCTCGTGCACGGGCTGCTTGCGCAGCGGGTTGACCTTGGGCGGCGTCATCTGCAGCGGCTGGTCCCCGCCCAGCCGTCCGCGCCCGTCTATGGGCTCGCCGAGCCCGTTGACGATGCGGCCCATCCAGCTCGGGCCTATCGTCAGGCTGGAGCGCTCGGGCGCCGCCAGCACGCGCGCGCCGGCGGCCAGGCCGTCGGGCTTCTTGAACGGCATCAGGTAGGCCACCTGGTCGCGGAAACCCACCACCTGGGCCATCAGCCACTCGTTCAGCGGCGCATCCGGCTGTGTTTCGATCAGGCAGCGCTGGCCCGTGCGCAGCGTGCTGCCGCTCACCTCCAGCAGCAGGCCCGACACGCCGACGAGACGTCCGGTCGGCGTCGCCACCGGCACCTCGCCGAGCTCCACACGGCGAAGCGCCTGGCTGATCATGCCGACTCCTTGGCCTCGCCGGCCGGCGAGTCGCTGTCAGCCGCCGCCTTCTTGGCACGGCTGCGCTTGGGCTTGGCGGGGGGCTCTACGGCCTCCGGCAGATCCGCCGCGGCGGGCATCGCCTCGGGCGCGGCCTGGGCCACGACGGCCGGCATCGGCTCGACCGGTGCCTGCTGCACGACGGGTTGGTCCTGGCCCGTCGGCTCATCGCCATTGAGCTGGCCGCGCACCTGCTCGATGCAGGCCGCCAGCCGCTGACCGCATCCGGCATCCGCCTCGCGGCCACCGGCGATCACGCGGCACTCGCCCACGGCGAGGCTGGAATCCGCCTCGAAATGCCACTTGCCCGAACCGGCACGCGCCGTCGTATGGGTCAGGTCTTGCAGGCGGCGCAGGTCTTCCGGGTTCAGGAACACCTGCACGCCGTCCCGCGACGGCGGCATCGCCGCCAGCGTCTCGTCGACCAGCGCCAGCAGCTGGGCCGGACGCAGGGTCAGCTCGGCACGGATCACCTGGCGGGCGACGCGCTCCACGAGCTCCACCACCTCGCGGCGCACCGCGGCCTGGTAGTCGTGCTGCAACTGCTCCAGCTGCTCGACCAGTGCCTCCACCGCAGCCAGCGGGCGCACCAGCTGGCCACGCGCCTGCTCGCGGCCGGCGGCCAGGCCTTCCGCATGGCCCTCCGCGCGCGCGGCCTGGCGGGCCTCGTCCTGACCGGACTGCAGACCGCTCGCATAGCCCTCGTCATAGCCCTTGGCCAGCCCTTCCTGGAAACCCTGGGCCAGGCTGGCCTGCAGCTCCGCACCCGTCTGCCCCAGTGGCGCGGCATGCAGCTGCGCGAGCGGCGGGAAGCGATGGGGGCGGAACGACCTCATTCGACGACCGCCTCGGCGAACAGCTGGACCTGGATCTCGCCGGCATCCACCAGCGCCTTGACCTGCTGCATGATCTCGGCGCGCGCCTGTTCGACCCGGCTCATCGGCATCGGCCCGTTGCGGCGGATCAGATCCTCGAAGCTCTGCGCCTGGCGACGCGGCATCGCAGCCAGGATGGCATCGCGCACCGCGGGCTCGGCGCCCTTGAGCGCGATCGCCCACAGCTCCATCGGCACCTCTTCGAGCAGGCGCGTGAGCACGGCCTCGCTCTGGCGCGACAGCATGAAGAACTCGTACATGCTGACCTCGATCTCGCTGACCACCTCGGGGTCATGCGCGCGCAGCAGCTCCACCATCTCCTGGCGCTGGCCCGGCAGGCGGTTCAGGATCTCGGCCACCTGCTTGACGCCCTCGACGGTGGCGCCCTGCTGGCCCAGCCCGCCCAGGCAGCGCTCCACCAGCTCTTCCAGCTCGGCGAGCAGGTCCGAGTCCACCTCGGACAGCTTGGCCATCTGCAGCAGCACCAGGTCGCGGCCGCCGTTCGGGCCTTCGGGCAGGGCCGCGATCACCTCGCTGGCCAGCGCGCTGGGCAGGAAGGCCAGGAACACCGCCTGCATGCGCTGGTGCTCCTGCCCGATCTGCTCGGCCAGCCACTTGGGCGAGGCCCATTGCAGGCGCTGCATCTTGGGACGGATGGCATCGCCGTAGATGCTGTTGAGCACGCTGGACGCGATCTGGCCACCCAGGGCCAGGTCCAGCGAACGCTTCAGGTAGCTGCGCGACGCGCCATGCACGCCGCTCTGCTCGCGGTAGTCGTCGAAGAATTCCTGCAGCGAGGTCTTGACCCAGTCCACCTTGATGCCCGAGAGCCGGGACATGACCTGGGTGACGTCGAGCAGCTCCTCACGCGACAGGCAGCGCAGCACGGCCGCGGCCGGCTCCTCGCCCATGCTCAGCAGCACGATGGCGGCCCGTTCGAGCGGGCTCAGCGAGGCCGCGTTGCCGGGGGGGATGAAATCACTCGCTTCGGCCATTTTTCTTCTGCACCCATTGCTTGACGACTTCAGCCACCCGCTCCGGCTCCTTGGCCGCGAGCACCTTCAGGTGGTCCACCAGCACGTCGACAGGCGAGCCCGGCGGCGGCAATTCGTAGTTCTCGAGCAGCGGCGTCACGCCATGCCCCGCAGTCGTCGCGGCTGCGGGCGGTGCCGCCAGCGCCGGCGTGCCGTCCGGGCCCACCGGCGTCACCACCGGCGAACCCGCCTGGCCGGCCAGCGGCTCCAGCGGCGTGATGCCCGGGCCGTCATCGGCGCGGCGGCGCGGCGTGAGCGCGGCCCCGGCCGCGGCCGAGCCGCCGGCCAGCGCCTGCTGGCCCATGCGCAGCAGCGGACGCGCGATCAGGAAGTAGCCCAGTGCAGCGGCGAGCGCATAGCCGGCCCAGCCGCCGAACTGCAGCCAGTTGTCGCGCTGCTCGTACCAGGGCTCGGCCACCGGCCCGGCCGGGAAGGCCAGCGCCGAGACGTTCAGCGTGTCACCCCGCTTCGCATCCAGGCCCAGCCCGCCGCTGAGCAGCTTCTCGATCTTGGCGATGTCCTCCGGCGCCCAGGTCTTGGCGCCGCCGGGGGCCGCGGCCGTGTTCAACAGCACGGCCACGCTCAGGCGCTCCAGGCGACCGCGGCTCTTCTTCACCTGGGTGATGCTGCGGTCGTAGGCGTACTGGCGGGTGGCGGCGTTCTTGCGCGCCGTGTTGCCGTTGTCGTCAGCGCTCGCGCCACTGGCCGCCGACGCGGCAGCCGCGGCCAGCGCGGCCGGCGGGCGGTTGCTCAGCGAACCCGGCACGCCGAGCGCGATGCGCTCGCGGTCCATCTCCTCGCGCATGGCCTCGTTGGTCAGCTTGGGCGTGTCACCGTACTGCTCGCGGGTTTCCTGCACGCGGTCGTTGTTGACCTCGGCCGTCACGCTGAGGCGGTAGTTGCCCTCGCCCAGCACGGGCGACAGCAGCTCGCCCACGTTGCGGCGCACCTCATCCTGGACCTGACGCTGCGCGTCATTGCCCTGCGCACCGCCCTCGAAGCCCTCGCTCAGGTCCACATGCGCGGACAGCAGATGGCCCTGCTGGTCCACCAGGCTCACGCGGGCCGGATCGAGGTTGGCGACCGAGCCTGAGATCAGGTTGATGGCCGCGGCGATCTGTTCGTTGGTGAGCTTGCGGCCCGGCTTGAGCGTCAGCACCACCGAGGCCGAGCTCTTCTGGCCGTCGTTCAGCACGAAGGAACTGCTCTTGGCGATCGACAGGTGCACGCGCGCCTGATCCACCGCGTCCAGCGCCATCATGCTCTGCGCCAGCTCGCCCTCCAGGCCGCGGCGGAAGCGGATGTCCTGCACGAACTGGCTGACCCCCAGCGGGTCGTTCTTGTCCATCAGCTCCAGGCCCGACGGCAGCTTGGCCACCACGCCCTTGGCCGCCAGCAGCATGCGCACACGGCCCAGTTCGCTCTCGGGCACCAGCACCTGGCCGCTGTCCGGATGCAGCCGGTAGGCCACGTGCTCGGCGTCCAGCACGGCCAGCACGTCGGCGGCCGGCACGCGCTCGCGCGCACCGAACACCGGCTTGTAGCCGCTCTGGTCGCGCCAGACCAGCGCCAGCACCAGCACCGTGACCACGGCGGCCAGCACCAGCAGCGGCGCCAGGCTGCGCAGCCCGGCCGACGTGGGCCGCAAGCGCGGCAGGCCCGACAGCACGGCACCAAGCCGTTGCCGCCAGACCGGCGCGTCGGAGGGAAGAGTCTGCAATTCGTTCATGACCTGCGTCCCGCCCGGTTCAGAGCTGCAGCTTGATCAGCTCGTCCACGGCGCCAACCACCTTGTTGCGCACCTGCATGAGCATGGAGAAGGACAGGCTGGCCTGCTGGCTCGACAGCATGGCGCCGACCAGGTCGTCGCTCTCGCCGCGCTCCACGGCCTCGATGCGCTTGCCGGCTTCCTGCTCCTGGTCATCCACACGACGCAGGATCTGCTCGAAGCCCGCGGTGGATGAGCCGCCGCCGTTTTCGGCCGGCGCCACCAGCGCCTGGGCGTCCCGCTGCATCTGCACGGCGTCCTGGCGCAGCAGGGATTCCATCCCCGACTGGGCCATCGCCATGCTGACTGTGCTGATCGACATTCCACACTCCCCGTTTGGGCAGGCTGCCTGGCAGCCCGCCGATTTCATTCGCCGCCCCTGGACAGGCGCCGCCGAACTTCATCTCGCTCGACCGACCCGCCGTGGCAGGTCAGTTCTTTATTCGCTGCAAACCTTAGTCTCTTGATCCGGGTTTTTCCGAGTTAAATCGAAAATAGCGGGCAATATTCCCCCATCACCGGGATTAACCCAGTGATGACAGCAATATGAAGAGATCGGCCTTGCCCTGCATTCCGCCCCGTTGACAACGGCGCGAACCCTGCAAGCCATAACCATTGAGAGCCCTGCGATAAGGCGGATGCATAGCCAGACCGTCCTGTCCTGAGACGGGCCATGCCCAACGCGCCAAACGGGTCGCAACAGGCCCCGGAGGAGCCCAGCACAGACATGCGCCCCCGAGACCGACGCAGCACGCCGCTCGCAGACTTCAGGTCTGGCAACCCCGCTATCGTGATTCGGCCCGGAACCGAACGTTAGACCGGAGGCTTTGCGACCCCGGCTTTCGCTCGGGTGTGCCCTGATGTGAACCACTGTAACGGCGCCGCGAACACGTCGACAAGCACTCGTTGTGCAGTGCGGCAAACGCACTCAATTCGACGTGAAGAAGTTCACGGCGATTTTTTGACAACCGCAGAATCAGAAATGAGGATTTAAACGAACCGACACCAATTGATAAATTCGCAGCCACGTATATCGACGCACCCCCAGGAGCATGGGCGACCACGTTTGACCGTGACTTAAACCGCTTTTCGCCTGCGACGTGGCGCAGCCCCCAAACCACGCGTGATTTCTTACCGTGAGCCTCCGGCAGTTATTTTGCGCACCGCAATATCCCCGCCGTTCATTCCTAGAATGACTCACTTTTGTAAAGCCGCAATCCTGCGTCCCCCATGTCCAGCAACGCTCCCACATCCCGCTCCGCCGCGCTCGACCCGCGCTGCCTGGGTCGCCCGGTGCACCTGCTGCCGCGGGTGACCGAGGGCCTGCGCGACGCCCTCCAGCGCGGCCTGTGCCTGCCCTGGAACCGCCGCTACCGCACCCGCTACGAGATGCGCAGCGTCGCACTGCTGCCGCTCAACCAGACCGGCGCCGAGCTGCCCGGCCGCTGGCTGCGTACCCAGGGCCCGCTCGGGCCGCTGGCCTGCCAGATCGACCGCGCACTGGTGCTGAGCCTGATGGCGCGTCGGCTGGGCCTGGCCAGCGCCCCTTCGGCCCATGACGGCGACCCCAGCACCGCGACGGAAGAGCGCCTGCAACAGGCGGTCGCGCTGCAGCTGTGCGGCCAGAGCATCCATCTGCTGGCCCAGGCCGCGGTGGCCGATTCGCTGGCCGACAGCATCCCGGCCCCCACGCTGGCCCCGTTGCAGGCCGGCGGCGCCATCAGCCTGCCGGCGGACGGCTGGATCCTCGAGCTGCGCCTGTGGGACGCCGAGGCCCAGCCGCCGGTCGACATGATCATGCGGGTGGCCCTGGACGGCGCCTACGTCGCCCCGGTGCTGCGCCATCTCGCCGGCCCCGGCCGTGCGCCCAAGAACACCAAGGCCGCCCAACCGCTGCCGCGTCGACTAACGTTGAAGATGCAGGCCCGGCTGCTGGAGCGCGAACTGCCGCTGGGCGACGTGCTCGATCTGCGGCCCGGCGCGCTGATTCCCGTGCGGCTGGCGGACGCCACCCTGATGGTGGACGGCTCGCCGCTGATGAGCGCGGCCGTGGCCGAGCATCAGGGCAAGCTGTGCCTGACCTCTTTTCAAGACCTGGAGTGACTGATGATGAGCGATAACGAGTTGATCTCCGGCCTGCTCGACGAATCGCTTTCCGAGGCCCTGCCTCAGGACGAGCCCAAGCCCGCCCCGCGCGACCTCCCCGCGCTGATGCGCAAGATCCCGGTCACGCTGACGCTGGAAGTGGGCGAGGCCAAGCTCTCGCTGCACGATCTGGCCCAGTTGCAGACCGACAGCGTGGTCGAACTCGACACACTGGCCGGCGCGCCGCTGGTCATCAAGGTCAACGGCACGGCCATCGGCCACGCCGAAGTGGTGGTCAGCGGCGACAGCCACGCGCTGCGCGTGCTGGACATCGAAGGCCTGGACATCGACAACCTGGGCCGATGAGCCCAGTTCTTGCGCTGACCCGGCGGCTGAGCGCGGCACGCGCCGCGCTGTTCACGGCCGGACTGGCGCTGGCCTGCCACCCCGCCGTGGCCGCCACGGTCAAGATCGCCGGTGGCGCCGGCACGCCCGCCGCGCCGGGCGACTTCACGCTGAAGACCCAGGTCCTCATCGTCATGACCCTGCTCGGGCTGCTGCCCGTGCTGGTGTTGATGATGACCAGCTTCACGCGCTTCGTGATCGTGCTGTCGCTGCTGCGCCAGGCGCTGGGCCTGCAGCAGGGCCTGCCCAACCGGCTGATCACCGGCATCGCGCTCATCCTCACCATCCTCGTGATGCGCCCCATCGGCCTGCAGGTCTGGGAGCAGTCGCTCAAGCCCTACGACGACGAGAAGATCACGATGACGCAGGCGCTGGAGATCGCCGAGAAGCCGATCTCGCGCTTCATGCTGGCGCAAACCAGCAAGGCCTCGCTGGCGCAGATCGCCCAGCTGGCCGGCGAGAGCCAGGTGGCCAAGCCCGAGGAGCACAGTTTCCCGGTCAAGCTCGCGGCCTTCACGCTGTCTGAGCTGAAGACGGCTTTCCAGATCGGCTGCATGCTGTTCATCCCCTTCCTGGTCATCGACCTGGTGGTGGCCTCGGTGCTGATGGCGATGGGCATGATGATGCTGTCGCCGCTGGTGATCTCGCTGCCGCTCAAGCTGATGCTGTTCGTGCTGGTGGACGGCTGGACGCTCACCGTCAACACCCTCGTGTCCAGCGTGCGCGGCCTGTCCGGCTGAACCTGCGGAGCCCGCCATGAGTCCAGACATCGCCATCGACCTCATCAGCGAAAGCCTGAACCTGACCATGCTGCTGGTGCTGGTGCTGGTGCTGCCCAGCCTGGCCATCGGTCTGGTCGTGGCGCTGTTCCAGGCCGCCACGCAGATCAACGAGCAGACGCTGACCTTCCTGCCGCGCCTGCTGGTGACGCTGCTGACGCTGGGGCTGGCCGGCCGCTGGATGGTGGGCCTGCTGATGGACTTCTGCGTC
The DNA here is from genome assembly GCA_003241055.1 of Roseateles depolymerans. Taxonomy (GTDB): domain Bacteria; phylum Pseudomonadota; class Gammaproteobacteria; order Burkholderiales; family Burkholderiaceae_C; genus Pelomonas; species Pelomonas depolymerans_A. Next base: position 49,307 of record QFOD01000002.1, read on the forward strand.
TCCATCTTCGAGCGCGCCGCTCACCTGGTGGGCTGACGCCGTGGAGTTCGAGTTCGGCCAGCTGCTGGTCTGGCTCTCCGCGCTGTGGTGGCCGTTCTGCCGCACGATGGCGCTGCTGGCCGCCGCCCCCACCATCGGGGACGCCGGCATCCCGATGGCGGCGCGCGCGCTGCTCGCGCTGGTGCTGGCCGTGGTGCTGATGCCGGTGTCACAGTCCACCGCGCACGCCATTCCGGTGTTCTCGATGCAGGGCATCCTGGCCGCGGGCGAGCAGGCGCTGATCGGCCTGACGCTGGGCCTGAGCTTTCACCTCGCGATGGCCGTCATCGGCGTGCTGGGCTTTTTGCTGTCGTCGCAGCTGGGCCTGGCCATGGCGCTGCTGAACGACCCCATCAACGGCAGTTCCAGCGACGTCATCACCGCGCTGCTCAACGTGCTGTGCACCCTCGCCTTCTTCGGCATGGACGGCCACCTGCTGTTCACCGCCGTGCTGGGCCAGAGCTTCCACGCCTGGCCGGTGGGCGGCGGGCTGGCGCTGCTGAGCATGCAGAACCTGGCCTACAACCTGGCCTGGGTGTTCTCCGCCGCCGTGCTGCTGGCACTGCCGGTGGCCGCCGCCACGCTGGTGGTGCAGATCGGCATGGGCCTGCTGACCCGCGCCGCGCCGGCGCTGAACCTGTTCGCGCTGGGCTTCTCGCTGGTGACGCTGTTCGGCCTGTTCATGCTGTCGCAGATCCTCACCCATGTGCCGGATCACTACCTGCGCCTGGTGCGCCAGGTGCTCGACATGATCGAGCAGGGCATGCGCGGAGGGGCCCATGGCTGAGTCCAGCAGCGGCGACAAGAGCGAAAAGCCCTCGGAGCAGAAACTCCGCAAGGCACGCGAGCAGGGTCAGGTCGCGCGCAGCAAGGACATCGCCACCGCGGTGGGCTTGCTGCTGGGCCTGAAGCTGCTGGTCTGGCTCACGCCCGGCTATCTGGAGGATTTCTCCCAGCTGTTCCGCCTGGTGGTGGCCCCGCTGCAGGGCGACGACGCGCTGGCCGCACTGGACGCCCTGTGGGGCGAGGCGGCCGACCAGTCGCTGTGGCTGCTGGTGCGCATGGTGCTGCCGCTGCTGGTGCTGCCGCTGGCCATCGTGGTGGCCGGCCAGCTGGCCGGCGGCCTGATGTTCTCCGCCCAGCTGTGGGCGCCGCAGTTCTCGCGGCTCAACCCCCTGTCCAACCTCGGCCGGCTGTTCTCCGGCAAGCACTACAGCGAGTTCGGCATCACGCTGATGAAGGTGGGCGGCGTGCTGGCGGTGCTGACCTGGATCACCCGCGGCCTGTCCGCCGACTTCGTGCGCCTGCAGGGCATGAGCCTGCCGATGGCGCTCTCGCAGGCCGGCGGCCTGGTGATGGACGCGGTGTTCAGCCTGGTGAGCGTGCTCGTGGTCTACGCCCTGGTGGACGTGCCGCTGCAGCGCCTGTTCTTCATGCGCAAGCAGCGCATGACCAAGCAGGAGGTGAAGGACGAGTACAAGCAGAACGAGGGCAAGCCCGAGGTGCGCCAGCGCATCCGGCAGCTGCAGCAGCAGCTGGCGCGCCGCAGCGTGCGCAAGGCCGTGCCCCAGGCCGACGTGGTGATCGTCAACCCCGAGCACTACGCCGTCGCGCTGCGCTACGACAACGAACGCGCCGAAGCGCCCTATGTGATCGCCAAGGGGGTGGACGAGATGGCGCTCTACATCCGCCAGCTCGCGCGCGAGTACGAGGTGCAGGTGCTGGAGCTGCCGCCGCTGGCCCGCGCGATCTACAACTCCTCGCAGGTGCAGCAGCAGATTCCGGCCTCGCTGTACCAGGCCGTCGCCCAGGTGCTGAGCTACGTGATGCAGCTCAAGGCCTTCCGCGGCGGCCAGCGCAAGACCGAACCCCGCCTGGCCGCCGATCTGGGCGTGCCACGCCACCTGTCCGACCCTGATTCCCCCGACGGCGCCCCCGCTGCCGCCCGCACCGCATGAAAGCACCCCGCCCCCTGATCCAGCAGCTGCGCGACCTGCGCGTGGCGGCGCCGCTGTTCCTGCTGGCCATCCTGTCGATGGTCATCCTGCCACTGCCGCCGCTGGCGCTGGACGCGCTGTTCACCTTCAACATCGTGCTGGCGCTGGTGGTCATCCTCGTCAGCGTGAATGCGAAGCGGCCGCTGGACTTCTCGGTCTTCCCCAGCATCATCCTGGCCACCACGCTGGCGCGGCTGTCGCTGAACGTGGCGTCCACGCGCGTGGTGCTGCTGCACGGCCATGAGGGCACGCATGCGGCGGGCCGCGTGATCGAGGCCTTCGGCAACGTCGTCATCGGCGGCAACTTCATCGTCGGCCTGGTGGTGTTCGTCATCCTGATGGTGGTGAACTTCATCGTCGTCACCAAGGGCGCGGAGCGCATCTCCGAGGTGTCGGCCCGCTTCACGCTGGACGCCCTGCCCGGCAAGCAGATGGCCATCGACGCTGACCTCAACGCCGGCCTCATCAACCAGGAACAGGCCCAGAAGCGCCGCAAGGACGTGGGCTCGGAAGCGGACTTCTACGGCGCGATGGACGGCGCCAGCAAGTTCGTGCGCGGCGATGCGATCGCGTCCATCCTGATCCTGCTGATCAACCTGATCGGCGGCATCGCGATCGGCGTGTTCATGCACGGCCTGTCGATGGCCGACGCCTTCCGCCAGTACGGCCTGCTGACCATCGGCGACGGCCTGGTCTCGCAGATCCCGGCGCTGCTGCTGTCGGCCGCGGCGGCCATCATCGTCACCCGCGTCAGCGACTCCGGCGAGTTCGAGGCCCAGGTGGGCCAGCAGCTGCTGGCCTCGCCGCAGGTGCTCTACAGCGCCTCGGGCGTGATGCTGGTGCTGGCCATGATTCCCGGCATGCCATGGATGGCCTTCTCGGCCTTTGCGCTGGCGCTGGGCTATGCCGGCTGGCGCATGGCCGCGCGCGAGGGTGAGGCCGTCAAGCCCGCCGAGCCGCTCGAGACCGCGCTGGCCGTGGCCCAGCCGCCCGAGCTGGACTGGCGCGCCCTGCCCATCGTCGAGCCGCTGTCGGTGAGCCTGGGCTACAAGCTCATCGGCCTGATCGACCCCGCGCTGGGCGCCCCGCTGCAGCAGCGGGTCAAGGGCATGCGCCAGTCGCTCAGCGAGACCATGGGCCTGATGCTGCCCACGCTGTCGGTGCGCGACGACCTCTCGCTCAAGCCCAGCCAGTACGCCATCCAGCTGGGCGGCGCCGTCGTCGCACAGGCCGAGATCTACGGCGACCGGCTGATGGCCATCGCCTCGGGCCAGGTCTACGGCGACCTGGACGGCATCCCTGGCTTCGACCCGGCCTACGGCATGGCCGTCACCTGGATCACGCCGGAGCAGAAGGGCCACGCGCTGGGCCTGGGCTACCAGGTGGTGGACGCGTCCAGCGTGGTGGCCACCCATGTCTCCAAGGTGGTGCGCGAGCAGCTGCCCGAGCTGCTGCGTTTCGATGACGTGTCCGCGCTGCTGGAACGTCTCAACGCCATCGCGCCCAAGCTAGGTGCCGCGCTGGACAAGGCCTACACCCATGCCCAGCTGCTGAAGATCCTGCGCCTGCTGCTGGCCGAGAACGTCGCGATCAAGGACATCCAGACCATCGCCAGCACGCTGGTGGAGAACGCCGAGGCCACCAAGGACCCCATCCTGCTGGCCGCCGAGCTGCGCTGCGCGCTGCGCCGCCAGATCGTCGCGCAGCTGCTGGGGCCGCAGGGCGGCATGGGCGCGCTGCGGGTGTTCAACCTCGGCAGCGATCTCGAGAACCATCTGCTGAACGCGCTGAACCAGGCCCGCGCCGGCGGCGCCAAGGTGCAGCTGGACAGCTTCCCGGTGGACCCGCAGCTGCTCGCGCAGCTGCAGCAGCACATGCCGGTCGCGCGCGACCAGATGAAGGGCCAGGGGGCCGCGCCCACGCTGCTGGTGATGCCGCAGGTGCGGCCGCTGCTGGCCCGCTACGCGCGCCTGTTCGCGCCGGGGCTGACCGTGCTGTCCTACAACGAGGTGCCGGATCAGCGCGAGATCGCGGTGATCGGGTCCCTGGGCTGAGCCAATTGAAGCAGCTTCGCAATCTCGGCCGCCGCACGGAACAGTGCGCCGCAGCTGGTCTCGGCCAGACCGGCCGCGATGCGCTCGGGCGACGGGGGCTTGAGGCTGGGGCTGCGCACGCTCAGCAGACAGCTGCGCAGGCGCAGCGGCACCGCCGCCAGGGCGCTCGCGATGCCGGGCAGCAGCGCCCGCACATGCTCCAGCGTGGAGGCCTGATCGGCGGCGAAGTGCAGCAGCAGGCCGTGATCCCACATCAGCAGCACCTGGACCCTGTCGCCGCGGAACTCCAGCGTGATGCACAGCAGCAGCGAGCTGCCGTCGTCGGCCGACGCCTCGCCGCCAGGCTCGTGCCGGCCATCGCGCTCCACCGGCAGCCAGGGCAGCTGGCCGGGCAGCGGCAGCAGCAGCCTCAGCAGCACGGCCTGGTTCTGCCAGCCCCCGAGCTGGAAGACCGTCTGCGGCAGCAGCCCCTCGTCGGGCAGCGCCGCGGCCACCGGCCAGCCGGCCTCGTCGACCCGCGCGGCCCGCTGCAGTTCGGCAAAGGCCTGGGCACGCCACTGGATGGCGATCATGCCCGGCTCGGCCAGCGGCGCAGGTGCCGCGCGCGCAAAGCGCTGGCTGGCCAGCCAGGCCTGGTCGGTGCGCAGTGCCGGGCTGTCGTCCGCCCAGTCCTGCGCAGCCGGCACCGTGCTCCCGGACTGCGCCTGACGCTCGACGAACTGCAGCTCCATGCGGGGCCGCAGACTCAGCACGCGCAGCAGCAGGGTGTCGCCCGGCTGGGCCTGGCCGGCACCTGCCGGCAACGGCACCAGCAGACCCAGGCCGTCCGACCCCAGCAGGCCGCCGTCGGCGCCCTGCACCACCCGCAGCTTCAGCAGCTCGCCCAGCTGGAACTCCCGCCCGCCGGGCAGGACCGTCTGTGCGTCGATGGGACGCAGGGCGGTCAGGGCGGGGATGGAGGTGGTCATGGCGGTTCTTCTGGCTTAAGAGCGACCCGCCCGGCTTGGCGCTTAAATTCCCGATGGATCAGACACCCGGGACGCACACAGCAGCCCTTCGGTTGGAGCACATGATGAACATCCTGATCACTGGCAACATGGGCTACATCGGCCCCGTCCTGGTGCGCCACCTGCGGCAGACGATGCCGGGCGCCCGCCTTATCGGCTTCGACAGCGGCTACTTCGCCCACTGTCTGACCGGGGCGGAACGGCTGCCCGAAAGCCGGCTGGACGAACAGCATTTCGGCGACGTTCGCGCGCTCCCGGACGCGCTGCTGGAGCGTGTGGACGCGGTCGTCGCACTGGCGGCGATCTCCAACGACCCGATGGGCCAGCGCTTCGAATCCGTCACCGCCGAAATCAATGACCTCGCCCACCGCGACATCGCAGCGCGGGCACTGCGGGCCGGCGTCAAGCGCTTCGTCTACGCCTCAAGCTGCAGCCTCTACGGCTTTGCGGAGGGCGGTCCCCGCCGCGAGGTCGACGAACTCACGCCGCTGACGGCGTATGCGAGATCCAAGCAGGGCTGCGAAGCCGCGCTGTCCGGGCTGCCCCTGCCCGCCCAGGCCAGCATCACGGCCTTGCGTTTTGCCACGGCTTGCGGCATGTCGGACCGCCTGCGACTGGATCTGGTGCTCAACGACTTCGTTGCCGCTGCGCTGACCAATGGCGAGATCACGGTGCTCAGCGACGGCAGCCCGTGGCGACCGCTGATCGAGGTCCGCGACATGGCGCGTGCCATCGAATGGGCCCTGCAGCGCTCCCCTGAGCAGGGCGGGGCCTACCTGGCTATCAATGCGGGCTCCAACCGCTGGAACTACCGGGTGCGCGATCTGGCCGCAGCGGTGGCACGCGCCCTGCCCGGCACCCGGGTCAGCATCAACACCGAAGCGCCGCCTGACAAGCGCTCGTACCGGGTGGACTTCTCGCTGTTCGAGCGGCTCGCGCCACATCATCAGCCCTGCATCGAGCTGGACGTGGCCATCGCCGACCTGATCGCGGGGCTGCGCCGCATGGCGTTTTCCGATCGCAGCTTCCGCAACTCCACCGCCATGCGCCTGAAGGTGCTGGAGCAGCATCTTGCGCAGGGCACGCTGGACGACCAGTTGCACTGGCTGGAGCCCGTGGCATGAGCCCCGACCCCGACAAGCTGGCGACCTTCGTCTGCCGGCAGCTTGAGAACTTCTATCCCGACGGACACAACGCGCGGGACAGCATCCAACAGGCCATGCCGCAGGCTCTCGAACGCGTGCGGCACTGCGTCTCGCAGGTCCTGGCCTGGCCCCAGGGCTTCGATCCGATCTACTCCGGCCAATATGCGAGCTTTCTGTACCTGCTCTCCAACGAGGTCGGCGTCACCCAGCGGGACGTCGCCACGGCAACGAGACTCTTCCTGCTCAACAAGGCCCTGCACGGACTGGAGCTGTTCTACGACCTGGTGCTGCCCGAGGTCTTCCTGATCGGCCACACGCCGGGGCTGGTGCTGGCCAAGGCGCAGTACGGCAGCCACATCGTGTTCCACCAGGGATGCACCGTCGGCCACAAACTCGACGGGCATCGGCCGGTGATCGAGGAACGCGTGGTGATGTTCCCCAACTCCATGGTCATCGGTCGAAGCGTGATCCGGCGCAACACGGCCATCGCCCCGGGCGTCTGTGTCGTCGACATGGAAACCCCGGGGGACTGCTACGTGCTGCCCGGTCCGAACGGACGCCCGGTCATCAAGCCCCACAACAAGGAATTCTGGCGCCGCTACTTCGCCGCCTGAGCACCACCACGATTCCCTACTGGACGCCCCATGAGCACGCCACTGGTCAGTTTCTGCATCCCGACCTACAACCGCAGCCGATACCTGGACTCCCTGCTCTATAGCCTCACCGAGCACCTGGCCGGCTTTCCATATCCCTACGAGGTCTTTGTGTCGGACAACGCGTCCGAAGACGACACGCCCGCCATCGTCGCGAACTACGCACCGCAACTGCCACTGCGCTACGTACGCCATGAGAGCAATCGGGGTGGGCGGGCGAACTACCAGTACATGATGGCCAATGCCAAGGGCCGCTACCTGATCTACATCGCCGACGACGACGGCATCATTGGCCACAGGGTGGCGTCGGTCATCGCGGCCATGGAGGCCAATCCCGACGTGGGCATCGCGTACGCACCGTGGAAACTGCTCGATCTCGTCGCGGACCGCGACCTCGGGCAGTTCTACCAGCAGGACCGCGACATCCGCATCGAGCGCGGCGACTACCGCGGCCTGCTCGATACGCTGCTGCACTACCGCATCTTCCCGGAGATCTACGTCTGCCGGCGCGAACTGGTGCAGCAGGTCATGCCGCGCATCCATGAGCAGGCCTATTACGCCTTCGTCCACGCCTCCGAATTCGTGCAGCACGCGCCCGTGCTGTTGCTGCATGAACCGTACTACGTCTCGGTCACGAACTACTTTGCCGACCATCAGCGCACCCAGGGCGGCACGGAAGAGGCCGAAACCTCCTGGGACCGCTACCGCGGCGGCCTCGAGTACGTGCTGGGCCGCGCACTGCCCCAGATGGGCGATGTCGACCGCCAGGGCTACCTCACACGCATCCAGGACATGATCGCCGATCGCATCTCGGTCGCCGTCCGGTTGCGACTCGAGCAGCAGCGCGACGCGGTGGAAACCTACTACCTGGCCTACCGGCTCAAGGCCCTGGGTCGGGCTCAGATCCTGCCCCTGGGGCTGGAACCGCTGCGCGCCGCAGCAGCCTTGAGCTTCCTGCTCAACGACCCAGAACTGAATCGCGACATCACGGAAATGGTCTGTCTGGGCTACTTCGAGCCACAGCTGCGCGAACATATCGAGAAGCATTGCCGCCACCGGACGCGCTTTGTCTCCAGCCCCCAGGAACTCCAGGCCCTGAGCGACGACATCCTGGTGCTGGCCCGGGGGGCCATCGGCCCGGCCGACCTGCCCGCCGGAAGTTGCGCCCGGTTCGTGCACGACTCGATGCTGCTGCAAAAGTTCGTCGGCTAGCTAGCGCGGGTCTTATGCGGGCGCACCCCTAGGGCTTCAGCTCCCGCGCCGGATTGCCCGCCACCGTCTTGGCAGGCGGCACGTCGCGGATCACCACGGCACCGGCACCGACGACAGCCCCCGCCCCTATCCGCAACCTTGGCAGCACGATGGCGCCCGTGCCAACAAAGGCGTGGGCCCCGACCGTCACCTCGCCGGCCAGCCGGGCACCAGGCGCGATGTGGACGCCGTCGCCCAGCTCGCAATCATGATCGACCGAGGCCGCGGTGTTGACGATGACGCCACGCCCTAGTCTGGCATGGCTGCAGACCGCCGCCTGAGCCAGCACCTGCGAACCAGCACCCACCACCGCGTCCTCGGCCACGAAGGCGCGCCGATGCACCAGGGTGGCTGGCGCCAGGCCCCGGGCTTCCAGCAGCTCGAGCATGGCCAGGCGGCTGCCGTCCTGGCGCCCGATCGCCACCGCTGCAAACGGTTTCACGTCGCGTTCAGCGAGCCAGACATCGAGTGCCTGCTCGTCGCGCAGCAGCGGCAGCTCAGGCCAGGGCGAACTGCTCACGCCACGGTCCACCAGGGCAACCAGGCGCCAATCGGTGCCGACCAGCGCCTCGCGCAGCACGCGGGCCTGGCCGGACGCGCCCCAGAACAGGATGTCGCGCATGAAGTGCGTCAGCCCAGGTACCTGCGCACGAGGGCGCAGACGCGATCGATCTGCTGGTCGGTCAGATCGTGATAGCTGGGCAGGTTGAAACCTCGCCCCTGCAGGCCGTAGGCCACCACATGATCGGGACAAGATCGGAACATCGGCAGCTGGCTGAGCGGCCAGAAGAACACCCGACCATCGATGTTGTCCGCCTTGAAAGCCGCCAGCATCGCGTCCCGCTCGAACGCCACACCCGGTTGCACCACCACCGTCGGCATCCAACAGCCGTTCACGGTGCCCACGGTCTCAGGATTGAGCTGCAGCGGCAGACCCGCCAGGCGTTCACGATAGGCATGGAAGATGCGCCGCTTCGTGGCAATCAGCTCCTCGATGCGCTCGACCTGCGCGCAGCCCACGGCCGCCTGCAGATTGGACATCTTGTACTTGAAGCCCAGCAGGTCGGGCCAGAACTGCTTGGTCTGGCCCGCGGCGCGGCCGTGGTTGGAAAGTGTCAGCACACGCTCGAACAGCGCCCGGTCCTGCGTGACGAACAGGCCGCCCTCCCCGGTGGTGACGGTCTTGGTGCCGTGGAACGAGAACGCGCCAAAAGCCCCCATGCTGCCGGCACGGCGGCCGTGCAGGCTGGAGCCAATGGCCTCCGCCGCATCCTCGATGACCGGAATGCCATGCCGCTCACCGATGGCCAGCAGTGCCTCCATGTCGCACAGATTGCCGTACAGGTGCACCGCCACGATGGCCTTGGTGGCCGGCGTGATCGCAGCCTCCACGCAGGCCGGGTCCAGGCACCAGCTGTCGGGCAGGACGTCCACGAACACCGGCGTGGCGCCCAGATAGGTGATCGGGGCGGCCGAGGCAATCCAGTTGATGTCGCCCAGAATGACCTCGTCGCCCGCCCCAACGCCCAGCGCCGCCAGGCCCATGTGCAGCGCCCCGGTACAGCTGGAGGTGGCGATGGCGTAGGGCACGCCCAGGTGCTCGGCAAAGCCGGCCTCGAACCGCTTGATGTAGTCGTAGCAACGCTCGCCCCAACCGTGGCGAATCGCGTCCTCGACGTAGCGGATCTCCAGCTCGGTGATGGACGGCAGCGTGTAGTGGATGCGTTCGCTCATAGCAGTTGCAGCTCCGGCACCGCGACGACGAACTGGCCGCCCCAGGCTCTGATGTAGGCCAGCTGGCTGGCAATTTCTTCGCGCAGGTTCCACGGCAGGATGAGCACGAAGTCGGGCCGGGCCTCGCGCAACTGCACCTCGGCCACCACGGGGATGCGCGAGCCCGGCAGGAAGCGCCCCTGCTTGTGGGGCGAGGCGTCCACCACGAACGGCAACAGATCAGGCCGGATGCCTGCCCAGTTCAACAGCGTGCAGCCCTTGGCCGCGGCGCCATAGGCCACCACCTTCCGACCGGCCCGTCTTTGCGCAATCAGCCAGGCCAGCAGATCGTTCTTGATGCGCTCCGCCCGCGGCTGAAGGCTCGCGTAGAACGCGTCGCCCTGCATGCCCGCCGCCGCCTCCTCCGCCAGCAAGGCGGCCACCGCCGGCTGCACCGGGCGCGGGTTCTCGGCATGCTGCGCCCAGATGCGCAGCGATCCGCCGTGGGTGCCCAGTTGCTCGACATCCCAGATCACCAAGCCCGCCGCAGCAAAGATGCGCTGCACCGTGGCAAAGCCGAGGTAGGAAAAGTGCTCGTGATAGATGGTGTCGAACTGCCCCTGCTGCACCAGACGCAGCAGATGCGGGAATTCCATCGTCACACAGCCCGTCGGCGCGAGCAGCGTCTTCAGGCCCGCGACGAAATCGTTGATGTCCGGCACGTGCGCCAGCACGTTGTTGCCGATGACCAGATCGGCGCGCGCGCGCTGGCTGACGAATTCGGCCGCGAAGCCCGCGCCGAAGAAGCGCTCGATGCTCTCGATGCCCTTTGCGCGCGCCGCCGCCGCCGTGCTGGCCGTGGGCTCGATGCCCACGCAGGGAACGCCGCGCTGCTGCAGGTACTGCAGCAGGTAGCCGTCGTTCGAGGCGACCTCGACCACCAGCGACCGCGCGCCCAGACCCAGCCGCGCCGCCGCGTGTTCGACGTAGGCTTCGGCGTGCGCCAGCCAGGAACGCGAAAACGACGAGAAGTACACGTAGTCACTGGAGAACAGCGCGTCATGGCGCTGCACCTCGTCGATCTGCACCAGCCGGCAGTCATCGCAGGCGAAGATCTTCAGCGGGAAGTAGGTCTCAGGCTGATCGAGATCGGCGGCCTGCAGGAATGCGTTGGACGGCGGCGCGGTACCCAGATCGGCGAAGACGCGGCTCAGCGGCGCGTCGCAATGGCGGCACTTCATCGTGCTCCTTGGTTCAATTGCAGCGGTTGGAAAGCCGCGTCGAGCGGAGGATGTTCACGATCGCGCGCCGAGATCTGCGTCACCGGGAGGGGCCAGGGAATCGCCAGGCGGTCGTCGTCATGGCGGAGGCCTCCTTCGCTGACGGGCGCATGGGCCGCCGTGTGCTGATAGAGCATCTCGACGTCATCGGTGAGCGTCTGAAATCCGTGCGCAAAGCCTTCCGGGATAAAAATCTCGCACTGGTTCTCGCCCGACAACTCGACGGCGTGCCAGCGCCCGAAGGTCGGCGAACCGGCACGGAGATCCACCGCCACATCGTAGACACGGCCGCGCAGGCAGCGGATCAGCTTGGCCTCCAGGGCCGGTGCACGCTGGAAATGCAGGCCCCGCACGGTGCCGCGCTCAGCGGTGAACGTGAGGTTGGTCTGCACGAATCGCAGGGCTGGCCGGATGACGGCCAGTTGCTCCGTGCAGAACACGCGGGTCAGACTGCCCCGGGCATCCCCGCGAGGCTGGGTCACGATCTCCCATAGACCGTCCAGCGATGTGGCACGTACCTCCATCGACACCTGCTCAGGTCCAGAGCTTCCAGGGCGCACGCTGGGTCTGCCAGAGGTCTTCCAGCAGGATCTTGTCGCGCAGCGTGTCCATCGGATGCCAGAAGCCTCGATGCGCGAACGCCGACAGCTGCCCCTCGGCGGCCAGGCGCTCCAGCGGCTCGCGCTCCCAGGTGACCTCATCACCGCCGATGTAGTCGATCACCTGCGGCTCGAGGACGAAGAAGCCCCCGTTGATCCAGCTGCCGTCGCCCTGAGGCTTTTCGGCGAAACGCGTGATGCGCTGATCCTCGATGTCCAGCGCCCCGAAGCGCCCCGGCGGCTGCACCGCCGTGACCGTCGCCATGCGCCCCTGCTGGGCATGGAACTGGACCAGGCGTCCCACATCGACGTCCGAAAGCCCGTCACCATAGGTAAAGCAGAAGCTCTCGTCATCCAGGTACTGCCGGACACGCTTGAGTCGCCCGCCCGTCATCGTGTGCTCGCCGGTGTCCACCAGCGTGACCCGCCACGGTTCCACATGGCGATCACGGATTTCCATCCGGTTCTCGGCCAGGTCGAAGGTCACGTCGGACATGTGCAGGAAGTAGTTGGCGAAGTACTCCTTGATCACGTAACCCTTGTAGCCGAGGCAGACCACGAAGTCGTTGATCCCGTAATGGGAGAAGATCTTCATCACATGCCACAGCACCGGCTTGCCGCCGATCTCGACCATGGGCTTGGGGCGGACCGAGGTTTCCTCGGCCAGCCGAGTCCCCAGGCCGCCAGCCAGGATGACGGCCTTCATGCCACGGCTCCCGTCAAGACCTCGGTCTGCGCTGCGGCCAGATGATCGGGCGGCAGTCCAGCATCCTGCCGTGCCCAGATGCGCTCCAGCAGCGCTTCAAAATCACGGGCATAGCGCCGCGAATCGAACAGGGGCAACACATGCCGTCGTTCGCGCAGATGCTGCTGCGCCGAGGCCAGCTCACCAGGCTGGTCGATCAGCGCGATGGCCCGCTGCACGTAGCTCTGCGGGTCGACGCAGACGAACCGGGACAGCCCGCAGGCATTGAGCAGGCTGGCCGCGACCCGTGACGCGAAGCTCTCCCCGGCCACGGTCAGCACGGGCACGCCGGCCCACAGTGCCTCGCTTGCCGTCGTGTGCGCGTTGCACGGGTAGGTATCAAGGAACAGATCCGCGCACTGCAGCCGTGCCAGGTTGTCCTCGGGGCTGACCAGTGGCGAGAAGTACAGCCGCGCCGCATCGACGCCGCGAGCCTGGAAGGCGGCCGTCAGGTGACGAGATGCGGAGGGGCTCCAGTTCAGCAACCACAGCACGGTGGGGCGCGACGCTTCCCGCATGACACGCGCCCACAGATCGACCTGCGCTTCACTGATCTTGTAGGTCTGGTTGAAACAGCACAGCACCACCGCGTCGTCTGGCAGGCCGTGCTCGGCACGGGCATGCCTGGGGGGCACCGCTCGGCGGCTGTCATTGGGCTGGTAGCTTTGCGGCAACTGGGCAATGCGTTCGCTGTAATGGGGCGCATGACCGAGCGGCGTGACGATGGGGTCGCCCACGACGTAGTCGAGGAAATCCGCGCCGGTACTGCCCGGATAGCCCAGGTAGCTCAGCTGCACGGGCGCAGGCCGCGCGGCGAGTATCTGCATGCGACTGCCTTCGGTGTGGCCCTTCAGGTCAACGGCGATGTCGATACCGTCCGCTCGCATCAGCTGCGCGACCTCGGGGTCGCTCAGTCGGCGCACATCACGGAAGTGGTCGCCCGCGGCCCGTATGCGGCGCTGCGCCTCGGAACCATCCTCGACACTGTGGCAGTACAAGAAGATCTCGAAACGCTCCCGATCGAGCAGTTCGAGCAGTTCGGTCAGCAGCACCACCGTCGCATGACGGTGGAAGTCGCTGGACAGCCAGCCGATGCGCAAGCGTCCCGGCCGCCGTTCGTCGACGGGCGGCAGGGCTGGCAGATCTCGAGAGCGCGCCTGCGTATGGAGTCGCCCCACCCGCAGTTGCTGCTCGGGCGTCGACGCCTGGGCGAGCAGCGTGAACGGCGCAATCGACGCCACCGCATTCACGTCACCGTGCTCCACCACGTCCAGCAACTGGGACCAGTACTGCTTCAGCTTGCCCCAGTCCGCTGCCGCGGCGAGTTGCAGGACCAGCATCGGCAGGGCGAGATGCCTGACGCCGCCCTCGGGTGTCTGGTCCGTCAGGACGGCAGTCTCGAAGCTGATGGCCGACTGGTCGTCCATCTTCAAGGCCTTCAGAGCGCGCCCCAGGTGGTAGTGGCCCAGCGGATTCTTGGGATTGCGGCCCAGAACCTGCAGACAGGTGGTCACGACCTCCTGATGGCGCCCCAGCGCGAACAGTGAACCTGCACGCATGAGCAGCAGCTCCTCCGACTGATGGTCCGAGGCGACCCGCTCCAACACCTCCACGGCGGTTTGATGCTGCCCGAGTTGCTTGAGCATGCCATCCAGAACGCGGTAGGCCAGCGGGTTGTCTGGCAGAAGCTCCACACTGCGCCTGGCGGACTGCGCGGCGGCCTCGCCACGACCGGCGAGCCATTGCACACGGGCCAGTTGTAGCCACACCAGGCCGTCTTTCGGCGCCAGCCGGCTGGCCTGCTGGAACTCTTGCTCCGCTCGAGCCCACTGCGCTTTCTCAGCAAGCTTTTCACCGGCCTCACGATGAGCACGGGATGCCGCCGATTGATGTGATGCCATGGAGCCCTGCTTCCGATCAGTGATCGACCAATTCTAGGAAGGCGCGTCTTGTGCGCCGCACCACAACCACGGACTGCCCGTTGGACATATCACGCTTTGCGCGTGCCCAAAGAAAAAGCCAGGCAGAGCCTGGCTTGGGGTGGCTTGCCCGACCTCCGCCGGGCCTGCGCGCGCTCGTTACTGCAGCAGCGACATCACCAGACCCGACAGGCTGTTGCTCTGCTTGAGCATCGAGTTCGAAGCCTGCATCAGCATCTGCTTGGTCGTCATGTTGGAGGACTCCGTCGCGTAGTCCGTGTCCATGATGCGGCCCTTGGCCTGCGACACGTTGGTGCTCATGTTCTGCAGGTTGTTGTAGACGTGGTCCAGACGGTTGGACGCAGCACCCAGCGTGGAGCGCATCGTGCCGACGGCGTCCAGGGCGGTGTTCAGCAGACCGATTTCGCTGTTGGCGCTGGTACCGGTCGTGGTGCCCAGTTCGGTGCCTGCGGTCGTGCCGGCGTAGTTGGTGGACACGGCACCCAGGGCAGTTGCCAGGCTCGTCAGGTTGGTGCCGGTGTCGACAGCCATGGTTTCCCCAGCAGCAGCACCGATCTGGAAGGTCAGGCTGGTCGTGCTCAGCGAACCGCCGGAACCGTTGGTCGTCGTGCCCGAGCTGAACAGGTTGGTGCCGGCGAACGACGTGTTCTTCATGATGTTGCCGAGTTCCTTGCCCAGCGCGTCATATTCCGACTGCATGGCGCCGCGGTCGGTCGACGTAGAAGAAGCATCGGCGGACTGGGTGGCCAGGTCCTTCATGCGGTTCAGGATGCTGGTCACTTCGTTCAGCGCGCCTTCAGCCGTCTGCATCATCGAGATGCCGTTCTGCGTGTTGCGCTGGGCGACGGCCATGCCGCTGACCTGGGCGTTCAGGCGGGTGGCGATCTGCAGACCTGCAGCGTCGTCCATCGCCGAGTTGATGCGGAAGCCCGTGCCCAGGCGGGTCATCGAGGTCGACAGGGCCTTTTGGGTCTGGGCCAGAGAGCCTTGGGTGGTCAGGGCCGAGGCGTTGGTGTTGAGGCTCAACATGATGTTCGCTCCTAGAGGGTTTGCGTTGCGGGGCGTCTCTGCCCTCCCTCCCACAAGGCGACAGCCCCGGCACCGGACTTAAAGCCTCGCGAACAAAACCTCCGAGAAAGGCCCAACTCGCCGAATTTCCGTGTGAAGCATCACGAACGACGCCCCCCCAAGCGCCGCCCCGGCATCGCCCCGAGGCAATTCGCGGACCGCCAGGACCTGCTGCGTTGACAACTGATTACAAATCACCAGCAACGGCCCGCAGCACCTTAGGCTCGTCCATGAAAAAGGCCCGCCGATATCGGCGGGCCTGGCACTTGGATGACCTGCCGGCTCAGCCGGCGGTCGTCACGATCAGTTGCAGCGCGTGCCTGCAGCCAGACGGCGGGTGACGGCCGTCAGATCGAGCACGTCGATCACGCCGTTGCCGTCGACGTCAGCGCGGGCGTCGTAGCCGGCCTGACCGACACGGCGGCCCAGCGCTGCCTTGACGATGGCCACGTCGGCGCAGTCCACCACGCCGCTGCCGTCCAGATCACCGGCCTGAACGATGGTGAAGTTGGCGTTGGACACGTCGAAGAAGACATTGCCGACAGCCTCCACCTTGATGCGGCCCTGCGTGGTCGTCACGCCAGCCGGCAGGACGACCGCCTTGCTGCCGATGTTGGGCGTTGCCGCGGCCAGCACATACGGGAAGCTCAGGCCGCCGTCGGTCGACAGCGAGATCTTCACTTCCGAGGTGCTCACCGGCGCCACATCGGTGTTCGCCACCGCCCAGGTCACGGTCTGCGTGGAGCCCGAGGTCAGCGATACCGCCGTGTTCGGCGAGGTCACCAGGAAGGGGCCGGCATTGGCCGCCAGGATCAGCTGCGTGTTGGCGCTGTTGACACCGCCGCGGCCGTCGCGGGCCGTGAGGCGGAAGTTCAGCGACGCCGGGCTGGCGTTCACGCCGGAGGCGCCAACATAAGCAGCCGTCGGCAGGAACTCCGAGAAGCAGTCGATCTCGGCGGCCGTCGGCGCGCTGGCGTTGGCCAGCGAGCAGGCGCCGGACTCGGCATTCGTGTTGTTGGCCAGGATCTGAGCCATGTCGGGGAAGACCCGGGTCGGGTCGGTCGTCACATGGTTTTCGCCCGGCGAGCCGTAGAGCAGCGTGTCGCTGTTGCTGACCACGGCACGGGTGCCGAACTGGCGGAACAGCGGACCGTTCAGCTTGGGCTGGGTGATCAGGCCGGTGCCGCTCGTGGTGCCGGAGGCGCCACGGTCGTTCTGCTCCCACATATAGGTCAGCGTGTCGCCGTCAGCGTCGCTGGCGCTGCCGGTCAGGGCGAACGGCGTGCGCACCGGGATGGTGTAGCTCGTCGGCGCGGTGACCACCGGGGCCGAATTGCCCGTGGCTGTCTGCGTGATGCCGCGCTTGGTGCTGGGGCCACCGGCGGCAATCTCGCCCACATAGCCCGTCACGCCGTCGCCAGGCACCAGTTCCAGGCCGGGCACATTGCCGGCGGCGGCCGGGAAGGTCAGCGTGAAGGCGGTGTCGGAGATGGTGCTCGCCGTCACCGTCGCGGCCGACGGCCAGCCCGGCAGTGCCTCGATGGCGGCCTTGATGCCGGCTGCCGTGTTGTTGCTGCCGCGAACGATGGCTGCCGACAGGTTGCCGTTGTAGCGGAACTGGAACTGCTGGCCATTCGTGGTGTAGCCCGTCAGCACACCCATCTGCACCTCGGCCACATTGGTTTCGGTGCCGGAGGTGTAGGCGACGATTTCGTCGAAGCTGCGCTGCGACCAGTACGGGTCGCTGTGCGGCTGCAGGTTGTCGGTGCTGCAGATGCCGGCATAGGCCATGATGGAGGAGCCGCTACCCGGCTCCACCGAGGTGCCCGCATTGCGATTGCTGGTGGAGCAATTGACCTGGGTGCCGTTGAAGGTGTGGTTGCCCGAGAACTGGTGGCCCATTTCGTGGGCCACGTAGTCGACGGCATAGAAGTCGCCCACCGGCGTCGGGATGCCCGTGCACCCTTGCGCCTTGCTGCCGCCGCCAACCACGCCCAGCGACGCGATGCCGCCGCCGTTCACGCCCAGGCCGATGTGGCCGATGTCGAAGTTGGAGGCGCCCACCAGCAGGCCGATGACCTGACGGTTGCGGGTCAGGGTGCTGCTGCCGCACTGCGCGGCCTGAGTGCTGGTGAAGCAGGCGCTGCCGCCGCAGACACTGTTGGTGCCCGTCATCTGGGCCGCCGTGTCGAGGTTCAGCTTGTCGGTGTCATTGATCAGCACCAGGCGGATCGAGGTCTCATCCTCGTAGACCTGGGTCACGCGGTTGATCAGCGTGACCTTGGCGGCCGTGACGTTCGCCGAGCCACCGAAGTAGGTGGCATACGACGGGTCGGTCAGCAGCGCCAGGCGGTAGGTGCGCAGCTGGCCGGCCACGCTGGCCGCGGGCTCCACCACGCTGTCCACCACGTGATAGGCCGTCGTCGTGCTGGATGCGCCGGCGCTGGCCGACACGTCGTAGGCACCCAGGCCATCAGCGGTGAAGCTCGTCGCCACCACGCCCTCGCCATCGGCAACGGCCTGCAGCGTCTGCTCGGCGCCGCCTTCCGACGTCACGGTCAGCGTCACGGCGGCACCGGGCGCAAAGCCCGCGCCACGCAGCTCGACGGTGTCGCCGGCACGGTAGAACGAACGGCTGAGAGCCAGCTGAGGCTCGATCGCGTCCGGCTCCACCAGCGCGCCGTGCACATTGGTCAGGTTGCGCGTGAGATAGCTGGCGTAAACGCTCTGGTCGAGGTGGTAGTACGGATCGATGTACCAGGCGCCGGCGGTCGAACGCACCGAGGCGTGCAGGCCCAGCGGGGTGACGTCCATGCGCAGCGAAGCGGTCGGATCGTCGATGCCGCGGCCGGCATAGGTCTTGATTTCCGGGTGAGCCGCAGCGAGCTTGGGCTCCATGATCGACGACTCATAGACCGCGAAACGCTGAACGCTGCCGTCCGGATGAGGCAGCGAGACGACCAGCGGGCTCAGCTTCGCAGCATCGCTGCCCTCCACCGGTGCGGTACGCAGCAGCGAGGTGATGCCGCCCTTGTCCAGCGTGGCGGCACGGAACTCGCTGGCCTGGATGGAGACCTTGGCACCCGAGGCGGCCAGCGCAGCGGGTCGGCTGGCGAGATCCTGCCAGTACGGCGCGGCCGACGGGGCCGCGATGGCCGGGCGGGCGAGCGATGCAGACTTGGCGGTCGCGGCGTGGGCCAGCGGCGCGGCCGACAGGCCGGCCATGGCCAGGCTCCAGGCCAGCAGGCCGAGTCGGGACGGCACGGAAACCGCCTTGCGGGACGGCGAGCACTTGTTCATATAGCTTCCTTCTCCTAAACCCTCGGAAGACCCACTGCGCTCCGGCGCAGTGAACTTTTTTTGCGGTGTCGACGGCCTCTCATCGCATCTGCGTCACAGACGAAGAAACGTGAAGTTCCGCACGAATGGCCGCCAGAATGTATGAGCTTGCCGGCGCCAACACGCCCGGGAAAACGCCAGTCCAAACCCATGAAAGCCACATTGACCCTTCTCGCGATGGGCGTTGCCGCCGTAGCCTCCCCCCTGGACACGGGGGTCAGGTCTATATCTCTGGAGCGCGACTGCGGCGGCTGCGCGCAGGCCGGTCGCATCACCTTGAGCCGCGACGACACGCTGACCTGGACCCGCCTGGGCCACGCCAGGCTGGGCACGCAAGACCAGACCCTGAGCGGGCACCTGCGCCCCGGCAGCTTCAGCGCCATCTCCGTGCTGTTCATGGAGAAAAGCTTCTTTTCACTGGCGGACGAATACGCCGATCCGGGCCTCGCCGACGGGCCGTGGAGCCTGCTGATCGTGGAGCGCAGCGATGGCTCGGTGAAGCAGGTGTTTCGGCGCGGCGACGCCGGCCCGGCCTTGCTGCAGGAACTGGAGTCGGCAGTGTCAGAGGCTGCTGCCGACACCCAACTGAGGGACGCCCCGCGATAAACCCTGATGTGCCACCGCAGCATGTCCGACTAGGCTCCGCCACGTCCTGCATAGCGGGTTCAACTAACAAGCGATCGGGCTGACGGCTGTTCGGAGAGGGAGAGCCGCTCGATTTCAAACCATCTGCATAGAGGAGCGTCTCGTCATGGCGAGTTCGAAAGTCCGTCTGATTTCCGCCCTGCTGGGCCTCAGCGCCCTGGCTGCACCGGCCTTCGCCGATCCGACCGTGTCGGTGTCGTCGGTCTCGCCGGTGACGCTGGGCTCGGGTGTTGACGTGCAACTGCTGGTCAGTGGCGTCAGCGACCTGTTCGCCTACCAGCTCGCGTTCAACTTCGATCCGACCGTCCTGCAGGTGGGCAGCGTCACCGAAGGCGCCTTCCTCGGCACCGGCGGCGAAACCACCTGGTTCGGAGGCGCGACCGACAACGCCACCGGTTCGGTGAGCTTCATCATCAACTCGCTAAACGGCGCCGTTCCCGGCGTCAACGGCAGCGGCGTGCTGGCGACCATCCACTTCGACACCGTCGGCGCGGGCACCTCGAGCATCAGCTTCAGCGAAACCACGCTGCTGGACTCCACGATCACCGCCATCGCCACCCAATCGGTGGCGGGCAGCGTCACGGTGTCGGCCGTGCCGGAGCCCTCCAGCTACCTGCTGATGGCCCTGGGCGCCGCCGGCCTGGCCGTCTGGCGCCGCCGCCAGTTCGGCGCCTGATCGCAGGGCCCGGTCGTTCCGGGCCGCGGCGCGGCTGGCAAACGGCCGCCCGACCGATACAATCTGTCCCCATCCGTCGGCCCGAGCCCTGCTCGGGCCGATTTCATTCCGCAGCCACTGGACAGATACCATGTACCGCTGTGTTCTCCCGCTGGCCCTGGCGGCCAGTTGTGTGGTCGCGCATGCGCAGACCCACCGCAATTTCCCGGCCACCGCACTTCGGGGTGAACTCGTCATCACGCAGTTCCCGGATGCCGTGCTGAACGGCCAGGCCGTCCGCCTGGCGCCAGGTGCGCGCATCAGGAACGACGCCAACCTGTGGGTACCGCCCGCCGGCCTCAGCGGCCAGAAGCTCACGGTGCACTACACGGTGGAAAGCAGCGGCCTGCTGATGGATGTGTGGGTGCTCAACCCCGCCGAACTCGCCAACAAGGTCTGGCCGCGCACGCCCGCCGAGGCCGCTGCCTGGCAATTCAGCCCGGGCGACCAGACCTGGACCAAGCGCTAGGCCCGAGCACCCTTCGCCCGAGCCCCTCCCCGCCCCTTCGCTCCCGTACCTGAACCCGCCAGCCCGCCGCTGGCCCCGCCTGCCATGAGCTCCTCCCCACGAGACGACCAGACCGCCGCGCCCAAGAAGGTCTACATCAAGACCTTTGGCTGCCAGATGAACGAGTACGACTCCGACAAGATGGCCGACGTGCTGGGTGCTGCTCAGGGCTACGAGCCGACCGACGATCCGGAAAGCGCCGACCTCATCCTCTTCAACACCTGCTCGGTGCGCGAGAAGGCGCAGGAGAAGGTGTTCAGCGACCTGGGGCGCATCAAGCACCTGAAGGCCAAGGGCGTGATGATCGGCGTGGGCGGCTGCGTGGCCTCGCAGGAGGGTGCGGCCATCATCGAACGCGCCCCCTATGTGGACGTGGTGTTCGGCCCGCAGACGCTGCACCGCCTGCCGCAGATGCTGGCCGCGCGCCGCGAGCAGCGCCGCCCGCAGGTGGACATCTCCTTCCCCGAGATCGAGAAGTTCGACCACCTGCCGCCGGCCAAGGTCGAGGGCGCGTCGGCCTTCGTGTCCATCATGGAAGGCTGCTCCAAGTACTGCTCCTACTGCGTCGTGCCCTACACGCGCGGCGAGGAGGTCTCGCGGCCGTTCGATGACGTGCTGACCGAGATCGCCGGCCTGGCCGACCAGGGCGTGATGGAAATCAACCTGCTGGGTCAGAACGTCAATGCCTACCGCGGCCGCATGGGTGACACGGCGGAGTACGCCGACCTGGCCCTGCTGCTGGAGTACGCGGCCGAGATCCCCGGCATCCAGCGTCTGCGCTTCACGACCAGCCACCCCAACGAGTTCAGCCCGCGCCTGATCGAGGCCTACGGCAAGATCCCGCAGTTGGTGAACCATCTGCACCTGCCGGTGCAGCACGGCAGCGACCGCATCCTGATGGCCATGAAGCGCGGCTACACGGCACTGGAGTTCAAGAGCATCGTGCGCAAGCTGCGCGCGATCCGCCCTGACCTGCGCCTGGCCAGCGACTTCATCGTCGGCTTCCCCGGCGAGACCGACGACGACCACGCCAAGCTCATGAAGCTGGTGGAGGACGTGGGCTTCGACGCATCGTTCAGCTTCATCTTCAGCCCCCGCCCCGGCACGCCGGCCGCCGCGCTGGAGGACGCCACGCCCTACGAGGTCAAGGTCAAGCGCCTGCAGGAACTCCAGGCCGCCATCGAGGCCCATGCGCTGAGCATCTCGCAAGGCATGGTCGGCCGGGTGGAGAAGGTGCTGGTCACCGGCAACGCCCGCAAGGACGCCTCCGAGCTGATGGGCCGCACCGAGTGCAATCGCATCGTGAACTTCGCCGGCTCGCCGCGCCTGATGAACCAGCTGGTCGACGTGCGCATCACCACCGCCTTCGCGCACTCGCTGCGTGGCGAGGTGCTGACCAGCGAGGCCGTGCTGGGCGCCTGATCGCCGTGCTGCTCAGCGGCGAAAGCTGAGCAGCCACCACTGCGGCAGCGCCACGCCCAGCAGCAGCAGGCCATAGCCGGCCATCTTGCCGTCGCGCCCCAGCCAGCCCAGCGCGACGATCAGCGCCAGCGTGCCGCCGGCACCGCCCCACTGCCACAGTCGACGCCAGGCCAGCGTCCGGGTGCTGCGCCACCAGACCGCCTTGATGGCGCCCGCCAGCAGCGCGGCCAGCGCCCAGGGCGGCAGCAGAAGGTTGGCCAGATGCCAGAACGCGTCCAAAGGGCTCATACAGCACGGTTCACTTGATCAGTGTCAGAGCGGGAAAAGCCGCGAATCCTACAATCCAGCCATGTCCGTATTCGCCCTCGGCCTGAATCACAACACCGCCCCGCTCGATCTGCGTGGGCGGTTTGCATTCACGCTGGAGCAATTGGCTCCCTCGCTGACCGGTCTGCGCCAGAAGCTGGCCGGCACGCCCGAGGCGGCCCTGCTGTCCACCTGCAACCGCACCGAGCTCTACGTGGCCGGCCCCAGCAGCCAGGTGCAGCCGGCGATTGCCTGGCTGGCCAACACCGGCGGCGTCAGCGCGGGTGAGCTCAGCGAGCACGCCTATGTGATGCAGGGCAGCGCCGCCGCGCGGCATGCCTTCCGCGTGGCCAGCGGGCTGGATTCCATGGTGCTGGGCGAACCCCAGATCCTGGGCCAGCTCAAGCAGGCCGTGAAGGAGGCCGAAGCGGCCGGCGCGCTGGGCACCACGCTGCACCAGATGTTCCAGCGCAGCTTCTCGGTGGCCAAGGAGGTACGCAGCTCCACCGAGATCGGCGCGCATTCCATCAGCATGGCGGCTGCCGCCGTGCGCCTGGCCGGCCAGCTGTTCGAGGACCTGGCCCGCACACGCGTGCTGTTCGTGGGTGCCGGCGAGATGATCGAGCTGACCGCCACGCACTTCGCCGCGCGCTCGCCGCGCCACATGGCGGTGGCCAATCGCACGCTGGAGCGCGGCGAGAAGCTGGCCACGCACTTCGGCGCCGAGTCCATGAAGCTGGCCGACCTGCCGGAGCGTCTGCACGAGTTCGACATCGTCGTGTCGTGCACGGCCTCCAGCCTGCCGCTGATCGGCCTGGGGGCGGTGGAGCGGGCGCTTAAAAAGCGCAAGCACCGCCCGATGTTCATGGTCGACCTGGCCGTGCCGCGCGACATCGAGCCCGAGGTCGCCCAGCTGGACGACGTCTACCTCTACACCGTCGACGAGCTCGCCGCCCAGGTGCAGACCGCCGGCGAGAAACGCCAGGCCGCGGTTGCCCAGGCCGAGGCCATCGTCGAGAACGGTGTGCAGAGCTTCATGCACTGGCTGGACCAGCGCCACACCGTGCCGCTGATCCAGGCCCTGCACCAGCAGACCGACGACTGGCGCGCCCTCGAGATCGCGCGGGCGCGCAAGCAGCTCGCCAAGGGCGCCGACCTCGACGAGGTGCTGGACACGCTGACCCGCGGCCTCACGCAAAAGCTGCTGCACGGTACGCTGGCCGAGCTGCACGCCACCGATGGCGAGCAGCGCCTGCAGCTGGCGCAGACCGTTTCGCGCCTGTTCCTGCGCGGCCGGCAGTCCTAGCGGCGCACCCACGCCGCCGCCCGACGCCCGCCACCGGCGTCGCCCTCTCCGACTGCCTCGCCCGCCGCCCATGAAAGACTCCCTGCGCCAGCAGTTCGAACGCCTTGCGTTCCGCCTCGCCGAACTCGACACCCTGCTGGCCGACGGCAGCATCGCGGCCGACATGAAGCGCTACCGCGCGCTGACCAAGGAGCAGGCCGAGGTGGCGTCCCTGGTGGAACGCTGGCGGCGCTACCTGCAGCACGAGGCCGACCTGGCCGCCGCCCGCGAGTTGCTGGCCGACCCCGACATGGCCGACATGGCCCGCGAGGAAATCGCGCTCAACGAAGGCGCGCTCGCCGAACTCGACCAGGCTCTGCAGCTCGCGCTGCTGCCAAAGGACCCGGACGACGAGCGCAACGCCTTCCTCGAAATCCGCGCGGGCACCGGCGGCGATGAATCCGCCCTCTTCGCCGGCGACCTGGCCCGCATGTATCTGCGCTTTGCCGAAGCGCAGGGCTGGCGCACCGAGCTCATGTCGGCCAATGAGTCCGACCTGGGGGGCTACAAGGAGCTGGTGGTGCGCGTGGAGGGCGACCACGCCTACGGCCGCCTGAAGTTCGAGAGCGGCGGCCACCGCGTGCAGCGCGTGCCCGCCACCGAGAACCAGGGCCGCATCCACACCAGTGCCTGCACCGTGGCCGTGCTGCCCGAGCCCGACGAGGCCGAGGAGATCACGCTCAACCCGGCGGACCTGCGCATCGACACCTTCCGTGCCAGCGGCGCGGGCGGCCAGCACATCAACAAGACCGACTCGGCCATCCGCGTCACCCACCTGCCCACCGGCCTGGTCGCCGAGTGCCAGGACGACCGCAGCCAGCACCGCAACAAGGCCAAGGCGCTGGCCGTGCTGCAGGCGCGGCTGCGCGACAAGGAACGCATCGAGCGCGAAGCCAAGGCGGCCGCCACCCGCAAGAGCCTGATCGGCAGCGGCGACCGCAGCGACCGCATCCGCACCTACAACTTCCCGCAGGGGCGGCTGACCGACCACCGCATCAACCTGACCCTCTACAAGCTCGGCCAGATCATGGACGGCGACCTGACCGACGTGATCCAGGGCCTGCAGGCCGCCCAGTCGGCCGAGCAGCTGGCCCAGCTGGAAGAAGGCCGCGCATGAGCGCCGATGCGCCGTTGACGGTCGACCAGGCATTGGCACTGGCCCGCCAGCTTGGCGTGGAGCGCGGCGACGCGCAGACCTGGCTGTGCCACATCGCCCAGCAAGGCCGGGCCTGGCTGATCACCCATGGCGACGCAGCCCTGCCCACGAGCGCCGCCCAGGGTCTGCAACGCCTGGCCGACGGCGAGCCGCTGGCCCATCTGACCGGCTGGCAGGCCTTCCATGGGCTGGAGCTGCAGGTCACGCCAGACACGTTGATCCCCCGCCCCGACACCGAAACCCTGGTGGACTGGGCCCTGGAGCGCCTGGCCGCCCTGCCCGGCACCCCGCGCGTGGCCGATCTGGGCACCGGCAGCGGCGCGATCGCACTGGCCCTCAAGGCGGCCTGCCCACGCGCCGAGGTCTGCGCCGTGGACCTGAGTGCGCCCGCACTGGCCGTGGCCCGCGCCAATGGCCGGCGCCTGGGGCTGGCCGTGGAGTGGCTGCAGGGCAACTGGCTGACGCCGCTGGCAGGGCGACGCTTCGAGCTGATCGTCAGCAACCCGCCCTACATCGCTGGCGACGACCCCCACCTGCCGGCGCTGCGCCACGAGCCGCGCTCGGCGCTCACGCCCGAAGGCGACGGTCTGGCCGATCTCTACCACCTGATCGACGCCGGCGCACCGCTGCTGGCGCCCGGCGGCTGGCTGTTGATGGAGCATGGCTGGGATCAGGCTGCGCCGGTACGCGCACGGCTCGCCGAGCACGGCTACCTCGATGTGAGCTCACGCCAGGACCTGGGCGGGCGCGAGCGGGCCAGCGGCGGGCGACGTCCCTGAGCGGCCGGCAGCGGCACCACGACACCCGTCGCGGGCGTTTGCGTGATGTTTTGCTGCCAGATTTGGGTTCACGCGCCCGGCACTGCGGCGTAGCATGAACTCCCGGCGCAGGTTGCTGCGCCCCGTGGAGAAGATCATGGCCAGGCTGCCCACTTTGCTCGTGCTGCTCAGCCTTTCGGCGCTGCTCCCCGCGACCGCTCGCGCCGATGGCGAGCCCAATCTGTCGCGCTGGGCGGGGCGCCTACAGGTCAGCAGCATCGATACCCGCTACGACCACTCCCCCCGGCTGGGCGGCTCGCGCATCCTCAGCGCCAACCTGCTGGGCGACTACTACCTCACCTCCTCCGGCAGCGCCCGCCTGAGCGGCGGCCTGCGGGCCACCGGCGGCATGCTGCTGGGGCCGCTGTCGCTGTCGCAGAGCAGCGCCGGCCTGGCGCTGGGATCCGGACCGTTCTCGGCCGGCCAGCGCCGCTTTGCGCTCACCGGCCCCGCGGAGATGCTGGACACCGGCACCAGCCTGTCCTACATGGGCATTGGCTACACGGCCCATGTGAAGGGCAGCGGCCTGGCCTTCAGCGCCGACCTGGGCCTGCTCAATGGCAACGTGGGTGGCCTGCGGCTGGGCCGTAGCAGCGCCCAGGGCTTCGAGGACGCGATGCGCGACCTGCGCTTCAAGCCGCTGCTGCAACTGGGCCTGGCCTACAGCTACTGACGCCGGCCCCGGGCTAAGGGCCGACCGCTGCAAGGGCTGCGGCGGGGGTCGGATAATCCCGGCTTTGCCAACGATTCCGAGATTCCCATGAGCGACGTTCAGCAACGCATTGACGACCTGGTGAAGAGCAACCGCGTGGTGCTGTTCATGAAGGGGACGGCCCAGTTCCCGATGTGCGGCTTCTCTGGCCGCGCCATCCAGATCCTGAAGGCCTCCGGCGTGACGGACCTGAAGACCTTCAACGTGCTGGAGGACGAGGAAGTGCGTCAGGGCATCAAGGACTACGCCAACTGGCCCACCATCCCGCAGCTCTACATCAACGGCGAATTCGTCGGCGGCTCGGACATCATGATGGAGATGTACCAGTCGGGCGAGCTCCAGCAGGCGCTGGCAGCTTGACCCTCCGCGCTTCGCGCGCCCCCTCGAGAGGGCTGAGCCCGGACGCGAACAGTCCTGAGGGCCGTTTGTGCCTGGCGAAGGAGGAGGCCTCTGGCCCCGACAACTCCCTGCGGCACGGCAAAGCCGGTTCCACGGGAGTCGCTGGGTCAGACACTCTGCCGCACACGCTGGGCGGCTTCTCAAGGCCATGACATGACGCAACGCTTGGTGGTCGGCTTGACCGGCGCGACGGGCGCGGCCTATGCGCTGCGGCTGCTGCGCCGCGCGCGCGAGTTGGGCGTCGAGACCCATCTGATCGCCACGCCCGCCGGCATCCTGAACGCCCACCACGAGCTGGGGCTGGACCGCTCCGCGCTGGAAGCCGAGGCGGACCATGCCTACGCGCCCGGCGACATCGGCGCCTGCATCGCCAGCGGCAGCTTCGCGACGGCCGCGATGGTGGTGGCGCCCTGCTCGATGAAGTCGCTGGCAGCCATCGCCCACGGCCTGGGCGACAACCTGCTGACCCGCGCGGCCGACGTGACGCTGAAGGAGCGCCGCCGCCTCATCCTGATGGTGCGCGAGACACCGCTGAACCTGGCCCACCTGCGCAACATGGTGGCCGTGACCGAGATGGGGGGCATCTGCTTCCCGCCGCTGCCGGCCTTCTACCACCACCCCAAGAGCATCGAGGAGATGGTGGCCGAAACGGTGGAACGGGTGCTGGAGCTGAGCGGCATCGCCGCGGCGGCCCCCAAGGTCTGGAACGGCCTGTAAAGGCGGCCCGCTCAATGCAATGGCCCGGCAGCGCTCGCGCGGGCCGGGCCGTTTTGTTTGACAGGGAGGCCGTTCCGCCTCCCGACGCAGCTCAGGGCTTGGCCGGCTGAACCACCAGACCGCGCCGCTCCAGCAGCGGCTGGATGTCGGGCTCGTGGCCCACGAGGTTGCGGAACAGCACCATCGCATCCTCGCTGCCACCGCGCGACAGCAGCTTGGCACGCAGTGCATCGCCGTTCTCGCGCTTCAGGCCGCCGTGGGCCTTGAGCCATTCCACCGTGTCGGCGTCCAGCACCTCGCTCCAGATGTAGGCGTAGTAGCCGGCCGCGTAGCCGCCCATGATGTGGCTGAAGTAGGGCGTGCGGTAGCGCGGCGGCACCGGCGCGAAGTCCACGCCCTCTTCCTTCAGCACGCGGGCCTCGAAGGGCATCACGCCGTCGGCGCTCAGCAGCTGCTTGGCATCCAGCTGGTGCAGGCGCTGGTCCAGGATGGTGGCGCTCAGGTACTCCGTGGTCAGGAAGCCCTGGTTGAAACGCTTGGCGCGCGTGACCTTGTCCAGCAACGCCTGCGGCATGGCCTCGCCGGTCTTGTAGTGACGCGCGTAATGGGCCAGCACGCTGGGCCAGTCAGACCAGACCTCGTTCACCTGCGAGGGGTACTCGACGAAGTCGCGCGGCACGCCCGTGCCGGCAAAGCTCGGGTACTGCACCTTGGAGAACATGCCGTGCAGCGCATGGCCGAACTCGTGGAACATGGTGCGCACCTCGTCCCAGGTCAGCAGCGTGGCCTCGCCGGCCGGCGGCTTGGGGATGTTGAGGTGGTTGGCGATGACGGGCAGGTCGCCGCTCAGCGCGTTCTGCGACACATAGGCGTTCATCCACGCGCCACCGCGCTTGGACGGGCGAGCGTAGAGGTCGGCAATGAAGATGGCCAGCTGCTTGCCGTCGGCATCGATCACGTCGTAAACACGCACATCGTCCTGGTAGACCGGCAGGTCGGTGCGGCGCTTGAAGCTCAGCCCGTAGAGCTGGCCGGCGGCGTAGAACACGCCACGCTCCAGCACGCTGCCGATCTCCAGATAGGGCTTGAGCTGGCTCTCGTCGAAGCCGTACTTGGCCGCGCGCAGCTTCTCGGCATAGAAGCTCCAGTCCCAGGGCTCGAGCTTGAAGCTAGGCTGCTTGCGCGCCGCCTGGTCGGCGTCGATCAGCTTCTGCAGCTCCGCGGCTTCGGCCTTGGCCGAGGCCACGGCGGCCGGCGCCAGCTGGCGCAGCAGTGCGTTGACGGTCTGAGGCGACTTGGCCGTTTCCTCGTCCAGCACGTAGGCCGCATAGCTGGGGTAGCCCAGCAGCGCGGCGCGCTCCTGACGCAGCGCGACGACGCTGGCCACCAGACCGGTCGTGTCGTTGGCATTGCCGCGACTGCCGCGCGCCACCGATGCGCGATAGATGCGCTCGCGCAGCGCGCGGTGGGTCAGCTCGGCCTCGACCGGCTGGCCGGTGGTGTTGAGCAACGCGATGACGTATTTGCCGTCCAGGCCGCGCTTCTTCGCAGCCTCCGCAGCCGCCGTGATCTGCGCCGGGCTCAGGCCGTCCAGCTCGGCGGCACTGTCCACCACCACGGCGGAGTCGTTCACCTCGGCCAGCACCGCCTTGTTGAAGCGGGCCGACAGCGTCGCCAGTTCCGCATTGATGGCCTTCATGCGAGCCTTCTGGGCATCGCTGAGCAGCGCACCGGCGCGCACCATGTTGCGGTAGTAGCGCTCGATCAGCCGCTTGCCCTCGGCATTGGGCGCCGCCTGATCGCGCTGCTCGTACAGCGTCTTCACGCGGGCGAACAGCCTGGCATTGAGCTGCACCGCGTCACGCTGCGCGGCGAGCTTGGCGGCGTAGTCGGTCTGCAGCTGCTGGCGGGCCGGGTTGGCATCCGCGCCCAGCAGATTGAACAGCACCGTGACCGTACGGCTCAGCAGGCGGCCGCTCTTCTCCAGCGCCAGGATGGTGTTGTCGAAGCTGGGCGCCGCCGGGTTGTCCGCGATCACCTGGACCTCGGCCAGTTGCTCGGCCATGCCCTGATCCAGCGCCGGGGCGAAATGCTCGTCACGCAGCTTGTCGAAGGGCGGATAGTGCAGCGGCAGCGGGCTGGGAGCGAACAGCGGGTTGTCGTTGGCCGGGGCAGCCCAGGCAAAGCCGGTGGCCAGCAGGGTCGTGAGCAACAGGGGGGCGAAGCGGCGTGCAGCGGACATGGACGGCAGCAGTCAGGTCGAAGGAAAGAGAGGAAGCCTAGCGCGCGGCGCGCGCGATGCCACAAGGCATGGCCGGCGCGTCAGGCCTCGCCAGGCAGCAGCCACTGACGGCGCGCGGCAAACACCGCGCGGGGGTACTCGGGGCGCCCGCGGCTGCCGTTGTAGCGGCCCAGTGCCATGAACATGTCGCCCTTCTCTTGGTCGAGATAGTGACGCAGGATCACGCAGCCGAAGCGCAGATTGCTCTGCATGTGAAACAGACGGGCGGCATCGCCGTCGCCGATCAGCTTGGCCCAGAACGGCATCACCTGCATGTAGCCGCGAGCACCGGCGATGCTGATGGCGTACTTGCGAAAGCCGCTTTCCACCTGGATCAGACCCAGCACCAGGCTGGGCTCCAGCCCGGCGCGCTTGGCCTCGTACCAGACGGTCTCGAGAAACTCGATGCGGATCTGGGTCTCGGTCTTGCGCCTCTTCAGCCGTTCGCTCATCTCGCCCAGCCAGCGCAGGTAGGCCATGCGCGCGTCCACCTGGTCGAAGCGCGGCCGCGGCGGCGCGGCCTGCGCGATGGAGGCGGTCAGCGCCGAGCGCATCGCGTCGGCCAGGGGTTCTTCGACCTGGGCGCCGGCCCGGGCCAGGCCGGGCACGGCCAGCAGCAGGGCCAGCGCGCCGCGGCGGGTCAGCGGGCTCAAAGCTTCAGCTGGCCCTTCAGATGGGCCAGCACATCGGCCACGGCCAGCTTGGTCGCGGCCTCGTCACGGCGGCCCTGGTACTCGACCTGACCCTCCTTGAGGCCACGGTCCGACAGCACCACGCGATGCGGCACGCCAATCAACTCCCAATCGGCAAACATCGCGCCGGGGCGCTCGCCACGGTCGTCCAGCAGCACGTCCACGCCCAGCGCTTTCAGCTCGCCGTACAGCTGCTCGGCGGCAGCCTTCACGTCCTCGCTGCGGTCCATGCCGATCGGACAGATCACCACCGTGAACGGGGCGATGCTGTCCGGCCAGACGATGCCACGGCCGTCGTGGTTCTGCTCGATGGCCGCGCCCAGGATGCGCGTGACGCCGATGCCGTAGCAACCCATCTCCATCAGCTTGGGCTTGCCGTTCTCGTCGAGGAAGGTCGCATTCATCGCGGCCGAGTACTTGGTGCCGAGATAGAACACATGGCCCACCTCGATGCCGCGCTGGATGGCCAGCACGCCCTTGCCATCGGGCGAAGGATCGCCCTCGACGACATTGCGGATGTCGGCCACCAGATCGGGTTCCGCCAGATCGCGGCCCCAGTTGGCGCCGATGAGGTGGTAGTCCGCCTCGTTGGCCCCACAGACGAAATCGGCCATCTGCGCCACGGTACGGTCCGCCACCACCTTGACGGGCTTCTTCAGGCCGATGGGGCCGAGGTAGCCCGGCTTGCAGCCGAAGTACTCGTCGATCTCGGCGGTGGTCGCGAAGCGGAAGCCGCCCTTCAGGCCCTCGATCTTGCCGGCCTTGACCTCGTTGAGTTCGTGGTCGCCACGCACCAGCAGCAGCCAGACCTGGGTCTTCACGATGGCCCCGTGCTCGTCGAGTTCGTCGGTGGCCAGCACCAAGGACTTCACCGTCTGAGTCAGCGGCAGACCGAGATGGGCCGCAACGTCCTCGCAGGTGCTCTTGCCCGGCGTGGCAGCCTTGGCCAGCGCCTGCGTCGCCGCAGCACGCTCGCCCTGCGGGGCCAGTGCCTCGGCCAGCTCGATGTTGGCCGCGTAGTCGCTGGTCGGGCAGTAGATGATGGCGTCCTCGCCCGTCTCGGCGATCACCTGGAATTCATGCGAGCGGTCGCCACCGATGGCACCGGTGTCCGCCGCCACCGCGCGGTACTGCAGGCCCAGTCGATCGAAGATATTGCAATAGGCCGCGTACATGTTCTCGTAACTGCGACCAGCGCTCTCCACGTCGCGATCGAAGGAATACGCGTCCTTCATCGTGAACTCGCGGCCCCGCATCACGCCAAAGCGCGGACGGCGCTCATCGCGGAACTTGGTCTGGATGTGATAGAAATTTTTCGGCAGCTGGCGGTAGCTGCGCAGCTCCTGGCGGGCAATGTCGGTGACGACCTCTTCGCTGGTCGGCTGGATGATGAAGTCGCGGCCGTGGCGGTCCTTCACCCGCAGCAGTTCGGGGCCCATCTTGTCGAAGCGACCGGTTTCCTGCCAGAGCTCGGCAGGCTGCACCACCGGCATCAGCAACTCCACGGCGCCGGCCGCATTCATCTCGTCACGAATGATGGCCTCGACCTTGCGGATCACGCGCAGGCCCATGGGCATGTAGTTGTAGATGCCCGCACCCAGGCGCTTGATCATGCCCGCGCGCATCATCAGCTTGTGGCTGACGATCTCCGCATCGGCGGGCGCTTCCTTGAGGGTGGAGACGAAGAACTGGGTGGCTTTCATGGCGGGGCGGTGCGCAGGCTCGGGCCTGTCAAAACGAAGGCCGGGTGAAAACCCGGCCGATGTCACGTCAAAACCTTGGAAATCTTCGGGTTAGCGAGGGCAATTCCACAAGGGCGGCCCGATGCAATAATCGGTCCAACTAGAGATTCGAGGTTGATTATGCTCGACCGTGAAGGCTTCCGCCCCAACGTCGGCATCATCCTGCTCAACCAGCGCAATGAGGTGTTCTGGGGCAAACGCATCCGCACCCATTCCTGGCAGTTCCCGCAAGGGGGCATCAAGCACGGCGAAACGCCTGAGCAGGCGATGTTCCGAGAGCTCCACGAAGAAGTGGGACTCACTCCCGAGCATGTACGCATCGTCGCGCGAACGCGCGACTGGCTGCGCTATGAGGTGCCCGAGCACTTCATACGGCGCGATGCGCGCGGGCACTACAAAGGTCAGAAGCAGATCTGGTTCCTGCTCCAGATGCTCGGCCGCGACTGCGACATGAACCTGCGCGCCACCGATCACCCCGAGTTCGATGCCTGGCGCTGGAACGACTACTGGGTGCCGCTGGAGGCCGTCATCGAGTTCAAGCGCGGCGTCTACGAGATGGCATTGACGGAGCTCGCCCGCTTCCTGCCGCGCATCAGTCACCACAACCGCTACCTGCGCGCCGGCATGAGACCGACGCATCGGGAGGCCCGGCATGGCGGCGGCATGGACATGGCCGTTCCACCCGATGGTGAGCCGCCACGCTCCTAACGCAGCACCAGGTTGTCGCGATGGATGAGTTCGGGCTCGGCGGCATAGCCGAGCACGGCCTCGAAGTCTGACGAGGGCCGTCGCGCAATCAGACGCGCCTCAGCAGCCGAGTAGTTCGCCAGGCCCCGCGCCACCTCATCGCCCGAGGGCGCGAGCACCGCGATCACCTCGCCACGATTGAAGTCGCCGCGAACATCGGTCACGCCGATGGGTAGCAGGCTCTTGCCTTCGTCGCGCAGCTTGGCCACAGCCCCCGCATCGACACAGACCGACCCATGCAACTGAAGGTGGTCGACCATCCACTGCTTGCGCGCCGCCAGCTTGGGCGTCGCCGCGTGCAGCGCGGTGCCAATCGCCTCACCGGCCGCCAATCGCAACAACACGTCGGGCTCACGACCCCAGGCAATCACGGTGCCCGCGCCACTGCCTGCTGCCCGCTTGGCCGCCAGGATCTTGGTCAACATGCCGCCACGCCCCAGGCTTGAGCCAGCGCCACCTGCCATCTGTTCCAGCGCCGGATCCCCGGCCACCGCGTCGGCGACAAAGCGCGCATCGGGGTTCTTGCGCGGGTCGGCCGAATACAGGCCGCGCTGGTCCGTCAGGATCACCAACGCATCCGCTTCGACCAGGTTGGCCACCAGCGCGCCCAGCGTGTCGTTGTCGCCGAACTTGATCTCGTCGTTGACGACCGTGTCGTTCTCGTTGATGACCGGCAGCACCCGGTGGGCCAGCAGGGTCAGCAGCGTCGAGCGCGCATTCAGGTAACGCTCACGATCCGCCAGATCGGCATGAGTCAGCAGCACCTGGGCACTCGCCAGCCCTTGCGCACGCAACTGGCTCTCGTACATCTGCGCCAGCCCCATCTGCCCCACGGCGGCGGCGGCCTGCAATTCGTGCAGCTCCTTGGGGCGCACGGCCCAGCCCAGACGCTTCATGCCCTCGGCAATCGCGCCGCTGGACACCATCACCACCTCACGCCCCTCGGCCGCCAATGCGGCGAGCTGCCTGCTCCAGTTCGCGATCGCCTCGGCATCGACACCCCGCCCCTCGTTGGTCACGAGGCTGGAGCCGACCTTGACGACGATGCGCCGCGCGCTGGAGAGGAGACTCATTCGGTAACGGCAGGCGGATCGAAACGGACGTCGGGCTCAACGATGACGCGCTGCTCGGCGGCGACATGGTCGTAGATCGCATGGATCAGCGGCTGGCAGCCCTCGCGGGTCAGCGCCGAGATCTCGAAGACCGGCCCCTTCCACTTGTAGCGCTTGATGAAGTCCTTCACCCGGGCCGCACGCTCCTCCTCGGGCACCATGTCCAGCTTGTTGAGCACCAGCCAGCGCGGCTTGGCGTACAGCTCAGGGTCGTACTTCTTCAGCTCGGCCACGATGGCCTTCGCCTCCTTCACCGGATCCACCTCGGGATCGAACGGGGCAAGATCCACCACATGCAGCAGCAGCCGCGTGCGCTGCAGGTGACGCAGGAACTGGTGACCCAGACCGGCGCCTTCGGCTGCCCCCTCGATCAGGCCGGGAATGTCGGCCACCACAAAGCTCTTTTCGGGCCCGACGCGCACCACGCCCAGATTCGGATGCAGGGTCGTGAACGGATAGTCGGCCACCTTGGGTCGCGCATTGGACACCGCGGTGATCAGCGTGGATTTACCTGCGTTGGGCTGCCCCAGCAGACCCACATCGGCCAGCACGCGCAACTCCAGACGCACCTTCTTGATCTCGCCCGGCCAGCCCGGCGTCTTTTGACGCGGCGCGCGGTTGGTGGAGGTCTTGAAATGCAGATTGCCGAAGCCGCCGTCGCCGCCCTTGCAGATCAGGATGCGCTCACCCGGCTCTAGCAACTCGCCAATGACGGTCTCGGTTTCTAGGTCGGTGATGATGGTGCCGACCGGCATGCGCAGCACGATGTCGTCCGCCGCAGCACCAAAGCAATCCGAGCCGCGCCCCGCCTCACCGTTGCGCGCCTCATGGCGGCGCGCATAGCGGTAGTCGATCAGCGTGTTCAGATTGCGATCAGCCTCGGCCCAGACGCTGCCGCCCTTGCCGCCATCGCCGCCGTCGGGCCCACCGAAGGGGATGAATTTTTCGCGGCGAAAGCTCGCGCAGCCGGCACCACCGTTACCGGCGGCGACATCGATGGTGGCTTCGTCAACGAATTTCATGGCTGATGGGCCATCGTAATGGCAGGTTGCAAGCCCTGCCCCCGCGATGCGGCGGGCCGGGCTTCAGAAATGACAAAGCCCCGGCAGACCGGGGCTTGGGCTCGCGGGTGGAAGAACCACCCTCGATACGCTGCTTACTCGGCAGCGATGGGGGTCACGACCACGGTCGAACGGTTGTTCGCACCCTTGACCGTGAAGGACACCTCGCCGTCCACCAGGGCGAACAGCGTGTGATCCTTGCCCGTGCCGACGTTCGTGCCCGCGTGGAAACGCGTGCCGCGCTGACGCACGATGATCGAACCGGCGGAAATCACTTGACCGCCGAAAACCTTGACGCCCAGCATCTTGGGCTTGGAGTCGCGGCCGTTCCGAGTGGAACCGCCGCCCTTTTTCTGTGCCATGAATTAGCTCCTGAAATGTGGCGAAAGACGGCTGCTTAGCCGTTGACCGCGCTGATTTGCAGCTCGGTGTAGTTCTGGCGATGGCCTTGGCTCTTCTTGTAGTGCTTGCGACGACGCAGCTTGAAGATGCGAACCTTGTCGTGCTTGCCGTGAGCAACGACCGTGGCCTTGACCGTGGCGCCGGCGATCAGCGGGGCGCCAACCTTCAACTCGGCGCCGTTGCCGACTGCCAGAACCTGGTCGAGCGTGACTTCGGCGCCGACTTCGGCGTCCAGCAGCTCAACCTTGAGCTTGTCGCCAGCAGCAACCTTGTACTGCTTGCCGCCGGTTTTGATGACCGCGTACATGTGTTTCCTTTCGCACCTTTCGGCGCATCACCCTGGGCTCGAGCAGAAATTCCGCGCTCGCCGGGCCTTTTTGTGTGGTGGGGTCTTCCCTCTGCAACCCGTCAAGCCAAAGGAAGCCAGGAGGCAAAGAGCCAAACAGTTTAGCTGATGCGGCGTATCAAGGCAACCCGCCCTCACAAGGGCATGCATCAAGGCACGTCGCCATCAGAGGGCCCATGCGCCAGCGTCAACGACGGCAGCGTTTCTATAATCGCCTGATCCCTAGCTTGAGAGTCCAGCGTGAGCGTCGAGTCTGCCTCGCCCCGTACCCAAGTTGCCGAGGTACTCGATCTGCTCGCCGCCGAGATGGCGCAGGTTGATGCCGTCATCGCGCAACGCCTGAGTTCCGACGTGGCCCTGATCACCCAGATCGGCCAGTACATCGTCCATGCGGGCGGCAAGCGCATGCGCCCCAAGCTCGTGCTGCTGTTCGCCAACGCGCTGGGCTTTGACAGGCACGAGCGATTCGAGCTGGCTGCCGTCGTCGAGTTCATCCACACGGCAACGCTGCTGCACGACGATGTCGTCGATGAGTCCTCGCTGCGCCGAGGCAAGCCCACGGCCAACGCGCTGTTCGGCAACGCCGCGAGCGTACTGGTGGGCGACTTTCTCTACTCCCGCGCATTCCAGATGATGGTGTCGGTCGACCGCATGCGCGTCCTGGAAGTGCTGGCCGAGGCCACGAATGTGATCGCGGAGGGCGAGGTCCTGCAGCTGATGAACATGCATGACCCCGACATCACGGTAGACGCCTACCTGCGTGTGATCCGCTTCAAGACCGCCAAGCTGTTCGAGGCCAGCGCACGCCTGGGCGCCGTGCTGGCAGGCGCAAGCGCCGAAATCGAGGACGCCTGCGCAGCCTACGGACGCGCCCTGGGCACGGCATTCCAACTAATCGACGACGTGCTGGACTACGAAGGCGACACGCAGGAGCTGGGCAAGAACATCGGCGACGATCTTCGCGAAGGCAAGACGACGCTGCCCCTGCTGATTGCAATGGAGCGAGGCACACCTGACCAACGCGCGCTGCTGCGTCATGCCATCGAGCACGGCGAGCAGGAGCGCCTGCAGGACATCGTGCAGATCGTGCGAGACACCGGCGCCCTTGAATCGACGCGCGAGGCAGCCCGCAACGAAGCCCGCCATGCAGCAGACTGCTTAAAGTTGCTGCCTCAGAACAAATGGACAAAAAGTCTGCTAGAATTTTCGTTTCAGTCAGTTGAGCGGCACTCTTAAGCCACAAAAACAGACAAATCGGGGTGTAGCTTAGCCTGGTAGAGCGCTACGTTCGGGACGTAGAGGCCGGAGGTTCGAATCCTCTCACCCCGACCAGGATTCACTCTCATGTGAGAAACGACAAAGCCCCTTTCGAGGGGCTTTGTCGTTTTCGCCGCCCGCAGTCAGCAAATTCGCCGGCACGCTCCGAATTTGCCGTGACTTGCCAGCGCTCCTCCCGGCACATCCCGACCGAGGCACCTGGCAGCGGCTGGCACAATCAGCGGCAGCCCTAAGCCCCGAGAGAACGTCCTTCCGTGGAAACCACGCTCACCGAGCCGTCCCAGTCAGCCC
This sequence comes from Roseateles depolymerans, assembly GCA_003241055.1. Lineage (GTDB taxonomy): Bacteria > Pseudomonadota > Gammaproteobacteria > Burkholderiales > Burkholderiaceae_C > Pelomonas > Pelomonas depolymerans_A. The sequence goes on from QFOD01000002.1 coordinate 86,832, forward strand.
TGTCCGGCGTCGCGCGGATGCTGGTTCATGCGGGCAAGCTGTCGCCCAAGTCCGCCGAGGAACTGGTCAAGCAGGCCCGCGAGAAGAAGGTCAGCTTCGTCAACGCGCTGATTGCGAGCGGCCAGGTTTCGTCGACCGACCTCGCCCACACACTGTCCGGCGCCCTGTCGCTGCCGCTGCTGGATCTCTCGGCGATGGACCTGCAGCGCATGCCGCAGAACATCATCGATGCCAAGCTTGCGCAGCAATACCAGGTGGTACCGCTGTCCAGGCGCGGCAGCCGGCTATTCATCGGGGGGGCAGACCCGACGGATCTGGAGGTCATCGAGCGGATCAAGTTCGCCACCCAGCTTCAGCCCGAGTGGGTCATCGTCGAGTACGACAAGCTTGCCAAGCTGCTGGGCACCATGGGGGCCAGTGCCAGCGAGACGCTGGAATCCATCGCGGGCGGCGACTTCGACTTCGACATTGCGGAAGAGGACACGGCGCCTCAGCAGGAAGCGGCCGAACTGGCGGACGTGGAAGATGCCCCAGTGGTGCGCTTCCTGCAGAAGATGCTGGTGGACGCCATCAACCTGCGTGCCTCCGACCTGCACTTCGAACCCTACGAATTCCACTACCGGGTGCGCTTCCGCGTCGACGGCGAACTGCGCGAAATCACCCAGCCGCCGATCGCGATCAAGGACAAGCTGTCGTCCCGCATCAAGGTCATCTCACGGCTGGATATCGCCGAGCGCCGTGTGCCGCAGGACGGCCGCATGAAGCTGAAGTTCGGCGCCAAGTCCATCGACTTCCGCGTCAGCACGCTGCCCACGCTGTTCGGCGAGAAGATCGTGATCCGTATCCTGGACTCGTCGTCTGCCAAGCTCGGCATCGACGCGCTGGGCTACGAGAAGATCGAGAAGGAGCGTCTGCTCGCAGCGATCTACCGCCCTTACGGCATGGTGCTGGTGACCGGACCCACGGGCTCGGGCAAGACGGTGTCGCTCTACACCTGTCTGAACATCCTGAACCAGCCCGGCGTCAATATCTCCACGGTCGAGGATCCGGCCGAAATCAACCTGCCCGGCATCAACCAGGTCAACGTCAACGACAAGGCCGGGCTGAACTTCTCGGCCGCTTTGAAGTCTTTCCTGCGCCAGGATCCGGACATCATCATGGTGGGTGAGATCCGCGACCTGGAAACGGCCGACATTGCCATCAAGGCCGCCCAGACCGGCCACATGGTGATGTCGACGCTACACACCAACGACGCCCCCAAGACGCTGACGCGGTTGCTGAACATGGGCGTGGCACCGTTCAACATCGCCTCCAGCGTGCTGCTGATCACCGCTCAGCGCCTGGTGCGTCGCCTGTGCGAGAACTGCAAGCAGCCGGCCGACTACCCGCACGATGCCCTGCTCAAGGCCGGCTTCGTCGAGGAGGATTTCGACGGCAGCTGGAAGCCCTACCGCGCCGTGGGATGCAGCAATTGCACCAATGGCTACCGCGGGCGCGTCGGCCTCTATCAGGTGATGCCGATCACCGAGGAGATCCAGCGGATCATCCTGTCTGAAGGAACGGCGATGGACATTGCCGAGCAGGCCCGTCGCGACGGCGTGCGGGATCTGCGCCAGTCGGGACTCGTCAAGGTCCGCGCCGGCGTGACGACGCTCGAAGAAGTGCTGTCAGCCACCAACGAATAAAAGCGAGGAGTCCGCATGGCCACCGCCGTCGCCAAGGGCGTCAAGGAATTCATCTTCGAGTGGGAAGGCAAGGACCGCAACGGCAAGATCGTCAAGGGCGAACTGCGCGCCGGCGGCGAAGCGATGGTCAGCGCCACGCTGCGCCGCCAGGGCATCCTGGTCAACAAGGTCAAGAAGCGCCGCGCCAGTGGCGGCAAGTCCATCAAGCAGAAGGACATCGCGGTCTTCACCCGTCAGCTAGCGACGATGATGCGCGCCGGCGTACCGCTGCTGCAGGCCTTCGACATCGTCGGACGGGGCGCAACCAACCCGCGCCTCACACGGCTGCTGAACGACATCCGCCAGGACGTGGAAACCGGGACCAGCCTGTCAGCCGCGTTCCGCAAGCACCCGATGTACTTCGACGCGCTCTACTGCAACCTCGTGGAAGCCGGCGAGTCGGGCGGCATCCTGGAGGCGCTGCTGGACCGGCTGGCGCTGTATCAGGAGAAGACAGTCGCGATCAAGAACAAGATCAAGTCCGCCCTGACCTATCCGATCGCCGTGATGGTGGTGGCCTTCATCGTGGTCGCCGTCATCATGATCTTCGTGGTGCCGGCCTTCAAGGACGTGTTCACGTCCTTCGGCGCCGACCTGCCCGCGCCCACGCTGGTGGTCATCGCGTTGTCGGAGTTCTTCGTGAAGTACTGGTGGCTGCTGTTTGGCAGCATCGGCGGCGGCGTCTACTTTTTCATGCAGAGCTGGAAGCGCTCGGAGGCCATGCAAAAGCGCATGGATCGCCTGCTGCTGAAGGTGCCGGTGTTTGGCGACCTGATGTACAAGTCCGCGATTGCCCGCTGGACGCGCACGCTGTCGACGATGTTTGCGGCAGGCGTGCCGCTGGTGGAAGCGCTGGACTCTGTCGGCGGCGCCTCGGGCAACGCCCTGTTTGCCGAGGCCACCGAGCAGATCCAGCGCGACGTGTCCACCGGCTCGGCGCTGACCACCTCCATGCAGACCACCGGCATCTTCCCGACCATGGTGCTGCAGATGGCCTCCATCGGCGAGGAGTCCGGCTCGCTGGACCACATGCTGGCCAAGGCCGCCGAGTTCTACGAGGACGAGGTGGATGAGGCCGTGAAGGCGCTGTCCAGCCTGATGGAGCCCTTCATCATCGTGATCCTGGGCGGCCTGATCGGCGGCATCGTCGTCTCGATGTACCTGCCCATCTTCAAGATCGGCCAGGTGGTCTGATCGTTCGCACGGCTGGCGCCCAAGCCAGCCGTGCGGCGCCAACGACTCAGGCCGCGGCGTTCAGCGCCTTGAGAACGGCCGAATGCTCCACCGCCAGGTCCGGCGCGGTGTCGAAGTGGCGCAGATAGCGCTGGATGAACTCGTCCTCGCGGCTGCGGTCCAGGCTCAGCAACTCACGCAGCCGCGCGCTCACCACCTGCGGCGTGAGCACCGCATCCGCCTTTGGGTCCAGGGCCTCGTCCAGCATCACGATGAGCCGGCTCAACGGCTCCAGCCACTTCATGCAATCGTCGAAGGCGACCACCTGCAGGAAATCGCCCGACGAGGTCCGCCCGTGGAACTTCTCATACTCGCGCCGCTCCAGCTCGATGAGCGTGCGGTGCAGGTTCAACAGGGCGGAGCGCAGGCGTGCGCACTGGTCAGTCGGCGTGGAGGGCATGCTCAAGTTCAGCTTTCGTTGACGCGTGGCGGGGCCACGAAAGCCTGTCAGCATAGGGCGCCCCTGAGCGCCGCACCCCCGTCCTTCGGCCTAGTGCGCGCGCACCGTTGTCCCGGGTCGCCCCCAAATGCGGTTAGATTCCAGGCCGCCCCGACTGCTGTTTCCCGCCCGACATGATCTCCGCCTCCATCGACTGGTCCCTCTGGCTCTCACCCTGGGTGCTGGGCCTGTTCGGCCTGTGCATCGGCAGCTTCCTGAACGTGGTCATCCATCGGCTGCCGCTGATGCTGGAGCGGCAGTGGCTGTACGAGTCCGCGGTTCAACTGTCGGACGAGGATGCAATCGGCAAGGCCGGCGTTCTGCCCGCCGCCGAGGCGCGCCAGTTGGCCAAGACCAGCACCGCCTTCGGCGAAAAGCTCGAGGCCCTGCCGCCCCTGGGCATCGCCAGGCCGCGTTCGCGCTGCCCACACTGCGGCCATCAGCTGCAGTGGCATGAGAACCTGCCGCTGCTGGGCTGGCTGCGGCTGGGCGGCAAGTGCGCGGCCTGCAAGGCGCCGATCGCCCTGCGCTACCCCCTGGTGGAACTCGCGACCGGGCTTGCGTTCGCGGCCTTGTCCTGGCGCTTCGGCGCGCAGCCGACCACCCTGCTGTGGTGCGGGTTCGTGGCCGCCCTGCTCGCGCTGGCGCTGATCGACTGGGATACCACCCTGCTGCCCGACTCCATCAACCAGCCCCTGCTCTGGGCCGGGCTGACCGCCGCCCTGGCCGGCTGGACGCTGCCGCTCGATGAGGCGCTGAAGGGTGCGCTGGCGGGCTATCTGTCGCTCTGGTCGGTCTATTGGCTGTTCAAGCTGGCCACCGGCAAGGAGGGCATGGGTTTTGGCGACTTCAAGCTGCTCGCCGCGCTCGGCGCCTGGCTGGGCTGGCAGATGATCCTGCCCATCGTGCTCGGCGCCTCCGCCATCGGCGCGATGGTCGGGCTCATCATGAAGATGAGCAGCGCGCTGCGCGAAGGGCGCTACGTGCCTTTCGGCCCCTTCCTCGCGGGCGGCGGACTGGTGGTGCTGTTCGCCGGACCCGCCACGGTGCTGGGCTGGCTGGGCTGGGCCTGATGCCGCTGCGCATCGGCCTCACCGGCGGCATCGGCAGCGGCAAGAGCACCGTCGCCGGGATGCTGAGGGATGCCGGCGCGACCATCATCGACGCGGATGCACAGGCCCACGCCCTGACCCGGGCCGGTGGGGCCGCCATGCCCGCCATCGAGGCGGCCTTCGGCCCGCAACTGCTGACCCCGGACGGCGCCCTGGATCGCGACCGCATGCGCGCCCTGGCCTTCACGGACACACGGGCCAAGCGCCGGCTGGAAGACATCCTCCACCCGCTGATCGGCCAGGCCATGCGCGCGGAAGCCACAAGCGCCCAGGCGGCGGGCACGCCGCTGATCGTGCTGGACATTCCACTGCTGGTGGAGTCGGGGCACTGGCGCGCGCAACTGGACCGCGTGCTGGTGGTGGACTGCACGGTCGAGACTCAGACGGAGCGCGTGCTTCGACGCCCCGGCTGGCCCCTGGAGCGCGTCACCGCAGTGCTGGCCGCACAGGCCACGCGCGAGGCCCGTCTGGCCGCCGCGGATGCCGTGCTGTTCAACGACGATATTGGGCTGGATGCGCTCAGATCCCAGGTTTTCCACCTGGCCTCGCGCTGGGGCTGTGAAACAATCAAGCGAGTCGCCGCTCTCGGCGATTGAGAGACGACACCTTGGTCCTGTACGAGTACCCGTTCAACGAGAGCATACGCACGATGCTCCGCCTGGAGCACCTGTTCGACCGTCTCGGCGCGCTGATGGAGCGCGAAACGCCGCTGGACCACCATTTCGCGCTGGTCACGCTGTTCGAGATCATGGACGTCGCCTCGCGCGCCGATCTCAAGGCAGACCTGCTGAAGGAACTGGAGCGCCACAAGAGCCAGTTCATGGTCTATCGAGGCAACCCCAGCGTCGAACAGGAGCGCCTCAACGAGGTCATCGGTCGCATCGAGAACGCCTACCAGCGCCTGAACGCGCTGGCCGGCAAGGCCGGCGCCGTGCTGGCCAGCAATGACTGGCTGATGAGCATACGCAGTCGCATCAGCATCCCGGGCGGCACCTGCGAGTTCGACCTGCCGGCCTACTACAACTGGCAGCAGCTGTTGCCCGTGCGCCGCCGCAAGGATCTGATGGGCTGGGCCCAGACGCTGATGCCCATGGCCGAGGCGCTGCAGGTGCTGCTCGGCCTGCTGCGCGACTCGGGCTCGCCGCACAAGGTGGCGGCCAATGCCGGCCAGTACCAGCAGAGCCTGCCGGCGGGCCGGGTCTACCAGCTGCTGCGCATGCGCATCGACCCCAGCCTGGGCCTAATCCCCGAGATCACCGGCCACCGGCTGCTGGTATCCATCCGCATGATGCGGCAGGACGAAGAAGGCCGGCTCAAGCTGGCCTCGCAGGACACGAGCTTCGAGCTCACCCTTTGCGCATGAGCGACGAAACACTCAAGGGCCGCATCGTGCGCTGCCCGCAATGCGGCGGCGACAGCCTGTTCGGGCCCAGCAACCGCTGGCGCCCCTTCTGCAGCGAGCGCTGCCGGCAGATCGACCTGGGCGCCTGGGCCAGCGAGAGCTTCCGCGTTGCCGCAGCCCCTCCCGAGGACCCGGACGAACTCGGCCCGGGCGACCTGCTGCACTGATCAGGCCAGGCCCAGGGCCTGCAGCTCGACGCTCGCGGCAGCCGCATCGGTGAACAGCACGCCCGTCCAGCCGCGGGCACGCGCGGCCTCGATGTTGGCGGGGTGATCATCCAGGAACACCAGCTGCCCGGGCGCCGCGTCGAAGCGCTGCTCGGCCAGATCGAAGATCGCCGCCCCCGGCTTGGACTGCTTCACGCGGCCGGAGAACAGCCCCGAACTGAACCACTCGTGCAACGGGAAACCCCGCTCCAGATGGTCGGCGAAGGGCTCGGGCATGTTGGAGAGGAAGTGCAGCTCGTGGCCTCGCGCGCGCAGCTCCTGGAGCAGCGCCACGGTCTCGGGCACGACGGACAGTTCATCGGGTACGGCATCGACCACCGCCTGGATCTCGACCGCCGGCCAGCCGGTGCGCGCCGCGATGCGCTGCACCACCTCGGCCTCGCCAATCAGGCCCTGGTCGAAGGCGCCCCAGTCCCCGGCATAGGCCTGAAAGAACTCGGCCACCACGGCCCCGCCCTGCTCCGCCACCGGCACGCGATGCGGCCATACGCGGGCCAGCAACCGGGCGGGCTGCCAGCGAAACAGCACCCCGCCAAAATCGAAAACGATCTTTTTCTTCATGCGGTCAGGTGACGAAGCAGCCCGGCGGTCGAGGCATCCAGGCCCGCCGTGTCGCGGTTTTCGAAGCGCGGCAGCAGCTGGTTGCACAGCGCCTTGCCCAGCTCAACGCCCCACTGGTCAAAGCTGTTGATGCCCCACAGTGCGCCGCTGACGAACACCCGGTGTTCGTACAGCGCGATCAACGCGCCCAGAGAGCGCGGCGTCAACGCGTCCAGCACCAGCGTCGTGCTGGGCCGGTTGCCGGGGAAGCTGCGGTGGCGCGCCAGCACCTCGCGGTCCAGCGTGGCTGACGCGGTGGGCGCCTTTTCGGTCAGCGCCTCGGCGGCGGTCTTGCCCTGCATCAGCGCCTGGCTCTGGGCCAGGCAGTTGGCCAGCAGCTTGCAGTGCTGGTCGGCCAGCTTCGCGGCCAGTTCGCCGCTCGCGCCATGGTTGGGGTGCTTGACGGCGATGAACTCCACAGGGATCACGTCCGTGCCCTGGTGCAGCATCTGGAAGTAGGCATGCTGGCCATTGGTGCCGGCCTCGCCCCAGACCACCGGCGAGGTGCCATAGGGCAAGGCCTGGCCGTCCAGGTCCACACCCTTGCCGTTGCTCTCCATCTCCAACTGCTGCAGATAGGCCGGCAGGCGGCGCAGGCCCTGGTGATAGGGCGCCACGCTGCGGCTCGCGAAGCCATGGAAGTTGCGATACCAGAGGTCCAGCAGGCCCAGCAGCACGGGCAGGTTGGCCTCCAGCGGCGTGCCGGCGAAGTGCTGGTCCATCGCATGCGCGCCGGCCAGCAGCGAACGGAAGTTGTCGGCGCCCACCGCGATCGCGATGGGCAGGCCGATCACCGACCACAGCGAATAGCGGCCGCCCACCCAGTCCCAGAAGCCGAAGGCGGTGTCGATGCCGAAGGCCGCCGCCGCCGCGGTGTTGCTGCTGGTGGCGACGAAGTGGCGCGCCACATCGCTGCCGCCCGCGGCCAGGAACCAGGCCTTGGCGGCCTGCGCATTGGCCAGCGTTTCCTGGGTCGTGAAGGTCTTGGAGGCGACCACGAACAGCGTGTGGCTCGCGTCCAGCTGGCGCAGCACCGGAGCCAGGTCATGCCCATCGACGTTGGACACGAAGTGCAGGCGCAGGCCTGGCTGGCGATAGGCCTCGAGCGCCTGCACCACCATGGCTGGCCCCAGGTCGCTGCCGCCGATGCCGATGTGGACCACGTCGGTGATTTCGCCACGTTCGCCGCGGCGAACGCTCTCGGCAAAGGCCAGCATCGCGTCCAGCGACGCCTGCACCTCGGCATTGAAGGGCGAGGCGGCGCCGGCCGGAGCCCGCAGCGCGGTGTGCAGCACCGCACGGCCCTCGGTGTGGTTGACCGGCGCGCCGGCCAGCAGCTCGTCGCGCCGGGCCTCCAGCCCACAATCGAGCGCGAGCTGGAGCAGCAGCGCCAGCGCGGACGCGTCGATGCGGTTCTTGGACAGGTCGGCGAACAGCTCGGGCGCCTCGAAGGACAGCGCCTCAAAGCGCCCCGCATCGGCCGAAAAGGCCTCGCGGACATCGAAGCCGCGACCGCTCGCGGCGAAATGAGCCTGCAGTTCGGCCCAGACGGGCGAGTGATCGCAGCGCTTCATCGCTCAGGCCGCCAGGATGAGCTGGTCCAGCTTGCCCGCGTCGATGGCGAACAGGCGGATGCCTTCCGCCAGCTTCTCGGTGGCCATGGCGTCTTCGTTGAGCGCAAACCGGAAGGCCGCCTCGTCATAACTGACCGCCGCCTGCTGGGCGGCCTTGGCCGCATCCAGCGCACGCACCAGCGGAGCCTCGGTCGCCTGCAACTGCGCCAGCAGATCGGGGCTGATGGTCAGCAGGTCGCAACCCGCCAGCGCCTGGATCTGGCCGACGTTGCGGAAGCTCGCGCCCATCACCTCGGTGGCGATGCCGTGCTGCTTGTAGTAGCCGTAGATGCGCGCGACCGACTGCACACCGGGGTCGTTGGCACCGGCCCTGGCGGCCTCATCCCAGCTGCTGCCGGCGGACTTCTTGTACCAGTCGTAGATGCGCCCGACGAACGGCGAGATCAGCTGCACCTTGGCGGCGCCGCAGGCCACGGCCTGGCAGAAGGAGAACAGCAGCGTCAGATTGCAGTGGATGCCCTCGCGCTCCAGCTCCGCCGCCGCCTGGATGCCCTCCCAGGTGGAGGCCAGCTTGATCAGCACGCGCTCGCGCTTGACGCCGGCAGCCTCGTACAGCGCCATGATGCGGCGCGCACGGGCGACGCTGGCGGCCTGATCGAAGCTCAGGCGGGCATCCACCTCGGTGGACACACGACCCGGCACCACCTTGAGGATCTCCTGACCGAAACGCACCAGCACGTGGTCGACGATCTCGTCCAGCGGCTGACCGCGATGAGCCGCCACGGTTTCCTGGAGCAGCGGCGCGTAGTCGGGCGACTGCACGGCCTTGAGGATCAGCGACGGATTGGTGGTCGCGTCGCGCGGCGCGAACTGCGCGAGCTGCAGGAAGTTGCCGGTATCGGCGACGACGGTGGTGAAGGACTTCAGTTGTTCGAGCTGATTCATGGGCGGTGTCGTTGGCGCCACGTGGGCAGGCCCGTATTAGAACCGCAGCGCCCGGCGCCCTGCCTTCGCCTCTCGCAGCGGCATCCTGTGGCAACTGCTTGTAACGCCCTTGACGCGCGACCCACAACACTTGATGCCGTCTTGATGCGCCGCTGTCTAGATTGACGGCCATCGCAACCACCGGCCGATCGCACCGGCCCCGCTCATGAGAGCCATCGCCGTCATCCAGCACGAGGAGCATCAAGGCCCCGGCTTCCTGCTGAACTGCCTGCACGACCTGGGTCTGCAGACCCGCCTGTTCCGCCCCGACCTGGGCGACACACTGCCCACGCAGGCGCGGGACTTCGCGGGCCTGGTGGTGCTCGGCAGCGAGCACAGCGTGCATGACGAGATCGCCTGGATAGCCGCAGAGCGCGCCCTGCTTGCCGATGCGCTGACGCATGAGGTGCCCGTGCTGGCCCACTGCTTCGGTGCGCAGCAGCTGTCGCTGGCTGCCGGGGGCAGGGTCACCCGCAACACCTGGCCCAACATCGGCTGGTCCTCGGTGTGGGTGACCCCGCAGTCCCGCCCCTTGTTTGGCGGCGCGGGCCGCGTGGACGTCTTCAACTGGCACTACGACACCTTCGAGATCCCGCGCGGTGCACACCGCACGCTGTTTGGGCCCCACTGTCTCAACAAGGGTTTCGCGCTGGGCCCCCACCTCGCGTTTCAGTGCCATCTGGAGGTCACCGCACTGGGCATACGGCAGTGGTGCGAAGCCGGATCGCTGGAACTGCAGCAGGCCCGTGGGCCGGCCGTGCAGTCCCCCCGCGATCTGCTGAGCGAACTCCCGCAACGCACCGCTCGCCTGCACAGCCTGGCTCGGCGGGTCTACCAGCACTGGGCCCAGGGCTTGTCCCGACCGCCGCGCATGGTCGTTCCGGCCGTCCCGCGCGCCTGGCAGTACGCCATTTGAAACCGGCCTTCGCGTCCCGAATTGACCGCCCCAAGAAACTCCGGCATCATGCTTTCAGAAACTTTGTTACATCGCCGGCACTGATTGCCACCCTGTGGTGCGCCGGCAGCTAGGGTGCAGCGCATGTCATTCGATCTCGTGTTCTTCGGCGGTACAGGCGACCTGACGTGGCGCAAGCTGATGCCTGCGCTGTTCCAGGCCTTCCGGCACGGCAAGCTGCCGGCCGGCGGACGCATCCTCGCCGTGGCCCGCGACGACCAGAGCGACGAGCGTTATCGCGAGTGGCTGAAGGAGCGCTTCCGCGAGGTCGAGGCCGGCAAGCGGCCGAACGACGAGGAGTTCGAGCGTTTCGCCGAGCTGGTGCACTACCGCCGGATGGACCTCTCCCAGCCCGATCACTACGCGCGGCTGAAGGAATGGCTGGACGAGCGCCAGGCCGACACCGTGGTGCTCTACCTGGCCACCAGCCCCCATCTGTTCACGCAGGTCTGCGAGCAGCTCGGCGCCGTCGGCCTCAACCACGACCGGGTGCGCATCGTGCTCGAGAAGCCGCTGGGGCACGACCTTGCCAGCGCACAGGCCATCAACCAGACCGTGCGCCGCGTCTTCAAGGAAAGCCAGGCTTTCCGCATCGACCATTACCTGGGCAAGCCGTCGGTGCAGAACCTGATGGCGCTGCGCTTCGGCAACGCATTGTTCGAACCGCTGTGGCGGCGCGAGAGCATCGCCAACATCCAGATCACGCTGGCCGAGCAACTGGGCGTGGGCACCCGCGGCGCGTTCTATGACGGCACCGGCGCGCTGCGCGACATGATCCAGAACCATGCGCTGCAGCTGCTCACGATGATCGCCATGGAGCCGCCGGCCAGCAACGACGCCGACGCCATCCGCGACGAGAAGCTCAAGGTGCTGCGGGCCCTCAAGCCCTTCACGGCCGAAAGCGTGGGGCGCGACGTGGTGCGTGGCCAGTACCGCGCCGGCATGTGCGGCGGCCACCCGGTGCCCGGCTATCTGGAGGAATCCAAGGTGCCGGCCGACAGTCACTGCGAGACCTTCGTCGCGCTGCGCACCGAGGTCAACACCTGGCGCTGGGCCGGCGTGCCGTTCTACCTGCGCACCGGCAAGCGCCTGGCCGCGCGGGACGCGCAGATCGTCGTGAACTTCCGCCCCGTACCCCACCAGATCTTCCCGGGCGCCAGCCAACCCAACCGCCTGGTCATCAAGCTGCAGCCCGAGGACGGGCTGGAGCTGCAGCTGCTGGCGCAGAAGGGCACGGGCCACGGCGAGCAGCTGACGCCGGTGTCGCTGGACCTGGACTTCGACAAGGCCTTCGCGACGCAGCGCGTCGGCGCCTACGAGCGCCTGCTGCTGGACGCCATCGCCGGCCGCCTGAACCTGTTCGTCCGCAGCGACGAGCAGGAACAGGCGTGGCGTTGGGTCGAACCCATCCTGCAGGCCTGGGCGAACGACAACGTGGGGCCGCGCCAGTACGCCGCCGGCTCCTGGGGCCCGGCCGCCGCCAGCGCACTGGTGGCCCGCGACGGCTTCAGCTGGGCGGAAGAACAGTGAGTGCCCCTGCGCGCCGCGAACGGATCAGTTCATGAGCATCCTCGAACGCGTGAAGGCCGCGCTGCCGGCGCTGCCGCCCGCTGAGCAGCGCGTGGCCAAGCTGCTGCTCGCCGACGCGCGCAGCTTCGCCAGCCTTCCGGTCAGCGAACTGGCCGATCGCGCGCATGTCTCCAAACCCACCGTCGTGCGCTTCTGCCGCAGCGTCGGCTACGACGGCCTGGCCGACTTCAAGCTGAAGCTCGCCGGCAGCGTCAATGAAGGCGTGCCTTTCGTGCATCGCGCCGTGGACGAGGACGACAAGCCGGGCGACATCATCGTCAAGGTGGTGGACAACGCCGTGGCGGCCCTGCTGCACTACCGCAACGACGCCGCCGGCCACGCCTATGAGCGCGCGATCGAAGCCTTGGCCGAGGCCGCCCGACACGGTCGGCGCATCGAGTTCTACGGCGTGGGCAACTCCGGCATCGTGGCGCAGGACGCGCAGCACAAATTCTTCAGGCTGGGTGTGAACACCGTCGCCACCAGCGACGGTCACGTGCAGCTGATGAGCGCCACCATGCTGCAGCCCGGTGACTGCGCGGTCATCATCAGCAACTCCGGCCGCAGCCGTGACCTGCTGGATGCCGCCGAGATCGCGCGCAAGAAGGGCGCGACCATCATCATCATCACCGCGAGCGCGTCCCCACTGGCCCAACTGGCCTTGGGCCCCAGCCAGATCCTGCTGGCCGTGGACCACCCCGAGGATTTCGACCGCTACAGCCCGATGGTGTCGCGCCTGCTGCACCTGGTGGCCGTGGACATCCTGACCACCGGCGTCGCACTCAAGCTCGGGCAGCAGCTGCGCCCCATGCTGCAGGAAATCAAGAAGAACCTGCGCGCCAAGCGCTACGCCGGCTGAGCTTACGCAGGCTGGCCCTCGGCTGCCAGTTCGGAAGTCGGGCAGAGCAGATCGGCAACGCCATAGACCCGCGCCAGCTCCAGCAGCTTGGGCGGCAGACCTTCCAGACGGAGGGTCAGGCCTTGCTCGGTACACAGGCGCGCAGCGCTGAGCAAGAGGCTGAGCGCCGACGAATCAAACTCCGTCAGCGGCGCGGCGGACAGCCTGAGTTCGCTGCCCGCCCCCGCCTTGACCTGCGCCGCCTCGGCCGCCAGTGCACGCGACAGCTCCGCCCAGGCCTGCCGGGCTCCAGTCATGCGCAACTGCGCCGGCAACTGCAGCACGGCGTTCAGCCCTTGGCAGGCGCCGAGGCCTTGGCGTTCTTGTCGGCCAGGCTCTTGATCAGGCCATCGATGCCATTGGCGCCGATCTCCTGGGCGAAGCTGTTGCGGTATTGATCCGCCAGCCAGATGCCCAGCACGTTGACGTCATAGATGCGCCAGCCGGCCGGCGTCTTCTCCAGGCGGTAGTCCAGCTGGATCGGATCACCTTTGCCGCGCACCTCGGTGCGCACCACCACCTCGGTGTCCTCGGGTGCGGCGCGAAGCGGCTTCAGGCCGATGGTCTGGTCCTTCACCTGCGTGAGCGCACCGGCATAGGTGCGCATCAGCAGCGTCTTGAACTCGGCCTGCAGGCGCGACTGCTGGTCAGGCGTGGCCTGGCGCCAGAAGCGGCCCACGGCCGATGCCGTCATGCGCTGGAAGTTGACGTACGGCATGATCTTGCTGTCGACCAGCGTGACGATCTTGGAGACGTCGCCGCCCTGGATGTTCTTGTCGGCCTTGACCGCTTCCAGGGTTTCCAGCGAGAGCTGACGGATCAGCAGGTCGGGCGCGCTGGAATCGGCGGCCTGGGCGCCGTGCACCAGGCCCAGACCCAGGGCGGCCACGGCCAACACGCGTCGCAGGGAATTCGGCAATTTCATGATGTTGCTTTCTCGAATGAGGGCCCGCAACCAACGCACGAGCCCCCTGTTTGGTTCACCGCACCGTGATTCAACGGGCGGCTGCCGATGCGGGCTCGGTCGGCTTTTTGGCCGTGATCGGCCCTGAGGCCGCATCGGCGGGTACCGCGGCCGAGGCTGCCGATGCCGGGCTCTCGGGCACCAGCACCTCCACCGCATCGTCGTCATCGAAGCTGCCACGACGCTGCAGGTAGGCGTCGCGGTAGAAGGTGTACTTGTCCAGCGCGATGCCTTCCAGCATCTCGCCGGCACGCAGGAAGTTCGCCCGCGTGTTGATGGCGTTCAGCACCGTGACGCCAACCTTTTCCTTGCCATGGTCGAAGACCACGGCCGGCGAGGCCTGCAGGTCGAAAGGCAGCGCGAGCGAATCACGCACCGACGACGGGCCCAGGATAGGCCAGACGATGTAGGCCCCCGTCCCCATGCCCCAGCGGCCGAAGGTCTTGCCCAGATCCTGGCTGTTCTTCTCGAGACCGGCCTCGCCCGCCACGTCGAACAGGCCCAGGATGCCGAAGGTGGAGTTCACCGCCACCCGCATGCCCTGCTCCAGCCCGGACTTGAAGCGCCCCTGCAGGAACAGGTTCACGGTGGACCAGGCGTCACCGATGTTGCCGAAGAAGTTGTCTATGCCCTTGCGCACCGTCGACGGCACGACCTCGGAATAGGCGGTCGCCACCGGCTTGAGGACGTTCTCGTCGACCTTCTCGTTGAACGAGAAGACCTTGCGGTTCCAGGACTCCCACGGATCGAGCTTCTGCCCCTTGGAGCCCACCGCGTTCTTGATGGTGGCGCAGCCGACCAGCGACACCGCCAGCAGGATCAGCGCCAGACTGCGCACGATGCGATTCATGGCTTGCCTCCGGCAGGTGCGGCGCTGCCCATGTCAGCGGCCTTGCTGTTGATGAACTGGCCGATCAGGTTCTCGAGCACCACGGCGCTTTGCGTCTGCTTGATGACGTCACCCGCCACCAGGTTCTTCTCGTCGGCGCCCGGCTCCAGGCCGATGTACTGCTCACCCAGCAGGCCGGCGGTCAGGATCTTGGCCGAGCTGTCCTTGGGGAAGAGCATGCCCTTTTGCATGTTCATCGTGACCTTGGCCTGGAAGGTGCGATCGTCAAAGGCGATGGACTCCACGCGGCCCACCACCACACCTGCACTCTTGACCGCAGCGCGCGGCTTGAGGCCGCCGATGTTGTCAAAACGCGCGGTGACCTGGTAGGTCTCGTCGAAATTCAGGCTCAGCAGATTGCCCGCCTTGAGCGCCAGAAACAGCAGGGCCGCGCCACCGATCAGCACGAACAGCCCCACCCATACGTCATGTCGAGAGGATTGCATCGTTGTTCTCCCTCTTCCCGTCAAATCGAAAACATCGTGGCCGTCAGCATGAAGTCCAGCGCCAGCACGGCCAGCGAAGACAGCACGACGGTGCGCGTCGTGGCGGCCGACACCCCTTCAGGCGTCGGCTTGCAGGCATAGCCTTGCAGCAGCGCGATGAAGGTGACCGTCACGCCGAACACCAGGCTCTTCAGCACGCCATTGCCGACATCGGCCATCACCTCGACACCGCCCTGCATCTGCGACCAGAACGCGCCCGGGTCGATGCCGATCAACGGCACGGCCACCAGCCAGCCGCCGATGATGCCGACGGCGGAGAACACCGCCGCCAGCAAGGGCATGGTGATGAAACCGGCCCAGAAGCGCGGCGCGAGCACCCGCTGCAGCGGGTCCACCGCCATCATCTCCATCGCGGTGAGTTGCTCACCCGCCTTCATCAGGCCAATCTCGGCAGTCAGCGAGGTGCCGGCCCGACCGGCGAACAGCAGCGCCGTCACCACCGGCCCGAGCTCGCGCACCAGACTGAGCGCCACCAAGAGGCCCACCGCCTCGGCCGAGCCGTAGCGCTGCAGCGTGTAGTAGCCCTGCAGCGCCAGCACGAAGCCGACGAACAGCCCGGACACACCGATGATGGACAGCGACCGGTTGCCCAGATAAAAGATCTGCTCGCGCACCAGCACGAAGCGGGCGAGCGCACGCGGCGAACGCGCCAGCAGCGCCACGAACAGCCAGGCTGCTCCGCCCAGGTCAACCAGCGTGCGACGCAGGCTGGTGCCGATACGGGTGGCGAGGCCGATCATGCCCGCACTCCGAAATCCTCGGCCACCGGCCGGGCCGGCTGGTGGAAGCGCACCGGGCCGTCGGGCTCCGCACGCACGAACTGCCGCACCAGCGGGTCTTCGCTGTGGCGCAACTCGTCAGGCGACCCCTGGGCCACCACGCGCCCGTTGGCGATCATCGCGACATGGTCGGCAATGCCGAAGGTTTCGTGCAGATCATGGGAGACGATCACGCTGGTCAGGCCGAGCGCATCGTTCAGGTCCCGAATCAGGCGCGCCGCGATGCCCAGCGAGATCGGGTCCAGGCCTGCAAACGGCTCGTCGTACAGCACCAGGTCGGGGTCCAGCGCGATGGCGCGGGCCAGCGCCACCCGGCGCGCCATGCCACCCGACACCTCGGCGGGCATCAGGTCGCGCGCACCGCGCAGCCCGACCGCGTTGAGCTTCATCAACACCAGATCGCGGATCGTGGCCTCGGGCAGATCGGTGTGCTCCCGCAGCGGGAACGCCACGTTCTCGAACACCGACAGGTCGGTGAACAATGCGCCGAACTGGAACAGCATGCCCATGCGACGCCGCACGGCGTACAGACCGGCCAGATCCAGCGGCGCCAGATCCTGGCCGTCGAAGAACACCTGGCCCGACATCGGGTTGATCTGCCGGCCCAGCAGGCGCAGCACCGTGGTCTTGCCGCCGCCGGAGGTCCCGATCAGCGCCAGCACCTTGCCGCGCTCCAGCCGCAGGTTCACGCCGTCGAGGATCACGCGGTCGCCGTAGCCGCAGCGGACATCGCGCAACTCGATCAGTGGTGATGGGGGGGCAGACTGCACAGGCTGGACCGGAACAAAGGGCGCCATGATAGGGGAAACACTGTGCGCGCCGTTGCGCAGTGCAGCAAAGCCCCGAGGTCTGCTGACAACGAATGGCGGGAGGCTGACACCACGAGCCGTTACGTCTGCTTGCAGCCATGAACGAGCGCTCACCAACCGAGAAAGCGCCGGCCGTGCGGCAGTTCACGAATCGCCGCGCACCGCCGACCAGCGTTCGGGCGGCCACGACAAGCGGTAGCCTGCGCGTGGAGCGCAACTCCACAATATCCCCATGACGGCCTCGAACCTCCCCATGAATGCCACCACGCCTCGGACCCACGGCTTCACGCTCATCGAGCTGATGATCACGGTGGCCATCGTGGCCATCCTGGCCGCCGTCGCGGTCCCGCAGTACACCGACTACGTCACCCGGGGCCGCGTCCCCGACGCCACCTCCGGGCTGTCTGGCAAGCAGGTGCAGCTAGAACAGTATTTCCAGGACAACCGCACCTATGCCGGCGCGCCAGCCTGCGGCAGCGACACCACGACGAGCAACAACTTCACGTTCGCCTGCTCGGCAGCCAACGCCTCCGGCTACACACTGACCGCCACCGGCCGCAACGCCATGACCGGCTTCACGTATTCCATCAACCAGGCGGGCACCAAGAGCTCGACCGTCACGGGCGTGAGTGGCTGGAGCGGCAGCAGCAACTGCTGGGTGACCAAGAAGGGCGGCGTGTGCTGAAACGCTTGGGTCAGCGCGGGGTTGGCCTGATCGAGCTGATGGTGGCGCTCGTGATCGCCGGCATCCTGATGGCCGTGGCCGCGCCGAGTTTCAGCAACTGGATTGCGGGCACCCGCATCCGCTCCACGGCGGAGGCCCTGATCGCCGGGCTGCAGTACGCGAAAAGCGAGGCCACCGGGCGCAATACCCAGGTGCGCTTCCAGCTGACCACCTCGCTGGACGCCAGTTGCGAGCTCAGCACGAGCGGCCGGAACTGGGTGGTCGACGTCGTCGACACTGACCCCGACACCGATTCGGTCGCGCACCAGTGCAACGCCACGCCGGATGGCAGCACCGCGCCCAGCATCCTGCAGGTTCGGTCTGAAAACGAAAGCGGCAACGTGCAGGTGTCCGCCGATTCCGATCAGGTGATCTTCAACGGCTTCGGGCGGCAGTCGCCCATCGCCCCTGCAACGACCACATCCGCCATCACCTTCGACATCGTCCCGGCCTCTGGGGTCTGCGCCGCGAATGGTGGCCCGATCACCTGCCTGCGCATCATCGTGGCCCCGGCCGGGCAGATCCGCATGTGCAACCCCGCCATCGCCAGCGGCGACCCCCAGGCGTGCTGATGAACACCCCTCGCCCCGCCCTCCCCGCCCAGCAGCGTGGCGTCATGCTGCTGGAGGTGCTGATCGCGCTGCTGATCTTCGCGCTCGGCGTGCTCGGCCTGATCGGCCTGCAGGCCACGGCCGCCAAGGAATCCGGCCAGGCCAAGTACCGGGCCGACGCGACCCTGCTGGCCAACGACCTCATCGGCCAGATGTGGGTCACCAGCCGCAACATCACCACGCTCACCACGGCCTTCACCAGCGAAGGCAGCGGTGGCGCGCAATACCAGGTCTGGCGGGATCGTGTGAACGCCGCGCTGCCAGGCTCGGCGGCGAATCCGCCCACGGTGGTCTTCACCGCCATGCCGCCGCTGCCCGCCATCGACAAGGGCGTGCTCGGAACCACGCCGGCCACAGGCCTGCCCTCCGGCGTCCAGGTCACCATCACCATGTTCTGGAAGGCGCCAGGCGAGCCGGCCAACGATCCGGTCCACAACATCGTGCTGGTCAACGAGATCCGATGATGCGCCGTACGCCTCACCTCCGCATCCGCCAGACTGGCTTCAGCCTGGTGGAGTTGCTCGTCGGCATCGTCGTCGCGATGGCTGCCGTCGTGGTCATCATGCAGATGTTCCGCATCTCGGAGAACACCCGCCGTTCGACCACCGGGGTCGACGACGCACAGACCACGGGAGCCATCGCGCTCAGCCTGCTGCAGCGCGATCTGCGACAGGCCGGGGAAGGCGTGCTCAACGAACGCCTGCTGAGCTGCCAGCTGACCCTGCCCAACGGACGCGCCATCGCCGTGCTGGCGCCGGTCATCATCAACCCGGCCGGCGTGCCCGGCGGCGACACCAACACCGACGTGCTCCAGGTGGTCTACGGCTCCGGCTGGACCTCGCCCGAGGGGGGCCTGATCAACCCGCAGACCGGCCCCACCACCTACGCGGTGCCGGGCGCCCAGGGCTATCAGACGAGCGACCTGGTTGTCGCCACCCCGCAGACCCGTGCCACCCCCTGCAATCTGACGCTGACCCCCATCCTCGGCACGCCGACGGTCAACACGGTCACGGTCGCCACGGGGCTGTCCGGCGCGAGCAACGGCGTGCTGTTCAACCTGGGCCGCACGCCCCGGTTCGTCGTCTACGCCGTCCGCGGCGGGCGCCTGACGATGTGCGACTACCAGACCCAGGACTGCACCAACGCCGACGCCGCCAACTGGACGGAGATCGCCGAGGGCATCGTCAGCCTGCGGGCGGAATACGGCCGTGATACCAGCACGGCGCGCGACACCACGATGGACACGCAGGACCAGGACAACACCACGCTGGTGACGGCCTGCGACTGGTCCCGCGTCGTCGGCGTCCATGTGGCGCTGGTGGCCCGTGGCCGTCAGCCCGACAAGGCCGACATCGTGGACGTCTCGGCCAGCGCGCCCGCCTGGTCCAGCCAGGCCTCCGTGCCGATCTCGCTGACCGGCGACGAATGGAAGCGCTACCGCTACAAGACCTTTGAAACCATGGTGCCGCTGCGCAACCTGCCGGCGGCCGGCGATCCGATGGTCAGCACATGTCCGTGAAACACACTCCCCTCGCGCGCCGCCGGCCAGAGCGCGGCCTGGTGCTCGTGCTCGCCCTCATCGTGCTCGTCGCGTTGTCGCTGGCCGCGGTCGGCATGATGCGCGGCGTGTTCGGCAGCAACCGCGTGGCCGGCAATCTGGCCGCCCAGCAGGCGACCGTCCAGGCCGGCGACGTCGGCATCGCCCGCGCCATCGCCTGGCTGGAGCAGCAGGCCGCCGCCACCGCCCCGCTCCCCGCGGGCGCGGCATCCAATGCCAAGCCCGACAAATTGAACTCGCTCTACAACAGCGTCACGCAGGGGGCCATGCGCTACAGCGCCACCCGCACAGAGCCTGGAGCGGGGCAGAGCTGGGCCGCGTTCTGGGGCACGCTGCAGGCCGCCGGCCTCGTCAACGACATCGCCGCCGATGCGAATGGCAACCAGGTGTCCTATGTGATCCAGCGCCTGTGCGGCGCGACGGGCGACCCCGTGGCCGCCCGCTGCGAAGCCTCGCCGTCGCAGGCCAGCGGGCAGGGCAACTCGGTCTCCAACACCGCCGGCATCGCCGCCCTGAGCCAGACCTACTACCGCATCACGGTCCGGGTGCAAGGCCCCCGCAACGCCACCAGCTTCATCCAGGCCGTGGTGGCCATCTGACGTGTTCCTCCGATCGAGAGGTCGCCCAATGCTGACAGTCCATCGCCTCCTTCTGCTGCTGCTCGCGTCCGCACTCGCGCTGCCGGCCCTTGCCACCGATGTGTCCCAGACACCGCTGATCGTGTCGGCCCCGGCCTCGGTCAAGGCCAATGTGCTGTTCGTGCTTGACGACTCCGGCTCGATGGGCTTCGACTACCTGCCCGACGATGTCTACACGGCCCAGTGCCGCAACGGCGGCGCCACCTCGACGAACAGCGGCACCTTCGGCGTCAACTGCTGCCAGAACGGTGCCGGCTCGTCCGCCTGCTGGACGGGCAACGCGCCGTTCGGCACGGCCCGCGGCCACGCGCCCTTCCTCGCCGCCGGCTTCAACGGCATGGCCTACGACCCCACCATCGTCTACGCCCCGCCGGTCAAGGCCGACGGCAGCTACTGGCCCAGTCAGACCTCGGCGAACACGAATGGCTGGCGCTCCGTGAAGAACGATGCCTACAACGTGCAGAACACGAGCAGCATCGATCTGACGACGCAGTTCCCGGACACCGAGTGGTGCACGGACTCCAGCTACACCGACTGCCTGCGCAACGACAACTACGTGCTGCCGGGCTCGGTGGGCGGCAAGTCCTACACCACCTTCCATGCCACGGTCGCCACGGGGACGGGCTCCGTGGCCAGCGGCGCCCCCGACAACCCGACGACCAGCGCGCGCAGCTTCGGCCCGCACTACTACAACATCGTGCCGGCCGAGTACTGCACGGCCATCGACCTGCGCATCTGCCAGGCCACGCAGGACGCCGCCCACCCTTATCCGGCCAAGGTCCGCTGGTGCAAGGATGACGCGACCGCGCGCTCCAGCCAGCCCGCCGACTACGCCTGCCAGGCGGTGCGCAACGGCAGCTTCAACAGCGGACGCTTCCCCACCAAGTTCTTCAGCGCCGGCAGCAATGGCACGGCCGCCACACCGGCCAAGCTCAGCTTCACCATCTCCGTCGCCAATTGCACGACGGGCAAGAACGCCAAGACGGTTGCGGTGCGATCGCTGAGCGTGGGCGGCACGGATCTGTTCGGCGGCTCGTCCACCTCGAGCGCCTCCGATGCGACGACGCTGGCGTCGTACATCGTGTCCAACATCACCAACGGCGGCAGCAGCTACACCGCCACGCGCAGCGGCAGCACCATCACCATCACCGCTCCGGTGGCCGCGGGCAACCTGACCTCCTCGGCAACGCTGACTGCCACCTCGTCGTCGTCCTGCACCTTCTCGCCGACCAACGCCGGGGCCTTCTCCGGCTATGTCGCCGCCGTGCCGCCCGTCTACGGCAGCTACCCGGGCCGCTTCGAACGCGTGGAGATCACGTCGGGAGCGACCTACAGCCGCCCCTCCGCCCGCACCGACTGCGCCAGCATCGCCAGCACCCAAACGGCCGGCTCCTGCACCTACGCCGAGGAGATGACCAACTTCGCGAACTGGTGGACCTACTACCACACGCGCATGCAGGCCATGAAGTCGTCTGCCAGCCTGGCCTTCGGGGCCGTGGGCAACAACCGGCGCGTCGGCTACCTCAGCATCAACAACAACACGAGAAGCGACTTCCTCAACCTCGGCGTGTTCGAGAACACCCAGCGCAGCAACTGGTTCACCAAGCTGACCGCCGCCCGGCCCAGCAGTTCGACGCCGCTGCGCACGGCCCTGTCGACGGCCGGCCGGCTTTATGCGGGGACCTTCAATGGCAGCTCACTGAATGGTTCGACGGTCGTGGACCCGATGGAGTATTCGTGCCAGAAGAACGCCACCATCCTGTCCACCGACGGCTACTGGAACGAAAGCGCCACGCCGGTCAAGCCTGACGGCACGGCCATCGGTGACCAGGACTCCTCACTGCCCCGCCCGCAGCTCGACGGCAGGAGCACCTCGAACACGCTGGCAGACGTGGCGGCGTACTACTACTACAACGACCTGCGCAACGGCACGTCCGGCCAAGGCTCCTGCACCAGCGGCAGTTCCACGGGCGCCGACGTCTGCGGTACCGACGACCCGCAGAACGCGACCCAGCGCATGCTGACCTTCACGCTCGGCCTGGGCGTGTCGGGTTACATGCAGTTCTCCAAGGATTACCTCAGCGGTGGCTCGCCCGATTTCAATTCGGTCTTCAATGGCGATGCCGCGAACCCCGCCGCTGGCCGTTGCAGCTGGCAGAGCGCCGGCGGCGCCTGCAACTGGCCCAACCCGGTCAGCAACACGCTGACCGCGGTGGACGATCTGTGGCACGCCGCGGTCAACGGCGGTGGGACCTATTTCAGCGCCACCAACCCGCAGACGCTGAACGAAGGCCTCACCAGCGCCTTGCAGACCTTCGACGGCGTGGACGCCGCCGCATCCGCCGCCACCACCAGCAACCCCAACGTGACGGCCGGCGACAACGCGAACTTCATCGCCTACTTCAAGTCGTCCGAGTGGATAGGCGAGGTGCAGAACCGCCCCATCGACCTGAGCACCGGCAAGGCCCAGACCACCCCGGCCTGGTCGGCGCAGTCCCTGCTGGATGCCAACACCAGCCGCAGCATCTACATGTTCTCCAGCTCCGCCGCGAGCAAGCTCGCCCCGTTCGACTGGAGCAACATCAGCGGCGGCACGCAGGCCAGGTATTTCGGCAAGTCCTGGATCATGGCCGCCACCGGCAGCGGCAACACCGGCCCCGGCCTCAGCCAGTTCTGCTCCGGCCCCGCGTACTGCCTGACCAGCACGGCCCAGGATGCCGCAGCGGGCGAGGCGCTGGTGAACTTCCTGCGCGGCGACCGCAGCAACGAAGGCAGCCTGAGCACGGCGGCCAAGTACTTCCGCGCGCGCACCCATGTGCTGGGCGACATCGCCAATTCGCAGCCCGCCTACATGAAGCGCTCGCTGTGGCACTACAGCGACCAGGGCTACGCGAGCTTCAACAGCACCTCCCGCCAGGGCATGGTCTACGTCGGCGCGAACGACGGCATGCTGCATGCGTTCAATGCCGACACCGGCCAGGAGGTCTGGGCGTACGTGCCGACCGCCGTGATCCCCAACCTCTACCGACTGGCCGACAAGCAGTACGCCAGCCAGCACCACTATTTCGTCGATGCCTCGCCCTTCGTGCAGGACATCAAGATCGGGTCGGAATGGCGCACCGTGCTGATAGGCGGCCTCGGTGCCGGTGGCCGTGCCTACTTCGCGCTGGATGTGACGGACCCCGCCTCGCCCAAGGCCCTGTGGGAGTTCACCAACGACAACCTGGGCCTGACCTACGGCCGCCCGGAGGTGGGCAAGCTGAGCAATGGCCAGTGGGTGGTCGTCGTCCCCTCCGGCTACAACAATGTCAACCCGGGCGATGGCAAGGGCCGCCTGTTCGTGCTCGACGCTGCCACGGGCGTGGCCCTGTCGACCATAGGCAACGACAGCAGCCCGGGCATCGTCACGACCGCCGGCAGCACCGGCACGCCGGCCGGGCTGGGGCACATCCGCGCCTGGGTGAACAACGCCGACGTGGACAACACGATCGACCGGGTCTACGGCGCGGACACGCTGGGCAATGTCTGGCGCTTCGACGTCAACAACAACTACGGCACGGCGGGCTACGACGCCCAGCGCCTGGCCACGTTGAGGGACGCCTCGGGCAATGCGCAGCCGGTGACCTCGCGGCCCGAGCTCGGCCTCGCCGACGGCCAGGCGCTGATCTTCGTCGGCACCGGCCGCTACCTGGGCGACTCCGACCTCTCGGATGCGAACCGCCAGAGCGTCTATGGCATACGCGACCTGCTGAACACCACCGACCACGGCAATCCACGCACGACGACGGCCTATCCCTTCGTGCAGCAGAGCCTGGTGGCCGGCACCTGCCCGAGTGGCGTGAACTGGTGCAAGGCGAGCGACGTGGTGCGGGTCTCGGGCGGAACGCAGGCGATCGACCTGACCGTGAACGGCGGCTGGTATGTCGACCTGCCCCAGTCGCGCGAGCGGGTCAACACCGACCCGACGCTGGTGCTGGGCACGCTGATCGTCGTCTCCAACGTGGTCGACAACGGCAACGTCTGCAAGGTCGGCGGCAGCAGCTGGGTGAACTACTTCGACTACAAGACCGGCGCTGGCGTCAGCGTGTCGCTGGGCAACGTGATGTCGTCCAGCGCCACGGTCTACGGCGTGAACGGCCAGGTCTATGGCGAGGTGGTGCACTCCAACGCCAGCTCCAGCAGCATCCAGCCGCCGATCAACAACCAGACCCGCCCGACCCGCCGGCTGTCGTGGCGCGACCTGCTACAGCAATGAGGGCTGGCGCGGCGTGAAGCACGGCGGGGTCATCTCGCTGTGCGCGCTGGCTGCCGTTGCAGCGCATCTGGCGCTCCTGGTCGCGGCGGGAGAGACGAGGCCGCCTGCCGTTGCACCAGGCAGTCGAGCCGCGGGTCACGATCCATTGCGGGTAGTGCCTGTCCGCACGGTGCCCGCCAGGGCGGAGCTCGGCGTTGCGCAGCCCGCAGCGCCGGGCCAGAGCGACCTGCCGAACCCACCGGCCGCCGCAACGCCACGCCCCACGGCCACGGCACCGCGCTTCGAGGGCCCCTGGCCCAGGTTTGAAATGCCCGACGCGCCGATGCCCGCGGGCGGCGTGCGCCTGCGTCTCTTCGCCGAGGTCAACGCGGACGGCCGCATCCGCACCCTCGCCAGCGCCGCCATGCCGGCCGAGGCCGGCTCGGGCTTTCGTGACCTCAGCGAACGGGCCTTGAGTGGCGCCCGGTTCGCTCCCGCGGCCACCGGCCACGGCGTCTGCCTGGAGCTGCGCTTCACCCCCGACGAGGCCACGCCGCAGCTGGCCTGGGTGCCCGACGGCGCCTTCGACGCCGCGGGCTGCCTGACGCGCACCTGGCAGGCGCGTGCGCGCCCGCTGCACGCGCCGCCCGCCTGAGCGCTCAGCGCGGCAGCGCCGACGCTCCCATCAGGAACTCGTCCACCGCCCGCGCGGCCTGACGGCCCTCGCGGATGGCCCAGACCACCAGGCTCTGGCCACGACGCATGTCGCCGGCGGCGAACACCTTGTCGACATTGGTCCTGTAGGCCCCTGCCCCTTCGGTCGCGGCCTTGCCGTTGCCACGGGCATCCTTGTCGACACCGAAGGCGTCCAGGATGCTCGCGACAGGCGACACGAAGCCCATGGCCAGGAACGCGAGGTCGGCCTTGACGATCTGCTCGCTGCCCTCCACCTCGGTCATGCGGCCGCCCTCCCACTTCAGGCGCACCGTCTTCACGCCAGTCAGCTTGCCCTTCTCGCCGACGAATTCCTTGGTGGCGATCGCGAACTCGCGCTCGCAGCCTTCCTCGTGGCTGGAGGAGGTGCGCAGCTTGATGGGCCAGTAGGGCCAGGTCAGCGGGCCGTCTTCCTTCTCGGGGGGCTGGGGCATCAGCTCGAACTGCACGACGCTCTTGGCCCCGTGGCGGTTGCTGGTGCCCACGCAGTCGGAGCCGGTGTCGCCACCGCCGATGACGACCACATGCTTGCCGTCGGCACGGATCTGGCCCTTGAGCTTGTCACCCGCATTGACCTTGTTCTGCTGCGGCAGGAATTCCATTGCGAAATGCACGCCGGCCAGGTCACGACCCGGCACCGGCAGGTCGCGCGACTGCTCGGCCCCGCCGGTCAGCACCACGGCATCGAACTGGCTCTTCAGCTCGTCGGCCGAGATGCTGTCCTTGGCCCAGTTGGTGACCTTGGAGCCCTCGGGCAGCGCCGCGACCATCACGCCGGTGCGGAACTCGACGCCCTCGGCCTGCATCTGCTCGACACGGCGGTCGATGTGGGACTTCTCCATCTTGAAGTCGGGGATGCCGTAGCGCAGCAGGCCGCCGACGCGGTCGTTCTTCTCGAACACGGTGACGCTGTGGCCCGCCCGCGCTAGCTGCTGGGCCGCGGCCAGGCCGGCCGGGCCCGAACCCACGACGGCCACCCTCTTGCCGGTCTTGACGGCGGCGGGCTGCGGTTGCACCCAGCCCTCGGCCCAGGCGCGATCGATGATGGCGTGCTCGATGGACTTGATGCCCACCGCGTCGTCATTGACGTTCAGCGTGCAGGCCGCCTCGCAGGGCGCAGGGCAGATGCGGCCGGTGAACTCGGGAAAGTTGTTGGTGCTGTGCAGCACCGTGATCGCCGCCTTCCAGTCCTGATCGCGACCCTTGTAGACCAGGTCATTGAAGTCCGGAATCACGTTGTTGACCGGGCAGCCGCTGTTGCAGAACGGCGTGCCGCAGTCCATGCAGCGCGCCCCTTGCTGTTTGGCCTGCTCGACGTTCAGCCCGATGACGAATTCCTTGTAGTTCTTGACCCGCGCGGCCACGGGCTCGTAGCCCTCTTCCAGACGCTCGAACTCCATGAAGCCGGTGACTTTTCCCATGGCTTGACTCCTTAGACCTTGGCGGCTGCAGGCGCCTTGGCCTGAGCGATGGTGGTGGCGGCTTCCTTGGCGGCGTTGATCTCGCCCAGCGCGCGGCGGTATTCGTTCGGGAACACCTTGATGAACTTGGCACGCGACACGGCCCAGTGGTCCAGGATGTCGCGGGCGCGCTGGCTGCCCGTCCAGCGGTGGTGGTCCTCGATCAGCTTCTTCAGGATGGCCTCGTCGGTCTGGGCCTCGCGGTCCAGGCCGTCCACGCCCTTGGTGCGGTGCCAGATCGCGCGGTCGAGCTGCGCTTCCTGCTCCTCGGCCGTCATCAGCTTCTCCAGCGACACCATGCTGGTGTTGCAGCGCTTGGCGAACTGGCCGTCCTCGTCGAACACATAGGCGATGCCGCCGCTCATGCCGGCCGCAAAGTTGCGGCCCGTCTTGCCCAGCACGGCCACGGTGCCACCTGTCATGTACTCGCAGCCATGGTCGCCCGTGCCCTCGACCACCGCGGTTGCGCCCGACAGGCGCACCGCGAAACGCTCGCCCGCCACGCCGCGGAAGAAGGCCTCGCCGCGGGTCGCACCGTAGAGCACGGTGTTGCCGACGATGATGTTCTTGGTGGCGTCGCCGCGGAACTCGATGCTGGGGCGCACCACCACGCGGCCGCCGGACAGGCCCTTGCCGGTGTAGTCGTTGGCGTCACCGATCAGGTAGAAGGTGATGCCCTGGGCCAGGAAGGCGCCGTAGCTCTGGCCACCCGTGCCCTCCATCTGGATGAAGATGGTGTGGTCGGGCAGGCCTTCGGGGCGACGGCGGATCAGCTCGCCGGACAGCATCGCGCCCACCGTGCGGCGCACGTTGGTCACCTCCTGCATGAACTGGACCTTCTCGCCCTTCTCGAAGGCCGGTTGGCATTTCTCGATGAGCTTCACGTCCAGCGCGCGGTCCAGGCCGTGGTCCTGCACGTCGTTGTGGATGCGTGCCACATCGGCCGGCACCACGGGGCGGTGGAAGATGCGGCTGAAGTCCAGGCCCTTGGCCTTCCAGTGCGTGATGGCCTTCCTGGTGTCCAGCCAGTCGGAGCGGCCGATCAGCTCGTCGAACTTGCGCACGCCCAGCTGCGCCATGATCTGGCGCGCCTCCTCGGCGACGAAGAAGAAGTAGTTGATGACGTGCTCGGGGCGGCCGGTGAACTTCTTGCGCAGGGCCGGGTCTTGCGTGGCCACGCCCACCGGGCAGGTGTTCAGGTGGCACTTGCGCATCATGATGCAGCCCTCGGCCACCAGCGGCGCGGTGGCGAAGCCGAACTCGTCGGCGCCCAGCAGCGCGCCGATGACGACGTCGCGGCCGGTCTTCATCTGGCCATCGGCCTGCACGCGCACCCGGCCGCGCAGGCGGTTCAGCACCAGCGTCTGCTGCGCCTCGGCCAAGCCCAGCTCCCAGGGCGTGCCGCAGTGCTTGATGGAGCTCCACGGCGAAGCGCCCGTCCCACCGTCGTGGCCGGCGATGACGATGTGGTCGGCCTTGGCCTTGGCCACGCCGGTGGCGATGGTGCCCACGCCCACCTCGGACACCAGCTTCACCGACACGTCGGAGCGCGGGTTCACGTTCTTCAGGTCGTGGATCAGCTGGGCCAGGTCTTCGATGGAATAGATGTCATGGTGCGGCGGCGGGCTGATCAGCCCGACCCCCGGCACCGAGTGGCGCAGGAAGCCGATGTACTCGCTGACCTTGCCGCCCGGCAGCTGGCCGCCCTCGCCGGGCTTGGCGCCCTGGGCCATCTTGATCTGGATCTGGTCGGCACTGACCAGGTACTCCGTCGTGACGCCGAAACGGCCCGAGGCGACCTGCTTGATCTTGGAGCGCAGGCTGTCACCCGCGTTCAGGCCATAGTCGGCCTCGACCACCTTCTCGCCCAGGATGCCGGCCAGCGTGGCACCGGCGTTGATGGGGATGCCCTTCAACTCGTTGCGATAGCGGGCCGGGTCTTCACCACCTTCACCGGTATTGCTCTTGCCGCCGATGCGGTTCATCGCGACCGCCAGCGTGGCATGGGCCTCGGTGGAGATGGAGCCCAGCGACATCGCGCCGGTGGCGAAGCGCTTCACGATCTCGGCGGCCGGCTCCACCTCGTCCAGCGGGATGGCCTTGCTCGGATCGAACTTGAACTCGAACAGACCACGCAGCGTCATGTGGCGCTTGCTCTGGTCGTTGATCAGCTGGGCATAGTCCTTGTAGGTGTCGAACTTGCCCGAACGCGCCGCGTGCTGCAGCTTGGCGATCGCGTCTGGCGTCCACATGTGTTCCTCGCCGCGAGTCCGCCAGGCGTATTCGCCACCGGCGTCCAGCATCTCGGCCAGCACCGGGTCGTCGCCGAAGGCCGCCTCATGCATGCGGATGGCCTCCTTGGCCACCTCGAACACGCCGATGCCGCCCACCTGCGTGGGCGTGCCGCGGAAGTACTTCTCGACGAAGTCCGCCTTCAGGCCGATGGCCTCGAAGATCTGCGCACCGCAGTAGGACATGTAGGTCGAGATGCCCATCTTGGACATGATCTTGGACAGGCCCTTGCCCACCGCCTTGATGTAGTTGTAGCGGGCCTGCTCGGCCGTCAGCTTGGCCGGCAGCTCGTCCTGCAGGGACTGCAGCGTCTCCAGCGCGAGATAGGGGTGGATGGCCTCGGCGCCATAGCCGGCCAGCACCGCGAAGTGATGCACCTCGCGCGCCGAGCCGGTCTCCACCACCAGGCCGGCCGTGGTGCGCAGGCCCTCGCGCACCAGGTGATGGTGCACGGCAGACAGCGCCAGCAGCGCGGGGATGGCGATGCGATCCAGCTGGAGCGCACGGTCCGTGATGATGAGGATGTTGTGCCCGGTCTTGATCGCATCGACGGCCGAGGCGCACAGCGAGGCCAGCTGGGCCTCGACACCGTCGCAGCCCCACTCGCGCGGGTAAGTGATGTCCAGCTCGAAGGGCTTGAACTTGCCGTGCGTGGGCGCCTCGATGCCGCGCAGGCGCGCCATGTCGTCGAAGTCCAGCACCGGCTGGTGCACCTCCAGCCGCATCGGCGGATTCACCGCGTTGATGTCCAGCAGGTTGGGCTTGGGGCCGATGAAGCTGTTCAGCGACATCACGATGTTCTCGCGGATCGGGTCGATCGGCGGGTTCGTGACCTGGGCGAACAACTGCTTGAAGTAATTGAACAGCGGCTTGTTCTTGCTGGACAGCACCGCCAGCGGCGAATCGTTGCCCATGGAGCCAATGCCCTCTTCGCCGTTCGCGGCCATGGGCGCGAGCAGGAACTTGATGTCCTCCTGCGTCATGCCGAAGGCCTGCTGGCGATCCAGCAGCGAGGCCGGGAAGGCGGCCGGCGCTTCGGCGGGCACCTCGATGTCGTCCAGCTTCACGCGGACGTTCTCGATCCACTGCCGATACGGGCGCGCATTGGCGAACTGGTTCTTCAGCTCTTCGTCGTCGACGATGCGGCCCTGCTCCAGGTCGATCAGGAACATCTTGCCCGGCTGCAGGCGCCACTTCTTGACGATCTTGCTCTCGGGAATGGGCAGCACGCCGCTCTCGGAGGCCATCACCACCAGGTCGTCATCGGTCACCACGTAGCGCGCCGGGCGCAGGCCGTTGCGGTCCAGCGCCGCGCAGACCTGACGGCCGTCGGTGAAGGCCATGGCGGCCGGGCCGTCCCAGGGCTCCATCATGGCGGCGTGGTACTCGTAGAACGCGCGGCGGCGCTCGTCCATCAGCTCGTGCTGCTCCCAGGCCTCCGGAATCATCATCATGGCGGCGTGCGCCAGCGGGTAGCCGGCCATGGTCAGCAGCTCGATGGCGTTGTCGAAGGTGGCCGTGTCGGACTGGTGCTCGAAGCTGATCGGGTAGAGCTTCTTCAGATCGTCGCCCAGCACCGGCGACTTCATCACGCCCTCGCGGGCGCGCATCCAGTTGAAGTTGCCCTTGACGGTGTTGATCTCGCCGTTATGGCAGACCATGCGGTAGGGGTGGGCCAGCGGCCACTCCGGGAAGGTGTTGGTGGAGAAGCGCTGGTGCACCAGCGCGATGGCGGACACCACGCGCGGGTCGGCCAGGTCCTTGTAGTACTTGCCCACCTGATCGGCCAGCAGCAGGCCCTTGTAGATGACCGTGCGGCAGCTCATGCTGGGCACGTAGTACTCGCGGCTGTGGGTCAGCTTGAGCGCCTGGATGGCGCTGGAGGCGGTCTTGCGGATCACGTAGAGCTTTCGCTCCAGCGCGTCGGGCACGATGATGTCCGGGCCGCGGCCGATGAAGATCTGCCGGATCACCGGCTCCTTCTCGCGCACGGTAGGCGACATGGGCATGTCCCGGTCCACCGGCACATCGCGCCAGCCCAGCAGGACCTGACCCTCGGCCTTGATGGCCCGCGCCAGTTCCTGCTCACAGGCCAGGCGGGAGGCATGCTCCTTGGGCAGGAAGATCATGCCCACGCCGTACTCGCCCGGCGGCGGCAGTTCCACGCCCACCGAGCCGTCCGGCGCCTGGCCGGCGCGCGCCATTTCCTCGCGGTAGTACTCGTCCGGGATCTGGATCAGGATGCCCGCGCCGTCGCCCATCAGCTTGTCGGCACCCACCGCACCGCGGTGATCCAGGTTCTCCAGGATCTTCAGGCCCTGCTGGACGATGGCATGGGCCTTCTGCCCCTTGATGTGGGCCACGAAGCCCAGGCCGCAGGCATCCTTTTCATTGGCCGGGCGGTACAACCCGTTCGCGCTGAGGTCTTGAATCTCGCTCTGAATCTGCTCGGCCTGGCTCATGGCGCCCTCCTGGATCACAACAGAGGCGCAGCGTAATGCAGTGCAGCAAATGCGGCAACTTGATTAAATTAGGGTCAAGTTCGATTAAAAAATCCAGCAACGAGGCGCCTCAATTTTATTGGTGCCATAGTCAATCAGGCTCTGGCACCCCGGCCTTACGCGGCCGACCGCGCGGACGGCGGACCACCACCTCCGGATGGCTCTCCAGCCACGGCGCCAGAAAGGCGGCGCTCGCCAGCGGCCTGCCGCGCAGCACCGATTCGATGATGAGCTGGGCCTCGGCACTGCCGCTGCCCTGGGCCAGCCAGTCGCGATAGGCCGCCTCGCGCTCGAACGGGGTGTTGCCCAGCGCCCAGTAGAGCGCGTGCTCGGTCAGCAGCCGATCTCGCGCCCGCCCCAGGTAATGCGCCGCGCTCGACCAGGGCCAGTCCTCCGCCTGGGCACACAGACCGGCCCGCACCGGATTGAGTTCGATGTAGCGCATGCAGGCCAGCAGGTAGGGCTCGGGCTGCAGCAGTGCGGCGCGGAAGCGCCCCTCCCACAGCGTGCCCCGACGCCCATGGCGGGCATTGAAGGCGGCCACGTAGCGCCGCCCCAGCGACTGCATCATCCGGCCCAGCCCATCGGCGCCGCCAGGGGTCACCAGCAGGTGGATGTGGTTGTCCATCAACACATAGGCATGCAGCAGCACGCCCTGCTGGCGGGAGACTTCAGCCAGCACGG
The DNA here is from genome assembly GCA_003241055.1 of Roseateles depolymerans. Classification (GTDB taxonomy): domain Bacteria; phylum Pseudomonadota; class Gammaproteobacteria; order Burkholderiales; family Burkholderiaceae_C; genus Pelomonas; species Pelomonas depolymerans_A. Next base: position 118,912 of record QFOD01000002.1, read on the forward strand.
ACAGCATCAGCCGCCGGTCCTCGTCGTCGACGAACACGGGCTGGCCGTTGTGCCCGCGCAGCAGCACATGGTGAGGATGGTCGGGCAGTATGAGTCGAGGCAGGCGGGCCATGAGGCGATGGGACGGAAGCTCAGCCCGGAATATACGACTCCGACACCATTTGCAGACCCATCAGGCCCGCGGTACTTTGACCGCCGTCAGAACAGGGTCTTGCCCGTCAGCCGCTGATGCTCACGGATCGCGAAGCGATCCGTCATGCCGGCGATGTAGTCGGCACAGGCGCGCTCGCGGTCGGGGCGCGCAGCGAAATCGGCGGGCAGTTGCGTGGCGTCATGCGCGTAGATGCCGAACAGGTCGCGCAGCACCTCCTCGGCCCGCACCCGCGTGGCCTGCACCTGGGCATGGCGGTAGAGATTGCCGAACAGGAAGCGCTTGAGCTCATGGCTGCGCGCACGCATGTCCGCGCTGAAGCGCACCAGGGGCTGCGCATGCCGGCGCACCGCGTCGATGTCGGCCGGCGCGGCCTCGGCGAGCGATGCCCGGGTGGCATCGATGATGTCGTAGACCTGGGCCGACAGCATGCGTCGTATGGTTTCGGCCAGCAGCCGCTTGGGCGCGAGGCCCGGATGCTGGGCCAGCGCCGCATCATGGTGTTCCCGCACGAGGTCGACGGCGAGCAGCTGTTCCAGCTCGATCAGGCCGGAGCGCACCCCGTCATCGACATCATGGGCGTTGTAGGCCACCTCGTCGGCCAGGTTGCAGAGCTGCGCCTCGAGGCTGGGCTGGCCGCCCAGCAGGAAGCGTGCGGCGATGCCGCCGGGCTCCGCGGCCTCGAGCAGCTCGGCGTTGCGACGGGAGCAGTGCTTGAGGATGCCCTCGCGCGACTCGAAGCTCAGATTCAGGCCGTCGAAGGCCGGGTAACGCTGCTCCAGGCTGTCCACCACCCGCAGCGACTGCAGGTTGTGCTCGAAGCCGCCGTGGGCCTTCATGCAGTCGTTGAGCACGTCCTGGCCCACATGGCCGAATGGCGTGTGGCCGAGGTCATGGGCCAGCGCCACCGTCTCGACCAGGTCTTCGTCCAGGCCGAGGCTACGCGCAATGGAGCGGCCCAGCTGGGCCACCTCCAGCGAATGGGTGAGCCGCGTCCGAAACAGGTCGCCCTCGTGGTTGAGGAAGACCTGGGTCTTGTAGACCAGGCGCCGGAACGCGGTGCTGTGAACGATGCGATCCCGGTCGCGCTGGAATTCGCTGCGCGTCGGCGCCGCCGGCTCCGCAATGCGCCGCCCCCGGCTGCGGGCGGGGTCCGCCGCGCCGGCCGCAGGCGCGGGATGCAGCTCAGGCCGCGCCATGGGCCGCCAGCGTCGCGGCAATCTGGTCGTCAGACACCGGGTGCAGGCCGGCCTGCCCCATGCGCTCGATCAGCACGAAGCGGATCGCGCCCGCCTCGGTCTTCTTGTCCACGCGCATCAGCTCCAGGTAGCGGTCCAGACCCAGACGCGGCGGCTGCACCGGCAGGCCCGCGCGCTCCACCAGATGCCGGATGCGCTGGACGTCGGCCTCGCCCAGCAGGCCCTGGCGCCAGGACAGGTCGGCCGCCAGCACCATGCCGCAGGCCACCGCCTCGCCATGCAGCCAGGCGCCATAGCCCAGGCCCGCCTCGATGGCATGGCCCAGCGTGTGCCCGAAGTTCAGGATCGCCCTCAGGCCCTGCTCGCGCTCGTCGGCGCTGACGACCTCGGCCTTGATCTCGCAGCTGCGCTGCACCGCATAGCCCAGCACCGTCTTGTCGCGCTCGAGCAGCGCATGGAGGTTGTCCTCGATCCAGCACAGGAAGCCGACGTCGGCGATCGGCCCGTACTTGATGACTTCGGCCAGGCCGGCGCGCAGCTCGCGGTCCGGCAGGGTGTCCAGCGTGTCCAGGTCGGCGATGACACGCTCGGGCTGATAGAACGCGCCGAGCATGTTCTTGCCGAGGGGGTGGTTGATGGCCGTCTTGCCGCCCACCGACGAGTCCACCTGGGCCAGCAGCGTGGTGGGCACCTGCACGAAGGGCACGCCCCGCATGTAGATCGCCGCAGCGAAGCCGGTCATGTCACCGATGACGCCACCACCCAGCGCGAACAGCACCGTCTTGCGATCCAGGGCCTGGCCGAGCAGGTGGTCAATGATCAGGTTGAGGCTGGCCCAGTCCTTGTACTGCTCGCCGTCGGGCAGCACGACCAGATCGACGCGGGCATAGACCTGCTGCAGCTGCTCACGCAACGCCTGCGCATACAGCGGTGCCACGGTTTCATTGCTGACGATGACCGCGGCAGCAGCCTTGGGCAGGCCTTGCCAGCTGCGCGTATCACCCAGCAGGCCGGGGCCGATGCGAATGTCGTAGCTGCGCCCGTCGGGCAATGCGATGGGGACCAGGGAACGGCTCATGCACACAAGTGTAAGAGTGGGCACAAGGCCCGGCTCAGCCCAGGCGCTCTGCACCCACGGTGGCGGCGACCCTGGTCGGGTCCACGAGGCCAGCCAGTTCGAGCTGCATCAACGCCATGTTGACCAGCGCATGCACCGAAGGCCGCGTGCTCTCGAGCACGTAGTGCGCGCAACGCCGGTAGAGCGGATCACGCTGGTGGTGCAGCTCGCGCAGCTTGGCCTGCGGGTCCTTCACCTGCAGCAGCGGCCGCTGGGTGTCGTGGCGCAGGCGGCGGTAGAGGTCTTCCGGCGTGGAGCGCAGGTAGATCACCGTGGCACACGAATGCAGCAGTTCCCGATTGCGATCACGCAGGACGGCGCCGCCGCCCGTGGCCAGCACGCAGTCGCCGGGGCGATGCAGCAGATCGGCCAGCACCTCGGCCTCGAGATTGCGGAAGGCGTCCTCGCCATGGCTGTCGAAGAAGGCGCGGATGCTGCCGCCGATTCGCTGTTCGATCTCGTGGTCGGAGTCGACAAAAGGCACGCCGATCTGGCGTGCCAGTTGTTTGCCGACGGTGGACTTGCCACCGCCGGGCATGCCGACCAGGGCGATCCTCAGTTGCTGCACTTCGCTAGCGACTGGCGGTACGTCTGGTCCTGCGTGGCAGGCGACGACAGCACCACGCCGGAACCATAGGCGCGCGTGGACACCTTGACCGGCACCGAGGTGATCAGGCCGCTGGGCGAGCGGAAGCTGATCGTCATCGTGCCTTCGTCCGTCTTGTCGTCGAACTTGTAGCTCAACGAAACGCCCGACGGCGTCGACGTGCTGGGCACCGGCGTGCCGCCGAGCACCGACACCGACATGCCGTCCGTCGCCGTCACCGAGATCGCGGTGCCCGCGGCCATCGGGTTGTAGGCCACCGTGTTCGCGTCCGCCGCAATCAGCGTCAATGCGGCGCCGGAGGGCATGCCGTACAGCTGGGTGCCGACGACCGGCTTGAACACCGCCTGCTGCGCCACATCGTTCACGTAGGTCGTCGTCAGCGTCGACGAGTTGGCGCACACGCCGCCCACGCCCACTGCGTTGTCCGGCCACGAGGTGCCCCAGAGCGGGTAGGCCGCCGAGGTGGAATAGATGGTCTGCAACGCGCGGCGCACGTGAGCGCGACCCCAGGTCTGGCTGCAGGTGCCGGGCTTCATCGGGATGCTGACGTCGGTGGCCAGCAGGGGCGAGGTAGCGGCGACACAGGCCTTGCTGTCGCCGGTGCCCAGCGGCACGAACTGATCGTCCGTCGCGTTGAAGTAGTTGTCGTACTTGCGATCGAGGAAGACGTCGCCCAGGTCCTGGAAGTCTTCCTTGGGCTTGCCGGCCTCCGACCCGTCGTTGTAGACGTTGTCGCCGTTGGTATCCAGGAAGGACTCCTCGCCCAGCGCGTAGGCCAGCACCGTCACGCGGCCGTCCTTGGGCACCGGCGAGGCGCTGACGGCATTTGCCGTGGCCGTGGCGATGCCGCTGCCGTTCAGCGCGCTCTGCTTGATCGCCTCGATCTGCCCGGCTTCGGCGATGAAGTTGATCGCCGTGCCGTTGGGCACCGGATTGCCCAGACGATCCGACGCGATGATCGTGTAGGTGTTGGCGGTGCCCTGGATGTCGTAACCCTCGATATTGCGCGTGCCCTGCGCGAACGAGAAGTTGAGCTGGGACGGCAGTCCGACCGCGATGGCCAGTGCGCTCGACACGGTGGAAATCGTGTTGTTGCCCTGCAGCGTGGCCTTGATGCGCACCGGCGTCGGCACCGTCCCCGAGTTGACCCGGACGATCACGTTGCCGTTGCTGTCGGTAATCTTGGTCACCGCCGCGGTCTGACCGTCGAGTGTCAGCCCCCCCACCAGCACGCTGGGCTCCAGCACGACCGTCTGGTTCGGCAGACCGTTGTTCGCCGCATCCTTGACCTGGAACGTCACGTCCGCGCTCTCGACATAGCCCGAGCCACGCAGATAGATGCTGTTGGGCGATGCCGAGACGAAGCCGATGCTCGACGCATTCGGCGACGCGACCGGCAGACTCAGGGACTGCGTCAGGCTGGTGCCAGTGACCGAGACCTGAAGGTTCTCGGAGGTGGCGACCGCCCCGCAGCCACCATCACGGAAGGTGAAGGTGGCCTTGCCCGTGCTGGTCGTGACGTTCGACGGCGTGATGGTGCCCTTGCCCGCGGTCACGCAGGACGATGTCAGCACGACATTCACCGGCGTGGTCGCCGAGGTGCCCGCCAACGACACCGTCAGGTTGGCCTGACCGTAGGCGGACAGACTAGTGCCGGAGGGCACGTCGGAGGTGAAGGACGCGATGGTGACGTTGGTGGCCGTCAGCTGGAAGCCGGTGGTGCCGGAATAGTCCGTGCCCCCGTAGGTGACCGTCGCTCGCAGCGTATCCGCGCCAGCGGTGGTGGATGCTGCCGGCGACAGCACGACCGACGCGGTGCCGTTCGCATCCGTCAGGGCCGAGCTGGCGCTGAAGGCGCCCAGGTTCGCATCCGTCGAGAACTTGACGACCAGACCCGGAATCGCGGCGCCGCTCTTGTTCACCACCGTCACGGTCACCGTGGCCGGCGCGCCGGCCGTGACCGTCGTCGACGACAGCTTCAGGCTGACCGTCGCAGAGTCGGTCGCCGTGGGCGAACTGGCCCCGGCATCAGGCCCGACCACCGGGGTGCCGGCGCTGCTGCCGCCACCGCCACCGCAGGCGGCCAGCATGGCCGTCAACGCAAGGTACACCACCGATCGAGCGTGGCGCCCAGTCACAACGTTCTTCATCGAAAACTCCTGCATTGCCGCGTCATGAGGGCGCGGCCCTCTCCCGTTACCGCACCGCCGTCCGTTCGTTGACCACCTTGGGAGTCAGGAAGATCAACAGCTCGGTCTTGCTGGAGGTGCGGGTCTTGTTCTTGAACAGGTTGCCCAGCACCGGCACGTCGCCCAGCAGGGGCACCTTGTTCACCGTCTCGGCCTCGTCCGTCGTGTAGATACCGCCGATCACCACGGTGCCGCCGTTCTCGACCAGCACCTGCGTGTTCACATGCTTGGTGTTGATGGAGTAGCCCTGCGGCGTCAGCGTGCCGCGGCTGTCCTTGTTGATGTCGACCGCCAGGATCACGCTGCCTTCAGGGGTGATCTGCGGCGTGACCTCGAGCTTGAGGCTGGCCTTGCGGAACGAGATCGAGGTGGCGCCGCTAGAGGTGGCGACCTGGTAGGGCAGTTCCTCGCCCTGCTCGATCAGCGCCTTGACCTGATCGGCCGTGATGACCCGCGGGCTGGACACGATCTTGCCCTTGCCGTCGGATTCCAGGGCCGACAGCTCGAGGTTCAGGAAACGGTTGGCCGTGGCGCTGAACAGCGACAACGCCACCGTCGCGGCCGTGGCGCCCGCAAAGGCGTCCGACGAGGTGTTGGCCGCCAGGTTCACGAACTGGCTGTTGTTGTAGGCCCCGGTGCTGGCGCCATTTGACGGCGCCGTAGACCCCGGCTGATTGGTCTGGTAGCCCACGCCGTTGTAGTTGTTGCCGATGGTGACGTAGTTGCCGCCACCCACGCTGTAGCCCGGGATGCCGCCCTGCTGGCCGCGCAGATCCTGCGCCCCCAGCTTCACGCCCAGCGCACGGCCGAAGGTGTCGTTGGCCTCGACGATGCGGGCCTCGATCAACACCTGGCGCACCGGGATGTCGATCTTGGTGATCATGGCCTGGATCTCCTCGAGCTTGCTCGGGATGTCCGATACGAACAGCTGGTTGGTGCGGGACTCGGAGATCACGCTGCCGCGTGGCGACAGGATGCGCGTGCCCGTGCCCGTTCCACTGCCGCTGTTGCTGCTGCCGCCACTCCCACTGCCACTACCGCTGGAGCCGATGTTCTGCCCGGTCAGGCCATTCGCGATGTCCTGCGCCTTCACATAGTTCAGCTGGAAGGCCTGGGTACGCAGCGGCTCCAACTGGGCGATCGCGGCCTTGGCCTCAAGCTCCAGCTTCTCCTTGGTCGCCAGTTCTTCCTTGGGCGCGATCCAGAGCACGTTGCCCGACTTCTTCAGGCCCAGGCCCTTGGCCTGCATGATGATGTCCAGCGCCTGGTCCCAGGGGACATCCTTGAGGCGCAGGGTCACGGTGCCGGTGACGGTGTCGCTGGTCACGACGTTGAAGTTCGTGAAGTCGGCGATCACCTGCAGCAGCGCACGCACTTCGATGTTCTGGAAGTTCAGGCTGAGCTTGTCGCCGGCATAACCCGGCCCCTGCGTCAGCTTGTTGGGGTCCACCTTCTGTGGACGCACCTCCAGAACGAACTGGTTGTCGCTCTGGTAGGCGCTGTGCTCCCAGCTGCCCTTGGGTTCGATCAGCATGCGGACCTTGTCGCCCGTCTGCGTCGTCGAGATGGTCTGCACGGGGGTTCCGAAGTCGGTCACGTCCACCTTGCGCCGCAGGTTCTCGGGCAGGCTGGAGCGCAGGAACTCCACCACCAGGCTCTGGCCCTGCTGCTGAATGTCCACACCGACCTGGTTGCTCGGCAGGTTCACGATGATCCGACCTGCACCATCCGCACCGCGACGGAAGTCGATGTCGCGCAGGCTCTGCGGCGCATTGTTCAGGCTCTGGGCGAAGTGCACCGGTTCACCGGCGGCGGCCGCCTGCGCGGCTGGCGCTTCCAGCACGAGCACGAGCGCGTTGCCCTCCAGCTTGGGCGTGTAGGCCGAGGCCTGGCGCAGGTTCAGCACGATGCGCGTGCGTTCACCGGCCTGCGCCACCGCGGCCGAGCGCAGATTGCCCTGGTTGATGTCGACCGAGTTGCGCCCCAGGCCATTGACCACCCCAGGCAGGTCGATCGCGATACGCGGTGGCGTCTGCACCGTGAAGCCGGTCGGCACGGCGGCGAGCGGTTCGCTCAGCTCGATGCGCACCACATCCACGCCGGCCTGCTGGCTGGCATTGATCGCACGCACCGTCGTCTGCGCCCAGGCTGCCGGCACAGCCAGCAACGCGAGCGCACATCCCAGCAACCAGCCACGGCCCATCGACTTGTTTCCCATCGTGTTCATCGTCCCTTCTCCTGTAGCTGGAGGGTACTGGTGCGTTCAATCCACTCGCCCGCAGCGTCCTGGACGACTTCTCGCAAAGTGATTTCGGTTTCGCTGATCTTGGTGACCCGCCCGAAGTTCTGGCCCAGGTAGTCGCCCACCTTGACCTGATAGAGCAGGTTGTCCACCTTCAGCAAGGCAAAACGCTTCTGATCGCGCGTCAGGCTGCCCACCATGCCCATGCTGTCCAGCGGATAGGCCTCGAGCGGTTCCTTGCGGCGGTTGATCTCCGCCGTCAGCAGCGAGTTGGGCTGAGCCGCCTCCTGCTTGATGGCCACGCTGAGCTTCTGCGGGCTGTACGGATCGATGCCGACGCCGGCTTCGTAGGGCTGGGGCAGGAATTTCTTGGGCGGCAGCAGCGGCGTCACCGTCGGGCGAGCCTCCTTGCGCTGCTGGTCCATCCACTGGCGCAGCTCGTCGATATCGCTGCCACAGCCGGCGAGCGCCAGCGGCAGCACCAACAGCGGCCAGACGGCCGATGCACGGCGGGCGCTCATGGCTTGCCTCCCTTGGCGTTGGCCTTCGCCTTGGCCTTCTTCTGCTCGTCGACCTCAGCCTTGTCGAGATAGCGATAGGTGCGCGCCGTGGCCTCCATGCTGAGCGGGCCGTTGGCATCGCGCGCACCAGTGGGCGCCAGCACGACCAGGTTGTGCAGCGTGACGATGCGCGAGAGATTGGAAATATCCGCCGTGAACGAGCCGATGTCGTGATAGCGCCCCGACACCCGCAGCGCGATGGGCAGCTCGGCGTAATAGTCCTTCACCTGCTCCTGGCCGGGGCGGAAGAGCTCGAACTGCAGACCGCGCCCGACGCCGGCGCTGCTGATGTCCGACAGCAGCGAGTCGATCTCGGCCTTGCCAGGCAGCTGCTTCTCGAGTTGCGTCACGTATTCCTCGACCTGGCTCTTCTGCTTGCGCAGCTCCGGCAGATTCACCGCCTGGGCCAGCTTGTTCTGGAAGTCGGCCCGCAACTGCGGCTCGCGATCGCGGGCGGCCTCCAGCTCGGACTGCACATCGGACAGCACGAACACATAGCCCAGCGCCATCACGGCTGCGGCCACCGCCAGGCCAGCGGCCAGCTTGGGCGCCAGGGGCCACTGCCCCGGCTCGCGTGGATTGAGGTCCTTGAACTGGTCCGCGAAGCTCGCGAACCAGGCGTTCAGGTCGATCTTGGGAAGGGTGGTAGCCATGATTGCTCAGCCCTTCTTCGGCACGCTGGCGCCCGGCGCGGGCTCGCGCACCGGAGACTTGATGGACACCTTGATCGAGAAGTCCAGCAGTCGGCGCGACTCACGGGTATTGGTGCTGACGTTCGCGAGCTTCACCTCGATAAGGTCCGGCTTCTCCAGCCATTCCGAGCCGCGGGAGATGTTGCGCAGGAACTCGGACACACGCTCGTTCGTCTGCGCCACGCCGCTGAGCGTGACCACCTTGTCGGCCTGCCGAATGGCCGTCAGATAGACGCCCTCGGGCGCCAGCCTGGCGAGATCGTTCAACAGCTCGACCGGCGTGTTGCGATCGGTCTGCAGATCCTCCACCGCCCGCTGCCTGGCCTTGAGGCTCTCGATCTCGGCCCGCAGGTTCGCGATGTCCTTGATCTGCACCTCCAATCGGGCGATCTCGTTGCTGATGTACTGGTTGCGACTCTGCTGCTCCGATGTGAGGAACTGCAGCAGCAGCATGACGGCCATCACGACGCCCGCGCCCACCAGCGCAGCCAGCCCCAGCCCGGCGAAGAATGCCTGCTTGCGCCGCTTGCGCCGCTCTTCGCGGTACGGCAGCAGATTGATGAGGATCACTGGAAGAACCTCCGCATCGCCAGGCCGCAGGCCGTCAGATAGGACGGTGCCTCACGGCGCAGCTTGGGCTCGCGCACGGCCGAGCCCAGCGCCATGTTTTCGAAGGGATTCACCACCATGCAGGCAAAGCCGGTCAGATCGGTCACGCGCTCCTTCAGGCCGGGCAGCGTCGCCGTGCCACCAGCCAGCATCACGTAATGCACCTTGTGATGCGGCGTGCTGGTGAAGAAGTACTGCAGTGCCCGACCGATCTCCTGCGACAGGCTGTCGACGAAGGGGTTGAGCACACTGGTCTCGTAGTCCTCCGGCAGATCGTTGGCCAGCTTCTTCTGCTCGGCCTCTTCAAACGAAAAGCCGTACTGGCGCGAGATCAGGCTGGTCAGCTGCGAGCCGCCGAAGGATTGGTCGCGGTCGTAGAGCAGTTCGTCGTCACGCAGCACCTTGAGGCTGGTGGTGTCGGCGCCGATCTCGAACAGCGCGACCAGCGCATCCTTGCCTTCGTTCGGCAGGGCCGCGATCAGTCGCCCCATCGCCATGCGCGACGCGTGCGATTCGATATCCAGCACGACAGGCCGCAGGCCCGCCGCCTCGGCCAACCCCTGGCGATCCTGCACCCTGTCCTTGCGCGACGCCGCGATCATCACCTCGACATCGCCCACCGAGGTGGGGCTAGGACCGATGACACAGAAGTCCAGGCTGACCTCGTCCAGCGAAAACGGGATGTACTGATTAGCCTCGGCCTCGACCTGCAGCTCAAGCTCTTCCTCGCGCAGACCCGCGGGCAGCATGATCTTCTTGGTGATGACGGCCGACTGCGGCATGGCCAGCGCGGCATCGCGCGTGCGGCTGCCACTGCGCGCCACCACGCGGCGCACGGCGTCGGCCACCTCGTCGAACTTCTCGATCTGACCGTCGGCGATCCAGCCCTTCTCAAAGGGCTCGCTGGCAAAACGCTCCAGCACGAACTCGCCGGCCTTGGTCTGACTCAGCTCCACCAGCTTGACGCTGGAGGAACTGATATCCAGGCCAATCAGGGGGGGGTGCTTGCGACCCAAGAGTGCGTCAAGTATTCCCATGCCCTTTGTCTGCCAACCGAGGATTCCCAAGTTGGACTATTAATAAGTTACTTGAATGCTAGCAGCAAAGCCTTTGACACCGAACGGAAATCCGGCACGAGCTAGTAACACCGCGTTGCGAAACATACACGAATCAACCGGCCACCCGGCCCAGAACAAACGACGATGGCGGGGCGTATTGCGGCATGAACCGTGAGGTTTGTGAACGGTGAATGCGTGCCCTGCCGCCGAGACGGCCCTTCCTATAATCCGCCGCCACAACATCACCGCCGGGTGAACACCTGCCGGCCCATGAACGACAAGCCACGATCCGCTGCATCCAGTCCCTCCCCCGCAGCCGGCAAGCCTTCTTCACCCCTGACCAAACACCTGAGCCGCGCGCTGCTATGGGCGTTCGGGCTGGTGGCGGGCGGCGTGCTGGCCATCGCGCTGCTGGTGGCGCTGGCGCTGTCCATGGCCTACCCCAACCTGCCGGACATCAGCGGGCTGACCGACTACCGCCCCAAGCTCCCCATGCGGGTGTTGTCCAGCGACGGCGTGCTGCTCGGCGAGTTCGGCGAGGAGCGCCGCAGCTACCTGCCGATCGCGCAGATTCCGAAGGTGATGCAGGAAGCCGTACTGGCCATCGAGGACGCGCGCTTCTACCAGCACGGCGGCGTCGACTATCTGGGCGTGCTGCGCGCCGGCCTGGCCAACATCGGCGAATCGCGCAGCCAGGGCGCCTCCACCATCACGATGCAGGTGGCGCGGAACTTCTATCTGTCCACCGAGAAGACTTTCACCCGCAAGATCTACGAGATCCTGCTGGCGCTGAAGATCGAGGCCGCGCTGTCCAAGGAGCAGATCCTCGAGATCTACATGAACCAGATCTTCCTGGGGCACCGAGCACACGGCTTCGCGGCCGCCAGCGAGGTCTACTTCGGCAAGCCGCTGGACAAGATCACCACGGCCGAGGCCGCCATGCTGGCCGGCCTGCCCAAGGCCCCGTCGGCCTACAACCCGATCAACAATCCGCGCCGCGCGACGATACGGCAGCAGTACATCCTCGACCGGATGTACGAGACCGGCTATCTGACCGAGGAGCAGCGTGACGCGGCCAAGGCCGAGAAGGTGGTCGTGCGCCGCGTCAGCGAGCCGGCCTCGCACGCCGAGTTCGTTGCGGAAGCCGCCCGGCAGCTGATCTTTAACCAGTACGGCGACGACGCCTACTCGCGCGGCCTCAACGTCTACCTGACGCTCAGGAGCGACGACCAGAACAGCGCCTACCGCGCACTGCGCCGCGGCATCCTGGACTACGAGCGCCGCCAGGTCTACCGCGGCCCCGAGGCCTATGCAGACCTGCCCGCCGACAACACCGAGCTGGACACCCGCATCGCCGAGGCCCTGTCGGACCACCCGGCCAACGACGAACTGCTCGCTGCGGTCGTGCTCGACGCCGACCCCAAGAAGGTCTCGGCCGTGCTGCAGAGCGGCGAGACCATCACCGTCACCGGCGAGGGCCTGAAACCGGCCACCTCCGGACTCTCCGAGAAAGGCAACCCCAAGACACGCATTCGCCGTGGCGCGGTGATCCGGGTCGTCAAGGTCAACAAGCAGAAGGACGGCAACGAGTGGACCATCACCCAGTTGCCGGAAGTGGAAGGTGCCTTCGTTGCCATCGATCCGCGCACGGGGCAGGTTCGCGCCCTGGTGGGCGGTTTCGACTACGCCAAGAACAAGTTCAACCATGTCACGCAGGCCTGGCGCCAGCCGGGCTCCAGCTTCAAGCCCTTCATCTACTCCGCTGCGCTGGAGAAGGGCTTCACGCCCGCCACGGTGGTCAACGACGCCCCGCTGTTCTTCGACGCCGGCGTGACCGGCAGCCAGCCCTGGGAGCCCAAGAACTACGACGGCAAGTTCGAGGGCCCGATGCCGCTGCACGTGGCGCTGGCCAAGTCCAAGAACATGGTGTCCATCCGCGTGCTGCATTCCATCGGCGTGAAGTACGCGCAGGACTGGATCACCCGCTTCGGTTTCGAGGCCGAGAAGCACCCGGCCTACCTGACCATGGCGCTGGGCGCCGGCTCGGTCACGCCCATGCAGATGGCGCAGGCCTACTCGGTGTTCGCCAACGGCGGCTACCGCGTCGCGCCGCAGTTGATCGCGAAGATCACCGACGACAAGGGTCGCTCGCTCTACGAGGCGCCCGAGCGCGCACTGTCAGAGGACGTCCGCGCGGTCGAGCCCCGCAATGCCTTCATGATGAGCCGCCTGCTGCAGGAGGTGGCCCGCAGCGGCACGGCAGCCCGGGCACAGGCCACGCTGAAACGGCCCGACCTGTACGGCAAGACCGGCACCACCAACGACTCGATGGACGCCTGGTTCGCCGGCTACCAGAAGGACCTCGTGGCCGTGGTCTGGATAGGCTACGACCAGCCGCGCAAGCTGGGCGACCGAGAAACCGGCGGCGGCCTGTCGCTGCCGGTCTGGATCGAGTTCATGGCGCATGCACTGCGCAACGTGCCAGTGGAAGAGATCACGCCGCCGGAGGGCGTGGTGAACCTGAACGGCGAATGGTTCTACGACGAGTACTCGGGCAGTGGCGGCGTGCGCGAACTCAGCAACGACGGCAATGTGCCCAGCGCGCCCAGCGAGGATGAGCGCAAGTCCATCCTCGACATCTTCAGGCGCTGACCTCGTCGGCGCCGGCCCCGGTCGGTCGACCGGGGCAGAAACACTCAGAGGCTGAAGCTCAGCGCCACGCCGGCCTGCTCGCTGGCGCAGCGCGACAGCAGCGCGCCAAACTCCTGGCCCTCGCGCGTATCCACCCACGCCTCGCCCTGCCACTTGAAGTGATAGCCGCCGGAACGAGCCGCCATCCAGATCTCCTGCAGCGGCGGCTGCGTGTTCAGCACGATCTTGCTGCCCCCTGGCAGCGACAGCTCCAGCAGGCCGCCGGTGCGGTGCGTATCGATATCCACGACATCTGACTCCAGCCAGGCGTCGATCTGGGACTCCACTGCGGCCAGCAGCGCTTGCGCCTTGGCGTGGTATTCGGTATCGGACAGGGGCATGCTCACTACACTGTGCTCTATGAAGACTGAAGCTTGCACCAGTGTAGGTGCCCGCCCCGCGCCCATGCGCTCAAAAACCCGTCTGGCCTCGGGGCTGCAACGAATGGCCTGCATCGCCGGCGTGCTGCTGGGTTTGGCCAGCCTGGGTGCCTGCGGTCAGAAAGGGCCGTTGCGCCTGCCCGCTCCCATGCCGGCGGCGTCGGCGGCTTCCGCCCCGCACTGACGCCCTCAGGCCGCCCGGCCTTCCGCCACCGCGTGGCAGGCCACGCGCACGCCCTTGAAGCTCTCCAGCAGTGCCGGCCGTTCGCTGCGGCAACGCTCGTTGGCCAACGGGCAGCGCGGATGGAAGCTGCAGCCGCCGGGCGGGTTCAGCGGGTTGGGCACCTCGCCCTGCACCGGCGTGCGGGCCCGGCCCGTCATGTGGATGTCGGGGATCGCGTCCAGCAGCATGCACGTATAGGGGTGCCGCGGCCGGGCAAAAAGCTCGGCCTTGTCGGCCAGCTCGACGATGCGCCCGAGATACATCACCCCGACCTGGTCCGCCACGTGACGCACCACCGCAAGGTTGTGCGAGATGAAGAGGTAGGTCAGGCCCTGCTCGCGCTGCAGGTCTTTCATGATGTTGAGCACCTGGGCCTGCACCGACACATCCAGCGCCGAGGTCGGCTCGTCACAGACCAGGAACTCGGGGTGCGTCGCCAGCGCCCGAGCGATCGACACTCGCTGGCGCTGCCCACCCGAGAACTGGTGAGGGAACTTCTCGGCATCCGCCGCACCCAGCCCCACCTGGCCCAGCAGTTCGACCACCCGCTCGCGCAACGCGGCCGCCCCGTTGACGAGCCCGTGCTCGCGCAGCGGCTCGGCCACGATGTCCCGCACCGTCCAGCGCGGGTTCAACGAGGCATAGGGATCCTGGAAGATCATCTGCATGCGCCGGCGCAGCGCCAGCGCCCCCGGGCCCGCCAGCGTCCTGGCGATGTCCTCGCCGTCAAAGCGGACCTGACCGCGCGTCGCGCCATAAAGCCCCACCAGCAGGCGCGCGACCGTGCTCTTGCCGCAGCCGCTCTCCCCCACCAGCGCCAGGGTGCTACCCCGGGCAATCGCAAACGACACCCCGTCCACCGCGTGCACGAACGCCTTGGGCTTGCGCTCCACGACGCGGTTCAGCCACGGGGGTGACACATCGAAGACCTTGGCCAGGTCCTGCACCTCCAGCAGCGAGGCCTTCATGACCGTACCTCCGGGGTCAGGACATGCCAGCAGGCCGCCTGGGTGGCACTGGCGGCCTGCAGTTCGGGTCGCTCCGATCGGCAGCGCGCGTCTGCCCGGGTGCAGCGCGGGTTGAAGGCACAGCCCGCCGGAATGGCCGTCAGCCGGGGCATGGCGCCGTCGATCTGCTGAAGGCGCTCACGATCCTCATCCATGGCCGGTATCGACCCCATCAGCCCTGCGGTATACGGATGGGCCGGGCCGTGGATGACGTCGACCACCGGCCCGATCTCGGCCACCCGCCCGGCATACATCACGGCCACGCGATCACAGGTCTCGGCGATCACGCCCATGTCGTGCGTCACCAGCATCACGGCAGCGCCCTGTTCTTTGCAGACCTTCTTCAGCAGCGCAATGATCTGCGCCTGGATGGACACATCCAGTGCCGTCGTCGGTTCGTCGGCCACGATCAGCTTGGGGTTGGCCGCCAGCGCCAGCGCGATCACGACGCGCTGTCGCATGCCACCCGAGAACTGATGCGGATAGTGGTCGATGCGCGCCTCGGGCGCCGGAATACCGGTGGCTGCCAGCAGTTCGATCGCGCGGGACCGCGCCTGAGCGGCACTGAGGTCCAGGTGCGTGGTGATGGTCTCCACCAGTTGCCGGCCGACGGTGTAGAGCGGGTTCAGCGAGGTGAGCGGATCCTGGAAAACCGCGCCGATCTCGCGCCCGCGAACGCGCCGCATCTGCTCGTCGCTCAACTGGTCGATGCGACGGCCGGCCAGCCAGACCTCTCCGGCGGCGATGCGGCCCGGTGGTTCCAGCAGGCCGATGATGGCGGCACCGGTCAGCGACTTGCCGGCACCGGACTCGCCGACCACGCCCAGGATCTCACCGGGCGCGATGCTGAAGGAAATGTCGTCCAGCGCCCGCAGCGTGCCGCGGCGGGTTGGAAACTCCACCCGCAGGTGGCGCACTTCGAGAAGAGGCGTGGTCATCGCAGGCGAGGATTGAGAGCGTCGCGCAGCCAGTCGCCCAGCAGGTTCACGCTGAGAGAGATCAATACCAGCATGGCGCCGGGCCAGATGGTGATCCACCACTCGCCGGAGAAGAGGAAGTCGTTGCCGACGCGGATCAGTGTGCCCAGCGACGGGCTGGTGGGCGGCACGCCGACGCCCAGGAAAGATAGCGTGGCCTCGGTCAGGATGGCCGAGGCCACCTGCAGCGTGGCCAGGATGAGCACCGGACCAAGCACGTTCGGCAGCACGTGCCGGCGCATGATGGACAGAGAGCCCACGCCGATTACGCGGGCGGCCTGCACATATTCCTTGTTGCGCTCCACCAGCGTGGAGCCCCGCACCGTGCGCGCGTATTGCACCCAGCCGGTCAGTGCGATGGCAAGGATGAGCACCGCAAACGCGAGGCTGCCATGAGCGTCAGGGAAGAGCGCGCGCCCGACGCCGTCGATCAGCAAGGCGATCAGGATGGACGGGAACGACAGCATGACGTCGCAGACCCGCATGATGAAGGCGTCGACCCGCCCGCCGACGAAACCCGCCAGAAGCCCCAGGCCCACGCCAATGATCATGGACAGCACCACCGACGCCACGCCCACCAGCAGCGAGATGCGCGCGCCATACATCAGGGCCGACAGGATGTCGCGCCCCTGATCGTCCGTGCCCAGCAGGTAGCGCGTCTCGCCGCCTTCGATCCAGGCCGGCGGCTTCAGCGAATCCATCAGCTCCAGCGTCGCCAGATCAAAGGGGTTGTGAGGCGCGATGCGATCCGCAAAGAGCGCACAGACCAGGCAGACGAGCGCGACCACCGCCGCACCGATCGCCACCGGTGAGCGGCGAAACGAATACCACACGTCACCATCGAAGAAGCGCTTCAAGGCGCTGGCGCCTCCCGAGCTCATACGTCTCCTTTGCTCAATGCGCCTTGCCCTCGACGCGCAGGCGCGGGTCGACCGCGAAGTACAGCAGGTCCACCAGCAGATTGAGCGTCACGAAAATCAGCGAAATGAGACACAGATAGGCGGCCATCACCGGGATGTCGGCGAACTGCACGGCCTGGATGAACAGCAGCCCCATGCCCGGCCACTGGAAAACCGTCTCCGTGATGATGGAGAACGCGATCAGCGATCCGAGCTGCAGCCCGGTGATGGTGATCACCGGCACCAGGGTGTTCTTCAGCGCATGGCCGAAGTAGATGCTGCGATTGCTCAGGCCCCGCGCGCGCGCGAAGCGGATGTAGTCCGTGCGCAGCACCTCCAGCATCTCGGCCCGCACCAGGCGCAGGATCAGCGTCAACTGGAACACCGACAAGGTGACGGCGGGCAGCACCAGGTGCTTGAGCCCGTCCAGCGTCAGCAGCCCGGTCTGCCACTCGCCCAGTGAAATCACCTCGCCGCGGCCAAAGCTCGGCAGCCACTTCAGGCGCACCGAGAAGATCAGGATCAGCAGGATGCCGATCAGGAAGGTGGGCAGACTGACGCCCAGCAGCGACCCCATCATCAACAACTGCGAGCCCAAGCGGCCCCGCCGCAAGGCGGCGTAGACCCCGAGCGGAATGCCGAAGACCAGCGCGATCGCGCCTGCAGCCAGCGCCAGCTCCAGCGTGGCCGGAAAGCGCTCGATGATCAGGGCCGACACCTTGCGTCCCTGCTTCAGGCTCAAGCCGAATTCGCCCTGCGCTGCATTGACCACGAAGCGCGCGAACTGGACCGGAAAGGGCTGATCCAGTCCGAGGTCCTTGCGCAGGGTCACACGCTGCTCCTCGGTCGCGTCCTGCCCGAGCAGATTGGTGACAGGGTCCCCGACATACTGGAACAGCATGAACGCGATGAACGCCACCGTCAGCATCACGACGAGGGCCTGCAGCAGACGGCGAACAATGAAAACCAGCATGAAGGCGCGAGAACTGCGGAGCGCGAGCAGCGTTGCTGCATGGAGGCGCGATCATGGCGGCGCCCGAGGACGCCAACCTACGGGGAATTCCCCAGGGCGAGCGGCGAGGCAGGCAGGAGCAGGCTGCCATCCAGCAGGCGGCCATCGTGGTCATAGAGGCGGATGTCGCCATAGCAGGCCTGAGCAAGGCTGGCCGTGTTGTCGCTGTCGGTCATCACGCCGAGTCCGACCAGTCGGCCAGGCGCCTCACCGTAGGCGAGCCTGAAGTCCTCCATCAGATCGCGCCGCAGGTGCTGCCACGCCCCAGGGGGTTGGTGCGCGCCGGCCACGACGATCTTGCGCAGGCGATCGCTGCGCTCGCTGGCGCGCGGGACGTTGATCGGCAGATGGGGGTCCCAGGCGTAGATCAGCGACGCAAAAGGCGGAGACTCTCCCGTGATGGAGCGCGCCAACTCGAACAGCAGGCGGTCCTTCAGCGGCAGCCGTGCCTCGTCGCCATCGAATGCCAACACGATGCGCGCGGCAGCATCGTCCGGCGGACTGGGCTCATCAGAGGGCACCGTAGGGCCCCGATCAATCCACCAATCGAACTCGATGCGCGAGATCTGGTCGGGCAAGAGATCGAGCTTTCGTCTGAGCAGGCTGGCCGCATGCTCGGAGGTGGCCTCGATGCACGGCCGCCCCTCACGGGCGGACATCACATAGCGTGTCTGGGCCTTGCCCGGCAGCGCCCTTGGCGACCAGGCAGCCAGCGGGCCGGCCGTCGGCCAGCTCGGCGCCGCGGAGTCTGGCGCACTGGCACAGCCTGCCAGCGCCAGCAGGGCGAGCCATGGCCCGGCAAATTTGATTGAGTACTGCAAAAGAGAAAGGGGCCGCAAGGCGGCCCCGATTCGTTGCGCCCGAGGACGCAAGGCTGAAGATCAGAAGCGGTGACGCAAGCCTACCATCGCCCCCGAAAGCTTGGTGGCGCCATTCATAAAGGCCACCGCGCCGCTGGTCTTGGTGTAGTCCATCTCGAAATAGGCATCCGTGCGCTTGGAGAACGCATAGTCAGCCACAAAGGCGTAGAAATCCGCCTTGGAACTGCCTCCTGCCGTTGTCGACAGGCCCAACGCAGCCAGCGGCAGACCGTAGTGCGTCTGCTTGGTCAGCCAAGCATTAGCGCCGATATTGAGCTGCGGGGTCAGTTGGTAGGTTGCGCCGAACATATACATCGTGCGCTTGTTGATATCCATCGAGTTGTTGTTGAACACGCTCAAACCCAGCAAGCCGCTGGTATAGGCACCGCGAGTGCTCAACGCCACCCGGAACGGACTGGTGGCATCCGACACCGAGGTGGCGGAGGTGATCAGCCCATTGATGGCGTCGTACTTGTTTTCACCCCATGACGCATGAACGTACAGAGCGCCGTCGGTGTAGGAGCCGCCCAGGACGGTCGTCTTGATCTTCTTGCCAGTTTGCTCGGTCGCCTGAAGGTAGGCGCCGCCGAGGCCCCACGTGCCGTCGCTGTATCGCAGCAAGCCCCCTGCCGTCTTGTTGGGCAGCGCGGCAGAAGCGCCAGACTGGCCTTCACCGGCACTGACCTGAATCTCCCCGTAGATGTTGCCGACCTGGACCAGGTACTTGACCATGTTGTCCTGACGCGCCGCCATCGCCATGCCAATTTCCGGCTTGTAGGCCTCGATGTACGGCGAGTAACGGAACGACGCAAACGTCGACGTGTAGACGTCGAACAGGATGTTGTACTGACGCCCCAGACGAATCTGGCCAAAGTCGCTGGACTGCATGCCCACCCAGACCTGGCGCCAGAAGTCCGTCGCGGCAACAGCGCCCGTGTCGGAATTCAGCCGATGCTCCATGTTCGCGATGCCCTTGAGGCCACCGCCCATGTCTTCGGTGATGTTCACACCAAGCCGACTCTGCGACATGCCGCCAGGCACCATGGTCTTCTTGGATGTGCCCGGGTTGGCGTTGCTGGTGTATCGCACGCCAGCGTCCACGATGCCATAAAGCGTCACGCTCGATTGAGCCCACGCAGCGGAAGATCCCATGGCCAGGGCGGCCAGGGCCAAAGCGGTCCTTTTCATCATCAGTTTGTCTCCTGTTGTGTTTAGAAAAGTGAACTGCTCTATTCTGAGAGAAGCCCTTGCGGAACGTACGTCCTTTGTTGCAGTCCGCCCACATGGCTTCCCCTGAGTCCCCGAGGTGACGCCGCAGAAATGAAAAAAGCCGCCCGAAGGCGGCTTTTGCATTCGCAAGCCCTGACGAAGGGCTGCTTTACAGCGATTAGAAGCTGTGACGGATACCCACGTCGAAACCGCTGGAACTGCGGCCGGCCGTCGGAGTCGGGGAGCCGGCGACGAGGAACTTGCCGGCGCCGTTGTTGTCAATCGTGCCGTAGGTCGTGTACAGGGCGGTACGCTTGGACAGGTTGTACACGTAGCCCACGAAGTACAGCTTCGCATCGCCGGCGCTGATGCCAGCGGTTTCGGCAGCGTTGTTGAACTTGGCGTCCGTGTACGAAGCCATCAGCAGACCTTGGCCCAGCGGAGCCGTGGCAGCGATGGTGAACACGTCTTCCTTGCGGTTCAGGTACTTGGCCTGGCTGTAGTTGAAGCTGGGCTTCACGTAGCCGAGGTCGTACGACGCACCAACAGCGGCCAGCTTGTACTTGCTGTTTGCGCCGACAGAAGAGTAGGCACCGCTCACATGCAGCGCACCTTGCTTGAAGCCAGCGCGACCATAGTAACCCTTGCCCGTCGTCGTGCTGTTGCTCGCAGCACCTTCACCAGCGGACACATCAACGGCGGCGTAGAAACCGCCCAGGTTGTCAGGCGTCAAGTAGCTAACCAGGTTGTCGGCACGGCCAGCACCCAGTGTCGACGTGCTGCTGCTAGTCGAGCCCAGCGAGCTGTAGACAGCCAGCACGTTACCCATACCGGTCGCTTGCGAAGGATCGAAGTCTTCGATGTGCAGGCGCGAAGCGGTCTTGTTGCGACCCAGACGCACTTCACCGAAGTCACCCATCAGGCTGACCGTCGAACGACGCGCCCAGAAGGTGCCGGAACCGGTACCGCCGTTGTCCACGCCGACTTCGGATTCCAGCCAGAAGCCAGCCTTCAGGCCGCCACCCAGATCTTCCGTGCCGCGCACGCCGAAACGGCTGGTGTTCAGGCCGGAATCAGCCTTCTTCAGCGTTTGGCCGCTGGACTTGGTGTAGCGCACGTTAGCGTCCAGAACACCGAACAGGGTCACAGAGGATTGCGCGACAGCAGCGCCGCCGGTCAGACCGAGGACGGCCAGGGCAATCAGAGCTTTTTTCATTCGATACTCCTAAGGATTCATCCGATACGCCAGCCGATCGCGGCACAGCGCAGTCACCTCCAGAGAGGAAGTGGGCGTATTCCACCAGAGCTTTGGGGTCCTCGGGAATTTACGGATTTGAAATTGTGTGTTGACGTTGCAATGAGGCAACGTCACCCCTGGTTCATAGTTGATTCATGGCTTATTTACATACGCGAGCAGACACCGCCGCTGGCATCGGGGTTCGTCTCAACCTGATCGATCGCAGCATTTGCGCGCTGGAAAGCGGGTTACGGACAGTTTTCGCACCAGCCAGAGCAAGCCGCCCGACGCCGAAGCCGCCTTCGGCTCGCCCTAACGTAATGGAACTCGGCGACTCCGCCAAGCGAGAAGCTGGGGCACTGATGCGCGTGAATCACGTTGGGGAAATCTGCGCCCAAGCGCTATACCAGTCGCAAGCCCTGTTCAGCCGCGACCCGGCCCTGCGGGAGCAACTCCAGCAC
The DNA here is from genome assembly GCA_003241055.1 of Roseateles depolymerans. Classification (GTDB taxonomy): domain Bacteria; phylum Pseudomonadota; class Gammaproteobacteria; order Burkholderiales; family Burkholderiaceae_C; genus Pelomonas; species Pelomonas depolymerans_A. Next base: position 140,292 of record QFOD01000002.1, read on the forward strand.
GCCGCTCAGGAGGAAGTCGACCACTTGGCCTGGACGGCTGAGCGCATCCAGCAACTGGGCGCGCACACGAGCCTGCTGGCCCCGATCTGGTGGGGCGGCGCCTTTGCTTGGGGCGGCCTGGCCGGACTCGCCGGCGACCGATGGAGTCTGGGCTTTGTGGTTGAGACCGAACGCCAGGTCGAAGCCCACCTCACAGAGCATTTGCACCGTCTACCCGAAAACGACGACGCATCACGCGCCATCGTCGAGCAAATGCGCGCCGATGAGGCCGCCCATGCGGATGCTGCGCAGGCCGCTGGTGCTCAAGCGCTACCCGAAGTGGTCCGCCTTATGATGCGCGCCGCCGCCAAGATCATGACGACGGTGGCCCATCACATTTGAATTGCTCAGACCTCGATCAATTCAAATGACGTAGTGATCGCTGCGGTTTGGGCCAACATGGCCGTTGCCGAGCAGTATTTTTCGTGCGAAAGCGAAATGGCACGCTCCACCACCTCGGCCTTCAGCGAACGGCCCGTGAGCACGAAGTGGAAGTTGATCGACGTGAACACCTTCGGGTCGGTCGACGCGCGCTCAGCCTTCAAAACCACCTTGCAGCCCCGCACATCGTGGCGCCCTCGCTGCAAGATCAGGACAACGTCATAGGCAGTACACCCGCCGGTGCCCGCCAGCACGGTTTCCATCGGCCGCGGCGCCAGATTGCGACCGCCGCCGTCCGGAGCACCGTCCATCGTGAGCACGTGCCCGCTGCCGGTTTCGGCCACGAAGCTCATGCCGCTCGGCCCATTCGAGCCCATCCAATTCACAACGCATTCCATGGTCAGTTAGAGGCGCACCCCAAATTCGTCACACAAAAAATATTGCAGCGCAGCATAGACCCGCATACACTTGAACCCAAGCGAAAACGCTTACGCCGACGGCCCGATAGGGTAGTTGAAGACGAAAGCCCGTTCGCACCAGTTGTCTCCTCCACCGCCTCCATGGTGGATTCCACCCGAGCTTGCAAAAGCTCGGGTTTTTTTTCGCCTGTACGCGAAAGACGGCGAAGAATTCGCGAAGCGAGCAGGCACGGGGCGCGACCTATGATGCATTGCAGCAACAACTGGAGCCAGTCCACGATGAGCGCCACTTCGCGCCGCCGCCCTCCCGCCGCACAGGTGCCCGCGATGCTGCCGCCCGGCAGCAGCTATCTGCAGCGAATTCTGAACGCACGGGTCTACGAGGTCGCGCGCGAGACCGCCCTGACGCACGCCTCCAAGCTGTCGAAGCGACTGGCCAACAAGGTCTGGCTCAAGCGCGAGGACGAGCAGGACGTCTTCAGCTTCAAGCTTCGCGGCGCCTACAACAAGATGGCACACCTGACGGCCGAGCAGCGGGCCGCCGGGGTGATCTGCGCCTCTGCCGGCAACCATGCCCAGGGCGTGGCCCTCTCGGCTCGAAAGCTCGGCTGCCGCGCGGTGATCGTGATGCCGGTCACCACGCCCCAGGTGAAGATCAGCGCCGTGCAGGCGCTGGGCGGCGAGGTCGTGCTGCACGGCGACAGCTTCACCGACGCCTATGGCCGCGCGCTTGAACTGGAAAAAGAGCAGGGCCTGACCTTTGTCCACCCATTTGATGACCCGGATGTCATCGCCGGCCAGGGCACCATCGCGATGGAGCTGTTGCGCCAGCATCCTGGCCCCATCGACGCCATCTTCGTGGCCATTGGCGGCGGCGGCCTGATTTCGGGCGTTGCCGCCTACGTGAAAGCGCTGCGCCCGGAGATCAAGGTCATCGGCGTGCAGACGGTGGACTCCGACGCGATGGTGCGCTCGGTCAAGGCCGGCAAGCGCGTGCAGCTCAACGACGTGGGCCTGTTTTCCGACGGCACTGCGGTCAAGCTGGTCGGCGAGGAGACCTTCCGCATCACCCGCGAGCTGGTCGACGACTACATCCTGGTGGACACCGACGCCGTATGCGCCGCGATCAAGGACGTGTTCGAGGACACCCGCTCCATCCTCGAGCCGGCCGGTGCGCTGGGCGTGGCAGCCATCAAGCAATACGTGGCCAAGACCGGCGCCAAGGGGCAGACGCTGGTCGCCATCACCTGCGGCGCCAACATGAACTTCGACCGGCTGCGCTTCGTGGCCGAACGTGCCGAGGTGGGTGAGCAGCGCGAGGCGCTCTTTGCCGTCACCATCCCCGAGGCGCGCGGCAGCTTCAAGCGCTTCTGCGAGCTGCTCGGGCCGCGCAGCGTCACCGAGTTCAACTACCGCATCGCAGACGCGGACAAGGCCCACATCTTCGTCGGCGTCGCAATCTCCAAGCCCGATGAAGCGACCAAACTGGCGCGGGCCTTCACCAAGGCCGGCTTCGAGACCCTGGACCTCACGAACGACGAGCTGGCCAAGCAGCATGTGCGGCACATGGTGGGCGGCCGCAGCGAACTGGCGCGCAACGAACGCCTGTACCGATTCATCTTCCCCGAGCGCCCGGGTGCCTTGATGCGCTTCCTGTCCAGCATGCATCCGGACTGGAACATCAGCCTCTTCCACTACCGCAACCAGGGCGCCGACTACGGCCGCATCCTGGTCGGCATCCAGGTGCCGCGCGGCATGTCCGCCGCCCTGCGCGACTTCCTCGCCACGCTCAACTATCCCTTTGTCGACGAGAGCGACAACCCGGTCTATCGCTTGTTCCTGGGTTGACCGCAGAATGCGACTGTTTCGGCTTGTTAATGCCTATGACCGTCGCACAACAGTCGCTGATCTCGCCCACCGCCCATCCGGAGCTTGAAAAAGCGCTGCGCGAGCGCGTCGACCGCCGCTCGGCCACTGCCGGCGGGCTGGGCGAGCTGGAGCCGCTGGCGGTACGCCTTGGGCTTATACAAAACAGTCTGACCCCGCGCTTCCGCGATCCCGTCCTGGCCCTCTTTGCGGCCGATCACGGTCTGGCCGTCGATGGCGTGGGGGGTGGCCGCACGACCCGGGACCAGGTTCAGATGGCCCTGCACGCCCAGTTGCCGGTCTCCGTTTTCGCCCGGCTGCAGGGGCTGCACCTCACCGTCGTCGACTGCGGCGTGGCCGACACCCTGCCGCCCCATGCCCGGCTGCTTTCGCGCAAGGTGGCCCATGGCACGCGCAATACCCGCACCGCAGCCGCCATGACCCTGGAACAGGCCCATGCAGGCGTGCGCGTCGGCATGGAGATCGTCGACAACCTGCCCGGCAACGTGCTGGCCTGCGGCGGCATGGGCCAAGGCTCGGCGGAGTGCGCGGCGCTGCTGCTGTCGCGCCTGTCGGACCTGCCCGTGCGGGACTTCGTCGTGTCCGGCCCGACGATGCGTCAGGACACGCTGGTCCAGTTGCTCGACGTGCTGCACGCCGCGCAGGCCCGGCACAAGGAGGCCAAGGAGCCGATGGAGGTGCTGGCCGCATTCGGGGGGCACGAGATCGCGGTGATGGTCGGGGCCATGCTGGTGGCGGCCAGCAAGCGCAGCCTGATCGTCGTGGACGGCATCGCCGCCTGTGCCGCGCTGCGCATCGCCTCGCTGATCTGCGCGCCCGTCACAGACTACGCCGTGTTCTGCCGCAGCCATGTCCATCGCGGACTGGACGAGGCACTCGCGCTGTTCAGGGCCTCCGCCCTGCTGGAGCTGGGCATGGACAGCGCCGACGGCACCGGCGCCGCGCTGGCCTGGCCCATGATCCGCAGCGCCGCCGCCCTGCTGACCGATCTGCACGAGGTGGCCGAAGCCCGGGTCGCGCCTCGGCCGGGAACGCAGATTCCGACGCTGAACGCCTGAACGTCAGCGCACTGCCGCCGCGGAGTTGGGGTTCTGAGGCTGCACCGGCGGGTTGCTGCCCGGCAATTCGTCGGAGCTCAGCACCGGCCGCGGAGGCACCTGCGGCTGCATCACCGAGGGCGCCATCTGAGGTGCGCCAGGTGCGACGCGCGCGCCCGGCTGACCGCCCGGATTACCGCCCAGCACGACGTTGGACGGCGCGGCCGGCGCCAGCGTGCCGGTGGCAGGCGGCGCCGTCGGGCTGATCTCCAGCACCATGCTGGGAGGCTGGCCGCTACGGCCCAGCGACGCACTGCGGGCATCCACGCGCAACAGCGCCAGTTCGCCATCGACCACCGCGCCCACACGAACGGTGCGGGCCACGCCGTCGACCTCGATCAGCGCCACGCCCTCGCCGGCTGCGGCGGCCCGCTCGCTGCGCGGCGCCACAACGCCCAGCAGGCGCAGGCGCGTCTGCGGCATGGGCTCGGGTTCGGCCGCCGCGGCGGCAGGCGTTACCCCCAGCAACCGCGCGAAATCCACGGCGCCGCCGCGTCCGTCCCCGGCCTGCAGCGTCATGGCCGGCAGCGGCAGCGGGCGAGCGATCAATTGCAGGCCCCAATAGGCCAGCGAGGCCCCGAGCAGCAGCCAGACGGAGAACGATAACAATCGAGCAACCATCGGCCCATTATGATGGCCCGCTACGTCGCTGACATTGCGCTCCCACCGTTTCACTATGCGTCGCTCCCCTTCCGCCCGCGGCTTCACGCTGATCGAACTGCTGGTCGTGCTCGTCATCATCGGCGTGCTGGCTGCCCTCGTGGTCCCCAACGTGCTCGATCGTGCCGAGGACGCCCGTGTCACGGCGGCCCGCACCGACGTGAACAACCTGATGCAGGCCCTCAAGCTGTACAAGCTGGACAACCAGCGCTACCCCAGTGGCGAGCAGGGCTTGGATGCGCTGGTGCACAAGCCCACCGCCGGCACGCCGCCTTCGAACTGGAAGCCCTACCTGGAAAAGCTGCCCAACGACCCCTGGGGCCACCCTTACCAGTACGCCAACCCCGGCGTGAAGGGCGAGGTCGACGTGTACAGCTTCGGTGCCGACGGCCGCTCCGGCGGCGAAGGCCGCGACGCGGACATCGGCTCCTGGCAGTGACGTCCCGGCGGAGCGGCCCGCGCCGCTCCCCATGCAGGCCATGAAGCCGTACCGGCCCGCCCCCTCAGCCCGCTCCGCGCGCAGCGCGGGCTTCACGCTGATCGAACTGCTGGTCGTTGTCGCGCTGATCGCGATCAGCTCGGCCACCATCGCCCTGGCCCTGCGCGACCCGACCGAGCTGCAACTGCAGCGCGAAGGCCAGCGGCTCGCCGCGCTGCTGGAAGCGGCACGGGCCGAAAGCCGGGCCTCCGGCCTGGCGGTGCGCTGGCTGCCCTCGGCCCTCAAGACCGGCGACAACTTCCGCTTCGAAGGCCTGCCGGCCTCGCTGCAGCTGCCCACGCGCTGGCTCGGCGAGCCGGTGGCCGTGCAGATCGAGAACGGCGCCGCCGTGATCCTCGGCCCCGAGCCCGTACTGCCCGCGCAGCGGCTGCGCCTGCGGCTCGGCGAGCAGAGCCTGATCATCGGCAGCGACGGCCTCTCGGCCTTCGACATCGTCAATCCATGAGCACGCGACGCCGCAGCGCGGGCTTCACGTTGATCGAGGTGCTGGTCGCGCTGGTCATCGTCGCCATCGCCCTCGGTGCCGGCATCAAGGCCGCCGGCGCACTGGCCAACAACGCCGAGCGGCTCACGCAGGCCAGCGCCGCCCAATGGTGCGCGGAGAACCAGTTCACCGAGCTGCGCCTCAACAACACGTTTCCGGACATCGGCGAGACGCCCTTCGTCTGCGAACAGCTGGGGCGCACCTACACCGGCAAGCTGCTGGTGAGCCCCACGCCCAATCCGCTGTTCCGGCGGATCGACTCCAGCCTCAGCAACGCGGCCGGAGAACCCGTGCTGACGCTGTCGACCATCATGGGCAAACTCCAATGAAGCCGCACCACCGGGGTTTCACGCTGGTCGAGGTGCTGGTCGCGCTCGTGGCCATGGCCATGATGGCCGCGATGGCCTGGCGCGGCATCGATGCGCTGGCCCGCAGCCGCGAGATCGCGCAGGCCAACCTGACCCAGACCACCCGGCTGCAGACCGTGATCGCCCAGTGGGAAACCGACCTGCGCGCGCTGCAGGACAGCCACACCGACCTCAAGCCCCTGACCTTCGACGGCGGCGGCCTCACGCTGACGCGACAGAGCGCCAACGGCCTGCAGCTGGTGGTCTGGAGTCTGCGCGAAGGCTCGCTGTGGCGCTGGGAGAGCCCCCCGCTGCGCACCGTGGGCGAGCTGGAGAACCAACGCCAGATCGGCCAGCAGCAGCTGGCGCAACGCAACCCGGCGCTGCGGGCCTTCGACGGCGTGGCCGGCCTGCAGCTCTACTGTTTCTGGGACAACGCCTGGAGCAATTGCCTGTCCGACGGCCAGAACGGCCCGTCGCGCCCCTCGCCGGCGGGCATCCGCCTCACGCTGCAGTTCGACGGCAGCAACGGCCTGTCCGGCAGCCTGGTGCGCGAGCTGGAGGTGGCCGCTCGATGAAACGCAGGCAGAACCGCGGCGCCGCGCTGCTGACCGCGATGATCATCGTCACCCTGGTGGCCAGCCTCGCGGCCGGCATGGTCTGGCAGCAGTACCGTGCGGTTCAGATCGAGGCCGCCGACCGTGCACGCGCGCAGAGCGGCTGGATCCTGCAGGGCGCGCTGGACTGGGCCCGCCTGATCCTGCTCACGGATGCCAAACTCAACAGCAACAAGCCGGTGGACCACCTGGGCGAGCCCTGGGCCGTGCCCCTGGCCGAGGCTCGCCTGTCCACCTTCCTGGCCGCCGACCGAAGCACCACCACCGACGACGACGGCCCCGAGGCCTTTCTGTCAGGTTTTATCGAGGACGCGCAGGCCCGCTACAACCTGCGCAACCTGGCGACCAGCGACGCCACCGCGCAGGCACGCGAGCTGCGCACGCTGGAGCGGCTGTGCCAGATGGTGAATGCGCCGTCGGGCACGGCCGCCATGATCGCCAGCAGCATGCGCGCGGCCTTCCCCGCCGCCGCGGCCAGTGCCACAGGCACCGAAACCAGCGCCAACACGCCGCTGCAGCCGGCCGGCATCGACGAGCTGGGCTGGCTCGGCGTGCCGGCCGACACCATCGCCAGGCTCCAGCCCTTCGTCGTGCTGCTGCCCAGCGCCAGTACCAAGGTCAACCTGAACACCGCGCCGCGCGAGGTCATCGCCGCTCTTTTCGACGGCATGGACCTGGCCTCGGCCGAACGCCTGGTGCAGGCGCGCAAGACCCGGCCCCTGCAGGTGCTGGGCGACGCGCAGAGCTACCTGCCGGCCGAGGTGGTGATCGACTCCAACCGGGTGTCGGTGGACTCCTCCTTCTTCATCGTCACCGGCCGGCTGCGGCTGGACGAGCGCCAGCTCGAGCAGCGCTCGCTGATCCAGCGCCAGAACCTCGTCATGAAGGTGCTGTCCCGGGAACGGGTCAGCCAGATCCTCGACACCCCGAGATAACCCCCTCCCCCAACTGCCTCAGTCCTGTCTTGGGCCACTTCTAGAATGCGCCGCTCCCCAAGCCCGCCATGAGCACCCTCCTCATCCTCCTGCCGCCCAAGCCGCGCCTGCTCGCCGCGGGCCGCCCCACCGACGCGCCCCGCAGTGAACAGCCTCGCGAGTACGACTACGTGCTCACGCCGGACGGCCGCGAGATCACCCAGCAGGGCCGGGCGGCAGCGGCCGCGCTGCCGACGGCCGACACGGTGATCGCCGTGCCGGCCGAGTCCGACGTCAGCTGGCGGCGCATCGAGCTGCCGCGCGCCGGCCGCCAGATGCGCGCCGCACTCGCCGGCAAGCTGGAAGAGCTGGTGCTGGACGACCCGGAGGCGCTGCACTTCGCGATCGAGCCCGATGCCACGGGCGGCGACGAGGCCTGGGTGGCGGTGATGTCGCGCCCCTGGCTGGCCGACCAACTGGCCCAGCTGGACGAGGCTCACCTGTTCGTCGACCGCGTGGTGCCGCTGGCCTGCCCCGAGGAGCCGGCACGTGGCCACTTCCACGAAAGCGGCGAGCGCGTCGTGCTGCGCTGGAGCCACCCCGACGGCGTGGCCACGCTGCCGCTGGACGGCGCGCTTGGCCGCCAGCTCTTCCCGCCGGGCGTGGTGCATGCGGCGGAATGGTCGGCCACGGCCACCGCGGCGCCGGCCGCCGAGCGCTGGCTGGGCACGGTCGTCGCCGTGAAGACACCGGCTCAGCGCGCGCTGCAGGTGGTGGACAGCGGCTGGGACCTGCGCCAGTTCGATTTCGCGCCGCGCGCCCGGGGCGCCCATGCGCTGCGCCTCGTGTCGCGCACGCTGATGCGCAAGACCTGGCGCCCGGTGCGCATCGGTCTGGCGGCGCTGGTGGCCGTGCAGGTGCTGGGCCTGAACCTGTGGGCCTGGCAGCAGCACCGCGAGCTGAACGCCCGGCGCGACGCCCTTAGCGCCACGCTCACCGAGGCCTTCCCGCAGATCCGCGACCCGCTGGACCCGCCGGTGCAGATGCAGAAGAACCTCGACCTGCTGCGCGCCAACGCCGGCAGCGTCGGCGAACAGGATCTCGAGGCCCTGCTGGCCGCGGCCGCCACGGCCTGGCCCGGCGACCGCCCGCCCACCGATGCACTGTCCTTCGAGCCCGGCCGCCTCAGCGTGCCGGCTCAGGGCTGGAACCCGGCGCAGATCGACAACTTCCGCAGCCAGCTCCAGAGTGAGGGCTGGCGCCTGGACAGCAGCGATGGCCGCCTGGTCATCAGCCGCGCGTCCAAGGGCAATCTCTGAGCAAGAAGGCACTGATGGCCGTATCCAAATCGAGCGACAGCGGCCTGGCCGCGTCGTATCAGAAGCTGCGCAGCCAGGCACTGGCCCAATGGCAGGCCATGGGCGAGCGCGAGCGCCTGGGCGTGCAGCTGGCCGGCGCCGCGCTGGGCCTGCTGCTGGCCTGGAGCCTGCTGCTCGCCCCCGCGCTGCGCACGCTCAAGACGGCTCCGGCCGAACTGGAGCGCCTGGAGGGCGATCTGCGCCGCATGCAGGCCCAGGGCGCCGAGGCCCGGTCGCTGCGGGCACTGCCGCCGGTGGCCCCGGCCGAGGCGCAGGCCGCGTTGACCGCCGCCACCGAGCGCCTGGGCAGCGGCGCCCGCCTGAATCTCACCGGCGACCGCGCGGTCGTCACGCTCAACGGGGTGTCGCCCGAGGCCCTGCAGGCCTGGATGGGCGAGGTGCGGGCGGCCGCGCGGGCGCGGGCCGTCGAGGCCCAGCTGGCGCGCGGCCCCAAGGGCTACACCGGCAGCCTGACGCTGACGCTGGGGGCCGGATGATGCGTTCACTCCGGCTGTCCATCTCCGGAACGGAATCACAGACCCACGGCCGCGGCCCGCGGCACGCCACGCCGCGGCGCTGGGCGGTGTTCGGCGCTCTGGTCGGCGTGCTGGCCGCGGTGATCGCGTTCGCGCCCGCCAGCTGGCTGGCGCGCGCGCTGGCCTCGGCCACTGCCGATCACCTGGTGCTGGCCGACACCCGCGGCAGCATCTGGAACGGCTCCGGCGTGCTGGTGCTCAGTGGCGGCGCCGGCAGCCGCGACGCCTCCGCCCTGCCCGGCCGGCTGCGCTGGCAGATGAAGCTCAGGGGCCTGGGCCTGCAGCTGGCCCTGCAGCAGGACTGCTGTGTAAACCAGGAGCTGCTGCTGGGGCTGCGGCCGGGATTCGGCCGCCTCGAGATCAGCGTGGACAGCCAGAACGACTGGCTGGCCCGCTTCCCGGCCGGCTGGCTGGCCGGCCTGGGCACGCCCTGGAACACGCTGCAGCTGGGTGGCTCGCTGCGGCTGAGCGCCCACGAGCTTCGCTTCGAATGGGTGCAGGGCCGCTGGCGCCAGAACGGCAGCCTGCAGCTGGACCTGCTGAACCTCTCCTCGCGCGTGTCCACCGTGGCGCCGCTGGGCAGCTACCGCCTCAGCCTGACGGCCGACGCGGCCAACCCCGGCATCAGCCAGCTGCGCCTGTCCACGCTGGAAGGCGCGCTGCTGCTGTCCGGCCAGGGCACGCTGTCGGCATCCGGCAAGAGCCGTTTCGTCGGCGAGGCCAGTGCCGCGCCCGGGCGTGAAGACGCACTGAACAACCTGCTGAACATCATCGGGCGCCGCCAGGGCGCGCGCTCGGTTCTCACGATCGGATGAGCATGAATCCTCGCTGCACCGCCACCGCGCTCGCCGTGCTGATGGCCCTGGGCCCCGCACAGGCCCAGCCGGCCCCGTCCACCGCCACCACGCGCGCCAAGCCGGCCCTCAAGTCCAGCACGCCGGTCACGCTGAACTTCGTCAACGCCGACATCGAGGCCGTGACCCGCGCCATCGGCGTGATGCTGGACCGCCAGATCATCATCGACCCACGGGTGAAAGGCTCGATCACCGTCTACAGCGAGCAGCCCGTGCCGGTGCGCGAGGCCTACCTGACCTACCTGGCGGCGCTGCGCGGCCTGGGCTTCACCGTGGTGGAGACGGCCGGCTTCCTGAAGGTGCTGCCCGAGCCCGATGCCAAGCTGCAGGCCGGCTCGGTGGCTGTGGAGAGCACCAATGCCCGCGGCGACCAGATCCTGACGCAGATCTTCCGCATCCAGCACGAGAACGCGAACAACCTCGTCGCGGTGCTGCGCCCGCTGATCAGCCCCAACAACACGATCAACGCCAACCCGGGCAACAACAGCCTGGTGATCACCGACTACGCCGACAACCTTCAGCGCATCGCCAAGATCATCGCGGCGATGGACACGCCGGGCAGCAGCGACATCGAGATCGTGCCGCTGAAGTACGCGGTGGCCGCCGACCTGGCACCGCTGGTGCAGAAGCTGGCCGACGGCGGCTCCGCCAACGCGGCCGCGGCCGTGCCCGGCCAGGCCAGCACGGCGGTCAACGTGCTGGTGGACCCGCGCTCCAATGGCCTGATCCTGCGCGCCAGCAACCCGGCCCGCCTGGCCTCCGTGCGCTCCATGGTCGACAAGCTCGATCAGCCCAGCGGCGATGCCGGCACCAACATCCGCGTGGTCTACCTGAAGAACGCCGATGCGGCCAAGCTGGCCACCGTGCTGCGCGCCGCCTTCGGCTCGGCCGGCGGCTCGTCCTCCGGCAGCAGCGGCTCGTCCTCCCCGGGCACGCAGTCGCTGACCGGCGCATCCAGCAACCAGACGAACAACAGCAATTCCAGCTCGAACAGCAGCAGCGGGCTGTCGCAGGCCGCGACGACGCCGGTGGCGCAGTCGGCCAACCCGTCGACCGGCGGCTTCGTGCAGGCCGACCCGGCGACCAACTCGCTGATCATCACGGCCGCCGAGCCGCTGTACCGCCAGGTCCGCCAAGTCATCGAGCAGCTCGACGCCCGCCGTGCGCAGGTCTACATCGAGTCGATGATCGTCAAGATCGACAACAGCAAGGCCGCGCAGTTCGGCGTGCAGTGGCAGAACATGTTCGGCAGCAGCGGCAGCAGCTCCATCACGGGCGCCGGCACCAACTTCGGCACCGGGCTGGCCAACATCATCAACGGTACCGCTGCCGTGGCCAACGGCACCTCGGGCGTGACCACGGCGCTGGCCAACGGCAGCGCCCCCACCGGCCTGAACATCGGTGTGCTGAAGAAGTTCGGCAGCTTCTACACGCTGGGCGCGATGGCCAACTTCTTCGAGTCGCAGAGCGGCTCCAACGTGCTGTCCACACCCAACCTGGTGGCGCTGGACAACGAGGAAGCCAAGATCGTCATCGGCCAGAACGTGCCCTTCGTGACCGGCTCCTACACCAACACCGGCACCACCAGCAGCGGCACGGTGAACCCCTTCACCACGGTGGACCGCAAGGACGTGGGCCTGACGCTGCGCATCAAGAGCCAGATCGGGGAAGGCGGCTCGGTCCGCATGGTGGTCTACCAGGAGAACTCCTCGGTACTGTCCACCAGCACCAACGGGCCGACGCTGGACAAGAGCTCCATCGAGACCTCGGTGGTGGTGGACGACGGCGACATCATCGTGCTGGGCGGCCTGCTGAAGGACGAATACAGCGACGGCGACGACGGCGTGCCCGGCCTGAGCAAGATCCCGCTGATCGGCAATCTGTTCAGCAGCCAGAACCGCAAGCGCGTGAAGACCAACCTGATGGTCTTCCTGCGTCCCATCGTGCTGCGCAACGCCGACAGCAGCAACCAGCTGTCCATGGACCGCTACGAGAGCATCCGCGCTGCACAGCAGCAGGCGCAGCCGGCCAAGAACATCATCCTGCCGCAGACCGGTGCCCCGGTGCTGCCGGAGGCCAAGCAGCCGGCCCCCAAGGCGGAGACGCCGGCATCCGCTGCCTCGGCCGCCTCGGCCCCGGTTCAGCCCTGAGGACGCGACGCAGATGGCCGCGATACGCCACCCCCTGCCCTACGCGTTCGCGAAGGCCAACCGCGTGCTGCTGGAGGACGACGGCCAGACGCTGACGCTGTGGACGCCGCCCGAGGCCGACTGGGCCACGTTGTCGGAAGTGCAGCGCCTCTATGCGGTGGACCGGCTCGAATCGGAAGCCGCCGCCTCGCTGACCGAGCGCATCAACGCGGCCTATGCCGGCAGCGAGAGCAGCGCCGCCGTGGTGGTGGGCGAAGTGGAAAGCGCGGTCGACCTGTCGCGCATGATGCAGGACCTGCCCGCCGTGGAGGACCTGCTGGAGGCCGCCAACGACGCCCCCATCATCCGCATGCTCAATGCGCTGCTGACCCAGGCCGCCAAGGACGGCGCGAGCGACATCCACATCGAGCCCTACGAGCGCGCGTCGTCGGTGCGCTTCCGCGTGGACGGCACGCTGCGCGAGGTGGTGCAACCCAACCGCGCCCTGCACGCGGCGCTGATCTCGCGGCTGAAGATCATGGCCGAGCTCGACATCGCCGAGAAGCGCCTGCCGCAGGACGGCCGCATCTCGCTGCGCATCGGCGGCCGCGCCATCGACGTGCGCGTGTCCACGCTGCCCAGCGCCCACGGCGAGCGCGCGGTGCTGCGCTTGCTGGATAAGAGCGAATCCAAGTTCACGCTCGAAGGCCTGGGCATGGACGGCGCAGTGCTGGAGCGCTTCAAGCGCCTGGTGCAGCAGCCCCACGGCATCGTGCTGGTGACCGGCCCCACCGGCTCGGGCAAGACCACCTCGCTGTACGCCTCGCTGCAGACCGTGGACACCAGCACCACCAATGTGCTGACCGTGGAAGACCCGATCGAGTACGAGCTGCCCGGCATCGGCCAGACGCAGGTGAACGCCAAGATAGACCTGACGTTCGCCAAGGCCCTGCGCGCCATCCTGCGCCAGGACCCGGACGTCATCATGATCGGCGAAATCCGCGACTACGAGACCGCGCAGATCGCCATCCAGGCCTCGCTGACCGGCCACCTGGTGCTGGCCACGCTGCACACCAACGACGCGCCCAGCGCCGTCACGCGGCTGACCGACATGGGCGTGGAGCCCTTCCTGCTGAGCAGCTCGCTGCTGGGCGTGCTGGCCCAGCGCCTGGTGCGCCGGCTGTGCCCGGTGTGCAAGCGCCAGGACGGTGACGGGCACTGGCACCCGGTGGGCTGCGAGGCCTGCGGCCACACCGGCTACAAGGGCCGCACCGGGGTCTACGAGCTGATGGTGGCCGACGAGGCCGTGCGCGGCCTCATCCACCAGCAGGCGCCGGAGGCCGAGCTCACCGCCGCGGCGCGCGCCAACGGCCTGCGCTCCATGCGCGAGGACGGCGAGCGCCTGATCGCCGCCGGCACCACCTCGCTGGAGGAAGTGCTGCGCGTGACGCGCGAGTGACCTGATGGCCCTCGTCCAAGGCCTCCCTTGGCCGGCCCCCGCAGCGTTCAACTGACATGCCTGCCTACAAATACCAAGCGCTGAACGACGCCGGCCGCCAGAGCAGCGGCCTGCTGGAAGCCGACAACCCGCGCGCCGCGCGCGCCCAGCTGCGCTCGCAAGGCCTGACCCCGCTGTCCATCGAAACCGTGCAGCAGCACGGCAAGGTCGAGGGCAGCCGCTTCACCCGGCGCGTCTTCGGGCCGACCGCGCTGGCCGTGTGGACCCGCCAGCTGGCCGGCCTGGTCGGCTCGGGCCTCCCCATCGAGCGCGCGCTGTCGGCGTTGGCCGACGAGAGCGAGGACGCCCGCCAGCGCGAGCTGATCTCTCAGCTCAAGGCCGAGGTGAACGCCGGCGCGCCCTTCGCACGGGCACTGGCCAGCGCGCCGCGCGAGTTCGACGAGGTCTACCGCGGCGTGGTCTCGGCTGGCGAGCAGAGCGGCGCGCTGGGCCAGGTGCTGGAAAGCCTGGCCGACGACCTGGAGGAACGCCAGGACCTCAAGGCCAAGCTGGTGGGCGCGATGGCCTACCCGGCCATCGTGTCGCTGATCTCGGTGTTCATCGTGATCTTCCTGGTCACCTACGTCGTGCCGCAGATCGCCACGGTGTTCACCAGTTCCAAGCGCACGCTGCCGGCGCTGACCGTCGCGATGCTCGCCATCAGCGACTTCGTGCGCACCTGGGGCTGGGCACTGCTGGCCGCGCTGGTGGCCGGGGGTGTGATGCTGAGGCTGGCGCTGCGCGCGCCCGCCTTCCGGCTGCGCTTCGACGCCGGCATCCTGGGCCTGCCGCTGATCGGCCGGCTCGCACGCGGCTACAACGCGGCCCGCTTCGCCGGCACGCTGGCCATGCTGGCCGGCGCCGGCGTGCCCATCCTGAAGGCCCTGCAGGCCGCGGCCGAGACGCTGTCCAACCGCGCGATGCAGGCCGATGCGCTGGACGCGCTGGTGCAGGTGCGCGAAGGCGCGCCGCTGGGCTCGGCGCTGGCCGGCAAGAAACGCTTCCCCGGCATCCTGGCGATGTTTGCGCGCCTGGGCGAGCAGACCGGCCAGCTGCCCGAGATGCTGGGCCGCGCCGCACGCCAGCTGGGCGTGGAGGTGCAGCGCCGCGCGATGTCCACCGCCACGCTGCTGGAGCCGCTGCTCATCGTCGCGATGGGTGCGGTGGTGCTGCTGATCGTGCTGGCGGTGCTGCTGCCCATCATTCAGCTCAACACCTGGGTGAAATAGACCACCCCCTACCGCAGCGAAGCTGCGGCCCCCTCAAGGGGGCACTCGCGGCTGACCGGCGAAGCCGGATCAGCGCGAGTCGCTGGATTAGGTGCGGCGCTGCGCGCGCACCGGCTGCCGCGTGGCGCGGCTGACCGGCGGAGCCGGATCCATGGCAGCTGCTGCAAGGGGTGCGGCGCTGCGCGCGCACCGGCGAGGTAGTCCGGTGGCCTGGGTGCGTGGCGCGGCTGACCGGCGGAGCCGGATCAGCGCGAGGCAGCTGGCTTCAGCGCAGCCGGAAGGCCGACACGACGCTGCTGAGGCGACCGGCCTGGTCCTTGAGGCTTTCGGCGGCGGCGGTGGACTCTTCCACCAGGGCGGCGTTCTGCTGGGTCATGCGGTCAAGGTCGGCCACGGCGAGGTTGACCTGGCCGATGCCCTGGCTCTGCTCGCGCGCGGCGGAGCTGATCTCGCCGACGATGTCGGTCACGCGCTGCACACTGGCCACGATCTCGCTCATCGTGCTGCCGGCATCACCCACCAGGCGCGAACCGGATTCCACCCGCTCCACACTGGCGTTGATCAGCGTCTTGATCTCCTTGGCCGCCTCGGCACTGCGCTGGGCCAGCGAGCGCACCTCGCCGGCCACCACGGCAAAGCCGCGGCCCTGCTCGCCCGCGCGGGCAGCTTCCACGGCGGCGTTCAGCGCGAGGATGTTGGTCTGGAAGGCGATGCCGTCGATCACGCCGATGATGTCGGCGATCTTCTGGCTGGACTGGTTGATCTCGCTCATCGTGCTGACCACCTGGGCCACCACCTCGCCGCCACGCTGCGCCACCTGGGCCGCCGAGCTGGCCAGCTGATTGGCCTGAGCGGCGGAGTCGGCGCTGTGGGTGACCGTGCTGGTCAGCTCCTCCATGGCGCTGGCGGTTTCTTCCAGGTTGGACGCGGCCTGCTCGGTGCGCGAGCTCAGGTCCTGGTTGCCGGTGGCGATCTCGGCGCTGGCGGTGGAGATGTTGTCCACCACGCTGCGCACCTCCTGCAGCGAGCCCCGCAGCGCCTCGCGCATGGCGTCGATCGCGCGAAGCAACTGGCCGGTTTCGTCCGAGGCGTAGCTGCGCTGCGGCTCGCCGGTCAGGTCCATGTCGGCAATCGCGCGGGCGGAACGCTCGGCGTTGCGCAGCGGGCCGGTGATGCTGCGGGTCAGCAGCCAGCTCAGCACCACGCCCACGACGAAGGCCGCGGCCGTGCACAGCACCAGCAGCCAGACCGTGCGCGAACGCAGGCTCTGGATCTGGGTGGCCGATTCGTCCAGCTGGTTGCGCTCGAACTTGGCCAGTTCGGCCACCGCGTCGATATAAGCCTTGGACGAGGGCTCGAACTGCTCGCCGAAGATCTTGGCGGCGCCATCGGCGTCACCGGCCTTCTTGGCCTTGCTGACCTGCTCACGCGCCGCGAGGTAGGCCTTGCGCAGGTCGGCGATGCGCTCCAGGATCTCGCGCTCCCTGGGCGAATCCGCGGCGCCGTCGATGAACTTCTGCAGGCCGTTGGTTTCGCTGATGGCGGCTGCCGTGGCCGGTGCGAAATATTCGATCAGCGAGGGATCGGAGCTCTTGGCGATGGCCGAGGCCCGCTGCACGCCGTTGGTGGTGTGGCGCATCCAGTCAGCCGCGGCTCGCTCGATCTTCAGCGTATTGGTGGTCATGTCGTCCACCTCCTCGCCCAGCTTGTTCAGCTGCCAGACGGCGATGAAGCTGCTGATCAGCAGCAGCCCAAGAATGATTGAAAGTACCAGCACCAGCCGGCGCCCGATGGAGCCGTTGGAGGACAGGGAAGCAGCGGACATCAGCAGGTCTCCAGAATCTATGAGTCGCACCGGCCGACGGCCATGGCGCGCGAAAGGTTTAAGGCTAGCCGGGCGGCAAAAAAAAACTACCTGTGTTCGCCCTTCAGTCCGCGGACTGCGTCACGGCCTGTGCGGCAGCGCACAAGAAATGTTGCTGAAACGTCAAGTTGCACCGGCCTCGTCAGACATCGCACGCCTCGGCATGTCGGGCCGGCCGATGGATAGGATCGCGACATGCCCGCTCCCGACCTGCACAACCGCCTCGTGGTGGCCATCTCCTCCCGCGCCCTGTTCGACTTCGAGGACGAGAACCATGTCTTCGAGGCCGAGAACGACCACGCCTACATGGCCTTGCAGCAGCAGCGGCTGGACGAGCCGGCGCGGCCGGGGGTGGCGTTCTCCCTGGTCGAGAAGCTGCTGGGGTTCAACGTGGCCGGCGAGTCACGCGTCGAGGTGGTCGTGCTGTCGCGCAACGACCCCATCTCCGGCATGCGGGTGTTCCGCTCCGCCGCGCACTATGGGCTGAAGATAGAGCGCGGCGTGTTCACCCGCGGCGCCTCGCCCTGGCGCTACCTGCGGCCGCTGTCGGCCCAGCTCTTCCTGTCCGCCAACGAGGCCGACGTGCGCCAGGCGCTGGCCGCCGGCGTCGCCGCGGCGCGCGTGCTGCCGCTGGCCCGGCAGGCCTCGGCCAACCACCCCCACGAGCTGCGCATCGCCTTCGACGGCGACGCCGTGCTGTTCTCCGACGAGGCGGAACAGATCTATCAGCGCGACGGCCTCGCCGCCTTCCGTGAGCACGAGAAGGAACGCGCCCACCAGCCGCTGCCCGCCGGCCCCTTCAAACCCGTGCTGGAGGCGCTGCAGCGGCTGCAGAGCGCCTCCGACGACGCGATGACCGTGCGCACCGCGCTGGTCACCGCCCGCAGCGCCCCGGCCCACGAGCGCGCGATACGCACGCTGATGGATTGGCGCATCGAGGTGGACGAGGCCATGTTCCTGGGCGGCCTGCCCAAGGGCGAGTTCCTGCGTGAGTTCGAGCCGGACTTCTTCTTCGACGACCAGGCCGGCCATGTCGCCAACGCGGCCCAGCATGTGCCGGCCGGCCAGGTGGCCGCGGGTATCGCGGCCCCATGAAAAACGGCCCCGAAGGGCCGTCATCGGAGCAAGACCTGACGGTCCTGCGCGGTGCTCAGTCGCGGCGGCGGCGCGCGATGAAACCCATGGCGCCCAGGCCGGCCAGCAGCATGGCGTAGGTGCCGGGCTCGGGCACGGCGGAGACACTCAGGCTGACGTTATCGATGGCCAGGAAGTGGTCATTGCCGCTGTCGTTCACATCGACCCAGCGCAGCCACAGGGTAGCCCCCTGGGACCAGTCCGTTGCGACAGTGCCGCCCAGGCCGGCCACGCGGTTGGCGGCCAGATTGCCATCCAGCGCCAGTTGCGAGCTGCCGGTCTGCGGAGTGGTGAACGTGAAGCCGGAGGCCGTCGGCGCCCAGGTTGTCACCGCTGCATAGGTATCGCCAAAGCCGTACTGCACCACCAGGGTCTGGGCCGTAGTGTTGCCGTTGTTGCGCCATTGCTCACCGTCGTAGCTCAGCGAGAAACTGCTCAACGCGCCGCCACTGTTGTTGGTCAACGCCAGCGCGAACAGGTTGCTGCCCGTGCCAACGGCACCGGAGAAGGTGTTGGACACCACGGAGCCCAGGGCGCGGTCGGAGCTGCTGGCGGAGCCGAAGCTATAGAAGCCGGCGGTGGTGCTCGAGCCGGTATTGGCACCGTAGCTGCTCACACCGGGCAGCAGACTCCAACCCTCCAGCGTGCTGTTGTCGGCCCAGGCTGCCGTGCCAGATGCGGCCAAAGTGTCAAAGTTCTGCGCGTAGGTGAAGGACGCGCCGGTCACGGACACGCCCGCCTGGGCGGACAGGGCGGTGGCCAGCGCGGCCGACGCGAGCAGGAGCTTGGGAGTCATCGACGGAATCTCCGGTTCTGTGAGGGGTTGAGCAGACTTCACGAACTTTTACGGCCTCGTCAGAAACGGTCAACACGGACAACCCTCCCTCCCCCGCGAATCGGTGTGCTGCGGCGCAACATGGGCCTGCTCCGCCGTGCGGCCCGTCGAGGCGGTGAGGCCCGAGATGTGACGAATCGCCCCCCAGGGCGCACGACCCACAATCGGCGCCCTCGAGGAGAGATTCGATGCCACGCTTCACCATCGCCGCGCTGACGCTCGCGCTGCTCGGCGCCACGGCCGCCTGGGCCGGCCAGACCGGCTACTACCGCCAGCCCGCCCTGCAAGGGGGCCAGGTCTATTTCGTCGCCGAGGGCGATCTCTGGCGCGTCGCGCTGCAGGGCGGCGAGGCCCAGCGCCTCACCACGCACCCGGGGCTGGAGAGCCAGCCGGCCGTGTCGCCCGATGGCGCCTGGATCGCCTTCACCGCACAGTACGACGGCGGCACCGAGGTCTACGCCATGCCCGCCGGCGGCGGCGTACCCCGCCGCCTGACCTGGGAGGGCGGCGGCCAGAAGGTCTGGGGCATCACCGCGGGCGGCGAGGTGATCTACACCGGCCTGGACGCAAGACCCGGCTCCCAGCTGTTCGCGGTGGACCTGAAGACGGGCCTGCGCCGCCAGCTGCCCGTGGCCCAGGCCAGCGACGGCGCGCTCAGCGCCGATGGCAAGACGCTGTTCTTCACCCGCAACGGCCTGCGCGGCGACAACGCCCGTCAGTACCGCGGCGGCGCCATCGCCCAGCTCTGGACGCTGGACCTCGGCAGCAACGCCGAGGCCCGCCCGCTGCTGGCCGAGCCCGCCAACGACCGCCGCCCCATGCCCTACATGGACGGCGGCCAGGCCCGCATTGCCTTCCTGTCGGACCGCGACGGCACGGTCAACCTGTGGTCGGTCAACGCCCAGGGCGGCGACCTGCGCCAGCACACCAGCACCAAGGGCTGGGACATCCGCCATGCGTCCATCGCCGGCAGCCGGGTGGTCTATGCGCTGGGCGCCGATCTGCTGACGCTGGACCTCTCCCAGACCGCCGCGCCCCGGCCCATTCCCGTCCAGCTGGGCGGCGACTTCGACCAGCAGCGCGCCCGCTGGATCGCCAAGCCGCAGAACTTCCTGACCGACACCTCCTTTGCGCCGAACGGCGAGCGCGTGCTGCTGGCCGCGCGCGGCCACCTGGCCACGCAGGGCACGGGCACACTGCGCCGCGCCGAACTGCCGGTGCGCCCGGACGGCCGCTGCAAGACCGGCGAGTTCAGCACCGACAGCCAGCAGGTGTTCGCGATCTGCGATTTCAGCGGCGAGCCCGAGATCTGGCGCTTTGCGGCCAATGGCACGGGCCAGCCCCAGCAGATCACCACCGGCACCAGCACGCAACGACTGTCCCTGCTGCCCTCGCCCGACGGCCGCTGGCTGGCCCACACCGACAAGGAAGGCCGGGTCTTTCTGAGCGACCTCAAGGCCCCCCTGCCGGCCAAGCCGCGGCAGATCGCCCAGGGCCACCAGGAGGACGGCCCGCTGCTGCAGGCCTGGAGCCCGGACAGCCAGGCGCTGCTGTGGACCATGCCGCTGAGCAACACCGACCGCCGCCAGCTGCAGCTCTACCGCCTGGCCGACGGCCAGACCCACACGCTGACCAGCGACCGCTACGACAGCCCCGCCGCCACCTTCAGCCCCGACGGGCACTGGCTGTATTTCGCGTCGCAGCGCAACTTCGTCGTCAGCGGCAACACCAGCCCCTGGGGTGACCGCAACACCGGCCCCTTCTTCGACCGCCGCTCGCGCCTGTACGCGCTGGCCCTGCAGCCGGGCCTGCGCTCGCCCTTCGCGCCCAAGGACGAACTGGAGGTCGAGCCCAAGACCGACGCTGCCAAGAAGGAGGCAGACGGCAAGAAGCCCGAGGACAAGAAGGCCGATGACAAGAAGGCGGCCAAGCCCGCCATCGTGTTCGACGGCCTGGCCCAGCGCCTGATCGAGCTGCCGCTGGCCGCTGGCAACTACTTTGGACTGCGTGCGGACGCCAAGCGCCTGTGGTTCCTGGACCGCGAGCAGGACCGCAAGGCCAGCCTGAAGTCCGTGGCCATCGACAACCAGGGCGGCAATCCCGAGACCTTGAGCGCCGACGTGCGCAGCTACGAGCTCAGCGCCGATGGCAAGAAACTGATGCTGCTGCGCAACCAGGGCACGGGCGCGCCCGAGCTGCTGATCGTCGACGCGGCGCCCAAGCTGCCCACTGAACTGGCCAAGAGCCAGGTGCGTTGGGGCGACTGGCAGATCGCCACCGACCCACGCGCCGAGTGGCGCCAGATGTTTGCCGACGCCTGGCGGCTTCACCGCGACCACTTCTACGACAAGGCCATGCACGGCGTGGACTGGGCCGCCGTGCGCGCCAAGTACGAGCCGCTGGTGAGCCGCGTGACCGACCGCTACGAGCTGGCCGACCTGATGGGCCAGATGGTCAGCGAGATCAGCGCACTGCACAGTCAGGTGGCGCCGGGCGACCCGCGCCAGGGCCCCGAGGAGCCAGGTCTTGCCGGCCTGGGCGCACGCCTGAGCCGCGTGGCCGAGGGCTGGCGCGTTGACGCTCTGTACGCCGCTGACCCCGAGCTGCCCTCGGAGGCCGGCCCGCTGGCCGCGCCAGGGCTGGGCATCGTGGCGGGTGACGTGATCACTGCGGTCAACGGCCGCGCGTCAACCAGCGCGCCGCACATCCTGGAGCTGCTGCGCGGCCAGGCCGGGCGCCAGGTCTTGCTGGATCTGAAGAAGGCCGATGGCAAGACCGTGCAGCGCATCGTCACCCCGGTGGCCCAGATGCGCGAGAACCAGCTGCGCACCAACGACTGGCGCGTCAGCCGCGCCCGCCTGGTGGAACAGGCGGGCGGCGGCCGCATCGGCTATGTGCACCTGCGCGCCATGGGCGCGAACGACATCGCCGACTTCGTCCGCGAGTTCTACGCCGCCAGCGACCGCGACGGCCTCATCATCGACGTGCGCTACAACAACGGCGGCAACATCGACAGCTGGATCCTGGAGAAGCTGCTGCGCCGCGCCTGGGCCTTCTGGCAGCCGCGCTCGCCCGACGGCGCCGCCACCTACCCCAACATGCAGCACGCCTTCCGCGGCCAGGTGGTAGTGCTGGCCAACGAGGAAACCTACTCCGACGGCGAGACCTTCTCCGAGGGCTTCAAGCGCCTGGGCCTGGGCCCGGTCATCGGAAAGCAGACCTCAGGCGCCGGCGTGTGGCTCTCCGACGGCAACCGCCTGCTGGACAACGGCATCATGCGCGCCGCCGAGACCGCGCAGCTCGACCCGCAGGGCCGCCAGATCATCGAGGGCGTGGGCGTGAAGCCGGACATCGAGGTGGACAACCCGCCGCGCGCCACCTTCCTGGGCCAGGACGCGCAGCTGGATGCCGCCATCGCCGAGCTGAAGAAGCGCATCGCCGCCCAGCCCGTGCCCACCGTCAAGCCGCAGGGCTTCATGCGCCCGGTCACGCTGCCCGCGCCGCAGCGCTGAGGGCCGGCTGCCGCCCCGGCAGCCACGAGCACCGACGAGGGAGGCTGCGACCTCCCTTTTTTGCGCCCGTGCCCTGCCCGGGCAAAGTCAGCGCGGCCAGGCGGGCGTGCGGAAGGCCTCGACCAGGAAGTCCACCAGGCGGCGCACCTTGGGGGCGAGCTGTTTGCGGCTGGGGTAGACGGCGTAGATGCCCAGCTCCAGCGAACGGAAGGCCGGCAGCACCTCGACCAGCGCCCCGGTCCGCAGGGCATCGCCCACCAGGAAGGAGGGCTGCAACACCAGCCCCTGGTGCTGCAACGCGGCCTGCACGCAGGAGTCGCCGCTGTTGCTGCGCATGCGCGGGCTGACCTTCACGACCTCCGCACCCTGCGGGCCGACGAAATGCCACTGGTCCCCGGTGCTGAGCAGCTTGTAGGCAAAGACGGGCCGCTCGGCCAGCTCCCCGACGCTCGCCGGCGCCCCGTGCTCGCGCAGGTAACGCGGCGACGCACACAGGATCAAGCGCGTGCTTGCCAGCTGGCGGCTGACCAGCGACGAGCTGGGCAGTTGCGCGATGCGCAGGGCGACGTCATAGCCCTCGTCGACCAGATCGACGAAGCGGTCCGCCAGATCCACGTCCAGGCTCAGCGTCGGGTAGCGGGCCATGAACACCGGCCACAGCGGCGCCAGCTGCAGCAGGCCGAAGGTGACGGGCGCGCTGACGCGCAGCTCGCCGATCACCTCGTTGGCGTGGCGCGTGACCTCGGCTTCCGCGTCCCCCACGCCCGCGAGCAGGTCGCGGCAGCGCTCCAGGAAGAGCTCGCCCTCGCGCGTCAGCGACAGGCGCCGCGTTGTGCGCTGGAGCAGCCGCACGCCGAGCCGCTGCTCCAGCTCGGCCACCAGCCGCGACACCACAGATTTCGACATCTGCAACGCCTCGGCGCCGCGCACGAAGCTGCCGCCGTCCACCACCGCCGCAAAGGCCTGCATCTCGAGAAAGCGGTCCATGCCGGATTGTCCCGGAATCAGGGGCGATCCATCCCGCATCGCGCCATTGATCGAGCAAGACCCGGCCCCTAGAGTGACCGCCACCGCAGCAGGCGCCCCGGGGCGCCACCGTCGCCACACCCGCCATGCACGACCTGACCATTCAGCAACCCGCCGCCGATGGCTCCACCGAGCAGCTGTTCCTGCTCTTTCACGGCGTGGGCTCCCATGCCCAGGATCTGCGCGGCCTGGCCACCGCGCTGGCAGCCCGCCATCCACGGGCCTGGGTGGTGAACGTGCAGTCGCCCGACCCGTCGGACCAGGGCCAGGGCTGGCAATGGTTCTCGGTCAAGGGGGTCACCAGCGACAACCGCCCCGAGCGCGTGGCGGCCACGATGCCGCGCTTCGTTCAGGCGGTGCACGGCTGGCAGCAACGCAGCGGCGTGCCCGCCGGCAACACCACGCTGCTGGGCTTCTCGCAGGGCGCCATCATGGCGTTGGAGGCCACGCAACGGCAGCCGGCGCTGGCCGCCCGCGTGGCCGCGATGGCGGGCCGTTTCGCGGCACCCCCTCGCCACGCGGCGAAGGGGGTGCGCATCCACCTGCTGCACGGTCAGGCCGACACGGTCGTGCCGACGACCTGCTCCGTGGACGCGCATGCCCAGTTGCAGGCCCTGCACGCAGACGTCACGCTGGACCTGATCCCGAACCTGGGCCACGGCATCGACGAGCAGATGGCCGCACGGCTGTGGGCACGGTTGGCCACCCCGTGAGCCCCGTAAGCCCCGGCCAGGCCTGAGTCATGCGGCCATCAAAAAAGGGAGGCCGCGGCCTCCCTTGGTCCGTTCCGGCGTGGCCGGCATAGCCCGCGATCAGGCCGGGCGGCCCTGCCGACGACGGGCCCTGAGACCCACGACGCCCAGGCCGGCAACCAGCAGCGCCACGCTGGCCGGCTCCGGCACCGGGGCCAGCTCGCCGAAGGCGAAGTAGCCCGAGTCGCCCACCGTGTTGTGGCCCGGCACGGCGTATTCGGAGTAGTAGCTGCCGTCCGGATAGAAGGTCAGCTCCAAGGACGACGAAGCATCGTTGGCGGTGAACAGCAGGCCCTGGGCCTCGATCAGCACCGTCGAGTTGGCCGCGGTGTAGGTGACGTTCTGGGTCAGGTAGTTCAGCTCGAAGTCGACGACGCTGAAGGCGTAGTCCAGCGAAAACGGCGCCGTGGTCGTCATGGTGCCGGCGAAGGTAGGGTCGCCATTCACGTCGTCGATGGCGGCGATCTCGTAGCGGGTGTCGGCCTGCGCCATGCCGGCGGCGGCGAAGAACAGGCTCAGGCCTGCGATCAGCGTGGTGATGAACTTCATGATGGGATCTGTGCTGGATTCGGTTGGGGTGGCAGGGCTCAGCGGACCGACACGAACACCGGGTTCGAGTAGAACCACAGGCTGCTGTAGTTGCGGTCGTTGATGGCGTTCACCCGCGCGTTGTTGCTGGCTGCGGTGGTCTTCTGGTCCGGCAGGGGCTCGCCGTTGGCAGTCAGGCCGGCCACGTTCACCGCGAGATTGGTGCCGCGCAGGCGGAAGTACTGGTTCTTCCTGGCCTCGATCTGCACGGTGATGGACGCGTAGCCGTCCTTGCCCACCTTCCAGTCGGCCGCGGTGAAGCGCTGCAGCACGCGGGTGCTGGCGTTCGTGGCGACCGCATAGGCCGGCGTGCCCGGCGCGGCCTTCTCGGTGACGTCGCCGACGATCAGATCCACGTGATCGACCACCGGCTTCATGTAGGCGAGCTGGTCGCCGTCCACGGGCTTGAGGTAGTTGTTGAATTCCGGGCTCTTGAAGCGGATCGTGAACTTGATCTTCTCGCCGGCGCTGACCTTGATCTCCTGCCCCATGAAGGCGGTGCCGGAGGACCCCACGACCCGGAAGTCCAGCGCGTCGATCAGGTCGCCGAACACGCCGAACGAACGGCCGGCGCGCAGGCTGGCGATCAGGCCGGCCGAGCCCTTCGCGCTGTCGGGCATCCACAGGTAGTTCTTGGCGTACTCGCCCGGGTAGTAGCCGCTGCTGTTGCTGGCCGCGTCGATCTTGAAGTGCGAATCGGAATCCGCGATGTTCCAGATGCGGCGCCCCTCGCCCAGCAGCGCGTCCCACATGCCGCCCAGCTTGGCGACGATGGCGTCCGTGCCGCCATAGGTGCGGTTGGGCAGATTGGCGTCCGTATAGGCCGAGGTGTAGCCGCCGCGGTCCGGCTCCATCTGGTTGCCGACCATGCCCTCGATCATGAACATCTGGTCCGGCGCCAGATCATTCATCTGGCGCAGGTCGCTGATGGTGTATTTGCCGGGATTGCGCGACGGGTGATTGAGCGTGACGAAACTCGTCTTCGCGTAATTGGCCTTCAACCAGCTCAATGCGGTCAGCGCATCGGCGGCCGTGCTGTTGGTGCGGGTGATATTGCGGCTCTTCCAGGCGGCCACGTCCACCGGATCGAACAGGCTTTCAGCCAGCGTGGTGAAACGGTATTGGAATTCCCGCACGCCCTGGGTCGCGGTATTCAGGCTCGATTCGTCGGTGAACAGCATCACGCCCATGTGGTCGTGCGTGGGCATGTCCCATTCGGCGCCCGAGAAGATCAGCTTGTCGGCATAGGTGCCGGCCGCCTGCAGCGTCCGGACCCGCTGAATCTCGTAGGACTCCATCGGGTAGGCGAAGGCCATGGGCTTGGGCAGCGCATTGCCGTTGTTGTCATAGGCCGCGGAACGCAGATGGTTGGTCAGCGCCAGCCAGTCCAGCCTGTATGACGTGAACGACTTGCCCAGCAGGAAATCCAGCGTCTGGGTGGCGCGGGAATCATCCGACTGCACGGTATGCACATGCAGGTCGCCGGTCGTCCATTTGCCGGCCGGGTCGGTCGAAATCGGGCCAGGCACCAGTCCAGCCGCTTGGGCCAAACCACCCACCAGCAGCGAGACGGCGCCGGCAGCCAGCGTTGCATATTTGAATCGACGAGAGGCGGACATCATGGGGACTACTTTTCAGCTCAGTTTCGCAAGACCGGCGCCCCGTCGTGCCATATCCAATGCCAATGGAATCTCAGAGCGCCCTATTCCTCTCATGATGCGTTCCCAATAAGAATCCCCAGTGACATTTCTCACACTTGGCGCCTGACTTTCATACGGCCACGACGTCGGCATCAGCCCGCCGACCAACAAGACAAAAGGGAGGCCGAAGCCTCCCTTGCGGTGTCGGGGCCATCACCCCATCAACTTGCGGGCAGCCTCAGCCCAGCGTCACCTTCGCGAACTTGCGCTTGCCCACCTGCAGCACATGCTGGCCGGCCTCCAGCTTCAGACCTTTGTCGGACACCACGTCGCCGGCAATGCGCACGCCGCCCTGGTCGATCATGCGCAGGCCTTCGCTGGTGGACGCCACCAGGCCGGCCGCCTTGAGCAACTGGGCGATGCCGAGCGGCGCGCCGGTCAGTTGCACCTCCGGGATGTCGTCGGGGATGCCGCCCTTGGAGCGGTTGATGAAGTCCTGCTCCGCCGCATCCGCCGCCGCGGCGCTGTGGAAGCGCGCGGTGATCTCCTTGGCCAGCGCGACCTTGGCATCCTTGGGGTTGCGGCCCGCGTCCACCTCGGCCTTCAGCGCGGCGATCTCGGCGATGGACCTGAAGCTCAGCAGCTCGTACCACTTCCACATCTGCACATCGCTGATGGACAGGATCTTGGCGAACATGCTGTTGGCCGGCTCGGTGATGCCCACGTAGTTGTTCTTGGACTTGGACATCTTCTCGACGCCGTCCAGGCCCTCCAACAGCGGCATGGTCAGGATGCACTGCGGCTCCTGGCCGTACTCCTGCTGCAGGTGGCGCCCCATCAGCAGGTTGAACTTCTGGTCGGTGCCGCCCAGTTCCAGGTCGCTCTTCAGCGCCACCGAGTCGTAGCCCTGCATCAACGGGTACAGGAATTCATGCACCGAGATCGGCGTGCCGGCCGCGTAGCGCTTGGTGAAGTCGTCGCGCTCCATCATGCGGGCCACGGTGTACTTGGCCGCCAGCTGAATGAGGCCGCGCGAGCCCAGCGGGTCGCACCACTCGCTGTTGTAGCGAATCTCGGTCTTGCTCGGGTCCAGCACCAGGCTGGCCTGCTGGTAGTAGGTCTCGGCGTTGTGCTTGATCTGCTCGGGCGTCAACGGCGGGCGGGTGGCGTTGCGGCCCGAGGGGTCGCCGATCATGGAGGTGAAGTCGCCGATCAGGAAGATCACCTGGTGGCCCAGATCCTGCAGCTGGCGCATCTTGTTGAGCACCACCGTGTGGCCCAGATGGATGTCGGGCGCGGTCGGGTCCAGGCCCAGCTTGATGCGCAGCGGCTGGCCGGTGGCGGCCGAACGGGCCAGCTTCTTCACCCAGTCGGTTTCGGGCAGCAGCTCGTCGACGCCGCGGCGGCTGACCGCCAGCGCCTGCTGGACGGCATCGGTGATGGGGAATTCGGCAGCGTCGGACATGGCAGCTTCCGCCCGGCTACGCCAGGACGGATTTGTTAAGTGATTGATCTACTGGGGTAAACCGGCATGATTCCAAGGAACTAGCCGGTAGAATTCACGCCTTGCCTTGGCTCCCGTATCCCGGGGGCGTGAAGGCCTGGATTTTAGGGTGGTCACCCGCCCGTTTCGCGTGGAACCGGCTCTGCCGGGATTGCCCCAGCGACAACCCCGGAAAGATGCCGAGCGTGCCTGTCCTTCAGAAACAACTCCAGCAACTGCAGTCCACGCTGAAATCTGCCGAAGCCTTCGCCGCCAGGCACCCGCGCGCACTCACCGCCTCGGTCGTCGGCGCGCTGAGCTGCTTCGCCGTCACCGCCTTCGGCATTGCGCCGCTGGCTCCGGATGCCGCCGAGCTGCCCAAGCGCGTGCTGGTCGAGACGCTGCCGGCCACCGACATCTCGGCCCAGCTCGACGAACTCGCCAGCCACGCCATCGCGCTGAGCCGCTCGGAGCAGACCCGCTCCAGCGACACGCCCGACAGCCTGCTCAAGCGCGCCGGCGCCTTCGACCCGGCCGCCGCCGCCTTCCTGCGCAGCGATGCCCAGGCGCGCCGCATCCTGCAGGGCCGGGCCGGCAAGCTGGTGCAGATCACGGCCGACTCCGAAGGTCAGGTGCTGAAGATCATCGCCCGCTTCCCGGCCGAGAAGCCCGAGCAGCAGGGCACCCATTTCACGCGCCTGAGCGTCGAGCGCACTGCTGGCGGCGGCTTCCAGGCCCGCACCGAGACCGCGCCGCTGCAAAGCCAGGTCGTGCTGGGCAGCGGCACCATTCGCAGCTCGCTGTTCGCCGCGACCGACGACGCCAACATTCCCGACGCCATCGCCTCGCAGATGGCCGACATGTTCTCCGGCGACATCGATTTCCACCGCGAACTGCGCAAGGGCGACCGCTTCTCCATCGTCTACGAGGTGCTGACCGCCGATGGCGAGACCGTGACCTGGGACAGCACCGGCCGCGTGCTGGCGGGCGAGTTCACCAACAACGGCAAGACCTACTCGTCCGTCTGGTTCAAGGACAACGCGACCGGCAAGGCCAGCTACTTCGGCCTGGACGGCCAGAGCAAGCGCCGAGCCTTTCTGGCCAGCCCGATGGAGTTCTCGCGCATCACCTCGGGTTTCGCGATGCGCTTCCACCCCATCCTGCAGACCTGGCGCCAGCACAACGGTGTGGACTACGGCGCGCCCACGGGCACGCCGGTGCGTAGCGTCGGCGAAGGCACGGTCGAGACGGCCGGCTGGCAGAACGGCTTCGGCAACATGGTCCAGATCCGCCATGCTGGCGGCCGTACCACCGTCTACGCCCACCTGAGCAAGATCGACGTGAAAAAGGGCCAGCGCATCGAGCAGGGCCAGAAGCTCGGCGCCGTGGGCATGACGGGCTGGGCCACCGGCCCGCACCTGCACTTCGAGTTCCGGGTGAACGGCAAGCAGGTCGACCCGCGCGCCATTGCCAAGGCCTCCGAAGCCATCACGCTGCCCAACTACGCCCGCGGCCAGTTCCAGCAGGTGGTCGCCAGCATGAAGACGCAGCTGTCGGTGGCCGAAACCATCGCCGACGGCACCTCCGCCGCCCACTGAGCCGGCCATGGCGGGGCTCTACATCGGCCTGATGTCGGGCACCTCGCTCGACGGCGTCGACGCCGTGCTGTTCGACAGCTGCACGCTCACCGTTGGCGGCCACGTGCATCAGCCCTTCCCGGATGCGCTGCGGGATGAGCTGCTGGCGCTCAACGCCCCTGGCCCCAACGAACTGCATCGCGCCGCACTCGCCGCCAACGCCGTGGCGCGCAGCTATGCGGACGTCGCCGCCCAGTTGCTCGAAACCCTGGGGCTACCCCGGGAGCAGATACAGGCGTTGGGTGCGCACGGACAGACGGTGCGCCACCAGCCCGGCATGCCCGACGGCTACACGCTGCAGCTGCTGAACGGCGCCCTGCTGGCCGAACAGAGCCGCATCGCCGTGGTGTGCGACCTGCGCAGCCGCGACGTCGCCGCTGGCGGCCAGGGCGCGCCACTGGTGCCCGCCTTCCACCGCGCGGTGTTCGGCCGCGCTGGCGAGGATGTGGCAGCCCTGAACCTGGGCGGCATCGCCAACCTCAGCCTGCTGTTTGCCGACGGCCGCACCGGCGGCTTCGACTGCGGGCCGGCCAACTGCCTGATGGATGGCTGGATCGCCCGCGAGCGCGGCCAGGCCTTCGATGCCGACGGCGCCTGGGCAGCCACGGGCCGGGTCTTGCCCGCGCTGCTGGAGCGGCTGCTGGCCGAGCCCTTCTTTGCGCTGCCGCCACCCAAGAGCACCGGGCGCGACCTCTTCCACCAGGATTGGCTGCAGGCCCGGCTTGACGGCAACGAGCCGCCGGCCGACGTGCAGGCCACGCTGCTGGAGCTGACCGCGCGCAGCTGCGCGGACGCGCTGCAGGCCAGCCAGCCCGAGGCCTCGGCGCTGATCGCCTGCGGCGGCGGCGCACGCAACGGCCGCCTCATGCGGCGCCTGGCCGAACTGCTGCCTGGCGTGCGGGTGGACAGCAGCGCCGAGCACGGCCTACCGGTGGACCAGGTGGAGGCGGCCGCCTTTGCGTGGCTGGCCATGCGCTTCACGGAGCGCCAGCCCGGCAACCTGCCAGCCGTCACAGGCGCGGCCGGGCCACGCATCCTGGGCGCGCTGCATCCCGCCTGATCGCCCGCCAGACCGACGGACGAACCGTCAACCGTGGTCGGGCAGATCGGCCTTGCCCTTGCTCTCGGCAGCCAACTGGCTCTCCGTGGCAGACAGCTGCCAGAAGATGCCGGCCGAAGCCACCGTGATCAGCCCCATGCAAACGAACGTGGCATGGAAAGCCTTGAGCGTTTCAGCCACCGCTTCGGCGCCGACGAAGTAGTCCCGGAAGGCAGCCAGTACCGCCCCGGCTGCCGCCACGCCCATACCCATGGCCAGCATCTGCACCATGGACAAGAGGCTGTTGCCGCTGCTGGCCATGGCCGGGCCGAGGTCCTTGAGCGTCAGCGTGTTCATCGCGGTGAACTGCATGGAATTCACCGCGCCGAAAGCCGCCAGCTGCACGATCCGCCAGGCCAGCGGCTGCTCGGGCGTCGCCCAGACGAAGCTGGCCATGCTCAGCCCCACCAGCAGCGTGTTGACCACCAGCACGCGCCGGTAGCCCCAGCGCGTGATCAACGGTGTCGTCAGCGGCTTCATCAGCATGCTGGCGATCGCCACGGGCAGCATCGCCAGGCCCGCCTGGGCCGGCGAATAGCCCAGGGTCACCTGCAGCAGCAGCGGAATCAGGAAGGGCATGCAGGAACTGCCCAACCTCGAGAACAGATTGCCCAGCAGCCCGATGCGCAGTGCGCCCACGTGGAAGAGCTGGGGAGAAAACAAAGGGTCCGGCCGGCGCGCCGCATGCAACCAGTAGGCCGCCAGGCTGGCCAGGCCAAAGATCATCAGCACCAGCACCGAGGCCTGGCGCAGCCCCAGGCTGGCCAGGCCGTCGAGCGCCAGAGACAGCGCCACCATGCCGAAGGCCAGCAGGCCATAGCCGGCAAAGTCGAAGCGCCCCGGCTGTGGCAAGGCCTGACCCCGCATGTAGCGCAGCGTGGCCACGCAGCCCAGCAGGCCCACCGGTACGTTGATCAGGAAGATCCAGTGCCACGACCAGGTCTCCGACAGCCAGCCTCCCAGCGTCGGGCCGATCAGCGGGCCGATCAGCCCCGGAATGGTCACGAAGCTCATCGCCTGCAGGAAGCGCTCGCGCGGAAAGGCCCTCAGCACGGCCAGCCGCCCCACGGGCAGCAGCAATGCGCCACCCATGCCCTGCACCACGCGCGCCACCACCAGCATGCTCAGGCTGGCCGACACCGCGCACAGCACCGACCCGGCCACGAACAGCAGGATGGCGGCCACATAGACCCGCCGCGTGCCGAAGCGATCCGCCATCCAGCCCGACGCCGGGATCAGCATGGCCATGGTCAGCGAGTAGGCGACGATGACCGACTGCATACGCAGCGGGCTCTCGCCCAGGCTCTGCGCCATTGCCGGCAGCGCCGTGTTGACGATGGTGGCATCCAGCGTCTGCATGAAGAAACCCACGGCCACCAGCCACAGCAGGATGCGCAGGGAGGATTCCGGCACGGCCGGAGCGGAGACAGGCACGGTCATGGGCAGAGATCAGCAGTCGTTCAGGCAGCAAAAAGCCGCCCTCGGGCGGCTTGATGCGCAGGCCTTGCGGGCAAGGCTCAGACAGAGAAGCTGGAACCGCAGCCGCAGGTGGTGGTGGCGTTCGGGTTCTTGATCACGAACTGCGCGCCCTGCAGATCTTCCTTGTAGTCGATCTCGGCGCCCATCAGGTACTGCAGGCTCATGGAGTCGATCAGCAGCGTCACGCCGTTCTTCTGCATCTGCGTGTCGTCCTCGTTCACCGCCTCGTCGAAGGTGAAGCCGTACTGGAAGCCGGAGCAGCCACCGCCCTGCACGAACACGCGCAGCTTCAGGTCGGGGTTGCCTTCCTCGGCGACCAGGTCACGCACCTTGTCGGCGGCGCTGTCGGTGAAGACCAGGGGCGCGGGAATGTCGGTGACGGGGGTATCAAGCACAGCGCTCATGCGGGGGCTCCACGGAATCAGTGAATGGCTGGATTGTCTGCGCAAACGGACAACACCAATCCAACCAGGGGCTTAGGCCTGAGGCCCAAAAAGAACAAAGGCCGCACAAGGCGGCCTTTGTCGAAGGGGGCAAAGCGCCGATTAACGCTTGCTGAACTGCTTGCGGCGACGGGCGCCGTGCAGACCGACCTTCTTACGCTCGACTTCACGCGCGTCACGCGTGACGAAGCCGGCGCGGCTCAGTTCGGGCTTCAGCGTCGCGTCGTAGTCGATCAGCGCGCGGGTGATGCCCAGGCGCAGCGCGCCGGCCTGGCCGGACTCGCCACCACCATGCACGTTCACCTTGATGTCGAAGGCTTCACCATTGTTCGTCAGCAGCAGGGGCTGCTTGGCGATCATGATGGAAGTCTGACGACCGAAGTAGACGTCGATGGCCTTGCCGTTGACGATGATCTGGCCCGTGCCCTTCTTGATGAAGACGCGAGCGACCGACGACTTGCGGCGGCCAGTACCGTAATTCCAGTTTCCGATCATGGCCGTTCCTTAGATTTCCAGAGCCTTGGGCTGCTGGGCGGTGTGCGGGTGCGTCGGGCCGGCATAGACCTTCAGCTTCTTGACCATGGCGTAACCCAGCGGGCCCTTGGGCAGCATGCCCTTGACGGCCTTCTCCAGCGCGCGGCCGGGGTGCTTGGCTTGCATGTCCTTGAACTTCGTGGCGTAGATGCCGCCAGGGAAGCCCGAGTGACGGTAGTACACCTTGTCGGTGGCCTTGTTGCCGGTGACACGGAGCTTGTCGGCGTTGACGATGACGATGAAATCACCGGTGTCGACGTGAGGCGTGTAGATGGCCTTGTGCTTGCCGCGCAAACGGAGTGCCACTTCGCTGGCAACACGTCCGAGCACCTTGTCGGTGGCGTCAATCACAAACCACTCGTGCGTCACCTCGGCCGGCTTGGCGCTGAAGGTCTTCATGAGTTGCTTTCAATCAAACCGGCCCGTCGAATCCTGAAAAGACCCGCGGCACCGGCAGTGGAATGGCTGAAAATATCGCTGACCTCGGTGCCGCATCTGGTGTGCAGCCTCTCGGCAGGCGCTCTTTTCCGCAGCCAAAGTCGGAAAAGCCCGCGAGTGTACCAGCCCGATCACCGAATTGAAAAGCCCAGGCCCACCGCCGCCCCAACCAGGCCCCGTCATGCCCGACCGCAAGACCGCTAGCCCTCCGCCGCCTGAGGCCGCCGCCCAGGCATGGGACGAGCTGGCCGGCTTTGGCCCGGATCCGCTCGCCCCCAGCGCACCACCGCCGCCGGCGGCGGCCGTGGAGCACGACGAAGCCCGCGCGCCGGCGCCCGCCGAAACCGGCGCGCGCGCCGCGCTGAAGCGCCTGGCCGGCTGGGTCCCGATCCGCTCGCTGGGCCGTCGCCACCGCCACCGCATCCTGGATCACTTGCTCGGCCTGTCGGCGCGGGATCGCTACCTGCGCTTTGGCTACCCGGCCTCCGACGAGCAGGTGCGCAACTATGTGCAGGGCATCAGCTTCGAGCGCGACGAGGTGCTGGGCGTCTTCAACCGGCGGCTGCAGCTGATTGCGCTGGCCCACCTGGCCTACGAGGCCATTCCCGCCCGCGGCAGCCGCGATGCGATGGCCGAGTTCGGGGTCTCCGTCCAGCCCGGCGCCCGCGGCCGCGGCCTGGGGCGCCGCCTGTTCGACGCCGCCGCACTGCACGCACGCAACCGCGGGGTCGACACCATGTTCATCCACGCGCTCAGCGAGAACCGCCCCATGCTGGCCATCGCTGCAGGCGCAGGCGCCACGGTGGAGCGCGATGGCGGCGAGTCGGAAGCCTGGCTGCGCCTGCCGCCCGAGACCGTCAGCTCCCAGGTCGAGCAGGTGCTGGAACGCCACCTGGGCGAGATCGATTTCCAGTTCAAGCGCCACGCTCAGGCGCTGAGCCAGTTCGTCGACGGCGTCGCGGAAATCAAGTCGCGCTTCGACGCCTCGGGCCGCGCCGCCAAGGAATAAGTCACGCCATCGGCCCGCTCGCCCCCGTGATCGGAGGGAATCGGGACTAGCGAGGGGGGACGCAGGCGGGGCTTGCGCTACATTGCCCGCGATCACGCCGAGAGGTTCGGCGTCGCCGCCGACATCGACGAGGACATGCCGTACGCCACCTACTGGATTGCTGCGCTGGCCGTTTGCGTGCTGGGCCTGGCCATTGGCCTGGTCTGGGCGCTGCGTCGTCCGGCGTCGCCCAGCAAGGGGCTGCCCGCGGAGTGGGCGCTGACCGCCCGGCCGGTCTTCACCAGCGACGAGCGCCGGGTCTTCCGCCTGCTGCGCGAGGCGCTGCCGCACCACGTGGTGCTCTCCAAGCTGCCACTGGTG
Organism: Roseateles depolymerans; assembly: GCA_003241055.1. Taxonomy (GTDB): domain Bacteria; phylum Pseudomonadota; class Gammaproteobacteria; order Burkholderiales; family Burkholderiaceae_C; genus Pelomonas; species Pelomonas depolymerans_A. The sequence goes on from QFOD01000002.1 coordinate 175,073, forward strand.
CGCTTCTGCCAGCCCACCGAGGCCAAGGAGGTGCGCTACTGGTTCGAGCTGCTGGGCTCCTCGCATGTGACCTTCGCCGTCTGCAGCCCGAATGGGCGCGTGCTGGCCGCCATCGATCTCGAAGGCGAGCGCGGCGTGACCGCCCGCAGCCTGGAGATCAAGCAGGCCGTGCTGAGCGCCTGCCGGGTGCGCTACCTGCGCTGCTCGATGGACCATCTGCCCAGCGTGGCCGAGCTGCAGCTGCTGGTGCCCCAGGGCAGCCACTCGCGCGGCCCGCAGCCGGCGCCGGCCGTCGCACCGCCCAGCCGACGCCGCGTGGCGGCCAGTCACGAGGACGATTTCAACAGCGACTGGGGCCAGTTCACCCAGCCGCTGCCGCTGTGGCGCGACTCCGGCCTGTTCACGCCCGAGGCCGCCCCCGAGCCGCACCGGCCGCTGTTCGACGACACGCCCGAACAGCGCCGCCGCCATGCCCCCCCGGCCCGCCAGCACCGCATGGCCGAGCCCCAGCGCTATGCGCCGGCCCGCCCGCTGCCGGTGCTGGACGAGTCGGTGGACGACGCCGCCATGGATGACATCGTCGGCGTCGTCGTCGATGCCCCGCGCTACGCGAATCACCGCCCGCGCCGCTGAGCCCCGCATTGCCGCGACACTCGCGGCATGCAAGCCACTCCCGATCTCAGCTTCGGCGACCTGACGCCGGAATTCATGCTCGACGCGCTGGACGCCACCGGCCTGCGCGCCGACGGCCGCCTGCTGCAGCTCAACTCCTTCGAGAACCGCGTGCTGCAGGTGCATCTGGAGGACGGCCGTGTGGCCGTGGCCAAGTTCTATCGGCCGGGCCGCTGGAGTGACGCGCAGATCCTGGAGGAGCACGCCTTCGCCACCGAGCTGGCCGCCGCCGAGGTGCCGGTGGCTGCGCCGTGGATGCTGGCCAACGGCAGCACGCTGTTCCACCACCAGGGCCAGCGCCTGGCCGTCACCCCGCGCCAGGGCGGGCGCGGCCCGGAGCTGGAAGACCCCGAGGTGCTGCGCTGGATAGGCCGGCTGCTGGCGCGCCTGCATGCGGTCGGACGCCAGCGCCCCTTCGAGCACCGGCTGAACTGGGCCAGCGCCGCGCCGGCCCGGGCCGCGCGCGACTGGCTGATGCAGCACGACGCGCTGCCGCCCGAGGTGGCGCCGCTGTGGGACGACGCGGCACAACGCTGCCTGGACGCCATCCAGGCCGCCTTCGATGCCCTGCCCGATCTGCAGCTCACCCGCCTGCACGGCGACTGCCATCCCGGCAACATCCTGTGGACGCCCACCCGCGGCCCGCACTTCGTCGATCTGGACGATGCCGTCACCGGCCCCGCCGTGCAGGACCTGTGGATGCTGCTGCCCAGCGCCCAGGAAGAGCCCGATGCCGCACGCCGCCAGCTGCTGGCGCTGCTGGACGGCTACGAGCAGATGGCCGAGTTCGACGACCGCGAGCTGCGCCTGATCGAACCGCTGCGCACGCTGCGCATGATCCACTACAGCGCCTGGCTGGCCCGCCGCTGGGGTGACCCGGCCTTCCCGCTGGCCTTCCCGTGGTTCGGCACGCCCAACTACTGGCACGACCAGGTGGTCAAGCTGCGCGAACAGCTGGAGGCCATGAAGCCGCGCGACAGCTCGCCCGTGCGGGCCGCCGACGAGGACTTCGTCGATTTCGACGGCGACGGCTTCGCCTGAGTCGGCCGGGTCAGGCGCCCGGGATCCGCAGCGGCTTGGCCATGTTCAGGCCCGTGATGCCATAACCCAGCGAACGGTAGAGCGCCTGGGCACTGGTGTTGAATCCGAACACGTGCAGCGCCATGCGCACGCCGCCGGCAGCCAGCACCTCGGCCTCGGCCAGCTGCATGGCCGCGCGGGCATGGCCACGGCCGCGAAAGGCCGACCCGACGCGCAGGTTGTAGACATACCCCACCCGCTCGGCCCCCGCCTGCTGCAGCGCCAGCCACAGCACCCCCACGCACTGGCCGCTGGCCTTTTCAAGAATCTCGTAGAGCCTATGCCCCGGGGTCGCCACGCCCTGCGGAAGCAGCCGCGCGAACTCCGCCCGCGCCTGCTGCAGGGCGCCGGCCTCGGGCCAGCGCCCGGCGAGCACGTTGTCGTCCGCGTAGGCCTGCTGGCTCTCCTCGGCAAACGCTGCGAAACGCTCGGCCGGCATGGGGCGGAGCGCCGTCATGGAGTCAGGCCACGCCCGCAGGCAGCAAACGACAGGCCGGGTGCGATGAACAACATGGGCAAGCAGAAGACAACGATGTCAGCGCCCATTTTGCAGGACATGGAGCACCCGCCCGACGACGGGTTTGCCCGGCCTTGCTGACGCCCGCAAGCCTGGGGGTGGCTTGCCACCATGGCTGTGTTTTTATACAGTTACCAGCCCGCGCCTGCCCTTCCCCATGCCCCCCGTTTCATCCTCCCCTCTCGCTGCCGCCTCAGCGCTGGAGGCACTGCACCCCCGCCTGTGGCGCGGCAGCAGCCTGGGTGCGACTGCGGAGCCCACGCTGCCCAGCGGCTTCGCCCCGCTGGATGCCGAGCTGCCCGGCGGTGGCTGGCCGCTGCGGGCCGTCACGGAGCTGCTGGGCGGCCCCAGCGGCGTGCTGGAGTGGCGCCTGCTGGCGCCGGCCCTGCGCCGCTGGTGGGACGACCCGGGCTCGAGCGCCGGGGCAACAGCCCAGCGCAAGCAGGCGCCCCCCAACCACAGGCGCCTGCTGCTGGTGAACCCGCCCCACATGCCGCACCTGCCCGGCCTGCAGGCCCTGGGGCTGCCGGCGAGCGCGCTGATCTGGGTCAGCGCCGACACCCCGGTCCAGCAGCTCTGGGCCACCGAGCAGGCCATCAGGTCGCGCGTGGCCGTGCTGGCCTGGCTGCCCGAGGCCCGGCCGGAACAGATCCGGCGGCTGCAGGTCTGCGCACTGGGGTCGGAGGCGCCGATGTTCCTGATGCGGCCGGACCAGGCCCGCCACCAATCCTCGGCTGCGCCGCTGCGCCTGCTGGTGCAGCCGGGCGAGGGCTGGGAGCTGGCGGTGCAGCTGATCAAGCGCCGCGGGCCTGCCCACGAAGACTGGCTGGCACTGCCGGCCACGCCGGACGCCGTGGCGCCGCTTCTGACGACGGCTCGGCGCCATGCCGTGCCGCCCTCCATGCCGGCGCCCGCCCCTGCCCCGACGGAGCGCCCTCATGCGCTGGCTCGCCCTGTGCTGCACGCCTGAGGCCTCTCCCGGCGACATCGACGCCCTGGGCTGGCTGGCGCTGAGCTTCACGCCGCGCGTGGCCCGGCTGGAGGAAGCGGTCGTCGCGGAGGTCTCCGCCAGCCTGCGGCTGTTCCGCGGCGCACGCGCGCTGCGCGAGCGCCTGCAGGCCGAGGCGACCCAGGCCGGACTGGCACTCGGCGCCCTGGCCTGGGCCCCCACCGCGCTGGCCGCACTGGCGCTCGCACGCTGCCCCACCACCATCCGGCAGGGGGCCTTCAGCGAGCGCCTGGACGCCCTGCCGCTGCCGGCCCTGAGTGCGGCCCGGGCCCACCACGCCATGCTGTCCCGCCTGGGCTGCCGCCACCTGGGCGAGCTGCGCCGGCTGCCGCGCGCCGCCCTGGCGCGGCGCTTCGGCCCTGGCCTCCTGGCGGCGCTGGACTGCGCCTATGGGGCACGCCCCGAGGCCCACGAATGGCTCACGCTGCCCGAACGCTTCGATGCGCGGCTGGAGCTGCCCTACCGCGTGGAGCACGCCCCCGTGCTGCTGAGCTTTGCAGAGGCCCTGCTGCGACAGCTCTGCGCCTTCCTGTGCGCCCGCCATGCCGGCGTGCGTGCGCTGCGCCTGGCCTGGCAGCACGACGCGATGCGCCCACGCGACGTGGCCGACAGCGGCGAGCTCGAGATCGCCACCGCCGACACCACGCGCGACATGCGGCGCCTCAGCGGCCTGCTGGCCGAGCACCTGGGCCGCACCACGCTGGCCGCGCCAGCCGGCGAGATCCGCCTCAGCGCCGACACCGTGCTGCCGCTGGAGGAGCTGAGCGCCGGCCTGCTGCCCGGCGCCCACGAGCCCCAGGAGCACACCACGACGAATGCCCTGCTGGAGCGGCTGTCGGTGCGGCTGGGTGCCGGCCAGGTGCGCGAGGGCCGTTTGCAGGAAGACCACCGGCTGGATCACATGCAGCGCTGGCACGCCTGGCCCGCGCCCCCCGCCGCCGCAGCTGCCATACGTCGCCCGCCGGGGCCGCAGCCCACCTGGCTGGTGGAGCCCCCGCAGCCGCTGCGCAGCGATGCGCGGGAGCAGCCCACCTACTGCGGCCCGCTCACGCTCGTCAGCGGCCCGCACCGCATCGAGACCGGCTGGTGGCAGGGCCCTGGCGGCCTGCAGACACGCGACTACTTCGTCTACCGCAGCGCCACGCGGGGTCTGCTGTGGGTCTATCACCAGCGGCCGTCGTCTTCTGCCCCGGCCACGGGGTGGTTCCTGCACGGGGTGTTCGCGTGAGCACGGACGGCCGAAGCGGCACGCCCACCTCATCGGGGCGCCAGCCGCAGCTCTCCCGCTATGCCGAGCTGCACTGCCTGTCGGCCTTCAGCTTCCTGCGCGGCGCGTCGGAGCCGGCCGAGCTCGTGGAGCGCGCCTGCGAGATGGGCTACGAAGCCCTGGCCCTCACCGACGAATGCTCGCTGGCCGGCGTGGTACGCGCACACAAGCAGCTGCGCGAGATGCGCGAGGCGGCGCACCAGGCCCTGAAGGAAGCCGCACGCGACGCCGGCGAGCCGGATGAGGGGCTGCCCCAGCCTCCGCTCATGAAGCTGCTGATCGGCAGCGAATTCCTGGTGCGCGACGACGCCGGCACGCCCCGCTTCAAGCTCGTGCTGCTGGCCCAGAACCTGCACGGCTACGGCAACCTCAGCCAATTCATCACGCGGCTGCGCCGGGCCAGCCCGGTCAAGGGCGAGTACCTGCTGCACTGGCACAGCATCGCGCCCGAGCGCCTCGCCGACTGCCTGGCCCTGCTGGTGCTGCCGCGCGAGGCCAGCGACGCCGAGCTGCGGCCACCCGCGCACTGGCTGCTGCGCCACTTCCCCGGCCGCGCCTGGATCGCCGTGGAGCTGCTGCGCGAGGCGGGCGATGCGCTGTGGCTGCAGCGCCTGCAGGAACTCTCCGAGGAGACCGCCCTGCCCCTGGTGGCCGCGGGCGACGTGCACTTCCACGTCCGTTCGCGCAAGGCCCTGCAGGACGTGATGACCGCCACGCGGCTGGGCCGGCCCGTTGCCGATTGCGGGTTCGACCTCCAGCCCAATGCGGAGCGGCACCTGCGCAGCGGCTACCGCATCTCGCGCGCGTATCCGCAGGCCCTGATCCGCGAGACGCTGCGGGTGGCGGCACGCTGCACGTTCCGGCTGGACGAGATCAGCTACCGCTATCCCGGCGAGGTGATTCCGCCCGGCCGTACCGCCATGGAGCACCTGCGCACCCTGACCTACCAGGGCGCGGCCCGGCGCTGGCCGCAGGGGCTGGCGGCGCGCTGGCGCCAGCGCATCGAACATGAGCTCGTGCTGATTGAAGAGCTGCGCTACGAGCACTACTTCCTGACCGTGGCCGACACCGTGAGCTTTGCGCGCGGCCAGGGCATCCTCTGCCAGGGGCGCGGCTCGGCGGCCAACAGCGTCGTCTGCTACTGCCTGGAGATCACCTCGGTCAACCCGGAGGAAAGCACGCTGCTGTTCGAGCGCTTCATCAGCCGCGAGCGCAACGAGCCGCCGGACATCGACGTCGATTTCGAGCACGAGCGCCGCGAACTGGTCATCCAGCACCTTTATCAAAAATATGGCCGCGACCGCGCCGCGCTGACAGCGGTGGTGATCTGCTACCGCCCCAAGAGCGCGCTGCGCGACGTGGGCAAGGCGCTGGGCTTCAGCGAGGAGCAGATCGCGCTGATGAGCCAGGACCACAGCGGCTGGTCCACCCAGGTGCTGCCCGAGGAGCACCGCGCCGCACTGCTGCAAAGGCTGGCGCTGCCCGAGGACGACCCGCGCCTGCAGCAGCTCATCACCCTGGCCCGCCAGCTCAACGGCCTGCCCCGCCACCTGAGCCAGCACGTGGGCGGCTTCGTGCTGACCGACGGGCCGCTGGAGCGCCTGGTGCCCATAGAGAACGCGACGATGAAGGACCGCAGCGTCATCGAGTGGGACAAGGACGACATCGACGAGCTGCGCATGATGAAGGTCGACGTGCTGGCCCTGGGCATGCTCACCGCCATCAAGCGCTGCTTCGCCCTGCTGGAGCCGCTGCGCGGCCGAGGCTACGAGCTGGCCTCCATCCCGCAGGGCTGCGCCCAGACCTACGACATGATCTGCGCGGCCGACACCATCGGTGTCTTCCAGATCGAGAGCCGCGCGCAGATGTCCATGCTGCCGCGGCTGCGGCCGCGCACCTACTACGACCTCGTCATCGAGGTCGCCATCGTGCGCCCCGGCCCCATCGAGGGCGGCATGGTCCACCCCTATCTGCAGAACCGCGCCCTGCCGCCCGACCAGATCAAATACCCCAAGGACGAGCTGAAGGCCGCGCTGGACCGCACCTGCGGCGTCCCCATCTTCCAGGAGCAGGTGATGCAGATCGCAATGATCGCGGCCGGCTTCAGCGCCGGCGAGGCTGATGAACTGCGCCGCGCGATGGCCGCCTGGAAACGCCCCGGCGTGCTGGACAAGTACTACGACAAGGTCGTCAGCGGCATGCGGGCCAACGGCTACGAGGACGACTTCGCCGAGCGCATCTTTCGCCAGATCAAGGGCTTCTCGTCCTACGGCTTCCCGGAGTCGCACGCGGCCAGCTTCGCGCTGCTGACCTATGTGAGCAGCTGGCTCAAATGCCACGAGCCCGCGGCCTTCCTGTGCGCGCTGCTGAACTCGCAGCCGCTGGGCTTCTACACGCCCAGCCAGCTGGTGCAGGACGCACGCCGGCACCAGGTGGAGGTGCGCGCCATCGACGTGAACCACAGTCGCCACGACAGCACGCTGGAGCCGCACGCGCCGGGCGCGGCGTCATCCGGCAGCGCGCCTGTCCGACCCCAGCCCGCCGTGCGCCTGGGTCTGCGCCTGGTCAGCGGCCTGGGCGACGAGGCCGCCCGGCGCATCGAGCAGGCCCGCCTAGGCGGCGGCCCCTTCACCCACCCGCAAGACCTGGCCCTGCGTGCCCGCCTCACCCAGCAGGACATGCAGCACCTCGCCGCCGCCGATGCCCTCGGCTCCATCGCCGGCCACCGCCGCCAGCAGGTCTGGCAGGCCTCGGCGCTGCATGCCCTGCCCGAGCTGCTGCAGGGCAGCCTGCTGCCCGAGGACGAGCTCGCGCTGCCCCAGGCCGCCGAAGGCGAGGAGGTGCTGTGGGACTACGCCGCCACCGGCCTCACGCTGCGTCGCCACCCGCTGGCGCTGCTGCGCCCGCGGCTGGCTGAACGGGGCCTGCTCACGGCCCGGCAGCTCGACGGCCTGAAGAACGGCCGCCGCGCGCGGGCCTGCGGCATCGTCACGGGCCGGCAAAAGCCGCAGACCGCAAAAGGCACGCTCTTCGTCACGCTGGAAGACGAGACCGGCAACGTCCAGGTCATCGTCTGGAACCAGGTCTACGAGGAACATCGCACCACCATCCTGGGCAGCCGGCTGCTGGCCGTGGAAGGTGTCTGGCAGCGCGGCGACGGCGACGTGCGCCACCTGCTGGCCCAGCGTTTCACCAACCTCAGCGCCCTGCTGGGGCGGCTGCCGACGGAGAGCCGGGATTTCCGCTGAGACGCTTTGCACTGCTTCACCGGGAGCGGTCTGTCATTTCGCCCCAAGGCCATGGAATAGTCCGGCCCCTCGAGTGTCTACGTCCATGGGTGTAAGTTGCACCCGGCCTGCGGCGACCCACAGGCATTCCTTGGTCGACACCCTCACGCCCATCATGCTGATCCGAGTCCCCGCCTCCCATGAGCCGCTGTCCAGCGAGATCACCCCGCGCGCCAGCTTCCTGAATCGTCGGCAGGCCTTGGCCGGCCTGGGTCTGGCCGCAGCCAGCCCGCTGAGCCTGGCGCAGGGAGCGGCCGCCCCCGGCGGCGGCAAGCTGCCCAAGCTGGCCGGCGCCCACTCCACCGTGCCCGGCGCCATGGTGCTGGACAAGCCCACCCGCTACGCCGATGCCACCTCGTACAACAACTTCTACGAGTTCAGCACCGACAAGTCCGAGCCCGCGGCCATGGCCCACACGCTCAGGACCCGGCCCTGGACGGTGATGGTGGAGGGCGAGTGCGCCAAGCCCGGCCGCTACGACATCGAGGCCCTGCTGAAACTCGCCCCCATGGAGGAGCGCATCTACCGCCTGCGCTGCGTGGAGGGCTGGAGCATGGTGATCCCCTGGGTGGGCTACTCGCTGGCGGAGCTGATCAAGCGCGCCGAGCCCACCTCCAAGGCCAAGTACGTGCAGTTCACCACGCTGGCCGACAAGTCGCAGATGCCCGGCCTGCGCTCCGGCGTGCTGGACTGGCCCTATGACGAGGGCCTGCGCATCGACGAGGCCATGCACCCGCTGGCGCTGCTGGCCTTCGGCATGTATGGCGAGGTGCTGACCAACCAGAACGGCGCGCCGCTGCGCCTGGTGGTGCCGTGGAAGTACGGCTTCAAGTCGGCCAAGAGCCTGGTGAAGATCCGCTTCGTCGAGAAGCAGCCGCTCAGCAGCTGGGAGCAGGCCGCGCCGCAGGAGTACGGTTTCTATTCCAACGTGAACCCCAACGTGCCGCACCCGCGCTGGAGCCAGGCCTCGGAGCGCCGCATCGGCGAGGACGGGCTGTTCTCCAGGAAGCGCCCCACGCTGATGTTCAACGGCTACGAGCCGCAGGTGGGCCAGCTCTATGCGGGCATGGACCTGAAGAAATACTTCTGAGCCCATGAAGCGTCTTCTCACGGCGGCGCTGCTGCACCCCGCCGCCAAGCCGCTGCTGTTCCTGCTGTGTGCTGCCCCGCTGGGCTGGCTGGTGTACGGCGCCGTGGCCGACCGGCTGGGCGCCAACCCGGCCGAGGCGCTGATCTGGGGCCTGGGCGACTGGACGCTGCGCGGCCTGCTGCTGACGCTGGCCATCACGCCGCTGCGGGAGCTGACCGGCCTGGCCGCGCTGGCGCGCTTTCGCCGCATGCTGGGCGTGTTCAGCTTCGTCTACGCCAGCCTGCACCTGCTGGCCTATGGCTGGCTGGACATGGGGCTGGACTTCGGCGACATCGCGGCCGACATCCCCAAGCGCCCCTTCATCCTGATCGGCTTCACGGCCTGGCTGCTGATGCTGCCGCTGGCCGCCACCAGCTTCAACCGTGCGATCAAGGCGCTGGGCGCCAGGCGCTGGCAGACGCTGCACAAGGCGGTCTACGCCATCGGCATCGCTGGCGTGCTGCACTTCGTGTGGCTGCGCGGCGGCAAAAACAATTTCGCCGAGCCGGCCATCTACGTCGTGATCCTTGCCGCGCTGCTGGGCTGGCGGGTCTGGCGGCGCCTGAAGACAAAACAGAGGGGCCGGGGATAATCCGCGGTTCTCCGCAGATCCCCCATGGCTGAAACCCAGACCTTCGACGTTGCCATCCTCGGCGGCGGCCCCGCCGGCTGCAGCGCCGCGTCCTGGCTCACCCAACTGGGCCTGAGCGCGCTGCTGGTAGAGCGCGAGGTCTGCCTGTGCTCGGCGCTGACCCGGCTGGACTTCCCGCAGGACTGGGTGCTGGGCGAGCCCGGTACCAGCCTGATCGACCTGGCGGACCGCTACGTCGCCCATGTGCAGGAGGCCCCGGGCCTCGCGCTGCGACTGGGCACGCAGGCCCAGGCCCTGCAGTTCGAGGCCGCCAGCGGCTGGACGCTGCAACTGGCCAATGGCGAGACCCACCATGCCCGCGCGCTGCTGCTGGCCACCGGCCTGCGCTTGCTGCGCCCGGCGCGCTACTTTGCCCAGCCGAGCGAGCGCGTGCTGGACGCCTGGACGCTGACCACGCAGCGCGAGCAACTGCCGCCCGGCCGCGTGCTGCTGCTGGGCGCCGGTGACAACGCGGCGGAGAACGCCCTCTTCCTGGCCGAACGCGGCCATGCGGTCACCGTGTGGGCGCGTGGCGACTGGCGGGCGCAGCGCCACCTGGTGGAGCGCATTGCCCAGCAGCCGCTCATCACGCTGCGCCTGGGCACGCCGCTGCCCGACGCCCTGACGCCTGACGAACACGGCGTGAGCGTAGGCTCCGAGCGCTACGACCAGGTGGCCGTGCTGCTGGGCTTCGAGCCCGAGCCCTCGGCGCTGGCCCTGCTGAGCGAGGCCGCGCGCGACCAGGTCTTCATGGCCGGCGATGCCAGCGGCCGCTGGCATCCCTGCGTGCAGACCGCGCTGGCCGACGGCGTCCAGGCCGCCAAGCAGATCGAGCAGGCACTGCGCCCGCGCGTGGCCGCCCCGCAACGGCACAACAACCGCCAGGTCATCCACCTGCAAGGCCTGCGCTTTCGCGCCAACCTGGGCGTGCTGGACTTCGAGCGCACCGGCCCCCAGCCCATCCAGGTGGACGCCGAGGTCAACCTCGGCGCGCTGCCAGTGGTGGCGCGCGACGCGGAGATCGGCCATGTGCTGGACTACCGCCGCATCCGCGCCGCCATCATCGACGAGTGCACCGCCGAGCACACCGACCTGGTCGAGGCGCTGCTGGGCAAGCTCAGCAACCGGCTGATGAACCTGCCCGGCGTGGTGGGCGTGCGGCTGAAGCTGACCAAGCTCGAGATCTTCCCCGACTGCGAAGTGGCCGTGAGCGCCGAAATCGGCCGCTGGTAAGCCGCCGCCCGCTCCGCGCCCCTGCCCCCAGATTCCAAGGACCGCCATGAACATCGACGCCCCCGAACTCGACGAAGCCGCCGCTGCGGACGCCGCCGCCAAGAAGGCCGCCCACGAGATCAACAAGCTCTCCAAGCGCCTGCACCGCCAGGTGGGCCAGGCCATCACCGACTTCAACATGATCGAAGAAGGCGACAAGGTCATGGTCTGCCTGTCGGGCGGCAAGGACAGCTACTCGATGCTGGACATCCTGCTGAACCTGCAGCAACGCGCGCCCATCAGGTTCGAGCTGATCGCCGTCAACCTCGACCAGAAGCAGCCCGGCTTCCCGGAAGACATCCTGCCCGCCTACCTGAAGAGCCGCGGCGTGTCCTTCCACATCGAGGAGCAGGACACCTACTCGGTCGTCAAGCGCGTGGTGCCCGAGGGCAAGACCACCTGCGGCCTGTGCTCGCGCCTGCGCCGCGGCATCCTGTACCGCGTGGCGGGCGAACTGGGCGCCACCAAGATCGCACTGGGCCACCACCGCGACGACATCGTGACCACGATGTTCCTGAACATGTTCTTCGGCAGCCGCATGAAGGGCATGCCGCCCAAGCTGGTCAGCGACGACGGCAAGAACGTGGTCATCCGACCGCTGGCCTATGTGAAGGAGCCCGACCTGGTGCGCTGGGCCGAGCACCGCGAATTCCCCATCATTCCGTGCAACCTGTGCGGCAGCCAGGAGAACCTGCAGCGCGTGCAGGTGAAGGCGATGATCAACGAGTGGGAGAAGCGCTACCCCGGCCGCATCGACAACATCTTCACGGCCATGGGCAACATCGTGACCTCGCACATGATGGACAAGGCGCTGTTCCCGTTCGAAACCATCAAGGCCACCGGCCAGGCAACACCTGACGGCGACATCGCGTTCGACGACGACGAATCTTGCGCGACGCCGTCGCCCGCGGCCCAGGTGATCACGCTGCAACGCTGATTTACATGAGGGCAAAGCGGACGGGCCAGAATCGCCTCATCACCACTCACCGAGGTGCAACCATGAACCGCCGACTTGCCCTGAGCAGCCTGTCCGCCATCGCGCTGGTCACCACGCTCGCCGCGTGCTCCGGCCCCTACACCGTGTCCGCCGACGTCTCCAGCTTCGGCGCCTGGCCGGCCGACCGCAAGGCCGGCACCTACGCCTTCGACCGCCTGCCCTCGCAGCAGCAGAACGAGGAAGCCGCCAAGCGCCAGGCCACGCTGGAAGACGCCGCCAAGGCCGCACTCGAGAAGGCCGGCTTCAAGCCCGCCGCCGACCCCAAGGCCGCCGACGTGCTGGTGACGCTGGGCGCCCGAGTGACCGCCTACGACCCCGTGCCCTGGGACGACCCGCTGTGGTCGCGCTGGCGCGGCCGCCTGTTCTCGCCGCGCTACGGCTACGCCTACGGCGGCTGGGGCTGGGGCTGGCGCCAGGACCCCTTCTTCGATCGCCGCTACGACCGTGCCGTCGCGGTGCTGCTTCGTGATCGCGCCAGCGGCGAGGCGCTGTTCGAGACCCATGCCAGCAACGAGGGCCTGACCGCCGGCGGCGACCCCATGCTGGGCGTGCTGTTCGAGGCCGCGATGACCGACTTCCCCACGCCCAACCCGAAGTCGCACCGCGTCAGCGTGATGGCAACGCGCTGAGGCGCAGATGTCAGGCCGGCACCGCCGCCGGCCTGCCGATAATCGCGCCTTTGCTGAATCAACCAGGCAGGCAATGGCGCTCAACATCGTGATCATGGCGGCGGGCAAGGGCACCCGCATGAAGTCCGCAACGCCCAAGGTACTGCACAAGCTGGGCGGCCGCGCGCTGCTGTCCCATGTGCTGGGCGCCTGCGAACCGCTGGCCGCCGCGGCCCGCATCGTGATCACCGGCCATGGTGCCGAGCAGGTGGAGGCCGCGGTCGCGTCGCCCGCACTGAGCTTTGTGCGCCAGATGCCGCAGCTGGGCACCGGCCACGCGATACAGCAGGCCGTGCCGGCGCTTCAGGAAGGTGAGGGTCAGGGCACGACGCTGATCCTCAATGGCGACGTGCCGCTGATCCAGACCGGCACCGCCAAGGCCTTGATTGACGCCTGTGCCGGCGGCGCGCTGGTGCTGCTGACCGTGGACCTGGCCGACCCCACCGGCTACGGTCGCATCATCCGCAACGCCGACGACGGCGGCGTGCTGGCCATCGTGGAGCACAAGGACGCGACGCCTGAGCAGCGCCTGATCCGCGAGGGCTACAGCGGCATGATGGCCGCGCCCACCGGCGCGTTGAAGCGCTGGGTGGCGCAGCTGCGCAACGACAACGCCCAGGGCGAGTACTACCTGACCGACATCGTCGCGATGGCCGTGGCCGAGGGCCTGCCGGTGCTGGGCATCAAGGCCCACAACGAGACCGAGGTGCTGGGCGTCAACGACCCGCTGCAGCTCGCCCAGCTGGAGCGCGCCTTCCAGCGCCAGCAGGCCGACGGGCTGATGCGCGCCGGCCTGCGCCTGGCCGACCCGGCCCGCTTCGACCTGCGCGGCACGCTGAGCCACGGCCAGGACTGCGAGATCGACGTGAACTGCGTGTTCGAGGGTCAGGTCTCGCTGGGCGACGACGTGCGCATCGGCGCCAACTGCGTGATCCGCAACGTCAAGATCGCCAGCGGCGCGCGCATCCACGAGTTCACACACATCGACGGCGAGGCGCTGGGCGCCAGCGTCGGCGCGGGCGCGCTGATCGGCCCCTTCGCCCGCCTGCGCCCCGGCGCACAGCTGGGGGACGAGGTGCACATCGGCAACTTCGTGGAGGTCAAGAACTCCACGCTGGCCAGGGGCGCCAAGGCCAACCACCTGGCCTACCTGGGCGACGCGACGGTGGGCGAGCGCGTGAACTACGGCGCCGGCTCCATCACCGCCAACTACGACGGCGCCAACAAGCACCGCACCACCATAGGCAACGACGTGCACGTGGGCTCCAACTGCGTGCTGGTGGCCCCGGTGACGCTGGGCGATGGCGCGACCATTGGCGGCGGGTCCACGATCACCAAGGACGTCAAGCCCGGCGAGCTGGCTGTGGCGCGCGGCAAACAGGTCGCCATCGCCGGCTGGGCCCGCCCCGCCAAGAAGCGCTGACACGCCGCCAGAGCGTGATATTTTCCCGCTCAACACGCCTCCACGCCCTGGTCGCGGGGGGGCAGGCCTCCCCACCCAGCGCTTAGGATGGCACCGCAATCCGACGCAGACCTCCATGGCCCACGATCTCGACTTCGCCGCCCTGTTCGATGACGCCGTCCCGGCAGACCTGGGCGCGTTCGAAGCTGCGCAGTCGCACGACGCCCGGGAGGCCCAGCAGCAGGCCGAGGCCCGCAGCCGCGCCCTGGAGCTGAAGGCCCAGGCCTGCGACAACGCCGCGGACGCCTGCTACTATCTGGCCCGCAGCCTGGGCGCGGCACGCGACCTGCCGCAGGACGGTGAAGCCAGCCTGGAACTGCTGTTCCAGCTGATCGGCGCCCTGGCCGATCTGCCGACCGACATCGCGGCGGCCCCGCTGCCCGAGGTGGTGGGCGGCCGCGAGGACGGCATCACCGAGCTGTGCCTGCAGCTCGAAGCCGCCCGCGAGGCCACCGAGGAGGCGATGATCGACGCCGAGCTCGCAGCGCCTCGCCACCGCGCGGTTCACTGAGCCGCTGCGCTCAGCGCAGCGACTCCAGCGGCATCGCCGCAGACATCGACACCACGGCGCCCGGCACCACCAGTCGGTTGTCCACCGCGCGCACGCCCACCGGGCCCGAGGCCAGCCAGGTCGCGCGGCTCTTGGATGCTGCATCAGGCACCTCGCCCTCCAGCCTGACCTGACCCTGCTGGGTCGACACCTGGATGCTGGCCTGGCCCAGCACCGGATCCGCGGCCAGCGCCTGCCGCACCTGGAGCGAGATACCCGGGTCGTCCACCTCCGGCGCCGAGGCCTCGGGCGCGGCCTGCGCCGGGGTCAGCTGCGCCGCCTGCAGCGGCGGGGGCGGCGGCACCTCGGGCTCGGCCAGCCGAGCGAGCACCGGCTCAGGCCTCGGCTCGGCGCGTGTCGCCCCGGGCTTATCAGGCAGCGGCCGGTCGGCCGCAGGCTTCTGCGCCTGAACCTTCTCGGGCGCTGGCGCCTCGGCGCGGGCGGCAATCACCGGAGGGGCGGAGGGCGAGCTCACGCCGGCCGCGGTGGCCGGCAGGCTGTCCGGCTCCAGCGGCGCCTCGGGTGCCGGCGTCGCGGCGTCGTTCTGCGCCACCACGGTTTCCGGCACGTGCTCGGGCTGCACGACACCCTGCGAGGCCAGCGCTGCCTCCTCGGGGGCGGCCTGATGGTTGAAGGTGCTGATCGCGAAAGCCGCCATCGCAGCCGTCGCTCCCAGACCAATCACCCAGGAGGCCGCCCGCGCCTGAGGCACCCGGCGAGATGCCAGCGGCACCTCATCCGCGGCGCCCGGACCGGCCATGTGCAGGGCATCGTCCGGATGCACGTAACGCGATGGCTTGGCCGCCCCCGGCTGGGCGTTGTCCGGGAAATGCCGGTCCCAGCCTTCGGCGTGCAGTGACTTGGGGAACTTCATGGTGGGCTCCTTTCATCGAATGCCACAAGGTGCATTCATGGTGAAGAAGCCCACGCGACCGGCGGGTCAGCCTGCGGTGCAAGCCCCTGTAGGACAACGGGCCGCGGCCGTAAGCCTGGGCGACAGGCGTGAGCAGATGTGAGCCCGCCGGTCGACGCGCCGCGAGTTGGCAGGGGCAGCTCTCAGAGCTCGCCGGCGTGCGCCCACACGAACTCGGCGACCCGCCCCGCATCGCCCAACGGCAGCACCGGCAACGGGCACTGCGCCGGCTGCGTATCGCTGGCCACGGCCACGATGCCCGGCCACTGCGCCCACAGCGGCGCCGCCCCATGCACCTCGCGCCACACCTCGATCTTCGGGAAGTCGCCGCTCTTGAAGCCCTCCACCAGCACCAGATCGCAGGCCTGGATGCGGCTGAGCAGATAGGGCAGATCGGGCTCGGGGTCACCGCGCAGTTCGTGCATCAGCGCCCAGCGCGTGCTGCCCAGCAGCAGCACCTCCTGGCAGCCGGCCTCGCGCAGCCGGAAGCTGTCCTTGCCGGGACGGTCGACCTCGATGTCCTTGTGGCTGTGCTTGATCAACGACACGCGCCGGCCGGCGCGCGTGAACTCCGGCACCAGCCGCTCCAGCAGCGTCGTCTTGCCCATGCCGGAACGCCCGGCGATACCCATCACTTTCATGACGCCATCTTCACCTGCGAT
This sequence comes from Roseateles depolymerans, assembly GCA_003241055.1. Classification (GTDB taxonomy): domain Bacteria; phylum Pseudomonadota; class Gammaproteobacteria; order Burkholderiales; family Burkholderiaceae_C; genus Pelomonas; species Pelomonas depolymerans_A. Next base: position 191,189 of record QFOD01000002.1, read on the forward strand.
CCCGGCTCGACGCCCGCGCCGGCCGCTAGACCGGGCACGGCGTGGGCCCATAGGCGGAGCCGAGGCTCAGAACCCCTGAACCGGCAATGCCGTGCCGCGCTGCAGCCAGTTGCGCGGCGAGTAGCGGGCGGACGCGTCGGTCACGTGCAGCGTGTAGGCGTGGCGCGACTTCTCGGAGCGGTTGGCCGCCGAGTAGTGCGGCAGCAGGCCGTGGAACACGACCAGCGAGCCCGCCTCCACCTCCAGCGGCACGGCCTCGCGGGAGTCGGCCGCAGGCCAGGGCGTGGGGTCGACCTGCTCCATCCAGGCCTTGCGGCCCTCGCGCACGAAACGCTCGCGCAGCACGCCACGCGCACCGCGGTGGCCACCCGGCTCGGCCCACAGGCAGCCGTTCTGCAGCGTGGCGTCCTCCAGCGCGAACCAGAAGGTGGTGACCGTGATGGGATCGGTCTCGAAGAAGCTCGCATCCTGGTGCCAGCGCACCTCGCCGCCTATGCCGGGCTGCTTGAAGATGAACATCGACTGCCAGACCTGCGGAGTGTTCAGGCCCAAAGCAGCGGCCACCTCGCGCAAGGCCTGGCCCTTGGAGAAGGCGCTGAACACGGGGTCCAGGTCGTGCATCGCGTGGCCGATCTTGTTGATCGCCAGCGACTTGTCCACCTGCAGACGCCCCTGCGCGTCGAAGGCTTCCTCCTCGAAGAAGCAGCGCACCTGGTCGCCGCTGTCGAGGAAGTAGTCGTCCACATGACGCTGCTGCTCCTCGGTGGTGAACACCGGGCGCTGCTCGCCCGGGTCGAAGGCGTCGACGATCTCCAGTGCGCGCTGGCGCAGCGCGGCGATCTCGGCGGCCGGCTTGAAGCCGGGGATGATGAGGAAGCCTTGGTCGGCGTAGCGCTGGGTGTCGATGCTCATGGTCGGTCTCGGGCGATGCGCCTATTGTGTCGCCCCGTGGCGCAGCCAGCCGCCTTGCCCGACCATCAGGCGCCGCTAGTGCAGCGACTCCCGCAGGAAGGCGAGCAACCGGGGCCAGGCATCGGCCTGGGCCCGCGCATCGACGTCGGGGCGGCCACCCAGGCTGAAGAAGCTGTCTTTGTAGGTGGTGGTGGGATTCCAGCCATGGTCCGCCAGGCCGTGGCCGGCCTCCGGGTAGATCAGCGCGGTGGTGGCAAGCCCCGCAGCGGCGCGGCGCGCCGCGATCGCGCGGGCCATGCCGGCCGAGTCCCACATCTGGTCGTCACCGCCGCCCACCAGCAACACCGGCGCGGCGATCTTCTCGACCTCGATGCGCGCCGCGGCCGCACGCTCCGGATGGGCAGCCCGCCCCGCCTCCATGGGGCGGCGCAGCACCACGGGCCGGCCATGCGTCGCGTTGGCGAACTCGCGCATGAAGCCCTCGTAGGGCACCCAGGGCAACGCCTTGCCCCGCCAGGCAAACGAGGAGCGCTGGTCCGCCCCGGGCGCAGCAGGCCCCCAGCCTTCCCAGACCACGTCGCTGGGCACGATGGCCGCGACCGCCTTCACCCAGGGCATGCGGCTGGCGGCGGCCAGCGCGAACTCGGCGCCCTTGGAGACGCCATAGAGACCGATGCGGCTGGCGTCCACATCGGGCTGGCGGGCCAGCCAGTCGCGGGCCTGCTCCAGGCGGCTGAGCTCGATGTCCACAAAGGATGCCGGCAGCGCCGGCAGCTCGGGTGGCGTCGGCCCCTGCGGCCCCCAGCCGGCCGGCGAGTAGTACGGCAGGCCCAGCACCGCAAAGCCATGCGACGCCAGCAGCGGCGCGAGCCGGCGCGCCGCTGCGCTGCCGCCCTCCGAGCCGCCCAGCACGATGAGCGCCGGGTGTCGGGTCTTGCCTCCCGGCAGCGCGAAGCGCGCGCCCGGAAAGGCCGCCGGCTCGCTCACCGTGACGTCGGCCGCCTTGGGCAGCAGCGTCACCGACTGCCGCGCCAGCCGTCGCTCGCCATCGAGCAGCTCCAGCACCACCTCACCGGAGGCCAGAGCCTGCGGTGCAGCCGGCGGCACCGGATGCATGGACCAGAACAGCCCACGCGCGTCCACCCCCTGGTAGCTGCCAGACGCCGGCGCCTGCACATCGGGGTCGATGCGCCCCTGGGCATCGGCAACGAAGACCGCCTCGGCCTGGAAACGGCCGGGGCCCGACCAGCCGTTCATCACGCGCTCGGCACGCAGCGTCAGCCGCGCCCCCGGCGTGGCGCCGGCCACTTGCAGATGCACCGGATCACCGGCCAGCACGGTCGCGCCGGGCGTCACCTCCAGTGTCTGGGCATGCGCCCACAGGCTGCTCAGCAGTGCAGTCCCGGCCAGTAAACGGGCGGCTTGTCGAATGTGCATGGGAAGGCATCCAGGTGTGTCGATGCCCCATGCTCCCAAGCGCTCACCCTGCGGGCGAGCACACGACGACGAATCGACAGCCGACGCGACGAAGCGCCGGCGCCGCGCAACCCTCAGGCCGGCTCCCAGACCAACGCCAGCGCCAGGGCCGCCTCCGTCACGGCCTGACCCAGCGGCGTGCGCGGATCGGGGCGGCGCAACACCGGCACACCACGGCTGAGGTCCACGCTGCCGACGCTGCGTTCGCCCTGCAGCAGTTCGTAGCCCACCGCCGATGCCAGCGGCAGACGGCTGCCCTCCAGCCGGTGCACCGAGCGCAGCTGCAGCACCTGGCCGTGGCCGCGGTAGCTGCCCTCGCGGGTCTGCTGCCCCCATTGCACACGCCCCTCACCGATGCGCAGCGTCGCGTCGGACGCGCCGCTCCAGCGGCAGTCCAGCGTCCAGGGCCGCGTGTCCACCGCCAGCACGCCGGCGCTCACGCTTACCTGGTTCGCCTGGCACTCTGCCTGCACAGCCCCGGCGGCACCCGCCAGCGTGTAGCGCAGGGGCGCGCGCCCCGCACTCAGGGTGTCGAACAGCGAGAGCCGATCTGCACCACGCTCGTAGCGCACCGATTGCTCGCCCAGCATGAACTCGCCGCGCCGCCCCCAGCCTGGGTGACCGAAGCGCTCCTCCGGCATGGCAGCCAGTGCCTGCGGCACGGTCATGCGCGCCTCGCGCACCACGCCGCAGGCGGTCAGCAGCAGGCCCGCGAACAACAGGGCAGCAGGCAATGAGCAGGCAATCGAACGCATGACGGGCGGGCAGGTGAGCCGGTGGGCGACGTGGCAATCTAGCCAGCCGCCGGCCCCGGTGCCGTTTCTCACCCGGCCTGCAAACGTGGGAGTCCCCCTCGCCGGAACACGGCGGGCGTCTCGCCCACCCACTTCTTGAAGGCGCGGTTGAAGGCGGCTTCCGAGAGATAACCCACCTCCTCGCCGATGTCCGCCGTGCTGCGCCGCGTCTGGCGCAGCAGCACCGAGGCGCGGCTCAGTCGCACCAGCGCGACGAAGTCCCCCGGCGTCATCCGGGCCGCCTCGGCGAAGTGCCGCATGAAGCTGGCACGCGACATCGTGGCCTCGCCGGCCAGCGCCTCGGCGCTCCAGTCGCGCCCCGGCTCGCGCAGCACGGCCAGCGCCGCGCGCGCCAGCCGCGCGTCCGTCAGCAGCCGCAGCAGCCCCGGCGCGGCCATGCCGCCCTCCGCATGCACGCGCAAGGCCAGCGCGAACAGGGCATTGGCCAGCGAGGCCACGATGGCCAGGCCACCCGGCAGGTCCGCCGCCACCTCGTCGCGGATCAGCCCGGCCAGGGCCTGCAGGCGCGGCGGTGCCGCGCTGGCCGCCAGCGACACGCGCAGCGCACCGGGCACGGCCGTGAACAGCAGGTCCACCAGCGCGGAGGCCGACAGCAGACGGCCGCACAGCAGGTCCAGTTCAGCCTCGGCCGCATCGCGGCCTCGCCGCAACGGCAGTGCGCCGCTAGCGTCCCAGAGCAGTTCGGGCTCGCTGCCCGACACCGGCGGCGTCAGCGTCTGAACGCGATGTGCCAGCCGGCGCGGAAAGGCCACGAAGTCGCCCGCCTGCAGCAGCAGCTCGGGCTGACCCGGCACCTGCAGACGGCATTGGCCGGCCAGCACCAGATGGAAGAGCAGCTCGCCGGGCGGGGCCGGCTCGTGGTCCACGTCGAAACCGGCCGGGAACTGGCAGCGCAGGTCCAGCCGAGCGCGCAAGCCCAGCAGCTCGACCAGGCGGCTGAGAGCATCCATGCCGACGCCTCAGGGGGCGCTGGCCGCAGACGCAGCCTGAGCCGCCGCGTCCGTCGCGCCATCGCCCTTCAGGCCGATACGGGCGATCGCTGCATCGCCGGCGAACTCCTCGTAGAACCAGTTGCCGTCCTGCTGCACCAGTCCCTCGGCAGGCGGGGTCAGGGTTTGCTGCGGCACGCCCTTGAGCGCCACGCCCATGGCCGCCACCCAGACCGGCAGCGCCAGACCGCCGCCGCTCTCGTGGTCGCCCAGCGACTTCGGGGTCGGGTAGCCAATCCACACCGCGCCGGCTCGCGTGGCCTGGAAGCCGACGAACCAGGCATCCACCGCATCATTGGTCGTGCCGGTCTTGCCGTAGAGGTCGCCCCGCTTGAGCATGGCACTGGCGCGCGCACCGGTGCCCTCGCGCGTGACGCCGGCCAGCAGCTGCGAGGTCATGAAGGCGTTGCGGGCGCTGATGGCCGTGCGAGGCTTGGGCGGGTCGGCCTGCCAGATGGTCTGCCCCTGGGCATCCTGCACCTTCTGCACCAGCCAGGCTGTCGGCAGCTGCCCGCCGGTGGCGAAGGCGGAATAGGCCTGAGCCATCTCCAGCGGCGTCACCGATCCCGTGCCCAGCGCCAGCGTCAGGTTGAGCGGCTGGCGGTCCGGCTCCAGGCCGAAACGCGCAGCCCAGTCGCGCACCCGCTGCGGCCCCAGCTCCTGCACCAGCCGTATGCTGACCATGTTCTTGGACCTGGCCAGCGCCTGCCACAGCGGCATGGACTCGAGATACTGGTTGTCATCGTCCTTGGGCGCCCAGTCGCCGATCACGATGGGCTGGTCGCTGACCTGGGTGCCGGCCCAGGCGCCCTGCTCGATGATGGCCGAGTAGATGAAGGGCTTGAACGACGAGCCGGGCTGACGGTAGGCCTGGGTGGCCGAGTTGAACTGGTTGCGCGCGAAGTCGAAGCCGCCCACCAGCGAGCGGATCGCCCCGGTGGCCGGATCCAGCGTGACCACCGCGCCCTCGGCCTGCGGCGTCTGGCTGAGCTGCCAGTTGCCACTGCCGGCGGCGCCACTCTCCAGCACGCGCAGCACCGCACCGCGCTTGGCGTTCTGCAGTGAACGCGGGGCGCTGCCCTTGAGCGTCACGCGCGGACCGTCGGAGATGGCCACCAGCGCGCCCGCCTTGTCCACCTTCAGCAGCACCGCCGTGTGCAACTCGCCCAGGTCGGGATAGGCGTCGAAGGCGGCGTCCAGTGCGTCGTCCAGGCCGTCTTCGTCATCCGGCAGCTTGACCTGACCCTCGGCACCCCGGTAGGGCTGGCGCCGCTCCAGCTCGAACAGCGCGTGGCGCAGCGCCTCCTGCGCCGCGGCCTGCTCGGCGTAATGGATGGTGGTGTAGACATTGAGGCCGCGTGTGTAGGCCGACTCGCCGTAGCGCGCCACGATCTCGGCGCGCACCTGCTCGGCCGCGTGGTCGGCCACGCCGGACAGCCGCCGCGGGCGGCGGATCTCCAGTTCGCGCGTCTTCGCCGCCTGGGCCTGTTCGGCGGTGATCTGCCCCACCGACACCAGACGCTCCAGCACCACCGCCTGCCGACGCTTGGCCCGGGCGAAGTGGGTCACGGGGTTCAGGCCGACCGGATCCTTGGGCAGGCCCACCAGCAGCGCGATCTCGGCCGTGTCCAGCTTGGCCAGCGGCTTGCCGAAATAGCGCTCCGACGCTGCCCCGAAGCCATAGGCCTTGTTGCCCAGAAAGATCTGGTTCATGTAGATCTCGAGGATCTGTTCCTTGGTGAGCGCCCGCTCGATCTTGACCGTCAACAGGGCCTCGACGAACTTGCGGCCCCAGGTCTGCGCCTTGCTCAGGTAGGTGTCACGCGCCAGCTGCTGCGTGATCGTGGACGCGCCCTGTCGGGGACCGCTGTGGGTCAGGTTGTGCAACGCAGCACGCAGGATGCCGCTGTAGTCCAGGCCCGAGTGGGTCCAGAAATCGCTGTCCTCCACGGCCAGCAGCGCCTCCTGCAGCGGCTTGGGGATCTCGCTGAGCGGCGTGAAGCGGCGCCGCTCGGCTCCGAACTCGCCCAGCAATTGCCCGTCCTCGCTGAGCACGCGCAGCGGCTGGCGGGGCTGGTAGTCGGTCAGCTGATCCAGCTCCGGCAGCTGGGTCCAGATCAATGCCGCCGACACGCCGCCCAGCAGCAGCAGGGCCAGGGGTACGGCTACCAGCAGCCAGAGGATCTGGCGGCGCGTCACGAGCGGCACTCCGGCAGAGGCACCCATGGGGCGCGGGCGACGACGGTGCAGCGACGGAGGGAACGGGGCATCGGCGAAATCGGCATGAAACGGGTTCGCGAGCTTACGCCCAGTACCGGAAGCCGCCGCGGCAAGCCCGCCCGACGCACCGGCTCATCGACGCCCCGAACGGCTCATCCCGACCGGACGGCAGTTCATCCCGCCATCGATGCGGGGCTGCGCGAGAGCCTCTAACTTGACCGTTCTCCCTCAGCTTCAGGAATCGCCATGTCCAGACTGCCAACGCTCTCCGTGCTTGCCCTGCTCGCCCTCTGCGCCACAGCCCGCGCCCACGCCCCCGCGGAGCCAGGGCCGTCTGCGCCGCCGGCGCATTGCCCACAGGCTGGCGAGCAGTTGGACGAACTGCTCGCCAGCGCGATGCAGCGGCATGCACTGGAGGGCGAGGTCCGCATGGAGTTCCTCGTGGACGCTTCGGGGCGGGCTGAGCTCAGCGCGGTGGAGGGCGCCCGGCGCTATCACGGCGCCGTTCGCCGCGCCGTCGAGGCGCTGCAATGCCGGGCGGGCGAGCCGCAGCGCTATGCCGTGCAGATTCGCTTCCGGGATCAGCAGTCGGTGCGGCTACCTCAGCTGACGAGCCGCTAAGCGCCGACCACAGCGTCCTACAGCGTCCGTTCGGCCGTTGCGATCAGACGGCTGACCCGCGAGATGGACAGACCGACCTGCCCGGCCAGGTCGGTCATCGACACGCTGCCCTGGGTGTGCGCCAGCCACAAGGCTTGCTCGCGCACGCCACCGGCGCGGCGCATCCACTCGTTCCAGCCCACCCGCGGGGCACGCGCGGGCGTGCCGGCCTGGGCCCGCATGCGCTGCGCAAAGGCCGCATCGCCCAGGAAGATCTGCTCGCGCAACCGCCCCGTCCAGAGATCGAAGTCAGGCTCGGCCGCCAGCAGCGCCGCATAGCGTTCGCCAGCGCGCCGGTGCTGGGCCGGCGTCGATGCCGGGCGGTTCAGCAGATAGCCATGCAGGCCGTCCACCTCCAGCCAGTCGGGTGCGGCCTCCAGCGCCGCATGGGCACGGAAGCTGGAACCGGGCCAGGCCGCCGGATCGCCGGCCAGACCTTCACGGACGGGGCCGAGATCGATGTAGCGACAGGCATCCAGCAGATGACGCTCACGGTCGACCAGCACCGCGTGGAAACGGCCCTGGAACAGCGGCCCGCCCAGACCGTGACGGCGCTGGTGATATTGCGTGTAGACGCCATTCAGGTGCCGCATCAGCCTCGACAGATTGGCCTTGCGGGTGAACAGCAGCAACTGGTACTGGTCGGGCAGCAAACAGTAGGCCAGTGCCTGAGCATCAAACCGAAGCAGCGCCTGCTCGATCAACGAGACCATCGCTCGTCGATCGGCTTCGTCTTCGAAAGCTCGAGTGGAGCCCTCATCGGGGCAATGGGCGCGGATCAGGTAGACGGCGCCGGCGATTTCCAAGCGGGGAGGTCTTGCCATGGGCCCGACATTAGGGCCGCTGCTGCCGAATGGCAAGATGGCGGCTTGCAGCACGTAGTCATACGCGATGAAGACACACCAGATCGAAATCCAGAAGTTCAAGGCCGCCACCAACAACCTGCATGGCCAGGTCTTGTTCAAGGTCGATGCCCTCGTGTCGAACCGTGAACCCATCGACGGCATCGAGCCCAGCAGCATGCTGGTGATGACCGAGCAGAACGCCCGCGTCCTGATGGCGCTGCTGAAGACGCAGATCGCCGAATTCGACGCCAAGAAGCCCAAGAGCCGCCATGGGCGCCATGGTTGAGCCCACGAGACCGACATGAACTATCCCCACTACAACCCCGCTTCCGACAATCGCCCGCTGTCCGACGACGAACTCAACGAGCTCGACGATCTGCTGGCAGAACTGCCCGCCGATGCCACGATGAACATCGAGGCCCTAGACGGCTATCTCGCCGCATTGCTGCTGGCCCCGACACCCCTGCCTGAGCTGCCCGGCGAAGACTGGCTGCCGCTGATCTGGGGTGGCGACCTGTCCCCCGAACCGGCTCCATTTGTCAGCGGCAAGCAACGCAAGAAGGCGGTGATGCTGGTGCTGCGCCACCTGCATTCCATCGCAACGGCATGGGCACAACACCCCAATGCGTGGGAGCCCATCTTCAGCCAGGCCACCGACGAGGACGAGCAGGACTACGCCGACGCCGAAGACTGGTCGGCCGGTTTCCTCGCCGGGGTCGCGCTCGCGCCCGAGGCCTGGGGCCCCTGGTTCGAAGGCGGCCAGACCGAGGAATGGCTGGCGCCCATCGTGGCGCTGGGCTCGGTGGACGGCCTGCTGACCAACGCGACGCTGGCCGAACGCGACGCCGCCAGTCGCCTCATCCCTGACGCCATGCTGGCAATGTGGACCTGGCGCCAGTCACAGTGAGCATTTGCAAATCCGGGTTGGCCTGACGCCGGCTTTTTGTCAAACTCCCGTCATGGCTCATCCCGTACTCGCCGCTGTCGGTCTCGCCGTTTGCAGTGCCGTGGCACTGCACATGGTGCTGCCGCGCCGTTGGCGGCTGCGGGTGGATGCCGGTCTGAGCCGGCTATTTCAAAGTAGCCGGCTGGCCGTTCAGCGCCTGCTGGCCTGGCGGCAACAGCAGCGCCGCGCCCGTGTGGCCAGCCAGGAGGCCGACCGCGTGATCCGCCGGGCCCGCGAGGCCGCGCTGCGCGATGCCGGGCGCGCCCGCGGTGAGTGGCGCGGCAACGTCTACCACGCCGACGACTTCGACAAGCCGCGCAAGCCGCACTGAGCCCGATCCGAGGCGCTCAGTCGCCGGCCTGCTGCAGACGCCACATCTCGGCATAGCGCCCATTGCGGGCGAGCAGGTCGTCATGGTGGCCGCGCTCGATGATGCGCCCCTGCTCCAGCACCAGAATCTCATGCGCATCCACGATGGTGGACAGGCGGTGGGCAATCACCAGCACGCTCTTGTTGCGGCCCACGGCCTCCAGCTCGGCCTGGATGGCCCGCTCGTTGGTGGAATCCAGCGCCGAGGTGGCCTCGTCGAAGATCAGCAGCGGCGGGTTCTTCAGCAGCGTGCGGGCGATGGCCACGCGCTGCTTCTCGCCACCGGACAGCTTCAGGCCGCGCTCGCCGACCACGGTGTCGTAGCCCTTGGGGGTGCTGGCGATGAAGGCATGCACATGCGCGGCCCGCGCCGCCGCTTCGACCTCCGCCCGGCTCGCGCCCGGGCGGCCATAGGCGATGTTGTAGGCCACGGTGTCGTTGAACAGCACCGTGTCCTGCGGCACGATGCCGATGGCGCGCCGCAGGCTGCCCTGCGTGACCTGCCGGACATCCTGGCCGTCGATGCGTATCGCGCCCGTGTCGATGTCGTAGAAGCGGTACAGCAGCCGGGCGAGCGTGCTCTTGCCCGAGCCGCTGGGCCCCACCACCGCCACCTTGCGGCCCGCCGGGATGGTGAAGCTCACGCCCTTGAGGATGGGGCGATCCGGCTCGTAGGCGAAGTGCACGTCGTCGAACACCACCTCGGCCCCGCCCACCTGCAATTCGGGCGCGCCGGGCGGGTCGGCCACCTCGCGCTCGCGGTCCAGCAAGCGGAACATCTTCTCGATGTCGGTCAGGCTCTGCTTGATCTCGCGGTAGAGCACGCCCAGGAAGTTCAGCGGGATGTAGAGCTGGATCATGAAGGCATTCACCATCACCAGGTCGCCCAGGCTCAGGTGGCCGGCCACGACACCCTGCGTGGCCCGCCACAGCATGGCCACGAGGGCCACCGCGATGATGAGCTGCTGGCCCGCATTGAGCAGCGACAGCGTGGTCTGCGCCTTCAGCTGCGCGCGGCGCAGCGATTCCAGACTCTCGTCGTAGCGCGCCGCCTCGAAGCCTTCGTTGTTGAAGTACTTCACCGTCTCGTAGTTCAGCAACGAGTCGATGGCCTTGCTGTGGGCCTGCGAATCCAGCTCGTTGAGCTGGCGCCGGAACTGCGTGCGCCATTCGGTCACGAGCACGGTGAAACTCACGTAGACCACCAGCGCCAGGATGGTGATGCCGGCGAACCAGACGTCGAACTTCACCCCCAGCAGCGTCAGCACCAGCACCACCTCGATCAGCGTGGGCACGATGCTGTAGAGCGAATAGCTGATCAGCGAATGCACCGCACGGGTGCCGCGCTCGATGTCCCGCGTCATGCCCCCGGTCTGGCGCTCCAGGTGGAAGCGCAGGGACAGGTCGTGCAGATGCCGGAACACCTGCAACGACAGGCTGCGCGCCGTGCCCTCCGTCGCCTTGGCAAAGATCAGCTCGCGCAGTTCGGTGAACAGCGAGGTGGACAGCCGCAGGCCGCCATAGGCCAGCAGCAGACCCAGCGGCACCACCAGCAGCGCCTGCGGCTGGCCGGGCTTGAGGTCCAGCGCATCCACGAGGTGCTTCAGCAGCACCGGCACTGCCACGTTGCACAGCTTGGCACCGACCATGAAGGCCAGCGCTGCCGCCACCCGCCAGCGGTAGCGCCACAGATAGGGCAGCAGCCGGCCCACGGTGTGCCAGTCTCCCTTGACGACGGGGCCGGCAACGGCGGGCGGGGCGGATGACGAGCGCAGGGATCTCATGAAAATGCAGACAGGCGGACAATACCGGGCTGGATTGTCCCAAGCCCCGTCATGACCGAAGCAGTACCCCACCCCATTCCCCCAGCCTTTCGTGAGCGCGAGCTCGTGCTGCGGGTCATGCCCATGCCGGCGGATTCCAACGCCAACGGCGACATCTTCGGCGGCTGGATCATGGCCCAGGTCGACCTGGCCGGGTCGGTGCTGCCGGCCCGCCTGTCGCGCGGCCGCATCGCCACGGTGGCGGTGAACGAATTCATCTTCAAGCAGCCGGTGTCCATTGGCGACCTGCTGTCCTTCTACGCCAAGGTCACCCGCGTGGGCCGCACCTCCATCACGGTCCATGTCGAAGTGGTGGCCGAGCGCGATCCGGCCAACCCGCACGTCGTCAAGGTGACGGAAGCCAACCTCACCTATGTCGCCATCGATGCGGATGGCAAGCCTCGGCCGTTCGGCGACGCTGCCTGAGTCGGCTGCACCAGCTTTACACCGCAGAAACCCGCCGGCAGATCGCGCACGCGAATTGCCGACCACCCCCAGAGAAAATGTCCCTGCACCGCGCACAGACGCGCTGCAGGGGCCGGGCATCCGCCGCGAAAGCGGCGTGTAATCCCGGCCGTCAAAACAGGTTCGCCAACGCCCATGCCCCAAGGGCTGCGCCGAGCGGCCATCCCCCGGAGATATTTGCATGTTGATCACCCCGACGACCTCGCCGGCCGCTGTGCCCAAGCAGCCGCTCTACAAGCAGCTCTACGTGCAGGTGCTGGTGGCCATCACCATCGGCGTGCTGCTGGGCCATTTCGAGCCTCAGTACGCCACCACGCTGAAGCCGCTGGGCGATGCCTTCATCAAGCTGGTGAAGATGATCATCGCGCCGGTGATCTTCCTGACCATCGTGACCGGCATTGCCAGCATGACCCATCTGAAGACGGTGGGCCGGGTGTTCGGCAAAGCGATGGTGTACTTCCTGTTCTTCTCGACGCTGGCCCTGGTGGTGGGCATGCTGGTGGCGCACTTCGTGCAGCCGGGCGCGGGCATGAACGTCGACGTCGCGACGCTCGATCAGAAGGAGGTGCGCAGCTACGTGGAGAAAACCCACGACCTGACGATCACCAGCTTCCTGATGGAAGTGATCCCGAAGTCCCTGATCGGCGCGCTGGCCGACGGCAACATCCTGCAGACCCTGTTCGTTGCGGTGCTGTTCGGTGTCTCGCTGGCGCTGGTCGGCGAGCGCGGCGAGCCCGTGCTGACCTTCTTCGAATCGCTGACCGCGCCGGTGTTCCGCATGGTCCACATCCTGATGCGCACCGCCCCCATCGGCGCGCTGGGCGCGATGGCCTTCACCATCGGCAAGTACGGTCTGGCCGTGCTGGTCAACCTGGCCTGGCTGGTCGGCAGCTTCTACATCACCTCGCTGCTGTTCGTGCTGGTCATCCTGGGCGTGGTGGGCAAGCTCTGCGGCTTCTCGGTCGTCAAGCTGATCCGCTACCTGAAGGCCGAGCTGCTGCTCGTGCTGGGCACCTCGTCCTCGGAATCGGCCCTGCCCTCGCTGATGGAGAAGATGGAGAAGGCCGGCTGCGAGAAGACCGTGGTGGGTCTGGTCGTGCCGACCGGCTACTCCTTCAACCTGGACGGCACCAACATCTACATGACGCTGGCGGCGCTGTTCATCGCGCAGGCCACCAACACCGAACTGACGCTGGGCCACCAGATCACGCTGCTGCTGGTGGCGATGCTGAGCTCCAAGGGCGCCGCGGGCGTCACCGGCGCCGGCTTCATCACGCTGGCCGCCACGCTGTCCGTCGTGCCCGAGGTGCCGGTCGCCGGCATGGCGCTCATCCTGGGCGTCGACCGCTTCATGTCCGAGTGTCGCTCGCTGACCAACTTCATCGGCAACGCTGTGGCCACGATCGTCGTGTCCAAGTGGGAGGGTGCTCTCGATCACGACAAGCTGGACCGCGCACTCAGCGGCCAGGATCAGGCGGCCCACGCCGGCAGCAAGGGCTGAGCACCGATCGCGCTGAGAGACTCTTGAGCAAGGGCCCTTCGGGGCCCTTGTTGCATCTGAGGGCCCCCATCCAGGGTCAGGTCATGCTCTGGCGTGAATTGCTGCGCGCATCGCCCGACTGCCTTGCACCCGCCCCCCCGGCAAGCCCCGAACATGGAGGATTGGGGCACGGCCCTGCAGTACCAGGGGCCCCATGCGAATCAACGAACCCATCACGCAGCGCGAGTACGCATTGCCAGACGACGCGGTGCTGATGTCCACCACCGACGCCAGCGGCCGCATCACCTACGCCAACGAGGCCTTCGTCGCGGCCAGCGGCTTCAGCCGGGACGAGCTCTACGGCCAGCCGCACAACATCGTGCGCCACCCCGACATGCCGCGCGAGGCCTTCGCCGACATGTGGGCCACGCTGAAGCAGGGCCTGCCCTGGACGGCGTTGGTGAAGAACCGCCGCAAGAACGGCGACCACTACTGGGTGCGAGCCAACGCCGTGCCGGTGGTCCGCAACGGCCGCCAGGTGGGCTATATGTCGGTGCGAACCACGCCCACGCGAAACGAAATCGCGGCCGCCGACGAGCTGTATCGCTCGCTGCGCGGCGGCGGAGCCGCACGCCTGACGCTGCGACAGGGGCTGCTGCTGCGCCGTGGCGTGCGTGCCGTGCTGGACCTGCCCCGCACGCTCTCCGTGCGCGGCCGCATCCGTGCCTCGCTGACGCTGGCCTGGCTGGCCACCACCGCCGTCACGGCCTCGCTCGGGCTGCCGGCCTGGGGCGGCTGTTCGGCCGTGCTGGCGCTGTGCCTGGCCTTGAGCGCCCTGCTGCTGGAGCGGCAGGTGGTGGCGCCGTTGCAGGCGCTGCGCCGCACGGCACTCGATGTCGCCACCGGGGCCTCGCGCAACGCGACCACGCTGGAGCGTGGCGACGACATCGGCATCACGCTGCGCACCGTCAGCCAGTTGGGCCTGATGTTCCGCTGGCTGGTCGACGACGTGCGCCACCAGGTGGTGTCGGTGCAGACCGCGGCCGGCGAGATTGCCCAGGGCAACGACGACCTCAGCCAGCGCACCGAGCGCGCCGCCTCCAGCGTGCAGCAGACCGCCGCCTCGATGGAACAGGTGAGCGCGGCCGTGCACCGCAATGCCGAGGCCGCCAGCCAGGCCTACCAGCTCTCCGACAATGCGCAGGCCGCCGCCGCGCGCGGCGGCGAGACCGTGGCCGAAGTCGTCACGACGATGAGTGACATCTCGGCCAGCTCCCATCAGATTGCCGCCATCATCGGCGTGATCGACACCATCGCCTTCCAGACCAACATCCTGGCGCTCAATGCCGCCGTGGAGGCGGCCCGGGCCGGCGAGCAGGGCCGCGGCTTCGCCGTGGTGGCCAGCGAGGTGCGGGCCCTGGCCACGCGCAGCGCCGGGGCGGCGCGCGAGATCAAGTCGCTGATCGGCGCCAGCGTCGAGCGCGTCGACGCAGGCGCCCGCATCGTCGACCAGGCGGGCCGGACCATGGGCGAACTGGTGGCCCAGGTGCGCCACGTGTCCGGCCTGATCGGCGCCATCGGCACCGCCAGCCACGAGCAGCAGGCCGGCATCCGCGAGGTGAGCCAGGCCGTCGGTCAGATCGATCAGATCACGCAGCAGAACGCCGCGCTGGTGGAGCAGAACGCCGCCGCGTCCCTCGGCCTGAAACAGCAGGCGGAGCGGCTGGTCGAGGCGGTCAGCGTGTTTGGCTGAGCCCGGTGACCCGCGTCGCCGCAAGATGCTCGGCCAGCACCTCGGCCCAGAGCGCATAGCCCGCCGGGTTGGGATGAAAGCCATCGGCCGCCATCAACGCGGCCGCACGGGCCGGCTCCTGCCAGGCCTGCGGCAGGGCCTGCAGCCCGCGCAACGGCTGACCGGCCAGATGCCGGGCCAGCCGGGCGTTGAGGCGCAGGGCCTGCGCCCCCATCCACCAGCGCAGCGGCTGCGGCAGCAACGGAAAGCTCTGCATCGGCGGCACGGCGCAGTGCAGCACATAGCGAACGCCGCTGCGCTCCCGCAGCAGGCCGTCGATGCGGTCCAGCGCAGCCAGCCAGCGCGCGGGCGGCACCTGGCCGGTCACGTCGTTGACGCCCAGCGCCACCACCGCGACATCGGCGGCCGGCAACACCTGCCCCTCGAGCGCAGCCAGCGCATCGACCGCCGTCTGGCCGGTGCGCGCCAGCAGATGCCAGTCGACGGCGCGCGCCAGGCGTGGGGCCAGCGCCTGCGCCAGCTGCCCCGCCAGGGCCTGCTGCTGGGTGTCCGCGCCGACCCCGGCCGCCGAGGAATCGCCCACCACCAGCAGCCGCAGCGCGGTGTCGCCCTCGCCCACCCGGCCTTCGCGGGGGCCCGCCGCCTCGGGCAGGCGCAGGGCCTGGGCGCGAACCCGACGCCCCTGCCAGAGCAGCAGGGGTGCCAGGGCCAGCTTGGCGGCGGCAATGCGCATGACTCTCAGCTCCCGGCCGCGACGGCGGCCCTCACCAGGGCGGCAGCATAGCCCGGGCCCGCGGCGTCAGCCCTGGGGCTGGAGCACCAGACGGTTCTCGACTGCACGCACCCCTTCCACGGCACGGGCCAGCACGGTCGCCCGATCACGGGCCTGCTCGCTCGGCGCGCTGCCCATCAGCACCACCGAGCCTTCGCGCGTGTCGACATCGATCTTGCGCGCCTTGAGCTGATCGTCGACCGCCAGTGCCGCATTGATCCTGGCCGTGATCGCCGCATCGGACAGCGCCCGCTCGCCGGCGCGCGCACCGGCTTGCAGCCGCGCCCCCACCTCGCTCGCGGCGGCCTCGGCGTCGGCCTTGGCCTGCACGCCCGTCTGACGGGCCTGTTCCACCGCCGCGTCCAGCTTCTGCCCGGCGGTCTGCTCATCGGGCTGGCCGCAGGCGGCCAGGCCCAGCACGGCCAGCGCCACCGCGGCCGCATTCAGGAAACGTGAGTTCATGGGATCTCCTTGGCTGTATGGGCTGCCAGGCAGCCCGGCGAGCGGCGCCCGCAGCCGACCGGCCGCGGGCGCCGCAGGGCGTCAGCGAAACCAGGCGTCGGTCGCCTTGCGTTCCCACGCGGCGATCTGGCGCTCGGCCTCTTCCTTGGCGCAGCCGTAGCGCTGCTGGATCCTGCCGGCGAGCTGCTCACGGCGGCCGGCGACGACGTCCAGGTCGTCCTCGGTCAGCTGACCCCACTGCTCTTGCACACGGCCCTTCAGCTGCTTCCAGCCTCCAGCGATCTGGTCCCAGTTCATGGCGATCTCCTTGTCGACGGAGCTCGGGAGCGGGAGCTCATCCGCACCGCGCAGCCTCGTCTGTCGCGGTGCCTTCATGCTGCGCCGCCGAGGCGGCCGCGCCGGTCGGCGCAGAGGGCGTCGGCCTGTAGGACCAGGCCGCCCCGTCAGCGCCAGCTCATGAAGTGGTTAGCGGCCCTTGGCGCGACGGCGGCGGGCCGCGCGCGTCAGCCCTGTCGGCTGCGTCCTACCGGCAGGTTGTCCATCGTCCGGCGTGCGCCCGCGCGGCGCGGGCCTAAGCTGGACTCGTCCTCTGAACGAGCCTCATCGCAAAGGAGTCCACCATGTTGCGCTACGCCGTCATCTTCTTCGTCATCGCGCTGGTCGCGGCCGTGTTCGGCTTCGGCGGCATCGCCGCCAGCGCGGCGGGCATCGCCCAGCTGCTGTTCTACGGTTTCCTGCTGCTGGCCGTCATCGGCCTGGTGGTCGGCCTGGTACGCAAGGGCTGACCCCGCGGCGCCTCCCGGCGGCGGGTCAGCCCAGGCGGCGCTCAGTCGAACTTGGAGAAGTCCGGCGCGCGCTTCTGGAAGAAGGCCTGGAAGGCCTCCATGGCTTCCGGGCTGCGCAGCCGGGCGCCGAAGATCTCGGCCTCGCGGGCAATGGCGGCCAGAACCGCCTCACGCTGCGGCGCGGCAATCAGCGCCTTGGTGTCACGCACGGCGCCGGGCGCCAGACCGTTGAAGCGTTCGGCCATGCGGCGCGCATGGTTGACCACCTCGGACGCGGGCAGCACGCGATTGGCGATGCCACATTCCACCGCGTCTTCGCCGGTGAACGGGTCGCCCAGCAGCAGCTTCTCGGCCGCGCGGCGATTGCCCATCAGCTGAGGCACCAGCAGGCTGGAACCGAACTCGGGCACCAGGCCGAGGCCCACGAAGGGCATGGCCAGGCGAGCGTCGTCCGCCACGAAGACCAGGTCGCAATGCAGCAGCAGCGTGGTACCGATGCCGATGGCCGCGCCGGTGACCGCCGCCACCACGGGCTTGGCGCAGCCGGTCAGTGCGCGCATGAACTGGAACACCGGCGCCTCCGCACCGCGCGGGGGCTGGGCCATGAAGTCCTCCAGGTCGTTGCCGGAGGTGAAGATGCCGGGCTGGCCGACGATGAGCACGGCGCGCACGCTCTTGTCGTCGTTGGCCGCGACGAGCGCATCCGCCATGGCCTGGTACATGGCCTGGGTGATCGCGTTCTTCTTCTCGGGGCGCGCGATCTCTATCGTCGCCACGCCGTTGTGGGTGTAGGTCTTGATGGTCATGGGGTCCTTTCAGGCCGTGGCCGTCTGCGCGTGGAATTGTTGCCAATGATTCGCCAGGTGCATCAGGTGGGCCCGCTGGTACTGCGGCTTGCTGAGCGTGCCGTAGGCGAAATGGTCGTGAAGTGTGCCGGTGTGGGCGTCGAAGGCGTCCATCGCGGCGGCCAGACGGTCCACCGCGGTCTTGAGCGCCAGTTGTGCGTCCAGCGCCGGGGCGCCCGGAATGGGCTCATCCAGCGCATGGTTCATGGCCCCGCGTGCATCGAACACCGCAAACGCCGCCGCGCCCAGCGTGTGGCGGAACCATGCGGGCTTGAGCGACGGGAAGCCCCGCACGGAGTACTCGATGCTCTGGGCCAGATGCTGCAGCACCTGCGCCAGGTTCCAGGTGTTGCCGTCCACGGTCTGCGGCGTCAGCAGCAGTTCGCGCACGGCGTCGCGGGCCTGCGCCCAGCTGGCCAGCCGGGCGGGGGCACCACAGCCGGCCAGCAGCGCGGCCGTGGGCAGGGCAAGGAGGTGACGGCGGTTGAGGTCGGACATGGCGGTCGGGCGGTGAAGGCCTCGCGGGGGGGCGAAGTATCCCTGCGCCCCCTCACTCGCGGTAGTAGACGATCTGGCTGGAGGTGGCGATCAGCTCGCCCGCCTCGCTCCAGAGCTGGGCGGCCTGGTCGAAGAAGCCCTGGCCGAACTGCTGCCCCACCGCCCGGCCCAGCAGGTAGCCACTGCCCACGCGGGCCAGCAGCGCCGCATCGGCATGGAAGTAGGTGGTCAGCGACACCGTGCCTATCGGTACGACCTGGGCCCGCCGCAGGTAGATGCGCGGGAGGAAGACGTCGCTGAGCGCCGCCAGCGCGGCGAAGTCCAGCGCACGCTCGGGCGCCTCGCGCACCCACAGCAGGCTCTCGCTGTGCTGGCCCCGGCCATCCCAGCGCTCGGGCAGGCCGCCCTTGATGGGGCGCATCTCGTAGTTGGCCAGCCAGGCCAGGCGCGCCGGACCGGCGGCCACCGGCTCGACGGCCTCGGGTCGCGGCACCAGCGGCGCCGGCAGGTCGCTGGCGCCCCAGGTGTCGCGCCGTAACGCGGTCACCACGGTGGCCGTCGCCGCCACGGCACCGCCCTGGCTGAGCTCCACCAGCCAGTGCTGGGTGGAGCGATTGGTGCGCACCGGCCGGGCCTGCAGCTCGAAGCTGCCGGCCTCCAGCGCTGCGGCGTAGTTCACCGTCAGCGACAGCGGCGTGCCCTGCACCTCGGGGTGGCGCAGCACCGCATTGAGCAGCGTGGCCGCGGTCGCGCCACCGAAGGGGCCGACCATGTTCCAGTAGGCCGGATGGGTGCTGCCGGCGTAGCGCCCGGGCGCGTCCAGCGGCTGCAGCGCCAGGGCCTCGTCGAAACAGTGCAGGGTCGTCATGGGATTTGGCGAATCAGGGTCAGGCCGTGCCCAGCCAGCCGCTGACCTGGGGCCACAGGCTGGACTCGAAGCGGGCACGGAAGAAGCCGAAGTGGCCGATGCGGCGCTCGCCTACGTCGGCGGGCGCGATGCGCCGGATCTCGGGCTGCGCGCCGGCGTAGAAGGCGTGCAGCGACTCGGTATTGCGGCGCGACATGAACTCGTCGTCCGTGAAGCTCAGCGACAGCATGGGGGCGTTGACCGACGCGTACTGCGCGCGCAGCGCCTCGCCGCCCTCGCCCATCAGGTAGTCGGGCATCAGGCACCAGCGCCGCCACTGCGCCATCACGCCGCGCGGCAGGTCGCCCACCTTGCGCAGGCGGCGCCCCGGGAAGTAGCCGAACAGTGGCAGCGCCAGCGGCACGACAACAAACCACAGCCACCACACATAGCGCCGCAGCGCCGCCGCGTTCTCGCGCCAGTAGCCGCTGCCGCAGCCCACGGTGACGGCCCGCGCCACGCGCCCGCGATTGGGCAGCAGGCCCAGGATCTGGCCGCCCAGGCTGTGACCCAGCCAGTGGATCTCGCGCGCCGGGCCGAGGCGGCGCGACAGCTCATCCAGCGCGGCGGCCGCGTCCTGGCAGGCCCAGGTGTGGATGTCGGCCTCCAGGCCCTTCAGCGAATGCCTCATCGCATCCGGGCGGGAGGCGCCCATGCCGCGGTAATCGAAGCTCAGCACCAGCCAGCCCTGCTCGGCCATCCAGCGCGCGAAGTCGGCGTAGTAGCGCTGCTCCACACCCATGGCCGGCGCGATCAGCAGGCCGGCCCGCGCACGCGCGGGGTCGCCGTAGAGATGGCCGCTGAGCATGAAGCCGTCGCGGGACAGAAAGTGAATCATCGAATCACCCCCGGCAAAGAAAAAAGCGCGGCTCGCGCCGCGCTTGTTCTGGCGCGCTTACAGGCGCTCGAAGATGCCCGCAGCCCCCTGGCCGGCGCCCACACACATGGTGACCATGCCGTACCTGCCGCCGGTGCGACGCAGGTTGTGGATCACCGAGGCCGCGCGGATGGCGCCGGTGGCGCCCAGCGGGTGGCCCAGCGCGATCGCACCGCCGTTGGGGTTGACCTTGGCGCGGTCCAGCTCGAAGCCCTTGCTGTCCAGGTCGTTCAGCACGGCCAGGCTCTGCGCGGCGAAGGCCTCGTTCAGCTCCACCCAGTCCATGTCCGAGGCCTTGAGGCCGGCGGACTTGAGTGCGGCCGGGATGGCCTCGATGGGGCCGATGCCCATGATCTCGGGCGGCACGCCCTTGATCGCGAAGGACACGAAGCGGGCCAGCGGCGTCAGGTTGTAGCGCTTGAGCGCGGCTTCGCTGACGATGATGAGGCCGCCCGAGCCGTCCGAGGTCTGCGAGCTGTTGCCGGCCGTCACGCTGCCCTTGGCGGCGAACACCGGCTTGAGCTTGGCCAGGCCTTCCATGGACGTGTCGGGGCGGGCGCCTTCGTCCAGCTTGACGGTGCGGGTCTTGATGTTGACCGTGCCGTCCGCCAGGTTGGGCGTGCGCTCGATCACGTCGAAGGGCGTGATCTCGGCATCGAAGTAGCCCGCCTGCATGGCGGCCACGGCGCGGCGGTGCGATTCCACCGAGAAGGCGTCCTGCGCCTC
Source organism: Roseateles depolymerans (assembly GCA_003241055.1). Lineage (GTDB taxonomy): Bacteria > Pseudomonadota > Gammaproteobacteria > Burkholderiales > Burkholderiaceae_C > Pelomonas > Pelomonas depolymerans_A. Next base: position 211,814 of record QFOD01000002.1, read on the forward strand.
GCGGCTGATCTTCCACTTCTCGGCCACCTTCTCGGCGGTCAGGCCCATGCCGTAGGCAATGCCGATGTTCTCGTCACGCTCGAAGATCAGCGGGCTCAGGGACGGCTTGTTGCCGCCCATGGGGATCATGGACATGGACTCCACGCCGCCGGCGAACATCACGTCGGCCTCGCCGACGCGGATGCGGTCCGCCGCCATCTGCACCGCGGTGATGCCCGAGGCGCAGTAGCGGTTGACGGTCACGCCACCAATGGTGTTGCCCAGGCCGGCCAGCACCGAGGCGACGCGGGCAATGTTCATGCCCTGCTCGCCCTCGGGGAAGGAGCAGCCGACGATGGCGTCCTCGATGGCCGCCGCTTCCAGGCCCGGGGCCTGGGCCAGCGCGGCCTGCATCACCTTGACCAGCATCTCGTCCGGCCGGGTGTTCTTGAAGTAGCCGCGGCCGCTCTTGCCGATGGGCAGACGGGTGGCGGAGACGATGTAGGCGTCTTGAACTTGCTTGCTCATGTCGTGTTCTCCTGAGCGGCTTAGTTGCGAACCGGCTTGCCCGTTTGCAGCATGCCCATGATTCGCTCTTGCGTTTTCGGGTTGTCCAGCAGCGCGCAGAAGTGCTTGCGCTCCAGGGCCATCAGGTAGTCCTCGGTCACCAGCGAGCCGGCTTCCACCTCGCCACCGCAGACCACGTCGGCGATCGCCGCGGCCAGGTGGTAGTCGTGCGCGCTGACGAAGCCGCCGTCACGCATGTTGGCGACCTGACCCTTGATGGTGGCGATGCCGCTGCGGCCCGCCACCGGGAACACCGCCTTGTGCGGCGGGCGGTAGCCGGCCTCGGCCATGCCCTTGACGGTAGCCGTCGCGACGAACAGCAGCTCGTCCTTGTTCGGCACGATGATGTCGCTGTCCAGCAGGAAGCCGTTCTTGCGCGCCTCGTGGGCCGAGGTCGCAACCTTGGCGGTGGCCGCGGTCAGGAAGCCGTCCTTCAGGAAGGTGAGGATGTCGGCACCGGCATTGCCGGCCGCGGCCATCTCGGCCGCGCGGCGCGCGATGTAGGTCAGGCCGCCACCGCCGGGGATCAGGCCCACGCCCACTTCCACCAGGCCCACATAGCTCTCGACATGGGCGACGCGGCGGGCGCAATGCACCGCCAGCTCGGCGCCACCGCCCAGCGCCAGGCCGCGCATCGCGGCCACCACCGGCACCTGGGCATAGCGTAGGCGCAGCATCATGTCCTGCAGCTTCTTCTCTTCCGGCGCGATGCCCTTGCTGCCCAGCTTCATGAAGACGGGCATCAGGCTCTCGAGATTGGCGCCGGCGGAGAAGACGTCGTCCGGGCTCCAGATCACCAGGCCCTGGTAGGCGCTCTCGGCGATCTCGACGGCCTTCAGCAGGCCCTCGGTCACGGCCGGGCTGATCAGGTGCAGCTTGGCCGTGATGGAGGCGATGACCACCTCGCCGTCCAGCGTCCAGACGCGCACCTCGTCGTTCTTGAACAGCTCGGTGCCGCTCTTCAGCGGATCGGCCGCGCCAGTGCCCAGCAGGCTCTCCGGGAAGGGCTGGCGGGCATAGACCGGCAGCGCGCTGCGCGGCTTGAACTTGCCCTCGTGGGCGCTCCACGAACCTTCAGGCGTGTGCACGCCACCCGCAGCGGCCACCGGGCCTTCGGTCACCCAGGCCGGCAGCGGCGCGGCGCACAGGGTTTTGCCCTCGGCGATGTCGGCCGAGATCCATTCAGCCACCTGCTTCCAGCCGGCGGCCTGCCACAGCTCGAACGGGCCCTGTTGCGAGCCGAAGCCCCAGCGCATCGCGAAGTCGATCTCGCGTGCGGTGTCGGCCACGTCGGCCAGGTGCACGGCGGCGTAGTGGAAGCTGTCGCGCAGGATGGCCCACAGGAACTGCGCCTGCGGATTGCTGCTCTCGCGCAGCAGCTTGATGCGGTCGGCGGCCGGCTTCTTCAGCATGCGGGCGACGATCTCGTCAGCCTTCTTGCCGCCGGCGACGTATTCGCCCGTGGCGAAGTCCAGGCGCTGGATGTCCTTGCCGACCTTCTTGAAGAAACCCGCACCGGTCTTCTGGCCCAGCGCGCCCTTGGCGATCAGGCCGGCCAGCACGGCGGGCGTGGCATAGGTCGGGAAGAAGGGGTCGTCCTTCAGGTTGTCCTGCATGGTCTTGACGACGTGGGCCATGGTGTCCAGGCCGACGACGTCCGCCGTGCGGAAGGTGCCGCTGGACGCGCGGCCCAGCTTCTTGCCGGTCAGGTCGTCCACCACGTCCACGGTCAGGCCGAACTTCTCGGCCTCGATCATCGTGGCCATCATGCCGGCGATGCCGACGCGGTTGGCCACGAAGTTGGGCGTGTCCTTGGCGCGCACCACACCCTTGCCCACCGAGGTGGTCACGAAGGCTTCGAGCTGGTCCAGGATGTGGGGCTCGGTGGTCGGCGTCGTGATGAGCTCGACCAGGTACATGTAGCGCGGCGGGTTGAAGAAATGGATGCCGCAGAAGCGCGGCTTGATCTCTTCAGGCAGCACCTCAGACAGCTTGGTGATGCTCAGGCCCGAGGTGTTGGACGCCACGATGGCGTGCGGCGCGATGAAGGGCGCGATCTTGGTGTAGAGATCGAGCTTCCAGTCCATGCGCTCGGCGATGGCCTCGATGATGAGGTCGCAATCCTTCAGCAGCTCGAGGTGTTCCTCGTAGTTGGCCTGCTGGATCAGGCGCGCATCGGCCACGTCGCCCAGCGGCGCGGGCTTGAGCTTCTTCAGGCCTTCCACGGCCTTGGTGACGATGCCGTTCTTGGGACCTTCCTTGGCGGGCAGGTCGAACAGCACGACCGGCACCTTCACATTGACCAGATGGGCCGCGATCTGCGCGCCCATCACGCCGGCGCCTAGCACGGCAACCTTGCGGACTTGGAATCGACTCATGGGATGCTCCTGGGTTGTTTCGTTCACTCGACGCGAATCCACGTCTGGGTACGGCCGAACAGCGGCGCACCGATGTAGCCGCGCACCTCGAGGCGCTTGCCGCCATCGACGGGCTTCAGCCGGGTCTTGTAGGTCTTGCCGTTGTTGGGATCGAGGATCTCGCCGCCGTCCCACAGGCCCTTGTCGTCCGCGTCCTGGCGGACGTTGCGGATGATCTGCAGCCCCACCAGCGGCTGGCCCTTGCGGTCGTCGGCGCACTTGTCGCACTTGGCATCGGCCGGCGTGGCGGGGTCCAGCAGCTTGTCGATGCTGCCCACCACCGCGCCGCCCTGCTCGGTGATGCGCACCAGCGACTTCGCGGTCTTGCCGTCGTCGTCGATGGTCTTCCACAGGCCCACGGGCGTGGCCTGGGCGAGCGCCAGCAGCGGGGCCAGCAGCGCAGCCGCGATGCTCGTCGTGATCAGGGCTTTCATCTTTCTTGTCTCCTCGTTGTGCTGTGCGGCCTGGACGCGGGCGTTTAGAACAGCGCCTCGTCCATCTCCATCAGCGGCGCCAGGCCGGCGCGGCAGGTGCGGATCAGGCTGGCCGTCTCGGGCAGCAGCTTGGCGAAGTAGAAGCGCGCGGTCGCCAGCTTGGCGGTGTAGAACGGATCGCCGCCGTCCTTCTTGTCCAGCGCGATCTTGGCGGCCTGGGCGAAGAAGTAGGCGAAGGTCATGTGACCGACCACCCGCAGGTAGTCGACGGCCGCGGCCCCCACCTCGTCGGGGTTGCCGAAGGCCTTCATACCGACCTCCTGTGTCAGCTTGTTGACCTTGTCGCCCAGGTCGGCCAGCGGGTTCACGAACTCCTGCATCGCTTCGTTCGTGCCCTCTTCCTCGATGAAGGCGGCAATCTTCTTGCCGAACTTCTTCAGCGTGGCGCCGTTGTTGCCCAGCACCTTGCGGCCCAGCAGGTCCAGCGACTGGATGGTGTTGGTGCCCTCGTAGATCATGTTGATGCGCGCGTCGCGCACGAACTGCTCCATGCCCCATTCGTGGATGAAGCCGTGGCCGCCGAACACCTGCATGCAGTGCGAGGTGGCGATCCAGCCGTTGTCGGTGATGAAGGCCTTGATGATGGGCGTCAGCAGCGCGACCTCAGCCTCGGCGTCCTTGCGCTCGTCCTCGTCGTCGCTCTTCAGCGCCTTGTCCAGCTGCAGCACGGTGTAGCCCTGCAGCATGCGGGCGCCCTCGGCGTAGGCGCGGGCGGTCAGCAGCATCTTGCGCACGTCGGGGTGCACGATGATGGGGTCGGCCGCCTTGTCCGGCGCCTTGGGGCCGGACAGCGCACGCATCTGGATGCGGTCCTTGGCGTAGGTCACGGCGTTCTGGTAGGCCACTTCCGTCAGGCCCAGCGACTGGTTGCCCACGCCCAGACGGGCGGCGTTCATCATCACGAACATCGCGGCCAGGCCCTTGTTGGGCTGGCCCACCAGCGTGCCGACGGCGCCTTCCAGCACCATCTGGCAGGTGGCGTTGGCGTGGATGCCCATCTTGTGCTCCAGGCCGCCGCAGTAGATGCCATTGCGCGTGCCCAGCGAGCCGTCCGCATTCACGTTGAACTTGGGCACCACGAACAGCGAGATGCCCTTGGAGCCAGCCGGTGCGTCCGGCAGGCGCGCCAGCACCAGGTGGACGATGTTCTCGGCCATGTCGTGCTCGCCGGCCGAGATGAAGATCTTGGCGCCGGTGATCTTGTAGGTGCCGTCGGCCTGCGGTTCGGCCTTGGTGCGCAGCAGGCCCAGGTCGGTGCCGCAGTGCGGCTCGGTCAGGCACATGGTGCCGGTCCATTCGCCGCTGGTCAGCTTGGGCAGGTAGGTCGCCTTCTGCTCGGGCGTGCCGTGGGCGTGCAGGGCCTCGTAGGCGCCGTGGCTCAGGCCGGGGTACATGGTCCAGGCCTGGTTGGCCGAGTTCAGCATCTCGTAGAAGAACTGGTTCACCAGGTGCGGCAGGCCCTGGCCGCCGAAGTCGGGGTCGCAGGACAGCGCCGGCCAGCCACCGTCCACATACTGCTTGTAGGCTTCCTTGAAGCCCTTGGGCGGCGTGACCTCGTGGGTGGTCTTGTCCAGCGCGCAGCCTTCGGCGTCACCGCTGAGGTTGATGGGCGCGATCACCTCGGCCGCGAACTTGCCGCCTTCTTCCAGCACGGCGTTGATGGTGTCCGCATCGATGTCCGCATGCGCCGGCAGCATCTTCAGCTCGTCGACGACATTCAGCAGCTCGTGCATGACGAATTGCATGTCACGCAGGGGCGGTTGGTAATGGGGCATCGGGTACTCCTGGGAGGGGTGGGGCGGGGGTGGTTGGGGATCAGCGCCGGGCGGCGCCGTTCTTCACGGGTTTGCGTTGACGGTCGAGCCCCAGGCCCGCCGGCGTCGCATACGACTGGATGACGCGCTCGAAGCCGAGACCGGCCCGGTCCAGCGCGCCTGGAATGCGCATGAAGCGCGCATCGTGATGCAGGGACAGGATCAGCCCGTGCAGCTCGAAAACGATCTGATCGACGTCCGCATCGGCGTGCAGATGGCCTTCGTCGCGCGACAGCTCGATGGCCTTGTGCAGCGCGGCGTGCCAGGCCTTGACCATGCCGACCAGCGCGTCCCGCACCGGGCCGGGCCGATCATCGAACTCCACCGCACCGCTGATGTAGATGCAGCCGGAGTCGACCTCGACCGACACGCGCCGCACCCAGCGCTCGAACATCGTGCGCAGGCGCGGCAGGCCGCGGGCCTCGCGGATCGCGACGAAGAAGACCTCCTCCTCGAAGCGCGCGTGGTACTCGGTCACGACGGCGATCTGCAGCTCCTCGCGCGAGCCGAAATGGGCGAACACGCCGGACTTGCTCATGCCGGTCACGTCGGCCAGCGCGCCGATGGACAGCCCTTCCAGGCCCATGTGCGACGCCAGACCGAGCGCGGCCTCGAGAATCACGGCCCGGGTCTGCTGCCCCTTCTGCAAGGACCGGCCGGCACGGGCCGGGGCACGCGCAGCGGGTTTCTTGGTGGAAGCGGAAAGAGCAGTCACGGGGCGCCAGAATAAAACGAACGATCGTTCTATTTTGCAGTGCCGCGCGCGGCCGTAGAGGTCTTGCCCGACCGTTTTCTAGGGTGATGCGCCTAAATCCCGGGCGGCCCCGGGGATCACCCTGAGTCCACCACAGTGTCATGACGCCACGCTTGAGCGCCCTGCCCCAGTTGCAGTAGTCTCCCGCCAGGAGGTTTGGTGCCGTGGAAGTACTGCAACTCGATGTCTCCGGCCGGCCGCAGGCGTGGATCAGTACACGCGAAGCGGCGGTCATCTACGCCTGCGACGGCGTCGCCTGGACGCTGGGCGAGCCCTGCCAGGTACTGCGTGGCGGCTGGCAGCGCCTGACCGGCCGGCAGTCACGCATCGAGGTGCATCCCATCGTCGCCGTACGCGGCGCGGTTCCCAGCCGCGCCTGGCGCAGCACCCCGGCCCTGAGCAACACCAAGCTGTTTGCGCGCGACCGCTACGTCTGCGCCTACTGCGGGCACCGCTTCGCCAGTGAAGACCTGACCCGGGAGCACATCCACCCCACCTCGCGGGGCGGCCGGGACAGCTGGATGAACTGCATCACCGCCTGCCGCGCCTGCAATGGCCGCAAGGGCAGCCGCATGCCCGAGGAGGCCCGCATGAGCCTGCTCTACCTGCCCTACGTGCCCAGCCTGCACGAGGACATGATCCTGCGCGGCCGCCGCATCCTGGCCGACCAGATGGAATTCCTGCTGGCCAGCGTGCCACGCTCCAGCCGCCTGTACGCCTGAACCCGCGCGCTCACCGGCGCGCAAGGGTAAAGAGTTGTTGCATGGGGCTTGCAGGCGTCAACGCCCGGACAATGTGACCCGTTGGCGGAGTCATTCCGCCTCGGAGATCTCAATGTCCAAACTGATCACATCCCTCTCGGTGGTTGCAGCCCTGGTGCTGTCGGCCTGCTCCACGACCAGCCCCGACGTGGTCCAGCGCGACCAGGCCCAACGCCTGTCGCAGGTGCAGGACGCCACCGTGCTGTCGGTGCGCAGCGTCACGGTGGACGGCTCGCAAAGCGGCATCGGCGGCGTGGCCGGCGGCGTGACCGGCGCGATCGCCGGCAGCACGGTCGGCGGACGGCGCGAAGGCCAGGTGGCCGGCGTGCTGGGTGCGGTGGCCGGCGCCGTCATCGGCAATGCGGTCGAGCGCGCCGCCACCAAGGAGGACGCGCTGGAAATCGTCCTGCAGCTGCGCAACGGCGAGCGCCGCTCGGTGATCCAGGCCAAGGGCAACGAAACCTTCAACCCGGGCGACCCGGTCATCCTGGTCAGCACCGGCGGCAAGACCCGCGTGATACGCGCCCCGGCCGTGACCCCGGCCGCTGCCTCCGGCGCCAACGGCTGAGGCCTCAGCCCAGCCTCGTGATGCTGGCGGCACCGGCCGCCAGCGCCAGACACCACAGCCCGGGCTCATCCCGGGCCAGCTCGGCCACCAGCCGCCCGTCCGGCGCGACGACGATGCTGGCCCCGAAGCCCCGTGCCGCCGGCTCGTTCAGGGACACCGGCCAGTTGCACTGCAGCACCCAGGCCTGCAGCGCGCGGGCCATCGCGCAGGCGCCCTGCCGGTAGCGCTGCACCAGGTCGGCTTCATCAGCGTTGCCGGTATCGCCGTCGGCGATGTAGCTGGGCCAGAGCAGCACCCGCAGGCCAGGCGGCGCCGAGGCCTGCCATTCGGGCAGCAGCGCCTCGCCGTCCAGCGTTTCCCGGCACAGCACCGAGCTGAGCGCCACACCGGCCAGCGCCGTCCAGGCGCGCGGGCCACCGGCTGCAAACACCGTCGCCTCGCTGGGTGTCAGGCCTTGCTTGTCCACCCGGCCGGCAAGCCGCCCCTGCGCGTCGATGTAGAGATGGCTGTTCAGCGCGCGACCATCGTCCAGCGCCCAGGGCAGGCCCACGGCGGCCGCCACCTGGAGCCGGGCGCAGGCAGCCTGCAGCTGCGCGAGCTCGGCGGCCAGCGCGCCCGCGCCGAAATGCCGCGTGACCTGGCGGTGAAAACCCGTCAGCCCCAGCTCGGGGCCGACCAGCAGCCCCGCACCGGCCGCCGCGGCCCGCTCCAGCGCCCGCAGCGTCTCGCGCAGATTGCCCACCGGCTGCCAATGCATGGCCGGCTGCAAGACCGCCACCCGCATCAGGCCGGGGCACCCGTGCGCAGCGCGCGCCAGTCACTGCGCAGCAGCGACAGCAGATGGCAATCGACATACTCGCCGCCCACGAAGAGCACGCCGCGCTGTATGCCCTCGTGCTGGAAGCCGCAATGCTCGGCCACGCGCCGCGACGCATGGTTGTTGACCGACATGCCGCACTGCAGCCGGTTGATCTCCCAGTTCTCGAACAGGTAGTCGACCAGCAGCGCGGCGGCCTCGCTGGCCAGGCCCTGGCCCCGCAGCGACACCTCGCTGAGCGACCAGCCGATCTCGCGTGCGGAGGTGTAGCGCGCCACCGAGAAATGCACCACGTCACCGATCACGCTGCCGTCCAGCAGGTGGCAGATCAGCAGACGCTCCGCGTCATCGCTGGAGAAGCCATGCTCCTTCCAGCGCGCGTCCACCTTGTGCGGTGCCAGCATGCGCGAGCCGAGGAAGGGGCCGCGCACCTGCGGGTCGCCGGTCACGCGCTTCATCCAGGGCAGGTCGTCCTCGGTCACATGGCGCAAGCCGACGCGGTGTCCTCTGAGCATTCAACGCTCTCCTCTTCGGAAATCAGAAATGGATGCCGCGCATCATCTGCTGCAGCGCCAGGGCCTCGGGAGACAGCCCCGGCCCCCGGCCCTTGTCGCCCTTGTCCCCCTTGGCCGCCTCGCTGTCCGGGAACATGCGGAAGCTGGTGTTCATCACGATCTGCGCCACCCGCGGCGCCGCGGCGTGCAGCAGTTCGCCCGCCACACCCAGCTTGGTGGCGATGCGCACCGGCCGGGCGACGCAGGCCTGGGCAATCATGTCGGCCGCCTCCTCGGGCGACAGCGTGGGCACGTTGTTGTAGATCCGGGTGGGCGCAATCATGGGCGTGCGCACCAGCGGCATGTTGATGGTGGTGAAGGTGACGCCGGTGTCCGCGTATTCGCTGGCGGCGCAGCGGGTCCAGGCGTCGAGCGCCGCCTTGCTGGCCACATAGGCCGAGAAGCGCGGCGCATTCGTCAGCACGCCGATGGAGCTGATGTTCACCACATGGCCGCGCTTCTTGGCCACCATGGCCGGCAGCAGGCCCAGGGTCACGCGCAGCGCCCCGAAGTAGTTGAGCTGCATGGTGCGCTCGTAGTCGTGCAGGCGGTCGTAGCTGGACTCGATCGCGCGCCGTATCGAGCGCCCCGCGTTGTTGATGAGGAAGTCCACCCCGCCGAAGCTGGCGCACCAGTCCAGCAGCGCCGCGCAGCCGGCCTCCTCGGCCACATCGCAGGCCAGCGCATGCACCTGGCCGCCGCGGCCAGCCTTGGCCCGGATCTCCTTCGCGGCAGCCTCGAGCTTGTCGGCATCGCGCGCGCAGATCAGCGTGATCGCGCCGGCCTCGGCGAACCGGATCGCCGCCGCCAGGCCTATGCCCGAGGAACCGCCCGTCACCAGCACCACCCGACCGCCCACCGCGCCGTGCAGCGAGCGGTCGATGAAGAGATCCGGGTCGAGATGGCGCTCCCAGTAGTCCCACAGCCGCCACGCGTAGTCGTTCAGGTCCGGGCAGGCGATGCCACTGCCCTTCAGCGCGGCCTCGGCCTCGCGGCAGTCGAAGCGTGTCGGGTAGTTGATGAAGGTGAACAGCTCGTCGGGCAGCCCCAGATCCTTCATCACCGCATTGCGGATGCGCCGCACCGGCGCCAGCGCCATCAGCCCCTTCTTCACGCTGCGCGGGATGAAGCCGAACAGCGCCGCGTTCACGAACAGGCTCATGCGCGGCGCATGGGCGGCCCGCCCGAAGATGTCGAGCACGTCGCCGACGCGGTAGCCCTTGGGGTCGACCAGATGGAAGCAGCGTCCGCTGGCCTCCACGCGGTGGGAGAGGTGGTCCAGCGCGTCGACGACGAAGTCCACCGGCACGATGTTGATGCGCCCGCCCTCCAGGCCGACCGCCGGCATCCAGGGCGGCAAGACCTGACGCAGGCGCTGGATCAGCTTGAAGAAGTAGTAAGGCCCGTCGATCTTGTCCATCTCGCCGGTGCGCGAATCGCCCACCACCAGCGCCGGCCGATAGACCGTCCAGGGCCGCCGGCAATCGCGCCGCACCAGCTGCTCGCTGTCGTGCTTGGTGCGGAAGTACGGGTGCTCCAGGTGCTCGGCCTCGTCGAACATGTCCTCGCGGAACACGCCCTCGTAGAGCCCCGCGGCGGCGATGGACGACACATGGTGCACATGGCCGGCCTCCACCGCCTGCGCAAACTCCAGCATGGCCCGCGTGCCCTCGATGTTGGCCGCAACCTGCGCGTCCTCGTCGGCGGCCAGGTCGTACACCGCGGCCAGGTGGTAGAGATGGTCGATGCGGCCCTTGAGCTCCTTCAGCGTCGCCGCCGCCACGCCCAGGCGGCGCGCGGTGAGGTCGCCCATGACGGGGATGGCCCGGGCCTTGCTCACGCCCCAGTAGGCCAGCAGCTCCGGCAGCTTGGCCGCGCTCTGTTCGCGCAGCAGGAAGTACACCGTGCTGCCGCGCCGGGCGAGCAGCTTCTTGACCAGACGCCTGCCGATGAAGCCGGTCGCGCCAGTGACGAAATACTGCATGTCTGTCTCCCGAGTTGTCGTGTGAGGTCCGCGATCTGCGCCGGATTCTTTCGCATCGTCGCACCCCGCTGCTGCGCGCTTTCCCGGGGCCGCGCGCGGGCTTGAAGGTAGAGCCTAGGCACTAGGATTCGCTAGCCCCTTCCGGGCCCTGCCGCCTATAGTGCCCTGACCCCTGCAGCGGCAGGCTCACCCCAACGCGAGGATTCCCACATGGTCAAGAAGCTACAGAAGATGGCCGCCAAGCAAAAGGCCGCAGCCGAGACAGGCTTCCCGTCCGGGCTGCTCGATTCGCCCGTCGCCCAGAGCGTGAAGGACAGCGCCCAGCAGATCTGGGCCGCCGGCCTGGCGTCGTTCAACAAGGCACAGGGCGAAGGCTCCAAGGTCTTCGAGGCCCTGGTGTCCGAAGGCCTGAAGCTGCAGAAGAAGACGCAATCCGCCGCCGAGGACAAGCTGGGCGCGATGGCCAGCCGCTTCACCGGCATGGCCAGCGAGGTGGGCACCCGCGCCGGCCAGCACTGGGACAAGCTCGAGAGCATCTTCGAGCAACGCGTCGCCAAGGCACTCAAGACGCTGGGCGTGCCCACCGCGGGCGACCTGGACACGCTGCTGAAGCGACTCGACGAACTGAGCGCCCTCGCCGGCCTCAAGCCGACGCCGGCCGCCAAGCCGGCCAAACCCGCCAGCCGCAAGGCCGCCGCCAAGCCGGTGACGACGCCTGCCGGCAAGGGCAGCGCCAAGGCCCCGGCCAAGCCCGCGGCAAAGGCAGCCGTCAAGCCGGCGGTGAAGGCCGCGGCCAAGACGGCCGCCAAGGCACCCGAGAAGGCCACGGCGCCTGCGGCCAAGAAGGCCGGGCGCTCGACCGTCGCCAAGGCCGCCAAGCCCGCCGCACCGGTGAAGCCGGCGGCCCGCACGGCTGCGCGCAAGTCGACACGCAAGGTGGCGCCGGCGGCCTGACGCCTCCATCGGTGGCAGCCCCAGGGCTGTCGCCCGCCAGCCGTGGCAGCATGCAGGCATGCCGTCAGTGCCTGCCCAGCCCTCGACGCCCCGGCCGTCCGCCTCGGCGCACGACCGGGCCGACGCGCCCACGCAGCAGCTGCCCCTCCCCGCCGACACCCCTGGCGCAACGGCGGCCGAGGCCCCCGTCGGCACGCTGATCGGCGCCTGGCGCCTGGTGCGCCCGCTGGGCCAGGGCGGCATGGGCCGGGTCTTCCTCGCAGAGCGCGCCGATGGCGCCTACGCGCAGCGCGCGGCCATCAAGCTGCTGCAGGTCGCCGCCACGGCCGACGCTCGCCAGCGCTTCGAGCACGAGCGCCAGATCCTCGCCGGCCTGGAGCACCCGCAGATCGCGCGGTTGCTGGACGGCGGCCCCTCCGACTGGGGCCCCTACCTGGTGATGGAATTCGTCGACGGCGAGCCCCTGGACCTGTGGTGCCGCCAGCACGCGCTCGGCCTCGAGGCCCGGCTGGCACTGTTCGACTCGTTATGCGAGGCCGTGGCCTACGCACACCGCCACCTCGTCATCCACTGCGACCTCAAGCCCTCCAACGTGCTGGTGGACCGCGAGGGTCGGGTGAGGCTGCTGGACTTCGGCGTGGCGCGCCTGCAGGGCCGCTCGCAGCAGGGCAGCGCCGGCATCACGCCGGGCTACGCCAGCCCCGAGCAGCGCGACGGCCGCACGCCCGGGGTGGCCAGCGACGTCTACAGCCTGGGCCGACTGCTGCTGGTGCTGCTGCGCCCGCTGCGGCCGCTGGGCGGCGGCCGGGATGCGGAGATCGACGCCATCGCCGCACGGTCGACCGCGGTCGACCCCGCCCGGCGCTATGGCGATGTCGGCGCGCTTCAGCGCGAGCTGCAGCGCCTGCTGACCCACCGCCCGGTGCACGCCTTGCAGGGTCGGCGCCTCTATGCGCTGCGCACGCTGCTGCGCCGGCGCTGGCGCTGGCTGGCCGGCGCCCTGGCCCTGCTACTGGCCGGCGCGGGGTTCACCTGGCGGCTGGCGCTGGAGCGCGACCGCGCCCGCACGGCCGAGATCCTGGCGCAGCACGAGGCCCGCAGCGCACGCGAGGTGAACGACTTCCTCGTCGGCCTGTTCAACGCCGCCGATTCCTTCCACCGCCCGCGCGCCGCACAGCAGACCGCCCAGCAGCTGCTGGACCAGGGCCACGCGCGGCTCAGCGCGGAGCTGCGCGACCAGCCCGCGCAGCGCGCCCCGCTGCTGGCCGCACTGGCGACCGTGTACGAGAACCTCGGGCAGTCCGACACCGCCGCACGCGCCTATGGCGAAGCCATCGCCGCCTACGCCGAGGCCGGCGACCTCGAGGCCGAGGAGCCGCTGCTCTATGCCCAGGCCTTCACGCTCAACCGCGTGGGCCGCTACGGCGCCGCGCTGCGGGCCGCCGAAGGCCTGCGCGCGCTGGCCCTGCCCCACCCCAGCCCGCAGCAGCTGATCCGCCGCCACAACGCGATGGGCGTGGTGCTGACCAACCTGGGCCGGGTGGAGGCCGCGCTCGCCGAACTGCAGGCGGCGCTGCGCCTGCTGGGGCCGGGCGATGGCGCGCTGCGCGCCACGCTGCACAGCAATCTCGCGCTGGCCCAGCTGGCTGCCGGCCGCGCCGACGAGGCCGAGCGCCTCATCAGCGCGGTGTTCGACCCGCGTCATCCACTGGTCTACCGCCGCCGCACGATACGGGCGATGGCCCTGGCCGCGCAGCAGCGCCTGGCCGAGGCGCAGACCGAGCTGCTGGCGGCCGATGCCAACATCATCGAGCGCTTCGGCCCCGGCAACAGCCACCGCCACCGCGTGCTACGCGAGCTGGGGCCGGTGCTGCTGCAGCTGGGCCGCCCGGCCGAGGCCGTGGAGGCGCTGCGCACCGCGCTGCGCTGTGCCCGCGAGGGCGGCGAGGCCGACACGCCGCTGGCCGCCAGCACCGAAGGGCGACTGGCCGTGGCGCTGGCCGCGGCCGGACAGCCCCAGGCCGCCAGCGCCGCCCTGGCGTCGGCCTGGCAGCTCGCCCAGGCCCAGGCCGATGGGGGCGATCCGGTCGGGCTCGCCCAGCTGCAGCAGCTGCGCGCCACGCTGGCCGCGCACTGACGGCGGGCGCCCCGCTCAGCCCGCGGCGTCCACCAGCCGGCGGGTGATGGCCGCGCGCAGTGGCGGCACGTGGCGGGCCAGGTCGATCACCGCGCGCCGCAGCGCCAGCACCGGCGGCCGGTCGTCGGTGAAGAAGCGCACCAGCGCATTCGTGCCCAGGTACAGCGGGCCCGCCGCGCGGCGGTGTTCGGCCTCGTAGGCCGCCAGCGGCCCCGGCGCGCCGGGGTCAGCGGCGTCCAGCCGGCTGGCCAGCGCCTCGATGCCGTACAGCCCCAGGTTGTAGCCATGCGCCGTCACCGGGTGCATGCCCACCGCGGCGTCGCCGATCAGCGCGATGCGCGGCCCGACGAAGCGCTGCGCCCACACGGCCACCAGCGGATAGACATGACGCTCACCCGCCACCCGCATCGCGCCCAGCCGCCCCTCGGCGGCGGCCTCGATGCGCGCGGCCAGCGCGGTGTCGTCCAGCGCCAGGACGCCGGGCAGCTCGTCGTTGCTCAGCGTCCAGACCGCCGAGCTGCGCTGGCCGGTCATGGGCAGCAGCGCCAGCGTGTGGCCCTGAAGAAAACACTCCTGGGCCAGGCCCTCGTGATCGCGCTCGTGCGCCAGCGGCACCAGCAGCGCGCTGCGGCCGAAGTCGTGATGCCGCGCACCCAGCCCGGCCAGGCGGCGCACCGCCGAGAAGCGGCTGTCGGCCGCCACCACCAGCGGCGCCTCGTGCGCGTGGCCGTCGGCCGTGCGCAGCCGGGCCGACCGCGCGCCGGCCTCGAAGCCCGTCACGCGCTGACCGCACAGCAGCTCGATGCCGCGCTCCTGCACGCCGGCCCAGGCAGCGGCGCGCAGATGGCAGTTGGACACCAGCCAGCCGAGGTCCTGCCCGGCGGATTCAAACGGCAGCGGCACACGCGTTCCGCTGGAGCGCACGCTGGCGCGGCGCAGCGGCGAGATCTCCGGCAGCCGGGCCCACAGGCCCAGCGACTCCAGCAGCCGCCGCGAGCGGTGGGTCAGCGCGATCTCGCGCCCGTCGTTGGCCGGCCGGGCCAGCACGGCCGCGTCGGCCTGCTCCAGCAGCCGCACGCGCAGGCCGCGGTCGTGCAGCGCGCAGGCCAGCGCCAGGCCGGCGGGGCCGGCCCCGGCGATCAGCACGTCGGTGGAGCGAGGGGCGTCGGTGGAGCGGGACATGGCAGGCGGGTCGAAACTAGAAACAGCTAGCCTAGGCCCGCCGGCCGTGCCCCGCCTTGACCCAGGTCAGGCCCGCGCGTCGGCCGGCTCGGCGCCGTCGGCCTCCTCGGTGGCCTCGGCCAGCGTCTGCAGCTCCACCAGGCGGCGGTAGAGGCCGCCGTCGCGCGCCATCAGCACCTCGTGGCTGCCGCGCTCGGCGAGCTCGCCGTGGTGCAGCACCAGGATCTGGTCGGCCGCCCGTATCGTGGACAGCCGGTGCGCAATGGCCACCACCGTCACCTGCCCGTGCAGCGCCGCCAGCGCCTCGCCGACGCGGCGCTCGGTGGCGCTGTCGATATTGCTGGTGGCCTCGTCCAGGAACAGCAGGCGCGGCCGCCCGGCCAGCGCGCGCGCCATCGCCAGCAGCTGCTTCTGGCCGGTGGACACCCGCGCCCCGCCCTCGCCCAGCCGGGTGTCGTAGCCCTGCGGCAGCGCACTGATGAAGTCGTGCGCCCGCGCGGCGTGGGCGGCGGCCTCGATGTCGGCCCGTGTGATGCCGTCGCGACCCATCGCGATGTTCTCCGCCACCGAGGCCGACATCAGGTAGGGCTCCTGCGGCACCAGGCCCACGGCGGCACGAAAGGCTGCGTCCGGCACGGCCTCCAGCGGCACGCCGTCCACCGTGATGCGGCCCTGCTGCGCGCGATAGAAGCGCAGCAGCAGCGCCAGCAGCGTGCTCTTGCCGCTGCCGGTGTGGCCCACGATGCCCACCAGGCTGCCGGGCGCGATGTCCACGTCCAGGCCGCGCAGCACCGGCTGCGCCGGGTCGTAGCCAAAGCTCAGGCCCTCGATGCGCACGCCGCCCTGCGTGACCCGGGCCTGCGGCTGGGCCGGCGGCGCGCCGTCCTCATGCTGCTGCAGCAGCTGGCGCACGCGGGCCGCGGCCACCATGGCCTGCTGCAGCTGGCCGAACTGCATCGTGATCTGGATCAGCGGCTCCACCACCCGCGCGATGTAGCTGAGGAAGGCGTAGAGCAGGCCCACCTCCAGCGCGCCCAGCGGGCCGATGATCTCGCGGCGGCCGAAGCCGTAGATCACGGTCACCAGCAGCAGCACGTTCAGCAGGTCCAGCGCCGGGCGCAACAGCCAGGCATTGGCGCGCAGCTCGGCCACGCGGGCCTCGCGGTGCGCGGCATTGGTGCGGCCGAAGCGCGCCGCATAGCGCTGTGCGCCGCCGGCGGCCTGCAAAACCGCCATGCCGGCCATGCCTTCGGCGGTCTGCGCATTGATGTCGCTGCGCAGCTCGCGCGCCCGCGCCACGGCCGGCGCCGACAGGCGCTGGTAGAGCGTGACGATGACCACCATGGCCGGCACCAGCAGCGCCACGATGAGCATCAGCCGCCAGTCCAGCCAGGCCATCGCCGCCATGGAGCCCAGCACGACGATGCTGGAATCGAGCATCACGTACAGCACCTGGCGGTAGAGCTGGTTGACCGCCTCGGTGTCGTTGGTGACGCGGCTGACCAGCTGGCCGGTGATGGCCTTGTCGAAGAAGGCCATGGGCAGGCCCAGCACATGGGCGTAGACCCGCTCGCGCAGCCGCAGCACCGAGCGCCGCGCCACGCCGGCCATGCGGGTGAGCTGGGCATAACGTATCCAGCTGGCAGCCCAGCCGCTGAACAGCAAGGTCAGCAGCAGGGCCGCCATCGCGCCCAGGTCGAAATGGCGGGGCTGCAGGTAGAGGTCGATGTAGCGCTTGCCCAGCAGCGGCGCCGCGGCCTCCAGGCCCGCCGCGGCCACCAGCCACAGCGCGCCCCACATCAGCTGCCGCCGCTCCGGACGCGCCGACTCCAGCAGCAGGCCCACGCTGGCCCAGGGCCGCTCGGCCTTGGGCTCGGGGCGGGTGTTGTCGCTTGCGGTCATAGGGTGGATTCAATCTGCTGATAGCGCCATTGCGCGGCATACCAGTCGCCCCGCGCAAGCAGCTCCGCATGCGTGCCGCGCTCGGCCACCTGGCCTTGGCGCAGCACCAGGATCTCGTCGGCATCCATCACCGCGCTCAGGCGGTGCGCGATCACCAGCACGCTGCGCCCGCCCTGCTCGCGGCGCAGCTCGCGCAGGTGGGCCAGGATGTCGGCCTCGGTGCCCGTGTCCACGGCCGAGAGCGCATCGTCCAGCACCAGCAGCGGCGGGCCGGCCTGCAGTTCGCCCCCCACGCCCTGGCTCAGCAGCGCCCGCGCGATCGCCACGCGCTGGCGCTGACCGCCAGACAGCGTCACGCCGCGCTCGCCCACCTCGGTGTCGTAGCCGCGCGGCAGGCGCGCGATGTCCTCGTGCACGGCCGCCAGCCGCGCGGCGGCCGCGATTTGCTCGCGCGTGGCGTCAGGTCTTGACAGCGCGATGTTGTGCGCCACGCTGGCCGAGAACAAGAACGGCTCCTGCGGCACCCAGGCGATCTGCCCGTGCAGCGTGGCCAGCGGCAGCTCGGGCAGCGGCACGCCGCCCAGGCTGAGCTGGCCGCCGGTGGGCTCCACCTGGCGCAGCAGCAGCCGCACCAGCGTGGACTTGCCCGAGCCGGTCGGCCCCACCAGGCCCAGCACGCGGCCGGGCGCCAGCGTCAGGTCCACGCCGCTGAGCGCGTCGCGCGTGGCGCCAGGGTGGCGCAGGCTCAGGCCGCGGGCCACCAGCACGCGCTCGGCCGGGTTGGCCGGCAGTGCGGCGCGGCCCTGGTCGGCCAGCGTCAGCGGCGCCTCCAGCACGGCGGACAGCCGCCCCCAGGCGGCCCGGCCCCGCTCCAGCAGCGACAGCACCCAGCCGGCCGCGAACATCGGCCAGATCAGCTGGCCCAGGTACATCGTGAACGCGGTGAGCTGGCCGATGCTGAGCTCGCCGCGTGCCACCAGCCAGCCGCCGCCCGCCAGCGCGATCGCCGTGGCGCTGGCCAGCGTCATGCCCACGACGGGCTCATACGCGGCCTCCCAGCGCTGCGAACGGTAGCTGGCCTCGGCCGCGCGCTGCGCCAGCGCGCCGAAGCGCTGGCGGCTCAGGTCGGCCAGGCCCAGCGCGCGCAGCGTGCGCACGCCGGCCAGGCTCTCCTGCACCTGCTGGTTGAGGTCGCCGAAGCGGTTCAGCGAATCCTGCGCGGCCTGCTGCAGATGGCGGGAGATCAACCAGAACGCCAGCCCCATCAGCGGAAAGGGCAGCAGGGCCGCCAGCCCCAGCCGCCAGTCGATGGCCACGGTCATCATGGCCAGCACCAACAGCAGGGTCTGCGTGCCGTCGAAGCCGGCCAGCATGGCCTCGCCGGCGGCCTGTTCGACCGCGTCAATATCGTTGGTGGCCAGCGCCATCAGGTCGCCGGTGCGCTGGGTCTGGAAAAAGGCCGGCCCCTGCAGCGCCAGCCGCGCAAAGAGCTGCTCACGCAGCCGCTGCCCCAGCCCATAGGCGGCCTTGAACAGCGCCAGCCGCCAGCCCACGCGCAGCAGGTAGATGCACAGGCCGGCCGCCACCAGCTCGGCCAGCGGCCACAGCAAGGCCTGGCCCTGCAGCTGCCCGGCCACCAGGCCGTCCACCACCCGCCCCACCTGGCGCGGAATCCAGACTGTCATCATCGCGATGCAGCTCAGCATCGCTGCGGCGCCGCCGTAGGCGCGCCAATGCTCGCGGACGAAGCCGCCCAACATGCGTGACAGGCTCACGACCGCCCGCCCGACAACAGACCTGACCCCGCACCCCGGGGGACGCTGGCGCCAAAGCGCCACGCCAGCCCCGCGAGCCGGGGGCCGACGCCCCAAGCAGGACTTTCCCTGAGTACCACTGGGCAGCCCAAGGGTTGACCCTTAGGTGACATGTGAACCTGGTGACCTCTGCGCCCAACGAAATACGCGGAAACCCGGACGAAAAACAGATAAACGGGCATGGGTCGGAATCATGCCCGAGTCCACCCCCGCAAACGCGGTGGATCAAATCGTCACGAAGGATCAATAGCATGCGCGCCGTCCTGTCATTTTTTACTA
This sequence comes from Roseateles depolymerans, assembly GCA_003241055.1. Classification (GTDB taxonomy): domain Bacteria; phylum Pseudomonadota; class Gammaproteobacteria; order Burkholderiales; family Burkholderiaceae_C; genus Pelomonas; species Pelomonas depolymerans_A. Next base: position 230,791 of record QFOD01000002.1, read on the forward strand.
ACCCGTCATGAAACTTCGCCCCCTGGTTTCTCTACTCGCTGCGGCTTTCGCGGCACCTGCGGTGCTGGCCTCGTCCAGCGGTGTCGTCATCAGCCAGGTGTATGGCGGGGGCGGCAATTCCGGCGCCACCTACAAGCAGGACTTCATTGAGCTGTTCAACGCCGGCAGTGCGCCGGTGACGATCACCGGCTGGTCGGTGCAGTACGCGGGGGCCACCGGCACGAGCTGGCAGGTCACGCCCATCACGGGCGCAGTGACGCTGGCCGCCGGCCAGTACTACATCGTTCGTCAGGCTGCCGGCACCGGCGGCACGGTGGACGTGCCGACCGACACCACGATCGGCAGCATCGCGATGGGTGCGGCATCGGGCAAGGTCGCGCTGGTCAAGAACGCCACCGCCCTGAGCGGCGCCAGCCCCACCGGCGCCGAGGACATCGTCTCCTACGGCAGCGCCTCCACCACCGAAGGCACGCCGGCCGGCACGCTGAGCGCCACGGCCTCGGCGCTGCGCAACGGCAATGGCTGTACCGACACCGACAGCAACAGTGCTGACTTCACCGTCGGCACCGTGGCACCGCGCAACTCCGCGAGCCCACTGAACGTCTGCGGCGGTGGTGGCGGCACCCCGTCCAACCCGCCCATCGTTCCCAGCTGTCCCGACGTGTCGGCCGCCTCCGGCACCGCCTCCAGCTTCAGCGTCAGCGCGGTCGACAGCGACAGCCGCGTCACCGCAGTGAGCGTGGTCGGCAGCCTGCCCAGCGGCATCTCGCTGGGCGACTTCGTGGCCTCCAGCGCCGATGGCGTGGCCGCCACCCAGGCCCTGAACCTGTCCTCCAGCCTGTCCGCCGGCGCCTACACGCTGAGCCTGAAGTGGGACAACGACGACGCACAGACGGCCTCGTGCACCTTCAAGGTGTCGGTCAGCGGCGTCACCAGCATCCCCGCCATCCAGGGTTCGGGCGCCACCAGCCCGCTGGTCGGCACCAGCGTGACCACCAGCGGCGTCGTCACCAAGCTGACGAGCACCGGCTTCTACATGCAGGACCCGGTGGGCGACAACGACCCCACCACCTCTGACGGCATCTTCGTCTACACCAGCACCGCCCCGACCGTCAGCGTCGGCCAGCTGGTGCGCCTGTCGGCCACCGTCACCGAGTTCAACACCGGCGCGGCCAGCAATGCCGACACGCTGGCGCACACCGTCACCGAGCTGACCAGCCCCACCGGCATCACCGTCGTGGGCAGCGGCTACAGCATCACGCCGACCGAGGTGGACCTGACCACGCTGCCGGCCGGCGGCCTGGAAGCCTACGAGGGCATGGTGGTCACGCTGCGCGGCCCGCTGATGGCCCAGCAGAACTACTTCCTGGGCCGCTACGGCCAGGTCACGCTGGCCGCCGGTGGCCGCGTCTACACGCCCACCAACGTGCTGCGCCCGGGCGCCGACGCCCGCGCCCTGCTGGCCGACAACACCCGCCGCTCCATCCTGCTGGACGACGGCTCCACCGCCCAGAACCCCAACCCCGCGCCCTACATCGGCGTGGACAACACGCTGCGCGCCGGTGACACCACTGAAAGCATCACCGGCGTCGTCGACTACGGCCTGGCCACCAGCAGCAACACCGACTTCGGCATGTACAAGATCGTGCCGCTGGACGTCGCCTCGGTGAGTTTCGCGCGCACCAACGCCCGCGTCGCCACGCCGCAGGTCAGCGGCGGCAATGTGCGCATCGCCAGCGCCAACGTGCTGAACTTCTTCACCAGCTTCACCAACGGCGCCTTCGTCGCCGGCACGGCCGGCTGCACGCTGGATGGTTCCACCTCCAACAGCAACTGCCGCGGCGCCGACAACATCACCGAGTTCAACCGCCAGATCGCCAAGACCGTGGCCGAGCTGAGCGCGCTGAACGCCGACGTGGTGGGCCTGATGGAGATCCAGAACAGCGGCAACACCACGGTGAACTACCTGGTCAGCCAGCTGAACGCCGCCGTCGGCGCCGGCACCTACGCCAGCGTGCCGCTGCCTTCTCAGGGCACGGGCACCGACGCCATCCGCGTCGCGATGATCTACAAGCCCGGCAAGCTGACGCTGAACGGCGCCACGATCTCCGATGCCGACAGCGTCAACAACCGCCCGCCGCTGGCCCAGGGCTTCATGCTGCCCAACGGCGAGAAGTTCGCGGTCATCGTGAACCACCTGAAGTCCAAGGGCTCCTGCCCGACCAGCGGCGCCGACGCCGATGACGGCCTGCAGGGTTGCTGGAACGCGCACCGCGTGGACCAGGCCAACCGCCTGAAGACCTTCCTGGGCACCGTGAAGACCACGGCCGGCACCAACGATGTGGTGATGCTGGGTGACTTCAACTCCTACGCCAAGGAAGACCCGATCGACGCGCTGACCAGCGACGGCAGCATCGTCGACATGGTGGGCGCCTTCGACCCGCTGGACTACTCCTACGTCTTCGACGGCTCGGCCGGCCGCCTGGACCACGGCTTCGCCACGTCCAGCCTGGCCTCCAAGGTGGTGTACGCCACGTCCTGGCACATCAACGCCGACGAGCCCAGCTTCATCGACTACAACACCGAGTTCAAGGTCCCGTTCGCGACCACGGGCAGCCCGGACCTGTACACGGCCACGCCGTACCGCTCGTCCGACCATGACCCCATGGTCATGGGCCTGAACCTGGTGAAGTCCCTCACCGGCACCAACGGCAACGACGTCATCATCGGCACCGATGGCGACGACGTGATCGAAGGCGGCCCGGGCCGTGACACGCTGACCGGCAAGGGCGGTCGCAACCAGTTCGTCTACAGCAGCATGCTGGACGCCGGCGACACCATCACCGACTTCGTGCCCGGCAAGGACACGCTGGTGCTGACCAAGCTGCTGGCCTCGCTGGGCATCGCCAGCGCCGACCCGCTGGCTGCCGGCTACGTGACCTGCACGACCTCCGGCGCCAACGCCATCGTCAACATCGACGCCGATGGCAGCGCCGGCCCGCAACGTGCCCGCGCACTGGCCCAGCTGAACAACGTCTCGTGCGCCGCGCTGATGTCGGCCGCCAACTTCAAGTTCTGATCAAAGGAAGTACAGCCATGATCCGCAAGACCCTGATCGCCGCCGCCCTGGGCGTGGCCGCCATTGCCGCCCAGGCCGACACCCTGTTCGGCCAGTTCACCAGCGACGCCTTCGACGGCGGCTCCCTGCTGGGCCAGACCTTCTCCGGCACCTTCAGCTACGACAGCGCCAGCCTCGACCTGCTGAGCCTGAACTTCACGCTGGGCGGCCAGACCTTCACGCTGGCCCAGGAAATCACTGGTGCCGCCGACGTGGTGCTGGACAACGGCGCCGTCATCGGCCTGAACGCCACGTTCCAGGGCGCGATGGACGTGAACCTGTCGGACGGCTTCGGCTCGCCCTACGCCTTCTATTCGGTGAGCTCTGGCGACAACGGCTTCGCCAGCCTGAGCTTCACCACCGCCCCGGTGCCCGAGCCCGAAACCTGGGCGCTGCTGCTGGGTGGCCTGGCCGCCGTCGGCGTGATGGCCCGTCGCCGCAAGGCCTGACCCTTCACGGCGTCTGCCGCACCCGCCCCGCCGCGCGCAAGCCGGCGGGGCTTTTTCTTGGCTCTCTGTTCCTTGCGCGTTGCGTCGTGGCGGCCGGGTGCCTGACCCGTAGGGCGCCGGATCAATAGCGACTCGCGCCCCAGCTCTGCGACTAAGGGGCGCGAGTCGCTGCGCCCGACTTCACCGCCGCAATCGAATCGGCCAGGCTCGTCTATGAGCTTGCGGTTGCGCGGACTCTTCTCTGTTGCCCTGGTACGGGCAGGGATTGCAGGTCACATGCGCGCCCGCAAGCGGCGTGGGATGGTCCGTGAGGGACGACGCGCTGGTACGCGATGCGGCGGGCCCGCACGGCCGGAGGCCGCGCAGGCAACGCAACGGGCGGAGGATGCGGGGCCTCAGCCGCGGCGCAGGCGCGCGACGCCAGCCAGACCCAGCAGACCGGCACAGAACAGGCCCAGCGTGGACGGCTCGGGCACCGGCGTCAGCACCAGCGACAGGTTGTCGGCATAGCCATCGTTGGAACTGCCGCCGCCGATGCGGGTGGCCGTCAGCGTGAGACGTGCGGTCAACGCGCCGGTCGGCACCAGGCCGGTGACTTCGCGGAACAGCAGGCCGGTGGCATTGCCGCGATCGGCTGCGGTGACCGGGCCAAGCGTCGTCGTGCCGAGCACCGTGCCCAGCGGGTTGAACCAGGTCAGCGCCAGGCTCATATCGTCGCTCTGAGAGCTGTACCCGCCCAACCAGCCGGACAGCGCGAAGCTCACACCATTGCCCGCCAGGCTGGCGGATGCGAACGACAGGTTCAGCGTCTGGCTGGCCGTCGACTGCGCGACGTTGCCGCCGGCGAAATGGTTCAGGCCGGAGGCTGCCGGGCCGGGATCGGTGGGTGCCGTGCACGGATAGCCGGCCGGGCAGCCCAAGGCGTACGCGATCCCCATCATCTCGCCGGTCACGTCCCAGCCCGGCAGGTTGCCGGCGAAGTCGCTGCTGCCGTCGCCGCCCAAGCCGGCCTCGGCGCCAGCGTTGACGATCAGGTTGGTGTTGAACTGCGCGGCGGCCGGGTTGCTGACCAGCAGCGCGGAGAGCGCCAGGGGGAGGGCATATTTGCAGGACAGGATGGACATGGGGTTTCCTCGACGATGGGCTTGTGACGGGCCTGGAACGGCCACGCCGCCGCGGCGGCGCGAGGCGGGCGATGGGCACGGGGCAGCGGCGTCAGACGCCGCTCGACCGGCGTTCCAGCATCCGCAGGCTAGTCGCCCGAGATGACCTCGCCATGAACTCACCATTGCCTTGCAATCACCCGGCTGCGCAATTGCCCCAACCGAGTCCCGGCCTCTGCGCCCGCGGGTTTTCGCGACGGCCGCCAGTGGCACAACAAGCCGGACGGCGGGCGGGCCTGATGCGGTGGCAAGGGAGGAGCGCAGCGGCCCGGGGGACTGAGCCCGGACTCAAACGAGTCCTGAGGATTGTTTGTGCCTGGCGAGGGGTCGCGCCTCTGGCCCGAGCAACGCAGCATCAGGTCTTCCGCCCTCCTGCGCTCCACCCGACATCACCAGCCAACGCGCAAAGAGCCGTTTTCTTGGCGCTCAGTGCCCGTGTACCGAACGCCGGTGCGACCCGGCCTCGGGAGAGCTTGCAGGCGCCGCCTCGGCCAGGCCCTGCAGGATGCCGCAGTGCTCGGGCGCCCGCGCGCTGCCGCAGCGCTGGCGCAAACCTTTCAGCTGCTTCTCCAGCGCCCGCAGCTCCTTGATGCGCTGCGACACATGGCCGATGTGTTCGTCCAGCAGCGCATTCACGTCGCCGCAGTCGCTGCCCGGATGGTCGCGAAAGCGCAGCAGCGCCCGCACCTCGTCCAGCGACATGTCCAGCCCCCGGCAGTGGCGGATGAACTGCAGCCGCTCCAGATGCGCGGCCTCGTAGACCCGAAAGCCCCCGGCCGTGCGGGCCGGCGCGGGCAGCAGGCCCTCGCGCTCGTAGTAGCGGATGGTTTCCACCGGCGTCGCGGCGGCGCTGGCCAGTTCCCCGATCTTCATGCGGACATTCCTCTTGACTCTGTAGCTGCTACAGGGATTCCAATGCCGGCAGCTTACGGGAATGCCCATGTCCACCCTCCGCACCGACCCTCACCACGACACGCCGACCTGCTGCGGGCACGAGCACGGCGCCCTCTCGCACCCCCACTCGCACGCACCGCACACGCCGCACGCCCCCCACGTTGGGCATGCACACGGCGAACACGAACACGAACATGGGCACGCCCATGCCGGGCACGGCGCCGCCGCCTGCTGCGGCAGCGATCACGGCCATGCCCATGTCCACTCTGCCCCTCAAGCCAGCACGCTCAGCGGCGACGCCGGCCAGCTGCTGCTGCGCATCCCGGCGATGGACTGCCCCACGGAGGAAGGCCAGATCCGCCGTGCGCTGGAACCGCTGGACGGCATCACCCGGCTGCAGTTCGACCTGCCCGGCCGCACGCTGGCCATCACCGCGCCCGCCGCGCACTGGGACGGCGCCGTTCGCGCCATCGAACAGCTGGGCCTGAAGACCGAGCGCGTGGCGGCGCCGCCCGCTGCGGCCGACACCGCCCGGCTGCGCCGGCGCGAGCTGCTGAAGCTGGGCGCCGCGCTCGCCGTGGCCGGCGCGGCCGAGCTGACGCACTACCTGGCCCCGGCCACCCTGCCCTGGCAGGTGGCCGGCATGGCCCTGGCCGCCGTGGCCATCGCGCTGGCGGGCCTGGGCGTGTTCCGTAAGGGCCTGGCGGCGCTGCGGCGCGGCCAGCTCAACATCAATGCGCTGATGGCCGTGGCCGTCAGCGGCGCCTTCGTCATCGGCCAGTGGCCCGAGGCCGCCATGGTGATGGCGCTGTACGCGCTGGCCGAACTGATCGAGGCGCGCGCCGCCGAGCGCGCGCGCAACGCCGTCACCGGGCTGATGTCGCTGTCCCCACCGCAGGCGCTGATCCAGCAGCCCGGCGGCAGCTGGGCCACCGTGGACGCCCAGGCCGTGGCCGTGGGCGCGCTGATGCGCGTGAAGCCCGGCGAGCGCTTCGCGCTGGACGGCCGCATCGAGCAGGGCCGCAGCAGCGCCGACCAGGCCCCCATCACCGGCGAGAGCCTGCCGGTGGACAAGCAGCCCGGCGACGAGGTGTTCGCCGGCACCATCAACCAGACCGGCGAGCTGTGGGTGCGCGTAAGCCAGCCCGCCAGCGACTCGGTGCTCGCGCGCATCCTGCACGCCATCGAGGCCGCCCAGGGCCAGCGCGCGCCCATGCAGCGCTTCGTGGACCGCTTTGCCGCCATCTACACCCCGGCCATCTTCGTGCTGGCGCTGGCGGTGGCGCTGGGCGGCCCGCTGCTGCTGGGCTGGGGCTGGCTGGCGGCGGTCTACAAGGCGCTGGTGCTACTGGTGATCGCCTGCCCCTGCGCGCTGGTGATCTCCACGCCGGTCACCATCGTCAGCGGCCTCGCCGCTGCCGCGCGGCGCGGCATCCTCGTGAAGGGCGGCGTCTACCTGGAGCAGGCCCGCCAGCTGCGCGTGATCGCGCTGGACAAGACCGGCACACTGACCGAAGGCCACCCGCGCCTGGTGGCACACGAGCTGCTCGCCGGCACACCCGACACGCTGGCCTGGGCCCACAGCCTGGCCGCGCGCTCTGATCACCCGGTGTCGGTCGCACTCGCCACGGGGCTGGCGCCCAGTCTGAGCGGCAGCAACGCTCCGGCCGTGGACGACTTTGCCGCCCTGCCCGGCCGCGGCGTGCAGGGCCGCGTGGCCGGCCGCCTGCTGCGCCTGGGCAATCACCGCTGGGTGGAGGAACTGGGCCTGTGCTCGCCCGCGCTGGAGGCCCGCCTGGCCGCCCACGAGGCCCAGGGCCGCAGCCTCACGCTGCTGGCCGACGAGCAGCAGGTGCTGGCGCTGTTCGCGGTGGCCGACACGCTCAAGCCCGGCAGCCAGCCCGCGCTGGCCGAGCTGCAGGCGCTGGGCCTGCGCACCGTGATGCTCAGCGGCGACGCCGCCACGCCGGCCCGCGCCATCGGCCAGGCGCTGGGCATGGCCGAGGTGCGCGCCGAGCTGCTGCCGCAGCACAAGCTCGACGCCATCCACGACCTGGCCCGCCACGGCCCGGTGGCGATGGTGGGCGACGGCATCAACGACGGCCCCGCGCTGGCCGCGGCCGACATCGGCTTCGGCATGGGCGGGCGCGGCAGCGACATCGCGCTGGAGGCAGCCGACGTGCTGGTGATGAACGACGACCTGCGCCGCCTGCCCGAGCTGATCCGCCTCTCGCGCCGCACCCATGCCGTGCTGTGGCAGAACATCGCGCTGGCGCTGGGCATCAAGGCGGCCTTCCTGGGGCTGGCGCTGTTCGACAACGCCAGCATGTGGATGGCGGTGTTTGCGGATATGGGGGCGAGTTTGCTGGTGGTGTTTAACGGGTTGAGGTTGTTGGGGGGCGTGAGGGCGCGGGGCTGACGCTGCTTTGTCGGGTTGAAGTGGTGCGGTCGGGTTGTTGCGTGAGGCCCATGCGGGGATTTCGCCCCCGCGGGCGACCTACTTTCTGGCCCGCCAGAAAGTAGGCAAAGAGCGGCCCCTGCTCCGCCGCCCCTCGCTGCGCGAGGGGTTCCCTGCGATGCTCGCCCGACAAGGCCGCGCCGAACTCACTGCGCTACGCTCCGTTCAAACAGGCGTCGCGAGTCAGTTCTTGAAGCGTGCTGCGCACGCGCCTTGTCGGGCTGCGCTTCTCGGCGGCTCCAAGGGGAAGACCGAAACAGCCAACAGCCGGTTTGCCCCGCCGCTGACGCGGCGGGGCAAACCTGGATGGCCAACTCAGCGGAGCTTTACGACCATCCATGCCTCAGCTACTTGTAACGGCGCGCCGCTTTTGTCGGAAATTTGGCGAGCTGTTAGCACAGCAGCCACAAGAACAAACCCTTCCAAATCAATTACTTACGGCAGCCTCCACCATCTTTGTTATGCAGCACATCTGCTTGATAAGAGGCGCAGGCTGTCGCTCCATAACACGTTGAACATCACTTAGAAAGGAATGCCGAGATGAGCGCACCAGCAAACATCGAGCACTTCAACCGTGTTGTTCTAGTGACGCTCGACCAGCTGTACGACGCGTTTCCGGTGCCGACTGAGCTGAAGACGGCAGAGATAGCCGATGTGGCGACGCCAGGCACACTTCCGCCGGAGCCATCCTTCAACGACCTTGAGGCCACATTCGAGGCCATCCAATTTCTTTCCGCAGAGGGCTTTCTGAAGTACGCGGAACACTACCGTGACGGCACTGCGTTTCTTCATGCTCAACTCACGATGAAGGGCCTGACCGTTCTTGGTCAGGTTCCCAATTCGCTTGATAAGAAGCCAGCGCTTGCGTCCCAGATCAAGACAGCGCTTAAAGCGGGCGCCCTGAGCGCCACCACCGATGCCGCTAAGCAGTTGGTTGGGCAAATTTTCACTGCTGCGATCGCGGCTGGTCCGTCACTCGGCTCTTCAATCGCGGCGGCGGTGCGGCCGTGATGTTCAACCTTTCGCTGCAGCGGACGGCTTCGCCGCCCGCTGAGCGCCAACGTTAATCCGCAAAAGCAAAGAGCCGGTCTGACGACCGGCTCTTTGCTTTGGGTATCGGCTGTTGGCTGTTCCGGTCTTCCCCCTTGGAGCCGCCGAGAAGCGCAGCCCGACAAGGCGCGTGCGCAGCACGCCTCAAGAGCTGACTCGCGACGCCTGTTTGAACGGAGCGTAGCGCAGTGAGTTCGGCGCGGCCTTGTCGGGCGAGCATCGCAGGGAACCCACCCGCGCAGCGGGTGGGCGGCGGAGCAGGGGCCGCTCTTTGCCCACTTTCTGGCGGGACAGAAAGTGGGTCGCCCGCCGGGGCGAACTCCCGGCATGGGCCTCACGCAAAAAGGCAGCGCAACGAGCGAAGCTGAACCCACATCGACACGGGTGCAGCAAGACCCGCCCCTCAATACGTCCGTCCCCCCTTGAAGATCGCATGCTGCCGCCGCGTCAACTCCGTACTGCGGCTCATCGCATCAAAGCTGACACTGGCATGCGCATGCATGATCGCCAGGCCCAGCGCATCGGCCGCGTCCTTGCCCGGCACGCCCGGCAGGTTCAGCAGGCGCTGCACCATCAACTGCACCTGCTCCTTCTTGGCCTGGCCGTGACCGGCGATGGCCTTCTTCATCTGCACCGCGGTGTATTCGCTGACGGCCAGATCGCACGACACCAGCGCCCCCAGCGCCGCGCCGCGGGCCTGGCCCAGCAGCAGCGTGGACTGCGGGTTCACGTTGACGAAGATGATCTCCACCGCCGCGCACTGCGGCTGGTAGCGGGCCACCACCTCGCGGATGCCGTCGTGCAGGATCTTGATGCGCGCCGGCAGGTCGCCCACCGCGACGCCGGTGGTCTTGATCGTGCCGCTGGCCACATAGGCGTGGCGCGGTCCGTCGGTGTCGATGACGCCGAAGCCCGTGGTCTGCAGGCCGGGGTCGATGCCAAGAATCCTCATCGCAAGGACATCCTGCGGGCCGAGCGCCGGGCCGCTCCCAAGCCGGCCCGCGTTAGGCGATGTGCTGGCCGGTCGATCCGGCAAGCATCTCCGTCCCCTCGGGGGCTGAGGCCGGACACGTGGCGCCCGGTGGGCGGCACGTGCCTGCCGAAGGGCTGCGGCCCACGCCGCAGCGCGGTCTGCAAGACCGGCCGGGCTGGCCTGCGTTCAGCAAGGCCAGGATGGGCGAGGGGCTGCATCACCGCGACCCCAGGGGCAATTGGAAGTACCAGCGCACCGAGTGGAAGAACACGGGCGCCGCAAAGCACAGCACCGCGATGCGATCCAGCAGGCCCACGGCGCCGGTGATGGAACTGCGGTTGCCCCAGGAGCGCATGCCGGCGTCTTTCTTCAGCGCGCGCATCACCAGGCCGCCAAAGCCGCCGGCGCCGGCAGCCAGCAGCGCCATCGCGAAGGCCTGGCCGGCCTTGAAGGGAGTGATCCAGTACAGCAGGCCGCCGGTGAGGCCGCCAGCCAGCGTGCCTATCCACCAGGCCCGCATCGAGAAGCTGCGGCTGATGCGGCGCGCCACCGGGCGGCGGCGCATGGTGCGGCGCGCGATCTCCTGCGCGATCTGCGCGATGGACATCACCATCACCAGGAAGAACAGCAGGAAGGCGCCGCGCCCGGTGTAGCCGGGGAAGTCCAGCAGCAGCAGCGCCGGGGTGTGCGAGAGGCCGTAGACGCAGACCATCACGCCCCACTGGATCTTGGCGTTGCGCTCCAGGAAGCGCGTGGGATCGTCGGCCAGCGCGCTGACGATGGGCAGCACCAGGAAGCCGTAGACCGGCAGGAACACGGTGAAGAGGTCGAAGAAGCGCGTGCCGCAGATCAGGTACTGCACCGGCAGCAGGCCGAAGAAGGCCACGATCAGCGTGCGGTGGTCGCTGCGCTGGGTGTGCAGCATGGTGATGAACTCGCGCAGCGCCAGGAAGGAGCACAGCGCGAACAGCGCGGTGGCGCCCAGCGGCCCGGAGATCCAGGCGGCCCAGAACATGCAGCCGCCTATCCAGGCGGCGCGCAGGTCGGGGCGCACCCGCTCCCAGCTCAGGCGCGAGGGGTGGCGCGGGTCTTCCAGCGGGCGGTCGCGCAGCGAGTTCAGGAACAGCGCCACCGTCAGCAGCAGCAAGAAGCCGAACAGCACGACGAAGAGCAGAGCCACCTGTTCGCTGGTGGTCAGCTGTTTGAGCCAGCCCATGTCAGGCCTGCTCCGGGGCGCGTTCCACCCAGGTGGGGTTGGGCCGCTGGGCCATCACGGCTGCGCGGGCGCGCGCGAGGAACTCGGCCTTGGGCTCGCCCTCGCGCAGCTGGATGGGCTCGCCGAAGGTGACGGTGCACAGGATGGGCACGGGCACGACCTCGCCCTTGGGCATCACGCGCTGCACGTTGTCTATCCAGGTCGGCACGATGGGCACGTCGGGGAACTGCTGGGCCAGGTGGTAGATGCCGCTCTTGAAGGGCTGGGGGTCGCCCTTGTTGGAGCGCGTGCCCTCGGGGAAGAACACCAGCGAGTCGCCGTGGCTCAGCGCCTCGACCAGCGGCTCCAGCGGGTCCTCGTCGGGGTTGGCGCGGGTGCGGCTGACGTAGATGGCGTTGAAGACCTCGGTGGTCAGCCAGCGCTTCAGCGCCGAGGTGGTCCAGTAGTCGCGGGCGGCGATGGCGCGCGTCTGCGCGCGCAGCTCATGCGGAAAGGCCGCCCAGATCAGCACCAGGTCGAAGTGGCTCTGATGGTTGGCGATGTAGATGCGCTGCTCCGCCAGCGGCGGGCAGCCCTTCCAGTGGCCCTGCGCGCCGGTGATCAGGCGCGCGATGAAGGCAAGCAACTGGCCGGTGAATGCGGCAGGCGTCATGGGCGCGGATTATCGCGGGCCGGGCATGGCGCCCGGCCGCGCGCGCCGCCCGCTGATCACCAGTCGTCGGAACCGCCGCCACCACCGATGTCGCCACCGCTGCCGCCGTCGTCCCAGCTGCTGCCGTTGCCGAAGTCGATGTCGCGCGAGGTGAGCTCGCGCGCGGCCGGGTCGTCCGGGGTGTCGGCAAAGCTGCCGGGGATCAGGCCGCCGGCGCTGGAGCCGCCGTCGCGCGCGGCGCTGCGGTCGTCGCGCACGCCGCCCTCATGGCCTTCGTGCAGCAGCTTCTCGGCCAGCATGCCGGCCGCCACGCCCCCCGCCGCCGCCAGGCCCACGCCCATCAGGCCGGGGCCGCTGGGCGCCGGCGCCGCCGGGCCGTAGCCGTAGGCCCCGCCGACAGGCGCGGATGCATAGCCGCCGCCGTAGGCCGGCACCGGCGCCGCGGCAGGCGCGGGGTAGACCACGGTCTGCGCCTCGCCGGCACGGCGACGCATCCAGGCCGCGGCCACGAGGATGAACACCACCGCGCCGCCCAGCACCACCCACACCGGCACGCCGCCGGAGGCCTGCTGAACGGGCGCGGCCGGCTGCACCTGGCGCTGCACCGGCGGGGCGACAGCGCCGCCACTGCCCAGGCTGGACTGGGCGGACGCGCTCTGCGCCCGGTGCTCGCGCTCCAGCAGCTGCTCGAAGGCCTCGAAGCGCGCGGGGTCGGTGAACTTGATGGCCGGGTCCAGCGAGCGGGCCTTGCGGGCCTGCTCCAGCGCCTCGGTGAACTGGCGCTGGTGGGCCAGGATCTCGGCCAGCACATAGTGGCCCTTGGCGCTGCCGGGCTTGGCCGCGATGACCTCGCGCATCATCTGCTCGGCCGCGGGGTAATCGCCGCGCCGGGTGGCGGCCTGGACCTCGTCCACGCTGGGCAGGGCCTGGGCCACGCTCATGAACAGCGCGGCCAGCACGGCCAGGCCGGGCATCAACAGTCGGGTCAACCTCATCGCAAAACTCCTCTCACCGTGCGCCGCAGACAACAGGCGGCGCGTTCCGAGTGTGCGCCTTTGATCTGACGCCTGCCCGTCCGGTTTCAAGACCTGACACCTTCGCGAAGCTTGCGGGCCGCCCAGCCTGGGTGAATGGCCCAGGCCGGCTCGGCCCCTGCCCAGGCCGGCCTCAGCCGAGCGGCAGTGCCTGCCCGCCCAGCCGGCCGATGAGGCCGGCACTGAGCCGCGCGGCCAGGCCATAGACCGTCTGCTGCGGATTGGCCCCCAGGCTGGTCGGGAACAGCGAACCGTCGTGCACCGACAGGTTGGCCAGCTGCCAGTGCTGGCCGTCCGGGCGCACCACACCGCGGCCGGCGTCGGCCGCCATCGTGCAGCCGCCCATCACATGCGCGCTGCCCACGGTGGCCAGGAAGGGCTTCATCGCCAGCCCGGCGATGCCGGTGCGCGCCTCGGCCAGCGTGCGCCAGGGCGCGGCCTGCTCGTGCACCGGACGCACGGCCTGGGCGCCAGCGGCGAACTGGATCTCGGCCATGCTGAGGTAGGCGCGGCGCACGCCGTCCAGCAGGTAGTCGTTGAGCGGGTAGTCCAGCACCGGGCTGCCGTCGTCGCGCAGCTGCACGCGCCCGCCGGGCGATTCGGCGTGGAAGCCGTCGCGCATCAGCGCGATGGTGAGCTGGCTGCGCGGCATCTCGCGGGCGCGTGTGGCGAGGTCGGCCCCGAGGCCGCCGCCGTTGGTCAGCGCAAAGCCGGGGTGCACCGGCGCTACCTCCAGCTTGTAGCCCACCGGGCCGTCCAGCGGACCCTGGTGCAGGAAGTGGTCCACATACACCGACAGCGGCGCCCCGGCCCAGCCGGCCACCTCGTGATCGAACAGGGCCGTGCCGCCCGCGGTGGGATGCAGGAAGGTGCGCCGCCCCAGCAGGGCGTGCGGGTCGGGTGCGCCGGAGCGCAGCAGCAGCGCGGGCGAATTGATGGCGCCGCCGGCCACCACGTAGTGCCGCGCGGTGATGGTGAGTGGCGCGCCGCTGGGCGTGCCGTCCAGCGCCACCGGCTCGGCCAGCAGGCCGCTCACCTGTCCGTCTTTCAACAGCAGCTGACGGGCGCGGGTCTGCACCAGCAGCGTGGCGCCCAGGTCCAGCGCCACCGGCAGCGTGCTGACCAGCATGGACTGCTTGGCGTTGGTGGGGCAGCCCAGGCCGCAGGAGCCGAGGTTCCAGCAGCCCTTGACGTTGCGCGCCACCACGTGGGCGGCGATGCCCAGCTTCTCGGCCCCCCGCCGCAGCACGTCGTTGTTCTCGTTGGGCGAGGTGGCCCAGGGCGTGATGTTGAGCCGGCGCTCCACCTGCTCGAACCAGGGCGCCATGTCGGCCACGCCGAAGTCGCCCAGGCCGAAGCGTTCGCCCCAGTGGGCCAGCACCTCGGGCGGCGTGCGGAAGGCGCCGGCCCAGTTCACCGTGGTGGAGCCGCCCACGCTGCGGCCCTGCAGGATGTTGATGGCCTGGTCCCGGGTCTTGCGCCCGGCGGCCTCCTGGTAGAGCTGCGGGTAGGCATCGGCCTCGCGCTGGCGGAACTGCCGGCTGGAGCGCAGCGGGCCTTCCTCGACGATGACGATCTTCAGGCCGGCGCGGGCCAGCATCTCGGCCGTGATGCCGGCGCCGGCGCCGCTGCCGATGATGACGACGTCGCAGGCCAGCACGGCCGGCAGCGCCGCGTGCGGCCCACCGTACACCTTCCAGCCACGGGCCAGGCCGTCGAGGATGGGGTCTTGCAGGCTGCTCATCAGATCTCCCGAGGGCCGGGGTAGCCGGCCAGGCGCCAGTTCTCGGGCGCGGTGAAGAAGGCGATCGCATGCAGGTCGCGCAGCGCGTGGTAGACCTGCTGACGCAGCCCGGTCGTGCTCAGGCGCTGCGCCTCCAGGCAGGCCAGCAGCTCGGCCGCGGCGGCCTCGGGCCAGTCGCTGCGCAGGCCCAGCAGCGCCCAGCGCCCCGGTGCGGTGGCCAGCAGGCCCAGCGCCTGCGACAGCTCGGCGCGCAAGGGCGCCGGCAGCGCCGCGACGGCCTCGTCCACGCGCTGCAACTGCGCCTGCAGGGCCTGCGCACGGGCGGGCTCCTCGCCCGGCAGCAGGCCGGCCAGCACCACCTCGGCCACACGGCCCATCAGCAGGCGCGACGCGGGCGTCAGGCGCGCGCCGGCCAGGCCAGGGCGGAAGAGCGCCACTCCGGCACCGGCCACCCCCACCAGCACGGCGGCCCCCAGGCCCAGTTGAAGCAGTCGGCGGCGCTGCATCACGACACCCGGCGCAGCAGGCCCAGCAGCTGCTCGAAGCGCGCACCGTAGGGCGGCGCGAACAGGCGCGTGCCGGCCCAGCGCGACTGGACGAACACCGGCTTCTCCTTGCTGAAGGTGCGGAATCCCCACTCGCCGTGGTACGAACCCATGCCGCTGGCGCCCACGCCGCCAAAGGGCTGCTCCTCCTGGCCCAGATGCCAGATGCAGTCGTTGATCGTGACGCCGCCGGCATGGGTCTGCGCCAGCACCCGCTCGCGCGCGGCCGCGTCCTCGCCGAACCAGTACAGCGCCAGCGGCCGCTCATGGCGCTGGATGTAGGCGATGGCCTCCTCCTCCCGGTCGTAGGGCACCAGGGGCAGCAGCGGGCCGAAGATCTCCTCCTGCATGATCTGCATGGCGTCGTCCACGTCCAGCACCAGCGTGGGGGCAAGCTTGCGCCCGGTGCCGGCATCGGCATGGCTGGGCAGCAGGCGGGCGCCGCGCGCCCGGGCGTCGTCCAGCAGGCCCTGCAGCCGGGCGAAGTGGCGCGGCGACACGATGGCGGTGTAGTCGGGGTTGTCGGCCAGCGTGGGGTAGTGGTGGCGCACGGCGGCCAGCAGCGCCTCGGCCAGCGGCTGCACCAGCTCGCGCGGCACCAGCAGGTAGTCGGGCGCCACGCAGGTCTGGCCGGCGTTCAGCAGCTTGCCCACGGCCAGGCGCTGGGCGCTGCGGGCAAGGTCGGCGCTGCGGTCGATCAGCGCGGGCGACTTGCCGCCCAGCTCCAGCGTCACGGGGGTCAGGTTTTGTGCGGCGGCCTGGGCCACCGCCCGGCCGACCGCGGTGGAGCCGGTGAAGAAGAGGTGGTCGAACGGCAGGCTGGTGAAGGCCCGGCCCACGTCGGCGTCGCCGGTGACCACGGCCATCTCGTCGGGCTCGAAATACTGCGCCACCAGGCGTTCCATCAGCGCGGCGGTCTCGGGCACCAGCTCCGAGGGCTTGATCAGCACGCGGTTGCCGGCGGCCAGCGCCGCCACGGCCGGCGACATCGCCAGGTTGTAAGGGTAGTTCCAGGGCGCCACGACCCCGACGACGCCCAGCGGCTGGCGCAGCAGCCGGTTGGACGCCGGCAGGAAATGCAGGGCGGTGGGCACGCGACGCGGCCTCATCCAGCGCCGCAGGTGGCGCAGCGCATGACGGGCGGCGGCGGCCACGGTGAACACGTCGGCCAGCAGGGTCTCGTGCCGGGAGCGATGGCCGAAATCGTGCGACGCGGCCGCGGCGATCTCCTCCGCATGGGCCTCGGTCATGCGCAGCAGCCTCTGCAGGCGGTCCCGGCGCGTGGCCAGGTCAGGCATGGGCTGGGCCTGGTAGGCCGCGCGTTGCCGGGCCAGCAGCAGGCCCAGTCGCTCCGTGGCGTATGGGTCCATCTCGTCGTCTCCTCGTTGAGGCGGCGAGGCTACCCAGTTACGACGCGGCGGCCAAGGGCTGACGCGCCGACTAGAGGGCCTGATCTAGAGCGGCGTCGCGCAGGCGACAGGGCGATGGCCTGTTCTCGGTCCCAGTCATGCCCTGCCCCCTGCATGGGGCCGGGCCTTCGGACGGCGTCGAACAGGCCGCAGGGCCTGTTCTCGGTCCGTCCTCAGTGACGGAAGTGACGCACGCCGGTGAAGACCATCGCGATGCCGCGCTCGTTGGCGGCGGCGATGACCTCCTCGTCACGCATGGAACCGCCGGGCTGGATCACGCAGCTCGCGCCCGCGTCGGCCAGCACGTCCAGGCCATCGCGGAACGGGAAGAAGGCGTCACTCGCCACGACAGCGCCCTGCAGCGACAGGCCGGCGTTGGCGGCCTTGATCGCGGCGATCTTGGTGGAGTCCACCCGGCTCATCTGGCCGGCGCCCACGCCCAGCGTCATGCCGCCGCCGCAGAACACGATGGCGTTGCTCTTCACGTACTGCGCCACGGTCCAGGCGAACATCAGGTCTTCCAGCTGCAGCGCGGTGGGGTGCTGCGTGGTGACCAGCTTCAGGTCGCTCTTCTTCAGGAGGTGGTTGTCGGCGCTCTGGACCAGCAGGCCGGAGCCCACGCGCTTGACGTCCTGCGCGTTGCGGCCGTGGTCCCACGGCGTCCTGGCCTGGGCACCGTCGTTGATGCTGTGCAGGCCCTGGGGCAGCGCGATCTGCAGCAGACGCACATTGACCTTGCTCTTGAAGATCTCCAGCGCCTCGGCGCTGAAGGACGGCGCCATCAGCACCTCGACGAACTGCTTGGACACCAGCTGCGCGGCCGCGCCATCCACCTCGCGGTTGAAGGCGATGATGCCGCCGAAGGCGCTGGTGGGGTCGGTCTTGAAGGCCTTGGCATAGGCCTCGGCCGGCGTCAGCGCGATGGCCACGCCGCAGGGGTTGGCGTGCTTGACGATGACGCAGGCCGGCGCCTCGAAGCTCTTCACGCACTCCCAGGCGGCATCGGCATCGGCGATGTTGTTGTAGCTCAGCTCCTTGCCCTGCAGCTGCTTGCCCGTGACCAGCGAGCCCGGCGCCGGGAACAGGTCGCGGTAGAGCGCGGCGCTCTGGTGCGAGTTCTCGCCGTAGCGCAGGTCCTGCACCTTCACGAAGGTGGCGTTCATCTGCGCGGGGTAGGCGTTCTTGCTGCCGTCGTCCTGCAGGCTGGAGAGGTAGTTGCTGATGGCGGCGTCGTACTGCGCGATGCGGTTGAACGCGGCCACCGAGCAGGCGAAGCGGGTCTTGTCGGAGGTCTTGCCGCTGGCCTTCAGTTCTTCGAGCACGCCGGCGTACTGGCTGGCGTCGGTCAGCACCGTCACGTCACCCCAGTTCTTGGCGGCGCTGCGCACCATGGCCGGGCCGCCGATGTCGATGTTCTCGATGGCGTCCTCCAGCGTGCAGCCGGGCTTGGCGACCGTGGCCTCGAACGGGTAGAGGTTGACGGCCAGGATGTCGATGCGCGTGATGCCGTGCTGCTGCATCGCGGCCACATGCTCGGGCAGGTCGGACCGGGCAAGCAGGCCGCCGTGGATCTTGGGGTGCAGCGTCTTCACGCGGCCGTCCATCATTTCCGGGAAGCCGGTGTGCTCGGCCACCTCGGTGACCGGCAGGCCGTTGTCGGCCAGCAGCTTGGCCGTGCCGCCGGTGGACAGCAGCTTGGCACCCAGCGCGTGCAGCGCTTGGGCGAATTCGAGGATGCCGGTCTTGTCGGAAACCGAGAGGAGTGCGGTGAGTGCCATGGTCGTGCTCAAGTGCTCAGAGGTTGTGATCGGTCAGCTTGCGGCGCAAGGTGTTTCGGTTCATGCCCAGCCATTGCGCGGCCTTGCTCTGGTTGCCCCCGGCCTCGCGCATGACGATCTCGAACAGCGGCTTCTCCACCAGCTTCACGAGCATCTCGTGCATGGAATGCGGCTCCTGGCCGTCCAGGTCGCGGAAGAAGGCTTCGAGGTTGTCGCGCACGCAGGCGTCGATGGGATTGGGCGTGTTGTTCTTCTGGGCACTCATGGCGCAAGGGGGTCAGGCGACGCAGGCCTCGGCGTCGTCCGCCTCGGTTGCGTCATCGGGAGCGGCGGCCACGGCAGGCGGCAGTCGCTCAAAGGTCTGGGCGAGCGCGTCGAACCAGCCGCGCAACGCGCGCCACTGCTCGTCACTGCTCTCCAGCGTGTTCATGTGCTGGCGGAAGTCCTCCCCGCCGGGCAGGCCGCGCACGGCCCAGCCGATGTGCTTGCGGGCACTGCGCACGCCGCTGGCCTCGCCGTAGAGGCTGTAATGATCCAGCAGGTGCTCGGTCAGCCAGGCGCCGGCCTCGGCCACGGTGGGCGGGGCCAGGTGTTCACCGGTGGCCAGGAAATGCGCGATCTCGCGGAAGATCCACGGCCGCCCCTGGGCCGCACGGCCCACCATCAGCGCATCGGCGCGGGTGTAGTCCAGCACCTGGCGGGCCTTCTCGGGGGAGTCGATATCGCCATTGGCGACCACCGGAATCCGCAGCGCGGCCTTGACCGCGGCGATGGTGTCGTACTCGGCCAGGCCCTTGTAGCCCTGCTCGCGCGTGCGGCCATGGATGGTCAGCATCGCGATGCCGGCGGCCTCGAAGGCGCGTGCCAGGCGCAGCGCATTGCGCTCCTCGGCACTCCAGCCCGTGCGCATCTTCAGCGTGACCGGCACGCCGCGCGGCGCGCACACGGCCACCACGGCCTCGACGATCTCCAGCGCCAGCGCCTCGTTGCGCATCAGCGCCGAGCCGGCCCACTTGTTGCACACCTTCTTGGCCGGGCAGCCCATGTTGATGTCGATGATCTGGGCGCCGCGGTCGATGTTGTGCAGCGCGGCCTCGGCCAGCATGGCGGCATCGGTGCCGGCGATCTGCACCGCGATGGGCCCGGGCTCGCCGCTGTGGTCGGCGCGGCGCGAGGTCTTGAGGCTGTTCCACAGCTCCTTGCGCGAGGTCACCATCTCGCTGACCGCATAACCGGCGCCCAGGCGGCGGCAGAGCTGGCGGAACGGGCGGTCCGTCACCCCCGCCATGGGCGCCACGAAGAGCGCCACCCCGGCGTGTTCTGGAAGGGTGTGGGGGCCGATTTGCACAGGGTCTGCTCAAAAATGAGGCAGGAGTATAGCCGCCCGGCCCGGCAGACCGGCCCGACAATGCGCGCATGGAAGCCTGGCTCGGCCATCTCATCCACGATCTTCTGGCCGCGCTGGCCCTGCCCCAGGTGGGGCTGGTGGCGGTGTTCGTGATCGCCTTCGTCTCCGCCACGCTGCTGCCGCTGGGCTCCGAGCCGGCGCTCTACCTGGTGGTCAAGGCCGACCCTGGGCTGTTCTGGCCGGCCATCCTGGTGGCCACCGTCGGCAACACACTGGGCGGCATCACCTCCTGGTGGGTGGGCTACGGCGCGGAGCGCGCGGTCGAGGCCGCGCGCCACAAATCCCCGCCCAACCCGCGCGCGCTGGCCTGGCTGCAGCGCTTCGGCCCCAAGGCCTGCCTGCTGAGCTGGCTGCCCATCGTCGGCGACCCGCTGTGCGCCGTGGCCGGCTGGCTGCGCCTGCCCTTCTGGCCCTGCGTGGGCTGGATGGCGCTGGGCAAGTTCCTGCGCTTCATTTTCTACACCGCCGCCCTGCTGTGGCTGATTCCTCCGGACTGGACCTCATGAGCACCACCCCCGCCTACGACGACCTCGCTCGCCGCCAGCTGCGCCAGCACCGCCTGGGCCATCTGCAGGCCATCGCGCAGTGGGATCAGTCCGCTTTCATGCCCGCGCAGGGCGCCGAGGCCCGCGGCCTGGCGCTGGCCGAGATGGACGGCCTGCTGCATGAACTGGCGACCGACGCCGCGCTGGCCGGCCTGCTGGACACGGCCGCGGCCGAGCCGCTGGACGACATCCAGAAGGCCAATCTGCGCGAGATCCGCCGTGCCTGGCGCAGTGCCAATGCGCTGCCGCAGGCGTTGGTCGAGGCCAAGAGCCTGGCCAACAGCCGCTGCGAGCACGCCTGGCGCAGCCAGCGCGCCGCCAACGACTGGGCCGGCTTCGCCCCCAATCTGCGCGAGGTGCTGAAACTGGCGCGCGAGGAGGCCGAGCGGCTGTCCCAGCAGGCCGGGCTGTCGCGCTACGACGCGCTGCTGGACCTGTACGAGCCCGGCATGCGCTCGGCCGAGGTGGCGCGCGTGTTCGGCGAGCTGCGCGGCTGGCTGCCGGGCCTGATCCGTGATGTGACGGCCCGTCAGGCGAGCGAGACGGTGGTGCGCCCGGCGGGCCCGTTCCCGGTGGCGGCGCAGCGCGCACTGGGCCGGGACGCGATGCGCCTGATGGGCTTCGACTTCGGCGCCGGCCGGCTGGACGAAAGCGCCCACCCCTTCTGCGGCGGCGTGCCCGAGGACGTGCGCATGACCACGCGCTACCGCGAGGACGACTTCCTGCCGGCGCTGATGGGCGTGATCCACGAGACCGGCCACGGCCGCTACGAGCAGAACCTGCCGCGCGAGCTGCTGGGCCAGCCGATCGCGCGGGCCCGCTCCATGGGCATCCACGAGAGCCAGAGCCTGAGCTTCGAGATGCAGCTGGGCAGCCACCCGGCCTTCGCCGGCCTGCTGGCGCCGCTGCTGGTGAAGCATTTCGGCGCCCAGCCGGCCTTCGAGACGGCCAACCTGCACAGGCTGCTGACCCGCGTGCAGCCGGGGCTGATCCGCGTGGACGCGGACGAGGTGACCTACCCGGCCCATGTGATCCTGCGCTTCGAGATCGAGCGCGCGCTGATCGAGGGCGAAGCTCAGGTGGACGACATCCCGGCCCTGTGGGACGCGAAGATGGCCGAGCTGCTGGGGCTGGACACGCGAGGCAACTTCCAGGACGGCCCCATGCAGGATGTGCATTGGCCGGCTGGGCTGTTCGGCTATTTCCCCTGCTACACGTTGGGGGCGATGTACGCGGCGCAGTGGTTTGCGACCATGCGCAGCCAGCATCCGGCGCTGGACGAGCAGATCGCCCGGGGTGAACTCAGCACGGTATTTGACTGGTTGAAAACCCAGGTCTGGCAGCAGGCCAGCCGCTACGAAACCCCCGAGCTGGTGCTCCGGGCAAGCGGCGAAGCGCTCAATCCAGGCCATTTCGAGGCCCATCTGCGGCAGCGATATCTCGGCTGAAGCCGACTTTTGGGGGCTTAAACCCCGAATTTCCAGGCAAAACAGCGAAAAAAAGGCCGCTCCGTGAGGAGCGGCCCTGAACTACTTCGAATCAATCCTCTGTCCAACCCACGACGCGTCCCCGGCCCCCCGGCCACTTCCGCGCGTGGCGCCCGGCAGGGTGAGACGCCGGGCTCGGCCACCGGGAGTAATTCGGCGGCCGGTCTCCATTCTGCGCGTTTCCGGGGCTTTACGCATCCCCGGCAACCCAGGGGGAAGGGATTGGGGCGTGCAGGCCGTCACAGCAACAGGGCCAGACGCTCCAGGATCAGCACGCCAAAGAAGCCCAGGCCGGCAATCACCGTCCACTTGACGATGATGAGGCCCAGCCGGCGCCAGCGGGCCTGGCGGGTCGCGATGTAGAGCGCGAAGCAGACGATGGCCGCGAACAGCAGCAGGCCGATCAGCAGGCGTGCGATCAACATGCGAGGTTCACCAGGCCGGCGCCAGTTCGGCGAAACCGGCCGGGGCTGCCCGTTCGTCGTCGAACTGCACCAGCTCATAGGCCTCCGGATCGGCCAGCAGCGCGCGCAGCAGCTTGTTGTTCAGCGCATGCCCGCCCTTGAACGAGGTATAGGCCGCCAGCAGCGGGTGACCCGCGACCTGCATGTCGCCGATCGCATCGAGGATCTTGTGCTTCACGAACTCGTCGTCGTAGCGCAGGCCCTCGGCGTTCAGCACCTTGTAGTCGTCCACGACGATGGCGTTGTCCATGGAACCGCCCAGGGTCAGACCGCGCGAGCGCATCAGCTCGATGTCCGAGGTCATGCCAAAGGTGCGCGCACGCGCGATCTCCTTCTTGTAGGTCCCGGACCCCATGTCGAACACGAACTGCTGACCCGTGGCCGCCACCGCCGGGTTGTCGAACTCGATCTCGAAGCTCAGCGTGTAGCCGTGCCGGGGCTCCAGGCGGGCCCACATCAGCTTCTTGCCCTCGCCCTGGCGCACCTCGACAGGCTTCTTCACCCGAAGAAACTTCTTGGGGGCGTCCTGCAGCTGGATGCCGGCCGACTGCAGCAGGAACACGAAACTGGAGGCCGAGCCGTCCAGGATGGGCACCTCGTCGGCATTGATGTCGATGAACAGGTTGTCTAACCCGAGCCCGGCGCAGGCGGACAGCAGATGCTCGATGGTCTGGACCTTGGGCCCCCCGGGGTCGCCGCCGGGGCTGACCGTGGTGGCCATGCGGGTATCGCAGACCGACCCGGCCGAGACCGGGATGTCGACCGGCGGGCACAGATCCACTCGGCGGAACACCAGGCCGGTGTCAGGGGGCGCCGGCCGCAGCGTCAGCTCGACCTTCTGGCCGCTATGTATGCCCACGCCAACCGCGCGCGTGAGGGACTTCAGGGTGCGTTGCTTCAGCATCTACGTATTGTCCCGGATCAGGCCTGCCCGTGCTCGACCGGGCGATCGACCGGCAGCCGCAAGGACAGGCGCGTCCCGCCACCCGGCACCGAGTCGATGCGCAGCTTGCCGCCCAGCCATTGCGCACGCCTGAGCTGGCTCTTGAGCCCCCGCCCGTGGCGAACCGTCTGGAGGTCGAAGCCCGCGCCGTCATCCTCGATGCGGATCTCGACGTAATCGCCATGGTGCCGGGTCACCAGACGAACCCGGCTGGCATGGGCATGCTTGACCACGTTGTTGAGCGCCTCCTGCATCAGCCGCAGCACGTGCAGCGCGTCCGGCGGCCCCAGCCAGGCCAGCGGGGGCAGGTCTTGCACATCCCATTCGAGATGCAGACCGCCGGTCTGCAGACGCTTGCCCAGCCGGTAGCGCATGGTCGCCAGCAACGAGACCAGGTCATGCCCCACCGGCTCGAGGGAGTCGATCACCAGGCGCAGGTCGTCTACGCATTCGCGCAGCACCTCGACCACACGATCCTGCGACATCTGCCCCTGCTCCACCGCCACCAGCGCCGACAGCAGCGAGGAGCCCAGGCCGTCATGCATGTCCGCCATCAGACGCTGGCGCTCGAGCAGCAACGCCTGCTGACGCTCGGCCTCGCGCAGCTGCTCGTTCTGCGCGAGCAGTGCCTCGGCCTGCTCGTCCAGATCCTCCTGCAGTTGACTGTTCTCGGCCTTGACCTGCTCGACCACACCGACGTAGCGCCGCTGCACCGCATAGAGGAAACAGACCATCACGATCAGCGTCGAGAACGGCATCATGTAGACATGCTCCGGCCAGGCCCAAGCGGCCAGCACCACGAGGTCGTGCCCGCCCAGCAGCAGGCCCAGCAGCAGCGCCACGGCCATCAGGCACAGCTCTCGGCGCGGCGCTCACGCCAGGCCAGCCAGCCGACCCAGACGGTGCCGCCCGCCGCAAGCAGCGCGGTGATCGAGTACTGCAGCACCACGGTGTCGAGCTGCTGCAGCCACAGCGGCATGCTCAGCACGCTGACCAGCGCCACGCTGCCCACCAGCACACGCTCGAGCCAGAGCTGACGCCGATCGGCGAAGCGCAGTGCCAGCAGCAGCACGAACAGCATCACCCAGGCCGCCGAGGCATGCGTCGCCCACCAGAACCAGTCCAGCAGCGCCGGGTTCTGAGGCGGGCTGGTGTAGTAGTGCATGTTCCGGATCAGCCAGGCCACGGCGCCGAACGCAAACAGCGCGTAGATGGTCTCTGCCGGGCGACGCAGCCACAGCGTCAACGCGAACAGGCCGAGCACGACCAGGGTCAGGCTGATGGCCTGGGGCAGACCGGCCTGCAGCCGGCCTCGCCACTGCCAACGTTTCTCGAGCGTCGCACGGGGGCCAACCCAGATGCGCGACACGATGTGATAGCCGTCCGCCTGCACCGGGAGCGCCACGACGATGTCCATGCCCCGGCCGGCAGCCGGCAGAGGCAGCCAGATCGGCTGCACCCACTGCTCGCGCGCCACGGGCTGGTTGTCCAGCAGCAGCCGCCAGCCGTCGTCGCTGTGCCCCAGCACGGCCGCCGTCAGCGTGCTCAGCCGCGGGATGTAGAGCGCCATGGGCTCGGCGTCATGTGCCGGCACATGCACGCGATACCAGCGCATCTCGTAGCCGGCGGCATCCGTCACCTCGGCGGTGCCGGGGCGGCTGCGCACATCAGGCAGCTGGACGGGTCGCCATGCACCCGCGTCGTCGGGGGGCTGCAACTCCGCCGGGATTCTCAGACCTTCGGCGCCCGAAACCGACTGACGCCGCAGCATCGCCCACCAGCTGTCGAGCTGGGCCCGGGTCCAGCGGCTGGTCGCCAGCTCGGTCGGCGCGGGCAGATCGGTCGACAGCGGCGCATTGGGTTGCGGCAGACGCTGCGCCGCCGCCTGCAGCGCACCGCCGGCAAGCCCCATCAACAGCACCCAGCGCAGAACGGCGATCAGGATGACGGATCCGACAGGCTTGCACATGGGCGGCGAGCATGCCACAGGGCCCTGGCAACATGGCCGCCTGCGCTGGGTACTCAGACCAGCCCGGACAGTGCAGATTCCCGCGTCGCCTGACGCAGCTCGCGCGCCAGCGCCGGCCGGCCCACCGCACGCGCGAGCACCAGGGCCCCGACCAGCGTGGACAGCAGGGCCAACGCATGGCGACGCCGCTCCGCCGGCTCGGCGTCCGGCAGCTGGGGCAGCAGTGCCGCCACCACGTCCTCCACCCCGTCTGCAAAGGCCTGCTTCACGGCCGGGCCGGCACGCGCGGCATCCCCCGCCAGCGCGGCGAAGGCGCAGCCCTCGCCCAGCCGGTCGCAATGGGCCTGCGACAGATAGGCCTTGATCCAGCCGGTCAGCGCCGCAGTGCCGGGCTCGGCGCCGGCGCCCCAGTGGTCACGGGTGGTCTCCAGCGCGCGACGACTGGCCTGAGCGGCAAGGTCTTCCTTGGATTCGAAATGCCCGTAGAAGCCACCACGCGTCAGGCCGGCGGCCTGCATCAGATCGTTCAGGCCAATGCCATCGAAGCCGCGCTCACGGAAGAGCTGGGCCGCGGTGTCCAGGATGCGTTCACGGTTGAGTTCGACCTGGGCGCGACTGACCTTCATGACTGGACTCCAAGGGTGGCAGAACGTGGCTTGACTTATTTTAAATGATGGACGACATTTATGTTCATTGATGTTGATCGACATCATTAAACAGTCCAGGAGCCCGCCATGCAACTCAAGAACGCCATCGTCTTCATTACCGGAGCCAACCGAGGCCTGGGCCGAGCCTTTGCCGAGGCCGCACTGGCCGCCGGCGCCGCCAAGG
Organism: Roseateles depolymerans; assembly: GCA_003241055.1. Taxonomy (GTDB): domain Bacteria; phylum Pseudomonadota; class Gammaproteobacteria; order Burkholderiales; family Burkholderiaceae_C; genus Pelomonas; species Pelomonas depolymerans_A. Next base: position 256,921 of record QFOD01000002.1, read on the forward strand.
TCTATGCCGCCGCCCGCAATCCGGCCAGCATCGACCTGCCCGGCGTCATCCCTGTCGCACTGGACGTCACCGATCCAGCCCAGGTGGACGCTGCCGCCGCGAGCTGCACGGATGTGACGCTGCTGGTCAACAACGCCGGCATTTCGCTCGGTGGCCAGGTGCTGGCCGACGACGGTCTGGACAAGGCCCGTGCCGAGTTGGACGCCAATCTCTTCGGCCCCTGGCTGATGGCGCGTGCCTTTGCCCCCGCGCTGAAGGCCAATGGCGGTGGCGCCATCGTCAACGTGCTGTCGGTGCTGAGCTGGCTGAGCTTTCCGTCGGTCGCCACCTACAGCGTCTCCAAGTCGGCCGCCTGGGCGCTCAGCAACGGTCTGCGCAACGAGCTCCGCGAGCAGGGCACGCAGGTCACCAGCCTTCATGTGGGCTACATGGACACCGACATGACCCGTGGACTGGATGCCCCCAAGGCCTCTCCCGCGCAGGTGGCCCGCATCACGCTGGAGGGCGTGGAAGCCGGTGCCTTCGAAGTGCTGGCCGACGAGATCAGCCGGCAGGTCAAGGGCAGCCTGTCCACCTCGACGCCGGCCTACGCCAGCTGACCCCGCGGGCCGATCATGCAGGCGCCGCAACCTGGCACCCCGCCCACCCGTGACGACCGGCTGACGGCAGCCCGGGTGGCCCTGTCCGTGCCGGAACGGCTGCCGGCAACCCCGCAGGAGCTCTCGGCGCTGGCGCCTGGCGCCCGCCCGCCGCTGCTGCACGAGGGGCAACGGCTGGCTCGCTGGACGCTGGGCAGCGGGCCAGACGTGGTGCTGGTTCACGGCTGGAACGGCCGGTCCACGCAATGGGTTCCGTGGCTGCCCGCGCTGCTGGCCGCCGGTTGGCGTGTGCAGTTGCTGGACCTGCCCGGCCACGGAGAATCCACGGGTCAGGAGGCCAGCGTCGTGCACGCCGGCCGCGCGCTGCGCGAGCTCTGCGCAGAGCTGGGCACCGTGCATGCGGTGATCGGGCATTCGATGGGTTCAGCCGCCGTGCTGTGGGCGCTCAGGCACGGCGTGAGGCTGAGCCGCAGCGTCCATCTGGCAGGGCCGTCATCGCTGACGCCCGTGGTCCACGGCATCGCCGCAGCGCAGGGTCTCGACGCCGCCGATCGCCGCGCCTTCGCCGGCTGGGCGGAAGGCTTCATCGGCGCGCCGCTCGCCAGCGTCGACCTCCCCGCCGTGCGCCCTCATCTGCGACATCCGGCCCTGCTGCTGCATGACCCCGACGACCGTGTCGTGCCCTATGCGGCCTCACGGGCGCTGCAGGATGCATGGCCGCTGGCGCGGCTCGAGCCCGTCAGCGGCCTGGGCCATCGCCGCATCCTCTCGGACGAGGGCGTGATCCGCAGCGCCGTGAGCTTCCTGCGCATGCCCTGACCCTCGATCGCCAAAAGAAACGCCCCGCATCAGCGGGGCGTCGGTCGTGGTGGCCACGCCTGGGGCGCAGCCTGTCAGGCGTTCGAAGCGTTCGAGGCGATCAATCGGCCTGCTTGCGCAGGAAGGCCGGAATCTCGATCTCGTCCATGCCGTTGGAGGACAGCGCTTCGACCTTGGCAGCCGCGCTGCCCGAACGACCATGACGCCACACGCTCGGCACATTGGCATTGGCGAAGTCGCCCAGGCCAAGGCCGGCATGGGCAGAGCCAGCAACCTGTGCCGTCACCGCGGGCTGCACGGCCACCGCCTGCGTCAGCACAGGCATGCCGTCGGTGCCGGTACGCACGACCTGCTGGGTCTGCACCACCTGCAGCGGCGCTGCCTGGCGGGCACGCGACAGGCCGGTCGCGATCACCGTGACGCGCAGCGCATCACCCAGGCTTTCGTCGTAGGCCGTGCCGAAGATGACGTGGGCCTCTTCCGAGGCGTAGCGCTTGATGGCGTTCATCGCGTTGCGCGATTCGCTCAGCTTGAAGTTGCTGCGGCCGGCGGCAATCAGCACCAGCACGCCGCGCGCGCCGGACAGGTCAATGCCTTCCAGCAGCGGGCAGGCCACGGCAGCTTCGGCCGCCTTGGCTGCGCGATCCGGGCCGGTGGCCTGGGCCGTACCCATCATGGCCTTGCCCGGCTCACTCATCACGGTCTTCACGTCCTCGAAGTCGACGTTGACCAGACCGGGAATATGAATGATGTCGGAAATGCCGCCAACAGCGTTCTTCAGCACGTCATTGGCGTGCGCGAAGGCCTGATCCTGCGTGACGTCGTCGCCCAGCACATCCAGCAGCTTGTCGTTCAGCACGACGATCAGCGAGTCGACATTCGCTTCCAGTTCGGTCAGGCCCGAATCGGCGGCCTTGGCGCGACGGTTGCCTTCGAATTCAAAAGGTTTCGTGACCACGCCCACCGTCAGGATGCCCATTTCCTTGGCGACGCGCGCAATCACCGGTGCGGCCCCGGTGCCGGTACCGCCGCCCATACCCGCCGTGATGAACAGCATATTGGCGCCCGCGATGGATTCGCGAATGCGGTTTTCGGCCTCTTCGGCGGCGGCCTTGCCCATCTCGGGTTTGGCGCCAGCCCCCAGGCCGGTGGAGCCGAGTTGCAGCAATTGATCGGCCTTGGAGCGATTCAGCGCCTGCGCATCGGTATTGGCGCAGATGAATTCCACGCCTTGCACACCCTGGGCGATCATGTGGTCGACCGCATTGCCGCCGCCGCCGCCGACGCCAATCACCTTGATTTGGGTGCCTTGGTCAAACTCTTCGATCATCTCGATGGGCATATGAAACCTCCTACAGCAATTGTGCCTTGGGCACCTGTGAAAGACTAGTTGTTGAAACAAATTTTTGATGTTCTTGGGGGGCCTGCAAGGGCCTAGAAATTCCCCATGAACCAATCCTTGACCCGCCCGAGCAGGGTTTGTACCGAGCCCGCCTGCTGTTGTGCCTTGAAACCCCGGGTGCGCGCCAGCCGGGCCTCTTCGAGCAGACCCATGACGGTCGCGGATCGGGGGTTTGCAACCATGTCGTAAAGCGCGCCGGAATACGTCGGCAAACCGCGCCTGACAGGTTTCAGAAAAATATCCTCAGCCAGTTCCACCATGCCCGGCATCACCGCCGAGCCGCCGGTCAGCACAATGCCGGAGGACAGCAATTCCTCGTAGCCGCTGTCGCGAATCACCTGGTGCACCAGCGAAAAGATTTCCTCGACGCGCGGCTCGATGACCCCGGCCAGCGCCTGCTTGGACAGCATCCGGGGGCTGCGGTCGCCAAGGCCCGGCACCTCCACCTGATCGGACGGCTCGGCCAGCAACTGCTTGGCGACGCCGTGCTCGACCTTGATTTCCTCGGCATCCTTGGTCGGCGTGCGCAGCGCCATCGCGATATCACTGGTGATGAGGTCGCCGGCGATGGGGATGACCGCGGTATGGCGGATGGAGCCGCCGGTGAATATCGCGACGTCGGTGGTGCCGGCGCCAATATCCACCAGGGCCACGCCGAGATCGCGCTCGTCGGCGGTCAGTGCCGCCAGGCTGGAGGCGCTGGGATTCAAAACCAGCTGCTCGACTTCCAGGCCACAACGGCGCACGCACTTGACGATGTTTTCCGCCGCGCTCTGGGCCCCGGTCACGATATGGACCTTGACCTCCAGCCGGCCACCGCTCATTCCAATCGGTTCCTTGACCTCATGGCCGTCGATGACAAATTCCTGCGGCTCGACCAGCAACAGGCGCTGGTCGTTCGGAATATTGATGGCCTTGGCAGTTTCGACCACCCGGGTGACGTCGATAGGCGTGACCTCCTTGTCGCGCACGATGACCATGCCGGTGGAGTTCTGGCCGCGGATATGGCTGCCGGTGATCCCGGTGTAGACCCGGGATATCTTGCAGTCGGCCATCATTTCGGCCTCTTTCAAGGCCTGCTGTATCGACTGCACGGTCGCATCGATATTGACGACGACGCCACGCTTGAGCCCGTGCGACGGCGCCACCCCCAGGCCGGCGATGCGCAAATCCCCCCCGGGCAATACCTCGGCCACCACCGCCATGATCTTGGCCGTGCCGATATCCAAGCCGACGACCAAATCCTTGTATTCCTTGGCCATGTCCGTCCTCAACGTTTCTTGTTTGCGGGTTTACCCTTGGATTGGGTGGTCACGCCGCGCAGGCGCACCGCATATCCGTCCGTGTGGCGTAAATCCGCCGTCAGCAGTGGCGCGTGGTAGCGGGCCTCGACCGCCGTCACGCTGCGCGTGAACCGGTCGAAGCGCTCCGCCACCTCGGCCTGGGTGCCGCGCCCCAGCTCGATCACCGCGCCGCCCTCCAGCGTCGCGCGCCAGGAGCCGCGGCCGGACAGGTCCAGCCGCACCACCTCCTGATTCAGGCGCCGGGCGGCCGGCGACACCGCCCGCCACATCGCCAGCATCTCGTCCGCCGTGTGGGCCGGGCCGGACAGCACCGGCAGGCTCTCATCCTCGACATCGCCCAGATTGGCCTGGAAGACCTCGCCGAAGCTGTTGACCAGCGCCCGCTCGGTCGTGGCCTCGGAGGCCGAGTCCGCCCCGTCGGCCCGCGGCTCCCAGTAGGCCGCGGCCCGGTGCTCCTCGAGGCGGACCTTGAGGCGCATGGGCCAAAGGCGCTGCAGATCGGCATGCCGCACCCAGGGCACGGCCTCGAACGCCGCGCGGCCGTCCTTCAGATCCATGCTCAGGAAACTGCCTTTCAGGCGCGGCAGCGCATTGGCCCGCAGCGACACCACGCTGTTGCGGCTCACGTCGCCCACCACCTGGATGGCACGCACATTGAACACCGGCAGCCGCATCGCCCAACGTCCGGCCAGCGCCAGCGCAGCGCCCAGCACCGCGAGCACGAGCAGCGCCGACACCGCATTCATCAGGCGGATGTCGGGCGGCAGCGCGATGCTGGCGGCGGCAGAGTTCATGCGTGGTCGAGACGGGCCTGGGCCAGCAGCCACAGGCAGAGTTGCGGGTAGCCGACGCCCACGGCCTGCGCGGCCTTGGGCACCAGGGAGTGCGAGGTCATGCCCGGGCTGGTGTTCATCTCCAGCAGGAAGGGCTTCATGTCGGCGCGGCGCAGCATCAGGTCGGCCCGGCCCCAGCCGCGGCAGCCCAGCAGGCGGTAGGCCTTGAGCACCAGCTGCGCGATCTCGGCCTCCAGCGCGGCCGGCAGCGAGCCGAACAGGTATTGCGTGGTGTCGGTCTCGTACTTGTTGGCGTAGTCGTAGTTGCCGGCCTCGGCGCGGATCTCGATCAGCGGCAGCGCCACCGCGCCCGCGCCCTCACCCAGCACCGCGCAGGTCAGCTCGGGGCCTTCGATGAACTGCTCGAACAGCAGCTCGTCATCGAAGCCCAGCGCCAGGTCCACCGCGCCCTGCATGTCCGAGTAGCCCAGGGCCTTGGTGATACCGATGCTGCTGCCCTCGTGCGGCGGCTTCACGACGACGGGCAGGCCCAGCTCGTCGGGGATGGTGCGCACCCGCTCGCGCGTCAGCTCGGCGCGCGACAGGGCCAGGTATTGCGGCGTGGACAGCTGGGCGGTGGACCACAGGCGCTTGGTCAGCGTCTTGTCCATCGCCACGCCGGACGCCGTGACGCCCGAGCCGGTGTAGGGCAGGCGCAGCCATTCGAGCGCGCCCTGGATCGCGCCGTCCTCGCCGCCACGGCCATGCAGCGCGATGAAGGCGCGCTGGAAGCCCTGGTCCTTGAGCGCCTGCAGCGGCTGCTCGGCCGGGTCGAAAGCGTGGGCGTCGACGCCGACGGAGCGCAGCGCCGCCAGCACGCCGGCACCGCTCATCAGCGAGACCGGCCGTTCGGCGCTGCGGCCACCCTGCAGCACGGCCACCTTGCCCAGCGCACGGGCGTCGATGTGGAGATCAATGGGCGGGGTGCTCATGAGTGAGCCTTTCGAAAATGGTCTTCAATCGCGGCGGGCAGCGTGCTCATGGAGCCGGCGCCCATGCCGATGACGACATCGCCGTCGCGGGTCAGCGCGGCCAGCGCGGCCGGCATGTCGGCCACGCGCGGCACGAACTGCGCGCCCGGCACGGCCGCGGCCAATGCCCGGCCGTCGGCCCCGGCGATGGGCGCCTCGCCGGCCGAATACACCTCGGTCAGCAGCACCGCATCGGCCTGGCCCAGCACCTGGGCGAAGTCCGCGAAGCAGTCGCGGGTGCGGGTGTAGCGGTGCGGCTGGAAGGCCAGCACCAGGCGGCGGCCGGGATAGGCGCCGCGCGCGGCGGCCAGCACCGCGGCCATCTCCACCGGGTGGTGGCCGTAGTCGTCCACCAGCGCGAAGCGGCCGCCGTCGGCCGAGGGCCATTCGCCATGCTTCTCGAAACGGCGGCCCACGCCGGAAAACTGCGCCAGCCCGCGCTGGATGGCCGCGTCCGTGCAGCCCAGCTCGGTGGCCACTGCGATCGCGGCCAGCGCGTTACGCACGTTGTGCTCGCCCGAGAGGCTGAGCCGCACCGGCAGCTCGGGCAGGCCGTCGCGCCGGCAGGTGAAGCTCATGCCGCCACCGTCCAGTGCCTGCACATCCAGCGCTCGTATGGACGCAGACTCGCAAAGGCCATAGGTCCGGAGCGGACGCTGCACGCGCCCCAGGATGCCGCGCACGCCGGCGTCGTCCACGCACAGCACGGCCGCGCCGTAAAACGGCATGCGGTGCAGAAAGTCGACAAAGGCCTGCTGCAGCCGCTCGAAGGAGTGGCCGTAGGTGTCCATGTGGTCGGCATCGATATTGGTGACCACCGCCAGCACCGGCCCCAGATGCAGGAAGGACGCGTCGCTCTCGTCTGCCTCCACGACGATGAACTCGCCCTGGCCCAGGCGCGAATTGGCGCCGGCCGCGTTGAGCTTGCCGCCGATCACGAAGGTCGGGTCCAGCCCGGCCTCGACCAGGATGGTGGTGACCAGCGAGGTCGTCGTCGTCTTGCCATGCGTGCCGGCGATGGCGATGCCGGACTTCAGCCGCATCAGCTCGGCCAGCATCAGCGCACGCGGCACCACCGGCAGCTGGCGCGCACGCGCCGCCTGCACCTCGGGGTTGTCGGCCTGCACCGCGGTGCTGGTGACCAGCACCTGCGCATCGCCGATGTGCGGTGCGGCGTGGCCGATCTGCACCCGCAGCCCCAGCGCACGCAGGCGCTCGGTGGTGGCGCTCTCGGCCGCGTCCGAGCCGCTGACCGTGAAGCCCAGGTTGTGCAGGATCTCGGCGATGCCGCTCATGCCGGCGCCGCCTATGCCCACGAAATGCAGTCGCTGCACCGCATGCTTCATGACTGCCCCTCGATCTCGTCGGCCACGCGCGCCGCGGCACGCGGCCGGGCCAGCGCGCGGGCCTTGTCGCCCATCACCGCCAGCTGCGCACGGCCGAGCCCAGCCACCAGCTCGTGCAGGCGGGCCGGCGTCAGCTCGGTCTGCGGCAGATGCAGCGCCGCGCCGTGCTGGGCCATGAAGATGGCGTTGTCGCGCTGGTGCGAGGTGGTGCTCACCACCAGCGGCACCAGTACCGCGGCGCTGCCGGCCGCACACAGCTCGCTGACCGTGATCGCGCCGGCACGGCAGATCACCAGGTCGGCCGCAGCCAGCGCAGCGGCCATGTCATCGATGAAGGGCAGCACCTCGGCCTGCACGCCCTCGGCGGCATAGGCCTGCTGCACCTCGGCGAGATTGGCCTGGCCGGTCTGGTGCGTCACCAGCGGTCGCTCGTCGTCCGGCCACAGCGTCAGCGCCTGCGGCAGCACCGCGTTGATCGCGCGTGCGCCCAGCGAGCCGCCCACCACCAGCAGCCGCAACGGGCCGTCGCGGCCCAGCAGGCGCTCCGCCGGTGCAGGCAGCGCCTCGATGAGCTCGCGCACCGGGTTGCCGGTCACAACCGCGTTGGGCGTCGCCGCCGCTGCGGCGCCATCAAAGCCGAAGGCGATGCGACGCGCGAAACGGCGCAGCACGCCATTGCTCATCAGCAGCGCCGCATCGGCGTTCACCAGCAGCAGCGGCAGGCCGTTCAGCCAGGCCGCCAGGCCGGCCGGCACGCACACATAGCCGCCCATGCCCAGCACGACCGTCGCGCCGTGCTGGCGGTACAGGCGCCGCGCCAGCACCAGGGCCTTGAAGAATCCCACCACGCCACGCAGCGTGTGGGCCAACCCCTTGCCGCGCAGGCCGGCAAACGGCAGCGCATCCAGCGCAATGCCGGCGGCCGGCACCAGCTTGTGCTCCATGCCGGCGGGCGTGCCCATCCAGGACACCGTCCAGCCGCGGCGCTGCATCTCCTCGGCCACGGCCAGGCCCGGAATGATGTGGCCGCCGGTGCCGGCCGCCAGGATCACCAGATGGCGCGCGCTCATGCGCGGCCTCCGCGCATGAGTTGCCTGTTTTCCAGGTCGATGCGCAGCACCACGGCCAGCGCGACGCAGTTCATCAGGATGGCCGAGCCACCGAAGCTCATCAGCGGCAGCGTCAGGCCCTTGGTGGGCAGCGCGCCCAGGTTCACGCCCATGTTGATGAAGGCCTGGCCGCCCATCCAGATGCCTATGCCCTGCGCGTAGAGGCCGGCGAACACGCGGTCCAGCGCGATGGCCTGGCGGCCGATCAGGAAGCAGCGGCGGGTCAGCCAGAAGAAGGCCAGGATGACCAGGGCCACGCCGACGAAACCCAGCTCCTCGCCGATCACCGCAAGCAGGAAGTCGGTATGGGCCTCGGGCAGGTAGTGCAGCTTTTCGACGCTGGAGCCCAGGCCCTGACCGAACCATTCGCCGCGGCCGAACGCGATCAGGCTGTGCGTGAGCTGGTAGGCCTTGCCCTGCGCATACTTCTCGTCCCAGGGGTTGAGGTAGGCAAAGATGCGCTCGCGGCGGAAGTCGCTGAAGGTGATCATCAGCACGAAGGCGCCCACCAGCACCGCGACGATCAGGAAGAACATGCGGCCGTTCACGCCACCCAGGAACAGCACGCCCATCGCGATGGCGGCGATCACCATGAAGGCACCCATGTCGGGCTCGGCCAGCAGCAGCAGGCCGATGAAGGCCAGCGCGATCGCGATGGGCGTGACGGCCTGGAAGAAGTTCTCCCGGGCGTCCATCTTGCGCATCATGTAGTTGGCCGCGTAGAGCGCGATGCCGAACTTGGCCAGCTCGGACGGCTGGAAGTTCATCACCCCCAGCGGGATCCAGCGCCGCGCGCCATACACCACCTTGCCCACGCCCGGGATCAGCACCGCCACCAGCAGCAGCAACGCGGCCACGAACACCCAGGGCGCCCAGCGCTCCCAGGTGGCCACCGGGATCTGCACCGTCACCAGCCCGGCCACCAGGCCGAAGCCTATGGCAACCAGATGGCGGGTCAGGAAATGCGTGGGCAGGTATTTCGCGAAGCGCGGGCTGTCCGGCAGCGCGATGGAGGCCGAATAGACCATCAGCAGGCCGAAGGCCATCAGCGCGACCACCACCCACACCAGCGTCACGTCGAAGCCCTGCAGCTGCGTGGGCCGGCCGGCCGACGTCGAGACCCAGTCGCGCACCGGCACGCTGCCCACGGCCTCGCCGCGCTTGAAGAGGCGCTCGCCATAGGCGCGCAGGGCGGCCGCATTCATCACAGCGTGCCTCCGCGTTCGTCGGCCAGGCGCTGCACCTCGGCCACGAAGACCTCGGCGCGGTGCGCGTAGTTGCGGAACATGTCCAGACTCGCGCAGGCCGGGCTCAGCAGCACGCAGTCGCCGCTGTGCGCCTGGGCCAGGCACCAGGCGGTGGCCGCCTCCAGCGTGTCGTGATGCTGCTGGGGTATGCCGGTCGCGGCCAGCGCTGCGGCGATCTGCGGGGCGTCGCGGCCGATCAGCGCGACGGCGCGTGCATGCCGGGCCACCCCGGCCCCCAGCGGCGCGAAGTCCTGGCCCTTGCCGTCGCCGCCGAGGATCAGCACCAGCTTGGCGGGCGCGCGGTCCGCGCCCAGGCCGCTGATGGCGGCCACGGTGGCGCCGACGTTGGTGCCCTTGGAGTCGTCGAAGAACTCCACGCCGTCGATCACGCCCACGGGTTCCACCCGGTGCGGCTCGCCGCGGTACTCGCGCAGCCCGTGCAGCATGGGTGCCAGCTCGCAGCCGGCCGCCGTGGCCAGCGCCAGCGCCGCCAGCGCATTGGCCGCGTTGTGGCGGCCGCGCACGCGCAGCGCATCGGCCGGCATCAGGCGCTGGATGGACAGCGGCTCGTCCTCGTCGCCGCGGCGCTTCTTGATCGTCGGGTCCAGCTCGCGGGCGCGCACCAGCCAGGCCAGGCCGCCCTCGTCCACCAGGCCGAAGTCGCCCGGCGCGGTGGGCGCGTTCAGCCCGAAGCGCACCACGCGGCGCGCCACCGTGCGGCCGGGCCGGCCGCGCGAGCCTTTGACGAACACCGGTGCCGGCACCAGGGCCTCGACCTCGGCGTCATCGCGGTTCACCACCAGCACCGTCGGGCTGCTCATGTCGGTGCCGAAGATGCGGGCCTTGGCGCGGCCGTAGGCGGCCATGTCGCCATGCCAGTCGAGATGGTCCTGCGTGAGGTTGAGCACCGCGCCGGCGGTGGGGTCGAATCCGACCACACCTTCAAGTTGGAAGCTGGAGAGTTCGAGCACCCAGACCTCGGGCAGGGTCTCGAACACCGGGCCGCGCGGCGGTGGCGGGGCGATGGGCAGCGGGGCCTCCTCGGGCGGCAGCTCCACCGCGGGTGCGGCCTCGGCCGGCACCTCGCCAACCTCGGGGGACGGGTCTTGCTCAGGCGCGGTCTCGGCGGATGCCTCAGGCTCGGGAGCCGGAGCCGGCTCGGCCGCCACCTCGGGCTCGAGCACCGGATCGGGCTCGCGCGCCAGCGCCTCGGCCAGCGTATCGAGCAGCGTGGGGCCGATATTGCCGGCCACGGCCACGCGTTTGCCGGCGCGCTCGGCCAGCAGCGCGGTCATGCAGGTGGTGGTGGTCTTGCCATTGGTACCGGTGATGGCCAGCACCGCGGGGGCGTAGCCGTGCTGGCTCTTCAGCGCGGCCAAGGCCTGCGCGAACAGCTCCAGCTCGCCCTGCACCGGCAGGCCGCTCGCATACACCGCAGCCAGGCGCGGGTCCAGCGGCGACAGGCCCGGGCTCTTGAACACGCCGTCCAGCCCCTGCAGGTCTTCCGCCGCCAGCGCGCCCGACATGAAATGCGCGCCCTCACCCAGGGCCTCGCGCAGCGCGGCCAGTTGTGGCGGCTGCTCGCGCGAGTCCCACACCGTGACACGCGCGCCAAAGCCCGCGCACCAGCGCGCCATCGCCAGACCCGAGTCCCCGAGGCCCAGCACCAGCACGCGCTGGTCGGCGAACGAAGGCAGGTCGAGTTTCATCAACGCCTCCTCGCCACGTCGTGCATGGCCAAGCGGCCCCGGCGCAACTGGCTTTGCCAGGCCGCTCGGGGCGCCCCCTTGAGGGGGAGGCGCGAGGCGCTTCGGGGATGGGCGCTCATCGCAGCTTCAAGCTGGCCAGGCCGACCAGGCACAGCAGCATGGTGACGATCCAGAAGCGCACGACCACCTGGGTCTCCTTCCAGCCCTTCTTCTCGAAGTGGTGGTGCAGCGGCGCCATCAGCAGGATGCGACGGCCCTCGCCGTACTTCTTCTTGGTGTACTTGAACCAGCTCACCTGCAGCATCACCGACAGCACCTCGGCGACGAACACCCCGCCCATGATGCCCAGCACGATCTCCTGGCGCGTGATCACGGCCAGCGTGCCCAGGCCGCCGCCCAGCGCCAGCGCGCCCACATCGCCCATGAAGACCTGGGCCGGGTGGGTGTTGAACCACAGAAAGGCCAGGCCCGCGCCGGCCAGCGCGCCGCAGAAGATCAGCAACTCGCCCGCACCCGGGATGTAGGGCAACAGCAGGTATTTGGAATACACCGACGAGCCGGTCAGGTAGGCGAAGATGCCCAACGCGCCGCCCACCAGCACCACCGGCATGATGGCCAGACCGTCCAGCCCATCGGTGAAGTTCACCGCATTGCTGGTGCCGACGATGACGAAGTAGCTCAGTGCCACGAAGCCCCACACGCCCAGCGGCATGGAGATGGTCTTGAAGAAGGGCAGCAGCAGGTCGGCCTTGGGCGGCAGACCCGTGGAGAAGCCGCTGGCCACCCAGCGGAAGAACAGCTGCACCACGCCCAGGAACGAGGTCTCGGACACGCTGAACGCGAGATACAGCGCCGCGAACAGGCCGATCAGGCTCTGCCACAGGAACTTCTCGCGGCTGCGCATGCCCTCGGGGTTCTTGTCGACCACCTTGCGCCAGTCGTCCACCCAGCCGATGGCGCCGAAGCCCATGGTCACCACCATCACGATCCAGACGAAGCGGTTGCTCCAGTCGAACCACAGCAGCGTGGCCACGCCGATGCCGATCAGGATCAGCACGCCGCCCATCGTCGGCGTGCCGCTCTTGCTCAGATGCTGCTGCACGCCATAGGCCCGGATAGGCTGGCCGATCTTCATCTCGGTCAGGCGACGGATCACCCACGGGCCGAAGGCCAAGCCGATCAGCAGCGCGGTCATGGCCGCCATCACCGCACGGAAGGTGATGTATTGAAAGACGCGCAAGAACCCGAGGTCCGGGTACAGCCCCTGCAGCCACTGGGCCAGGCTAAGCAGCATGGTCGTTTCCTTTGACGGTGCCGGCCTGCAGGGCGGCCACCACCTGTTCCATCTTCATGAAGCGCGAGCCCTTGACCAGGGTCTGGGCCACGCGCGGTTGTTCGTTCAGTGCCGCGACCAACTCGCCCGTGCTGCCAAAGGCGCGGGCGCGCGGGCCGAAGGCCGCCGCGGCATCGCGGGCAGCGGCTCCGGCGGTCCAGAGCTGGGCGATGCCGCGCTCGGCCGCATAGGCCCCCACCTCGCGGTGGAAGGCCGGGCCCTGGTCGCCCACCTCGCCCATGTCACCGAGGATCAGCCAGCTCTCGCCCGGCAGCGCGGCCAGCAGCTCGATGGCGGCGCGCACACTGTCGGGGTTGGCGTTGTAGCTGTCATCGATCAGCGGGCGGCCGGCCGCGTCGCGCTTGAACTCCGAGCGGCCCTTGACCGCGCGAAAGCCCTCCAGGCCCTGGACGATGAACGCCAGCGGCACGCCTGCGCCCAGCGAGCAGGCCGCGGCGGCCAGCGCATTGCGCACGTTGTGCAGGCCGGCCATGTGCAGCGCCACCGGCGCGCTGCCGGCCGGCGTGTGCAGCTCCAGCGCCCAGTGCTCGCCCTGCCACTGCGCCGCGCCGGTGACGTCAGCTTCGCCCTGCAGCGCGAACGTGAGATGGGGCCGGCTGCCGGCCAGCTCGAACCAGACGGGCGCGCAGGCGTCGTCGGCCGGGAACACCGCGCAGCCGCTGGCGCCCAGCGCCTGCAGCACCTGGCCGTTCTCGCGCGCCACGGCGTCGACCGTGGCCATGAACTCCTGATGCTCGCGCTGCGCGTTGTTCACCAGCGCCACCGTGGGCGCGGCCATCGCCGCCAGCGGGGCGATCTCGCCCGGGTGGTTCATGCCCAGTTCGATGACTGCAACGCGGTGGCTTAAGCCCTCGTCGTGGCGCAGGCGCAGCAGCGTCAGCGGCACGCCGATGTCGTTGTTGTAGTTGCCTTCGGTGGCCAGCGCCGCCTCGCCCGCCCAGGCGCGCAGGATGGCCGCGATCATCTGCGTGGTGGTGGTCTTGCCGTTGGAGCCGGTCACCGCGATCAGCGGCAGCTGCTGACGCGCACGCCAGCCGGCGGCCAGCGCCCCCAGTGCGGCCTTGGCATCCACCACCTCCAGGCCCGGCAGACCGGCCGCGGCCAGGCCACGCTCGGCCAGTGCGGCCACGGCGCCCGAAACACGCGCCTGGGCGAGGAAGTCGTTGGCGTCGAAGCGCTCGCCGCGCAGCGCGACGAACAGGTCGCCCGCGCGCAGCGTGCGCGTGTCGCTGTGCACGCGGGCGAAGCGCGTGGCGCCGTCTCCCACCAGGCGGGCCGGCACGCCCTGACCCTGCAGCAGCGCCTGGGCCTCGCTCAGCGACAGGAAACCCTGCTCGGCGCTCACAGGCCGGCCCTTTCCAGCAGCGCCGCCCGGGCCTGCTCGACATCGGAGAAGTGCCGGCGCACGCCCTGCACCTCCTGGTAGTCCTCATGGCCCTTGCCGGCGATCAGCAGCACATCGCGCCCGCCGGCCTGCAGCACCGCGTCGCCTATCGCCTGGGCCCGGTCCTCGACGATGCGGGCCTGCGGCGCGCCGGCCGCGATGTCGGCCAGAATCTGCGCGGGCGGCTCGGTGCGCGGGTTGTCGCTGGTGATGACGACCTGGGCGGCCAGGCGCTGGGCGATCTCGCCCATCAGCGGCCGCTTGGCCCGGTCACGGTCGCCGCCGCAGCCGAACACGCACACCAGCTTGCCGCGGCGCGCCAGCGCCAGGCCCTGCAGCGCAGACAAGGCCTTGTCCAGCGCGTCCGGCGTATGGGCGTAGTCCACCACCACCAGCGGCAGCTCGCGCCCGTTGCCGACACGCTGCATGCGGCCCGGCACCGGCGTGACCTCACCCAGCGCACTCGCCACATCGGCCAGCGCATGGCCCTGTGCGCGAAGCACGGCGGCCACGCCCAGCAGGTTGGCGGCGTTGTAGTCGCCGATCAGCGCGGTCTGCACGGCGACGATCTCGTCACCCTCGTGCAGCGTGAAGGCCAGGCCGCTGGCCGTGTAGTGCAGGCCGCGGGCGCTCAACCGCGCCTCGGGGCGCTCGACGCCCACGGTCCACACCTCCAGCGAGGCCAGCTCCACGGCCAGCGAGGCGCCGCGCGGATCGTCGAGGTTGACGACGGCGGTGCGCAGACCGGGAAAGTCGAACAGCGCGCGCTTGGCCGCCCAGTAGACGTCCATGCTGCCGTGGTAGTCGAGGTGGTCCTGCGTGAAATTGGTGAACACGGCGATGCGCACCTGGCTGCCGGCCAGGCGGCGCTCGACGATGCCGATGCTGCTGGCCTCGATCGCGCAGGCTGCGAAGCCTGCATCGCGCATGCCGGCGAAGGTGGCCTGCAGCAGCACGGGGTCAGGGGTGGTGAGGCCGTTGTAGTCCAGCCTGGGCGGCTCGCCCGTGCCCAGCGTGCCGATCACGCCGCAGCGGCGGCCCAGCAGCGACGAGGCCTGGGCGATCCACCAGGCCGACGAGGTCTTGCCGTTGGTGCCGGTGACGGCAATCACGTCCAGGCCCTCGGTGGGCTGGCCGAAGTAGGCCGCGGCGATCTCGCCGGTGCGGGCCTTGAGCCCGGGCAGCGACGCGATGCGGGCATCCGCGAAACCGAAGCGCTCGACCTCGGACTCCTCAACCAGGCAGGTGGCCGCACCGGCGGCCAGCGCCGCGGCGACGAATTCGCGGCCGTCGCGCGCATAGCCGGGCCAGGCGATGAAGGCGTCGCCGGGCTGCACCTGGCGGCTGTCGGTGCGCAGCGTGCCGGTGCACCACTCGGACAACCAGCGGGCCGCGGCTTCGGGGGATTTGAGACGGGTCAACATGGGGGCCTTAAAAGCTTTCCTCGACCGCCTTGACGTTCTGGTTCGCGACGATCTGGGTCTTCACGTCCAGGTCGGGTGCCACGCCCAGCAGGCGCAGCGTCTGCGCGGTCACCTGGCTGAACACCGGGCCCGCGACCACGCCGCCGTAGTAGGCGCCGGCGGTGGGCTCGTCCACCATCACCGCGACCACGATGCGCGGCTTGCTGATGGGCGAGATGCCGACGAACCAGGAGCGGTACTTGTGGCCCGCATAGCCCTTGCCTTCCTGCTTGTGCGCGGTGCCGCTCTTGCCGCCCACGCTGTAGCCGGGCACCTGGGCCTGGGGCGCGGTGCCGCCGGGGCCGGCCGCGGCCTGCAGCATCTGGCGCACCTCCTCGGTCACCTTGGGCGAGAACACGCGGATGCCGGCCACCGGGTGGTCGTGCGGCTGACGCAGGATGCTGACCGGGATGATCTCGCCGTCGCGCGCAAACACGGTGTAGGCGCGCGCCAGCTGGAACAGCGAGGCCGACAGGCCGTAGCCGTAGCTCATGGTGGCCTGCTCGATGGGCCGCCAGCTCTTCCAGGGCCGCAGCTTGCCGGTGACCGCGCCGGGGAAGTTGATCTGCGGCCGCTGGCCCAGTCCGATGGCCGTGAACATCTCGTGCATCTCGCGCGGCTGCATCTGCATCGCGAGCTTGGTGGCGCCGATGTTGCTGGAGAACTTGATGACCTCGCGCACCGGGATCAGGCCGTGCGCGTGGGTGTCGCTGATGACGGCGCCCTGGAAGGCGTAGCGACCGTTGCCGGTGTCGATCAGCGTGTCGGGCGTGACACGGCCCGTTTCCATCGCCAGGCCCGCGACGAAGGGCTTCATCGTGGAGCCTGGCTCGAACACGTCGGTCAACGCGCGGTTGCGCAGCTGCTCGCCGGAGAGGTTCTGGCGGTTGCCGGGGTCGTAGCTCGGGTAATTGGCCAGCGCCAGCACCTCGCCGGTCTGCGCGTCCAGCACCACGACGGAACCGGCCTTGGCCTTGTTCTGGGCAACCGCATCGCGGATGCGCTGGTAGGCAAAGAACTGCACCTTGGAGTCGATGGCCAGGTCCACGTCATGGCCGTTGACGGCCGGCGTCATCTCGCCGATGTCCTCGACCACGCGGCCCAGGCGGTCGCGCACCACGGAGCGCGAGCCGTCACGGCCCTGCAGGTCCTTCTGGAACGCGAGCTCGATGCCTTCCTGGCCCTTGTCCTCGGCGCCGGTGAAGCCCACCACATGAGCCGCGGCCTCACCCTCGGGGTAGCGGCGGCGGTATTCGCGGTCCTGGAACACGCCCTTGATGCCCACGGCCTTCACGCGTGCCGCCGTCTGGTCGTCGGCCAGGCGCTTGAGCCACACGAAGCGCGACTCCGGGTTGAGCTTGGCGGCCAGCTCCCTGTCGCTCAGCCCCAGCGCCTTGGCCAGCTCGGCGCGCTTGGCCGGGTCCGCGTCGACCTCCTTGGGAATCGCCCAGATGGAGGGCACGGCCACGCTGGCGGCCAGCACCTGGCCGCTGCGGTCGGTGATGCGGCCGCGGCTGGCCGGCAGCTCCATCGTGTGCGCATAGCGGGCCTCGCCCTGCTTCTGGAAGAAGTCGTTGTGCAGCACCTGCACATAGACCGCCCGCGCAAGCAGGCCGGCGAACGCGAAGCCCACCAGCCCCACCAGAAAGCGCGAACGCCAGGGCGGCGTCTTGGACGCCAGCAGCGGGCTGGTGGAATAACTGACGCCCCGGGCCGCGCCGACGCCCCGCGCACCGGGCCGGCTCATGGCTGGCCTCCGGATGCCACCAGCGCCGGGGAAATCGGCATCATCTTCAGGCGCTCGCGGGCCACCTGCTCCACGCGCAGGTTGGTGGCCTGCTCGTGTCGTTCGGCCAGCAGCCGTTCACGGTCCGAGGCCAGACGCTGGCCTTCGGTGCGGGCGCGGTCGATCTCGGCGAACAGCCGGCGCGATTCATAGGCGTTATGCACCAGCACCAGTCCGCTGGCCAGCACGGCAAGAATCAGTGCGAGGTTGAGCCGGGCCATGTCAGACCCCGGCCGGCAGCGGCGCGTCGGTGCGCTCAGCCACGCGCAGCACGGCCGATCGCGCACGCGGGTTGCTCGCCACCTCGGCGACGCTCGGCATGATGCGGCCCAGCGAGCGCAGCGCCAACGCCGGCGGCGGCGCGAACGGGGCGCGCCGGTCCACCTCGGCCTTGCTGTGCGCGGCGATGAACTGCTTGACGCGCCGATCCTCCAGCGAATGGAAGCTGATGACCGACAGCCGGCCGCCGGGCGCCAGCAGCCGCAGCGCCGACCTCAGGCCTTGCTCAAGCTCTTCAAGCTCGCCATTGACATGAATCCGAAGGGCTTGAAACGTCCGCGTCGCGGGGTCCTGGCCGGGCTCGCGGGTCTTGACCGCGCGAGCCACGAGTTCGCGCAGCTCGTCGGTGCGCGTGAGCGGCGCGCCGGCTTGCCGGCGAGCAACAACCGCCTTTGCAATCTGTGCAGCAAACCGTTCTTCGCCATAGTCTCGAATCACCTGTGCAATCTGGCGCTCGTCGGCCTGCGCCAGAAAATCCGCGGCACTCTCGCCGCGCGTCGTATCCATGCGCATGTCCAGCGGGCCGTCAAAACGGAAGCTGAAGCCGCGGGCCGGGTTGTCGATCTGGGGGCTGGACACGCCCAGGTCCAACAGCACGCCGTCGACCTGATGCACGCCCAGCGCTGCCAGCTGCTCTTCCATGTCGGCGAAGGCGCTGTGGCAGATGGTGAAGCGCGGATCGGTGATGGCCTGGGCGGCGGCAATGGCCTCGGGGTCACGGTCGATGCCGATCAGCCGCCCCGTCGGCGCCAGCTTGCTCAGCAGCAGGCGCGAATGCCCGCCCCGGCCGAAGGTGCCGTCCACATAGACCCCATCGGGGCGGGCCAGCACGCCGTCCACCGCCTCGTCCAGCAGCACGGTGGCATGGCGGAATTCCTGTTCGGCGGCCATCAGATGCTGAAGTCCTTGAGCACATCGGGCATCGGGCCCGCCAGCACCTCGGCCTCCTGGGCCGCATGTGCCGCGCTGTCCCACAGCTCGAAGTGGCTGCCCATGCCGAGCAGCATCACGTCGCTGCCCAGGCCGGCGCTCTTGCGCAGCTCGGGCGAGATCAGCACGCGCGACGCCGAGTCGATCTCCACATCCATCGCATTGCCCAGAAACACCCGCTTCCAACCGGCCGCACCCATTGGCAGCGCCGCGACCTTGTCACGGAAGAGCTCCCAGGTCGGACGCGGAAACAGCATCAGGCAACCATCCGGGTGCTTGGTCACGGTCAGGCGGCCGCTGCACAGCAGCTGCAGCACCTCGCGGTGTCGTGCGGGCACGGTCAGGCGACCCTTGGCATCCAAAGCCAGGTTCGAGGCCCCCTGAAAGACGATTTCCGACACTTTTCACCACTAATAGACACGTTCTCCCACTGTAATTCCAGGACCCTCCAGGGTCAAGGTCGATTCCGGGTTTTTTCAATGAAATCAAGCACTTAGTGCCCACTGTAAAAACACACAGTGACAAATGGAAATATCCTTTCCGATGAAGGACTTGGGGAGATATTGCGAAGTGGCGCTTGAAGTAGACGGATACTTCCAGGGGGAGCATTCACCCCTGGCTTCATGGCCGCCGGGCCGCCTGCCCATCGATGTCAGCAGCAACGTCGCGCAGCGCTCGGTGTGGCATCGATGCCAATACCCCCTCCAAAGCTTAGGGATGGCGCCCTGACAACTGCCGCACAAATCACGTCCCTGGCGCCAGCACCCGACACCCGACGCTCCCGCCCCTGGCGTTATCTGCTGAAATGTCAGCAACTGTTCGCCCCGACAGAGGCGGGGCATCCTCCCAACGCCGCAATCGCGCGCCACGCCAGGCGCACCAGCGCGGCCAGCCTCTGCCGCAAGACCGCACCTTGAGCCGCAAGTCATCCACGTCACTCTTCGCAGCCCTGGCCCTGGGCGCCAGCATCGGCCTGCTGCTTCCTGCGCTGATCGTCGGTGGCCTGCTGATCGGCTTGCGCGAATCCCGCGTGGCCGAGGAAAACCTGCAGCGCGATCTCAACGCCAAGCTGGACGTGCTGGCCAGCAGCCTGCCCGAACTGCTGTGGAACCTGGACGCGGTGGCCGCACGCGAGGTGGTGTCGGCCATCGTGAAGTCGCCCGAGGTGGTGCGGGTCAGCGTCAGCGATGCGTCCCAGGGGCAGCCCTTCATCGAGACCTACCTGCCCGAGCGTCGCCAGGGCAACACGCTGACCGGCGAGCGCGACATCCTGCGGGGCACCACCCGCATCGGCCACCTGCAGGTGGAGATCGACGACCACCTGAGCACCGCGGCCGTGCTGCGTCAGCGCTGGCTGTACGGCGCGACCGTCGGCGGCCAGCTGCTGGCCTCGCTGGCACTGGTGCTGTGGCTGCTGAACTCCCGGCTGTTCCGACCGCTGCGCGAGCTGGGCGACTTCGCCAACGACCTGGCCGAGGGCCGCTTCGACGCCCAGCTGCGTCACACGCGCGAGGACGAGATCGGGCTGCTCGGCGGCCACCTGGAGCACATGCGCGATGCGCTGCAGCAGCAGTTCGCATCACAGCACGCGCTGATCGAGCGGCTGCGCGGCATGGCCGAAACCGTGCCGGGCGTGGTGTATCAGTTGCGGATGGCACCCACCGGCGACTTCGCCTTCGCCTACGTCAGCGAAGCCGTGCGCGACTACTTCCTGCTGGGCGCCGCGGAGCTGTCGCAGAGCGCCGAGCCCTGGTTCGCGCGCATCCATCCGGAGGACCGCGATGCCGTGCGTGCCGGCCTGGCCGCCTCGGCCCGCCAGCTCAGCCCCTGGCAGCAGGAGTTCCGCGCCCATCACAACGATGGCAGCGAGCGCTGGCTGTTCGGTAACGCGATTGCGCAGCGCGAGGCCGACGGCAGCGTGCTGTGGCACGGCTTCCTGACCGACATCTCGCGCCAGCGCCGCGACGCGCTGGAGCTGGAGCGCTACCGCCATCACCTTGAGGAGCTGGTGGAGGCCCGCACGGCCGAACTGGCCGATGCCAAGCAGGCGGCCGAGGCGGCCAGCCTCGCCAAGAGCGCCTTCCTGGCCAACATGAGCCACGAGATCCGCACGCCGATGAATGCCATCATCGGCCTGACCTACCTGGCCCAGAGCGACGCCGTGGAGCCCGTGCAGCAGCAGCGGCTGCAGAAGGTGGCGAACGCGGCCGAGCACCTGCTCAGCGTGATCAACAACGTGCTGGACTTCTCCAAGATCGAGGCGGGCAAGGTGCATCTGGAGCATCGCCCCTTCACCGTCGACGAGGTGCTGGACAACATCGCCAACATGACGGCGCAGAGTGCGGCCGGCAAGCAGCTGCGCGTGGAGATCGACATCGCGCCGGCCCTGCGCGGCCGCTACCTGAACGGCGACCCGCAGCGCATCGCCGAGGTGCTGCTGAACTTTGCCGGCAACGCGATCAAGTTCACCAACAGCGGCTTCGTGCGTCTGGCCGTGCGCATGGATGGCCCGGCCAGCGAGCAGCATGTACCGCTGCGCTTCGAGGTGCAGGACAGCGGCATTGGCATTCCGGCCGAAGCCCAGAAGCGCCTGTTCCAGGACTTCGAGCAGGCCGACAGCTCCACCACGCGCCGCTACGGTGGCACCGGCCTGGGCCTGGCCATCTGCCGGCGTCTGGCCCAGCTGATGGGCGGTGCGGTCGGCGTGGAAAGCGCCGAGGGCCGCGGCAGCTGCTTCTGGTTTGCGCTGACGGTGGAGCCGGCCGCAGCGCCCGACGACGCGCCCGCGCCGAGCACCACGCCGGCCGTGCCACGCGCGCACTCGGCGCGCGAACGGCTGGCGGAATTCGCCGCTGCGCATCCCAAGCGGGTGCTGCTGGCCGAGGACAACCCGGTCAACCAGGAGGTGGCCGTGGCCCTGCTGGGCAGCGCGGGCCTGACCGTGGACCTGGCCGGCGACGGCCAGCAGGCCGTCGACATGGTGCGCGAGGGCAACTACGCGCTGGTGCTGATGGATGTGCAGATGCCGGTGATGGACGGGCTGGACGCCACACGGGCCATCCGCCGGCTGCCGGCCGGCGCGGACCTGCCCATCCTGGCCATGACAGCCAACGCCTTCGCCGACGAACGCCAGCGCTGCCTGGACGCCGGCATGGACGACCATGTCGCCAAGCCGGTGGTGGCGGAGCAGCTCTACTCGACGCTGTACGACTGGCTGTCCGGCGCGCGGCGCGTCAGGGCGACCCCGCCGACTCCTTGATCAGCCGGCCCGCCGTGGGCTGGACGGGGCGCGCGTTCATCGGATAGAGCCGCTGGAAGATGCCCAGCTGCTGGGTCGACGCCTGCACCGGCTGGCGCATCACCATCCAGAGCACGCCTTCGGTGCAGGGCGGCGTCGTCAGCGAGCCGTAGTAGGTGTAGTAGCCCTTGTCGCCAGGCAGCAGCTGCGCAGGGTCGAGCTGCACCTGCGCCGGCAGGGCCTCGCCCCGCTCCAGCGGCAGGTTGTTCCAGACGGTCTGCACGACGGGCTGATCGCGCCCGCGCTCCAGCAGCACCGCGATGACCGCCAGCCGACCTTCCGCGTCCTTGTGCACCAGGTGCACGCTCATGTCGTAGGCCCGGCCGTTGATGCGCTCCTCGCTCGGACGGTGGAAATGGAACTGCTGCAGCTCGTAGCGGCGCCCCATCACGGTCAGCGCATTGCCCGATTCCACATTGACCTGGATGGTGTGGCCGTTGTCCAGCACCGCGAAGCCGCCCGGGCGGTAGTCGAAGGCGATGCGCTCCAGATCCACCGCGATGCCGTCGCGGATGTCGATGGGGCTCTGGCGCGAGCCCGCCGCGCACAGCTTGTTCTCGGGCGCGAGATCGGCCCAGTGCTCCGGCCCCACGTCACCGGCATAGCCCCAATGTCCGTGACCACCCTTCTTGGCCGCGCCGGCCTTGGCATCGGCGCGCGACTCGGCCTTGGCCTTGCCGCGGCCGGCCTCGCGCGGGCTGATCTTGAGCCCGCCCTCGTCCTTGCCCGACAAGCGCTCCGCCAGGCGCTGCCTGAGCACCTGCACCGGCGGTTCTCCGCCCTCCTGCGCCTGCGCGGCCATCGCCAGCAGCAGCGCGCTGATCAGCCAGCGCTTCTTCACATCGCCCTCCGTCAACGCCCTGTCTTCGGATGTTTGGCGCCGCTCTTGAGCCCGATCAGGCGCTCACCCGGCGCCGCACCGAATACCAGGCCACCAAGCCCACCAGCATCAGCGCCGCCGAGGTGAAGGCCAGCGCCACCGTGGAATGCATCACCAGCGGCACCAGCAGACCCGCCACCAGACCGTTGGCCGCCGAGCCAATGCAGGCCTGCAGCGACGAGGCCATGCCGCGACGCTCGGGCACCTGATCCAGCACCATCAGCGTGACCACCGGCACCATCAGCGCCCAGCCGAACGCGAACAACCCCACCAGCGGCAGCGCCCAGAACGCGCTCAACGGCGCGAACAGGTTGAGCAGGATGTTGACCACCGATACCGCCAGCATGATGCGAAAGCCCCGCATGATCTGGCGCTTGGGCGGCAGCTTGCCGGCCAGCCGCCCGCTGACCGCGGCGCCGCCCATGATGCCGCCGATGGAGCACAGGAAGAACCAGAAGAACTGCGTCGGCTCGAAATGCAGGTGCTGGCCCAGGAACACCGGCGCAGCCAGCACGTACAGGAACATGCCGTTGAACGGAATGCCGCTGGCCAGCACCAGCATCATGAAGCGCCAGCTGGTGCACAGCCGCCAGTAGTCGCGCATCAGCGGTACGACGCGAAAGGGCTGCGCCATGTCGGCATGCAGCGTCTCGGGCAGCAGGCGCCAGTTGGACACGAACAGCGCCACGCCCACCGCGGTCAGGAACCAGAAGATGGAGTGCCAGTCGGCATGCACGAATAGAAAGCCGCCCACGATGGGCGCGATGGCGGGTGCCACACCGAAGAAGATGGTCACCTGCGACATCACCCGCTGCGCCTCGGACGGCGGGAACATGTCGCGGATGATGGCGCGCGACACCACGATGCCCGCCCCGGCCGACATGCCCTGCACCGTACGCCAGAACACCAGCTGGCCGATGCTCGTGGCCAGCGCACAACCCAGGCTGGCCAGCGTGAACACCGCCAGCCCCGCCAGCACCACCGGCCGTCGCCCCAGGCTGTCCGACAGCGCCCCGTGGAACAGGTTCATCACCGCGAATCCCAGCAGATACGCCGACAGCGTCTGCTGCATCTGCACCGGCGTCGCGTCCAGCGCCGCCGCAATGCCGGAAAAGGCCGGCAGGTAGGTGTCGATGGAGAACGGCCCCACCATCGCCAGACAGGCCAGCAGAACGGACAGGGCCCAGCGCGGGGCACGCCAGATTTGGCTGGCTTCGGGATTCATCGGGGCAGGTCTCGCGGCTGGCGACGCCGCAACCTGCGCCGCAAAGCCGGCCAGTTTATCGACGCGACCCGGAATCGCCGCGTGTCTAAGCGCACGCCCGGGCGCAAAAGAGTGAAGCAAGCCGATAGGCCGGATTCTGTGCACCGGGGTTGCCCCCGGCGTGACCGCCATTCCTCTGGGCCGGACATCGCTGCCCGGCTCGGTGCCACCTACCCGCCAGCTCTGCGAGCCGCATCAACGCTGGCCTACTTGGTGTTGCTGCGCGTAGAGATTGCCCGTTTCACCCGGACTTAACCGGCTCGTCTCTGTTGCTCTGATCCTCGGCTTTCGCCGGACAGCCGTTAGCTGCTACGCCGCTCTATGCAGTCCGGACCTTCCTCCAGGGCCGTGTTTCCACGCCTGCCCCAGCGGCGGTCTGGCTTGCTTCACACTAGCGATTATCCCCGCAACTCAGGAGACGCCATGAAGGCTCGTTCCGTCCTCGACACCATAGGCAACACACCCCACATCCGGCTGCAGCGGCTGTTCCCCACCGCCGAGGTCTGGGTGAAGTCCGAGCGCAGCAATCCGGGCGGCTCCATCAAGGACCGCATCGCGCTGTCCATGATCGAGGACGCCGAGGCCCGCGGCCTGCTCAAGCCCGGCGGCACCATCATCGAACCCACCTCCGGCAACACCGGCGTGGGCCTGGCCATGGTGGCCGCGGTGAAGGGCTACAAGCTCATCCTCGTGATGCCCGACAGCATGAGCATCGAGCGCCGCCGCCTGATGCTGGCCTATGGCGCCAGCTTCGACCTGACCCCGCGCGAGAAGGGCATGAAGGGCGCCATCGCCCGCGCCCAGGAACTGCTGAGCCAGCACCCGGGCTCGTGGATGCCGCAGCAGTTCGAGAATGGCGCCAACCCGGCCATCCACGTGAAGACCACGGCCCAGGAGATCCTGCGCGACTTCCCCGAAGGCCTGGACGCACTGATCACCGGCGTGGGCACCGGTGGCCACATCACCGGCTGCGCCGAGGTGCTGAAGGGGGCCTGGCCGCAGCTCAAGGTCTATGCGGTGGAGCCCACCGCGTCGCCGGTGCTCAGCGGCGGCCAGCCCAGCCCCCACCCCATCCAGGGCATAGGCGCGGGCTTCGTACCGGCGGTGCTGCAGATGCCGCTGCTCGACGGCGTGATCCAGGTGGAGGCCGAGGCCGCCCGCGAGTACGCGCGCCGCAGCGCCCGCGAGGAAGGCCTGCTGGTGGGCATCTCCAGCGGCGCCACACTGGCCGCCATCGCCCAGAAGCTGCCCGAACTGCCCGCCGGCGCCCGCGTGCTGGGTTTCAACTACGACACCGGCGAGCGCTATCTGTCGGTGGACGGCTTCCTTCCGCAGGCCTGAGAGACGGACGGCGGGTCTGCCGCCCAGCGACGCCCGCATTCAGCGGCGCGGCGCCGGGCGCGCGGTTCGTTCACTCGTCGCCGCCGTCGTCCTCGCTGGCGCCCTCGTTGTCCTTGCGGGCCTGCTTCGCCAGCTGCGCCTTGAGCGGCTGCAGCGAATCGATCAGCTCCTGCGGCGGCCGCGGCGAGGCCACGCGCAACGCCGGCGGCGGCAGGCTGGCCAGATAGGGCGAGCCGAACACGTATTGCTGCTCCTGACGGCTGCCCCACTGCAGGCCCAGGCCCAGCAGCAGCAGCACGGTGATGCCGCCGTCCAGGATGCGCCGCGCACCCGGCCACACCAGGTGGGCATGCCAGGCCACCAGCAGTGCCCCGGCGACCGGCATGGCCAGCGCCTGCACGGCAGTCAGCCGCGGCAGCGAGAACGCATAGCCCAGGCCGGGCAATGCCCAGTCCAGCAGTTCCAGGCCGCACAGCACCACCAGCACCCGCCGCAGATGGGCTGCGAACGGGAAGCGGTGCTGGAACAGCTGGCTGGCCAGCGACCACAGCCCTGCCCAGGCCAGCACAAAGCCCAGCGGCGCCAGCAGCGGCGAGGCGTAGTCGATCCAGCGGGCATCCGGGTCCGCCAGCGTCCAGCGATCCAGCCATTGCAGCGCCAGCAGCAGCACGATCAGCGCGGGCAGCAGGGCCCAGTGGCGCTGACGCTGCACGACCAGCACCTGCTCGGGGGCCAGGGCGTCGGCCGTGGTCCGCAGACGCAGCAGGCTGTTGGCGAGCGTGAACTCGCCATCGGCCGGCAGGGCCTCGTCCTGGCCGGTGGCCAGCGCGCGGCCACCCAGGCGGGCGCCGTTGCGGGTTTCCAGCAGCCGCAGGCGAGCGCCCTCGGGCGTCCACAGCAACTGGGCATGCTCGCCCGCCAGATAGGGGTCGTCCAGCACGATGTCGCAGGCCGGCGAGCGGCCCAGCGTCAGCGGCCACTGCGCCACGCGCTGCACCCACTGCACGCGGCCGTCACGGCCCAGCAGTTCGACGACGGCGGCCGGCGCCTGCACCGCGCTCACTTCGCCTTGTTCCACGCGAATCCCTCCAGGTAGTGCGATGCGAGCTTGAGCGCGTTGTCGAAGCTCACACCCTTGGCGTCGAAGCGGCCCAAAGCGCCTTCGGTGGACGCGTCCACCGTGGTCACCAGCACGCTGAGATCGTGCAGGCCCTCGAGCTTGCGGTACGCCCGCAGGCAGACGACGGCACGCAGCGGCAGGCCGTCACGGTCCACGAACTGCTCGCGGCAGAACGGCGCCGTCCGGATGCGATCGGGCCGGCCGAGGTTCTCGTTGCGGAAGCTGTTGGTGTATTGGCGGGCAAAGCGCAGCGCCCCGATCTGTCGGCCGTCGTAGGCCTCGTGCGACATGTCCAGCCAGCCGGTCTGCAGGCTGCCGCTGACGAACACGGCATGCTCCATGCGGCACTGCGAACGCTCATACAGCAGGCCCTTGGCGTCGGCGGGCGTGCCACGCCCCCAGCAGCGCATGAAGTCCTGCTCGGGCACCGGCAGGCGGTAGCGGTCGTTGTTGGCGCTCTGCCAGGGCTGGGCCAGGAAGCGCTTGACCAGCTCGTCCTGGTAGACCGTGAGCTGGTCGCGCAGCCGGGGCCAGGCGGCGGCGCGCAGGGGCTTGGCATCGCGGCTGCGCATCAGCAGCTTTTCGGCGAACTCGGCCGGCACCAGGAAGCTCATCTGCTGCGCGAAGAACATCGCCGACACGTTGATGCCCACCACGCGGCCGTCCTCGTCCAGCACCGGGCCGCCGCTCATGCCGGAATTGATGGAGCCGGAGTAGTAGATCAGCGGGTCGAAGCTGCGCTCCACCAGCCCGTTGTAGTTGCCCTCCACCACGGCAAAGGCCACGTCGTGCGGGTTGCCCATCGAATAGATGCGCTCGCCCTTGCCCAGCGGCTGCTGCAGCGGCCGGAAGCTCAGGGCACCCTGCCCCTTGAGACCGTCGCCCACCACCTTGAGCAGCGCCAGGTCGCGCCGCGCGTCGAAGTCGATCAGCTCCAGCGCGCCGCCCTGGCCGTCGGTCGTGGCATAGCGCAGGCGGTAGCTCTCGGGCTCCAGCGCGAACTGGCTGACCACGTGGTAGTTGGTGATGACGTGGCCGCTGTCGCTGACCACGAAGCCCGAGCCCACCGAGGCCTGGCTGTCCTGGTTCTTCAGCAGCGTGCGGATCTGCAAGAGCTGACCCTTGCTGCGCTCATACAGGCGCCGTGCGCTGGCCGACACCGGCACGGGCGGCTCCGCCGTGGCTGCACTGGCGGCGGGCATGGGCGGCATGGGCCGCGCGGGGGGCGCAGGCTGAGCCTGCACGCCTGCCTGCAGGCACAGCGCCAGCGAGGCCGCGACACCGAGGCGGATCAGGATGGATGGGCGCAAATGATTCCTCCGTAAGCGGGGGCCGATGCTAGCCGGATTGGACGGAAGACCCGGTCATCCTCGTAAAACCCTGGCAACTCGTTCGCAGGCCACCAGCCCGGCACGCCCAGCACCGGTAAGGGCAGAAAAGGTTTGGCCGCCCAGGCCACCTCGTCCAGCGTCAACGGGTCGGCCAGCAGCACATGGGCGCACAGGCCCTTGCGCGGGGCCCCGGCGAGCTGCTCCAGCAGCGCATGGCCCACCAGACGTGGCCGGCTGCGCGCCCACAGCGTGCGGTGCGTGATGAACATGGCGTGCCAGTCGCGGCGACGCCAGGCTGCAGCGATCTCCGGCGGACAGTCGGGCCAGCAGGCGCCGCTCTCATCGAACAGCGTCAGCGCGTCGCGCAGCGCGCCCCGCCGCGGCTGCACGCCGTCGCGCGCGATGGCCGCGGCCTGCAGGGCGTTGAGCCGGCTCTTGAGCGCCGGCTCGGCACACCAGACCAGGCCGTTGAGCAGGTCGTGCGCGTTGTCGCGCGTGGGCACGCAGCCCCGGGTCGCGATGAAGGCCTCGTAGGCCTGGCCGGACGGTAGCGCCTGCTGCTCGACGAAGCGGCGCGGCGCCAGCGGGCTGGCGTCCAGCCGTTGCGCCACGCTGCGGCCCTCCCCCAGCGCCGCCCAGGCCGGCCGCAACGGCGCGCACCAGGGGGCGGCGATGAAGTCGGCCGGCAGCGGCAAGGCTCAGCCGGCCTTGGCGGCCTTCGCTGCCGGCTTGGCACGCGGGCGACGCGCGCGCGGCTTGGGCTCGGCGTCGGCCACGGCGGCGCTCTCGGCTGCCACGGGCTCGGCAGCCACAGCAACAGCGGGCACAGCCGCAGCCTTCTTGCGCGGCGCGCGGCGCTTGGGTGCCGGCGCCTCGGCCTCCACGGCAGCGACTGCGGCCTCGGCCTGCTCCGCGGGCGCGGCCTGCGGTTCGACCCCGCGCTCGGCCACCGCCTCCAGCGCGGGCTCGACGCGCGGCGCACGCTCGGCGCGCGCCGGCTCGGGGCGGCTCTCGACGCGGTGCTCATGGCGCGGCGCCTCGCCACGCGGCGCGGGCTTGGCGTCGCGGCGATCGCGCACCCACAGCGTGTTGCCCTCGCGCTTGAGGTCGAACAGCTGGGTGGCCTCCAGCAGCCTGGACAGCGTGGCGAAGCCGTAGTTGCGCGGGTCGAAGCTGGCCTGGTTGCGGATCTGCTGGCCGACCACGCCCACCGTGGCCCAGCCGTCCTCGTTGGCCGCGCCCTGCACCGCGTGGCGCAACAGGCTCACGAGCTTGGCGTCCTGCTTGAGCTGGGCCGGCGAGAGGCGCTGCTGGTGGGCGGCGGCGCCGCCGTCGAGCTTGTCGAGGTAGAGGAAGCGCGAGCAGGCGTTCACGAACGGCGCGGGCGTCTGCTGGTTGCCGAAGCCGTAGACCGCGGCGCCCTTGGCGCGCAGGTGCATGACCAGCGGCGTGAAGTCGGCATCGCTGCTGACGATGCCGAAGGCGTCGGGCCGGTCGGTGTAGAGCAGCTCCATCGCATCGATGACCATGGCCATGTCGCTGGCGTTCTTGCCCTTGCTGTAGTCGAACTGCTGCATGGGGCGGATGGCATGCTCGTGCAGCAGCTTCTCCCAGCCCTTGAGCGCGTCCTTCTTCCAGTTGCCGTAGGCGCGCCGCACGTTGGCCACGCCCAGGGCGGCCAGTTCGGTGAGGATGAGGTCGATCTTGTTGGCCGGCGAGTTGTCGGCGTCGATCAGCAGCGCGATGCGCTTGTCGCGGTCGGCGGGGGTGCTCATTGCAGTTTCCAGTTCAGGGTGTCGCCGCCGCGCAGCGGCTTGAGCTGCGCCTCGCCGAAGGGCACGGCGGTGGGCAGCGTCCAGGGCTCGCGCCGCAGCGTGACGGTGCCGGTGTTGCGCGGCAGGCCGTAGAAGTCGGGGCCGTGATGGCCGGCGAAGGCATCCAGCTTGTCCAGCGCGCCGATGGCCTCGAAGGCCTCGGCATACAGCTCCAGCGCCGACACGGCGGTGAAGCAGCCGGCGCCGCAGACCGAGTTCTCCTTGAGCTGGGCTGCGTGCGGCGCGCTGTCGGTGCCCAGGAAGAATTTCGGCAGGCCGGAAGCCGCCGCCTTCAGCAGCGCCTGGCGGTGCTCCTCGCGCTTGAGCACCGGCAGGCAGTAGAAGTGCGGGCGCAGGCCGCCGGTGAACAGCGCGTTGCGGTTGTAGAGCAGATGCTGGGGCGTGATGGTGGCCGCGGTGAAGCGGTCGGCCGCGGTGACGTACTGCGCGGCCTCTTTCGTCGTGATGTGCTCGAACACCACCTTGAGCTCGGGCATGGCGGCGCGCAGCGGCTGCATCACGCGCTCGACGAACACGGCCTCGCGGTCGAACACGTCGATGTCGGCATCGGTCACCTCGCCGTGCACCAGCAGCAGCAGGCCCTCGCGCTGCATGGCCTCCAGCGTCCGGTAGGTCTTGCGCAGGTCGGTCACGCCGGCATCGCTGTTGGTGGTGGCGCCGGCCGGGTAGAGCTTGAGGGCCACAACGCCCGCGTCCTTGGCGCGCTTGATCTCGTCCACCGGCGTGTTGTCGGTGAGGTAGAGCGTCATCAGCGGCTGGAAGTCCGAGCCCGCGGGCAGCGCGGCCAGGATGCGCTCGCGGTAGGCCACGGCCTGGGCCGCGGTGGTGACCGGCGGACGCAGGTTGGGCATCACGATGGCGCGCGCGAACTGGCGCGCGGTGTAGGGCAGCACGCTGGCCAGCGCGGCTTCGTCGCGCAGGTGCAGGTGCCAGTCGTCGGGGCGGGTGAGGGTCAGGGTCTCGCTCATGGGGCGGGATTGTCGTCTGCCGCCGATCCGCACGGCGGCGCCCCGCAGCGAGGTCGACATGCCGGCGACACGTCAGCCTGCAGACAGCACGACGCTCAGCGGGGACACCGTGTTGTCAGCCCCGCATAGGCCTGACAGCCTATAAAGGCGCGGGAGCACCATCAAAAGGCTGCGCACAGCCTCTGCCCCTCGCTGGAGACAACCATGCCCCGTACTGCCTACGCCCTGGCCTCGGCCGCCCTGCTGGCTGCGCTGCTCGCGGCCTGCTCGACCACACCGGTCGAGCCGCTGGGCCCGCCCGCCCGGGACATGATCTTTGCGGTCAGCACGGGCCAGCGCCTCCTGCAGTTCAATGCCGGCCAGCCTCAGCAGACCCTCAGCAATCGCGCGCTGGCCGGCCTGGCGCCCGGCGATCGCGTGCTCGCCATCGACTATCGGGTGGCCAAGGGGCAGCTCTATGCACTGGGCGCCAGCGGTCAGCTCTACCGCATCGACACCCAGTCCGCGACGGCCAGCCCGGTGGGCACGCCCCAACCCTTTCCCAAGGATGGCGCGACCGAATGGGGCATGGACTTCAACCCCACGGTCGACCGCATCCGCGTGGTCAATGATGCGGGGCTGAACCTGCGGCTGCACCCGGATTCCGGCGCCATCGTCGATGGCACACCCGACAGGCCGGGGCTGCAGTTCGACAGCCCGCTGGCCTACGACCTCGAGGACCCGAACGCCGGCAAGAAGCCCGCGCTGGTCGCCGCCGCCTACACGTACAACAAGGTCAACGACAAGCTCACCACCAACTACGCGCTGGATGGCAGGCTGGGCGTCCTCGTGCACCAGGGCAGCCGGGAGGGCCAGCAGCCCGTGATCTCGCCGAACACGGGCCGGCTCTTCACCGTCGGCTCGCTGGGCATCGGCCCTTTCCAGCACGCCACGCTGGACATCTCGGACCTGAACAACGCCGCCTATGCGGCTATCACGCAAGGCGAACGGTCGGTCTGGTACCGCATCGACCTGGCGACCGGCCATGCCACGCGCATCGGCAGCATCGCCGGCGGCCCGGTGGTCGGCGCGGCGATCGAGCCCTGAATGAAGAAAGCCCGCTGACGCGGGCCTTCTTGGCGTGCGGGACGGCCCGCGGCAGGCGGCTCAGTGCTGCAGGATCTTGTTGAGGAAATCCTGCGCCCGCGGCGACCGGGCCTCGGGCTGGCCGAAGAAGGACTGGCTGGTGCAGTCCTCGATGATCTTGCCGGCGTCCATGAAGATGACGCGGTTGCTGACCCGCTTGGCAAAGCCCATTTCGTGCGTCACGCACATCATGGTCATGCCCTCGTTGGCCAGCTGAACCATCACGTCCAGCACCTCGCCCACCATCTCCGGGTCCAGCGCCGAGGTGGGTTCGTCGAACAGCATCACGATGGGGTCCATCGACAGCGCGCGAGCGATGGCCACCCGCTGCTGCTGGCCACCCGAGAGCTGACCGGGGAACTTGTCCTTGTGCGCGATCAGGCCGACGCGCTCGAGCATCTTCAGGCCGCGGGCCTTGGCATCCGTGGCGTTGCGGCCCAGCACCTTGATCTGGGCGATCGTGAGGTTCTCCGTCACCGACAGGTGCGGAAAGAGCTCGAAGTGCTGGAACACCATGCCCACATGCGAACGCAGCTTGGGCAGGTTGGTCTTGGGGTCGGCGATGGAGATGCCGTCCACGACGATGTCGCCCTTCTGGAAGGGCTCGAGCGCGTTGACGGTCTTGATCAGCGTGGACTTGCCCGAGCCCGAGGGGCCGCAGACCACCACCACCTCACCCTTCTTGATGGACGTGGTGCAGTCGGTCAGCACCTGGAAGCTGCCGTACCACTTGGAGACGTTCTTGATGTCGATCATGACGGTTACCGGATGATGGCGATCTTCTTCTGCAGGCGCCGCACCATGTACGACAGCCCGAAGCAGATCACGAAATAGACGACGGCGGCGACCAGGTAGGTCTCGACCGGGCGGTTGAAGTTCTTGCCGGCGACCTCGAAGCCCTTCAGCAGGTCGTACTCACCGACCGCATACACCAGCGACGTGTCCTGGAACAGGATGATGGTCTGCGTCAGCAGCACCGGCAGCATGTTGCGGAAGGCCTGAGGCAGCACGACGAACCTCATCGTCTGGCCGTAGGTCATGCCCACCGCGTAGCCCGCGTTGACCTGACCCTTGGACACCGACTGGATGCCGGCGCGCATGATCTCGGAGTAGTAGGTCGCCTCGAACAGCGTGAAGGTGATGAAGGCCGACATCTGCCCGCCCAGCGGCCCCAGCAGCTTGGGAATCAGCAGGAAGAACCACAGGATCACCATCACCAGCGGAATGGAGCGCAGCGTGTCCACGTAGAAGGCCGCCGGCACCGACAGCCAGCGGTGGCTGGACAGCCGCATCATGGCCAGCAGCGTGCCGAGGATGATGCCGCCGATCATGGCCACCAGGGTCAGCTGGATGGAGAACCAGAAGCCCTTGGCGACGAAGCTCTGGATGACGCCCCAGTTCAGGAAGGAATAGTCAAGATTCAGCATCACTTGGCCCCCATTGCGCCAGGAATGCGCACCCGGGCCTCGATGAACTTGGCGACGCGGTTGATCACGAAGGCAGAGATGAAATAGAGCAGCGTGACCGGAATGAAGATTTCCTCGAAGTGCGAGGTTTCCTCCCCGGCCTGCTGCGCGAACTGCGCGAGTTCGGGGATGCTGACCGCGAAGGCGACGGCCGAGTTCTTCACGATGTTCATGCTCTCGCTGGTCAGCGGCGGAATGACGATGCGAAACGCCATGGGCAGCAGCACGAAGCGGTAGGTCTGCGGCAGCGTCATGCCCAGTGCCTGGCCGGCATAACGCTGGCCGCGCGGCAGCGTGTTGATGCCCGCCTTGACCTGCTCGCCGATACGCGCGCTGGTGAAGAAACCCAGCGCCAACACCACCAGCACGGTGGGCGACAGCGCATCACGCAACACCGGGAACAGCGCCGGCACGACGTGGTACCAGAGGAAGACCTGCACCAGCAGCGGAATGTTGCGGAACAGCTCGGTCCAGGCCTCGCCGAAGCGCACCAGCCATTTGTTCGGCGTGGTGCGCGCGATGCCGATCAGCGACCCCACCACCAGCGCCACCACCAGTGCCAGCAGCGACACGGTCAGCGTCCAGCCCCAGGCATTCAGCATCCATTGCAGATAGGTCTGCTCCTTGCCTCCCGGCCCGAAACACCCTGCGACCGCCTCGCCGGTCGCGGTGTCGTTGCAGTAGAACTGCCAATCCCAACTCATCGTCACTCCTAGAACAAAGCGGGTGACTCGCACCCGCTTTGTGACTTGTCAGAAGAACCCGAAGATCACTTCTTCGCGTAGTCTTCCATCGGTTTGTCGTTGGGCGCCGCCCAGGCAGCCTTGGTGGCTTCGGAGAGCGGCAAGCCGATCTTCGTGTTGGTCGGCGGGATGGGCTGCAGGAACCACTTGTCGTAGGTCTTGGCCAGGTCGCCCGACTTGATCTGCGCCTTGATGCTGTCGTCCACCGCCTTCTTGAAGGCGGCGTCGTCCTTGCGCATCATGATGGCGATGGGCTCGACCGACAGCACCTCTCCGACGATTTTGTACTCGGCCGGGTTCTTGGAGGTCGCGATGTTCTTGGCCAGGATGGAGCCGTCCATCACGAAGGCATCGGCACGGCCGGACTCCAGCAGCAGGAAGCTGTCGGCGTGGTCCTTGCCGAACACCTCCTTGAAGTCCACGCCCGTCGCGCGCTCGTGCTTGCGCAGCGTCTGCACCGAGGTCGTGCCGGTGGTGGTGGCCACGGTCTTGCCGTTGAGCTGGTTGATCGACGTGATGCCCGAGTTGGCCTTCACCGCGATGCGAACCTCTTCCACATAGGTGGTCACGGCAAACGCCACATCTTTCTGGCGGGCCAGATTGTTCGTCGTGGAGCCGCACTCCAGGTCCACCGTGCCATTGACCGTCAGCGGGATGCGGTTGGCGGACGTCACGGGCTGGTACTTGATCTCCAGCTTGCGACCCACCGCCTTCTCCAGATCGGCCACGACCTTGTGGCAGACGTCGATGTGATAGCCGACGTACTTGCCGTCACCGATCGTGTACGACAGGCCCGAGGATTCGCGCACACCCATGGTGATGGTGCCGCTGTCCTTGATCTTCTTCAGCGTGTCGTCGGCATTTGCCGCGGTGGCGCCGGCCACCAGGGCCGCGGCGAGCAGGATTGCTTTCATGAGTACTCCAGGAACAGGAAGGGGGGCAAATAGACATTCGTGAGCAGACCATGCGGCCAGCTCATATCGAATCCGGGTTTATACGATCCATGCACAGGCGCCATGGCCTCATGCAGCACTTGCAACAAGATAGTCCCAAAGCGCCAGCGCCGCGGGCTTCTGCCGCCGTGAAAGCTCCGGCCGCTCGCGGTAGATGCGCAGTTCCATGTCCAGGTTGAAGGCGCCACTGGGCGCGGCAGGCACCAGGCGGCCGACGGCCAGCTCCTTCTGCACCGAACTGGCCGGCAGGAAGGCCAGGCCATGCCCTTCCAGCGCCATCGCCTTTAGGCCCTCGGCCATGTCGGTCTCGTAGATCGCATCCAGGTTGAGCGCGCAATCGGCCTGCTTGACGATCAGCTCCACCATCCGGCCCAGGTACGCGCCCGCGGCGTACGACAGGAAGGGAATCTTCTGCCCCGGCCGCCCCGGCAGCCTGAACAAGGGCTCACCGTGACTGTCCGCCTTGGCGTAGGCCGCCAGCGTCTCGTGCCCGAGCGACGCCATCTGGTAGCGCTCCGGATCCAGTTGCAGCGGTTGGCTGGCGTGGTGGTAGACCAGCAGCAGGTCGCAATTGCCTTCGCTGAGCTGCAGCATCGCGTCGTGCACGTTGGCCGCGTTCAGGCGGCACTTGATCGCGCCGAACCCCTGCCGCAGATCCATCAGCCAATGCGGGAAGAAGCTGAACGCCAGCGAATGCGGCACGGCGAACTCGATCATGTCCTGATCCGCCGCCTGATGGCTGCGCAGCATGTTGCGGGTGGCCTGCAGGTTGCCCAGCAGGTCCACGGCCTGCGCCAGCAGCGTGGTTCCTGCGGCGGTCAGCCGCGTCGGATAGGACGACCGATCCACCAGATCGACGCCGGCCCAGGCCTCCAGCGCCTGGATGCGCCGCGAGAACGCTGGCTGCGTCACATGCCGCAACTGGGCCGAGCGGGAGAAGCTGCGCGTCTCGGCCAGGCTAACAAAGTCTTCGAGCCACTTGGTTTCCACGCGCGGCAGTGTAGCCAAGGGGATGGATCCCCCTCTGACCGGGGCCCTTCACCCTCAAATGCGTGTCCCGCTCACAAGCGCCCCCCTAATTGAAGGGGGCCTCGCGCCCGGCTGCCACACACGCTTGTTTACAGTGGTCCGACAGCCCCAACTCGAACATTTCCCGGAGAACGTCATGCGCGTGACCAGCACTCTTCTGGCTCTGACTCTGGCAGCCGCCCTGCAGCCCGCCCTGGCGGACACGGTGTCGCTGAAGTTCGAGGACCTGACCCAGGTCACCGCACTGACTGACCAATACGCGTCCAGTGGCATCAGCTTCAGCGGCGATGTCTGGGGCACGGTGTCACGACTCAACGGGTGCGGCGGCACCGAGGCCTGGACCCGGTCGGACGCCGTGAGCTGCGGCGCCATCGAGGTCGGCAAGAACATTCAAGACCTGCCCGGCAGCGACACCGCCAGCTTCACCATCAACGTGGCGAACGGCTTCATCGAGGCGTTCTCCTTCGTTTTCGCCTCGCGGGCGACACCCAACGTCAGCATCATGATCTGGGACGGACTCAACGGCACTGGCAACCAGTTGCTGGCCCAGCCCGTGTCGCTCTCCGGCGATGTGTGCACAAGCGTGTATTTCTGCGGCCCCTGGACCTCGTCGTCGCTCGCGTTCGCCGGCATTGCTCACTCGATCACCGTCAGCGCCGGCGACCAACTGTTCGCGATGGACGACCTCAGCTTCATCACTCCGGCCGCCTCGAACGCCCTGCCCGAGCCGGGCAGCGTCGGCCTGGCAGCCGGCGCCCTGGGCGCGCTGGCCTGGGTGCGTCGCCGCAAGACGCGCTGAGCCGATACGGCATCAAGCCCCGAACGACCGCCTCAGGCGGTCGTTTTGCTTGGAGAGGTCATTCCTGCGCCGCGCACGCCGCCTTCTGGTTTGAACCCTCACCACTGGCCGCGCCGG
Source organism: Roseateles depolymerans (assembly GCA_003241055.1). Lineage (GTDB taxonomy): Bacteria > Pseudomonadota > Gammaproteobacteria > Burkholderiales > Burkholderiaceae_C > Pelomonas > Pelomonas depolymerans_A. The sequence continues at coordinate 293,725 of QFOD01000002.1, forward strand.
TCCGCTAGGCTGTGTGCAACGCCCGATGGACACCTACCGCTCGATCGCCTTCCACCAATGCCAGCTGGACCTGCGCGCCCGGGAGCTGCGGCGCGACGGTCAACTGCTGGCGATCGAACCCAAGGTCTTCGATCTCATCGCCCTGCTGGTCTCGAGACCCCGGGAGGCCATCACCAAGGACGAACTCTTTCGCGTGCTCTGGCCCGACCGCCTGGTGTCGGACGGCGCGCTCGCCCGGGTCGTGATGCTCGCGCGCCAGGCCATCGGCAACGCCTCGCTGATCAAGACCGTGCATCGCGTGGGCTACCGCTTCACCGGCCAGCTTGACGAACTGCCGGTCGAGGCGCGCCTGCCGGCCGGCGCGGCACGTCGCATCAGTCTGCTGCCGGTCGACAACCTCAGCGGCGATGCCCAGCTCGCCTGGACGGAGCTCGGACTGCCGGCGCTCATCCTGCAAGGCCTGGAGCAGCCTGGCGCCCTCAACAGCGTGGGCCTGGCCGACCTGCTGCCCGCCATCGGCGGGCTGCCGGCACAGACGCCACCGGCCGAGAAGGCACGAATAGCGTGCCGACTGCTCGGTCTGGCGGGATGCGTCCAGGTCAGCCTGCGCAGGCAGGGGCACACCTTGTGGCTGGACTACCGCACCCACGGCGACGGCCTGCCCGCGCTGTCCGGCAGTGTCTGCGGCGGCGACCCGGTCGAACTGGCGCTGCAGATGGCCCGCCAGCTGCGCCAGGCACTGCTGCCCACGGAGCCGGCAGCCTCGAGCCAGGTCTTGCAGGACCCGTTTCTTCAGCAGGCCATGGCGCGCGCCCGGCAGCTGACCGCACTCCATCAGTTCCGCCCCGCCGCCAAGCTGTTGGACATGGTCGTCGAGTTCGAGCCCGACCACCTGCCCGCGCGCCTGGCCCTGCTCCAGGCCCTGGCCGACCTGGGCGACCCGCAGGCCGTGCCACTCGGCGAGCAGCTCGCCGCCCAGGCCGCCGCCCGCGATGACCGCCGCCTGCAGGCACAGGCACTGGCCGCCAGCGGTCATGCCCAGTTGCTGGCCGAGGCCCCCGGCGCGCTGGCCCAGGCGCGCCGGAAACTCGCCCAGGCCCTGGAAATCGCCCATCCCTACCGGGAAGAAGACTGGGCGATGCGATTGCAGACCGCCACGGGCCGGGCCGCCCTGCTGGAGGGCGACCTCGTCGAGGCCCGCCGCCTGATGCTGGACATGGAGATCCGGGCCCAGGCCACGGCCCATCATTTCCAACTGGCCCTGGCGCTGGATCACCGCGCCTGGATCGAATGGGAATGCGGCGAGTGGATCAAGGCGCATGCGCTGATGGACCGATCCATCCGCATCTTCCTGGAACACCGGCTGCAGGGCATGGCAGCACTGACGCAGATGAACCAGGCCCTGAGCTGCGTGGAACTGGGCCTGCTGGAACGCGGCCGATTGCAGGCCCAGCAGGCCACCCAGCTGCTGGAGCATGTCCAGCAGCCTCACGCGCTGGCGAGTCTGGCCGAAGCGGCCGCCCAGGTGTTCGGCGCACTGGGCCAGCCCGCCTTGCTGGACGATCTGCTGACCCGGATCGCCGCTGCACCACAGGGCCAGGCGGCGCTGGAGAAAACCGGCGGCCTCATCGCCCGTGGGCTTCAGGCGCAGCTGCAGGGCCGAGCAGCGTCCGGTCGCGCCCTCCTGATGCAAGCGCTGGCACTGGGCCAGCAGTCGGTGATTCGCCGGGCCAACCGGCTGCGCCGGCTGATGGAGTTCGAGCTCGCCGTGCAGGACCCCGATGCGATGCTCACCGCGCAAGACCTGACCCGCCAGTGCCTGCAGCAGCACGAGCACACGGGGCTGCGTGTCCTGCTGCTGCGCACCGAGGCTTCGCAGGCTCTGACGCAGCGCGATGCGAACGCCGCGCAGGCGCTGTTGCAACAGGCCGGGCAACTGGGCGGCCCGAGCCGGCAACAGGCCATGGCCCGTTTCGACGCCGCCTGGCTGGCCTGCGCGCAGGGTCAGCCGGCCCGGGCCCAGACAGCGCTGCAGGGGCTGGGCCCCTGGCTGGACGAGCATCCGCTGGGCCGCCGTCTGACGGCGGCGCTGCAAGGCGCTGAAGCCCTGGCCCTGCCGTGCCGGCTGCCCTCGCTGGGCTGACGCCTTCAGGCGCGGCGGCGATGCCGCGAGGCCCCCACCAGCACACCGCCCGCCAACATCAGCGCCCAGGCGCCCGGCTCGGGGACCGGCGCGGCAGGTGACACCGACAGCAGCCCCTGGAAGGTCACAAAAGGAGAGTTCTCATTGCTGCTCGGCAGGCTGGTCATCTCGAACCACTGCGTGTCCGGCGTGCCGCCCAGATTGGTGGTCGCGCCATACAGGTTGTAGCGGGTGCCATCGGCCGTCGTGTAGCCCAGACCCTGCAGGCTGATCAGCTCCGGCGTGTTGGCGTACAGGTAGGAATCCAGCCCGTAGGAGAAGAAGCTGTCGCCGGCGGGCGTCGTCAGCACCGGCAGGATCGATTCGCCGCTGCGAGTCCCTGTGAAGCTGATGATCCGGTAGCCCTCGCCCAGCGACTGGCTCGCCGTCGAGGTGCTCAGCACGTCTTCCGTCACGAGGTGGAGCGTCAGCTCCGGCGGCGGGGCGGTATCGTCGCCCCAGATCGGCCCGGTCGCCGAGAAGGTCAGGGTCCAGTCGCCCGCCTGTGCGGGGAGGCTCAGGGCCAGTGCGGAAACAAGGGGCAGCAGCGCAAGTTTGTTCATCAGAGGGTCCTACATCAGGTTGCTCATCCGCCGTCGCACGGGCGGGCGGTCACGGCCGATCGGTCGCCCCGAAGGCCAGGCCCACTCTAGAAACCGGGCGCACCCGGCGCTTGATGCAATCCTGATGTTTCGATGAGGCTTGGCTGATCCCCCTTACCCACGGGTCAGCCCAGCAGCGCCCGGCGCAGTCGCTCGCCCGCCATCGGCAGCTCGCGGGCGCGCACGCCCGTGGCATCGAACAGTGCATTGGCCAGGGCACCCGCCGTCGGCCCCATCGCCGCCTCGGCCACGCCGAGGAAGGGCGCGCCCGGGCGATTGATGATCTGCACATTGAGCCGGCCGGGCACGTCGGCAAAGCGCAGGATGGGGTAGCTGCTCCAGTCGAACGACCGGATGCGGCGGGTGTCGTAGCGCAGCTCCTCATACAGCGTCCAGCTCGCGGCCTGGATCACGCCGCCCTCGATCTGGTTGCGAATGCCGTCGGGGTTGACCGCCTGGCCCGCGTCCACCACCACCTCGGCGCGCTCGAGCATCAGCTCGCCGGTTTCCGGCTGCACGCGAATCTCGACGGCGATGGCCATGTAGGCCATCAGGTTCTTGTAGCGTGCGCAGGCAAAGCCGACGCCGCGGTTGCGCTGGCGCGCCGGGCGCGGCCAGCCGAAGGCCCGTGCCGTCTCGCGCACCACCGCCTGCATGCGCTCGTCCTGCAGGTGACGCAGCCGGAACTCGACCGGATCCACGCCCGCCGCCAGTGCCAGCTCGTCCATCACGCTCTCGATGCTCCACACATTGGTATGGGCCCCCAGCGAACGCATCGCCGAGGTCTCCAGCGGCATGGTGGGCGAGAAATGGCTGACGATGTGCTGATGCGGCAGCGCATAGATAGGAATGCCGTTGCGGTCGCCGCCGCCCTCGGGCTGGACCATGGGCGTGGACGGCGCCGGCACGAAGGGCTTGGCCAGCAACGTCGCCGGCACGAGCCGCCCGGCATTGACGATGCGCTGGTTGTGGGAGCTGCTCCACAGCTCGTAGTCCCAGCGCACGATGCGCCCCTGGGCGTCGACACCGGCGCTCACCTCGGTGACCATGGCCGGCGTGTAGTGATCCCACAGGTGCTCCTGCTCGCGGGTGTACATCAGGCGCACCGGCCGGCCGGCCAGCAGGCGGGCGAGATAGGCCGCGAAGGCGGCGGCGTCATCCGCGCCGTTGTGGCCGTAGCAGCCCGAGCCTTCCACATGGATGCAGCGCAGCATCTCCTTGGGCATGGCCAGCATCTCGGCCAGCGCGTCGCGCAGCGGGTAGACGCCCTGGGAGTGCGTCCACACCGTCAGCCGGCCATCCACCTGATGAGCCACGGCGCAGGACGGCCCGATGGAGCCATGCATCAGGTAGTTCTTGCGAAAGCGTGCCTGCACGAGGTGGCGGGTCTTGCCCGCCGCCACCTGGGGTCGGGCAATCTCGATGGACTGGGTGCTCAGGGTCTTGAGCTCGGCATGCACCTTGGCCGGGTCGGGCAGCGTGCGCCCACCGCGCCAGCGCGCCGCAGCCTCCAGCGCACGCTGCGCCTGCACCGCCTGCCATTCGCCCTGCGCCAGCACGGCCAGCAACTGGCCGTCGCGCACCACGCGCACCACGCCGGGCAGGCGCTCCACGGCCTTGGTGTCGACACTCTCAAGCTCCGCGCCATAGACCGGCGGCAACACCACGCGGGCGTGCAGCATGCCCGGCAGCCGCAGGTCCTGCACATAGGCGGCCCCGCCGGTGACCTTGGCGGGCAAATCGGCCCGGGCCAGCGAGCTGCCCAGCACGCTGTAGTCCTGCGGCGGCTTCAGCGGCGAACGCAGGGCCGCACGACGATGCAGGGGCGCCGCGCCGATCAGATCGGCAAAGCGGGCGCGCCGACCGTCAGGCGCCGTGATGAGCGCATCGCGCACGGTGAGCCGCTTCGCCTCCACACGCCAGCGACGAGCGGCCGCCTCGGTCAGCAGGCCTCGCACCTGCGCTGCCGCGTGCAGCAACGCGGTGCCGGAGTCGGCCATGGTGTGGCTGCCGGCGGTCAGCCCTTCGTCGGGCGACTGCCCGGTGTCGGCCGTCACGAAGCGGATCAGCGCCGGCACCATGCACAGCTCTTCGGCCGCCACCTGGAGCAGCGCCGTGCGTATGCCCGTGCCCAGTTCCACCTTGCCGGTGAACACCGTCACGCGGTTGTCTGCATCCACGCGTATCCAGGCATCGAGCCAGGGCGTGGTCTTCAGATCGCCGGGCAGCTCGGCGTTCTCGCGGCTGACCGTGATGGCCTTGCCTTCGTCGGCCAGCACCGTCTGCGCCAGCGCGCGTGCGGCCGGCGACATCGCAAAGCTCACGAACAGCGCCTGGCGCAAGACCTGACGCCGGGTGGGCTGGCCCGAAACATCGATGCGGCTCATCGCGCCTCCACGGCAGAGGCCCGGGCCGCCTGCGGGGCTGGCAGCCCGGCCACCTGGCGCACGGCCGCGAGGATGCGCATGTGCGTCCCGCAGCGGCACAGATTGGGCTGCATGTGCTCGCGCAGCTGCTGCTCCGTCGGGTGCGGGTGACGCTCCAGCAGGGCCTGGGCACGCATGATCATGCCGGCGATGCAGTAGCCGCACTGCGCCGCCTGATGCTGGATGAAGGCCTGCTGCAGCGGGCCGGGCTTGTCGGCCGTGCCCAGGCTCTCCAGCGTGCGCACGCGCCGCTCGCCGATGGCGGCCACCGGGGTGATGCAGGAAAACACCGGCTGCCCCTCGACGATGACCGTGCAGGCCCCGCACTGACCCATGCCACAGCCGAACTTGGCGCCATTCAGGGCCAGCTCGTTGCGCAGCACGTAGAGCAGCGGCGTGCCGGGGTCGCCCGCATAGGCGTGGGCCACGCCGTTGACGTTCAGCGTACTCATGGTCGAGCCTCCTTCAGGGCTTGAGTGGCCAGCTTCTCGGTTTCCGGCCAGGCCGGGCGGCCCGCCTGCACCACCCGCAGATAGGCCGCGATGTCGGCGATCTGCACGGCATCCAGCGTGCCGGCATAGGCGGGCATATAGGGTTGGGGCACGTGACCGTCCCAAGGCAGACCCTGGACGATCATCTGCACCAGGTTGTGCGGCGATTGCGCCTGCAGCGCGCTGCTGTCGGCCAGCCGTGGGCGGCCGCCCACCACCCGCATCGGCGCGCTGTCCGCATGGCATTGCAGGCAGACGCCGGCAAACAGCTGCTCGCCGCGACGCACCGACAGGTCCCCCATGTCCGCCTTGAGGGCCGTGCGGGTCGTCGCGGCATCGGCCGGTTTCTGCAGGCGCATCAGGTAGGCCGCGATCGCCTCGACATCGGCGCCCGGCAGCGTGGCCAGCTCGCGCACCACGGGGCGCATGGGGCCGGCCGCGGCGCCATGCGCAGACGCCCAGCCCGTGCCCAGGTATTGCACCAGTTGCTCGCGCGTCCATGGCGTGCGGGCCTGCAGCAGCCGGTTCAACGCCGGGGCCTCCCAGCCGTCCACCAGCCCACCGTCGAAACGCCGACCCTCGGGAATCGCACCCAGCGGCCCCAGCGGTGAATGGCAGGCTGCGCAGTGCCCAGCGCCCTCCACCAGCGCGAAACCACGCTGCTCAAGCGCACTGAGGCCGGCCGGCGGCACCTGCTCGCCAGGGCGTAGGTACAGCAGATTCCAGAAAGCCAGCAGCGGCCGGAAGCCCAGCGGGAACATCAGCCGGTTCGGCGGCGCCTCCTGCCGGATCGCCTCGCGCGTCATCAGGTAGGCATAGGCCGCGTCGATGTCCGCCTGCGGCAGCCGGGTGTAGTAGGTGTACGGGAAGGCCGGGTAGAGCTGATGGCCGTCGCGGGCGATGCCGTGTCGCAATGCCCGCGTGAACGCCTCGCGTGACCAGCCGCCGATGCCGGTGGCGCGGTCCGGCGTGATGTTGGTGGCGTAGATGGTGCCGAACGGCGTGAGCAGCGGCCGCCCGCCCGCAAACGGCCGGCCACCCTCCGCCGTGTGGCAGACCATGCAGTCACCCTGCGCCACGACCCGGGCTCCGGCGCGCACCTGTGCCGGGGAAAAATCCGGCGCCGACGCCAGCTCCGGCAGGCTGCGCTCCCACATCAGCCAGAGCACAAACAGCGCGGCCGGCACCGCCAACACCAGCAGCCCCAGCCACCACCTGCGGTGGGGGCCATGCAGCAGGCGGCGGCGCCGGAACGAATCGGCGGGCCTCGGGGAAGGGCTGGTCGACATGGCGTGCAATCAGGATTTGATGCACCCAGTCTTGCCGTTATCGAATCCAGCGCCATCCGCCAAGAGGCCTAGGCGCAGGCTGACTCCTGCCGGAACTCAGCCGCTGCTCAACCCGCCGTCAGCCCACTCTCAGCCCCTCCCCCCAAGCCGGAACGCTGACCGCGCGGTGAAGGCGCCACGTGATTCAAGGCCCAGGGGCCGCCGCAGTGATCGGGCCGCTCGCCCCGCCTGAGTCCCCCAGTTGCTCCAGCACACCGCGAACCTGCGCCAGCACCTGGTCGGCCAGCGCGGGGTCCGCCTTCAGGACCCCGCGCGACAACGCCATCGCGCCGATCAGGGCGGCCACCATCGTCGTGGCCAGGGCCTCACGGCCGGGCGCGGCGTCGGGCAGCGTCGTGGTGATGCCGTCACGCAGTTCCTCGAAGCCGGCCGCAAAGCTGCGACTGACGGCCTCACCCTGCCGGCCCGTTTCGCAGGCGGACGCCGTCAGCGGACAGCCCGCCGCCGGGTCGTCACGCACGCGCCGGCTCAGGTAGCTGCTCAGGTAGGTATCCAGCCCACGCCCCGGCCCGGCCCGGCCTGCCGTCACCCGGTCATAACCTGAGCGAAAGCTGTGGCTGAAGGCCTGGGCGGCTAGGTCCTGCTTGTCGACGAAATGCTTGTACAGCGCGCCATGCGTGAGGCCAGCCTGCCGGCACACGTCCGCCACACCCACGCCGTCGATGCCGTGCTGCTTGAAGAGCACCCCCGCCGCATCCAGCAACGCCTGCCGGTTCTGCCTTACCTGCTCCTTGGTGACTTTCACGAATAGCCCTTCGTCAGCGTTATTGATTGCAGTCATTATCATTAATTCAACGCCGACCCGCCCGACCCTTCCATCTGACCAAGGATCCACGATGCTCGCTGCCCATCTCGCCGCCCTGCTGCACCGCCGGGGCATTCACTACGCCTGGGTGGTGGCCGCCATCACCTTCCTGGCCATGCTGGTGACGGCCGCCGCGCTGGGCCTGCCCGGCGCGCTGATGCAGCCGCTGTCCAGCGAGTTCGGCTGGAGCACCACGGCGCTGTCCTCGGTGTTCGCCACCCGTTTTGCGCTCTACGGGCTGCTGGGCCCGTTCGCGGCGGTCGTGCTGCTGCGCTACGGCGTCACGCGGGTCGTCAGCCTGGCGGCGGCCATCATCGGCGGCTCGCTGCTGGCGGGGCTCTTCATCCAGTCGCTGACCCAGGCCTTCCTGCTGTGGGGGCTCACGCTGGGCCTGGGCACCGGCCTGACCGCCATGGTGCTGGGCGCAACGGTCGCGGGCCGCTGGTTCGTCCAGCGGCGCGGGCTGGTGATGGGCCTGCTGGCCGGCAGCGCCGCCACGGGTCAGCTGATCTTCCTGCCGCTGGCAGCCTGGCTGATCGAACAGCACGGCTGGCGCTGGGCCCTGCTGCCCGTAGCCACGGCGGCAGCCCTGGTGCTAATGCTGGTGCTGCTCTTCATGCGTGATTCGCCCGCGGCGCTGGGCCTGCAGCCCTACGGCGCCCCGGCGGATGCGACAGCCCCCGCCGCGCCGCCACGGGCGGACTGGGCGCTGCCCTTTCGCACGCTGGCCGAGGCGGCGCGGCATCCGGCCTTCTGGGTGTTGGCCGGTACCTTCTTCATCTGCGGCCTCAGCACCAACGGCCTGATCCAGACCCACTTCATCTCCCTGTGTTCCGACCGCGGGCTGGGCCCGGTGCCGGCGGCCTCGGTGCTGTCCATGATGGGGTTGTTCGATCTGGTGGGCACGACGCTGTCGGGCTATCTGTCCGATCGCTTCGACAACCGCAAGCTGCTGGCCTGGTACTACGGGCTGCGCGGGCTGTCGCTGTTCTGGCTGCCCTATTCCGAGTTCACGCTGGTCGGTCTGTCGCTCTTCGCGGCCTTCTACGGGTTGGACTGGATCGCCACCGTCCCGCCGACGGTGAAGCTCGCCGCCGCCGAATTCGGGCCCGAAAGGGCCAGCATCGTGTTCGGCTGGGTTTTCGCCGCCCACCAGTTGGGTGCCGCCGTGGCGGCCTACGGGGGCGGGGTCTCGCGCTCGGTGCTGCTGTCCTACTCGCCGGCGCTGTTCACCGCGGGCGCCGCCTGCCTGGTCGCCTCGCTGGCGGTGATGCAACTGCGCCGCCCGCAGCGCCCTCCTCTCGCGGCGACGGCTGCCAAGGCCTAGCGCCAGACGCGCGCCGCGGGACGTGCGCAGCCGGCGCACGGGGTGATTCAGGCCCCTCTTGAATCGTCACACCTCGTCCCTATAATCTTCGCTGCTAGCACTCGCAACACCTGAGTGCTAACGAATTCGGACGCCCCCGCGCGCCCAGTTTCGGTGCGATGCACACGCCGTCGACGGCATGCACCGCACTGCAGTGCCAACTCGCAAGGAGAACCCATGAAGCTGCGCCCCCTGCACGATCGCGTGATCGTTCGCCGCCTGGAGCAAGAAACCAAGACCGCCTCGGGCATCGTGATCCCCGACAACGCCGCCGAGAAGCCTGATCAGGGCGAAGTGCTGGCCGTCGGCCCGGGCAAGCGCAATGACAAGGGTGAATTCGTCGCACTGAACGTGGCCGTTGGCGACCGCGTGCTGTTCGGCAAGTACTCCGGCCAGGCCGTCAAGGTCGATGGCGAAGAGCTGCTGGTCATGCGCGAAGAGGACCTGTTCGCCGTCGTCGCCAAGTAAGCGACCGCCGCGTACAAGCCCACCCATCTTTTAGAGATTTCGGAGAATTCAAATGGCAGCAAAAGACGTAGTCTTCGGCGGCGAAGCCCGCGCTCGCATGGTTGAAGGCGTGAACATCCTGGCCAACGCGGTCAAGGTCACGCTGGGCCCCAAGGGCCGCAACGTGGTGCTGGAGCGCTCCTTCGGC
>QFOD01000037.1 GCA_003241055.1 Roseateles depolymerans
ACTCCTTCCCATCCCGAACAGGACAGTGAAACGAGTCAGCGCCGATGATAGTGCGGATTCCCGTGTGAAAGTAGGTCATCGTCAGGCTATTAACAAAGCTAACCCCCGGTATCTAACGATATCGGGGGTTTCGCTTTTTGGGTATTCAAATAGTCGGTACAGGGGTGAGCGCCGGGCCCAGTTGGCATCAGCCTGCGCAGGTCGACGATGAGTTGGCTTCACGGCGTCGTCATGTGCTCCCGGCAGCATGCCGGGCATGTCCCCCAGCATCGACCCTCAAGCTGACGAGCCGACGTTGTCGGTGCGTACCGTCTGGATTTCTGACCTGCATCTGGGCACGCCAGGGTGCCAAGCACAGGCGTTGCTGGATTTCCTCCGCGATGTGGAGTGCGAGACGCTCTATTTGGTCGGTGACATCATTGACGGCTGGCAGTTGCGGCGCTCCTGGTATTGGCCGCAGGCGCACAACGACGTCGTGCAGAAGCTGTTGCGCAAGGCCCGCAAGGGCACGAGAGTCGTCTTCATTCCCGGCAACCACGACGAGTTCGCGCGTAAGTACGTGTTGCACAACTTTGGCGGTGTCGACGTGATGGACGAGGCCATCCATGTCACGGCCGACGGCAAGAAGCTTTGGATCACCCATGGTGACCTGTATGACGGTGTCATCCAGTGTGCACGTTGGCTGGCGATAGCCGGTGATCTCGCGTATGAGTTCACGTTGAAGGTGAATCGCTGGTTCAACCGCATCCGGGCCAAGTGCGGGCTGCCGTATTGGAGCTTGTCGCGCTACCTGAAGCACAAGGTCAAGCGCGCGGTCAGCTACATCAACGAGTTTGAGAACGCCGTCGCGCGCGAGGCCAAGAAACGGGGGGCGCAGGGCGTCGTCTGCGGGCACATCCATCATGCGGAGATACGCGAGATCGACGGTGTGCTGTACTGCAACGACGGCGATTGGGTTGAGAGTCTGACGGCCCTGGTTGAGCACCACGACGGCCGTCTCGAGATCATCGACCGCGGCGAATTCGCTGCGTTGCCCGGCATGCTCCCAGCACCCAAGGCGAGTCAGCCGGTGCTGCCGCAAGCTGCACCGGCCCCTGCGGTGGCAAGCGTCTTTTCAGAGACCGCCCACTGACCTGCGCCAAGACGCTACTGCGTCAGCTTTTGCGTCTGAGCAGAGCCTGACCCGCGCGCAACTGGGTGCCGGCTGCGATGCCGTCCGCCAGTTCGAAGCCCTCGGGGGCGAACACGATGATGGTCGAGCCGTGCTCGAACCAGCCCATCTCGTCACCCTTTTTCAGCCGCGCCTTGCATGGCATCTCGTTGGCGCCACGGCGGCCGAGATGGAGCAGCACGTCGAGGAAGTGCAGGCGGATGCTGGCAACCAGCACGGCGGCAACGGGCACCAGCGCCAGCGCCTCTCCGCTGTCCAACCGCATGCGGATCACCGCCCGTTCGTTGCGGCAGAACAGGCGTTCGACACGTTTGAGCGCAACGGGGTTCACGTTCCAGGTGTCGCCGCTCAGATAGGTCACATGCTCTACCGTGCCATCGTGCGGCGCATGGAAGCGGTGGTACATCGCCGAGGTGAGGCGAAGCGTGATGTAGCGCCCGCCCTCGAACGCCGAGGCGTCCTGGCTGGGGCCGAACAGCTCGGCCGTGGCGTAGGGGAAGCCCTTAGCCTGATAGACCTGACCCCGTTCGACCGCGCCGCAGGCGCCGACGATGGCGTCGCTCGGGCTGGCCAGCACATCGGGCCGCGCATCGAACACGCGCGAGCCCGGCTTGAGTTCGCGGGTGAAGCAGTCCTTGAGCGAGCGGAAGTCGGTGTGCAGCGCCTCGCTCAGGTCCAGCGGCGTGAAGCGTCGCCACACCCAGATGGACGCGCGGGTGAGCCAGCGGTTCTCGATGCGGGCGAAGCGTCCCATCAGGCGCGTCAGCGCGATGCGGGGAATGCGGTTGGTGAGCAGGAAATTCAGATCCTCCTGCGCGCCGAGGCGTTGCAGCCAACCGGCCTTGGTCACGGTTTTGTCATTCACGGCGCTGTCAATCGCGCCGGGTACATCTTCGGTCTTCATCTTTGCGTGGTGACGGTTGATGGACGAAACATTCACTCTCTCGGCGCTGGCTCTGGGCGTGCTGGCCCTGCTGCCGGCTGCGCGGCGCCGCCTGCAGCTGTCGCGAGCCAAGCACCGCTCGCTGGCTGGCCATTCGCGCATGGCCAAGCGCCTGGCGCGCTGGGTGCCGGGCTATGCCTATACGGAGGCCGAGTTCTTCGATGTGGACGGTGCGCCGGACGAGGTGGCGGCCGGACGGCGGGCGGCGCTGCGCCGGCTGGGCACAGAGTTCGACACGCGCTTCGCCAAGACGCTCGCCGCGACCGAAACCGCGCGCGAGTCCATCTCGGACCTGCGCTTCACCGGCCGCTACCGGGTGCCCTTCCAGTTCAGCCCGGTGCTGCGCGAGCACCTGCGGGTGGGCGCGATGCTGCAGGCCAGCGAGGGCGTGCAGGTCGAGGATCTGGACGGCAACCTGCTGTACGACCTGACGGGCTCCTACGGCGTGAATGTGCTGGGTTACGACACCTACAAGGCCTGCATCGCCGAGGCCGTCACCACCGTGCACGAGTTGGGCCCGGTGCTCGGGGCCTACCACCCCTGTGTGCTTGACGTGCTGGAACGCCTGAAGGCCGTGTCCGGGCAGGACGAGGTCAGCTTCCACATGTCGGGCACCGAGGCCGTCATGCAGGCCGTGCGGCTGGCGCGTTACCACACGGGGCGAAAGCGGCTGGTGCGGTTTGCCGGCGCCTATCACGGCTGGTGGGAGGACGTGCAGCCTGGCCCGGGCAACCCGCTGCCGCCGCGCGAGACCTTCACGCTGCAAGACATGGCAGAGCGCTCGCTGCAGGTGCTGCGCACCCGGCGCGACATCGCGTGCGTGCTGGTGAATCCGTTGCAGGCGCTGCACCCCAACGCCAATGCCCCCGGCGATTCGAGCCTCATCGATGGCAGTCGCCGCGCCAGCTTCGATCGCGGTGCCTACGCCGCATGGCTGAAGGCGCTGCGCGAGGTCTGTACCGAGCGCGGCATCGTGCTGATCTTCGACGAGATCTTCGTGGGCTTCCGCCTGGCGCCGGGCGGTGCCCAGCAGTACTTCGGCGTGAAGGCCGACATGGTGACCTACGGCAAGACCCTGGGCGGCGGGCTGCCGGTGGGTGTGGTGTGCGGCCGGGCCGACCTGATGAAGCGCTACCGCGAGGACAAGCCCGCCGACATCTGCTTCGCCCGCGGCACCTTCAACGCTCACCCCTATGTCATCGCCGCGATGGCGGCCTTCCTCAAGCGCCTGGAGCGGCCCGAGGTGAAGGCGCTCTACGACGGCCTGGATGAGCGCTGGAATGATCGCGCGCATCGTTTCAACACGGCCCTGCAGCAGGCCGGCATGCCGGTGCGGGTGGCCAACATCTCGAGCATCTGGACGGTGCTCTACACCCAGCCTGGCCGCTACCACTGGATGCTGCAGTTCTATCTGCGCAAGCAAGGCCTGGCCCTCAGCTGGATAGGTACCGGGCGCCTGATCTTCAGCCTGAACTACGGCGACGCGGAATTCGACGCCGTGCTGAGGCGCTTCGTCGCCGCCTGCGAGGAGATGCGCGCCGACGGCTGGTGGTGGACGGCGCCCGAACTCACCGCCCAGGCCATACGGCGCGGCGTGTTCCGCGAGATGCTGAAGAAGAAGTTCTGAGCGCATGGAAAAAGGGCCCGCCGCAGGCGGGCCCGGTGTTCCGGTGCCGGAGGGGGCCGCTCAGTGAGCCTGAGGGCCGACGTGGTGCATGGGATCGATCAGCTCGCCACGCAGCAGGTACAGCGGGGCCTTGTGATACAGCATCACGTCGTGGAAGGGGTCGGTCAGGATCTTGGTCATCCAGGCCAGCGCCTGCATGGCGCCTTGCGTCGCCCACAGCTGCCCCACGCGGAACAGCAGGCCCACCACGCCCAGGCACAGCCAGGCCATGCCCACGTCCTCCAGCCAGCCCTGAACGCCGACAGCGGGCTCGATCAGGCCGAACAGCGAGGGCGACAGCCACAGCAGCAGCGGCAGCGCTACCCAGGCCGCCATCAGTACGATCTTGCGGCGGATGTTGTAGCCCACCTTGATCTCTTCCTTGTACTCGTCGGTGGCCTGGTTGACCTCGTCGTAACCGCGCGGTTCGAAGAAGAAGTGGCCGGCCTGGCGGGTCGTCATCGACACGCACCAGCCCAGCAGCGCAGACCACGCCGGGTTCACGAACAGCAGGCCGTAGGCCACCAGGAAGCTGATCGCGCTGATCAGGTGCAGGCTCTGGTTGATGCGGCTGTGGTGGTAGTAGCGGTGGTCGTCCCAGCGCTGCGTCTTCAGGGTCTGGAAGAAGTCGTTCACGTCCATCCTCATGAGGGGTGCAGCGCCCTCCCGCGGGCCCTGCATGTGGCGATGGTGGCCGGGCCGCGTGAAATCGGCGTGACGCCTTCGTTGTCACAGCGCTGTTGCAGACGCCGCTCAGCATGCGCGCATGAACAGCGCCCACCCCGACGACGACATCCTGGTCGACGACCTGCCGGCCCCCCGCCACTCGCGCCGCCTGGCGGTGGTCACGGAGACCTACCCGCCGGAGGTCAACGGCGTGGCCATGTCCATGGCGCGGGTGGTCGACGGGCTGAACCGCCGTAACCACGATGTGCAGCTGATCCGCCCGCGTCAGCCCGCATCCGCCGTGCTGGCCGGCACGCCGCGGGTGGACGAGGTGCTCACCCGCGGCCTGCCCGTGCCGCTCTACCCCAATCTGCGTATGGGCGTGCCCAGCAAGCGCGCGCTGGTGAAGCTGTGGTCGCTGAAGCGGCCGGACGTGGTGCACATCGCCACCGAAGGTCCGCTGGGCTGGTCGGCGCTGCAGGCGGCCAAGCACCTGGCACTGCCGGTCACGTCGGACTACCGCACCAACTTCCACGCCTACGGCCGGCACTACCGCATGGGCCTGCTGGCCAAGCCCATCATGGGCTACCTGCGCAAGTTCCATAACCGCACGGATGCGACCATGGTGCCCACCGAGGCCCTGCGCCGCGAGCTCGACGTGCGCGGCTTCGAGCGCCTGGCCGTCGTCGGCCGCGGCGTGGACACGCAGCGCTTCGATCCGGCGCGTCGCAGTGCCGCGCTGCGCGAGAGCTGGGGCGCTCAGGGTGAAGACCTGGTGCTGGGCTATGTGGGGCGCCTCGCGCCCGAGAAGAACCTCGGCGTGGTGCTCGCCGCCTACGAGGCGGTGAAGGCCGTGCAGCCCCGCGCCCGCCTCGTGTTCGTGGGCGACGGCCCCATGCGGGCCGAGCTCGCCGAGCGTGCGCCTGACGCCGTGTTCGCCGGCCAGCGCAGTGGCGAGGACCTGGCCGCGCATTACGCCGGGCTGGATCTCTTCCTCTTCCCCAGCCTGACCGAGACCTTCGGTAACGTCACCACCGAGGCCATGGCCAGCGGCTGCGCCGTCGTCGCCTTCGAGAGCGCCGCCGCGGGCGAGCTGATCCGCAGCGGCGTGAACGGATGGCTGGCTGGCCCTGGGCGCGAGGCCGACTTCGTCGCGGCCGCTCGCCTAGCTGCCAGCGATGCTCGCGCCCGCTCAGCGGTGGCTGATGCTGCACGCGCCACCGCGCGCCGGCTGGACTGGGCCGACATCACGGCACGCTTCGAGGGCGTGCTGGAGGGGGCGATTGCCCGGGCGGAGGTGGGGCTGGGCGTGGCGGGCTTGCAGCCGGCGGGGTGAGGGCTGGCGTTGCGGGCTTATGCCCGTAGCGGTGCGGCGACTTGCGAAGTTCAGTTTGGAGGCGTCAATCGTTGTCCATCCAGGCGCGGCGCGCATCAGCTGTCGCGCAACGTACGCCTCCTTCGCCCCGCATCCCGCCAGATCAAGCCCGCAATCGCCCCCGCCACCAGCACCCCCAGGCCGCTGAGCGTCGTCGTGATGGCGACGCCCGCCGCCTCGCAGCCGGCATACACCGCCAGCATCGCCAGCACGCTGAGGTTTTCGTTGAAGCCCTGCACGGCGATCGAGCGCCCCGCGCTCAGCAGCACGGCACCGCGGTGCTGCAGCAGCGCGTTCAAGGGTACGACCATGGCGCCGCCCACCGCACCCACCAGCGCCAGCGTGAGGGCCGCCGTCAGCAGCTGGTCGATCTGCGCCACCACCGGCATCAGCAGGCCCAGCGCCACGCCGGCCCACAGGCCGTGGCGGGCCTGGTGCAGGGCCAGCCAGCGGCCGGCCGAGGCGGCGCCGATGATGACGCCCACGGCCACCGCGGCCTGCAGATAGGCCGCCTGGCTCAACGGCAGCGCCAGCGCCTGGCCCGCCCAGCGCAGCACCGCGAACTGCAGCGTCGCGCCCACGCCCCAGAACAGCGTGGTGGCCGCGAGCGACAGGCCGCCCTCGCGGTCGCGCCACAGGCAGTGGTTGTCGTGCCTGAAATCAGCCAGCAGCGCGCGTGGGTGCAGGGATTCGCAGCGGCTGCGCCGGCCGCTGTCGGGGATGCCCGCGTTCAGCGCGCTGGACAGCAGGTAGATCAGCAGCAGCGCGACCAGCGAGCCGGTGAGCTTGTCGGCCGGCAGCTCCAGCACATCGCCCCAGGCGGCGGCGCTCGAGCCCAGCCAGGCGGGGCTCACCAGTGCGCCGCCGAGCACGGCGCCCAGCAGCGCGGCGCTGACCACGCTGATCTCTATCCAGCCATTGGCCTTCACCAGCGCCTCAGGCTCGGCCAGCTCGGTGATCAGCCCGTACTTGGCCGGTGCGTAGGCTGCCGCCCCCAGGCCCACCACGGCCAGCGCGGCCACCGGGTGCAGGCCGCAGGCCAGCAGCGCCAGGCCCAGCATCTTGACGAGATTCATGGCCGCCATCACGCGGCCCTTGGCGAAGCCATCGGCCAGCGGGCCCACCCAGGGCGCGAGCAGCACGTAGGCCAGCATGAAGCCGAACTTCAGCAGCGGCGCCCACCAGGCCGGCAGGCCCTGCTGGGCGAGCAGGGCGATCGCGACGATGAGCACCGCGTTGTCGGCCAGCGCGGAGCTGAACTGCGCGGCGATCAGCAGGCCGAAGCCGCGCGGCAGCGCCGGCCGGCGTGCGGGGGCAGGTGTGGAGGGCAGGGGCAGGGCGGACATCGTCGTCGCGAGCTTGTCATGCGGCCGTGAAGGCCGCATGAAGGCCGGTGGGCGACGGGCCGGCCGGGCTCAGGCGCCCAGCAGCTCGAACAGCAGGGCCAGCTGGCTGGCGAGGAGCAGGTCTTGCCGGCTCCAGGCGCGGGTGGCCTGTGCGTCCACCAGCCAGAGCGCGCCGTGCAGGCGGCCGGCCCGGAACAGCGGCACCTCGATGCGGGCCTGGGTGCCACCGGGCAGGCCGGACAGCTCCGCATGGCAGGGGTGCAGGGCGGCGTCGGGCAGGGCCAGCGGTATGCCGTGGCGGCCCAGCAGGTCGAGATAGCGGGCCTGCTGCTGCGGGTGCAGCGCGGGCTCGCCGTCCAGCTGCCAGCGCTGCACCTGCGCCAGACCCAGGATGCGCCGGCCGGCGGCCTGCAGTTCGGCCCGCACCTCGGCGGGTGTGAGCGTGCTCAGGCGCGCGCGCTCGCCGCTGAGCTGCAGCATCAGCTCCTCGGGGGTCACGGCAGCCTGCGCCGGCTCGGCATCCGGCGCGGCCAGCGGCGCGCGTGCGGGCAGGCTCAGGCGTTCGATCTCGGACTGCAGGGCCAGGTGTTGCCGCAGATGTTCGAGGGCGCCGGCGGCGTCGCCCTCCTGCTGCAGCAGGTCGGCTAGCTGGCGGTGGGCCTGGCGGGCCTGGGCGCGGGCGTGGATGCGCTGGGCCAGCGCCAGCGCGTGGCGGGTGGAGCGCACGGCGGCGGCGTTGTCGCCGCGCGCCAGTGCGATCTCGGTCCAGGTGCGGCTGGCCGCGCCCTCCAGCCAGGGGTAGCCGTGGCGGGCGGCAATGTCGAGCGCGAGCCGGCAGTCGGCAATCGCCCAGTCCATGCGCTGCCGGGCCAGCGCGGCGCGGGCGAGGTGCCAGTGGGCCTCGGCCTCGAATTCGCGGTGCTGGCCGCGCCGCGCGGCAGCCAGGCCGTGGCTGAACTGACGTTCCGCGGCCTGCAGCTCGCCGGTCTCGATCAGGCCGACGCCGAGGTTCAGCGCCAGCTTGGCGGCCAGGTAGCTGTCATCCTGCCCGGCCGCAGTGCGGGCGCCCGGCCCGCTGAGCTGCTGGGCGGCATCGCGCATCTGGCGCAGGCCGCGTGGCCAGTCGCCCTGGGCGTAGTGCAGCTGGCCCAGGCCGATGCGGGCGGCCACGCCGGTCTGCGGGTGGTTGCAGACCTCGGCCAGGTCCAGGGCCCGGGACCATTGCTCGCCGGCCAGCTGGTATTCGCCCTGCTGATAGGCGATGCGGGCCAGCGCCTCGCACACCCGCGCGGCCTGCACCGGAAAGTGGGCCGCCGCCGCCTGCGCGCCGGCATGCTCCAGCTCGGGCTGCAACTCCTGCGCCCGGCCGCGGGGCTCCAGCAGCGCGAAGCGGGCGTAAAGCGCATCGATGCCGGAGGCCACATCGCCATCGGCCATCGCCTGCGCGCTCAGCCGCGCCAGCAGGCGCTCGGCCGCGGCCGGATGGCGGCGCGACACCTGGGCGATGCGGTCGAGCACGGCGGCCAGGGCATCGCAGGCGGCAGGATTGAGGGTGAACACGGCGCAGGCGGGTGGGGTTGGAGTCGGCTGCTATTCTTGCCACTCGCGCGCCCCGCGCGGGCGGGTTGGCCTACGGTGGGTGCCGTCGGGCCATGAAGGCAGCTTATGGGTAGACCAGTTTAAAGCCAATTGACGCCCCTTGCCGTTGGTATTAGAGTGGTATCGAAATGCTGCTCGATTCCACGCTCGTCACCCGCCAAGCACGTGTCCAGGCTCCCCGTTGGTGGGTGGGCATAGACGGTGGCGGCACCTCCACGCGGGCCCTGGTGGCCGATGCCCAGGGGCAGGTGCTGGGGCGCGGCGAGGCCGGTGCCTCGGCGCTCGGCCAAGGGGCCGAGCAGGCCTGGCGCCATATCGCCGAGGCCGCCCAGCGGGCCGTGCCCGGCATCCATCTTCCAGACTGCGCGCTGGGCCTGGGCCTGTCCGGCACCGGGGTGCCGGCGCAGTTGCAGGCCTTTCTGGCCGCCGACCCGGGCGTGGCCCGGCTGGCGCTGATCACCGACGGTCTCGCCGGCGTGCTGGGGGCCCATGGCGGGCGCCCCGGTGCGGTGCTGGTGGCCGGCACCGGCTCGGTGGCCGAGGCCCTGCTGCCGGATGGCTCGCGTCGCCTGGTGGGCGGCTGGGGCTGGCAGATTGGTGACGAGGGCAGCGGGGCCTGGCTGGGTCAGCAGGCCATGCGCCTGGCGCAGGCCGCCTTCGATGGCCGCGCGCCGGCCGGACCGCTGGCGCGTGCCGTGTGGCAGCAGGCCGGCGAGAGCCGCGAGGCGCTGCTGGCCTTCTGCGCCGCAGCGGGCCAGGCCGGCTACGCGAGCCTGGCGCCGCTGGTGTTCACCCACGAGGCCGCCGACGCGGCCGCCGCCGCGTTGCTGGCCGATGCCGCGCGCGCGCTGGATCGGCTCGCCGCCGCCCTTGATGCCACGCTGCCGATCGCGCTGGCCGGCAGCGTGGCGCAACGCCTGGCCCCGCGCCTGGGCGCGGCGTTGCAGGCCCGTCTCGTCAACCCGCAGGGCGACGCCGTGTCCGGCGCGCTCTGGCTGATCCAGCAGGATTGCCCCGCCGCATGAGCACCCGCGCCGTCTTCGACTTCAAACCCGACCCCAGCGCGGCGTCGCCGCTGTACATGCAGCTGGCCCAGGCGCTGGCTCAGGCCATACGCGACGGCGTGTTCCATGCCGACGAGGCGCTGCCCTCCGAGCGCGTGCTGGCCGAGCAGCTGGACCTGTCCCGCGTGACGGCGCGCAAGGCCATCGACCGGCTGGTGGAGCAGGGCCTCATCATCCGCAAGCGCGGTTCGGGCAACTACATCGCGCCCAAGCTGGAACAGCCGCTGACCCGCCTGACCAGCTTCTCGGAGGAACTGCACCAGCGCGGCTTCGTGCCCAGCTCGCGCTGGCTGCTGCGCGGCTTCACGCCGGCCGCGCCGGACGAGCAGTTGTCGCTGGAGCTCAAGAGCGGCGAGCGCGTCGCGCGCCTGGAGCGCCTGCGCCTGGCCGATCAGGTGGTGATGGCCTACGAGGTGAGCGTGCTGCCGCAGAGCGTGCTGTCCGATCCGCAGAAGGTCGAGGCCTCGCTCTACAGCCACCTGGGCGAACGCGCGCCGGTGCGGGCGCTGCAGCACATCCGCGCGCTGAATGCCGACGCCAAGCTGGCCGGCCTGCTGGAGGTGCCGCTGGGTGCGGCCGTGCTCTTCATCACCCGCGTGGGCTATCTGGCCAGCGGCAAGGCGGTGGAGCTGACGCACTCGTACTGCCGCAGCGACTACTACGACTTCGTGGCTGAGATGCGGCGTGACTAAGGCTCCCCCCCTACGCGCTGCGCGCGCCCCCTCGAGGGGGCAACACCGACTGACCGGCAAAGCCGGATCAGCGGTGTTCGCTGGAGGGGTGGCGGGCTGCGCCGCCACGCAGGAAGAGGGGCGGTGATGTTGTTGGAGGCGGATTTCCTGACACCCGACGGCTGGCTGCGAGGGCAGCTGTTGGCCGAGGGCGGGCGCATTGCGTCGCTGCGCGGCGAGCCGCTGGACGCGGCGCGGGTGGGCGAAGACGGGCGGGCGATTGCGCTGCCGGGCTTCATCGACACCCATGTGCACGGCGGAGGCGGGCGCGACACGATGGAAGCGGGTGACGCGATCGAGACCATCGCGCGGCGCCATGCGCGCCACGGCACGACCGCCCTGCTGGCCACCACCATGACCGCGCCGCTGGCCGACATCGAGGCCGCGCTGCAAGCCCTGGCTCCGGTGTGCCGCACACGCGGCGCGCAGTCGGCGCGGGTGCTGGGCGTGCATCTGGAAGGCCCGTTCATCAACCCGGCCCGGCTGGGCGCGCAACCCGCGCACGCGGTGCCGGCCACGCTGGCCGAGCTGCAACGGCTGGACGCGATCGCGCCCATCAAGGTGCTGACGCTGGCGCCCGAGGTGGGCGGCCACCTGGCGCTGATCGGCCCGCTGCGCGACCTGGGCATACGCGTGCAGATCGGCCACAGCGCCGGCAGCTATGAGGACGGCGTCGCCGCGCTGAACGCCGGCGCGGCCGGGTTCACCCATCTGTTCAACGCGATGAGCGGGCTGCATCACCGCGAGCCCGGCATGGTGGGCGCGGCGCTGGCCCATGCGCAGGCGGCCGAGCTCATCCCCGACCTGCTGCATGTGCACCCTGGCGCGATACACACCGCGCTGCGCTGCATTCCGGGCCTGTTCTGCGTGACCGACTCCACCGCCGCCGCCGGCATGCCGGATGGCGACTACCGCCTGGGCGAACACTCGGTGCGCAAGTGCCTGGGCGGCGTGCGCCTGGCCGACGGCACGCTGGCCGGCAGCGCGCTGACCATGGACCAGGCGCTGCGCAATCTGGTGAGCCTGGGCCTGACGCTGGCCGAGGCGTCCTGGCGCACCTCGACGGCCACGGCCGACTATCTGGGCCTGGCCGATCGTGGCCGCCTGGTGCCGGGGGCCTGGGCCGATCTGGTGGTTTTTGATGCCGGGCTCGCGCTGCGGCAGGTGTTTGTGGAAGGTGAAGAGATCGATGTCGTCCCTGATGCTTGAAGAGGCGCTGAGCGCGCCTGATGCCGTGGCCCGCCAGCTGGCGGCCGATTCGCTGAGCTATGCCCGCCTGGGCGAATCGCTGCGTGCCCAGCCGCCGTCCAGCGTGCTGACCATCGCGCGCGGCAGCTCTGACCATGCGGCCCACTACCTGGCCTACCTGGTGATGGCCCGACTGGGCCGGCTGGTGACCTCGCTGCCGATGTCGCTGATCACGCTCTACCAGAGCCGCATCCACTGCGAGGGCCTGCTGTCGCTGGCGTTCTCGCAGTCCGGCCAGAGCCCCGACCTCGTGGCCCCCACGCAGTTCTTCCGCGACGGTGGCGCCCGCACCGTGGCCTTCGTGAACGCCGGCGGCTCGCCGCTGGCCGCCGCAGCCGAGCATGTGTTCGAGCTGCACGCCGGGCCGGAGAAGAGCGTGGCCGCCACCAAGAGCTACATCACGCAGCTGGTGGCCGGTGCGCGCGTGGTGGCGGCCTGGCAGCAGGACGATGCCCTGCAGGCCGCGCTGCAGGCGCTGCCCGAGGTGCTGACGCGCGCCGCCGCGCAGGACTGGAGTGCCGCGCTGCCGGTGCTGCAGTCCACCGACCGGCTGTTCGTCATCGGCCGCGGCACCGGCCTTGCGGTCGCGATGGAGGCCGCGCTCAAGCTCAAGGAGACCAGCGGCATCCAGGCCGAGGCCTTCTCGGGCGCCGAGGTCAAGCACGGCCCCATGGCGTTGGTGCGCGACGGCTACCCGCTGCTGGTGTTCGCGCCGCGCGGCCCGGCCCAGGCGGGGCTGCTGGCGCTGGCCGACGAGATGCGCGGCCGCGGCGCGCGCGTGCTGCTGGCCGCACCGGCCGGCACGCCCGGCGCCGAGCTGCCGCTGGTGGCCACCGGCAACGAAGACCTGGACCCGATCGCGCTGGTGCAGAGCTTCTATCCCATGGTCGAGTCGCTGGCGCGTGCGCGGGGCTTCAACCCCGATGTGCCGCCCAACCTGGCCAAGGTCACGAAAACGCACTGAGCTGGAGCCGCCATGAGTGCTTTTGATGCAGGCCGTCTGGTGATGGTCGACATTCCCGGCCAGTCGCTGGACGCCGACACCGCCGCCTTCCTGCGCGCGCACCAGATCCGCTCGGTCTGCCTGTTCCGCAAGAACCTGGGGCAGGAGGACGAGGTGAGGGCGCTGGTGGCCGACCTGATCGCGGTGCTGGGCCCGGAGGCGCTGATCGGCATCGACCAGGAGGGCGGGGCCGTGGTGCGTGCCACCTTCCTGCCGCAGCCGCCGTCGGCGATGGCGCTGGGCTCCGCCTGGCGCGGCGATGCCGACGACAGCCGTGCCGAGGCCGTGGGCGCTGCGGTGGCGCGCGGGCTCAAGTCGCTGGGCATCAACTGGAACTTCGCGCCGGTGCTGGACGTCAACAACAACCCGGCCAACCCGGTGATCGGCGAGCGCAGCTTCTCCAGCTGCCCCGACGAGGTGACGGGTCTTGCGCGGGCCTGGATGCGCGGCTCGCTGGCCGAGGGCGTGGCCTGCTGCGTGAAGCACTTTCCCGGCCATGGCGACACCCATGTGGACTCGCACCATGCGCTGCCCACGGTGGACAAGAGCCGCGCCGAGCTGGACGCGCTGGAGCTGCGCCCCTTCAAGGCGCTGGCCGCCCAGGCGCCGGCCATGATGACGGCCCACATCGTCTACCCGCAGATCGACGCCGAGCGCCCGGCCACGCTGTCGCCCGAGCTGCTGGGCGGCATCCTGCGCCGCGACTGGGGCTATGACGGCGTGGTCATCACCGACGCACTGATGATGAAGGCCGTGGCCGAGCGCTTCGGCTACGCGCGCTCCGCGGTGATGGCGATAGAAGCCGGCGCCGACATGGTGCTGGCCCAGGGCTCGCAGGCCGAGCAGCTGGTGGCCATCAACGCGCTGCGCGAGGCCTTTGCCAGCGGCCGCCTGACGGCCGCGCAGGGAGAGCGCGCCAATGCGCGGCTGGACCGTCTGGCCCGCGCCTACCCGGCCGGTGCGCGCAGCGACGCCGCCGCCCGCGCGGCCGACCACGCGCTGATGGACCAGGCCTGGGCCGCCGGCCTGACTGCGCTGCGCGGCGCCCGGCCGCCGCGGCTGAGCGAGCCGGTGCGCGTCATCGTGCAGGGCGACGTGCCCACCGACATGGTGTCCGAGGCCGGCCCCAAGGGGCGCCAGGCGGTGGCGCTGTTCGACGGCTTCGTCGACGCCCAGGTGCTGATGGTGGACGACATCGCCGCCCTGGACTGGGCGACGGTGCCGCAGGACGGGCGCTTCAACGTGCTGGTGTCCACGCGGCGCGCGCGCTACGGGGCTGCCGCGCAGGGCTGGAGGCCCGACCTGCACATCGCGCTGTGGAACCCCTACCAGGCGCTGGATGTCACCGGGCCCACGCTGCTGAGCTGGGGCTTTGCGCCCGGCGCGCTGGCGGGCGTGAAGGCCTGGCTGGAAGGCCATGCCGAAGCCACCGGCCGCGCACCCGAGGGGCTGGCCTGATGGGCGGCGCGCCGCAGGGGCCAGGTCTCGCGCGGGCCGGCCAGCCGCCGCTGGCAGGAGGGGCGCCAGCGACGCCCATGCGCTGGGTGCCCACCCTGTACTTCGTGCAGGGCATGCAGTTCTTTGTCGTCATGCTGATCGCCGGCCTGATGTTCAAGAACCTGGGCGTGGGCAATGACCAGATCGCGCGCTGGACCGCGGTGCTGGGCCTGGCCTGGGCGATCAAGCCGCTGTGGAGCCCCTTCCTGGAGCTGGCGCGCAGCAAGAAGCTCATCGTCGTCGGCATGCAGTACCTGGGGGCCCTGGGCCTGGGCCTGATGGCGCTGGCGCTGCACCTGCCGCACTGGTTCGGCGCGGCCATCGTCGTGCTGTTCCTGATCGCCTATGCGTCGGCCACGCACGACATCGCCTGCGACGGGCTCTACATGAGCGAGCTGGATGCCAAACGCCAGGCGGCCTATGCGGGCTGGCAGGGCGCCTTCTTCAATGGCGCGCGCTTCTTCATCACCGGCGTGGTGCTGAAGCTGGCGGGTCATCTCGAAGGGCAGATGGGCGCGTTCAATGCCTGGTCGGTGGTGTTCGCGCTGCTGTGCGCGTTGGTGGCGCTGCTGGCCACCTACAACGCGCGTTTCCTGCCGGGCACGCTGAGCGCCGAGCATGGCGAGCTGAGCGCTGCCGGCGTGGCCCGCATGCTAAAGGACGTGGTGATCGACTTCTTCCGCAAGCCCGGCATCTGGCGTGCGGTGCTGTTCATCGTGATGTTCCGCTTCGCCGAGGGCCAGGTGCAGACCATCGGCCCGCTGTTCCTGCTGGAGGCGCGCGACAAGGGTGGCCTGGGGCTGACCACCGGCCAGGTGGCCGACGTCTACGGCTGGGTGGGCACGGGGGCCTTCCTCGTCGGCTCGGTGCTGGGCGGCTGGCTCACCAGCCGGCTGAGCCTGCGCCGCGCGATGCCGCTGCTCATCATTGCGATGGGCGTGCCCAACGCCACCTTCTACTACCTGGCCAGCGCGCTGCCGCAAGACCTGCCCCACATTGCGGCCGCGGTGGGCGTGGAGATGTTCGGCTACGGATTCGGCTTCGTGGGCATGATCCTCTACATCATGCAGGCGGTGGCGCCGGGGCGCTTCCAGACCGCGCATTACGCGCTGGGCTCGGGCGTGATGCAGCTGGGCTTCGTGTTCGCCAAGTCCATCAGTGGCGACATCCAGCTGGCGATGGGCTACCAGCACTTCTTCGCCTGGACCATCGCCTGCGGCCTGCCGGCGCTGTTGCTGCTGCTGTGGGTGCCCATGCCGCGCAGCACGGCCTCCCAGGAGGTGACCGCATGAGGCGGTGGCTGCTGGCGTCAGGGATGGCCCTGGCCGCGCTGCCGCTGTGCGCGAGCGCGGCCGCAGAGCCCGAGTTCTTCGACGACTTCTTGCAGCCCGACCTCGACGCGCTGCGTGCCAGTGGCTGGGTGCTGCGGGAGGGCAGTGGCCACCCAGGCCTGGCAGGCTCGCGCTTTGCTGCCGGCCAGCTGGCGTTGAAGGACGGCGAGCTGCACCTGAAGCTGAGCACCGACGGCACGCCGGCCGGCACGCTCCAGCCGCAGCTGTGCGGGCCGCGCAAGTTCCTAATCGGCACGACCAGTGCGCGTATCCGCCTGCGCGACGGCGCCGGCCCGCGCGATCCCCAGGTGCAGGCCTTCTTCCTGGCCGGGCCGCTGCGCTTCGACTACGACCCCGAGTTCAGCGAAGCCGACTTCGAGTACCTGCCCCATGGCGGCTGGGGCGAGCCCGCCACGCGGCTCTATGGCGTGAGCTGGCAGACGGTGCGGCTGGAGCCCTGGCAGTCCTTCAACAGCGCGGCCCAGGCCATGGGCTCGCACGACGGCTGGCAGGTGCTGACGGTGCAGGTGGACGCGGGGCGCGTGCGCCACTACGTGAACGGCAAGCTGCTGCACGAGTCTGGCGGCCGCAATGTGCCGGTGCGCCCCATGGCCATCAGCTTCAGCCACTGGCTGGCCGCTGGTGCCGAGCCGGGCGAGCCTCGCGAGCATGAGTTCGAGGTGGACTGGGTGCTGCATGAGGCCGGGCGTCTGCTGACGCCGGCCGCCATGCAGGCCCGGGTGGCGCAGCTGCGCCGCCAGGGCGTCACCCAGCGTGACAGCGTGCCCGATGCGGGCCTGAGCAGCGAGTGCAATCTATGAAGCGCTGGGGCGTCGTGTGCTTCCTGCTGGCCGCGCTGGCTGCGCCGCTGGCGCAGGCCGCCCGGCCGGTCGTCGGGGTCTATGTGCTGGCCGAGCGCGGCCTGGCGCCGGTGGAGGCACTGAGGCCCGGCCAGGTCACGCATCTGCTCTACGCCTTCGCGCTGATCTGCGGCCCGGGCCAGCGCGCGGCGGACGCCCAGGCCTGCGCCGGACGCCCCGACTTCAGCCTGGCGCCCGATGCCGAGCAACCGCGCTTTGCCGCCGCCTTCGAGCGCCTGAAGGCGCGTGACCCGCAGCTGCAGGTGCTGGTGTCCATCGGCGGCTGGGGCGGCTCCGATCCCTTCTTCCACCTCGCGGCCACGGCTGAGGGGCGCGCGGCGTTTGTTGCATCGGCGTTGGACTTCCTGCGCCGCTACCCCGCCTTTGACGGTCTGGACATCGACTGGGAGCACCCGGGCTCCAACGGCTCGGCCAATGGCGTGGCGCTGGGCTCGCCTACCGATGGCGAGCATTACGTGCAGCTGCTGCAGGCGCTGCGTGCGGGCCTGGACGGCCTGGGCCGCGAGACTGGCCGCCACTATGCGCTGACCGCGGCGATCAACACCACGCGCAGGCAGATGGCTCGCATGCCCATGGGCCGTGCGGCCGAGGTGCTGGATCTGGTCTTCATGATGAGCTACGACTTCGCCGGCCCCTGGAGCGAACGCGCCGCGCATCACACGCCGCTGCGCGATGCCGCCGCCGAGGGGGATGCCAGCCTGGCGTCCTCGGTTGCCAACCTGCGCGCGGCCGGCGTGCCGGCGGACAAGCTGGTGGCGGGCATCGCGATGTATGGCCGAGGGTTCGACGGTGTGCGGCGCGATCGCCATTTCGCCGCGCCCTATCCGAACGCCGACGGCTCGGTGGCCTACAAGGATCTGGCCACGCTGCCCGGCCTCAGCCCGGTGTTCGATGCCAAGGCTCAGGCCTGGGCGCTGGTGGGCCCGGGGCTGCACGGCGGCCAACGCTATGTGGGTTACGACGATCCGCGTGCCGTGCGTGCCAAGGTGGCGTTCGCGCGGGCGCAGGGGCTGGCGGGCGTGTTCGCCTGGGAGCTGAGCCAGGACAACGGCGAGCTGTTGCAGGCCATGCAGCCCGCTCCGGCCGGGCGCTGAGCGGCTTTGCGGCGATGACGAGCTCGGCCGCAGCGCGGCGCCTGGTGTCGGTGGACGTGCTGCGCGGCTGGGCCGTGGCGGCCATGCTGCTGGTGAACGACCCCGGCGACTGGGGGCATGTCTATGCGCCGCTGGAGCATTCGGCCTGGCATGGCTGCACGCCGACGGACCTGATCTTCCCGCTCTTCCTCTTCCTGGTCGGCAGCTCGCTGGCCCTGGCGCTGGGCCCCAAGCTGGATGCCGGCGCGGCGCGGCGCGAGCTGGTGTGGGCGGCCTGCCGGCGTGGCCTGCGCATCATCCTGCTGGGGCTGGTGCTGCATCTGCTGGCCTGGTGGCTGATGGACCGGTCGGCGTTCCGGCCCTTGGGGGTGCTGCAGCGCATCGGCCTGTGTTTCATCGGCGTGGCCTGCATCGCGCCCTGGTTGCGGCGCACGACCCAGTGGGCGGTGCTGGCCGCCCTGCTGGGGGGGTACGCGGCCTTGCTGCTGGGCGGCGGCACGCTGGACAAGCTGGGCAGCCTGCCGCAGCGCGTGGACACGGCGCTGCTGGGACACTGGGCCTACGAGTGGGATGCGGCCGGCAGCGTGGGTTTCGACCCCGAGGGGGTGCTGTCCACGCTGGGCGCACTGGCCACCTGCTGGCTGGGCTGGCTGTGTGGCGATCTGCTGCGGCGCGGCCAGCTGCGTGCGCTGGCCGGCGTGGGGGTGGGGGCGCTGCTGCTGGGCGGCTTGTGGGCTGGCTGGCAGCTGCCGCTGAACAAGCCGCTGTGGACACCCAGCTTCGTGCTCTGGACCGGGGGCCTGGACGCAGGGCTGCTGTTGCTGGCGCATGTCGCCTTCGACCGTTGGCAATGGCCGCCCTGGGGGCGAGCCTTCGGGCTGAACGCCATTGCGGCCTACGCCGGAGCCTGGATGAGCACGGTGCTGCTGGAGGCCAGCGGCTGGATGGCCTCGATCTACGCGCGTGGCTTCGGCTGGCTGGCGCCCTGGGTAGGGCCTTACGGGCAGTCGCTGGCCTTCGCGCTGGTGTTCGTCGCGGCCTGGTGGCTGGTGGTGGCGCTGCTGCTTCGCCGGGGCATCTTCATCAAGGTGTGAGCCTGCGGCGGTCCGATGAATGTCGGACCTGTCCGCGTCGGCCGGGAGGCTGCCTCGGGCGCCGCCTCTCGGCTGGGCGCAGGGGCTCTCCTTCATCGTTTGGCGCTTGCGGCATACCTGAGGGCCTGCTCGGCCGCTGACCCGTCGAGCACCGGCGTGCAATGCGGCGCGCGTTGCGGCCGGCTGCGCTGGCGCATCCGGCGGCATCGGAGTCGGGTCTTGCCTGGGTCGTGTGAAGCCGAGGCGGGCGCGGCTGCCGAAGGCCACCCGGCGTTCGGCGAGTGGCATCAGGAGGACGCGATCAACCCGTTGCCCAAAGAAAAACGGAGCCCAGAGGGCTCCGTGCTGCCGAGGCGGCCGGGGGGTCAGAACTTTTAGCGCAGGCCGGCGTAGTACATCTTGCCGGTCTTGTAGACGCCCGCGATCTGCGTGAAGTTGGTCTTGTAGACCGTTTGCAGCGGGTCGGTGAGGTTCTGGGCTTCGAAGGTGAAGGTCGCGTCCTTCATGAAGTTCAGGTTCAGCGCGAAGTTCAGCTGGCCGCTGCCGCTCTGGAAGAAGTCGGCCGCGCCACGGTTGCCCAGCTTGTACGAGGAGCGGTGGTTGTAGGCCAGGCGGGCGCTCAGCCAGTCGTTCTCGTAGAAGGCACCGAAGTTGTAGGTGTCCTTGGAGGTGCCGTACAGCGAGCAATCCTCCGTCGGCGTGCCGTTGCAGGTGCCGTTTTTCTGCGTCAGCTTGCCGTTCACATGCGTGAAGTTGGCATCGATGCCGAAGCCGCCGAACAGCGCCTGCTGGTATTGCGCCTCGAAGCCGGTCAGCTGGCCGGAGCTGTTGATCGGCGCCGAGACCAGGTAGTTCTCGACCGGGTTGCCGGGCTTGCTGGTGTTCTGGAAGGGCAGCGTCGTGGAGCCGAAGCCGATCACGCCGTTGAGCTTGGAGGCGAACACGCCCGCCGACACCAGGGAGCGCGGCGCGAAGTACCACTCGGCGGACGCGTCGACGTTGGTGGAGATCACCGGCTTGAGCAGCGGGTTGCCGGTCACGCCGGTGTGCTGCAGGTCGCGCAGGTCGACGCCGGCGAACTGGCCGTAGTCGGGGCGCGCCATCGAGCGGCTGAGCGCGAAGCGGGCGACGACGTTCTTGGCCATGTCGGCGCGCAGGTTCAGGCTGGGCAACAGGTCGGTGCGGCTGGACTCGTAGGGCGCGGAGCCGTAGGAGACCACATTGCTGTTGGACGTATGCACCACCCGCAGACCGATGTTGCCGGTGACGTTGTCGTACGGGTTCAGGTCGGCCATCAGGTAGCCGGCCTGGGTCTTTTCCTTGATCTCGTAGCTGTATTGCGCGGTGATGGTCGGGAAGGAACCGTACTTGTCGAGCCAGCTCTTGACGAAGGCGTCGCTGATCTTGAACGGCAGGAAGCCCGGCGTCGGGTTGACCGGCAGGTCGCCGTACCAGTTGGCCGGATAGTTGCCGATCGCGTCTGCGGGGATCAGCGCCTCGTTGCTGGATGCCGGGTCGCGTGTCAGGCCCCACTGCGTGTAGGTGCGGGTGTGCGTGGTGGCACGGGCCCCGAACTTCAGCTGCGGAAAGAGGTCGCTGGCGAGCTTGTAGGTGCCGTCGACCTGGCCGTAGGTTTCCTTGTCCTTGGACTTGTTGTCGCTGCCCCAGCCGCCAATGCCGGCGCCATAGGGGTGGAACTTGTCGCCACCCGGCACGTTCAACACGAAGATGCCTTCCGGCGACAGCGTGTAGCCGGCGCCCTGGTTCCAGCCGCTCAGCACCTCGAAGCCGACGTCCTTGGTGTGCGCGTTGCCTTCGGTGTAGCCCAGCTTGCTGGTGAAGCTCAGCTGCTCGCTGACCACCCACTTGCCGTCCAGGTTGACGAACTTGGAATCGGTCTTGGCGTCCGGGCGCAGTGCCACGTCTTCCACCACCGAGTAGGCGGCGTCATTGGCGAAGGTGTTGGCCGGGAAGAAGATCGAGGTCACCGTGTTGCCGGTGACGGTCGAACTGCTCGGCACCTGGGTGTGGGCCGACCAGTTGTTCACCGCGCCGGTGATGCCGGCCATGAAGTTGGTGTTCGAATTCTTCGCGTCGAGCTTGGAATAGAAGCCCGACAGATTGAAGCTCAGGTCCGGGCTGACCTTCAAGTCGGCCTCCAGATAGGCGCCCTGGCGCTTGCGCTCCTGCTCGAACAGAACGGCGCCGCTGAGGTAGCTGACCTGCTTGCCGATCAGGTTGGAAATGCCCGCTGCATTGCCGGGATCGGCCATGCCGTAGCTGTCCCACCAGACGCCTTCGGAACCGGCGCGACGCAGGTGCCGCTCCTGCGAGAAGACCTGACCCAGGATGCCGAAGGTGTTGGACTCGTTCTTCCAGTGGATCAGCGCACTGACGGACGGGTCGTTGGTGCCGGCCGCGTCGGAGCGAGCCACTTCGGCCGACACCACGCCGCCGAAACGTTCCTTGAAGTCCAGCGGATGGCGGGTCTGGATGTCCACCGTGCCGGCAGCGCCACCCTCGGTGATGTCAGCCTGCGAGGATTTGTGAATGACGGCCCGGCCGATCAGATCCGAAGGCAGCAGGGTGAAGGTGACGCTGCGACCGCCATCACGCATGTTGGGCCCATACCAGTCGCCGGTAGACACCGTGTGGCCGTTCAACGTGGTCAGCGTGTATTGCGAGCTGATGCCGCGCATCTGCACGTGCTCGTTCTCGCCGAACGAGCCCTCGGCAGAGCCCGCGCTGGTGGTGTTCACGCCGGGAACGCGCTGCAGCGAATCCGCCACGTTCTTGTCCGGCATCTTGCCCACGTCTTCTGCGGTGATGACCTCGACGATGGACTCGGCGTTCTTCTTCTGCGTGAGCGACTGCTGCAGCGACGCCCGGATGCCGGTGACGACCACCTGTTCCAGTTGCTGCGGCTTGGTATCCGGCTTGGCCGGGGCATCGGTCTGCTGCGCCTGTGCGGCGAATGCCGCACCCAGCAGAGTCAGCGACACGGCGGCCGCGATGGGGGTTTGCTTGACCTTCATGAACTTGTCCTCGTTGTGGCCAATGAACTCAGGTCGCTGGGCCCTGTGCTGCCGCCTTGGCTGCATACCACTCTCAGTCCAGTTGAGGGTGTCTCGGGTTGCGGGCGTGAAGTTGCGACCAGTGCGATGCCACTATAGCGATCGATAAAGCCACTTTGCTACCAATCAGACTGAGTACTTTCCCCAGTTCCGATCGGCATCTACTCGTATTGGTGCGCCGTTGCGGCCCGACGGAATGAGGGGCGCAAACGGCGATTATTGGTATGCAATTGGTTTTGTTTTGCCGACCGCTGCGCGAAGGCGATGTGCGGCCGCCAGAAAAACTTTGGGCAATCTCGTTTTCAGCCCAAAAATGCTGTGCTATAGTTGCGGGCTTGCCGCAGGAGGGGTGGCCGAGTGGTTAAAGGCAGCAGACTGTAAATCTGCCCGCATTGCGTACGCTGGTTCGAATCCAGCCTCCTCCACCAAAGGCTTGTCGCGTTTTGTTGAATGCGGCGGCTGGCGGGGCGCTCCCAGGGCGGGAGTAGTTCAATGGTAGAACCTTAGCCTTCCAAGCTAATGACACGGGTTCGATTCCCGTTTCCCGCTCCAAAAGGGTGGCTGTTTGGTTGGCAAAGTCGTCACCGGTTTGGTTGCTAGGCTCGCAAGAGTGGCATCAAACCCGTGCCGATGCCCATGTGGCTCAGTGGTAGAGCACTCCCTTGGTAAGGGAGAGGTCACGCGTTCGATCCGCGTCATGGGCACCACCTTCTTTCTTCTTTCATTCGTCTCGATCGCCTCAGGAGCGCAAGATGGCAAAAGGCAAGTTTGAACGGACCAAGCCGCACGTGAACGTGGGCACGATTGGTCACGTGGACCATGGCAAGACGACGCTGACCGCTGCGATCGCG
>QFOD01000018.1 GCA_003241055.1 Roseateles depolymerans
CAGCGGCTTGTCGCTTGCCATCGTGTCCACCTAAGTTACGTGGACACGATCCTTGCCGACGGGGCCGGCAGCTTCAAGGTGACTTGGCCAGACGCTTACCGACATAGAGGCACTCGCTAGGCTGCAGTCCCAGGCGACGAGCTGCCTCCAGCAGCGGAGCCGGATGCGGCTTGGTGTGCGGCGTGGTGTCTCCGCCCACAAGGACTTCCGCCCGCAGCGCAAGGTGCGCGACAAGTGGCCGCGCCAGATGTTCGGCTTTGTTGGTCACGATGCCCCACCGCAAACCCCGCCGTGACAGCCCAGCAAGGCAGTCCAAAACGCCGTCGAACGGCACCGTCGACTCGAACATCAACTGCTCGTAGTACTCAAGAAATTCCTGCCGGTATGCGTCATATGCGGTGTCGCCTGGCACCAGCGCGAACGCTCGCTGAAGCATGCCCCGTGCACCCGACCCGCCATGAGGCCGGTAGGCAGCGAGAGGCAGTTCATCCAAGCCGCGCGCCGCGCGCATCCTGTTGGCAGCTCGACCCAGATCCGGCGCGCTGTCGATCAAAGTCCCGTCCAGATCAAACAGCACCGCGCCGGACACCCAACGCGGCAGATGCGCGATCACGCTGACTTGCGACACGCCAAGAGGTAGTTCACATCGGTATCAGCTCCGAGCGAATAACGCTGTGTGAGCGGGTTATAGGTCAGCCCACGACTGGCATTCGGCTGCAATCCTGCGTCACGACAGAACTGGGCCAGTTCGGCCGGCTTCAGGAAGCGCGCGTACTCATGCGTGCCCTTGGGCAGCATCTTCAATACGTACTCTGCCCCGACGATGGCGAGCAAAAAGGCCTTGGGATTCCGGTTCAGTGTGGACAGAAACACCCATCCTCCCGGCTTCACCAGATCCGCACATGCGCGCACCACGGAGGCAGGATCGGGTACATGCTCCAGCATCTCCATGCAGGTCACCACATCAAATGCACCGGGCTGCTCCTCTGCAAGCGCTTCAACCGCAACTTCCCGGTATTCGATGTTCTCAGTCCCCGCCTCCATTGCATGCAGTTCTGCGACACGCAGCGGTTTCGTAGACAGGTCAATGCCCAGGACCTGCGCGCCCACTCGGGCCATCGAGTCGCTAAGGATCCCCCCGCCACAACCCACATCCAGTACACGCTTGCCCGTCAGCGGACACAAGGATTGGATCCATCCCAACCGAAGCGGATTGATCTGGTGCAAGGGCTTGAAATCGCTCTCGGGATCCCACCAGTGGTGAGCCAACTCCCCAAATTTGGCGAGTTCCTGCGGATCGGCATTGATCATGAGGCCATCCAATTACTCAGAAATGGAAAAGCCCCGACGGCTTGCCGTACGGGGCTTGGTTCGCATCGCCCAGGCCATGCCCGGGCGAACTGCTTACTTGTTGCGCGTACCGACCACCTCGATCTCGGTGCGACGATTCTTCGCGCGGCCTTCGGCAGTCTTGTTGTCAGCCACAGGCTGCTTCTTGCCCTTGCCTTCCGTGTACACACGGTTCGGCTCGATGCCCTTGCTCACCAGATAGGCCTTGACGGCTTCCGAGCGGCG
Source organism: Roseateles depolymerans (assembly GCA_003241055.1). Taxonomy (GTDB): domain Bacteria; phylum Pseudomonadota; class Gammaproteobacteria; order Burkholderiales; family Burkholderiaceae_C; genus Pelomonas; species Pelomonas depolymerans_A. Next base: position 1,576 of record QFOD01000018.1, read on the forward strand.
GATCGACAGCTTCTGGTTGTAGGCATCGCTACCCACCGAGTCGGTGTGGCCAACAGCGATGATGACTTCCAGATTGATGCCCTTGATCTTGGACACCAGATCGTCCAGCTTGGACACGCCCTCAGGCTTCAGCGTCGCCTTGTCGAAGTCGAAGAAGGTGTCGGCGGCGAACGTGACCTTTTCGCTGACCGGCGCCGGCGGAGGCGTCACGGGCTTCGGCGGCTCGACGGGAGCGGGAGGCGGAGGAGCGACGGGCTTCGGCGGCTCAACCTTCGGGACCGGCTTGATTTCACCGTCGCAACCCTTGGCGGCGGTGGCAGGAGTCCAGAAATTGTCGCGCCAGCAGTATTCGTTGGTGCCGTTCTTCCACACCGTGCCGTCGGTGGCACGCCAGTTGTCGACCGATTGCGCCAGCGCGCTGGACGCGGTCACAGCGGCGATCGCAGCCACCGCAAACAGCGACGCCACGCGATTCAGTTTCTTCATGATTCTCCTCTCAAGGAATGCCGCAGTTGCCCTGCGAGAGCACAGTACTTCTCAAACCTCTACCTCAGGAAAGCCCGCGTTCGGGTTTCTCCTAGGGACTCGACGATTGTGCCATAGGGCACCGAGACACTTCCATTGTGGCGGGGCGAGTTCTAAGGCATTGCGACGATGTTGCGCTGCTGCTACAGCCTGGGCGGCCGCGTAGAATCGGCCGTTTTCGCCACCCCGACGTCGCGCCTACGCAGCGCACGCGCCAGATCGAGCCCGCATGACCCAGTTCGCCAAGGAAACCCTGCCGATCAGCCTCGAAGAGGAGATGCGCCGGTCCTATCTTGATTACGCCATGAGCGTGATCGTGGGACGCGCCCTGCCCGACGCCCGCGATGGCCTGAAGCCGGTGCATCGCCGCGTGCTGTTTGCAATGCACGAACTGAATAACGACTGGAACCGGCCATACAAGAAGTCGGCCCGTATCGTCGGCGACGTCATCGGTAAATACCACCCGCACGGGGATACCGCGGTTTACGACACCATCGTCCGGATGGCGCAGGATTTCTCGCTGCGGCACATGCTGGTCGATGGTCAGGGCAATTTCGGTTCGGTGGACGGCGACAACGCCGCCGCGATGCGATACACCGAGATTCGTCTTGACAAGATTGCTCACGAAATGTTGGCCGATATCGACAAGGAAACTGTCGATTTCGGTCCGAACTACGACGGCAGCGAGAAAGAACCGTTGGTTTTGCCGACGCGACTGCCGCAACTGCTGGTCAACGGCTCCGCAGGCATCGCCGTGGGCATGGCCACCAACATTCCGCCGCACAACCTCAACGAGGTGGTCGACGCCTGCCTTCATGCGCTGAAGAACCCGGATTGCTCCATCGACGAGTTGATGGAAATCATTCCGGCGCCCGACTTCCCGACTGCCGGGATCATTTACGGCCTGGCCGGCGTGCGGGACGGCTACCGTACCGGCCGCGGCCGTGTGGTGATGCGCGCCAAGGTGCATTTCGAGGACATCGACCGCGGCCAGCGCCAGGCCATCATCGTCGACGAGATTCCGTACCAGGTGAACAAGAAGAGCCTGCTCGAACGCATCGCCGAGCTGGTTCACGAGAAAAAGATCGAGGGCATCAGCCACATCCAGGACGAGTCCGACAAGTCGGGCATGCGCGTGGTGATCGAGCTCAAGCGCGGCGAAGTGCCTGAGGTGGTGCTGAACAACCTCTACAAGCAGACGCAGCTGCAGGACTCGTTCGGCATGAACATGGTGGCGCTGGTCGACGGCCAGCCCAAGCTGTGCAACCTGAAGGACATGATCACGGTGTTCCTTGAACACCGCCGCGAGGTGGTGACCCGGCGCACCATCTATGAACTGCGCAAGGCCCGTGAACGCGGTCACGTGCTGGAAGGCCTCGCCGTCGCACTGGCCAACATCGACGAGTTCATCGAGACCATCAAGACCTCGCCGACACCGCCGGTCGCCAAGGCCGCGCTGATGAGCAAGGGCTGGGATTCGTCGCTGGTACGCGAGATGCTGTCCCGTGCAGAAGGCGGCAGCGACGCCTACCGGCCTGAAGGGCTGGAGGCGCATTTCGGCGTGCAGCCTGACGGGCTATACCGCCTCTCCGAAACCCAGGCCAATGAAATCCTGCAGATGCGTCTGCAGCGCCTGACCGGTCTGGAGCAGGACAAGATCGTTGGCGAGTACAAGGATGTGATGGCACAGATCGCCGATCTGCTGAGCATCCTGGCCACCCCCGCTCGCGTGACCACCATCATTGGCGAAGAGCTGCTGCAGCTGCGCCAGGAGTTCGGGCAGACCAAGCTGGGTGCACGCCGCAGCGTGATCGAGCACAACGCGCAGGAGCTGGGCACCGAGGACCTGATCACGCCGACCGACATGGTCGTGACGCTGTCGCACACCGGCTATATCAAGAGCCAGGCGCTCAGCGAGTACCGGGCGCAGAAGCGCGGCGGCCGCGGCAAGCAGGCCACGGCGACCAAGGACGACGACTGGATCGACCAGCTCTTCATCGCCAACACGCACGACTGGATCCTGTGCTTCTCCAACCGTGGCCGCGTCTACTGGCTCAAGGTCTGGGAAGTGCCTCAGGGCTCGCGCAACTCGCGCGGCCGCCCCATCGTGAACATGTTCCCGCTGCAGCCCGACGAGAAGATCACCGTGGTGCTGCCGCTGACTGGCGAGTTCCGCAGCTTCCCGGAGAACCACTTCATCTTCATGTCCACCGCGCTGGGCACCGTGAAGAAGACGCCGCTGCCTGACTTCAGCAATCCGCGCAAGGCCGGCATCATCGCGGTCGACCTGGACGATGGCGACTTCCTGATCGGCGCGGCACTGACCGACGGCCATCACGACGTGATGCTGTTCAGCGATGGCGGCAAGGCCGTACGTTTTGACGAAGACGATGTTCGTCCCATGGGACGTCAGGCGCGCGGCGTTCGCGGCATGATGCTGGAACCCGATCAACGCGTGATCGCGATGCTGGTGGCCGAGGACGAGACCCAGAGCGTGCTGACCGCCACCGAGAACGGTTTTGGCAAGCGCACCTCCATCGTCGAGTACACCCGCCATGGCCGTGGCACCAAGGGCATGATTGCCATCCAGCAAAGCGAGCGCAACGGCCGCGTCGTGGCGGCCACGCTGGTGCGTCCGGAGGACGAGATCATGCTGATCACCGACAAGGGCGTGCTGGTGCGCACCCGCGTCAGCGAGATTCGCGAACTCGGCCGCGCCACGCAGGGCGTGACGCTGATCGCGCTGGACGACGGCTCCAAGCTCTCGGGCCTGCAGCGCATCGTCGAGAACGACGCCAACGAATCCTCCGACGTCGACGGCGATCAGGACGCCGATGCCGGCAACGACTCCGACACCCCCAAGGACTGACATGATCTCTCGCAAGCTGGGCCTGGCCCTCGCACTGGCCGTGGCCTCCAGCGCCGCGCTGGCCGACCCGTCGCCGGCCAAGAAGGCCCTGATCGACAAGCTGGTTCAGCTCCAGCAGCAGGCCGTCTCCGACAACCTGGCCAACGCCATGCTGCAAGGCCCGCTGTCCCAGTTCATGCAGGCGGGCCGCGCGGCCCTGCAGCAGGTGCCCGCCGAAAAGCGGGAGGCGACCGCCAAGGCCATGGAGGCCGATGTCAAGAAGTTCGTCGAAGAGAACAGCAGCTACCTGAAGGACAAGTTCTCCAAGGCGGTGCCCAGCACGGCCAGCGCCCTCTATGACGAGCGCTTCACCGAGGACGAGCTCCGCCAGATCATCGGCTGGATCGAGTCGCCGACCAGCAAGAAATTCGGCATGGCCAGCCTGGAACTGCAGAAGGCCGTCGGGAGCAAGGTCATGGAAGAAGTGGCCCCGACGATGGACGGCCGCCTGAAGACGCTGCAGGCCAGCCTGGCAAAGCACCTGGGGCTGCCCGCACCGGGCACGACCCCCAAGGCCCCGGCCTCCGGCACCAAGAAGTAAGTCGTCGGCGCATGAGCGAGCAGCGCCCCCACAACTTCTCCGCCGGCCCGGCCGTTCTGCCCGAGCCGGTACTGCGTCAGGTCGCGGCCGAGATGCTGGACTGGCACGGCAGCGGCATGTCCGTGATGGAAATGAGCCATCGCGGCAAGGAGTTCATCTCTATCGCCGAGGCGGCCGAGGCCGACCTGCGCGAGCTGCTGCAGGTGCCGCCGGAATTCCGCATCCTGTTCATGCAGGGCGGGGGCCTGGGCGAGAACGCCATCGTGCCGCTGAACCTGAGCCAGGGCGGCGCGGTCGACGTGGTGGTCACCGGCTCGTGGTCGCGCAAGAGCGCCGCCGAAGCGCGCCGCTATGCGGATGTGCAGATTGCCGCCGACATCGGCAGCACCCGCGCCATTCCGGCGGACTGGGCGCTGCGTCGCGACGCTGCCTATGTCCATATGTGCAGCAACGAGACGATCGACGGCATCGAGTTCCACGAACTGCCTGACCTGCGCGCTCGCGGATCGACCGCTCCGCTGGTCATCGACTTCTCTTCGCATGTGCTGTCGCGCACGGTGGACTGGTCGCGGGTCGGCCTGGCCTTTGGCGGCGCTCAGAAGAACATCGGCCCGGCAGGCCTGACGCTGGTCATCGTGCGAGAAGACCTGCTCGGCTACGCCCTGCCCATCTGCCCCTCGGCCTTCAACTACGAAACGGTCGCGGCTGCGCAGTCCATGTTCAACACGCCGCCGACCTTCGCGATCTACGTCGCCGGTCTGGTGTTCCAGTGGATCAAGGGTTTCGAATACGCCGGGCTGCAGGGTTTGGCCGCGATCGAGCGCCACAACATCGACAAGGCGGCGCTGCTTTACGGCGCGCTGGACGCCTCTTCGCTGTATGAGAACCGCGTCGATAAGGCCTGCCGCTCACGGATGAACGTGCCGTTCTTCCTGAAGGACGAGCGACTCAACGAGGCGTTTCTGGCAGAAGCCAAGCTAGCGGGCCTGCTGCAGCTCAAGGGCCACAAGTCGGTGGGCGGCATGCGCGCCTCCATCTACAACGCCATGCCGCTGGCCGGCGTGCAGGCACTGGTGAATTTCCTGAAGGATTTCGAGACTCGTCATGGCTGAACCCGTCGCCTCCCAGGCGTTGCTGGCGCTGCGCGACCAGATTGACGGCCTGGACAAGCAACTGCTGGAGCTGTTGAACCAGCGCGCCCACGTGGCCGAACAGGTGGGCGAGATCAAGCGCGCCGAGGGCACGCCCTTCTTCCGGCCCGATCGCGTGGCCCAGGTCATCGAGAAGATACGCGGCGCCAACCCCGGCCCGCTGCGTGCCGAACATGTGTCGGCCATCTGGCGCGAGATCATGTCCGCCTGCCTGGCGCTGGAGTCGCCGCAGCGTGTCGCCGTGCTGGGGCCGGTCGGCACCTTCTGTGAGCAGGCCGCGATCGACTATTTCGGCGGTGCTGCCGACATGATCTATTGCAGCAGCTTCGACGAGGTCTTCCACGCGACCGCGAGCGGCAGCGCGCAGTTCGGCGTGGTCGGTGTCGAGAACATGACCGAGGGCGTGGTTACCCGCTCGCTGGATCTGTTCCTGCACACGCCCTGCCATGTGGTGGGCGAGGTGTCGCTGCTGATACGACACCACCTGATGCGCAAGGAGCCCACGCTCGCCGGCATCGAGGCCGTGCTGGCGCACCCGCAGGCGCTGGCGCAGTGCCAGAACTGGCTGAACAAGCACCTGCCGGATGTGGAACGCCGCGCGGTCTCCAGCAATGCGGAAGGAGCCCGACTGGCGGCCACCAACCCGGCCTGGGCGGCGCTGGGCAGCGAACGCGCCTCCACGCTGTTCGGCCTGCACATCGTCGCCCACGCGGTGCAGGACGAAGCCTTCAACCGCACGCGCTTCGCCGTCATCTGCCTGCCGCAGACGATGGCCATGCCGCCGGCGTCACGACGCGACTGCACCAGCCTCATCGTGTCCGTGCCCAACAAGCCCGGCGCCATGCACGACCTGCTGATGCCGCTGAAGAAGCACGGCGTCTCGATGACGCGGCTCGAGTCGCGCCCGGCCCGCACCGGGCAGTGGGAGTACTACTTCTACATCGACCTGGACGGCCATCCGAGCCAGCCCCATGTCGCCGCCGCACTTGCCGAGTTGCGCGAGCTCTGCGCCTTCTACAAGATGCTGGGCGCCTACCCGGTCAAGGTCTGACGATGATGTCGACCCACACCGGCGCGGCAGTTGCGGGGTGCCGGCATGTATGAGCAGCTCGGCGTCATAGGCTGCGGCCTGATCGGTGGCAGCTTCGCGCTGGCGATGAAGCGAGCCGGTCTCGTGAAGCGCGTGATCGGCTACAACAAGTCGCCGTCCACCACCGAGCTGGCCCGCCGCCTGGGCGTCATCGACGCGGGCGCCGAATCCGCGCTGCAGGCCGTGTCCGGATCGGACATCGTGCTGATCGCCGTGCCGGTGTCGGCCACCGAGAGCACACTCAAGGCCATCCGTCATCTGGTGAGCCCGGGCGTACTTTTCATGGACGTGGGCTCGACCAAGGGTGACGTAATCGCCGCGGCGCGGCGTGCACTCGGCGACCGCGCCTCCGCCTTCGTGCCCTGCCACCCGATTGCCGGCAAGGAGACCGGCGGCGTACAGCACGCCGACGCAGCGCTGTTCGAGGGCCGCCAGCTCATCCTGACCCCGGAGCCCTACACCGACGTGCAGCAGGTTCAGCGCGCGACGGATGTCTGGTCGGCGCTCGGCGCCACTGTGCTGAAGATGCGGCCGCACAACCATGACGCCGCCTTCGCGGCCGTCAGCCACCTACCCCATCTGCTGGCGTTTGCCTATTTCCAGGCCATTGCCGAACAGCCCACCTCCCGCGATCTGCTGAGCCTGGCAGGCCCGGGCTTCCGGGATTTCACCCGTATCGCCGGGGGCGATCCGGCGGTTTGGCGCGATGTATTGCTCGCCAACAAGCGCGAGGTGCTGGCGCAGTCGCAACGCTTTCGCGCCGCGCTGGATCGGCTCGAATCCCTGATGGAAGCCGGTGACGGCAGCGCGCTGGAGGCAGCGCTCAAGCCCATCGCCGAGGGCCGCAACGCCTGGCAGGCGCCAGGCAGTCCCGCCCCACAAGCAGTTCCCAGCGGCCGTCCGGCCGGCAAGTGATGTTCAAGATCCCCTTCCTCGACCTCCCGCCGCTGCGCAGTGCTGCCGGCACCGTGCGACTGCCTGGCTCCAAGAGCATCTCCAACCGCGTGCTGCTGCTGGCCGGCCTGGCGGAGGGCGAGACGCGCGTCCATGACCTGCTCGACTCCGACGACACGGCGGTGATGCTCGACGCCCTGCGCTCGCTGGGCTGCGAATTTAAGCGCCAGGAGGATGGCAGCCTGCTGGTCAAGGGCATAGGTGGGCACCCCGAAGCGACGGAGGCCAAGCTCTTCCTCGGCAATGCCGGCACGGCAATGCGGCCGCTCACGGCGGCGCTGGCCGTACTTGCCGCCACGCAGGGTGGCAGCTATGAACTCTCGGGCGTTCCCCGCATGCACGAGCGTCCGATCGCCGACCTGGTCGACGCACTGCGCGGCCTGGGCTGCGCCGTGGACTGCCTGGGCCAGGAGGGCTATCCGCCGCTGCGCCTGCATGGCCCCTCGCCTCTGCGATTGAGCGAGCCGGTGCGGGTGCGCGGCGACGTCTCCAGCCAGTTCCTCACCGCCCTCCTCCTGGCGCTGCCGCTGGTGGCCGAGCAGGACGTGCGCATCGAGGTCATCGGCGAACTCATCTCCAAGCCCTACATCGAAATCACGCTGACGCTGCTGGCACGCTTCGGCATCGCCGTTCGGCGCGAGGGCTGGCAGGCCTTCGTGATCCCGGCCGGCAGCCGCTACCGCTCGCCGGGCGAGATTCATGTGGAAGGCGATGCGTCGTCGGCGTCCTACTTCGTCGCGCTGGGTGCCATCGCGGCCACCGCCGCGCCGCTGCGCATCGAGGGCGTCGGCAGCGCCTCCATGCAGGGCGACGTGCGCTTCGTCGAGGCCGCCCAGGCCATGGGCGCCGACGTGCAGGCCGGCCCCAACTGGCTGGAAGTGCGCCGTGGCGCCTGGCCCCTCAAGGGTCTGACGCTGGACTGCAACCACATTCCCGACGCCGCCATGACGCTGGCGGTGATGGCGCTCTATGCCGATGCCCCCACCACACTGACCAACATCGCCAGCTGGCGCGTGAAGGAAACTGATCGCATCGCAGCGATGGCCACCGAACTGCGCAAGCTGGGCGCCTCGGTCGACGAGGGGCCGGACTGGATACGGGTCCAGCCGCTCTCGGACTGGCGGGCCGCCGCCATCCACACCTACGACGACCACCGGGTCGCAATGTGCTTCTCGCTGGCCGCGTTCAACGGCCTCGTCAGCGAGCAGGCCGTGCCCGTGCGCATCCTCGAACCGCACTGCGTGGCCAAGACCTTCCCGGACTACTTCGAGACGCTGTTCGGCGTGGTCGAGGCACGCCAGGAGGACATCCCGGTCATCACCATCGACGGCCCCACGGCCTCCGGCAAGGGCACGCTGGCCGACGAGGTTGGCAAGGCACTGGGCTTCGGCGTACTGGATTCCGGCGCGCTCTACCGGGTGACGGGTCTTGCCGCACGTCGCGCCGGACTCGATCTGGACGATGGTGTGGCCGTCGCGGCCCTCGTGCCCACGTTGGCACTGAGCTTCCGTGACGGCCACGTCTTCCTGGGCAGCGAGGACGTCAGCGCGCGCCTGCGCGCCGAGGCCACCGGCCTGCTGGCCTCGCAGGTCGCGGTGCACCCGCAGGTGCGCCAGGCTTTGCATCAGCTACAGCTCGACTTCCGCCGCCTGCCCGGCCTGGTGGCCGACGGCCGCGACATGGGCACGACCATCTTCCCCGACGCGCCGCTGAAGATCTTTCTCACGGCCAGCGCCGCCACGCGCGCCGAGCGCCGCTATAAGCAATTGATCGCCAAGGGGATTTCGGCTAATATTGAAGGCTTGCGCGAAGATTTGGAGGCGCGGGACGCACGGGACAAAGCCCGCAGCGCCTCACCTCTGGAGCCCGCGCAGGACGCGCAGTTGCTCGACAACTCCCAGCTCTCCATCGAAGCCTCGGTGGATCAAGTGCTGGCGTGGTGGCAGCTGCGCCGGCCGTTCTGACCTTTCGCAAGGCCGGCACGGCCCAGGCCTGAGAAGCCCGGCCGCAAGGCCATTGGCCCGTCACCCTCGCCCGGGCGCCAGCCCGCCGCCAGGAGGCATGCAAATGCCTCGCGGGTGACGATGTCGACAACCTAACCCCGCAGGCTTGCCTGCACCGCCGCGCCGGTTTCCCGGCGCATCAGGATCAACAACATGTCCCAAACCCAAACCGCCTCCTTCGGCATGGAATCCTTTGCCGCGATGTTCGAGGAGTCGCTGCAGCGCTCCGACATGCGCGCCGGCGAAGTGATCTCGGCCGAAGTCGTTCGTGTCGAACACAATTTCGTCGTCGTCAACGCCGGGCTCAAGTCTGAAGCCTACGTGCCCATCGACGAGTTCAAGAACGACCAAGGCGAGCTGGAAGTTCAGGTCGGCGACTTCGTCTCGGTGGCCATCGATGCCATCGAAAACGGCTACGGCGACACCATCCTGTCGCGCGACAAGGCCAAGCGCCTGGCCTCGTGGCTGAGCCTGGAAACGGCCCTGGAGTCCGGCGACTTCGTGACCGGCACCGTCTCCGGCAAGGTCAAGGGCGGCCTGACCGTCCTGGTCAACGGCATCCGCGCCTTCCTGCCCGGCTCGCTGCTGGATACCCGCCCGGTGAAGGACATGAGCCCGTTCGAGGGCAAGACCATGGAATTCAAGGTCATCAAGCTCGACCGCAAGCGCAACAACGTTGTGCTGTCGCGTCGCGCCGTGGTGGAAGCCTCCATGGGTGAAGAGCGCGCCAAGCTGCTGGAAACGCTGTCGGAAGGCGCGATCGTCCACGGCGTGGTCAAGAACATCACCGAATACGGTGCCTTCGTGGACCTGGGCGGTATCGACGGCCTGCTGCACATCACCGACATGGCATGGCGCCGTGTCCGTCACCCGAGCGAAGTGGTGACGGTCGGTCAAGAGCTGACCGCCAAGGTCCTGAAGTTCGACGCCGAGAAGAACCGCGTCTCGCTGGGCCTGAAGCAGCTGGGCGACGACCCGTGGTTCGGTGTGGCCCGCCGCTACCCGACCAGCACCCGCCTGTTCGGCAAGGTCACGAACATCGCCGACTACGGCGCGTTCGTCGAGATTGAGCCGGGCATCGAAGGTCTGGTACACGTGTCCGAAATGGACTGGACCAACAAGAACGTCGCCCCCAGCAAGCTGGTCTCGCTGGGCGACGAGGTCGAGGTCATGGTCCTGGAGATCGACGAAGAAAAGCGTCGCATCTCGCTGGGCATGAAGCAGTGCAAGGCCAACCCGTGGGAAGAGTTCGCCGAGAACGTCAAGCGCGGCGACAAGGTCAAGGGCCCGGTCAAGTCCATCACCGACTTCGGCGTGTTCGTGGGCCTGGCCCAGGGCATCGACGGTCTGGTGCACCTGTCCGACCTGTCCTGGAACGAGCCGGGCGAAGCTGCCGTGCGCAACTTCAAGAAGGGCCAGGAAGTCGAAGCCGTCGTGCTGGCCGTGGACGTCGAGCGCGAGCGCATCTCGCTGGGCATCAAGCAGCTGGACGGCGACCCGTTCTCGACCTTCGTGTCCGTCAATGACCGTGGCGCCAGCGTCACCGGCAAGGTCAAGACCGTCGACGCCCGTGGCGCCGAGATCGACCTGGGCGAAGACATCGTCGGCTACCTGCGCGCTTCGGAAATCTCCCGCGACCGCGTGGAAGACGCCCGCAACGTGCTGAAGGAAGGCGACGAAGTCACCGCCATCATCGTCAACGTGGATCGCAAGACCCGCAACATCCAGCTGTCGATCAAGGCCAAGGACAACGCCGACCAGCAGGAAGCCATGCAGCGTCTGTCCGCCGAGCAAAGCGGCAACGCCGGCACGACCAGCCTGGGCGCCCTGCTGCGCGCCAAGCTGGACAACCAGGGCAACTAAGCCCTCGCCCCTGGGTTTGCCCGCCCGGCGCCGTTCGCGGTGCCGGGTAAGCTCCCGACAGGCTCGCTCGGCCCCGCCGGCGAGCCTGTTTCACTTCTTCCCTGCAGCATTCCGACATGACCCGTTCCGACCTGGTCACCGTGCTGGCCGAACGCTTCGGCCAGCTGACCCAGCGTGACACCGAGTTCGCCGTGAAGACCATCCTGGACGCGATGAGCGACGCGCTGGCGCGCGGCCACCGCATCGAGATCCGCGGCTTCGGCAGCTTCTCGATCAGCCGGCGCCCGCCGCGTGTCGGTCGCAATCCGCGCAGCGGCGAACAGGTCATGATCCCCGAGAAGCTGGCGCCTCATTTCAAGCCGGGCAAGGCCCTGCGCGAAGCCGTGGACCAGAACCTGCCGGTGGAGGGCTGAGGCCCGCGCTCACGCCTAGAATCCCGGGCGATGCGTACCCTTGTCTGGTTGCTGCGAGCCCTGCTCTTCTTCACGCTGTTCGCGTTCGCGCTGAACAACAGCCACGAGGCTGTCGTGCGCTGGTTCTTCGGCCACGAATGGCGGGCGCCGCAGGTCATCATCGTGCTGCTGGCCTTTGGCCTGGGCGCCGCCTTTGGCGTGCTGGCCATGGTGCCGTCCTGGTGGCGGCACCGCCGCGCAGCGCAGCGCCTGGAGCCCGACGCACCGGCCGCTCCCGCCCCCACTCCCGACACCCCCTACCCCGCCCATCAAGATGGAGTTTGATCCACGCTGGCTGCTGTTCGTGCTGCCGGTCGTGTTCGTGCTCGGCTGGCTGGCGTCCAAACTGGACTCGCGTCAGTGGAAGCTCGAACAACGCGAATCGCCCAAGGCCTACTTCAAGGGCCTGAATCTGCTGCTCAACGAACAGCAGGACAAGGCCATCGACGCCTTCATCGAGGCGGTGCAGAACGACCCCGACACCTCCGAGCTTCACTTTGCGCTCGGCAGCCTGTTCCGTCGCCGCGGCGAAACGGAGCGCGCCGTACGCGTTCATGAGCACTTGCTGCGCCGCGGTGATCTCTCCAAGGCCGATCGCGATCGCGCCCAGCACGAACTGGCCCAGGACTTCTTCAAGGCTGGCCTGCTCGACCGTGCCGAGGAGGCCTATGCCGCGCTGCGTGGCAGCGCCTTCGAGCGCGAGGCCCGGCTGGCGCTGCTGTCGCTCTACGAGCGCTCGCGGGACTGGGCCAAGGCCGCCCAGGTCGCCGCCGAGCTGGAGGCCGCCGGCACCGGCTCCTTCTCCAGCCGCATCGCTCACTACCTGTGCGAGCAGGCGCTGGTCGCGCAGTCACAGGGGCATGCCGATCTGGCGCACGACCTGCTCGTTCAGGCGCAGCGCCGATCGCCCGAGTCGGCCCGTGCCTTCGTGCTGGAAGGCCAGATGGCGGCCAAGGCCGGCCAGCCGCAGCAGGCCGTCGACGCCTTCACCCGTCTGCTCGCCGCCAATCCGGCAGCTTTCGGCCTCGTCGCCGCCGATTACGCCGCCGCAGCGCAGGCCATCGGGCAGACCGAACTGGCCGCAACCGTGCTGCAGGAACAGTACGACCGCTCGCACGGCATGCCGCTGCTGCGCGCGCTGGGCAGTCTTCGCCCGGACGATCACCGCCGCCGCCTGGCCGCCCACCTGCGCGACCAGCCCCTGCTGTCGACGGCAGCCGACCTGCTGAAGCTGGACGCGGGCCAATTGCCCGCCGAAGATGCCCAGGCCGTGCTGCGCGCGGTGGACAAGGCCGCCAAGCCGCTGCAGCGCTACCGCTGCGCAGCCTGCGGCTTCGAATCAGCCTACTACTTCTGGCAATGCCCCGGCTGCCTGAACTGGGACAGCTACCCCCCGCAACCGATTGAGGAACTGGCCTGATGACTGCCCCCCGAAGCGACGAGCGCTTCGTGATCTGCATGAAGTGGGGCACGAAGTACGGCCCCGAATACGTCAACCGCCTGTACGGCATGGCCGCCCGCCATCTGCGCGGGCCGTTCCGCTTCGTCTGCTTCACCGATGACGCCCAGGGCGTGCGCGCGGAGGTGGAATGCCTGCCGCTGCCCGAAACCCATGCGTCGCAGGGCAAGCGTGATGGCGGCTGGAAGAAGCTCGGCACCTACCAGGCCGACCTGTTCGGCCTGCAGGGCACGGCCCTGTTCCTGGACCTCGACGTCGTCATCGTCGGCGACCTGACCGAGTTCTTCGAGCAGCCCGGCGACTTCCTCATCATCAAGGACTGGAAGCGCCCCTGGCGCGTGACGGGCAACTCCTCGGTCTATCGCTTTCGCATCGGCGCCCACGCCGACGTGCTGCAGCACTTCATCGAGCACCAGGACGAGGTGCGGGCCAAGTACCGCAACGAGCAGGAGTTCCTCAGCCACTTCCTGGCCGCCCAGGGCAAGCTGGCCTATTGGCCCAAGCACTGGTGCGCGAGCTACAAATACCACTGCCTGCCGATGTGGCCGACCAGCTTCTGGCGCGACCCGTTCATTCCTGACGGCGCCCGTGTGCTGGTGTTCCACGGCAGCGTGAATCCGCCCGATGCACTGGCCGGCCGCTCGGATGGCAACTGGCGGCACACGCGCCCGGCCCGCTGGATTGCTGATCACTGGAGGGAGTGATGAGCGAGACGCGTCCCTGGCTCAGCATCCTGCTGCCCATCTACAACGTCAGGCCCTATCTGGAGGCCTGCGTGGCATCGCTGCTGGCGCAGGTGGACGACGGCGTGGAGCTGCTGCTGCTGGATGACTGCTCCACGGACGGCACCGACGAATTGATGCGAGACCTGGCCAGCCGCCACCCCGGTCGGCTGACCCTGCTGTTCCACGCGCAGAACGGCGGCGTCAGCGCCGCGCGCAACTCGCTGCTGGACGCCGCCCGCGGTGACTGGCTCTGGTTCGTCGACCCCGACGACTTCCTCGAACCCGGAGCGATGCTCAGCCTGCGCCAGGCGCTGCAGGTCCCCGACGTCGATCTCGTGCTGTGCGACTTCCGCGACGTGCGGGCCAAGCCCAAGCTCAAGCACCGCTTCCGCAACGAGCATCACAAGCGCACGCACATCATGGCGCCGCGCCAGCCCTGCCGCGACAGTTCACTGATCCTCGAGGGCATGTTCCGTCAGGGCCACCTGCACCTGTGGACCAAGGTGGCCCGCCGCGAACTCTGGGACGGCCTGCGCTTCCCGGTCGGCCATTGCTTCGAAGATGTGGCCGTGCTGCCCGCGCTGCTGCAGCGCGCCCGCTGCGCGTACTACATCCCCGAGGTCTGGATCGGCTATCGCAAGCGCCCGGGCAGCATCCTGGCCACCGGCAGCGCCGCCAAGACCGATGACATGCAGGACAGCCTGAACGGCCTGCCCGCCCTGCTCGACGCCGGCCCTCGTCCGGCGAATGAGGCGGCGCGCCTGGCGGCCGGCTTCTTCGTCGCCAAGATGTACATCGCCGCGATGCGCTATGCGCAGCAGCATGCCGACCAGCCCCGCCTCGCGCACTACACGAGCCAGCTCGAGCGCAATCTGCCCTGCAGCGTCGAGCAATTGCTGGCCGACTGGCGCCGCCGCGGCTGGTGGTGGCGGGCGATACGATTGACCCACTGGATCCGGGTCGGCCGCCGTGCGCAGGCCGGGCTCGCGTCGGCCAAGCCTTCCGCCGGCACCTCCTGACAAACTCATCATGAACGATCGCATCGTCACCGTGCCCGGCAACGACTGGGCCAAGCCTGCGCCTGCACAGGCTCTCGTGTCCGAACTGGAAGCCGGCAAGGTGCTGTACTTTCCGGAACTGCGCTTCGAGCTGCTGGACGGCGAAGCCACGCTGCTGCGCGACGACATCCGCTCGCCCAAGTCACGCAACATCAGTCTGCGCGCCGATGGCTACCTGGCCGGCGCCGCCGCCACCGACGATGTCGAGATGCAGCGCCTGGCCGCGATGATCTCGCGCTTTCGCATTCAGGCCTGCGCACTGATCGACGCCATTGCGCCCACCTACAAGCCCGCACTGCGACTGGCACCGACCAGCTTTCGCCCGACGCAGGTGGCGTCCCGGGTGCAGAGCTGGCGCGCCGACGACCGCCGTCTGCATGTGGACGCTTTTCCCTCGCGCCCCAACCACGGTGAGCGCATCCTGCGCGTGTTCACCAACCTCAACCCGGCGGGTGAGCCACGCGTGTGGCGGGTCGGCGAGTCCTTCGAAGCCATCGCCCAGCACTTCGTGCCCCGCGCCAAGCCTTACTCGGCCTGGCAGGCACGCGCACTGCGGGCCCTGCGCGTGACCAAGTCGCTGCGCAGCGAATACGACCACCTGATGCTGCAGTTGCACGACGGCATGAAGGGCGACCTGGACTACCAGCAGAACTCGTCCCAGGTGACCATGCCCTTCCCCGCCGGTTCCACCTGGGTCTGCTATTCGGACCAGGCCTCGCACTCGGTGATGTCCGGCCAGTTCATGATGGAGCAGACCCTGCACCTGCAGCCGCAGGCCCAGGTGGACCCGCAGGCCAGCCCGCTGGCCATCCTGGAGCGCCAGCTCGGCCGGCGCCTGACCTGATATGCCCACCATGCCTTCGAACACCCATGCCTGGGTGATCAACCTCGACCGCTCGCCCGAGCGCCTGGCCGTGATCTCGGCCCAGCTCGACGCGTTGGGCCTGCCCTGGACGCGCCACCGCGCGGTGGACGCGCGCGCGCTGCGCCCCGACCAGACCGCGCTGCTGGACCTGCCCGAGTTCCACCGCAAGCACGGCATGGAGCCGGTGCCCGGCGAGATCGGCTGCTACCTCTCGCACATCGAGGTGATGCAGGCCTTCCTGGCCAGCCAACACCGTTTCGCGCTGATCCTGGAGGACGACGCCAACCTGGGGCCGCGGCTGCCGCCCGTGCTGGCCGAGCTGGAGGCCTGCGCTGACCGTTGGGACATGGTCAAACTCTCGGCCGTGCACTCGGGCTCGCCGCAGACCTGCCTGCGCCTGGACGACGAATGCGTGCTCGCGCTGATGATGTCCCGCTGCACCGGCTCCAGCGCCTACCTCCTCAGCCGGCATGCGGCCGAGGTCTACCTCGCCAAGCTGCTGCCGATGAGCGTGCCCTACGACCACGCCTTCGATCGCGGCTGGGCCCTCGGCCTGCGAATCCGGCTCGTGACGCCGCCGCCGGTCGGGCACCCGCAGGACAACGACACCACCATCATCACCTCCGGCCGCCGCAAGTTCCACTGGACCCGCCGCTGGACCACCCACCTCTACCGTGCCCGCAACGAGATCGCGCGCATCTGGTGGGGCCTGGTCGAGCTGCGCCAGGAACGCGCCTACAAAGCCAAGGCCTGAAGCGCGCACCGCGCCCCACGACCGCATCACCCGTGAGCAGCTCTCCGTCCACCTCCACCGACCTCGAAGACCAGCACGCCAAGACGCTGGCCGCCACGGCGCGCCGTCTGCTCGGCTTTCTGAAACCGCACCAGCGCGGCTTCATTGCGTCCGTGCTGGCCTATGTCGCCGCCGCCGCCACCGAGCCACTGATCCCCAAGCTGCTTGAGGTGACGCTGGACACCGGCTTCTCGCGCCAGAACAGCTTCCCGCTGTGGACCGTGCCGGTGGTGCTGATCACGCTGTTCAGCGCCCGCGGCCTGTTCGGCTTCCTGGGCCAGTACCTGCTGCAGTGGACGATAGGCCGGGTGGTCAGCGACATGCGCGAGGCGATGATGCGGGCGCTGCTGCGCGCCGACACCAGCGTCTATCACAACCTGCCCGGCGGTGCGGCCGTCACCAAGGTGGTGTCCGATCCGCAGCAGTCGCTGACGCTGCTGGGCTATGCCAGCATCACGCTGCTGCGCGACGGCCTGCCGGCGCTGGCCATGCTGGTGTTCCTGCTCTGGACCAACTGGCAGCTCACGCTGATGACGCTGGGCACCCTGCCCATCATGGTGTTCGCGCTCAAGGGGGTGAACCAGCGCGTGCGCCGTGCGGGCACGCAGGCCTATGACGCGCAGATCCATCTCGGCTCCATCGTCGACGACGTGACCCGCGCCTGGCGCCTGGTGCGCAGCTTCGGCGCCCAGGGCTACGAAGGCCAGCGCTTTGCCGAACAGGCCCGCGCGGTGCGCCAGCGCACGCTGCGCCAGACCGCCGCCAGCGCCGTGTCCCAGCCGATCTCGCAGATCATCACGGCGGCCGGCGTGTCCGGCATCGTGATGATCGCGATCTATCAGGGCCGCGAGACCGGCGCAACACCCGGCACCTTCGCCGCCTTCGTGGCCGGCCTGCTGCAGCTGATGAGCCGCGTGCGCCACCTGACCGAGGTGGCGCAGAACATGACCAACGGCCTGATCGTCGCGCGCGGCTGCATGGCGCTGCTGGACACGCCGCCGGAGCCCGACCCCGGCCAGCGCGAGCTGCTCTCCACCCGCGGCGACCTGCTGCTGGAACAGGTGACGCTGCGCTATCCCGGTGCCTCCGCCCCGGCGCTGGACCACCTCAGCCTCAGCGTACCCGCCGGCAAGACCGTGGCCCTGGTGGGCGCCTCGGGCGCCGGCAAGAGCACGGTCATCAACCTGTTGCAGGGCTTTGCCCAGCCCGACAGCGGCCGCATCGAGCTCGACGGCGTGCCCATCGACGAGCTGACCCGCGCGACGCTGCGCCGCCAGTTCGCAGTGGTCAGCCAGGACATCGTGCTGTTCGACACCTCCATCGCCGACAACATCGCCTACGCCCAGCCGCGCGACGAGCGGCGCCTGGAAGCCGCGCTGCGCGACGCCGCGCTGTGGGACTTCGTGCAGACCCTGCCCGACGGCGTCGACACCGCCATCGGCCCCAACGGCGGCAAGCTCTCGGGCGGCCAGCGCCAGCGCCTGGCCATCGCCCGGGCGCTCTACAAGGACGCGCCGATCTGGATCTTCGACGAGGCAACCTCGGCACTCGACACCGAGAGCGAGCGCGCGGTGCAGCAGGCGCTGCAGGCCTGGTCAGGCCGCAAGACGCTGATCGTCATCGCCCACCGGCTGTCCACCATCCGCGATGCCGACGCCATCCACGTGCTGGTTAGCGGCCGCCTGATCGAGAGCGGCACCCACGCCGAACTGATCGCCCGCGACGGCGCCTACGCGGCGATGGTGCGGGCCCAGGCGGGCGAGGACTGAGCATGCAACGCCGGGCCTGCCTGTCCCGGCTGGCCTGTCTGGCCCTGAGCCTGGCAGCCTCTTCGGCACTGCGTGCGCAGGCCCACGTCGAGGTCAACACCGCCAGCCGCGCGCAGCTCGAATCGCTGCCCGGCCTGGGGCCGGCACTGGTGCAGCGGCTGCTGGACGGGCGCCCGTTCAGTGACTGGGCCGACCTGCTGCGCCGCGTGCGCGGGCTGCGCGCCGCGAGCGCGAAGCGCCTGTCCGATGCCGGTTTGCGTGTGGCCGGGCGGGCCTGGCCCGAGGCGCCCGCCGCGCCGGCCTCAGCAGCCCGCGGCGAAACCGGCTGAGCGGCTGCGCCGCAACGCCGCCGGGTCGATCTGCGGCGCCTTGGCCGGCCAGCCGAAGAAGCGCTGCACCTCGGCGCGCTTGGCCAGCGTGTCGCTCATGCCCAGGTGGATCAGCTCGGTGACGAAGCTGGGCTCGAACAGCAGATAGCTCACCAGCGCTGCACCACTGGTGTCCCGACCCTGGCCGCTAACGCCAAAGGCGCGCAGCAGTGCCCGTACCGAGGGCGGCAGGCTGGCATGGTGCTCGCCCGCCAGATCATCGAGCCGGCGGCTGGGGGCGATCACCAGCAGGTCGATGGGCCGCAGCGCGGTGGCCAGCCGGCTTTCATGCGGCAGCAGCGCCAGCGTGCGATTGATGCGGCGCAGCCGCTCGACATCCACGGCCAGCGCGTCGAGAAAGATGTTGGACAGCGCGTGGCCGGCGATCTGCGCCATGCTCGGATGCGACAGGTTCGGGCAGTGCCGCGGGCCTTCGGGCTCCTTCATGCGCCCGGCCCCGATCACGAGGATGCGATCCGCGCCCAGGTGCACCGCCGGCGAGATCGGCGCGCTCTGCCGCATGGAGCCGTCGCCGAACCACTCGGGCTGGCCTTCGAGATCCAGCGGCTCGGCCGGAAAGATGAAGGGGATCGCCGACGAGGCCATCAGGTGGGCCAGCGTCAGCTGGGTCTGCACCGCCATGCGCTGCTCGCGCAGCCAGGGCACGACGTGATGGTGGGTCTGGAAGAACGTGACGTGCTGACCGGAGCTGTAGCTGGAGCCGGTCAGCGCCAGCGCACGCAGGTGGCCCTGCTCCAGCATCGCATCGAGCCGCTCCATGTCCAGGTAGCGGCCCAGCAGCTCGCGCAGCGGCGCGTTGTCCAGCAGGCTGCGCGGGCGGCTGCGGGTCCAGCGGGCCAGCGCCCAGCCCAGGCTGAGCATGCTCAGCCAGCGGGCACCGCTCTTCACCGCCTCGAAGGCGTCGGCGCGGTAGATGTTCTCGACATGCAGTCCGCCCCAGAGGTGCAGCAGCCCGTCCACCGCGCCATCGAAATCGTCGGCATGGCAGGCCAGCGTCGCGGCATTGATGGCGCCCGCCGACGTTCCGCTGATGACCGGAAAGGGCTGGCCGGAGCAGACGCCCGCATCGCGCCGCAGCTGGGCCAGCGCCGCCAGCACGCCGACCTGATAGGCCGCCCGGGCGCCGCCACCGGTCAGGATCAGACCGGTGACCGGCTCGGCCCGCGAGGGCCGCGCTTGGGGCTTGGGCACGGCGTGCAACATGGCGGCATCATCGCCCATCCAAGGGCGCCGCCAGCCCCACGGGCATGGGGATCAGCCCTCGTAGACCACCTGGGCGGCATTGCCCAGCTTGGCCAAGGCCTCATCGGCCGGCCAGAAGCGGCTGGCCTCGCCCAGGTCCACCATCCAGCGCGCGCCCAGGCGCTCGCCCTCGGGCTCGGCCCGAACGGCGACGCGCACGGCCAGGCCCAGCGGCCGCTCGCCGCCGTCCTCGGTGGCCACGCGCTGCGGCGGGAAGCGCTGCACCAGTTCGTGCAGCAGCCCGGCCGCGCCGGCGCTGCCCAGCAGCAGATGCCGCCCGAAGCGCGCGCGGGCCTCGGCCAGGCTCCAGACGGCCTGCACATTCATGCGCAGCCCGCCGGAGAAGCGGTCGTTCTGCACCTTGCCCTGGCAGATCAGCAGCTCATCGTCGACCAGCAGCTCCTTGTTCGCGTTCAGCAGCTCCTCGTTGGCCACCGCCTCGATGGCGCCGCCCTTGTCGTCCAGCTTGAAGATGCCGACCCGACCCCGCTGGCCATTGATGATGCGCAGGTCGGCCACGATGCCGGCCACCAGTGTGGGCTCGCGGCTGTCGGCCAGATCGGCGATCTCGCGCTTGACGATGCGCCGCACCTCAGGCCCGCTCTGGTCGAACAGATGGCCGGACAGGTAGAAGCCGATCGCGGTCTTCTCCAGCGACAGGCGCTCCTTGATGCTCCAAGGCTCGGCCTCCACCAGCTCGGGCTCGGCCGTGCTGGAGGCATGGGAGTCGCCGAAGTCGAACAACCCGCCCTGGTCGGCATTGGCCTCCAGCGTCTCGGCATGGGTGTAGCCCCGCGCGACGCTGGCCAGCAGGCGCGAGCGCTCGGGGTAGAGGCTGTCGAAGGCACCGGCCTTGATCAGCGCCTCCACCACCCGCTTGTTGACCGACTTGCGGTCCACGCGGATGCAGAAATCGTAGAAGCTGCGGAACGGGCCGCCGGCCTCGCGGGCCGCGATGATGGCCTCGATGGCGCCGCGCCCCGTGCCCTTGACCGCGCCCAGGCCGTAGTTCACCAGGCGGTTGGACAGCGGCTCGAAGCGGTACTGGCCCTTGTTGACGCAGGGCGCCTGGAACTCGATGCCGAACAGCTTGGCGTCGTTGAGCAACACCTTGAGCTTGTCGGTGTCGTCCATTTCTATGGTCATGTTCGCGGCGTAGAACTCGGCCGTGTAGTGCGCCTTCAACCAGGCCGTGTGATAGCTCAGCAGCGCGTAGGCGGCGGCGTGCGACTTGTTGAAGCCGTAGCCCGCGAACTTCTCCATCAGGTCGAAGACCTCGTCGGCCTTGGCCTGGTCGATGCCCTTCTCCGCGGCCCCCTTGCGAAAGATCTCGCGGTGCATGGCCATCTCCTCGGCCTTCTTCTTGCCCATCGCGCGGCGCAGCATGTCGGCGCCACCCAGCGAGTAGCCGCCCAGCACCTGGGCCGCCTGCATCACCTGCTCCTGGTAGACGAAGACGCCGTAGGTCTCCTCCAGCACCTGGCCCAGCAGCGGGTGCGGGTACTCGATGACCTCCTTGCCGTGCTTGCGCGCCACGAAGGACGGGATCAGGTCCATGGGGCCCGGCCGGTACAGCGACACCAGCGCGATCAGGTCCTCGAAGCGCGAGGGCTTGGCATCCTTCAGCAGCCGCTGCATGCCGGGAGATTCGAACTGGAACACGCTCTCCGACAGGCCATCGCCGAACAGCTTGAAGGTCTTGCGGTCGTCCAGCGGCACGCGGGCCCAGTCGAAGTCCTGGCGGTCGGCGTGACGGGCGACGATGAAGTTCTTGGCCAGCTCCAGGATGGTCAGCGTGGCCAGGCCCAGGAAGTCGAACTTCACCAGCCCGATGGCCTCCACGTCGTCCTTGTCGAACTGGCTGACCGCGCTGGTGGAGCCGGGCTGCTGGTACTGCGGGCAGAAGTCGGTGATCTTGCCCGGCGCGATCAGCACGCCGCCGGCGTGCATGCCGATGTTGCGCACCATGCCCTCGACGCGGGCGGCCAGCTTGAGCAGCTCGGCCACCTCCTCGTCCGACTTCTCCCGCTCCTCCAGCTCCGGCGCCTCGTGGCGCGCGTAGATCATCTTGGCCTTGTCGGGGTCGAAGTTGGGCGGCAGCTTGGCCAGGGTCACGGTCTTGCCCGGCGGCGCCGGAATCAGCTTGGCGATGCCGTCCACCTGGCCGTAGCCCATGCCCAGCACCCGGCCGATGTCGCGCAGCGCCGCCTTGGCGGCCATCGTGCCGAAGGTCGCGATCTGGCTGACGGCCGGCAGGCCGTACTTGCTCTTGACGTAGTCGATGACCCGGTCGCGGTTGCCCTGGCAGAAGTCGATGTCGAAGTCGGGCATGGAGACCCGCTCCGGGTTCAGGAAACGCTCGAACAGCAGGTTGTACTTGAGCGGATCCAGGTCCGTGATCAGCAGCGCATAGGCCACCAGCGAGCCGGCACCCGAGCCCCGGCCCGGGCCCACCGGGCAGCCGTTCTCCTTGGCCCAGCGGATGAAGTCCGACACGATCAGGAAGTAGCCCGGGAAGCCCATCTTGATGATGGTGTTGAGCTCGAAGTCCAGCCGCTCCACGTAGCGCGGCCGCTCCTTCTCGCGCTCTTCCTCGTTGGGGAAGAGGTGGATCAGCCGGTCCTTCAGGCCGTCGTGGCTGAGCTCGCGGAAATACTGCTCCATCGGCATGGGCGTGCCGTCGGCCAGCAGCGGCGTCGGGAAGTTGGGCAGCTGCGGCTTGCCCAGCACCAGGGTCAGCGAGCAGCGCCGCGCGATCTCCAGCGTGTTCTCGATCGCGCTGGGCACGTCGGCAAACAGCGCCTTCATCTCCGCCTGGGTCTTGAAATACTGGCTCGGCAGGAAGCGCTTGATGCGCTTGGGGTTGGCCAGCGTCTCGCCCTCGGCCACGCAGACCCGGGCCTCGTGCGCCTCGAAGTCCTCTTCAGCAAGGAACTGGATGGGGTGGGTCGCGACGACCGGCAGCCCCAACTCGGCCGCCAGCGGCACGCTGGCCTGCACCAGCGCCTCCTGGCCGGGTAGCCCCGCGCGCTGCAGCTCGATGTAGAAGCGCTGCGGGAACACGCGGGACAGCCGTTGCGCCCAGTCCCGGGCACGCGACTGATCGCCCTGCAGCAAGGCCTGACCCAGCCCTCCGTGCTGGGCGCCGGACAGGCAGATCAGCCCCTCGCCCAGTTCCTCCAGCCATTCCCACTTCAGGCAGGCCTGGTTGCGTTGCACGTTCTGTATCCAGGCACGCGACAGCAGCTCTGCAAGGTTCAGATAGCCCAGGCGGTTCTGCACCAGCAGCAACAGGCGGCTGGGCGCCTTGTCGGAGCCCTCGGGCTCCAGCCAGCAGTCCGCACCGAGGATGGGCTGCACGCCCTTCTTGCGGGCCGCGCTGTAGAACTTGATGCCCCCGAACAGGTTGGCCAGATCGGTGATGGCGGCAGCCACCTGCCCGTCGGCCGCGGCGGCATCAGCCGCATCGTCCACTCGCAGCGTGCCGTCCACCACCGAGAACTCGGTGTGCATGCGCAGGTGGACGAAGGCGGAGGAGCGTTGGGCAGTGTTCACATCGGGCATCTCATGATTGTAGGAAGGCCTGAGAGGCCTCGAACTTCGGCTAACCTCAGCAGCCTGGGAAGCGATGAGGCCTCCCGCGGGTCTCCAGCGGTACGTTCTTTCCTGTCCATGCGTCTTTGTTCCCTCCAATCCGTGCAAGGGCATGTCGTGCTCGGTCAGCCCCTGGGCTTCAGCGTGCGCGACGAGCATCGCCAGCTGCTGCTCGCCAAGGGTCAGGTCATTCACGACGACAAACAGCTCGCCGAGCTGTTCCAGCGCGGGGCGCTGGTGGAGATCGACGAGATTGCCGACCTCGTGCAGCAGCCGGGCCGCCGCAGCACGCGCCTCAGGCTGCGGGCCGATGCCCTGCCGGACGCCTGGTCGGACTGCAGCGGCGAGGTCCGCCGGGCCCTGTCGACCGACGCCTCCGAACTGGCCACGGCCGTGCATTCCGCCACCGACCAGCTGCTGCGCCTGATCGATCACTCTCCCGAAGTGGCCCTCTCGCAGGTCGTGCGGCAACCGGAGTCCGACGGGCACTACGGCGTCAACCACTCCATCCATGCCGCCACGGCCTGCCATGCGGCCGCGCGCTTCCTGGGCTGGAACACCGACGAGCAGCGCCGCGCCTTCCAGGCCGCGCTGACAATGAACATCTCGATGGTCGACCTGCAGGCCCGGCTGGCCACCCAGGTCTCGCCGCTGACCACGCTGCAGCGCGAAGCCATCCACCACCACCCCACGCGCAGCGCCGAGATCCTGGACAAGGCCGGCATCACCGACAACGCCTGGCTGGAATCCGTTGCCCAGCATCACGAGCTGCCGGATGGCTCCGGCTACCCGCAGCGGGCCACCGAGGTCGGCGAGCTCGCCACGCTTCTGCGCTTTGCCGACGTGTACACCGCGCGGCTCAGCGCGCGCGCCACCCGGCCGGCCATGTCGGCCCAGCAGGCCGGCCGCGAACTGCACCTGCTGGCCGACTCCAACCCGCTGGCCGGCGCGCTGATCAAGGCCTTCGGCATCTTTCCGCCGGGCACCATGGTGCGCCTGGCCTCGGGCGAGCTGGGCCTGGTGATCGGCAACGGCGACAAGGCCTACCACCCGGTCGTCGCCGCGCTGACCGATGCCGCCGGCGAGCCCCGCCTCACCCCCATGCGCCGCGACACCTCGCGCGGCGGCCATGCGGTCGTGGCCCTGCTCTCCGCACAGTCGATGCCCATGCGCCTCAGCGAGGAACGCATCGCCACGCTGATCACCGAGGAAGCGGCCTGAACTCGTGCCGCAGGGTGCCCGCGGCGGCTAAGCTCGCGGCATGAAGCTGCCCCTGCTGCTGGCGCTGACCAGCCTGATCTCCGCCGCCCATGCCGCCCCGGCCAAGGCGCCCAAGACCCAGAAGCCGCGCTCCGCCCAGGAGGTGCTGGCCGCGTCGCCCGCCAGCGACTGGCGGGCCCTGGACCCGGACAACACGCTGCTGATGATGCTGCAGACCCCGCAGGGGCCGGGTCAGGTCTTGATCGAACTGGCCCCGCGCTTCGCACCGGCCCATGCCGCCAACATCCGGGCGCTGGCGCACGGCCGCTACTACGACGGCCTGAGCATCCTGCGGGTGCAGGACAACTTCGTCACCCAGTGGGGCGACCCCGACGGGGACGATGCCGACAAGGCCCGCAAGCTGCCCGAGGGCGCCGCGGCCAGGCTGCCGGCCGAGTTCTCGGTGCCACTGGACAGCATCGGCCGCGACGCCGGCTACATCAAGCTGCGCGAGACCGACGGCTGGGCGTCGCGCAACGGCTTCGCAGGCGGCATGCCGGTGGCTGCCGACCCGCGCACCGGCCGCGCCTGGCTGGCCCACTGCTACGGCATGGTCGGCGCCGGTCGCAGCGATGCGGTGGATTCCAGCACCGGCGCCGAGCTCTACGTAGTGATCGGCCACGCGCCGCGGGCACTGGACCTGAACATCACCGTCGTCGGCCGCGTGCTCAAGGGCATGGAGCTGCTCTCCGGCCTGCCGCGCGGTTCGGCAGCCATGGGCTTCTATGACAAGCCCGAGCAGCGCGTCACCATCCAGAGCGTGCGCCTGCTGGCCGATCTGCCCGCCGAGGAGCGCCCTGCGCTGCAGGTGCTGAAGACCGAGTCCGCCACCTGGAGTGCGCTGCTGGACGCGCGCCGCAACCGCTCGGGCTGGTATGTGCACAGCCCGGGTCGCGTGGACCTCTGCAGCGCCCCGGTGCCCACGCGCCCCACACCCTGAGCAACGCCCCGTGCGCCGGGGCATCAGCGCGGATTGAGCCGCTCCAGCAGGTGGTCGCAGGCCCGCAGGGCGCGGGCGAAGTCCAGGCGGGCGACGGCCGTGGCCAGCGTCGCGAATTCCGGGCCGAGGTCCTGCCCGCTGGCGGTCAGCTCCTCGGTCAGCGTGACGGAGCGCATATTGCGTTCCACCAGCAGCTGGCGCAGCCGCCGCAGCGTCTCCAGCGGTCGCGGCGCATCGGCGCCCTCGCCGGGCTGGGCCACCGGCGCCTGACCGGCCTGCCCCAGTGCCTGCAGACTGGCCTCCAGCAGCCGCTCCAGCGGCGCCACGGCCGCCTCGGCCTCGCGCGCCGCCACCGGCGGGTCCGCCATCAGCGCCCGCACGCTGCGCTCGTGCCGGCCGGCCAGGGCCGCCAGCGCCACGGCGCCGACGGCGCCCGCCAGACCTCTCAGCGTATGCAGCGCCCGCAGGGCATCCACCGGGCTGCCGCGCCGGGACTGCTGGCGCAGCGCATCCAGCTCGGCCGGCGCATCCTGCGCGAACGCCGCCGCCAGCCGGTCATAAAGCGCCCGGCGCCCGCCCAGCCGTTGCAGCGCGGCCTCCACATCCAGCAGGGCCGGCGGCTGCGCCGCCGCATCGCCGGACGCGCGCGCGGCCGTGGCCTCGTCGGCCGCCTCAGCGGTAGCCACCGGCGCCAGCTCGCCACCAGGCACCTCGGGCACGAGCGCGCGCAGGCAGACCACCAGTTCATCCAGGTCGATGGGCTTGGCCACATGGCCCCGCATGCCGGCCGCCAGACAGGCCTCACGGTCCGAGGCCATCGCATTCGCCGTCATGGCCACGATGAGCGCCCCCGGGCGGCGCGCCAGGATGCGACGCGTGGCCTCGAAGCCGTCGATGTCTGGCATCTGCAGGTCCATCAGCACGACGTCGAAGGGCGGTTGGGCCGACAGCGCCACCTGCGTGCCTTCGACGCCGCCGCCTGCCAGGGTCACGATGGCGCCCTCGCCCTCCAGCAGTTCCTGGGCCACCTGCTGGTTGAAACGGTTGTCCTCCACCACGAGCAGGTGCAGGCCGGCCAGACGCTGCATGCCCTCGGCATCGCGCAGCGTGCCGGGCCGCCCCTGCGTCGCGTCGACGAAGGCGTCGTAGACCATCGAGGCCGTCACGGGCTTGACCAGGTAGCCGCCCAGGTGGGCCACCTCCAGCTCGCTGCGCTCGGCCAGCAGTTCGCGCCCGTGGGCCGTCACCATGATGATGACCGGTGCATCGAGAGCCCCGGCACTGCGGATGCGCTGCGACACCTCCCAGCCGTCCAGCCCCGGCATTTGCCAATCCATCAGCACGAGATCGAAGCGCGGCCCGCCGCTCTCGGCCAGCTGCTGCAGACGCTGCAGCGCCTGCTCGCCGTCGGCCACCATCTCGGCCTCCCAGCCCAGGCTCTGCACGATGCCCTGCAGCACCTCGCGGGCGGTCGCGTTGTCGTCCACGATCAGCACCCGCAGATGGCGCTCGGGCCGGGCCGGCCGCTCCAGCGCCTGCGTCGCCACGCCCAGCTCCAGCTCGAAATGGAAACGGCTGCCCTCGCGCAGTTCGCTCTCCACCCGCAGCTCGCCGCCCATCAGGTCCACCAGCCGGCGGCTGATCGCCAGCCCCAGGCCGGTGCCGCCATAGCGGCGCGCAGTGGACTGCTCGGCCTGGCTGAAGCCCTCGAACAGGAAGGGCAGCTTCTCGGCCGCGATGCCGATGCCGGTGTCCGTCACCTCGAAATGCAGGCGGGCTCGCCCGGCTTCGCTGCCGCGCAGCGTCACCGCCACCACCACCTCGCCGTGTTCGGTGAACTTCAGCGCATTGCCGGCGAGGTTGAGCAAGACCTGGCGCAGTCGCGTCGTGTCGCCCATCAGCGTGGGCGGGATGCGAGGGTCCAGCCTGAACAGCACCTCCACCGCCTTGTCGCCCACATTGGCGGACAGGATCACCGCCAGCTCGCGCATGAACTCGGCGAAATCGAAGCGGTGCAGGTCCAGCTCCATCTTGCCGGCCTCGACCTTGGAAAAATCGAGGATGTCGTTGATGACCCCCAGCAGCGCCTGGGCCGCCGTGCGTGCCTTGCTGGCGTAGTCGTGCTGGCGCGGCGTCAGCTCGGTGCGCAGCAGCAGGTTGAGCATGCCGAGCGCACCACTCATCGGCGTGCGGATCTCGTGGCTCATATTGGCCAGGAAGTCGCTCTTGGCCTGGCTGGCCGACTCGGCCGCCAGGCGCGAGCGCACCAGGTCGACCTCGGCGCGATGGCGTTCCGTGACGTCGGTGAGCATCTTCACCACGTTGATCACCCGGCCGCGTTCGTCGCGGATGACGCTGCCGGTCAGGTCGGCGAACAGCTCGCCGCCGCCCGGCAGCGCGAAGCCGCGCTGGAAGCGCACATGGTCCACCTTGCCTGCCAGCAGTCGCGCCAGCACCTGCCGCCCGGGCTGGCCGGGCCTGAAGTCCGGCAGGTCGGACAGGTGCTTGCCCATCAACTCGTCGGCGCTGCGGCAGAGCATGGCCGTCAGGCTGGTGTTGACCTGCTGGATCAGGCCCTGCGCGTCGCACAGCGCGATACCGACCTGGGCGCTCTCGAACACGCCGCGAAAGCGCTGCTCGCTGTCGTTCAGCGCCTCGGTGCGCTGCTCGACCCGCTGCTCCAGCGACTGCCGCTCGGCGACCAGCTGCTCGGTCATGCGATTGAAGCTGCGCGCCAGCTCGCGGAATTCGGCAAAGCCGCACACCGGCGCCCGCTCGTCCAGCCGCCCCCCGGCGATGCGCGCGGCCGACTCGGTCAGCATCTCCATGGGCTCCACCATGCGCCGCCCGATCAGCATCGCCAGCCCCAGGGCCAGCACCACGGCCAGGCCCAGCGCGGCCAGCAGGCGGTTGCGCAGGGCGTAGACGGGCTCGAAGGCCTCCGCCGTGTCGATGCTGACCGACAGGCCCCAGCCCAGCACCGGCACCTGCCGCCAGGCCGCCACCACCTCTTCGCCCCGCGCATCCCGGGCAATGCCACTGCCGCTGCCGCCCAGCAGCGCGCGCAGTGCCGGTGAGCCCCCCTGCGCCTGCAGGGACACCTCGCGCGCCAGCGGTCCGCCCTTGTCCTTGTCTCCGGTGACACCGTTCACCTGCACCGCGCGGTCGCCCTGGCGCTGCAGCAGCACGGTCTCGCTGGACTCCGCCAGGCCCCAACGCTCGGTGGCCTGCCACAGCAGCCGCGACAGATCCAGCTGCAGCACCACGGACCCCAGCACCTGCTTGCGGTCCAGCACCGGCGCAACCACATAGAGCGTGGCCTCGCCGCCGCGCTGGCGTACGGCAGCGGTCAGCTGCGTCTCGTGCTGCGCCAACGCACGCCGGTGGGCGGCCAGCAGTTCGCCCTGCAGATCGGCCTCGCTCGCATGTTCGGGTGCGGCACGCAGCGACAGTTCGACGCCGCCATCCGGGCGCAGCAGCAGCAGGTTCTGGTACTTGGTGCTGTCGTACAGCCGCCCCAGCAGGCTGCGGCTGCCCTCGGAGAACGGCCCGCGCTCCCGCAGCGCCTGCGGCCCGACCGCCTGGGCCAGCACGCGGGCATCGTCGGAGGCGCCCTGCACGTAGTCGTTCAGGTCCTGCGCCTTCTTGCGTGCGATGGTGGCCAGCCCGTCGGTCACCGTCGAGCGCAGGCTGCGCTCGAAGGCCTGCACCTGCCACAGGCCGATGAGGCCCAGCGGCAGCGTCGACAACAGGATGAAGCCCACCAGCAGCGCCGGACCGACCCGCCAGGCGGGCAGACGGGACACCCGCGGCGAGCCGCTACTCGGGCCGTCTGTGCGCTCAGCCGCCACGGCGGCCCCCGCTCATCGCCGCGCTCCCGGCGACCTCACCGGCTCATTCACCGCCGCGAACCCGTCGGGCCTCGGGCGAGGTGATGGGCAGCGTCAGCGACACGGTGGTGCCCACGCCGGCGGCGGAATCCACCTGGATCTGCCCGCCCAGCGCGAAGTTCACCAGGTTGCGCACGATGTAGAGACCGGAGCCCCCCGAACTGCCCCCATGCCGCGTGGCGAAGAAGGGGTCGAAGACCTTGCCCAGGGTGGCGGGCGGCATGCCCACACCGTGATCCTGCACGCTCAGCAGGAACTGGTCGGCCCCGAGCGGGCGAACCCGCAGATGCACCTCGCCGCCGGTTTCCCGATACGCGTGTTTCGCGGCGTTCTGGATCAGCGTGGTCAGCACCTTGGCGAGCGCCCCGCGCTGGCTCAGCAGATGCAGGTCGTCGCCGAGGTCGAGTTCGCAGCGCACCTGCTGGGTCTGCAGCGAGGCGCTGAGATTGGCCACCACCTCGTGCACCAGCTCCTGCAGCGAGAAGCTGTGGCGGCGGTCCCCGAAGTTGTCTGCCGTGGACTGCAGGAAGGAGTCCACCGTGGAGAGCGTGCGCTGCAGGTTGGACAGCATCAGGCTGACGCTCTCCTCGCCCAGCCGCAGGTGCTGGTCGAGATCGCTGCGGCGCAGCGGGCCGGCCTGCACCAGCTGGCGGAGGTGGGCCAGGTCGTCCTGCAGCGTGCAGGCCGAGATCAACGCATTGCCCAGCGGCGAGCTCAGCTCCTGGGCGATGCCGGCGATCGTCCGGCCCACCGAGGCCAGCTTGTCGCGCTGGAACAGCTCAAGCTGCGAGCGCGCGAAGCTCTCCGAGGCCAGGCGCAGGGCCAGCTGCGTGCGCACCCGCGCCTGCACGATGACATCGACGAAGGGCTTGGAGATGTAGTCCACCGCGCCGTGCTGGAAGCCCCGCGCCTCGTCGTCGGCGCTGCCCTGCACGGTGACGAAGATCACCGGGATGCCGCGGGTGCGCGGATCGGCCTTGAGGCGATC
This sequence comes from Roseateles depolymerans, assembly GCA_003241055.1. GTDB lineage: Bacteria > Pseudomonadota > Gammaproteobacteria > Burkholderiales > Burkholderiaceae_C > Pelomonas > Pelomonas depolymerans_A. Next base: position 32,035 of record QFOD01000018.1, read on the forward strand.
GCAGACCTCGTAGCCACTCATCTCCGGCATCAGTACGTCCAGCAGGATCAGGTCCGGCAGCTGCTGGGCGCAGAAGGCCAGCGCCTCGGCCCCGCTGGTCGCCATCGCGACCTCGCATTCATCCACCAACAGCTGGTAGAGCGCGTGAATGTTGCTGGGCTGGTCGTCGACTACAAGGATGAGCGGCATGGCGCACTAGGATAACCCGCAGGTCTGACAAGGACTGACGAGGGCACCCCAAGGAAAACCCCGCCCCGGCGGGCATGCTTCACGGCCGGCCCGCGTGCTGCCCGGCCGGGCACTTGCGGATAATCCGGGCCCTCATGAGCGCCATTCTGAATATCTCCTGCTATCTGTTCGTGTCGCTGCAGGACGCCACCGCGCTGCGCGACCGCCTGCACGCTCGCGCCGAGGCGCTGAACCTCCGCGGCACCGTGCTGCTGGCCGAGGAAGGCATCAACCTCTTCCTGGCCGGCCCCGCCGAAGCGGTCAACACCTGGGTGGCCGAGCTGCGCGCCGACCCGCGCTTTGCCGCGCTGACGCCCAAGGAGAGCTGGAGCGACACCCAGCCGTTCAAGCGGCTGAAGGTCAAGGTCAAGCACGAGATCATCCGCATGAACCGGCCCGCCGTGCGGCCGGACCAGGCCGAACGCGCCCCCGCCCTGCCCGCCGCCACGCTGGTGCGCTGGCTGGACCAGGGCCATGACGACGACGGCCGCGAGGTGGTGATGCTCGACACCCGCAACGGCTTCGAGGTGGACTACGGCGCCTTCGACGGGGCGATCGACTGGCGGCTGCACAAGTTCAGCGAGTTCCCCGATGCGCTGGCGGCCCACCGCGAGGAGCTGCTCGGCAAGACCGTGGTGAGCTATTGCACCGGCGGCATCCGCTGCGAGAAGGCGGCCATGGTGCTGACCGACGCCGGCCTGCACGCCTGGCAGCTGGAGGGCGGCATCCTGAAGTATTTCGAGGAAACCGGCGGCCCGCACTACCACGGGGGCTGCTTCGTGTTCGACGAGCGCGAATCGCTGGCGGCCGACCTCAGCCCGGTGGAGCCGGCCCAGGCGTGAGCCGCTTCGGCGAGATCGCGCAGAAGGGGCTGGGCATCGCGCTGATGCTGGCCGCGCTGGCGTTTGCCGCGGCCAAGGCGCCGGACCGGCCACTGGAGAGCCTGGTGGGGCGCTGGGCGCCGCCGCCATCGGACTTCATCGAGCTGCCCGGGCAGCTGGTGCATCTGCGCGACCAGGGCCCGCCCGACGATCCGCTGCCCCTGGTACTGCTGCACGGCACCAGCGCCAGCCTGCACACCTGGGAGGCCTGGGCGACCGAGCTCAGCCGGACCCGCCGCGTCATCAGCCTGGACCTGCCCGGCTTCGGCCTGAGCAGCGGCAGCCCGCAGAACGACTACTCCGACGCCGCCTACGTCGAGTTTCTGGCCCGGCTGCTGGCGCGGCTCAAGCTGCAGCGCGTGGTGCTGGCCGGCAATTCTCTGGGTGGCGAGATCGCCTGGCATTTCGCGCTGGCCCGGCCGGCCCAGGTCGCCGGCCTGGTGCTGGTGGACGCCGCGGGGCTGGATTTCCAGCCGGAGCAGCTGCCCCTGGGATTTCGCATCGCCCGGCTGCCGCTGCTGCGCCAGCTGACCCGCTGGGTGCTGCCGCGCCGCGTGGTGGAGGACAGCGTGATGGCCGTCTACGGCGATCCGGCCCGCGTCAGCAGTGCGCTGGTGGACCGCTACTACGAGCTGACGCTGCGCGAGGGCAACCGCGAGGCCCTGCTGCACCGCATCGACCAGCTGCGCCCAGGCGAAGGCAGCGAGCGGCTGGGTGAGCTGCGCGTGCCCACGCTGATTCTGTGGGGCGAGCGCGACCGCCTGATCCCGCCGCGCTGGGGTCAGGCCCTGCACGCCGCGATTCCGGGCAGCGAGCTGGTGATGCTGCCGGGCCTGGGCCATGTGCCGCAGGAGGAGGACCCGGCTGCTACCCTAGCGCCCCTGCGCCCCTGGCTGGCCCGGATTCCCGAGCGCGCGCCTAGGCCCCAAGATTCAGAGATCAAGACTCCGAGGTAGGACATGAACAAACGCAAGCTGATCGCGCTGGCCCTGCTGGCGGCCAGCGCCGTCGCCACCGCCCAGGCGCCCGAGTGGAAGAAACTGCGCATCGGCGTCGAAGGCGCATACCCGCCCTTCTCCGAGATCGGCCCGGACGGCAAGCTCAAGGGCTTCGAGATCGACCTGCTGATGGCCTACTGCGCCGAGATGAAGGCCCAGTGCACGCTGGTGCAGCAGGATTTCGACGGCCTGATCCCGGCGCTGCAATCGCGCAAGGTGGACGCCATCTTCGCCAGCGTCGCCATCACCGACGAGCGCAAGAAGGTCATCGCCTTCTCCAAGCCCTACTACAACACCCCGGCCCGCCTGGTCGCCAAGGCCGGCCTCAAGCTGGACGCGACGGCCGCCGGCCTGGCCGGCAAGAAGATCGGCGTGCAGCGCGGCACCACCCATGAGGCCTATGCCACTGCCACCTTCAAGCAGAGCGAGATCGTGCGCTACGGCAGCCAGGACCAGGTCTTCCTGGACCTGAAGTCCGGCCGCATCGACGCCACGCTGATGGACTCGCCCGCGGCCGACTTCGGCTTCCTGAAGAAGCCCGAAGGCAAGGGCTTCACCTTCGTGGGCGGACCGGTGAACGACGACAAGATCTTCGGCGTCGGCTCGGGCGTCGGCATGCGCCGTGCCGACGAGGCCACGCTGGGCAAGAAGTTCAACGCCGCCATCGATGCGCTGCAGGCCAACGGCACCTTCAAGAAGCTGGCCGACAAGTACTTCGACTACGACATCGTTCCGCAGAAGAAGTAAGACACCGTGTTGCTGCATGGATTCCTCGGCAGCCTGCTCGAGGGCGCCGGCGTCACGCTGTCGCTGGCGCTGAGTTCGCTGCTGGTGGCCGCGTCGCTGGGCCTGCTGGGCGCGCTGGCCAAGCTGTCGCGCTCGCGCGTGGCGCGTGGCCTCGCCGGGCTCTACACCACGCTGATCCGCGGCGTGCCCGACCTGGTGCTGATGCTGCTGATCTTCTACGGCGGACAGGTGGCGGTGAACACCGTCGCGCCGATGCTGGGGCATGACGACTACATCGACATCGACCCCTTCATCGCCGGCGTACTGACCATAGGCTTCATCTTCGGCGCCTATCTCACCGAGGCCTTCCGCGGTGCCTTCCTGGCCGTGCCGGCAGGCCAGCGCGAGGCCGGCCTCGCGTTCGGCATGAGCGGGGGCCAGGTCTTGTGGCGCATCACGCTGCCGCAGATGCTGCGCCATGCGCTGCCAGGCATCTCGAACAACTGGCTGGTGCTGATCAAGAGCACGGCCATCGTCTCCATCATCGGCCTGTCGGACCTGATGACCCGCGGCCAGCAGGCGGCCGGCACCACGCGCGAGCCCTTCGCGTTCTATCTGGCGGTGGCGCTGATCTACCTGGCGTTCACGACGCTGTCCGAGCTGCTGTTCGCCTGGGCCCAGCGCGCCCTGGCCATGGGCGTCAAGGAGGGCCGGCTGTGAGCTTCGATGTCATCGCCGAGAACCTGCCGCTCTACGTCACCGGCCTGGGGCTCACCGTCAAGCTGTTGCTGCTGTCGCTGCTCAGCGGCCTGCTGCTGGCGCTGCCGCTGGCAGTCGTGCGCACCGCGTTCCCGGGCTGGCCGTCGCGGCTGGTCTGGGTCTACACCTATGTGTTCCGCGGCACGCCGATGCTGGTGCAGCTCTTCCTCATCTACTACGGGCTGGCGCAGTTCGAGGCGGTGCGCGAGAGCTGGGCCTGGCCCTGGCTGTCCTCGGCCAGCTTCTGCGCCTGGCTGACCTTTGCGCTCAACACCGGGGCCTACACCACCGAGATCATCGTCGGTGCGATGCGCGCCCTGCCGGCCGGCGAGATCGAGGCGGCCAAGGCCCTGGGCATGAGCCGTGGCCTGCTGCTGCGCCGCATCGTGCTGCCCGCCGCGCTGCGCCGCGCACTGCCGGTCTATGGCAACGAGGCCATCTTCATGCTGCACGGCACCTCGCTGGCCAGCGTCGTCACGCTGCTGGACGTGACCGGGGCGGCGCGCGAGATCAACGCCAAGTACTACCTGCCGTTCGAAACCTTCATCACCGCGGGCGCCTTCTATTTCGTGCTCACGCTCACCCTGGTGGGCCTGTTCCGCTGGGCCGAGGCCCGCTGGCTCGCGCCCACGCTGCGCCGCTGATTCATGCAAGTCATCCATCACCCCCTGCTGTCGCCCGCGCCGGGCACGCAGCGCGAACTCGTATCGCTGCACTACGGCACGCCCGGCGGCGCCAAGGCCTACATCCAGGCCTCGCTGCATGCCGACGAACTGCCCGGCATGCTGGTGGCCCACCACCTGCGCCAGCGGCTGGACGCGCTGGAGGCCGCCGGCCGCATCCACGGCGAGATCGTGCTCGTGCCCATGGCCAACCCCATCGGCCTGAGCCAGCACCTGCTGCATGCCCACCTGGGTCGCTTCGAGCTGACCACGGGCGAGAACTTCAACCGCCACTATCCGGAGCAGACCGAGGCGATCGCCCGCCTGGTCGAGCCGCAGCTCGGCGACGACGCCCGGCACAACGTGGCCGTGCTGCGCCAGGCCCTCAGGCGCGCGGTGCTCGCGGCACCGGCGGACACCGAGCTGCAGTCGCTGCGGCGCACGCTGCTGGGCCTGTCCTGCGATGCCGACGTGGTGCTGGACCTGCACTGCGACGCCCAGGCGCTGATGCACCTCTACACCGAAACGCCCTGCTGGCCGGCCTGCGAGCCGCTGGCGCGCTTCCTCGGCGCACGGCTCACGCTGCTGGCCCAGGAGTCCGGCGACAGCCCCTTCGACGAGGCCTGCTCCCAGGTGTGGTGGAAATGGGCCGAGCATTTCGGCCAGCGCTTCCCGATTCCGCAGGCCTGCCTCTCGGTCACGGTCGAGCTGCGCGGCGCCACCGACGTCACGCACGAGCTCGCCGCGCAGGACGCGGCCAACATCCTCGACTTCCTGCAGTGGCGCGGCCTCATCGGTGGCGAGCCGCTGACGCCCCCACCGGCCGTGGGCGACGCGCGCCCGCTGGCGGGCTGCATGCCCATCAAGGCCGAATCCGCAGGCGTGCTGACCTTCCTGAAGCAGGTGGGCGACACGGTCAGGACGGGCGAGGTGCTGGCCCACGTGATCGACCCCGTCACCGGCCAGGTCAGCGAGCTCACCAGCCCGGTCGACGGCCTGTTCTTCGCGCGCGACTTCCTCCGCTTCGCCTACGCCGGCATGCGCGTGGCCAAGGTGGCTGGCCGGCACGCGCTGCGCTCGGGCAAGCTGCTGGGGGCATGACATGACGATCCAACTCCAAGCCACCAACATCCACAAGCGCTTCGGCGAGCGCGAGGTGCTCAAGGGCATCTCGTTCAGCGCCAAGGCGGGCGACGTGATCACGTTGATCGGCTCCAGCGGCTCGGGCAAGAGCACGCTGCTGCGCTGTCTCAACCTGCTGGAGCAGCCCAACGAGGGCGAGCTGTCGCTGGGCGGCGAGGCATTGAAGCTGGTGCGGGATCGCGACGGCAGCCTCAGGGCCGCATCCGCCAAGCAGCTGCAGCTGTGGCGCGCCCGCCTGGCCATGGTGTTCCAGAACTTCAACCTCTGGGCCCACATGACCGTGCTGGAGAACGTCATCGAGGCCCCCGTCCATGTGCTGGGCCGATCCAAGGCCGAGGCGACCGAACGAGCGCAGGCGCTGCTGGCCCGCGTGGGCGTGGCGCACCGCGCCAACGTCTACCCGGCGCAGCTCTCGGGTGGCGAGCAGCAGCGTGTGGCCATCGCGCGCGCGCTGGCAGTAGACCCCGAGGTGATGTTGTTCGACGAGCCCACCTCGGCGCTGGACCCCGAACTGGTAGGCGAGGTGCTGAAGGTGATGCGCGACCTGGCCGCCGAGGGCCGCACGATGATCGTTGTCACCCACGAGATGGGCTTCGCCCGCGAGGTGTCCAACCACTGCCTGTTCCTGCACCAGGGCCGGGTCGAGGAGGAAGGCGATCCCAAGCAGATGCTGCTCAGGCCGCAGTGCGAGCGACTGCAGCAGTTCCTCAAGGGCGGCCTCAAGTAGGCGGGTCAGGTCATGCTGCCCGCGGTGCGGCGCCTGCTGTGGCGCACGCTGGCGCTGCTGAGCCTGGCGCTGGGCCTGATCGGCATCGTGCTGCCCGGCCTGCCCACCGTGCCCTTCGTGCTGCTGGCCGCCTGGGCCGCCGGCAAGGGCTGGCCGGCACTGGAGGCCTGGCTGCTGAACCACCCCCGTCACGGCGATGCGATACGCCGCTGGCGCGACCACGGTGCCGTGCCCCGGCGCGCCAAATGGCTGGCCAGCGGGATGATGAGTCTCAGCGCCACGGTGCTGCTGCTGTCGCCCGTGCCGCTGTGGCTGAAGATAGGCGCGCCGGCCCTGATGGCCGGCGTCGCCTGGTGGCTGTGGCGCCGGCCTGAACGCTAGGCCGTCAGCAGCCCACGGTCCTTGAGCATGGGCTCGACGACCGGGTCGCGTCCGCGGAACGCGCGGAAGGCGGCGCCCGGCTCGACGCTGTTGCCGCTCGAGTAGATGCAGGCGCGCAGCCGCTCGGCCGTGGCCGCATCGAAAGGGCTGCCGGCCTCGACGAAGGCCTCGTAGGCATCGCAGTCCAGCACCTCGGCCCACAGGTAGACGTAGTAGCCCGCCGCATAGCCGGCGCTGCTGAACAGATGCTGGAAGTGCGTGAGCCGGTGGTTCAGCCCCACCTCGGCGGGCAGGCCGTAGCGGGCCAGCACCTGCTGCTCGAAGGCCACCACGTCCTCGGGCGCCTGCGGCAGCGCATGAGCCGCCAGGTCCACCAGCGCGCTGGCGGTGTAGCGCAGCGTCTCGTAGCCCTGGCCGAACTGACGCGCGGCCTGCAGCTTGGCCAGCAGCGCCTCAGGCAGGGGTTCATCGGTCTGCCAGTGGCGGGCGAAGCGGCGCAACACCTCGGGCTCGGCCATCCAGTGCTCGAACAGCTGGGACGGCAGCTCCACGAAGTCGCGCAGCACCTGGGTGCCGGCCAGGCGCTCGTATTGCACGCTGGACAGCAGACCGTGCAGGCCGTGGCCGAACTCATGGAACAGCGTGCGCACGTCGTCGAAGCTCAGCAGCGTCGGCTCCCCGGCCGCACCGCGCGCGAAGTTGTTGTTGTTGAGGATGATGGGCGTTGCCCCCAGCGCCGTGCTTTGATTGCGCAACGGGTTCATCCAGGCGCCGCTGCGCTTGGTGGGCCGCGCGAAGTTGTCCTGCACGAACAGGCCACACAGGCGACCGTCAGCGTGGGTCACCTCCCAGGCCTTGACGTCGGGGTGGTAGCCGGCGATGTCGGGACGCGCGCTGAACTTCAGGCCGAACAGCCGCCCCGCACAATCGAACATCGCGGCCACCATGCGGTCCAGCGCGAAGAAGGGCTTGACCTCGGCGTCATCCAGCGCGAAGCGGGCGCGCCGGGCCTGCTCGGCGTAGTAGCGCCAGTCCCAGGCCTGCAGCTCGTGCGTCGCGCCGGCCGCTGCCATCGCGCCCAGCACCGCCTCGCGCTCGCGCGCCTGGGCCGTCAGCGCGGGCTGCCAGACGCGATCCAGCAGCTGCTGCACGGCCGGCTGGCGCTGCGCCATGGTGTCTTCCAGCGCGTAGTCGGCATAGCAGGCATGACCGTGCAGCCGCGCCTGCTCGGCACGCAGCGCCAGGATCTCTCGGCAGATCGCACGGTTGTCGGTGGCGGGCTGGCCGCCGTCGCCGCGCCCCACCCAGGCGCGCCAGGCCTGCTCGCGCAGATCGCGGCGCGCGCTATGGCTCAGAAAGGGCACGACCAGCGAGCGCGACAGCGTGATCACATGCACGCCCTCGCCCAGCCCCCGATCCACTGCGGCCTGGCGGGCCGCGGCGCGCACGAAGGCCGGCAGGCCGGCGAGCTCGTCCTCGCTGCGCAGCTGCAGCTGGTAGCCGCTTTCCTCGGCCAGCACGTTCTGCGCGAAGCGTGTGTAGAGCTCGGCCAGGCGCGACACGATGACGGCATAGCGTGCCTGATACGCTGGCGCCAGCCGCGCGCCGGCCCGCACGAAGTCCAGGTGCAGCCGCTCCAGCAGTCGCAGCTGCTCCGGGCTCAGCTCGAGCGACTGGCGCCGGCCGTGCAGTTCGTCCACCCGGGCGAACAGCCCGCCATGCATGTGGATCGCGCTGTAGTGGGCCGCCAACGGTGCGGCCAGCGCCCGCTGGGCTGCCTGCAGCGCTGGCGACGTGGCGGAGGCCGTCAGGGAAGAGAACAGATGCTCCAGCCGCGTCAGCAGCCGGCCGCTGGCATCCAGCGCGGCGATGGTGTTGTCGAAGCTGGCGGACGCGACATTCGCGGCGATGGCCTCGACCTCGGCGCGGTGCTGACGCAGGGCCTGTTCGAAGGCGGGTTCGAAATGCTCGGCGCGGATGTCGGCGAACGGGGCGATGCCATGCGGCGTGGCCCAGTCCAGCAGCAGGGGATTGGTCATGGGAGCTCCGGAAAAGCAGACAGGCCGCGCCGGTTGCCCGGGGCGGCCTGTCATCAGGTCATGCGATCGAGGCGAGGCTTACTTGCCCGCTGCAGAGGCGGCAGCAGCCGCTGCCGCGGCGGCGGCCTTCTCCTTGCGGATGGCCTTCTCGTCGTTCTCGTCGTAGGCCTTGTTCGCGCACTCGGCCTTCCAGGCGTCGGTCGAATCCAGGTGCTTTTCCGTGCGATCTTCGATGGCCTTGAACTGTGCATCGAGGCCGTCGACCTTGGCGGCAAAGGCCTTGCGCTTGTCGTTGTGCGCCTCACTCGCTGCCTTGACCTTGTCCACCATGGGCGCAAACGCATTGGCACGCACCTGATAAGCCTCGTTGCGGGCCTTGAGCTCTTCCTTGCTGAGCTTGGGCGCTGCCGCAGCGATGTCCTCATGCTCCTTGAGGATCGCATCACGCTCGGCCTTCACCGCGTCCACCTGCTTGCCCAGCTCGGCATCCTCGGCCTCCAGCGTGGCCTTCTCGGCGCGCAGGGCTTCGGCATTGGCCTTGTAGGCGGCCTGATCCGCCTTGATGCCGTCCGATTCCTTCTGGTTGGCTTCCTGCCGATCGATGCAGGCGCGCAATGCATCCTTGGACATCAGCTTGACCTTGGGCTTCTCGACGACCGGGTTGCTGACCTTGTTGTTCTTGGGATCGACCTTGGCCTTGGTGTTCGTGGTGATCTGGGCTTGAGCCGACACGGCCACGATCAGGGCCAGCGAGAGAAGGGTGCGTTTCATGTCGAGGGCGCAACACTGGGTTGCGAAAGGTTCTGGCGGGAGCCGGCATGATGCCACGAGCCATGGCGGCGATAATCGCGGGCTTCGCCCAACGACCGCACCATGGCGCTCAAAGCCACCATCTACAAAGCCCAGCTCCAGATCGCCGACATGGACCGCCATGTCTACGGCGACCACAACCTCACGCTGGCCTGCCATCCCAGCGAAACCGAGGAGCGGCTGATGATCCGCGTGCTGGCCTTCGCGCTGAACCTGCCGGCCGACGAGCTGCGCGGCCGGCTGGAGTTCACCAAGGGCCTGTCGGACGTGGACGAGCCTGACCTGTGGCAGCTCGACCTGACGGGCGACGTGGTGCACTGGATCGATCTGGGCCAGCCCGATGAGCGGCGCCTGATGAAGGCGCATGGCCGCGCCGAGCGTGTCAGCGTCTACAGCTTTGCTTCCAGCACCGACGTGTGGTGGAAGGGGCTGGAGAGCAAGCTCACGCGTACGCCCAAGCTGACGGTCTGGCAGATCCCGGCCGAACAGTCGCAGGCCCTGGCGCGACTCGCCGCACGGAGCATGCAACTGCAGATCAGCATCCAGGACGGCAGCGTCTACGTGTCCACCACCGACGCGTCGGTCGAGATTCACCCGGTCGCGCTGAAACGCGCCGCCGACGCGGCCTGACCTCCTCGCTGCATGAGCGCCCACCTCGCCGTGACCCACGAGCCTGCACAGCAGCGCTTCACCCTGCCGACCACGCCGGCCAGCGTGCTGGACTATCAGCTGCTGCCTGGCCGCGTCGTGTTCACGCACACCGGCGTGCCGTCGCACTACCAGGGGCAAGGCCTGGCCGCGCGCCTGGTCGAAGCCGGCCTGCAGTGGGCGCAAGGCCAGGGCCTCAAGGTCGTGCCCGCCTGCAGCTACGTGCAGGTCTATATCGAACGCCATCCCGAGTGGCAGGGCCTGCTGGCCTGAGCCTCTTTCATCCATTTCACCGCCTGAAGAGACCCCCATGTCCACCATCCTGCAATCCGTCCCCGTCGGCCAGAAGGTCGGCATCGCCTTCTCCGGCGGCCTCGACACCTCGGCCGCGCTGCACTGGATGAAGAAGAAGGGCGCCCTGCCCTACGCCTACACCGCCAACCTGGGCCAGCCGGACGAACCCGACTACGACGAGATCCCACGCAAGGCCATGGCCTACGGCGCCGAGAAGGCCGTGCTGGTGGACTGCCGCGCGCAGCTCGTGGCGGAAGGCATCGCCGCGCTGCAGGCCGGCGCCTTCCACATCAGCACGGCCGGCGTCACCTACTTCAACACCACGCCCATCGGCCGTGCCGTGACCGGCACCATGCTGGTGGCCGCGATGCAGGCCGACGGCGTCAACATCTGGGGCGACGGCTCGACCTTCAAGGGCAACGACATCGAGCGCTTCTACCGCTACGGCCTGCTGACCAACCCGGCGCTGAAGATCTACAAGCCCTGGCTGGACCAGACCTTCATCGACGAGCTCGGCGGCCGCAAGGAGATGAGCGAGTTCCTGATCGCCAACGGCTTCGACTACAAGATGTCCGTCGAGAAGGCCTACAGCACCGACTCCAACATGCTCGGCGCCACCCACGAGGCCAAGGACCTGGAGCACCTGAGCAGCGGCATCAAGATCGTCAACCCCATCATGGGCGTGGCCTTCTGGCGCGACGACGTGGCGATCAAGGCCGAAGAGGTGACCGTGCGCTTCGAGGACGGCGTGCCCGTGGCGCTGAACGGCGTGGAATACCGCGACCCGGTGGCCCTGCTGACCGAGGCGAACAAGATCGGCGGGCGCCATGGCCTGGGCATGAGCGACCAGATCGAGAACCGCATCATCGAGGCCAAGAGCCGCGGCATCTATGAAGCCCCGGGCCTGGCGCTGCTGCATATCGCCTACGAGCGTCTGGTGACCGGCATCCACAACGAGGACACCATCGAGCAGTACCGCATCAACGGCATGAAGCTGGGCCGACTGCTCTACCAGGGCCGCTGGTTCGATCCGCAAGCCATCATGCTGCGCGAATCCGCCCAGCGCTGGGTGGCCCGCGCCGTGACCGGCGAAGTCGCCGTGGAACTGCGCCGCGGCAACGACTACTCCATCCTCGACACCCGCAGCCCCAACCTGACCTATGCGCCGGAACGCCTGTCCATGGAAAAGGTGGAGGATGCCCCCTTCAGCCCTGCCGACCGCATCGGCCAGCTGACCATGCGCAACCTCGACATCACCGACACCCGCGCCAAGCTGGGCATCTACACCGATACCGGCCTGCTGTCCGGCGGCGGCCTGCCGCAGATCGAGTAATCACCGGCCCCGGGGGGCGCCCCGGGTTTCCACCGCCCTCGCCACCCGAGGCTTGCGCTTGCGCGCCCTGGATGAATACTGTACAAATACACAGTACTTCATCCAGGAGATGCCATGCACAGCCAATATCGCCAGAACTACATTCCCGGCCAGCCCCTGCCGCGCTGGATTGCCTGGCTGCTGCGCTGGTTGTGACCTCCCTGGCCGCGGGCACCGCTCTGCACCGCGCTGCGCCGTTACCGATTCCGATCAGGGCAGTTCGGCCACCCGTACGAAACTCGCAAACCGCGGCTTGCCGCTGGGCGTGAGGTCCCGGTAGCGATACATGACCAGGCTGCCCACCGGCGGCGGGTCACGACGTTGGGCATCGCTGAAACCGGTGCCCAGCCGGAAGCGAACGCCATCGGCCGTTTGCAGTTCCAGGGCACCCGTCAACCCGGCATAACGTCCTTTGCCAGGCTCGTGAGCGACGACCAGAGCCTCGGCGTCCAGCTGCGGCTTGAGTTTGAGCAGCCAGTCGCTGCGTCCGGTCGCCAGCGGAGCGTCGGCGTGATGCAGCATCAGGCCCTCGCCCCCCGCAGCCACGACCTGACGCAGCCGCAAGCGCAGTGCGGCTTGGGTGTCCAACCTGAAGTGCGCCACAGGCTGCACCACGCCGCCAGCCAGTTGCGCCAACTGAGCAGCGCGCTGCGCAAAGACGCCCTCCCCGCGTGGCAGCTCGAACACCTGGTAGCTGATGCGCCGCCATTCGGCCTCCCGCGGCTCGCTGCGCCGCACCGCGGCGGACAGGGCATCAAACTGCCGACGCGCCGTCCACAACTCACCGTCCAGCGCCACCGACGGCAACTGGGCCAGGAACCAGGCTGGCGCGGCCACCAGCCGCCCACTACGAAATCGCAGCTCGCGGCCATCCCACAGGGCCCGCACGCCATCAAGCTTCTCGCTGATCAGATAGGGCCCAGGGTCGAGATCCGCCGGCGCGTTGCGCGCCAGCAAGGGCTCCAGCGCCGCTGCCGGCAGACTGGCTCCACCGAGCCAGGCCAGCAGCGTGCGCCGGGCCAGCGTCATACCACCACCGGCTCCGGTTCCAGGCGGATGCCAAAGCGCCCGTACACGCTTTCCTGGATCGCACGCGCCAGCGTGACGACCTCGGCGCCCCGGGCATCTCCCTTGTTCACAAGCACCAGCGCCTGCTTGTCATAGACCGATGCACCGCCCACGCTCTTCCCCTTCCATCCGCAGGCGTCGATCATCCACCCGGCCGCCAGCTTCACGCTTCCGTCAGGCATCGGATAGTGAACGATGCCGGGATCGCGGCCGATGATGTCGCGGCACTGCTCGTCCGTCACCACCGGGTTCTTGAAGAAACTGCCCGCATTGCCGATCACCGCGGGGTCCGGCAGCTTGGCGCGTCGCACCGCGCAGATCCAGTCGAAGATCTGGCGCGCATCCGGCTCGGCGATGCCGGTCTCCGCCATCCTGCGCTCGATCTCCAGATAGCCCAGCACGGGCTGCCACGGCCGCGGCAGGCGCAGCCAGATGCGGGTGATGACACTCTTGCCGGCCAGGCCGCCGAAGTCGCTTTGCTTGAAGATGCTGTCCCGGTAGCCAAAACGGCAGGCTGAGGCCGGAATCACGGCGGCGCGGCCGGTCACCAGATCCACGATCTCCACCGCCTCCAGGCGGTCCTTGGCCTCCAGGCCATAGGCACCGATGTTCTGCACCGGCGCAGCGCCTGCCGTACCGGGGATCAACGCCATGTTCTCCAGCCCCGGATAGCCGTGATCCAGCGTCCACTGCACCAGCTCGTGCCAGACGACACCCGCCCCGGCCTCGACGATCCAGGCGTCGGCGCGCTCCTCCACCAGCCGGATGCCGGGAATTTCCACCTTCAGCACCACGGGCTCCACATCCTTGGTCAGCACCAGGTTGCTGCCGCCGCCCAGCACGAACTTGGGTGCGCGCCCCAGTGCCGGATGGTCCACAACGCGGCGCACGTCCAGCGCCGAGCGGATGCGCACGAGGCGCCGCGCCAGCGCGGGCAGCCCGAAGGTGTTGTAGGGCCGCAGATTGACGTCGGTCTCGATCAGGACGTCCTGGGCGGAGGTGGGGGCTGAAATCGGGGGATGCTGGGTGGGTTCGGGCATGGGAAACTTTCCATGCGGCACGCAGCGCGTGTCGCGGCAAAATTTTCGCCGATTCGTTCCCCTTTCAGAGATTCCATGCCCAGCTTCGATACCGTCCTCGAACCCGACCACGTCAAGATCCGCAACAGCGTCGACAACAGTGCCAAGGAAATCGGCACCCGTTTCGACTTCAAGGGCACGGGCGCCAAGGTCGAACTCAAGGACAAGGAAATCCACGCCACCGGCGACAGCGAGTTCCAGCTCGAGCAGATCGAAGCCGTGCTCTACAGCAAGCTGACCAAGCAGGACGTCGTCATCAGCTTCCTCGACAAGGCCGAGAAGATCGACAAGCTGGGCGGCGACAAGGTGCGCCAGGTCTACAAAATCAAGGAAGGCATTCCGGCCGACCTGGCCAAGAAGATCGTCGCCAACCTCAAGGACAGCAAGCTCAAGGTTCAGGCCAGCGTGCAGGGCGACGTGGTCCGCGTGACCGGCAAGAACCGCGATGACCTGCAGACCGCCATCGGCCATCTGCGCAAGAGCTTCAGCGACAACCCGCTGGAGTACAAGAACTTCCGCGACTAAGCCGCCATGCCCTGCCCGCCCCGCCTGCTGCCGCTAGCCCTGCTGGTCTGCTGTGGTGCGTCGGCGGCGCAGGTGCAGCTCAACGGCATGCTCGGCGCCCGGTCGGCGCTGCTGCTGATCGACGGCCGCCCCCGGACATTGGAGGTCGGCTCGACCGTGGCGGGCGTCCGCCTGATCTCGCTGGAAGACGGCCGTGCCGTCATCGAGATGGATGGCCGACGCCAGACGCTGCTGCTCGGCGCGCATCCAGGTCGCGTCCTCGGAGACAACGCCGCCAGCGCACCTCGCCAGATCACGCTGCCCATGGGTGCTGGCGGGCACTTCACGAGCATGGGCACGATCAACGGCCACGCCACGAGCTTTCTCGTCGACACCGGTGCGACCAGCGTCTCCATCAGCCAGATCGAAGCCGAGAAGCTCGGCCTGCGCTACCTGTACGGCCGCCGGGTGATGGCCCAGACCGCCAATGGCATCGTGCCGGCCTACATGCTTCAGCTCGACAGCATCCGCATCGGCGACATCGAGGTACACAACGTCGATGCCATCGTGATCCCCGGCGTGATCGGCCACGTGCTGCTCGGCAACAGCTTCCTGAACCGATTCCAGATGCGCCGAGACGATCAGCAGATGACGCTCGAATTGCGTTACTGATCCGCGCCCCCAGCCCAGACGCCCCTTGCCGGGCATCATTGCACCGATGAACCCATCCCTGCTCGTCCGCATCGCTTGCCTGCTGGTGCTTGCTTCGGGTCCGGCGCTCGCCCAGGACGCCGCCAAAGCCTCACGCTTCTACGAAGACGCACAGAAGCGTTTCGACAACAAGGACATCGCCGGCGCCATCGTCCAGCTCAAGAACGCGCTGCAGGCCGACAAGAACCAGTTGCCGGTGCAGTTGCTGCTTGGCCGTGTCCTGATGGCAGACGGCCAAGTGGTGGCGGCCGAGGTCGCATTCACCGAAGCCCTGCGCATGGGGGTCGACCGCGCCGAGATTGTCTTGCCCCTGGGCCAGGCACTCATGGCACAGGGCAAGCAGCAATTGCTGCTGCAACAGCCGCGCATGGCGCCAGCCGGCCTGCCCAACAGCGTTCGACAGCGCCTGCTCCTTATCCGAGCGACCGCCTACATGGACCTTGGCGATGACGCCAGCGCCCTCCAGTCCATCCAGGAGTCGCGAGCCATCGCGCCAGATCTGGCTGACACCTGGTTGGCAGAAGTCCCACTGCGCCTACGGGCCAGACAATTCAAGGAGGCGACGTCGGCTGCCGAAACGGCGCTCAGGTTGGCCCCCAAGCTGGCTGAATCCCACTATCAGCGCGGCAGCATCATGCATGTGCGCGGCGACATCAACGGGGCCATCGCGGCATACACACAGGCCCTGACGCTCGAGCCCGATCATGTGGAAGCACGTATCAGCCGAGCCGGCCTCTATCTCGACAGCAATCGGGACGCCGACGCCCGCGCGGACCTGAACGAGACACGCAAACGTTCGCCGCGCGAGCCACGGGCGGCCTACATGCTGGCGGTCATCGCTGAACGAGCGGGTGACCGCCAGGCGGCCAAAGCCGCGCTCGTCAGCGTCACCAATCTGCTCGACCCCGTACCACCGGAGTTCATCCGATACCGCCCGCAGCTGCTGTTGGTCAACGGGCTGGCCCATTTTGGCCTGCAGGAATGGGGCAAGGCCAAGCCACCGCTGGAGATGTTCTACCGGGCGCAACCCACCACGCCCATCAGCAAGGTGCTGGCGCGCATCTACGTCCAGGAAGACAACATCGACCGCGCCATTGAGGTACTGGAAAGCTACACGCGAGCAAATCCCCGCGATGGCCAGGCGCTGACACAGTTGGCCAGCGCCTACGTGCTGAAAGGCCGCGCCGCCAAGGCCACTCAGCTTATGCAGGAGGCACTCAAGACCAACGATGCGCCCGAATACCACGCCGCGCTGGGTATGGCGCTGGTGCAGTCGGGCGAATCAGATGCGGCGCGACAACAGCTGCTCAACGCGTTCAAGCGCGACCCCAGCCAGTTGCCCGCAGGCTTGGCGCTCGTATCGCTTTATCTCAAAGGCAATCAACCCCAGCAGGCCAGCCAGGTCGCCGACCAGTTGCTCAAACAGCACCCCAGCAACGCCATGCTGCTCAACCTGGCTGGCGTCGCCAAAGCTCAGAGCGGCGATCTGGGCAAAGCCCGGCAGCTGTTCGAAGCGTCGTTGGCAGCCAATCCAAACGATCTTGCACCGCAGTTGGGCCTCGCACGACTGGACATTGCCGCTCGAGAATTTGATGCCGCGACGAAGCGGCTGAGCGCGCTGCTCAAGCTCGACGAACGCAACACAGAAGTGCTGTTTGACCTCGCAATCGCACAGGAGCGCCAGGGCAAGGCCGACGCCTCGCTTCGAACCCTGCAACGCGCCGTAGAACTCGCCGGCAAGAACGACCTGCGCCCCAGTTTCGCACTGGTCGACCTGCACCTACGGCAGCAGCGCCCCGGCCCGGCGCTTGAGGTAGCCAAGACCCTGCTGGGCAAGGCTCCAGAGGATCTGGCTGCACTCCAGACTTACGCACGCGCCCAGCTCGCCAACGGCGATACCACGGGTGCCAGACAAACGCTCACCAATGCGACACGACGCGCCGGATTCGAAGCAACAAAGTTGGTTGAGCTTGCCGCCATGCAGTTCTCGGCAGGCGATCTTGACGGCGCGTCATACAGCCTGGACAAAGCACTCAACGGCAACAAGGACCTTGTACCCGCCCAAGTCCTGATGGCCACGGTCCTGATCCGTCGTGGCGAGCACGACAAGGCCGAGGCTCTGGCCCGCACGCTCATCAAATCGCAGCCCAAACAGGCAGTCGGCCATCAACTGCTTGGCGATGTGGCCATCGCACGAGGACAGCGCGCTCAGGCAGTCGACGCCTACAAACAGGCCCACGCCATCCAGCCGAGCAGCTACACCGTCCTGCCACTGGTGGTCACGCTGAGCGCCATGGACAAGCCGGCTGACGCCCGCGGTATCGCTGAAGCCTGGCTGAAGACGCACCCCAAGGATTTCGCCGTCCAGAAGGCACTGGCTGACAGCGCCGCTCGCGCTGGCGACCTGCCGCGTGCCCGTTCCGCCTACGAAACTGCCTCTCGACTACGCCCGGACGACGCCGAGGTGCTCAACAATCTGGCCAATATCCAGTTGCTGCTCAAAGACACGAAGGGGGCCTCCAGCAATGCCCAGAGGGCCCTGGCCTTGGCACCCAGCAACCCGCTATTCATCGATACGTTGGGCTGGGCGCAATTCCAGAGTGGCCAAGTTGACAGCGCCCTCATCAGATTGCGGGATGCACGTCTGCGAGCGCCCAACAATCCGGATATTCGCTTCCATCTCGCTGCCGTACTGGCTCGCAACGGCAGGACGGCGGAGGCTCGCGAGGAGTTGGCGGCAGCATTGCGCGATGGTGGTGACTTTGATAGTCGGAATGCCGCAAAGGCGCTGCTGGACACACTCAAATGAGGGTGGACCTGGTGGCGAAAAAACCGTCGGGCTCTCTTACACTGAGAAACATCCGAAAGCTGATATCCAATGCAAGTCATTGCCTCACCTCAAATTATTGGGCAGGGCACAGAAATTGCGTTGCAGCCACTTGGATACAAAACCAGGCGCCAACCATGAAGCACATCAAACACCATCCGGCGATCGTCAAGGCCCTGCTGACTGCAGCGTTGGCACTGACGTCTTCGGTCAGCATGGCGGCGTCGACCTGGACGCTCAATTCGGGCAACGGTACGCAAACGCCGGCCGGCACCTCGGGTGGCTACGGCAATTCGTATAGTTTTGGCGGGCTGACGGTGACAGCCTACGGCGCCAGCACCTCGGGCACCCCATCCTCCTACTCAAGCGCTTGGGTTGGGCAATGGAGCGGTGGACTTGGCGTTGGCAGTCGGGCTGAAGGCGGCAATACGGTCACGTCCAACGAACACACGCTGGACAACAATCCGCTGAACGGTCTGAGCGATGTGCTGATCCTGAAGTTCGATACGGCAGTCGCGCTGGACAAGATCACCCTGGGCTACATCGTAGGAGATGCCGACATCACTGTGATGGCCTACAACGGTGCCGCCAGCCTGGGTTCACTGTTCAACGGGCAAACGTCGGCTGCAAACGTGACGTCGGCGGTAAACGCGCAGGGCGGCTGGTCGCTGATCAAGAACATCGGTGATGGCGGCAGCACCCAGGCCACCGAAACCGCGCCGTTGGAGCGCTCCGTTGGCAACGATGGCAATGTCGTGGCCAGTTGGTGGGTGATTGGCGCCTACAACTCCGGCTTCGGCGGCACGGCGATCAGCAATTCGGACTCGCTTGCCGATTACGTCAAGGTGCTGAGCGTTGCAACCAAGGATGTCAACACCACCCCCCCGCGCAACACGGTTGCCGAGCCTGTAAGTCTGGCGCTGGCAGGCGTTGCACTGCTTGGCGTCGCTGGCACGCGTCGGCGCCGCAAAGGTTGATCGAACAATCCGAATTCGAGAGGCGCCGCGAGGCGCCTTTTTTGATTTCAGGGCTGCTGTCCCAAGCCGGACAGCTCAAAGCGAACGACCGTGCTAAAAGTCCGTCTCCGATTACAACAACGCGAGACATGGACCTGAACTTCACGCCGGCGGAACAGGCCTTCCGCGCCGAGGTGCGCGACTGGGTGCGCACCAACCTCCCGAACGACATCAGCCACAAGGTGCATCACGCGCTGCGGCTGAGCAAGGCGGACCATCAACGCTGGGCCCGTCTGCTCGGCAGCAAGGGCTGGCACGGCTGGGCTTGGCCCAAGCAGTTCGGTGGCCCCGGCTGGAACGCGGTACAGCGCCATCTGTTCGAAGAGGAATGCGCGCTGGCCGGCGCCCCCCGCGTCGTGCCGTTCGGCCCGGTGATGGTGGCACCGGTCATCATGGCCTTCGGCACACCCGAGCAGCAGCAGCGCTTCCTGCCCGGCATCATGAGCGGCGAGGTGTGGTGGAGCCAGGGCTATAGCGAGCCGGGCTCGGGCTCGGACCTGGCCTCGGTCAAGACCCGCGCCGAGCGCCGTGGCGACAAATACATCGTCAACGGCCAGAAGACCTGGACCACGCTGGGCCAGTACGGCGACTGGATCTTCTGCCTGGTGCGCACCTCCACCGAGGGCAAGCCGCAGACCGGCATCTCCTTCCTGCTGATCGACATGAAGTCGCCCGGCGTGACCGTCAAGCCCATCATCATGATGGACGGCGAGCACGAGGTGAACGAGGTCTGGTTCGACAACGTGGAGGTGCCGGCCGAGAACCTGGTGGGCGAGGAGAACAAGGGCTGGACCTATGCCAAGTACCTGCTGGCCCACGAGCGCACCAACATCGCCGATGTGAACCGGGCCAAGCGCGAACTGGAACGCCTCAAGCGCATCGCCCAGGCCGAGGGCCTGATGGACGACACGCGCTTTCGCGACCAGATCGCGCTGTGCGAGGTGGATGTGGTGGCGCTGGAGATGATGGTGCTGCGCGTGCTGTCGGCCGAGAAGTCCGGCAAGCAGTCGCTGGATGTGGCGGGCCTGCTGAAGATACGTGGCAGCGAGCTGCAACAGCGCTATACCGAGCTGATGATGCTCGCCGGCGGCCCGCTGGCCCTGCCCCATGTTCACGAGGCCATGGAGGCCGGCTGGCAGGGCGACCAATGGCTGGGCGGCGCCTGGCTGGGCGGCTCCAGCCACGCCATCCCGCTGACCGGCACCTACCTGAACGTGCGCAAGACCACCATCTACGGCGGATCCAACGAAGTGCAACGCAACATCGTCGCGCAGACGCTGCTGGGCTGATTCCCAGCCGAGGCCGTCCCTGCGGACGGCCTGACGCCAGACCAAGGCCTGCGACCCGTGAGTCGGCAGGCATAAGAGCAAAGGACACCCCATGGATTTCGATTTCACCGAAGACCAGGAAGCACTGCGCGACGCGGTGCGCCGCTTCGTCGACAAGGACTACGACTTCGAGCGCCGCCGCCAGATCGTGCGCGCCGGCGGCTTCGACCGCGGCGTCTGGGACGCACTGGCCGGCCTGGGTCTGGCCGCCCTGGCCGTGCCCGAGGCCCATGGCGGCCTGGGCCTGGGCGCGGTCGACGCGATGGTCGTGATGGAGGAGCTGGGCCGTGGCCTCGTGATGGAGCCGCTGGCGCAAGGCGCCTTCATCGCCCCGGCGCTGCTGGCCCATGCGCCCGAAGCGGTGCAGGCCGACTGGCTACCCCGCATCGCCGGCGGCGAGGCACTGGTCGTGCTGGCCCACCAGGAGGCGCGTTCGCGCTACCGCCTGAACCAGGTGAGCACCCGCGCCAGCGGCGACCGCCTGAGCGGCGTCAAGAGCCTGGTGGCCGCCGTGGATCAGGCCGATGCCTGGATCGTGCCCGCTCGTGTCAGCGGGGCCGAGTCCGATGCCGACGGCATCGCGCTCTACCTGGTGGCCAAGGACGCGCCCGGCGTGCACACCCGCGCCTACCAGCTGCACGACGGCTCGCGCGCTGGCGAACTGCATCTGGCCGACACGCCGGCCACGCCGATTGCCGGCCCCGAGCAAGGCCTGGCCCTGCTGGAATTGGCGGCCGACATCGGCATCGCTGCCCAGGCCGCCGAGGCCGTGGGCGTGATGGAACGCTACCTGGCGCTGACGCTGGACTACATGAACACGCGCAAGCAGTTCGGCGTGGCCATCGCCAGCTTCCAGGCGCTGCGCCACCGCGCGGCCGACGTGAAGATGCAGCTCGAGCTCGCCCGCTCCATGAGCTACTACGCAACGCTGCGCCTGGGCGATGCGCCGGCCGTGCGCCGCCGCGCGCTGTCCCAGGCCAAGGTGCAGCTGGGCCAGGCTATGCGCCTCGTGGGCCAGCAGTGCACGCAGCTGCACGGCGGCATAGGCGTGACCGACGAATACGTGGGCAGCCACTACTTCAAGCGCCTGACCGTGATGGAGATGCAGTGGGGCGATACGCTGCACCACCTGGGCGAGGTCAGCGCCCGCATGCAGGACACGGCCGGCGTGTTCGCCTGAGGGCAGCGGCCCGAGGCGCCGCGGGCACGACGACAATGGCGGCATGTCCGCCCATGTTGCCCGCAGCGCCAAGCCGCTGCGCCTCTCCCAGATTCTGTTCAGCCAGGGCTTCGGCACCCGGCGCCTGTGCGAAGGCCTGATCTACAACGGCCTGGTGCGCGTGGCCGGCGAGCTGGTCGAAGACCCGGACGCCGAGTTCCAGCCCACCGGCCTCGTGTTCGAGGTCGACGGCAAGACCTGGCCCTTCTACGACAAGGCGCTGGTGATGCTGCACAAGCCTGCGGGCTATGAGTGCTCGCAAAAGCCCAAGCACCACCCCAGCGTGATGAGCTTGCTGCCGCCCCAGTTGCGTGAACGTGGCGTGCAGCCCATAGGCCGGCTGGACGAAGACACGACCGGCCTGCTGCTGCTGACCGACGACGGCACGCTGATCCACCAGCTCACCTCGCCCAAGCACCACGTGCCCAAGATCTACGAGGCTCGCTGCAAGCATGCGCTGACGCCGGCCATGGTGCAGCAGCTGCTGGACGGCGTGGAGCTGCATGAGCCCGAGGCCAAGTTCTCGCGCCCCGGCGAGATCACCCAGGCGCTGGCCGCCGAGGCGGTGGACGAGACCCTGCTGCGCCTCACGCTGACCGAGGGCAAGTACCACCAGGTCAAGCGCATGGTGGCCGCGGTGGGCAACCGCGTGGAGGCGCTGCACCGGCCACAGTTCGGCGCGCTGGCCCTGCCCGCCGACCTGGCCGTGGGCGAGTGGCGCTGGGTTGCGAGCCCGGCCGAAGTCTGGGGCCAATGACGACGCGCGGACAATCACGCGCCATGCAAGTGTTTCGAGGCCTCCACCACCCCGGCATCGCGCCGGCCTGCGCGCTCACGATTGGCAACTTCGACGGCGTGCACCGCGGCCACCAGGCCATGCTGGCGCTGCTGCAGTCCGAGGCGCGGCACCGCGGCCTGCCCACCTGCGTACTGAGCTTCGAACCCCACCCGCGCGACTTCTTCGCCGCCAAGCTGGGCAGGCCCGAGCTGGCGCCGGCCCGCATTGCGACGCTGCGCGACAAGCTCGGCGAGCTGGAACGCTGCGGCGTGGACGAGGTGGTGATCCTGCGCTTCGACGAGGCGCTGGCCGCGCTGCCCGCACAGGACTTCATCCAGCAGGTGCTGCGCCAGGGCCTGGGCGCACGCTATGTACTGGTGGGCGACGACTTCCGCTTCGGTGCCAAGCGCCAGGGCGACTACGCCACGCTGGACGCCGCCGGCCGCGCCCAGGGCTTCGACGTAGCCCGCATGATGAGCTACGAGGTGCACGGGCTGCGCGTCAGCAGCTCGGCCGTGCGCGACGCGCTGGCCGCGGGCGACATGGCGGCCGCGGCCGCACTGCTGGGTCGGCCCTACGCGATCACCGGCCATGTCACCCACGGCCGCAAGCTGGGCCGCCAGCTGGGTGAGAGCGCGGCCGGTGCCAACGACGGCTTTCGCACACTGAACCTGGCCTTCGCGCACGACAAGCCCGCCGCCAGCGGCATCTTCGCGGTGCGGGTGCATGGCCTCACCGACGAGCCGCTGGACGGTGTGGCCAGCCTGGGTCGCCGGCCCACGGTGGAGGACGCCGGTCGCGTGCTGCTGGAGGTGCATTGCCTGGACTGGCCCGCCGCTCTGGGGGCCGAAGGGGGCTACGGTAAGATCGCCCGCGTGGAACTGCTGCACAAACTCCGCGACGAAGCCAAGTACGACGGCCTGGACGCCCTGACGGCCGCGATACGCGCCGACACCGATGCAGCCCGCGCCTTCCTCGCCACGTACGCCTCCCGGCACGTGAAGGTCAGCCGCCAGACCACGCGCGACCGAATTTGACGCCAGCCGCTGCCGCTGCCGTCCCCTCCCCCGCGAACACCTTAGTCAGGCCCGCCGCCTGACCGCCGCCTGCCATGACCACTCCGGAAAACCGCGACTACCGCGCCACCCTCAACCTGCCCGACACGCCCTTCCCCATGCGCGGCGACCTGCCCAAGCGCGAGCCGGGCTGGGTCAAGGAGTGGGAAGACCAGGGCATCTACAAGAAGCTGCGCGACGCGCGCTGCGGCCGGCCCAAGTTCGTGCTGCACGACGGCCCGCCCTATGCGAACGGCCAGATCCACATGGGCCACGCGGTCAACAAGATCCTCAAGGACATGATCGTGAAGGCGCGCCAGCTGGAAGGCTTCGACGCGGCCTACATCCCCGGCTGGGACTGCCACGGCCTGCCGATCGAGAACCAGATCGAGAAGACCTATGGCCGCGGCCTGCCGCGCGACGAGGTGCAGGCCAAGAGCCGTGCCTACGCCGGCGAGCAGATCAACCAGCAGCGCGAGGACTTCAAGCGCCTGGGCGTGCTGGGCGACTGGGACCATCCCTATCGCACGATGGACTTCAAGAACGAGGCCGGCGAGATCCGGGTGCTCAAGCGCCTGTTCGAGCGCGGCTTCGTGTACCGCGGCCTCAAGCCCGTGTACTGGTGCTTCGACTGCGGCTCGTCGCTGGCCGAATTCGAGATCGAGTACGCCGACAAGCATTCGCCGGCGGTGGATGTGGCCTTCCTGTCGGCCGAGCCGGACAAGCTGGCCGCCGCCTTCGGCGTGGCGCCGCTGGACGCCGAGGCCTTCACGGTGATCTGGACCACCACGCCCTGGACCATCCCGGCCAACCAGGCGCTCAACCTCAACCCCGAGTTGCCCTATGCGCTGGTCAAGACCGCGCGCGGCTATTTCGTCGTCGCCGAGGCCCTGGTCGAGAAATGCCTGGCCCGCTGGCAGCTGGAAGGCGAAACCGTGGCCGTCACCCAGGGCCGCCAGCTGGAACTGCTGAAGTTCAAACACCCGCTGGCCCATGTGGATGCGGGCTATGACCGCGAGAGCCCGGTGTACCTGGCCGATTACGCCACCGCCGACGACGGCACTGGCGTGGTCCACTCCGCGCCCGCCTACGGCATCGACGACTTCAACAGCTGCGTGGCCCACGGCCTGGCGTTCAAGGACATCCTGAACCCGGTGCAGGGCAATGGCACCTACGAGGCCGGCCTGCCGCTGTTCGGCGGCATGCACATCTGGAAGGCCAACCCGGTCATTGCCGAAACGCTGCAAAACGCCGGCCGCCTGCTGGCCCACAGCAAGATCACCCACAGCTACCCGCACTGCTGGCGCCACAAGAGCCCGGTGATCTACCGCGCCGCCGCCCAGTGGTTCGTGCGCATGGACGAGGGCGATGGCGTGTTCACGGTCGACAAGGCCGAGAAGACCTTGCGCCAGACCGCGCTGGAAGCCATCGAACAGACCAGCTTCTACCCCGAGAACGGCAAGACCCGGCTGCACGACATGATCGCCGGCCGGCCCGACTGGTGCATCTCGCGCCAGCGCAGCTGGGGCGTGCCGCTGCCCATCTTCCTGCACAAGGACACGGGCCAGCCCCACCCCAACACGCTGGAGTTCATCGAGCGCGCGGCGCAGCTGGTGGAGGCCGGCGGCATCGAGGCCTGGTCCAAGCTGGACCCGGCCGAGTGGCTGGGCGCCGAGGCCGAGGCCTACAGCAAGGGCCAGGACATCCTGGACGTTTGGTTCGACTCCGGCTCCACCTTCCAGCATGTGCTCAAGGGCAGCCATGCGGGTGCGGCCCATGCCGAGGGCCCCGAGGCCGACCTGTATCTGGAAGGCCATGACCAGCACCGCGGCTGGTTCCATTCCTCGCTGCTGATCTCCTGCGCCCTCAACGGCCGCGCGCCCTACAAGGGCTTGCTGACCCACGGCTTCACCGTGGACAGCAAGGGCCACAAGATGAGCAAGTCCAAGGGCAATGGCGTGGACCCGCAGGACACCAGCAAGAAGCTGGGCGCCGAGATCATCCGGCTGTGGGTGGCGGCCTCCGACTACTCGGGCGACATCGCGGGCGACGACAAGATCCTGGCCCGCGTGGTGGACGGCTACCGCCGCATCCGCAACACGCTGCGCTTCCTGCTGGCCAATGTGTCGGACTTCGACGCGGCCACCGACGCCGTGCCCATGGACCAGTTGCTGGAGGCCGACCGCTACGCGCTGGCCCGTGCCGCGCAGTTCCAGGAGGAGATCCTGGCGCACTACCAGCGCTACGAGTTCCACCCCGTGGTGGCCAAGCTGCAGGTCTACTGCTCCGAGGACCTGGGCGCCTTCTACCTGGACGTGCTGAAGGACCGCCTCTACACCACCGCGCCCAAGAGCCTGGCGCGCCGCTCGGCCCAGACCGCGCTGTGGCACATCACCCAGGCCATGCTGCGCTGGATGGCGCCCTTCCTCAGCTTCACCGCGGAAGAAGCCTGGAAGGTGTTCGCCAACAAGGGCGCGGGCGACACCCTGTTCACCGAGACCTTCTGGGCCTTCGCCGCCCATGACGCCGGCCTGATCGCGAAGTGGAACCGCATCCACGAGATCCGCGACGCGGTCAACAAGGCCATCGAGGACGTGCGCACCACCGGTGCCATCGGCTCCTCGCTGCAGGCCGAGGTGGAGCTGGGCGTCAACGCGGAAGACCTGGCCCTGCTGCAAAGCCTAGGCGAGGACCTGAAGTTCGTGTTCATCACCTCGGCGGCGACGCTGGTGGCGGCGCCCGAGCTCAGCGTCAAGGTCACGCCGTCGGCCCAGGCCAAGTGCGAGCGCTGCTGGCACTACCGCGCGGACGTGGGCGCCAACCCCGAGCACCCGACCATCTGCGGCCGCTGCGACAGCAATCTTCACGGCAGCGGCGAGACCCGCCAGTTCGCCTGATCTCCCCGGCCGGTGGCGCACGCGCTGCCGGCCCCTTCCCGCTTTCTGCTGCAGGACTTTCCATGCCCTCGCCCTCACGTGCCGGCCTGACCCAGTGGCTGCTGATCGCCGCGGTCATCATCCTGGCCGACCAGTTCACCAAGGTGCTGATACTCGGCGCCTTCCAGCTCGGTGACGTGCACCCGGTCACCAGCTTCTTCAACCTGGTGCGGGCCCACAACTACGGCGCCGCCTTCAGCTTCCTGCACGGGGCCTCGGGCTGGCAGCGCTGGTTCTTCCTGGCGCTGGGCCTGGGAGCCGCCGCCTTCATCATCTACATGCTGCGCCGCCACGGCGGCCAGCTGCTGTTCTGCACCGCGCTCACGCTCATCCTGGGCGGCGCGCTGGGCAATGTGATAGACCGCGCCATCCACGGCTATGTGGTCGACTTCATCCAGGTTCACGCGGGCGGCTGGTATTTCCCCGCGTTCAATGTCGCAGACTCTGCGATCACCATCGGCGCCATCCTGTTGATCCTGGATGAACTGCGCCGTGTCCGACGGACCTGAAGCACCACCCGACCCTGCCGGGGACGCCGTCCCCTACCGGCCCTATGTGCCCGAGCCGACGGTCAGCCGCGGCCCGCAGTTCGCCCAGCTGACCCTCGGCGCACCGCTGCGCTGGCTGGCGCTGGGCGCCCGTGACCTGATTCGCGCCCCCGGCACCGCC
Source organism: Roseateles depolymerans (assembly GCA_003241055.1). Lineage (GTDB taxonomy): Bacteria > Pseudomonadota > Gammaproteobacteria > Burkholderiales > Burkholderiaceae_C > Pelomonas > Pelomonas depolymerans_A. The sequence continues at coordinate 58,893 of QFOD01000018.1, forward strand.
CTGTTCTTCGGGACGCTCTTTGCGTTGATGGGTCTGGTCGTGCTGGCGGTGTTCCGGCATGCGCCGGCCTACACGCTGGCGTTGTGCGCCGGCTTCCTGCTGCTCGGCCCGCTGCTGTGCCTGGGCCTCTACGACACCAGCCGGCGGCTGGAACGCGGCGAGCCGCCGTCGCTGATCGATGCCGTCGGCGCCTGGCTGGACAACGTCTCGCAGATCGCGATCTTCGGCGCCGCGCTGCTGGTGCTGGAGATGCTCTGGGGCCGCGCCGCGCTGGTGGTGTTCGCCGTGAGCTTTGACGGCATGCCGGACTTTGCCGGCTCCATCGCGAAGCTGCTGGACGCTCGCCACGCGGGCTTCGTCGCCGCCTACCTGGGCGTCGGTGCCCTGTTCGGCGGACTGATCTTCTCGGTCAGCGTGATCGCCATGCCCCTGCTGCTGGACCGCGACACCGACGCCATCAGCGCCGCGCTGCTGAGTCTGCGGCTGTGTCTGTCGCAACCGCTCACCATGCTCTTCTGGGGGCTGATGATCACCACGCTGGTGGTGCTGGCCATGCTGCCCATGTTCGCCGGCCTCATCGTCATCGGCCCCTGGCTGGGCCACGCCAGCTGGCACGCCTATCGCGCGGCCCTGCCGCCCTCAGGCGAGCCCGGCTGAGCGAACTGCGCATCAGGGCATTGCCCGACAGGCAGAGGACGGTTTTGTCGCATCCAGCGGCGACAATTGCGGTCGTATTACCGGCCGTACATGCTTCTCGACTTCTCCAGCCTCAGCCACTACGACTGGCTCGACGTGCCCCTCTGGGTCTACGACCCCGAGCGCCGGCGCAATCTCTGGGCCAACGCTGCGGCGCTGCGCTTCTGGCACGCCGACAGCGCCGAGGAGTTCCTGTCACGCGACTTCACCGAGCACGGCGAGGCCGTCAGCGAGCGGCTGGCCGCCACCTCAGCAGATCACGCGCAGGGCCGGATCGTGCGCGAGCAATGGACGCTCTACCCCAAGGGTGCGCCGACCCCGGTGATGCTGGTCTCGCGGGGCATTCGCACCCCCGAGCGGCGCCAGGTGATGCTGTTCGCGGCCGATTCGCTGGGCGGCGACGCCGACCTGTCGGCCCTGCGCGGCGTGGAGGCGCTGCAGCACACCTCGATACGCATTGCCGTGTTCGGTCTCGCCCAGGGCGATCTGCTGATGCGCAATCCGGCGGCCGCCCTCACCTTCGGCGACACGCCGCCGACCAGCGGCCAGACCGAATTCACCCGCTGTTTCGCCCACCCGCAGGACGCAATCGGCATCCTGAACCGGGTGCGGCGCGGCGAAGCCTGCCGGCAGGACGTCGAGTTGCAGACACTGGCCGGCGTGCGCTGGCATGCGCTGGATGCCCGGCCCATGCGCGATCCGGCCACCGGCGACACCGTGATGCTGCTCAACGCCCGCGACATCGCCGACCTCAAGGCCAGCCAGGCCGCGCTGGAGGCCGCGCGTGAGGCCGCCGAGGCCGCCAGCCAGGCCAAGAGTGCCTTCCTGGCCAACATGAGCCACGAGATCCGCACACCGATGAACGGGGTTCTGGGCCTGACCGAGCTGGTGCTGCTGGGCGACCTGGACGAGCGCCAACGTCGCTTCATCGAGATGGCCCACCAGTCCGCCAAGGGCCTGATGACCATCATCAACGACCTGCTGGACGTGGCCAAGATCGAGGCCGGACGCATCCTGATCGAGACCCAGCCCTTCAGCCTGCATGACTGCCTGACCGAGGCGCTGCAGCCGCTGCTGCTGCAGGCGCACGACAAGGGCATCCAGCTGCATGCGCTGGTGCAGGCCGGCGTGCCACCGCAGCTGATCGGCGATGCGCTGAGGCTGCGCCAGGTGCTGATCAACCTCATCGGCAATGCGCTGAAGTTCACCGAACGCGGCGAGGTCCGGGTGGAGTTCGCGCGGGCCGAGGCCCATGACGACGACGGCCCCGAACAGCTGCGGCTGCGCTGCGCCGTCACTGACACCGGCATCGGCATGACCCGCGACCAGATCGCGCAGATCTTCGACCCCTTCACCCAGGCCGACAGCTCCATCACCCGCCGCTACGGTGGCACGGGTCTGGGGCTGACCATCGTCCAGCGCCTGGTGAACCTGATGGGCGGCCAGATCGAGGTCGAAAGCCGCCCGGGCCTGGGCTCGTGCTTCAGCTTCGAGGTGCTGCTGGGCCAGATGCCGGTCGAGCCGGCTCACCCGCCCCGCGCGGCGGGTTTTCCCACCCCCGAGCTGCGGGGGAACTGACCCTCAGGACGTCCGACGCCACGTTCCTGTCATCGAGCCGATGACATACTGACTGCGTCGTCCACGGAGAGTCCCATGGCCCTGAAGAATGCCCTGATTGCCGCCGGCCTGCTGGTTGCCAGCCTTGCCGCTTCCGCATCCACCCCGATCACGCTGACCTTCAACGGTACCGATCAATGGTCGGGCAGCTTCAGCGCTGCCGCCTCCGGCGCCAACACCTTCACGCTGGATCTGACCGATCTGGCCGGCAGCTGGGGCAACATCAGCTTCACCTCGCTGATCACCGCCAACTTTGCCGGCAACAGCGGCTATGACGTCACCTCCGTCACGCTGGATGGCCAAAGTTTCACCGCCCAGGCTGACGTCAGCATTCCTGGCGGCTTCGGCGTGGACGCCTGGACCTACCAAGCCAGCAACCTCAGCGCCGGCGTCCACACGCTGGTGGTGACGGGCAACCTGATCGGCGGCGCCGTCGGCTTCACCGGTTCGCTCAACATCCAGGCTCAGCCGGTGCCGGAGCCCGAGTCCTACGCGCTGATGCTGGCCGGCCTCGTCGCCGTGGGCGCCGTCGTGCGCCGTCGCAGCCGCGTCTGAACCAGCCACGTGCTGAGCGGCGCACCGCTCGGCCGGCCTCGTTGATTACCAAGCCGCCGCCCGCAACGGGCGGCGGCTTTTTTCGTGGGCTCGTTTCAGGGCAGCAGCACCGCGCTTCCCGTGATGCGGCGCGCCTCGAGGTCATGATGGGCCTGTCCGGCATCGGTCAGCCGATAGCGGCGCTCGATGCGTACCTTGACCTGGCCGGAGGCCACCATCGCGAACAGGTCGTCCCCCATGGCCTGGCAGCGCTCGCGCTCCGCCAGGTGGGTGAACACCGTCGGCCGCGTCAGGTAGAGCGAGCCCTTGGCGGCCAGCGTCCCTACCTGCACGGGCGGCACGGCGCCTGAGGCTGCGCCAAAGCTCACCATCAGCCCGAAGGGCGCCAGGCAGTTCAGCGAGCCCTCCCAGGTGTCGGCGCCGACCGAGTCGTACACCACCTTCACGCCCCGGCCGTCGGTCAGTTCACGAACCTGGGCGGCGAAGTCGGGCGTGCTGCGGTAGTTGATCGCATGCGCCGCACCGTGCGCCAGCGCCAGCTGGCATTTTTCGTCGCTGCCCGCCGTGGCGATGAGCTGCAGGCCCATCGCCCGCGCCCATTGGCAGGCGATCAGCCCGACGCCACCGGCCGCGGCGTGGAAGACCACGGCATCGCCCGGCTGCAGGCCGCCCTGAGGCAGCGTGCTGCGCAGCAGGTATTGCACCGTCAGCCCCTTGAGCATCATGCCGGCGGCGGTCTCGAAGTCGATCTCGTCCGGCAGCTTGAGCACCGCCTTGGCCGGCATCACGCGAGCGGTCGAATACGCCCCCGGTGGCTGGCTGGTGTAGGCCGCACGGTCACCCGCGCGCAGGTGCGTCACCCCCTCGCCCACGGCTTCGACGACCCTCGCGCCCTCCATGCCCAGCCGCGCCGGCAGCGGCAAGGGGTAGGCGCCATTGCGGTGGTAGACGTCGATGTAGTTCAACCCGCAGGCGTGGTGGCGGATGAGGATCTCACCCGGCCCGGGCGCGCCCAGCTCCACGTCCACCAGCTTCATCTGCTCCGCCCCACCCGGGGCCTCGATCACAACGGCTCGTTCCATCAGCCAGCTCCTCGTCTATGCAAGCGGTGCGCCATCCTGCCAGCACCAGCGGCCGCGCTTGCTGACGACGCCCCGCAGGCCTACGTCGTGTCGGGTCATCGCCTCGGCAGGCCTCGCAGGCATGCGTCGGCAGGCCGCGCCAGGCGCGGTATCGTGCCGGGCTCGATGTCCAAGCCCGCCGACCTCCGCATCCTTCATGCCGACGAACGTCTGATCGTCGTCGACAAGCCCGCCGGGCTGCTCAGCGTGCCCGGCCGTGGCGAGGCCAAGCAGGATTGCGCGAGCGCGCGCCTGCAGGCCCGCTATGGCGACGCGTTGATCGTGCATCGACTGGATCAGGCCACCTCCGGGCTGCTGCTGTTCGCCCGCGGTGCCCAAGCCCAGCGCGAGCTGAGCGCCGACTTTGCCGAGCGCCGCGTCGACAAGCGCTACGAAGCCGTCGTGAGCGGCACGCTGGAGGGCGCTGGGCTGATCGATCTGCCGCTCGCCGCAGACTGGCCCAATCGGCCGCGTCAGCAGGTGGATCAGCTGCACGGCAAGCCCTCCCAGACCCGCTGGGAGGCGCTTGGCCCGGCCGGGCCGGGCACGCGCGTGGCGCTGCAACCCATCACGGGCCGCAGCCATCAGCTGCGCGTTCACCTGGCCGCGCTGGGCCACCCCATACTGGGCGACACGCTTTACGCGCCGCCCGAAATGCAGGCGCTGGCGCCGCGGCTATTGCTGCACGCCTGCGCGCTGCATCTACCCCATCTCGGTCTCAGCTTTCTCAGCCCCCCGGAGTTCTGACGTGCATCTCTTCATCATCACCGGCAGCTCGCGCGGCCTCGGCGCGGCCATGGCGCTGCAGCTGCAGCAGGCCGGCCATCAGGTGCTCGGCATCGCCCGGCGCCGACAGCCCGAACTGGCCGCCGAGCAATGGGAATCCGATCTCGCCGATCCGCTGCCCGTGGCCGCCCGCCTGCAGGACTGGCTGCAAGACCCGGCACGCCCGCGCTGGCAAAGCGCCACGCTGATCAACAACGCGGCCCTGCTGCAGCCTCCCGGGCCACTGGCTGCCGGACAGCCGCAGGCCTTGTCCGCGGCACTGCGCGTCGGCCTGGAGGCCCCCGCCCTGCTCTGCCAGGCCTTCCTGGCAGGCACCACGACCGTCCCGCAGCGCCGCATCATGAACATCTCGTCGGGCCTGGGCCGGCGTGCCATGGCCGGCGTGGCCAGCTATTGCGCGATCAAGGCCGGCCTGGACCACCTCAGCCGCGCGCTCGCGCTGGAGGCCCCGAACGTCGGCATCGTGTCCATCGCGCCCGGGGTCATCGACAGCGACATGCAGCAGCAGCTCCGCGGCGCCGACCCGACACAATTCGCCGACCAGGCCCGCTTCCAGGGGCTGAAGGATGGCGGCCAGCTGCAGACGGCAGACGCCACCGCCGCCGCCCTGCTGCGTTACCTCGAGCGGGCGGACTACGGCCAGCAGGTCATCGCCGACATCCGAGACGCTTGAGGCCGGCGCGCCTTGGGGCATCATTGCAAAGTATTGAAAACCGGCGGGGCGGCACCATCTGCGTGTCTCCCTGGCCCCATCCCGGAGACCCCGACGTGAACCGTATCCTTGTTGCCAGCCTGGCCGCCGCGCTGGCGCTGAGCCTGCCCTTCCATGACGCCGAGGCCAAGCGCCTGTCCAGCGGCGGCATGAAGCGCAGCGTGCCAGCCCAGACAGCGCCGCAGACGCCGCCCGCCCAGACGCCTCAACAGCCGGTGGCCCCGCAGCAGGCTGCGGCCCCCAAGACCACCCCCACGCCGCAGGCCCCGGCCGCGGCGCCCAAGCGTTCCTGGCTGGGCCCGCTGGCTGGCCTGGCCGCCGGCATCGGTCTGGCCGCGCTGGCCAGCCATCTGGGCTTCGGCGCCGAGCTTGGCCAGTTCATGACGCTGATGCTGCTCGCGATCGTCGGCTTCATCGTGCTGCGCTTCGTGATGCGCCGTTTCGCGGCGCCCCGCCAGGCGACGCAGTTCGCGGGTGCCACCGCTGGTGCCGGCGCAGGCGCCAGCCCGACGCCTGCCTGGAATCCGCAGCCTGCTGCGCCCGCCGTTGCGTCGCCGGTCTCAGCCGTGCCCAGCGCAGCCGCGGTGCCGACGGGCTTCGACGCCCAGGGTTTCGAGAAGATCGCCAAGCAGGTCTTCATCCGCATGCAGGCCGCCAACGATGCGGGCGATCAGGCCGACCTGCGCCGCTTCACCACGCCGCAGATGTACGCCAACATCCAGCAGGAGCTGCTGGAGCGGGGCCAGCAGACGCAACGCACCGACGTGCTGCAGCTTGACGCCCGCGTGGTGGACGTGGCCACCGAGGACGGCCAGGAGGTCGTGTCAGTGCGCTTCTGGGGCCTGATCCGCGAGGCCAGCGAGCAGGCCGCGCAGGACTTCGACGAGATCTGGCACCTGGTGCGCACACCTGGCAGCGAGGCCTGGCAGATCGCCGGCATCCAGCAGACGGCCTGAGGCGGCACTCGGGTTCGACCCTAGACCGACACCCCTGAGAATGGGCGTTTGAGGTTCACCTCAAACGCCCTTTCCTTTGATGCGTCGCCCATGAACTCCCTGCGTTTCGCCCTTTGCGCCTCCACCCTGGCGCTGCTGACTGCGTGCAGCAGCACGCCCCCGGCCGCGGTCTACCCGCCCAATGCCCAACTGCTGACGCAGAACATCCCGCCGGTACCGCAAAGCCTGGTGGACGCGGTGGGCCGCTACAACGACTTCCGCGGCCACGGCTTCGTGGACTGGCACCCGCAGCAGCGCGAGATGCTCGTGAGCCACCGGCCGGCGGGGGCCAACACGGCCCAGCTGTTCCGCCTTGCCGGCCCGCTGGCCGAGCCGGAACAGCTCACCAACAGCGCCGAGCCAGTCACGCGCGCGAGCTATGAGCCGCGCAGTGGCCGCTACGTGGTGTTCGAGCGCGCCACCGGCGGCAACGAGGTGGCCCAGCTCTACCGTCTGGCCCTCGGGCAGCCTGGCGCCCAACCGGTGCTGCTGACCTCGCCCGACGAACGGCATGCGATGAACGCCTGGCTGCGCCACAGCGGCCGGCTGCTCTACACCTCGGTGCCCATCGACCGCACGGCCCAGGGCGGCAGCCGCGCGCAGATCAACACCACGCTGTGGCTGATGGACCCCGAGCAGCCCCAGGCCCGCCGCAAGCTGGCCGAACTGGAGGGCGGGGGCTGGTCGGCCCATGTGATGTCGCATGACGAGCGGCAGGTGGCGCTGACGCGCTACCTCTCGGCGAACGAATCGCAGATCTGGTTGCTCGACCTCACCAGTGGCGAGCGCCGTCAGCTCCTGCCTGCGGCGGGCAGCCCCGCGGCCAAGGCCACCTACCATCCGGCGGCCTGGAGTGCGGATGGCCAGCGCCTGTGGTTCACCAGCGACCGGGCGGGCGAGTTCAACGAGCTGATGACGCTGACCGTTGCCAGCGGCGAGATCCAGCGCGTCAGCAGCCACATCCCATGGAATGTCAGCGGCGTGAGCACCACCGCCTACGGCCGCCGTCTGGCTGCGCAGTTCAACGTGGACGGCCGCGACGAGCTGCATTTCTTCGATACCGCCAGCGGCCGGGAACTGCCCGCCCCCCAGCTGCCCGCCGGCAACGTGGGCAGCGCCCATTTCGACGAGCGCCGGAGCGAACTGGCCTTCAGCATCAGCAACGCCAAGGGCCCCAGCCAGATCTACACGCTGGGCGATGACGGCGCCGTGCAGCAATGGACGCGTGCCTACGCGCCGCTGGACACCCGCGGCTTCAGCGAGCAGCAGATCATCCGCTGGAAGAGCTTCGACGGCACTGCCATCTCCGGCTTGATGACCAGGCCGCCGGCCCGCTTCAACGGCAAGCGTCCGGTGCTGATCTCCATTCACGGCGGGCCCGAGGGCCAGGCCACCGTCGGCTTCCTGGGCCGCAACGCCTACTTCGTGCAGGAACTGGGCATGGCGCTGATCCAGCCCAACGTGCGGGGCTCGGCGGGCTTCGGCAAGACCTTCCTCGCGATGGACAACGGCTTCAAGCGCGAGGACTCGGTCAAGGACATCGGCGCCCTGCTGGACTGGATCGCCACCCAGCCCGACCTGGACGCCAGCCGCGTGCTGGTGATGGGTGGCAGCTACGGCGGCTACATGACGCTGGCGGTGTCGACGAACTACGCCGATCGCATCGCAGCCTCCATCGACGTGGTGGGCATCTCGCACTTCGTGACCTTCCTGCAGAACACCGAAAGCTATCGCCGCGACCTGCGCCGCGTCGAGTACGGCGACGAGCGCGACCCCGCCATGCGCGCGCACCTCGACAAGATCTCGCCGCTGACGAATGCCGCGCGTATCAAGAAGCCGCTGTTCGTCGTGCAGGGCCGCAACGACCCGCGCGTGCCCTATACCGAGGCCGAACAGATCGTCGCCAAGGTGCGCGAGGGCGGCACACCGGTCTGGTATCTGCGCGCGGAGAACGAAGGGCACGGGTTCCAGAAGAAGGAGAACCAGGACTACCAGTTCTACGCGACCATCCTCTTCATGCAGAACACCTTGTTGAAGTGACATGCACATCGGCATCCTGACCGGCGGGGGCGACTGCCCCGGCCTGAACGCGGTGATTCGCGCCGTCACGCTGGCGCTGATGGAGGCCGGCGTGACCCGCGTCACCGGCATCGAGCGCGGCTTCCTCGGGCTCATCGAAGGCCGGGCCCGGCCGCTGGACGAGCCGCTGGTGCGCGACCTGCTCGCCGAAGGCGGCACCGTGCTGGGCACGCACAACCGCGCCGACCCCTTCCACTACTTCGGCGCCGCCGGTGCTGACGTGTCCGGCGAGGCCCTGCGGTTCGCGCAGTCGCTCGGACTGGACCTGCTGGTGGTCATAGGCGGCGACGGCACCATGACCATCGCCGAGCGCTTCAGCCGGCTCGGCCTGCCGGTGATCGGCGTGCCCAAGACCATAGACAACGACATCGTCGGCAACGAGCGCAGCTTCGGCTTCGATTCCGCCGTCGCCGTGGTGGCCGATGCGCTGAACCGGCTGCAGACCACCGCTCGCAGCCACGGCCGCGTGATGCTGCTGGAAACCATGGGCCGCCACGCCGGCTGGATCGCGCTGGAAGGCGGCATCGCCGGCGGGGCCGACGCCATCCTCATCCCGGAGCGTCGCTTCTCGCTGGAGCAGCTGGCAAGCCACTGCGAGCGCCGCATCGCCAGCCAGGGCTATGCCCTGGTCTGCCTGGCCGAAGGCGTACAACTGCCCGAGCTGCCCCGCCATCTGCAGGGTGACGCCTTCGATGGCCGGGTGACGCTGGCCGGCGCCGGCCTGCCGCTGCAGGCGGCGCTGGAATCGCGCTGGGGCGCCGGTGTCGAGGTGCGCTACAGCCTGCTGGGGCATCTGCAGCGCGGCGGCGCTCCCTCAACCTACGACCGGGTGCTGTCCACCCGCTTCGGTGCCGCCGCCGCACGCGCCATCCTGGCCGGTGAACGCAACCGCATGGTGGCGCTGCGCGGCGACCGCATCGTCTCGGTGCCACTCAACGAGGTGGCCGGCGCCAGCCGCCCGGTGCCGGACGACCATGAGCTGCTGGCCGTGGCCAGCGCAGTCGGGCAATTGCCGGGCTGATTTCTGTCGGGGTCCGCTGCGGCGAGCGTCAGCCGACGAGGTTGGCCAGCGTCAGCAACGCCAGCAGCAGCATCCACAGCACGACCGAACGCCAGACCAGGCCGACGACGCTCTGCAGATGACCCAGCTGCGGCGGCACGCCCGCCGTGGACCCGGCCGCGCCGGTGGCCTCGGGCTCCGAGCCGTAGTCGAAGGTCTTGCTGCGATCCGGCGTCACGCCCGGCGCCGCCGCCCCGCCCAGCTGCAGGCCCACCGCACCGGCCGCCGACGCCAGGATGATGCCCTCGTTCGGATGCAGCCACAGGCTGGCGTCACGACGCCAGCTGTTCACCGCCTCCTCGAAGTTGCCGACGATGGCAAAACCTGTCGCCGTCAGGCGGGCCGGCAGGTGATCTATCCAGCCGAAGGCCTGGCGGGACAGCGCCAGCAGCCGCTCGTTGGTGGGCGCATCCAGCGTGCGGCTCTTGAACGCCCAGTAGCGCCCGGCGAACTCCGCCATGCGGTACACCACCGCCCCGGCCGGCCCCAGGCCCAGCGTGGAGCACAGCACGAACCAGAAGAACACGCCGAACACGTGGCGGTGGGCGGCCAGCAGCGAATGCTCGATGACATGCCGGATCAGCTCGGTGCGCGGCAACTCGCTGGCATCCAGATGCCGCCATTCGGCCAGCAGCTGGCGCGCCGTGAGGTCGTCGCCCCGATCCAGCGCCTCGCGGATGTCGGTGAAATAGTGGCTGAACTGCCGGAAGCCCAGCGTCAGGTAGAGGATGGCCACGTCAAGCGCCAGCGCCAGCAGAACGCTGAAATGCCGGAGCACCCAATAGAGAACCGCCACCAGCAGACCTGGCACCAGCACGGTGATGGTCCACACCACCACCGCATGGCGCTCGTGGCCCGCGTCGAAGTTGCGACCGGTCCAGCGGACCCAGCCGATCACGGATTCATGGATGCGGTTGCCGTGCCGCAGAGGTTTGAGCTGCTCGCACAACAGGGCCAGCAGCACCGCGAAGAAATTCATGGCGGGGGATGATAGTGCCGATGACGCGCTGTTCAGGCCGACAAGAGGCGATACAGGTTGCGCAGCATGGCCGCGGTCGCACCCCAGATGAAGTATTCGCGGCCCTCGGCCTGCCAGGGCATCGCGACGAAGCGGCGCTCACCGCTGTCGAAGTCCACGCGCCTGTGCTCGTGGTGGGCCGGCGTCATCAGGAAGTTCAGCGGCACCTCGAAGGCTTCGGCCACCTCGCCGGCGTCCAGTCGCAGCTCGAACCCGGGCTCCACGAGGGCGACCACCGGCGTCACCTGATAAGCGGTGACGGTCGCGTAGATCGGCAATTGACCGATCACCTCGACATAGCGCCGCGGCAGGCCGATCTCCTCCTCGGTCTCGCGCAGCGCCGTGGCAACCGGCCCGTCGTCTTCGGGCTCCACCCGCCCACCGGGGAAGCTGATCTGCCCGGCGTGATCACGCAGGTGGTCAGTTCGTCGCGTCAGCAGCAGTTGCAGGCCGCTGTCCCGCTGCACCAACGGCACGAGCACGGCCGCGCTGGCGGGTTGCCGGCCGGCGAAGATGGACCCATCGCCAACGAACTCCGGCGTCCACACCGGCGGCGCCGCCAGGCGCGCCCGCAACGCGCCCGCCGTGAGCCGCTCGGCCGGCACGGCGGGCAGGCCGCTATCCACACCCACGACGGATGCGAGCTTGGGATTCACGATACGAGGCCGGTTCATCGATGCAGCATAGGGCGGTGGCAAAGAAAAAGCCGCCGGGAGCTGAACTCCGGGCGGCCAGGGCTTGACTGTGCGGGGCTGGCGGGCCAGCCCGGAACATCAGGCCAGCTTTTCCTTGATGCGAGCCGACTTGCCCGAACGCTCGCGCAGGTAGTACAGCTTGGCGCGGCGGACATCACCACGGCGCTTCACTTCGATGGACGCGATCAGCGGGCTGTACAGCTGGAACGTACGCTCCACGCCTTCGCCGCTGGAAATCTTGCGGACGATGAAGCTGCTGTTCAGGCCACGGTTGCGCTTGGCGATCACGACGCCTTCGTAGGCCTGCACGCGCTTGCGGCTGCCTTCAACGACATTCACGCTGACGATCACCGTGTCGCCAGGGGCGAAAGCGGGGATGGTCTTGCCAAGGCGAGCAATTTCTTCTTGCTCAAGGGTCTGGATCAGATCCATGTTTACTCCAAAGCGATCTTGGCGGCGGTGTTGATGAAGAGTTGCCGTTCGGTGGTGACTCCGGCTTTGCCTGAGCCCCGCCTCGCCGCTGTCTGCACGCCAGAGGATCGGAAAACCCGCGATTGTAGCGCAGCCAGCTGATTTCGCCTAGCGCTATGCCGGATGCTTGGCGGAATCGCCTGCTTCCAGCCGGGTCAGGAACGCCTCGTCCGCCTTGCTCAGACGGCCGCTGGCGCGCGCCGCGGCGATCAACTCCGGCCGCCGTTGCGCGGTGAGCGCCAGCGAGCGTTCGCGCCGCCAGCGCCGGATGTCGGCATGGTGGCCGGACAGCAGCACGGCCGGCACCGGACGCTCGGGCCATTCAGCCTCCGCCGGGAGCAGCTCCGGGCGGCTGTAGTGCGGGCAATCCAGCAGACCGTCGGAGAAGCTGTCCTGTTCATGCGACTGGGCATCGCCCAGCACGCCGTCCTGCAGGCGCGCGATCGCGTCCAGCAGGGCGATGGCGGGCAGTTCGCCACCCGAGAGCACGAAGTCGCCGAGGCTGAGTTCCAGCGTCACATGCCGGTCCAGCACCCGCTGGTCTATGCCCTCGTAGCGCCCGCACAGCAGGATGCCTCCCGGTCCGGCAGCCATCTCCTGAACCAGCGCCTGGTCGATGCGCCGTCCGGTGGGCGTGAAATGGATGACGGCCGGCGCCGTCTCGGCGCGGTCCGCACGGGCGGCGGCCAAGGCACGCTCCAGCGGCTCGGCCAGCATCACCATGCCGGGCCCACCACCGTAGGGACGATCGTCCACACGGCGGTAGTTGTCTTCGGTGAAGTCGCGCAGCGGCCAGAAGCGCACGTCGACCAGACCCCGCTCGAAGGCGCGCCGCGTCACGCCGTGCGTGAAATGCGGCGCGAACAGCTCCGGGAAGATGGTCAGGACGTCGAAGCGCATGCCGCGGCGTGAATCAGTAGTCCACACCCCAGTCGACACGGATCTGCCGGGCGGGCATGTCCACCTCATCGACGAAGGCGTCGACGAAGGGAATCAGGCGCTCCTGATCAGGCTTCACCGGCTCGATCAGCCCCGGCGGCACGATGCGCAGCACGCAATGCGGTCCGGTATCGATGAGGCCGACCACTCGGCCCAGTGGCTGCGACTCACGGTTCAGCACCTCCAGGCCGATCAGGTCGACCCAGTAGTACTCGCCGTCGCCTGCCTTGGGGAAATCGCTGCGCGAGATGAAGAGCTCGAAGCCCTTGAGCGCCTCGGCCGCATTGCGATCGGGCACATCGTCCGCAAAGGCCACGATGCCCTCGCCATGCTCGCGCACCGAGGCGATCTTCAGCTCACGGCGTGCCGCCTTGGGGCCGGTGCTTTTCAGGAACCAGCGCTTGGCGGTGAACAACGCGTCGGCCTGCTGCGAATAGGCCTGCACCTTGAACCAGCCCTTGATGCCCCAGGCATCCAGGATGTGGCCCACCTGGATCAGGTCGTCCGGCCAGGCGTCAGAAGCAAAAGACGGCGCCGAAGCGCCGTCTTGCTGAGGCTTGTTGCCTGCCACGTGCAGCTTAGGCAGCGGCGGGAACAGCCTTCTGGGCTTCGCCAACCAGGCGAGCCACCGTGGGCGACAGCTGGGCGCCAACGCCAACCCAGTAGCTCACGCGGTCCTGGGCCACGCGCAGCTTTTCGGCAGCGCCGGAAGCCACGGGGTTGTAGAAGCCAACGCGCTCGATGAAGCGGCCGTCACGACGGTTCTGGCTGTTGGCCACGACGATGTTGTAGAAGGGGCGCTTCTTGGAGCCGCCGCGAGCCAGACGAATCACAACCATGATGTTTCCTAAACGATAGAGGTGATCACCGCACCAGGAGACACTCAGGGCGAGCAGATCGGGTTTGACAGGACACCCTGTCGGGACTGGCACCGTAGATACGCCGCAGCCACCTGCAGCCAGCGCCAAAACCGAGCATTATAAACTCGTCTGACACTGTTGGAATATCAAACTTTTTCTCCCTCGCCCAGCCCCCATGTCCACCACCAGCCTCGTCATCCGCCCCAGCACCGAACAAGACCTGCCCGCCATCCAGGCCATCTATGCCCACGCCGTGCTGAAGGGTACCGGCACGTTTGAAACCGAGGTGCCCGACGAGACCGAAATGGCCCGCCGGCGCGCCGAGGTGCTGGGGCGCCAGCTGCCCTATCTGGTGGCGGAACGCGAAGGCGTCGTGCTGGGCTACGCCTATGCCAACTACTTCCGCCCTCGCCTGGCCTATCGCTTCTTCGTCGAGGACTCGATCTATCTGTCGCCCACCGCCCAGGGCCAGGGGGTGGGGCGCCTGCTGCTGGCCGAACTGATCGCCCGCTGCGAGGCCGCCGGCGCACGGCAGATGGTGGCCGTGATCGGGGACTCCGCCAATGCAGGCTCCATCGGCGTGCACCGCGCCCTGGGCTTTGAACATACCGGCCTGCTCAAGAGCGCGGGCTGGAAGTTCGACCGCTGGCTGGATGTCGTGCTGATGCAGCGCACGCTGGGCCAGGGCAGCAGCAACGCGCCGATGCAGGCCTGAGGGTGAGCGGGCCGCACCGCACCGTGCGCCGCAAGGCCGTCGCCACCTGGCTGGCCTTGACCACAGGCGTCTTCGGCACGCACCGGTTCTATCTGCACGGCCCGCGGGACCGCTGGGCCTGGCTGTTCCCGCTCCCCACGCTGCTGGGCCTGGAAGGCGTGGAACGCATGAACCAGCTCGGGCAGGACGATCGCCTGGCGTGGCTGCTCATCCCCCTGCTGGGCCTTAGCCTCGTGGCCGCGCTGCTCAGCGGCATCGTCTACGGGCTCACGCCGGATGAGCGCTGGAATGCACGCTTCAACCCCGTCGAACCCGCCCCGCCCAGTGGCTGGGCGGCGGTGATCGGCGTCGTGCTGTGCCTGCTGATCGGCGGTGCGGCGCTGATGGCGACCCTCGCCTTCAGCGCGCAACGCTATTTCGAGGCTCAGGCGGACGACGCCGCCAGCACTCAGAACAGCCGCAGGCTCACCCAGTAGCAGGCGCCGGCCATCAGGGCTGCGGCGGGAATCGTGAAGATCCATGCCCAGATGATGCTGCCGGCCACACCCCAGCGCACCGCAGCGGCGCGCTGCACGGAGCCGACACCGACGATGGCGCCCGTGATGGTGTGCGTGGTCGACACCGGAATGCCCATGGCCGTGGCCAGGAACAGCGTGACCGCACCGCCGGTTTCGGCACAGAAGCCACCCACCGGCTTGAGCTTGGTGATGCGCTGACCCATGGTCTTCACGATGCGCCAGCCGCCGAACATGGTGCCCATGCCGATGGCGATGTAGCAGGCCGCAATGACCCAGGTCGGCGGCGACGTCTCGTTGGCCGCCACCATGCCGGAGGCAATCAGCAGCATCCAGATCAGGCCGATGGTCTTCTGCGCATCGTTGCCGCCGTGGCCCAGGCTGTAGAGGCCGGCCGACACCAGCTGCAGCCGACGAAACCAGCGGTCGACACGCAGGGGCGACTTGTTCCTGCAGATCCAGGAAACCGCCACCATCATCAGCGAGCCGAACACATAGCCCAGCAGCGGCGACACGACGATGAAGGCCACCGTCTTCCAGATGCCTTCAGCCACCAGCGCGCCGGGGCCGGCTTTCACCAGCACGGCGCCCACGATGCCACCGATGAGCGCATGCGAGGAGCTGGACGGAATGCCCCACCACCAGGTGATCGCATTCCAGGCAATGGCGCCCATCAGCGCTCCAAAGACCACGTGCTGATCGACGATGCCGGGGATCACGTAGCCCTTGCCTATCGTCGCCGCCACCTTCAACTGGAAGATGGCGATGGCCACGATGTTGAAGAACGCGGCGAACAGCACCGCCTGCTGAGGCTTGAGCACCCCGGTGGACACGACCGTGGCGATGGAATTCGCCGCATCGTGGAAGCCGTTCATGAAGTCGAACAGCAGGGCCAGCAGCACCAGCAGTGCCACCACCCAGAAGGCTATCTCGGCCTGGGGCATGTCGGACTCAGGAGTTCTCGAGGACGATGCCCTCGATCAGGTTGGCAACGTCCTCGCAGCGGTCCGACACCGATTCCAGCTGTTCGTACACGACCTTGAGCTTGATCAGCTCACGCACATCGGCCTCCTCGCGGAACAGGCGCGACATGGCTTCGCGCATCACGCGATCGGCGTCGGACTCGAGTTGGTCGATCTGCTCGCAGGTCTTGAGCGCGGCCTCGGCCGTGGCCGCCTGGCGCAGCTGAGGCAACAGCGTCACCGCATGCTGAACCCGCTCGCAGCAGCGCACGCTCAGCGACGTGAGCTGCATCACCGCCTCGGGCACCTTGCGCACGTCGTACAGCGACAGCGTCTCGGACGAGCCCTTGAGCAGGTCGAGGATGTCGTCCATCGCGTTGATCAGCCCGTGGATCTGCTCGCGATCGATGGGCGTGATGAAGGTGCGATGCAGCATGCGGCTGACCTCGGCGGTCACCCGGTCAGCGGCGCGTTCCTCGATGTCCACGAGCTCGGCGTACTTCTGGCGCAGGGCCGGATCCGCGTAGTTCTCGATCATCAGCTGGAACGCCCGGGCGCCCTCGGCAATATGACTGCCGTGCTGATTGAAAAGCTCAAAAAAATTGCCCTCGCGGGGCATCAGTTTTCCGAACAGCATGGCCGTCCTTGTCAGTCTGGTCGTGATTGAGGGGCGTGATTCTACCTAGACACCCCGCATGACCCCACGATGACCGATCCATGACGCCGGGCAACTTTCAACCGACCAGCGTCAGAACAGCAGCACGGCACCCCATACGGTCGCCAGCACCAGCGCCGGGATGGCATAGGCGTGGAAAACCCGCCACGCGCGGCGATCGTCACACATGCGCAGCGCGATGAGATTCGCCAGCGACCCGATCATCAGCCCGAAGCCGCCGATATTGACCGCGTAGGCCATCACCCGCCAGTCGCTCGAATACTCGGCCAGCGCGATCGCGGCCGGCACGTTGCTGATCAACTGACTCGCACCGATGCCCGCGAGATACAGATTGACCGGCCGCTGCAACGCCAGCGACTGCATCAGCGCCTGCACGGCCTCCAAGCCGGCCAGCAGCCTCAGATCGATGAACATCAGCACGAACACGAGCAGCAGGCCCCAGTCCAGTTGGGCCAGCACGCCGGGGCGCATGACGACAAAGACGCCCGCCACCAGCGCCACCGCCCAGACGGCCTGATGCTGATCGGTGAGCACCAGGAAGGGGGCGTACAGCAATAGCGACACCACCAGCAGACGGCGATCCAGGCTGTGCCCGTCCCGCTCCAGCACGCGCACCGGACGCGCCTGGAATGACCAGGCCGTGAGCAGCAGCAGCGCCAGCATCAGCCCAGCCACCAAAGGCAGCTGTTGGTGCACGAATTCGCCGAAGGGCACGCCCGCCCGCTGCCAGATGAACAGGTTCTGCGGGTTGCCTATGGGCGTCAGCGCCGAACCGGCATTGACGGCGAGGGCCTCGAAGATGATCAGCCGGGTTGCGGGCAGGCCCGTCAGCCGGCACACACCGAGCGTCAACGGCACGACCACGAACAGCGCCACGTCGTTGGTCAGCACCGTAGACAGCAGCGCGGCCCCGAGCACCAGACAGAGCGCCAGGGCGCGCTCCGTCGCCATCAGACGCACCAGCGTCCGGCCGGCGAGCTGGAGCGCACCGCTCAGCTCCAGCCCCTTGGTCAGCAGCAACAGGCCCGCCAATGCGGCCAGCGTCGGCCAATCGACGAGCGCAGGGTAGCGGCTGAGTGAAAGCGGCGTCAGCAGGCTCAGCAACACCAGGCCCGCGAGCAGCACCTTGAAGAAGGTGTCGCCCCACAGTGCACGGCCGACCCGGAGCACTACCCGCAGCATGCGCCAGCTCAGTGCGCCAAGGGGCCGACGCACTCCAGCTGCTGCGTCTGCCAGGCCGATCCGTTCGCCAGCGCGACGAGCTCAGGCGCGATTTCCAGCAACGGGCGCAGCACGAAGGCGCGCTCGCCCAGGCGCGGGTGCGGCAAGGTCAGCCGTTCGCTGTCCAGCACCAGCTGGCCATAGAGCAACAGGTCGAGGTCCAGCGTGCGTGGCGCGTTGCGATAGGGGCGCTCCCGCCCCTGCGCGCTTTCGATGGATTGCAGCGCGTCCAGCAGCACCAGGGGCTGCAGCGCCGTGTCCAGCGCGGCCACCGCGTTCAGGAAGTCCGGCCCCTGAGCGTCCACCGGCGCGCTGCGCCAGGCGGACGACACCGCCACCACCCGGGTCTGCGGCAGGGCCGCCAGCGCCGCCAGGGCCTGACGCAGCGTGGCGGCGAGGTCGTCGCCCAGGTTGGCGCCCAGGCCGATATAGGCCCGGGTGATCACTCGGCGGCCGGGCCTTCGCCCGCCCGAGCGGCGCCGTCGGCACCACCTGCCCCGGGCTTGCGGCGACGGCGACGTCGCTTGCGTGCAGGCGCCGCTGCGCCTTCGTTCGCCACAGCGTCCTCAGCGTCGCCATCGTCATCGCCGGAGACCGCTTCTGCGGCCGCGCGAGCCGGCGCGGCCTTGGTCGCCCGCACCGCGCGCGGCGCCTTCTGCTGACTGGCACGCGCGTCGGCGAGCAGGGCCTGACGGTCATCGTCGCTGCCGAGCGCAAAGTCCTCCCACCAGTCAGCCAGCGCGGCCTCCACCTCGCCCACATCGGCGCGCAGGCGCAGGAAATCGAAGCCGGCGCGGTAGCGCGGCTGCTCGATCAGGCTGAACACGCCCGAGCCGCTGCGACGCTCGAAGCGCGGCTGCATCATCCAGATCTCGCGCATGTCGGCCGCCAGCTTGCCGCGGCCGGAGATGTCGCCCACGCGGGCATCGAACACGGTGTCGATGGCCTGGGCCAGCGCCGGCACGGGCGGCTCGCCGGCCTCACGGTTCTTGACCCAGCGCTCCTGCACCTCATGCCACAGCATGCAGGCCAGCATGAAGCTGGGGCTGACCCCGCGACCATCCTGTACGCGGCGGTCGGTATCCTCCAGCGCCTGGCGCACGAACTGACCCCGCACGCCCGACGGCAGATCACCGGTCTCGGTCAGCAAAGCGTCCAGCACGGCGAACACGCCCTTGCCGCCCTGCCCCACCAGGCCCAGCTTCTTGAGCTGGGCCAGGCTGGCCAGCGCATGGCCGGTCTGCAGCAGCTTGATCATCTCGTCAAAGAGGCGCGAGGCCGGCACGTTGGCCAGCAACGGCACCGAAGCCTTGACCGGCGCCAGCGTCTTCTTCTCCAGCTCGAAGCCCAGCTTGGCCGCAAAGCGCACCGCACGCACGATGCGCACCGGGTCCTCGCGGTAGCGGGTCTCCGGGTCGCCGATCATGCGCAGCAGCTTGGCCTTGGCGTCCGCCAGACCGCCGTGGTAGTCGACCACCAGGCGGCGCTGCGGGTCGTAGTACATCGCGTTGACCGTGAAGTCGCGGCGTGCGGCATCCTCGATCTGGGGTCCCCAGACGTTGTCGCGCAGCACGCGGCCACTGGCATCCACGGCATGGGACTTGCCCTCCAGCTCGCGCTTGGAGGTCTTCTCGTTGCCCGCCACCGAGTCGGCATCCGCCTCGGTCAGCAGCGCACGGAAGGTGGACACCTCGATGACCTCGTGCTCGCGCCCACGGCCGTACACCACGTGAACGATGCGAAAGCGCCGCCCGATGATGAAGGCGCGCCGGAACAGGCCCTTGACCTGCTCGGGCGTGGCATTGGTGGCCACGTCGAAATCCTTGGGCCGCACGCCCAGAAGCAGGTCGCGCACGGCGCCGCCGACGATGTAGGCCTCGAAACCGGCATCAGTCAGCGTGCGCACCACCTTGACGGCCCGCTCGTCGAGCAGGTCGGGGTTGATGCCGTGGACCTCGGCAGGGATCTCGACCCGCTGCCCCAGCGGGTTCCTGTGGGCTGCACCGGCGGGCTTGCCGAGCAGCTTGTCGATGAGCTTCTTGATCATGCGAAGAGTTGCAACTGAGGCCAGCCACGCTCGGCGGCAATACGGGCCAGGGAGGCGCTGGGGTTGGTGGCGACCGGATGGCTGACCCGCTCGAGCAGCGGCAGGTCGTTGGTGGAGTCGCTGTAGAACGTCACGCGCTCGAAATCGGCCCATTGTGCCCCGAGGCCCTGCAGCCAGCCCTCCACGCGGGCGATCTTGCCCTCACGGAAGCTCGGCACCCCCTCGATGGCCCCGGTATAGCGGCCCTGCCCGTCACGGGCCAGCTGCACCGCCAGCAGGTGTTCCACCTCGAAGGCCTGGGCAAACGGTGTGGTGACGAACTCGTTGGTCGCGGTGACGATGGCCAGCAGGTCGCCCGCGGCGCGGTGGCGCTCGATCAGCGCCCGGGCGGCGGGCCGCAGCGCCGGCTCCATCACCTCGCGAGCGAAGCGGGCGCGCATGGCCAGCGCTTCCTCGAGCGGGCGATGCCGCCAGGCCGAAGTGGCGAACTCGATGTAGGCCGGCAGATCCAGCTGCCCGGCGTTGTACTGGGCAAAGAACTCGTCGTTGCGGGCGCCCCACGTGGTGCGGTCGGCCCAGCCCACCTCCACCATGAAGGCGCCGAAGGCATGGTCGGAATCCACCGGAATCAGCGTTCCGTCAAGGTCAAACAGCGTCAGGTTCATGATTTGGTCTCGGCCTCTGTCTTCTCGTCGGCCAGCATCTGCCGCAGCAGCGGCAGGGTCAGCGCGCGCTTGCTGGACATCGCGAAGTCGTCCAGGCGCTCCAGCAATTGCATCAGGCCCTTGAGATTGCGCTCGAAGCGGGTCAGCAGATAGGACAGCACCTCGTCGCCCAGCAGCAGCCCGCGGCGATCGGCCTCGCGGCGCAGCGCGGCCCGCATCTCCGGCTCGCTCAGCGGCGCGAGCTGGAAGCTGGGGCCCCAGCCCAGCCGGGTGCGCAGATCCTCGCGCAGGGTCAGTTCGCTGGCCGGCGCATCGGCAGTGGCCACCACGGTGTAGCCCTGCCCGGCCGACGCGACGAACAGCGCGAAGGCCGCATGCTGCTGGCCGGCATCGAAGTTCTGACAGTCGTCCAGCAGCAGCAGACTCTCGTGGGCCGGCAGCTCCCAGGGCAGCGGCGTGGCAGCGTCGTACCAGGCGGCCCGCAGCCCCGCGGCCTGCCAGCGTTCGGCCAGTGCACGCAGCAGGTGGGTCTTGCCCGCACCCGTCGGCCCCCACAGCAGCACCGGCGGGCCGCCAGGGGTGAGCGAGTCCAGGTAATGCAGGGCCTCGGCATTGGCGCCGGGCAGGAAGTTATCGAAGTTGTGAACGGGCGGCGCCAGCAGCGCCAACGGAAGCTGTCTCATCACGGGCACATCAACGGAACAGGCTGCTGCCGACATAGGCAGCATGCAGGCGCCGCAGCGCCACCACCCCCAGGGCAGACAGCGGCAGCGCGATCAGCACGCCGACAAAACCCAGCAGATGGCCGAAGGCCAGCAGCGCGAAGATCACCATCAACGGTGACAGGCCGATGCGCTCGCCGACGAGCCTCGGGGTCAGCACGAAGCTTTCCAGCAGCTGCCCCAGACCGAACACCACCGCAACGGCCAGCGGGCCATAGAGGCTGGCGAACTGCAGCACCCCGGCCAGCAGGGCCAGCAGCAACCCGAGGCCGAAACCCACATAGGGGATGAAGACCGCCAGCCCGGTGAACACGCCGATGGGCAGCGCCAGGTCAAACCCGGCCAGCGCGAGCGCCGCGCTATAGAACACCGCCAGCGCCCCCATCACGAGCAGCTGACCGCGCAGGTATTGGCCCAGCATCAGGTCGCATTCCGCCAGGAAGCTGCCCACGGGCTCGCGGACCGAAGGCGGCACCAGGGCCCAGGCGCGCTGCTGCAGCGACGGCCAGTCGTAGAGCAGATAGAACAGCACCACGGGCAGCAGCACCGCGTTGCCGATCAGCGTCAGCACGAAGCTGCCGCCGATGCGCGCCGAACTCAAGGCCGCGGCAATCCAGTCTTCCAGATTGGCATCCAGGTACTTGAGCACGAAGGCCTTGATGCTGGCCGTATCCAGCTGCAGTTGGATACCGTGCGCGGCGAGCCAGGGCGAAAGCTGGTCGTTCGCCGACTTGGCCAGCAGCGGGATCTGCTCGCGCAGCGCCGGCAGCTCCTTGCTGAGAATCGGCAGGATCAGCAGCAGCAAGGCCAGCAGGGCCAGGCCGAACAGCAGTTCCACCAGCAGCACCGCGAGCGTGCGCGGCACACGCCGTAACGCCAGCGCCTGCACCGCAGGCGTCAGCACATAGGCCAGCACCGCCGCCGCGATGAAGGGCGAGAGCACCGGCGCCAGCAGCCAGAGCAGCAGCGTCGCGGCCAGCGCGACGCCCACCCAGGCCAGGACCGAGCGTTGGGGCTTGCTGAGTTTCATCGGCATCAACGGGCAGTCAGTCGAGGAAAAAGCGCGCGATTGTCACTGAAGCGGCGGCCGGCCCCGGGATTCCAGTGCCAGCAGACGCTCGCGCAGGGCCGCAGCGTCCGGCGCGTCGCCATGCGCGGCCAGATAGGCCTGGAGATCCTCGATGCCTTGCGCCTGCAGGTCCAGCGCGATCAAGGCCAGACCGCGGTCGCGCCGCTCGGACAGGTCCTGCGGCAGCAGCGTCACCAGCCGCTGCTGCACGGCCAGCAGGCGCGGCCAGTCCTGCGACACCCGGTGGATCTCCTTCAGGTTGCGCAGCATGCGCACCAGGATCTGCCGGGGCGGCGCCGCCCGGAGAAAGAACTCCAGCGGCAGGTCGAGCTCACCCGGCCAGCCGCTGTGCTGGCGATAGACCGCCAGCATTTCCTCCAGGCGGTTGACCGACAGGGACTCGCCGGTGAACGGGTCCAGCACGGCCTCGCCCCCGCCCACCCGGCACTTGACCAGGAAATGCCCCGGAAACGCCACGCCGCTGGCGTTCAGCCCGATCTGTTCGGCCAGCTCCAGCAGCAGCACCGACAGCGTGATCGGCAGACCGCGGCGCGTCTGCAGCACCTCGTGCACGAAGCTGTTGTCCAGCGCGTAGTAGTTGTTCAGGTTGCCGGCAAAGCCGAGCTCGCCATGGAAGAAGCGGGTCAGCTGCCGCAGCCGCTGCACGGCGCTGGCATCGGCAGGAATGCGGTCGCGCAAGCGCTTGGCCAGCGCATCGACATCGTTGAGCACCGACTGCACATCCAGCGCCGGGTGCTCGTCCTGCGCCAGGCAGATGGCGGCCTCGAGCAGCTGAAGATGATCATCGTCCGCCACCAGACTGGCGAAATACGCCAGCGGCGTGGGCGCGGCCAAATCCATCATGTCAGGCCGGCCGCGCGAGGGCGCGCAGCTTCAGCCCCACCAGCGTCAGCACACCGAAGTAGACGACCGCGCTGCCCATCAGGCTGGCGGCCATCACCAGCGCACGCTGGGTCTCGTGCGCCCCCAGCGCGATCCAGTCGACGCGGATCGCCAGCTGCCACTGCAGCAGCCCCATCGCCACGCAGCCCAGCACGACACGCAGCGCGTAGGACAGCCAGCCAGACTCAGGCCGGTAGCTGCCCAGCTTGCGCAGCCCGCGCAGCAGCCAGGCCGCGTTCACCAGCGCCCCCAGGCCGATGGACAACGCCAGCCCGGCCACGCCGATCCAGGGCACGAACACCAGGTTGAAGCACTGCGTCAGCACCAGCACCGCCACGGCGATGCGCGCCGGCGTGCCAGTGTCCTGGCGGGCATAAAAGCCCGGCGCCAGCACCTTGACCGCAATCAAGCCCAGCAGGCCCACGCCCCAACCCATGACCGACTGGGCGGTCTGCGCCACATCGGCCGCCCGGAAAGCCCCGCGGTGGTAGAGCACCGCCGTCAGCGGCTCGGCAAAGACCAGCAGCGCCACCGCGCAGGGCAGCGCCAGCAGCAGCACCATGCGCAGGCCCCAATCCAGCAGCCGGCTGTAGCGCTCGGACTCGCCCGAGGCCTGAGCAGCGGACAGCTGCGGGGTCAGCACGGCCGACAGCGCCACGCCCAGCAGGCCGATGGGGAACTCCATCAGCCGGTCCGCATAGTTGAGCCAGGAGGTCGCCCCCTCGCCCAGATGGCTGGAGATCTGCGTGTTGATCATCAGCGAGAGCTGCGACACCCCCACGCCCAGCAAGGCCGGCCCCATGTTGATCAGCATGCGCCGCACACCGGGATGGGCCTGTGACTCGCGCAGGCCCCGCCAGCTCCAGCGCATATGCGGCCGCATGCCGATGCGGCTCAGCGCCGGCCACTGCACCGCCAGCTGCAGCACGCCGCCCAGCATCACGCCGGCCGCCATGCCGTAGATGCCCGGGTAGCCTGCCCGCTCCAGCGGGCCGACCAGCGTCCAGCCGCAGGCGATCATGGAGAGGTTCAACAACACCGGCGAGGCCGCCGGCACGACGAAGCGGCGCCAAGTGTTCAGGATGCCGGCCGACAGTGCCACCAGCGACATGCAGCCGATGTACGGAAACATGAAGCGGGTCATCACGACCGAGGCATCGAACGAGCGCTCCGACAGCCCCGCACCCAGCAACCACACCAGCACCGGCGCAGCCAAAATGCCCAGCACCGAGGTGGCCACCAGCGCCCAGAGCAGCACCGTCGCCACGGCGTCGACCAGGCGATGCGTCGCCGTGTCGCCCTCGGTCGCCCGGCTTGCGGCCAGCAGGGGCACGAAGGCCTGCGAGAACGCGCCTTCAGCGAACAGCCGGCGCAACAGATTGGGAATGCGGAAAGCCACCAGGAAGGCGTCCGTCATGCCCGTGGCGCCGAACAAGCCCGCCGTCAGCTGCTCGCGGACGAGACCGGTGATGCGCGAGGTCAGGGTCAGCAGGGAGATGGTCGACGCAGCGCGCAGCAGATTCATGGCGGCGGATTATCACGGCCGCCTCCCTGCGCACCCGGTAACTCGCTTGCAGGTACTTGGCTAAAGCTAAATCCCCATGCTACACTCGCCCTCTTTGCACCAACTGGGTATACACACAGCATGGCCACCAGCTCCAAAGCCAAGAAGAAGACCGTCCGCCTGGCATCGGGTCGCAAGCGCGCCCGTCAGGACGTGAAGCTCAACGCCGCCAACACCGCGCTGCGCTCCAAATTCCGCACGGTCATCAAGAACGTGCAAAAGGCCGTTGTCGCCGGCGACAAGTCCAAGGCCGCCGAACTGTTCAAGACCGCCCAAGCCGTCATCGACTCCGTCGCCGACAAGGGCATCTTCCACAAGAACAAGGCTGCTCGCCACAAGAGCCGCCTGTCCGCCAAGATCAAGGCGCTCGCCGCCTGACAACCAATCCAGCTCTGGTGCAAGCAAAAGGCCCGCGCAAGCGGGCTTTTTGCATTTCTGCGCCTCTCGCCCGCACGGAAATCACCACCTTCAGTGCCAGGCCCCTGGCGCGACGCCCTGCAGGCGTCGATCACGCAGCCACTCGGCCACAGCGCGCGCCACCCACTGCGGGTCGTCCAGCGGCAGGTCATGGCCGGCCTGCGCATGCAGCCGCAGCGGCGCCCCCCAGGCGCGGCTGATGGCCTGGGAACAGCGCCAATCCACCAGGCTGTCCCCCTTGCTGCACAGCAGCAGCATCGGCGCGCCGGGCCGCGTGCGGCTAGCGCGATAGCGCATCGCCGCCAGCCATTGGCGAACGGTATTGCGAACACGCAGCGGGTGCCGGCGCTGCAATTCCACCCAGCGATCCAGCACCACCTCGGCGGAAGCCATGCGCGTGGTCAGCCTTAGCACGCGCTGCTCGCGCATGCGGGCACCGAAGCGGGTCAGCGACAGCAGCAGCAGACTCAGGTAGTTCAGCGGCCGCGAACGACGAAACACCTCGCTGAAAGGGCGCAGGCTCGCATTGATCAGGACGCCCGCCTGCACCTCGGCTGGAAAGCGGTTGACCCAATCGGTCACGACCATCGCGCCGAGCGACATGCCGACCAGCCAGACCGGCGTCTGCACCCCGCGGCGCCGGAGTTCCTCGCGGCAGGCGTCCACAAAGGCCGCAACCTGTGTCGGGCTGGCCTGCTGGTGCAACGAGCCATTGCCCGGCAGATCCAGCAGCAGCAGTTCGGCCCCGGGCTGTTGCTGCTGAAGCGCGGCCCGAAAGACGGCCGGGAAGTCACCCCAATGCGCGCCTTCGCGCGACAGCCCGCGCAGCAGCACCCAAACAGGCGCATCCTGAGCAGCCGCAGCCGCACCCAAAGCGGACGGTGGCGGTGATTCGTGCGGCAGGGAGGAGGCGCTGAGATTCATCGGCAGGCGGAAAACGCCGGCCGAGAATAGCGTCAAGTCGACTCTCGGTGGGGCGCCTGTCGTGCGTACGAGTCGCTAGCCTTTGGGACGCGCTTCGCTGCCGTCGGGCAGCAGGCAGGCATCGGCCACCTGCAGATGGTTGTCGCGGGCGAAGTTCATGACGAAGTCCCAGGCCATGGGTTCGAGCCGGCGCAGTTCCTCGTTCACGATCACGCACTTGACGCCGTTGATCACCGTGGGCACGCACAGCGGCGAATAGCCAATGTGTGCTCCGATCCCCGCTCGGGCCCCGCCCGGGCGGAAGCAGGACATGGCACCGGCCAGGCGCTCCGCCCAGTCACTGGGCCGGAACGTCCGGCCATCCAAGGTGACCCCCTGGATGAATACTTCGCGCGGCGGTGTAGTCGAACTCATTGGCAGCAGTTTGACGGCTTCGAAGCACCGCCGGAAAACCCGTGATTGTGCCTTGGATGTGTTGCGCTGCAGCACACTCCGGCATAACCCGTAGGGGCACCCTAGAATCTTCGCTCCTTCAACCTTTGGATTCCCTGACGGAGAACCGATGAACGCTGTCCCTCCCTCGCCTGCCAGCCACGTGATGCCTACCTACGGCCGCCTGCCCGTTGCCTTCTCGCACGGCCAGGGCGCCTGGGTCTGGGACGTGGAAGGCCGACGATACCTGGATGGCCTCGCCGGCATTGCCGTCAACACGCTGGGCCACAACCACCCACGCCTGGTGCCGGCGCTGCAGGACCAGGTGGCCAAGCTGATCCACACGAGCAACTATTACCAGTCGCCGCTGCAGGAGCAGCTGGCCGACAAGCTCTGCGAGATCTCGGGCCTGGCCAACGTGTTCTTCTGCAACAGCGGCCTGGAGGCCAACGAGGCGGCGCTGAAGATCGCCCGCAAGTTCGGCCATGACCGCGGCAATCACAACCCCGCCGTCATCGTCTTCGAGGGCGCCTTCCACGGCCGCTCCATCGCCACGCTGTCGGCCACCGGCAACCCCAAGGTGCAGGCAGGCTTTGGGCCGCTGGTGCCGGGCTTTGTGCGCGTGCCGCTGAACGACATCGCCGCCGTCGAGGCCGCCATCAAGGCCCACCCGGAGGTCACGGCCATCTTCCTGGAGACCATCCAGGGCGAAGGCGGCATCAACGCCGCGCGGGTCGAGTTCCTGCAGGCGCTACGCCAGCTGTGCGACGCGCACGACCTGCTGCTGATGCTGGACGAGGTGCAATGCGGTGTCGGCCGCACCGGCAAGTGGTTTGCGCACCAGTGGGCCGGCATCAAGCCGGACGTGATGCCGCTGGCCAAGGGCCTGGGCTCGGGCGTGCCCATCGGTGCGGTCGTCTGCGGCCCGCGTGCGGCCCATGTGCTGCAGGCCGGCAACCATGGCACCACCTTCGGCGGCAATCCGCTGGCCATGCGTGCGGGCATCGAGACCCTGAAGGTCATGGAAGACGACGGGCTGCTGGCCAATGCAGCAGCCGTGGGTGCCACGCTGCGCCAGGCGCTGGCCGATGGACTGGCGGGCGTGGACGGCCTGGTCGAGATCCGTGGCCAGGGCCTGATGCTGGGCATCGAGCTCGACCGCCCGGCCGGCGCACTGCTGTCGCAGGCACTGGAGAACGGCCTGCTGATCAGCGTGACCGCCGACCGCGTGGTGCGCCTGCTGCCCGCGCTGATCCTGTCGCATGACGAAGCGCGTGAGATTGCGACGCGCCTGCTGCCGCTGATCAAGGCCCTGCTGGCCCAGCCCAAGCCATGAAGCCGGGGAACAGCCTGATGCGCCACTACCTGCAGTTCAAGGACTTCCGCGCCGAGGAATACGGCCACCTGTTCGAACGCGCCGCCACCATCAAGCGCCGCTTCAAGAACTACGAGAAATACCAGCCGCTGCAGGACCGCACGCTGGCCATGATCTTCGAGAAGGCCAGCACCCGCACCCGCGTGAGCTTCGAGGCCGGCATGTACCAGATGGGCGGCTCGGTGGTGCACCTGACCACCGGCGACAGCCAGCTGGGCCGCGCCGAGCCCATCGAGGATTCGGCCCGCGTCATCAGCCGCATGGTCGACATCGTGATGATCCGCACCTTCGAGCAGAGCAAGCTCGAGCGCTTCGCCGCGCACTCGCGCGTGCCGGTCATCAACGGCCTGACCAACGAGTACCACCCCTGCCAGATCCTGGCCGACCTGTTCACCTTCATCGAACAGCGCGGCATGGACCGGCGCGGCGCCATCGACATGGACTGCCTCAAGGGCCGCGTCGTGGCCTGGGTGGGCGACGGCAACAACATGGCCAACACCTGGCTGCAGGCCGCCGAGATCCTGGGCTTCAAGGTGCATGTGAGCACGCCGAGCGGCTACGAGATCGACCCGGCCGTAGCCGGCGTGAAGGACGCGAGCTGCTACCAGGTCTTCAAGGACCCGCGCGAAGCCTGCGTCGGCGCCGACCTGGTGACCACCGACGTCTGGACCAGCATGGGCTATGAAGCCGAGAACGAGGCCCGCCGGGCCGCGTTCGCCGACTGGTGCGTGGATGCCGACATGATGGCCCGCGCCAAGCCCGACGCGCTCTTCATGCACTGCCTGCCGGCGCACCGTGGCGAAGAGGTGGCGGCCGACGTCATCGACGGCCCGCAGTCTGTCGTGTGGGACGAAGCAGAGAACCGTATGCACGTGCAGAAGGCCCTGATGGAGTACCTGCTGCTCGGGCGGATTGGCTGACGCCCTCCCCGCTTCACGCAAACAAAAAGCCGGCTGAACCAGCCGGCTTTTTTCGTCTGTAGCCTCGATCAGCCGCGGCGGCGACGCGACGCTGCCAGCAGTGCGCCACCGGCCAGCAGCATCAGCGCGCTGGTGGGTTCGGGCACGGCCGAGATGTTGTCCAGCGCCGCCACATTGGCCGCGCCGGTCAGGTCGAACGAATGGGCCGCGCCCAGGAAGCTGAACGCCGCCGAGTTCCAGCTCGTGTAGTCGGACGTGTTGGCGCTGAGCGTGATCGTGCCCAGCAGGTCGCCCGTGCCGTTCAGGCCCGAGTAGGCCTTGATCTCGAAATCGGCCGTCGACGAGTAGAAGAAGTTCAGACCGCCCTCGACGCCGCCCTGCACGTTCATGAAGGCCGTGGTGTTCTGCACACCATCCAACTGCACGAAGCCCACGCCCAGCGGCGACGGGGCACCGGCGTAGTAGCTGCCGTCGGGCAGGCTGCCCAGGCCGTCGCCGTTGGACAGGCCCAGCACATTGGTGAAGCTCACGCCGAGCGGCGCATAGGCGTCATCGACCGTCTGGCCGTAGTCCCAGGCCTTTTCAAAGTCGACCACGAACGAGGAGCCGGACGCAAACGCCGGCGCGGCCAGGCCCAGGGCCAGCACGAGGGGGACGAGTTTCTTCATCAGTCACTCCAGCATCAAAAAGAAAGACGGCGCAAGCCGCAGCGAAATCGGGCGGAGTGTGGTTCGTGAAAAAGTCAACGGCGTGACGTTTCTTCACACGTCGCCCCCGCATCACCATGGTCACCGAGCCGTCACGGAGCGCTGCCAAGGTTCGCCGCATTCAAGCCCGGACGACCCGCCATGCCCCACACCAAGCCCCTCCTCGATGCACCACGCCGCGGCCTGCTGCTCGCCATGGCCGGAATCGGCCTCGCCACCCTGGCCCGTCCGGCCCGCGCCTGCGACTTCTACAGCGCGACCATGCGCATCTGGCATCCGTGGACAAGGGCCACCCGCGTCGACGCTGACACGGCCATCCTGTGCATGCGCTTCGACGAGGTGCAGCGGGACGATCGCCTGATCTCCGTCACCACCCCGGTCGCCGCTGGCGTTCGCCTGGTGGGGCCAGACGTCAAGGCGGGGGAAGCGTTCACGCTCGAGATTCCCGCCGGCCGAGAGCTGACCTTGAAGGAAGACGGCCTGCACATCGAGCTGGTGGACCTGCAGATGCCGCTGCAGATCGGGCGCAGCTTCCCTCTGCAACTCGGCTTCGAGCATGGCGGACAGGTGAATGCCTTGCTGAACGTCGACTACGGGAGCTTTCGCTGAGGCGCCGTTGCGAATCTTGCGAATGACGTGAATACGTCACGGAAGGTTCATCCCCGCTGCCTAGCATCCGCCCCGTTTACACGCCTTCACCCATCTTTTCGGAGCCTTGTCCATGAAGCTACCCCTGAGCAAGAGCCAGATCGCGCTCGCCGTCGCGGCCCTTGGCAGCGCCGTGATCGTTGCCCCCAACATCGCCACCGCCGCGGGCAAGACTGCCGGCAAGTACGTCGCGGGCGACTTCCACAACCACACCACCTGCTCTGACGGCTCGATCTCGATGCAGAAGCTGGTGAAGAAGGTCACCGACAAGGTGGACACGCCCTGGGGCCTGGACTGGTTCGTGCAGGCCGGTCACGGCGGCAACGGCAACCGCAATTGCACGCTGGTGGAGGACGCCACGCTGGCCACGCCGGCCTACCCCTATCTGACCGGCAACACGCCCTACAACACCGGCACCACCTCATCGCCCTCGCAGTACGCCGGCCCGAGCACCACCTGGACCCAGAGCATAGGCGCCGCCAACCTCAAGGGCCTGAACGGCGGTGTCGGTGGCAACGGCAACATGTGGCGCTGGCAGTCCATCCAGGAGTACCAGTACCCGCTGCTGGAGTACCTCTCGGCCCAGAAGAACCTGCCGCTGTTCATCGGCATGGAATCGGTCGTGGCCGGCCACGAGCACACCTCCATGTCCATCATCACCGGCCAGATGCCGGCCTCGCTGGACAATGCCTCGCTGCCCACCACTCCGGGCTACACGGCGCTGGGCAATGCCAACGCGCTGGCGCAATGGTCCTACTGCTTCGACCGCGGTGACACCGACAACAGCCGTGGCAACACCACCGGCTCCAACATCGGCAACAACTGGGACTGCAGCAACCCGGCCAGCGCCGACTCCACCTCCGCCACGCTGGGCTGGAGCGATGCCGCCAAGAAGCTGATGCAGCCCAGCGGCACCGGCACCGGCAGCAAGGGCCACCTGAAGACGGTGGAAGCGCTGAAGTGGATGGCGCAGTTCCACGGCAACGCCAGCTACTACGTGCCCGCCCACCTGGAGCGTGCCGGCCCGTTCAACCCGGACGGCAACAACGGCTTCAACATCGAGCACCTGCGCAACTTCAACAACGCCGCGCCCGCCATCGCGTTCGGCTTCGAGTCGCAGCCCGGCCACGGCGCCGCCAACAACCGTGGCGAGTACCAGGTCAAGCGCAACAACATCGCCGGCGTGATGACCGACTCGGTCGGCGGCACCACCTACGGCGGCACCGGCGTCTATGCCGGCCAGGTCGGCGGCGTGTGGGATGCGCTGCTGGGCGAGGGCCGCAACTGGTGGTTCTTCGCCAGCTCCGACTGGCACAACCGCGGCATGTTCGGCCCGGATGACCGCCGCTCCAGCCAGGACTTCTACCCCGGCGAATACCAGCGCACCTACGTGATGGTGCGCAACGGCAGCGACAAGCTGCGCCCGCAGACCATCGTCGACGGCCTGCGCACCGGCAACGCCTGGTCCACCTCGGGCCAGCTGATCGACCGTCTGGCGCTGGTGGTGTGCTCCTCCTACGCCGGCCCCTCCGCGCGCAGCAATGCTGCCGTGGAAGCCATCGCCATTGCCGCGGCCACCAAGGGGACAGACGTCGACACCGCCGGCTGCGCCACCATGGGCGAGAAGCTGACGGTGCGTCCGGGCGCCGAACTGGTCGTCGCCGTGGCCCTGCGCGATCCTGAAGGCACGAACTACTCGCCCTACAGCTTCCCCAACCCGTCGCTGGCGCAGATCGGCATCAATCAGCCGATGAACAAGCCGGTGCTGGATCACGTCGACCTGATCCGCGGCATGGTGACCGGCTACCGCCAGCCGGGCACGGCCGGCTACGCCGGCGAATGGCCGCGCAACACCGACTGGCTGCGTGCCGACGGCAGCACCGCCGGCCTTGCGGCCGTGCCGGCTGCGGCCAAGAACACCAGCGCCTCGGTCATCAAGACCTTCAGCGGCAACGGCTCGACGCCCTGGGTTCGCGTGGCTTCCGGCGTGGACAACACGCCCTTCCTGAAGATGAGCTTCCGCATCCCGGCGGTGCAGGCCTCGCAATACGTGCGTCTGCGCGGCAGCAATCTGCCGGCCGCCGTGCCCTATGAGACCGATGCCAACGGCAACCCGCTGGCCGACCTGTTCACCAACGCCAACGACACGACGATGCTGCGCATCCCGTGCACGACGGCGCACAGCGCGAACAGCCAGTTCGACGGCTGCCCGGATCACCTGGCCACCGCGTCCGGCGCTTCGCCGATCGCCGGCCAGAAGGCCGTGTCCTACGACGTGGCGGCCTGGGCCGACCTGTGGTTCTACAGCAACCCGGTCTACATCGAGGTGGCCAACTCCTACCCGGTGGCCGGCGTCCGCTAAGCGGAACACCCCCTTCGAGCGCCGCGCCTGCCGCGGCGTTTTTTTTACGACGGCCACGGGCCGGGGCACACCGCCCCGGCTTGTCGTCGTTTTGTCTTGCAATCTTCATAGCATGGGCAGGCCTGTTCATCCGCCTGCCCGGCGCCCACCTCATGTCTGCCCAGATCCCCGCCAAGATCCCTGCCCAGACGGCCACCCCGGCGCCGAAGTCCGCCAGCTCCGCCGCGACACGTCGCCCGGACTGGCTGAGGGAACCGCTGCTGCACTTCCTGCTGATCGGCGCCCTGCTGTTCGGCGTCGACCATCTGATCAACGGCCGCGCCGACGGCGGCAACGAGATCCTGATCGGCGCCGATGTGGACGAGGAAGCCACCCAGGTCTTCAAGGCCACGCGCGGCCGCGCCCCCAATGCCGACGAGCTGAAGGCGCTGCGCAAGGTGTGGCTGGACAACGAGGTGCTGTACCGCGAGGGCCTTGCGATGCAGCTGGACAAGGGTGACACCGCCATCCGCGAGCGTGTGATCTTCAAGGCGCTCAGCGTCGTTGACAGCGGACTCAAGCTGCCCGCACACGACGACAAGCTGCTGCACGCCTGGTTCGAGCAGCACCGCGCCAAGTACGACGACCCCGCCCGCTTCGACTTCCAGGAAGCCCAGCTGGCCGGCGACAGCAGCGAGGCCGCGGTGCGCGCCTTCGTCGACGCCCTGAACGCCGGCACCCCCGGCGACGCCAAGGCCGGCCTGCGGGTCTTCAAGGGCCGCCCGCACAGCAACCTGGTGCAGAGCTACGGCGAGGACTTCGCCAGGGCGCTTGAGACGGCCACACCCGGCCGTTGGCTGGCGCTGCAAAGCCGCGAGGGCTGGCGCGCCGTGCGCCTGGACGCCACCAGCCCGGCCAAGCCCGGCAACTACGAGGCGCTGCGCGGCGTCGTGCTGCAGGACTGGACCGACCAGACCATGGCCGAGCAGCGCAGTGCCGCCGTGGCCGCGCTGGCCGGCAAGTACCGCATCAAGGTCGAGGCTCCCGCCAAATGAGGTGCTTGCTGATCGCCCTGAACCGGCTGGGCTGGGGCCTGGCGCTCGCGCTGCTGGCCGGTGCGGCCTGCGCGCACGAGATGACCATCGCCGAGATGCAGCTGCGCGAGACCCGGCACGGCGAATTCATCTGGCAATGGACGGCCGCCAATGACCGCCGACCAGCGGCGCAAGACCTGACGCCCGTCTGGCCGGCCGGCTGCCAGGCCGACGCCGCCACGCTCAGCTGCGGCGCCCAGGGCTTGTCGGGCAGCTTCTCCATCGAAGGTGTCGGCAAGCGCTACTCGGCCGCCATGGTCAAGGTGCTCTGGCTGGACGGCAGCACCCGCGTCTACACGCTGACCGGCGCCCAGCCCACGGTGCAGCTCTACGGCGCCGCGGACGACACCCGCGGCATGGGCGAGGTGGCCAGCGCCTACACGCTGCTGGGCGTGGAGCACATCCTCAGCGGCATCGACCACCTGATGTTCGTCATCGGCCTGCTGTTCCTGGTGGGCTTCGAGCGCCGTCTCATCTGGACGATCACCGCCTTCACTGCGGCGCACAGCCTGACCCTGGCCAGCAGCGCCCTGGGCTGGCTGACGCTACGACCACCGCCGGTGGAGGCCACCATTGCGCTGTCCATCGTGCTGGTGGCCGGCGAGGCCCTGCACCGCCGCGACACCCTGGCCCGGCGCTGGCCGGCGCTGGTGGCCTTTCTGTTCGGCCTGGTGCACGGCCTGGGCTTTGCCGGCGCGCTCAAGGAGATCGGCCTGCCCGAGCACCACCTGCTGGTCGCACTGCTGACCTTCAACGTGGGCGTCGAGCTGGGCCAGCTGATGACGGTGGGCCTGTGCTGGCTGATCTGGCGCGCCACCCGCGGCCTGCCCGCCGTGCAGCGGCTGCGCGGCGTGGCGCTGTACGGCATAGGCGGCATCGCGGCGTACTGGTCCTGGCTGCGCATCGCGGCGCTGGTGGGCTGACATGAGCGCCCTGCCCCAACGCACCGACCAGGTCTTCGGCCTCTTTCCCACGCCCGTGCAGATGAGCGCCGGCGTGCTGCCGCCGGCACTGGTGGCCGGCCTGGTCCAGCACTTCAGCCAGCAGGCGGTGCAGGCCAACAATGCCTCCGAGCAGCTCTCGCACACCCGCATGCTGCAACCGGCCGACAGCCCGCTGCTGGTGCAGGCGGCCGCCCTCATCACGCCGCGGCTGGTCGACTTCGGCCAGCTGCTGTTCGGCGAGGCGCTGGGCTGGGCGATCAAGGAGATGTGGGTCAACGTGCTGGACACGGGCGGCCGGCAGTCGGTGCACAACCACGCCAACAGCTTCGCCTCCGGCGTGATCTACCTGACCGAGACCGACGAGTCCTCGCGCACCGTCTTCATGAAGTCGCCCGGCGGCCAGGAGTTCTCGCTGAAGAACGACCACGCCGGCGTCACCACCGGCCCCTACAACGCCGAGAAGTGGATCGCCCCGGCCCCGCGCCCCGGTGACCTGCTGATGTTTCCCAGCTACCTCATGCACGCCGTGCCGCCCAACGCCGGCGGCCGGCGCATCACCATGGCCTTCAACGCGATCCCGACGCGGCTGGAGTCCTGGGGCTACACGCTGAGCTTCTCCGCTTGAACC
Organism: Roseateles depolymerans; assembly: GCA_003241055.1. Taxonomy (GTDB): domain Bacteria; phylum Pseudomonadota; class Gammaproteobacteria; order Burkholderiales; family Burkholderiaceae_C; genus Pelomonas; species Pelomonas depolymerans_A. The sequence continues at coordinate 93,986 of QFOD01000018.1, forward strand.
GCCTCGCGCCCTGGCTGATGGCGGCCTCGGGCTTTGCGGGCCTGGGCTACCAGATCGTCTGGACGCAGCAGATCGGCCTGTGGCTGGGCCACGAGGCCGCCGCGGTGCTGGCCGTGGTGGCCGCCTTCTTCGGCGGACTCACGCTGGGCGCGCTGCTGCTGGGCCGGCGCATCGAGTCCAGCGCCGCGCCGCTGCGCTGGTACGCGCTGTGCGAAGCCCTGATCGGCGGCTGGGGTCTGGTGCTGATCGTCGCCATGCCAGCAGCCGGCCGCGCGGCGCTCGTGCTGATCGGCCCCGATGCCGGCCCGCTGCGGCAATGGGGCGTGGGGCTGGGCGCCAGCCTGGTGCTGCTGCTGCCGGCCACGCTCGCCATGGGTGCCACCCTGCCCGCACTCGCCCGGCTGCAGCAGGCCCGCATCGCCACGCTCTACGCGGCCAACACGCTGGGCGCCGTGGCCGGCGTGCTGGTCACCGCGCTGTGGCTGATCCCGGCCTGGGGGCTGCGCGCCAGCACCGGCCTGTGCGTCGCGCTCAACCTCGGCTGCGCGCTGCTGGCCGGCCTGGCACTGCGCGCCGACGCCCCGGCCCCTGCGCCGGCATGGCAGGCGCACGCCGCCCGCCGCCTGCTGGCGGTGCTGGCCGCCACCGGCCTGTTGGGCCTGGGCTACGAGGTGCTGGTCGTGCGGGTGCTGAGCCAGGTGGCGGAGGACACGGTCTACACCTTCGCGCTGCTGCTGGCGGTCTACCTGGGCGGCAGCGCGCTCGGCGCCGCCGCCCACGCCCGCTGGCCGCATCGCCTGGGCAGCACCGATCGCCTGCTGCAGGCCCTGGCCGCGGCCGGCCTGTTCGGCTCCACCTCGCTCTGGGGGGCCGAGGCCAGCAGCCGCCTGCTCCAGTCACCGTTGCAGGCCCTGCTGCCGTCCGGCATGGCGGCGGCCCTGGCCACGGAGGCCGCGCTGGCCCTGCTGGCCTTCGGGCCGGCCACCGTGGTGATGGGCGCCCTGTTCTGCCAGCTTAGCCACGAGGCCATGGCAGCCGGCGCCCGCTTCAGTCAGGCCCTGGCGCTGAACACGCTGGGCGCCATGCTCGCAGCGCCGCTATTCGGCGTGCTGCTGGCCCCCCTGCTCGGCCCCAAGGGCGCGCTGCTGCTGCTGATCGCCGGCTGGCTGCTGCTCGCCCCGCGCTGGCGCCAGCCGACCTGGCTGGCCAGCGCCGCCGCCGTCGTCGCGCTGGCCATGTGGGCGCCGCCACTGGCCTTCGTCGATCTGCCCGAGAGCAGTGAAGGCGGCGAGCGCGGCCGCCTGCTCAGCTACCGCGACGGCGCACTCGCTGCCGTCAGCGTCGTCGAGGACGACGCCGGTGTCGCCCGCCTGCGGATCAACAACCGCCAGCAGGAAGGCTGCAGCGCGACGCTGCCGGCCGATGGCCGCCAGGGTCTGCTGCCGCTGCTGCTGCATCCGGCCCCTCACCACGCCTTGTTCCTCGGCCTGGGCGCCGGGTTGACGGCGGGCGTGGCCGCCCAGGTGCCAGGTGTTGCGGTGGATGCGGTGGAGCTGCTGCCCGAGGTGATCCAGGCCTCCGCGCTGTTTCGCCCCGTGCTGGGCGACGGCCCCGCGCCGCGGCTGATCCAGGCCGATGCGCGCCGCTTCGTGCGCACCGCCACGCAGCGCTACGACGTCATCGTGTCCGACAACTTCCACCCCGCCCGCAGCGGCTCGGGCGCGCTCTACACCGTGGAGCACTTCCGGGCCGTACGCGAACGCCTGGCCGAGGGCGGCCTGTTCTGCCAGTGGCTGCCGCTGCACCAGCTGGACCTGGACACCCTGCGCAGCATCGTCGCGAGCTTCCAGGTGGCGTTCCCGGACGGCGCTGCGCTGCTGGCCAGCAACAGCCTGGACACGCCCGTGCTGGGCCTGGTGGGTGCCGCGGGCCCCACCCGCTTCGCCCCGCACGCGCTGCCCGCGCTGGCCCAGGCCTTCGGCGTGGTCGACAGCTATGCGCTGCTGGGCAGCTTCATCGCCGACGCCCACGCGCTGCAGCGCTTCGCCGGCACCGCGCCCTTGAACACCGACGATCGGCCCTGGGTGGCCTACCGCGCACCGCGCGTCACCTACGCCCCGGACTCCACCCCGCGCGAACGCCTGCTGACCCTGCTGGGCGAGCTGAGCCTGCACCCGGACACCCTGCTGGCCACGCCGGATGCCGCGCTGGCAGAGCGGCTCACGGCCTATGCCCAGGCCCGGCGCAGCTACCTGGAGCTGGGGCGTCAGGTGCTGGGGCGGCACGCCCAGGCGTCGGCGGACCCGGCCGTGATGCTGGACCGTGTCGGCCCGCCGCTGCTGGCCGTGCTGCGCCAGAGCCCCGATTTCCGCCCGGCACGCGAACCCCTGGAGCGCCTGGCCGCCGCGCTGGCGCCGCGTGACCCGGCGGCGGCGGCCCGGCTACAGGCCGCCCTGAACGCCCTGACCCCGCGGCGCTGACGCCACAGGTCGTTGGGCCGGCGTCAGCCCGTCGTGGCAAGCTAGCGGGATGCTCTGGGCCGTCATTTCCGATCTGCATGCCAACCGCCAGGCCCTCGAGGCCGTGTTGGCCGATGCGCGCCGCCATGGCGCCACCCGTTTTGCCCTGCTGGGCGACTTCGTCGGCTATGGCGCCGACCCCGCCTGGGTGCTGGGTGAGGTGATGCGCCTGGTGGCCGAGGAAGGCGCGGTCGCGGTGCGCGGCAACCACGACGAGGCCGTGGCACGCGGCGGCCAGCCGCAGATGCACCCGGACGCCCGGGCCGTCATCGACTGGACCCACGCGCAGCTGAATGCGCCCCAGCTCGCGTTTCTCGAGCAGCTGCCCATGACCGCGCGCACCCGCCCCGAGGAAGGCGACTGCCTGTTCGTGCACGCCAACGCCTATAATCCGGCCGGCTGGGACTATGTGCAGGGCCGCGCCGAAGCCGTGCAAAGCCTGCACGCCGTGCCGTCGCGCATGCAGTTCTGCGGCCACATGCACGAGCCCATGCTGTTCCACATCTCGGGCACCGGCAAGGCGGGCGATTTCCACCCCCAGCCGGACGTGCTGATGCCGCTGCCGGCACACCGCCAGTGGCTGGCCATTCCCGGCTCGTGCGGTCAGCCACGCGATGGCAACCCCGCGGCCTGCTACGCGCTCTTCAAGCCTGGCGCCACCACGCATGACGACGCCCAGCTGCGCTTCATGCGGGTGCCCTACGACGTCGACTCGGCCGTGGCGGCGCTGCGCGCCACCAGCATGCCGACCGAGATCGTCGAGCGCCTGGCCCGCCGCCTGCTCACCGGCGAATGACCCCGTCCGCCGCCCCCGCCGCCCCGGCGCCCGATGCGCCTGCGCCGCCGCTGGCCGCCGGCCAGGTGCTGGACGGCTTCCGGCTGGAGGAGCGCCTGCACCAGGGCGGCATGGCCAACCTCTGGCGCGTCAGCCGGGTGGACGGCACGGCCGACGGCTTCGAGCTGCTGATGAAGGTGCCCCGCATCAAGGGCGGCGAAGACCCGGCCACCATCGTCGGCTTCGAGGTCGAGCAGATGCTGATGCCGCAACTGAGCGGCCCCCACGTGCCGCGCTACATCGCCCGTGGCGACTGGACGCGCCAGGCCTACATCGTGATGGAGCGCATCCCGGGCGACACGCTGCGCCCGCGCCTGGACGACGCGCCGCTGGACCCCGACGAGCTGGCCGACATCGGCGCCCGCGTGGCCACCGCGCTGGCCGCGCTGCACCGCCAGCACGTGGTGCACCTGGACGTGAAGCCCAGCAACATCATGTTCCGCCCCGACGGCAGCGCGGTGCTGGTGGACTTCGGCCTGAGCCGCCACGAGCAGCTGCCCGACCTGCTGGAGGAGGAGTTCACGCTGCCCATGGGCACGGGGCCCTACATGTCGCCCGAGCAGGTGCAGTTCGTCCGCAACGACCCGCGCAGCGACCTCTTCGCGCTGGGCGTGATGCTCTACCACCTGGCCACCGGCGAGCGCCCCTTCGGCCAGCCCAACTCCGTGCGTGGTCTGCGCCGGCGGCTCTACGTCGAACCGGTGCCACCCCGTGCGATACGGCCCGAGTGCCCGCGCTGGCTGCAGGAAGTCATCCTGCACTGCCTGGAGGTGCGCCCCGAGAAGCGCTACCAGAGCGCAGCTCAGCTGGCGCTGGACCTGCGCGAGCCCGCCGGCATCGCGCTGACGGCGCGCGCCGACAAGCTTCAGACCAGCGGCACGGTCCGCCGCCTCAAGCAGTGGTTCTTCGCGCTGGGCGCCGAGCCTGCGCCCGCGGCGCCGGTCAGCGAACAGCTGCAGCGCAGTCCCATCGTCATGGCCGCGGTGGATGCCGACAGCTCATCGCCCGAACTGCAAAGCCTGTTGCGAGAAACCGCCCGGCGCATCGTGCAGACTGCGCCCGGCGCCCGGCTGGCCTGCGTGGCGGTGATGAAGACCAACCGCATCGGCATCGACGAGCTGACCGACAAGCACGGCCAGAGCGTGCACGTGAAGCAGCTCATCGCGCTGCGCCACTGGGCGCGCCCCATCAGCAAGGCCCTCGCACTGGAGGACGGCCGCCTGACCTTCCATGTGCTGGAGGCGCCCGACGCGGCCGACGCCATCATCGACTTCGCCCGTCGCAACGGCGTGGACCACATCGTGATGGGCGCCCGCGGCGCCTCGGCGCTGCGCCGCTACCTCGGCAGCGTCAGCAGCCAGGTGGTGGCCCAGGCGGACTGCACGGTCACCGTCGTGCGCGAACGCGACGCTGCCTGAGCCCTGCACGATGAGCGACAACCCCTGCCTGAGCTGCGGCGCCTGCTGCGCCGCCTACCGAGTGGATTTCGACCGCGACGAACTGCTGAGCGAGGGCGGCCAGGTACCCGATGGCCTGACCGTGCCGCTCACCGGCCGCCTGGTGCGCATGCGCGGCACCGACCACCAGCCCCCACGCTGCGCGGCCCTGGGCGGGCGGGTGGGCGAGCGTGCCCACTGCGGCATCCACGAATGGCGTCCCTCGCCCTGCCGGGAATTCGGCCTGCGCGCCCCCATGGGCCTGGGCGATGAGGCCTGCGCCCGTGCTCGGGCACTGCACGGTCTACCGCCGCTCTGACGCCGCGGAGCGCGCGCTAGTAGCCCGGCGACACGCTGCGCACCGGCAGCATGCCCGCCCGCCGCTGCTCGTTCAGCCACGCCAGCTTGGCGCCGTAGCGGTCCCGCTCACGGGGCGTCGCAGCGTTCTCGAGGGCCTTGGCAATCTCGCCGCGCGCACCGGCCAGGTCGCCCAGCCCATAGTTCGCCAGGGCCAGCCAGAAATGAAACTCGGGCACATAGGCGGCGCGGAAGACCTCCTTGCGGAACAGTTCTCTCGCACTGCCGTATTCGCCCTGCCGCATCGCCTCGACACCACGATCGAAATACGCGTACGGCGGCACCGGCTGGACGAGGGCCAGCTGCGCGGCAGCGACGCGCGCCTGGGCCAGCTGCCCGGCATCGGTCAGCACGAGCACCAGATTGGAGAGCGCCTGGGCGTTCTCCGGCTCGCGCGCCAGCACCGTGCGCAAGACCTGTTCAGCCATGTCCGTCATCCCCTTGCGGCGATAGACGATGGCCAGCGTGTTGTAGCTGGCCAGCCAGCGCGGATCGGACTCCATGCCGGCGCGCGCCCACCAGTAGGCCTCGTCGAGATGCCCATCGGTCAGCGCCTCCGCGGCCCGGTTGTTGGCAAACATGGCCAGAACGGTGGACTCCTCCACCGCATGGCTGCGCTGCCCCTTGAGCATCTGGGGCGGAAGAAAATCGATCGTCAACAGATCGGCGGGCGCCTGCAACAGCACGTCAGTCGGTGTCACGCCGCGGCCAAGACTGATGTTCACGTGCCCGGTGACAAAGAAAACACCGCCTGAGCGCGTCCATGCCTCCTCAAGATAGACGCTGTTGAAACGCACGGGCAGGCCGAAGTGCCGGGCAAAGCTCGCCGTCATCAGCACCAGGGACAGGCAGTTGCCGCGACGCGCCGCGAAGGCCTCGGCCGCCGTGCGGGTCTGCTCAGCGTCGTAGTCGAGCTGCAGCCAGCCCTTGGTGTAGAGCGCATCCATCAGGCCGCTGCGCACGCCCTTGCTCCGAATATGCGTAGCCATCTCGGTATCGATGAATTCCTGCATGGCCGGGCTCAGGGCCAGCGCCTGCTGAAGCTGCACAGGCCGCTCTGGGCGCGCAAAGGCCGAGTCGCGGAACAGCGGCCGAGGCGACTGAACCGCAGGTGCAGCGCAGCCCCCGAGCAGGGTTGCTGCAGACAGAAAGACGGGAAGCAACCAGCGCAGGCGGATGTTCATGATGGCGTCTCCTTCGATCAAGCTTAGTAGCTGTTCGGCGTCTTGTGAACGTCCGCTCTTGGGGTCAGGGCTTGCCAGCTTGCGAACGGGTGCCGCGCCTGCGAACATCGCCCGATGCCCGCGATCCGCCGTCGTCTGCTGATGGTCGGCCTGAGCATGGCGGCCAGCCTGCGGCCGCGCTCAGCCGACGCCTCCTCCCCCCTGCCTGCCGCCCCGAGTTTCCGGCTCGTCACGGGCGATCTGCCGCCGTTTGCGCAACCCGGCAAGCCGAGCGGCCAGCGCGGCGTGCTGGTCGAACTGACCGAGGCCATCCTGCAACGCGCCGGATACCCGGTCCAGGCCGAGTATTTCCCCTGGGCGCGCGCACTGCTGCTGGCCGGCGAACACCCTCGAACGCTGATCCTGCCGTTGAACCGCACGCCGGAGCGTGAGGGCAGGTTCCAGTGGCTGCTCAAGCTCTATGCACAACGCTTCGTGTTCATGACCCTGGCCGAGCATCCCCGCGTCGAGCACAGGGAGCAGACCCGGGCGTTGCGCGTGGGTGTGTTGCGCGGCTCCTCGAGCCTGACGGCACTGGAGCAACTGGGCCTGCCGGCCAGGCGTATCGTGCAGGCCGCCAGCATTGCCGAGATGCATCGCGCGCTGGAACGCGGCGTGGTGGATGCGATCTACGGAAGCGAGCTCATCCACACGCAGGCCTGGCAGCGCGGCGGTCGTGCGGCCGACCGTCTGCAGGTGGGCATGACACTGGAGTCGGCCGACATCTGGCTGGCCGCCCAGAGCGGCGTGACCGAGGACGAGCAGACCCGTCTGCGCCAGCAGCATGAGCAGATGCTGGGCGACGGCAGCGTGGAGCGCATCTTCAGGCGCTACGGCATACGCCCGCGGCCGGAAGACCTGCGCTGAGCAGCCTCGCGCCGCTCAGCGCAGCACGAACACCACCGCGCTGCGGGCCGGCACCTCGAAGCGCCCCTGCTGGACGCGGGCCTGCTCCCGCACCCGGCGGTCCGCGCCGTCGCGCTGCACCGGATGCAGCGCCCACGGCTCCCCGGCCTCCTCGGGCAGCGTCAGCTGAGCCGGCGCGGGTGCCACGTTGATGATGGCCAGCACCGCCCGATAGCCGGCCTCGGGCAGACCGCGCCCGTCCAGGCGCACGGCAACCAGGGTCGGGTCTTGCCCCGGGCCGGCGGCCGGGAAGCTCAGGCGCGCGCGCACCTCGGCGGCGTCGCGCAGCCGGAACAGCGGCGTGCTGGCGCGGATGCGGATCAGGTCGCGGAACACGTCGCGCGACCAGGCGATGTCGGCCGGCGTGGGGGCCAGATCCGGGCGGGCCAGGCGCTCGGCCGCCAGCGCCCAGTCGCGCCCCTGGGTGCCGAAGTTGTCGGCCTTGGGCGGCAGGCCCGTGCCGAAGTGATTGGTCTGGTAGCTCCAGTCCAGCCGGTTGAACCAGTCGCCGCTGTTGTAGCTGTTGCGGTCCATGGACTTGCTGCGCAGGATGTCCTGACCCGCGTGGAAATAGGCCACACCCTGGCTGAAGGCCACCAGCGCCGCGCCCAGCATCTGCACGCGGGCTCGCTCGGCCGAGGACGTGTCCAGCGGCAGCTTGAGCGCGTTCACGTCGAACAGCGTCTGGTTGTCGTGGTTCTCCACATAGTTCACCACCTCGTCGGGCTGGCTCGCAAAGCCGGCGGGCTGGTCGCCGTAGCGGATCTGCTCCAGGCGCTGCACCTCGCCGTGCCAGGTCTTGAGCGACACACTGCGCAGCGAGCCCGCCAGCGCGACGCGGATCATGTCCGCCGCGTCCAGCAGCTGCTCGCGCGTGGCGCCGCCGCCCAGCGCATTGGGCGCGTAGAACAGGCCGTTGAGCCAGCCCTGGCGGCGCACGCTGTCGTCGCCGCCCTCGCCCGCCGCGCCGCCGCGCGCCGCATCGCGGCCGCGGTCGCTGAAGGAGGCGATGCCGCTGCCGTTGAGGCTCAGCTGCGAAGCCTGCACAAAGCGCGCGCCATGGGCCACCTCGCCGAAGTTCCAGCCCTCGCCCAGCAGCTGCACCGGCCGGCCGGCCTCGGCGTTCACGCGCGCCTGCAGCCGCTCCATGGCCTCGCGCGGCTGGTGGCCCATCAGGTCGAAGCGCATGGAGTCGATGCGGTACTCGCGCACCCACAGCGCCGCCGAGTCGATCATCAGCTTGGCCATCATGCGGTGCTCGGTGGCCGTGTTGTCGCAGCAGGTGGAGCGCTCGATGCGGCCCTGCGCGTCCAGCCGGTGGTAGTAGCCGGGCACCAGGCGGTCCAGCACCGACTGCGGGTGCTGGCCGGCCGCGGCCATGTGGTTGTAGACCATGTCCATGCCCACGCGCAGGCCGGCAGCGTGCAGGGCCATCACCAGGCGGCGGAACTCGACGATGCGGGCAAGCGGATTGACCGCATAGCTGCCCTCGGGCACGTTGAAGTGCCAGGGGTCGTAGCCCCAGTTGAAGCAATCCTCGCCCGCCAGCGCCATCACCGCGGCCTGCTGGTCGGGCGCGGCGGGCCCGGCGGCGGGCACGCGCGGCGTCTTGCAGCCGCGCTCGGGCACGCTGGCGAAATCGAACACCGGCAGCAGGTGCACATCGGTCAGGCCCGCGCGCGCCAGCGCCTTCAGATGCGCCATGCCGCGCGAGGCCGGCTCGGTGAAGGCCAGGAACTTGCCGCGCCAGGCCGGCCGCACGCTGTCGTCGCTGACGGAGAAGTCGCGCACATGCAGCTCGTAGATCAGCTGGTCGGTCGCGGCGGCCAGCGCGCGTGGGCGCGGTGCAGCGTCCCAGCCCGCCGGCTTGGTGCGCGGCGAAGCCAGATCGGCCACCAGGCTGCGGCGCGAGTCCGCGCTCAGCGCCACCGAGTAGGGGTCGGTCACCAGATTGCGCACCAGGCCGTGGGTCGGCGTCACCACGTCCACCAGGTAGCGATAGGCCTGACCGCTGAGGTCGCCTGCGGCGCGGGCCTGCCAGCTGCCGGTGCGCGCGTCCCAGGTCATGGGCAGCAGCTGCCGCACCGGCCCCTCGGCTGTGCGGTACAGGCACAGGCTGACGCGCTGCGCGGTGGGCGCCCAGACGCGGAACGAGGTGCCGTCGGCGCGCGGCCGCACGCCGAGGTCGTCCAGCCCTTCGGCCGCGGCATAAAGATCGTCCAGCGCGCCCGGCAGCTGCAGGCCGGTGGCGGCGATCACGCGGCCGTCCGCGCTCTCGTGCACCAGCAGCAGCTGCTCGCGCAGCAGCGCCTTCAGCGCGGCCTCGTCTGCGTCCAGCTCGAAACGCGGGCCGGCGGCCACGAAGCGCCAGCGCTCGCCGGCCGGCGCGTCCGACGCGCGCAGCGCCAGCGCCGCACCGGCCAGCAGCTCGCCCGGCCGGGCCTGCAGATCGGCCTGGGGCGCGTGGTAGAGCCGCACCCGCTCGCCCGGCTGCAATTGCAGGCCCGGCCACTGCAGGCGCCGCGCGTCCAGCCAGTAGGCGCCGGCGGGCTGCGGTGCTGCCGCCGCAGGCATCACGGGCTCGTGCTCGCAGTCGGCCGCCGTGGGCGTGGGCAACGTGGCCGCGCAAGCCGCCGAACTCAGCAACAGGGGCAGCAGCAGGCGTGGCAAAGCGGCGATGGCCCGCGGGGTCCGGTGCATCAAGGTCTCCTCGTTTTTTGAAAATCGTAGCAAAACTACTTCCACGCATCACCCGGCTTGCGGAATTTCTCAGAGAGCCTCTATGCTTCCGGCCACGAGACAAGTAGTTTGATTACATGAACAACAAGATTCTGGCCGCCACGCTGGCGCTGGCCGCGCTGCAGGCGCAGGCCAACATTGACACGCGCGCCGTCCCCGCCCGCCCCGTGGCCAGCGCCCTGCCCGCCCACTGGCAGCAAGGCGTGTTCATGGAGGTGTTCGTGCGCGCCTACCAGGACAGCAACGGCGACGGCATCGGCGACCTGCGCGGCCTGACCCGGCGGCTGGACTACCTCAAGTCGCTGGGCGTCAGCGCGCTGTGGCTGATGCCGGTGACCGCCAGCGCCGACCACGACCACGGCTACGCCACCACCGACTTCCGCGCCATCGAGCCCCAGTACGGCACGCTGGCCGACTTCGACACGCTGATACGCGAAGCCCACCGCCGCGGCATAGGCATCGTGATGGACTACGTGGTCAACCACGCGTCGTACCAGTTCCCGCCCTTCCAGCAGGCGCTCAAGGACCCCGCCAGCCCCTGGCGCAGCTGGTTCGTGTGGAACCCCGACCCCGGCCCGGGCTGGGACATCTGGGGCAAATACCCCTGGTACGACGCCGACACCCTGCCCTGGACCTGGACCGGCGAGCTCAAGGACCTGCCGCGCCCCAAGCCCGGCCAGCCCAATGTCTACTTCGGCACCTTCGGCCCCCACATGCCGGACTTCAACCTGCGCAACCCGGTCGTGTGGAAGTATCACGAGGACAGCCTGCGCTTCTGGCTCAACCGCGGGCTGGATGGTTTCCGGCTGGACGCCGTGCCCCACATGATCGAGAACAGTGCCCAGGACTGGAACGACCAGCCCGAAAGCCGCGTGCTGACCAAGCAGCTGCAGGACCTGATCAAGAGCTACCCCGGCCGCTACGTGGTCTGCGAGGCCACGGCCGAGCCCGCGGCCTACGGCGCCCCCGAGGTCTGCGGCGCGGCGTTCGCGTTCAACCTGCAGTACGAGATCATGAAGGCCGCCCAGGGCGACGCGGCGGCCGTGGCCAAGGTGTCGGCCTACTACGCGCAGATGGCGCCCACGATGGCGACCTTTCTGCACAACCACGACAGCTTCGCCGGCCAGCGCGTGTGGGACCAGCTCAAGGGCGACGAGGCCCGCTACCGCCTGGCCGCGGCCAGCTATCTGCTGCTGCCGGGCACGCCCTTCGTCTACTACGGTGAGGAGATCGGCCAGGCCGGCAGCGCCGGCAGCGGCGACGACCCGCTGCGCTCGCCCATGAGCTGGACCGCCAGCAACCGCGGCGCCCAAGGCTTCAGCAGCGGCACGCCGTTCAGGCCGCTGGCGCTGAACCGCAGCCTGCACAACGCGCAGAGCCAGCAGCAGCAGGCCGACTCGCTGTTCCACTTCTACCAGCGCCTGATCCAACTGCGCCGCGACTCCGCCGCGCTCACCCGCGGCCGCTACGAGGCCGCGCAGGTGCAGGGTCAGGTCTGGAGCTTCCAGCGCGTGCAGGGGGATGAGCGCGTGCTGGTCGCGATCAACTACGGGGACGAAGCGGCCACCGTGTCGCTGCAACAGCTGCCACCGCGGGCCCGCGCGGTGCCCAGCCTGCCCCGGCAGGCCAGCGCCTGGCAGGCGGACACCGCCGGCCAGGCCACGCTGGCGCTGCCGCCGTTGTCGGTGCGGGTCTATCGCCTGCTGACACGATGAAAACACTGACCGCCCTGTTCACGAGTTTGCTGATGAGTCTGAATGTGCTGGCCGCCGGTCTGGATCATGTGGAGCCGCCGCACTGGTGGGTGGGCATGCGCGACCCCGCGCTGCAGCTGATGCTGCACGGGCCGGGCCTGGCCGAGGCCCAGGTGGCGCTGGCGCCGCAGGCCGGCGTCGCGCTCAAGGGCTGGCACCGCCTGGACAGCCCCAACTACCTGTTCGTGGACCTGGCCGTGGGGCCAGATGCCTCACCGGGCCCGCTGCGCCTCACGCTGACCCGGCCGGGCCAGCCGCCGCAGGTGCTGGACTACCCGCTGCTGGCCCGCGAGCCCGGCTCCGCGCAGCGCCAGGGCTTCGGCCCCAGGGATGCGATCTACCTGGTCGTGCCCGACCGCTTCGCCCGCGCTGGCAACGCCGAGCGCGCCGGCCTGCGCGAGGGGCTGGACCGCGCCAACCCCGGCGGCCGCCACGGCGGCGACATCGCCGGCCTGCGCCAGCACCTGGACTACATCGCGGGCCTGGGCTTCACCCAGCTCTGGCCCACGCCGCTGCTGGAGAACGACGCCGAAACCTACAGCTACCACGGCTACGGTGCCACCAACTTCTACCGCATAGACCCGCGCTTCGGCAGCCTGCAGGACTATGTCGCGCTGTCCGCCGACGCGCGCCGCCAAGGCGTGGGCCTGATCCAGGACATCGTGCTCAACCACATCGGCGTGAACCACTGGTGGATGGCCGACCTGCCCACGCCGGGCTGGCTCAACCAATGGCCCCAGGGCTACACAGAAACCCACCACGCGCGCATGACGCTGCAGGACCCCTATGCCGCGCCCAGCGACCGCCTGCGCTTCACCGACGGCTGGTTCACGCCCGGCATGCCCGACCTGAACCAGCGCCAGCCCGAGCTGGCCACCTATCTGATCCAGATGAGCCTGTGGTGGGTGGAGACCGCCGGCCTGTCGGGCATACGCACCGACACCTACTCCTACTCCGACCGCGACTTCCTGACCCGCTGGTCCGCCCGCATGATGCAGGAGTACCCGCAGCTCAACATCGTCGGCGAGGAATGGAGCCCCCACCCGGCCGTGGTGGCCTACTGGCAGCGCGGCAAGCGCAACCACGACGGCTATGTGTCCTACACGCCGGGGCTGATGGACTTTCCGCTGCAGTCCAACCTGCTGGCCGCGCTGCTGGAGGGCGACGGCCCCCACACCGGCCTGACCAAGCTCTACGAGGGCCTGGCGCATGACCTCGTCTACACCGACCCGGCCAACCTGGTGCTGTTCGACGGCAACCACGACACGCCGCGGCTGTTCTCGGTGCTGAAGGAGGACGTGGGCCTCACCCGCCTGGCGCTGGCCTACCTGGCCACCACGCGGCGCATCCCGCAGCTGTTCTACGGCAGCGAGCTGCTGATGACCAGCCCGACCGAGCGCGACGACGGCAAGGTGCGCGCCGACATGCCCGGCGGCTGGCCCGGCGACCGCGTGAACGCCTTCACCGGCGCGGGCCTGAGCCCCGCTCAGCGCGACATGCAGGCCTGGGTACGAACGCTCTTCACCTGGCGCAAGGCCAACCCGGTGCTGCACGACGGCGCGCTGATGCAGTACGCACCGCTGGACGGGGTCTATGTGTTCTTCCGCTACGACGCGCAGCGCACCGTGATGGTGGTGATGAACAAGAACGAACAGCCGCGAGACCTGACCCTGGCCCGCTTCGCCGAGCGCGTGGCGCCGGGCGATGTGGCGCGAGACATCTTCAGCGGGCGTGAGATGACGCTGGGGGACACGCTGCATGTGCCGGCGCGGGGGCCGGTGGTGTTGGAGATCAGGCGGCGTTGAGGGGCTTGGTGCTGCGACGCGCGGGCTGGGTCGGTCTGCTGCGCCTGACAGCCTGTAGATTCAAGACCTGACCCCGATCCGGTTCGGGCTGCTCTTGCGTCTAGCCTTTGCAACTCTCAGCACCGCCGCGGGAATCCGCCCCGCGATGGCGGGTAACTTTCTTCTGGTCGCGCCCAGAAGAAAGTCACCAAAGAAGATGCGCTGAAGCGAGCCGCTGCGCTCTCGCGTTGGACTTGTCATCGCCCGGAGAGCTCGAACCGGTGTGCCGTCCGACGCGCGGCTGCACGCCATGCTCACGAGGGAACGCCAATTCGGCGTCGCTCGGGCGACGCGGTCTTGTGCGTAGCACGTATTTGCGTTGACACCCGCAGGCGTCGGCGTGCAGCCGCGCCTTGAACGGCGTGACGGTTCGATGGCTGGTGCTCCTCACAAATCCACCGCGAGAGCGCAGCGGCTCGCTTCGGGCCTGCAGGCCTCTGCTCCCGCTCAAGACGGCTCGCAGTGGCTGTGGAATTAGCGCTCCTCTTTTGGTGACTTTTCTCTGGCGCGACAGAGAAAAGTTACCCGCCCTCGCGGGGCGGATTCCCGCGGCGGTGCTGCGATCCAAGAGGCTTTGCGCATAAGCAACAGCACTATAGACTTGAGACCTGACCCTGAATTTTCGGGTTCAAGACCTGACCCTGATCTGGTTCAGGCTGCTCTTGCGACGAGCCTTTGCAACTCGCAGCACCGCGCCGGGATTCCGCCCCGGCAGGCGGGTAACTTTCTTCTGGTCGCGCCCAGAAGAAAGTCACCAAAGAAGATGCGCCCACCAATTCAACGAGCGCTTGTTGCGTGCGGAAAAGCGAGCCGCTGCGCTCTCGCGGTGGACTTGTCGTCGGCCGGTGGCCGCGTACCTGTGCGCCGCCCGACGCGCGGCTGCACGCCGTGCTCACGAGGGAATGCCAATGCGACGTCGCTCGGGCGACGCTGGCCGTGGGGCGCCTGGCGGGATGTGCCTGCAAGTCGTTGGGGTTCGCTTCTCGGCCGCTGCAAAGGGGCGGCCGCGCCTGCGAACAGCCAGAACCCCAAAGCAAAGAGCCGGTCTGATGACCGGCTCTTTGCTTTCGCGCGGCAGTTCGTCGGGTCTGAAGATGGAAGACCTGATCCCGAATTCAGGGTTCTCCGCGTGAACCGTTGCCCCCGGCAATGGCAACATCCCGGCACCGCGCAGGGCGGCGCATCAGCCCCAAGAAATCTATAACCGGTGCGGCATTTGCTCGGAAAATTAGCAGCCGATTAGTAGCGGCACGGGGAGGATGAAATCCATATGCAGCAAGCATTTAGCGCCATGCCAGTGCAACCCGTTACTGCGCGGCTTGGCGTGATAAGTGGCGCCGCCCTGCGGTCTACAACACGTTAGCCGTCAATATGGCCACCACAAGCCAGCAGCAGGGCGCGGAATTTGAGAAGCTCCTCCACGAGCTACTTGGCCGAGTAATCGCGTCGGACCTCGGATACACGCTTGTTCAGAATAGCCTTCAAAGTTCAGGCGTTCAGTACGGCAAGGACATTCAAACAAAATGGAAAGACTTATACGGAAGGGAGTGCTCTTGGCATATTGAATGCAAGAGCCATCAAGAAGGCGTATTGCACCAGAAGGAAGTCGTCGACAAGATTGTTGATATTTATCTATCCTCACATCGCGTAAACGTTTGGTGCCTAGCACTTGCGCACATTGAGCCCGGCAACTGGCTCGATGATAGGTTGACTTGGGCCAACGAACGGCTCGACTTACCATTTTCGCTGGAGGTCTTGTCGCCGGCGAGAAGGTTTATCAAGAACGTCTTTGCTTGCCATGCTGACCTCTTTGGGCAACTTTATCCTGGGTCTGTACCACCTTCCCTCGACAAGGTCACACGAAAGAAATACATCGCTGAATTCGCAGAGTTCCTTGATGAAGCGTCTGAGCGAGGAAGGCAACAGGCACTCCGACGGCACGGTGAGTGGGAGTTAATCTCTCCGCAACGCATTAGAAGCCTTGCAGATGATGAGTATCAAAGGCGAGCGTACTTGCGCGGTCTAACCCCGACATGCCCTTGGCCCGCCATTGCCCACTCGTGGGCGATAGAACGTAGCAGTGCCGAAAAGCCGTTGCTTGAAATCCTAAGTGACGCCCCTCCTGGTTTTTCATATCGCTGTGTACTGGGCGCAGGAGGGGAAGGGAAATCCACCCTATTGAAGCGCATAGCATGGCTCGCTGCTACTGATCAGAGTGAGTGGGTCGTCTTGTGGCGAGATGGTATTCGATTTTCAGAGGCAGCCGAACTTCCCATTAAATGGCTAGAGTCTTTGGCCGAGGGAACAAAAGTTCTGATGTGCGTGGATGGCGTAGATCATGTTTCGGCAATCACAGCGGGAATCGACGCTCATTGGGAATTGAGTCGAACGAACAAGAAAGTCGTTGCGCTACTAGCTGACCGCGGAAATCAATGGTTCCACAGTTCATTGCGTCGTGAGTTGATACGGGCTCGCAGTCGTCCTGATGAAAAACGAATTGAACTACGTCCATTGTCGCCGTCGGAGCAGCGATTAGTTGCCGAGCAGCTCGCAAAGAACGGATTGCTTTACGGGAAATCCATAGACGAAGCTGTTAGTCGCCTTAAAGTAGTTGCGAACACTTCAACTTCGTCTCCGGAAAAACCTTATCTCCTTCCTACGCTGATGCAACTGACTGATCCAGAGGATCGGGGATTTGAAGCAATTCTTGAGAGTGTCTTGTCGGATCTGGGCGATCTTCCAGATCGAGCTGCTTTCCGTATCATTCTTGCTGCAGCAATCTGCCACGGTGCGTCTTTGGGGCTGCCTGAGAGTATTGCCGAAGCCTTGGCTGGGTCGTCCGATCAGCTTGCTCAGGCCCTGGCGACCTTGGACTCTGAATTGCTGAAACAGCTTGGCGTACCAACTCTGATTACACCCTCGTTGGGCAACCATCGCTACTTCTTACATCACGCTGTCGTGAGTGACGGAGTCGTTTCGACCGCATACAAGTCACATACACATCACGCTGCCCTTCTCGCTATTTGCGGCGACATTGTTGAATCGGTCCGCCCCCGTTTAGACGCGGAGGGTCGAATGCCGGATGACCTGTTCAATATGTTAGATAAGGTGCCTGCACACCTCGATCAGGACTTGCAACTCTATGAACCTGCGGCGCGATTCCTTTCAGCATGGTTTTCTCTAGATACGCGGGGATTTCCAGCACTTCACCGATTGGCGGAGTGCTACACCCGTTGGCTACAAGATGCTCTAAAGCAACAACCAGCCAACGAGCCGCTCGTCGAGACGCTCGCACATAACGCGCGTGACGCCTACCGGAACGGCCTCGACGTGGCAGGTAAAGTTCTGGCTGACGCCAATCGACCACCGTGGTTTGCCGGCTACAGTATTCGGGAAGACGAGATTAGGGAATATCACGGCTGGTCGGTGATGGAAGGAACGATCGCCATGCACTTGTCTGATCCGAGCCAGAAGCGAGCTAGTTTCTTGCGTTCCGTGTTTCTGTCTCTATTGGTTTTTGAACCCGAGCGGCGGGACGCAAATGCGAGAGCATGTGGAACACTGGCACTCACTTTAATCAACATGGGGTCCTACGAGTTAGCGGCCAAGGTTACGCAAGCTTCAATTGAGTTGAAGAACGCTCCCCAAATCATCCAGAAACAAAAAGGGATGTTGGAACGGAATGGCGTTCAGCTTCCCGCTGGCGGCATTGACCTTCTCGGCGCCGTTTTCGAGTCACTTTGTACTGGACCATTGCTTGCCGAATGGGAATCGCTCAGCCTGTTTTCGAGCCGACATCAACATGTGGATAAGCTTCGGGAAATTCTCCTGAGGGCGTCCAAGTGGCTTCCGAGCAAGGATGCAATCACATCCGCCATGTTGACCTTGCAGAAAGAGGCAGCAACTTGATCAAGCGGTTCTGGGCGCTACGAGTTCGCTGTCTAGTCGCGATGCCGGCTAACCCGTCGTTGCAGGGGACGCGCGATCAAGCCGCGCGCCCCTGAACTTCGACGTTGACGTTGATTTCCAGACCAAAGAGCCGGTCGTCAGACCGGCTCTTTGGTTTCGGTTTTCGGCTGTTGGCTGTTTCGGGCTTCCCCTTTGGAGCCGCCGAGAAGCACAGGAGCCCGGGGCGCGTGCGCGGCACGCTTCAAGAACTGACTCGCGACGGTTGTTTGAACGGAGCGTAGCGCAGTGAGTTCGGCGCGGCCCCGGGGTTCGAGCATCGCAGGGAACCCACCCGCGCAGCGGGTGGGCGGCGGAACAGGGGCCGCTCTTTGCCTACTTTCTGGCGGGCCAGAAAGTAGGTCGCCCGCCGGGGCGAACTCCCGGCATGGGCCTCGCGAAGAATCACAAAGCCCTCGCCAAGCCCACCCGCAAACAACGAGGGGTTCGGGGTCAGGTCTACACCAGCCGCCCTGCTCCATCGCTTTGCCGTCAATTGACGGCGCCACCCAGTCACTCAGAGAGCGCCTTGCCTATGCGTCGGCCTCCCGACCAAGCGCTGACCCCGCTCGGCCAAACGGCCGATTCAACTCCCCTTCCCCCACAACCCCTTCAACCGCTCCAGCCTCGGCGTCACCACCGGCACCGTCAGCATGGTGCTGGCCACCGCCATCAGCAGCAGTGCGGTGAAGGTTTCGCTGGTGATGATCTGACGGTCCAGCAGGATGTTGGCGAAGATGATCATGATCAGCGCCTTGGTCTGCAGCAGCCAGGCTATCAGGCCGGCCTCGCCGGGGGCCCAGCGCAAGACCCGGCCCGCCAGGTGAACGCCGGCCAGCTTGCCCGCCACCGAGGCCAGCAGCAGCCAGGCGGCCGCCAGGAAGACGGCGGAGCCGCCCACCGCCCAGTTGGTGCGCAGGCCGGTGGACAGGAAGAACACCGGCATCAGCACCAGCAACACATGGCGGCGCAGGCCGTCGAGCTGATCGCGGTCGAACCACTCGGCATCCAGGCTGACGCCGGCCAGGAAGGCGCCCACCATGTAGTGCAGGCCCGACCAGTCCGCCCCGAAGGCGCAGGCGGCCAGCCAGATCAGCGCGGCATACCAGCGGTCGGCCGCCGGCAGGCGGCGCATCAGCGCGCGGAACGCCAGGCCCACCAGCACGAAGGCCAGCAGGAAGGCGAGCTGGCGGCCCACGCGCTGCCAGTCCAGCAGGATCAGCGCCAGCACGCCCCAGATCGCAATGTCGTCCAGGCTCGCGTAGCGCAGGATGCGCTGGCCCAGCGGCGTGCGCAGGATGTGCAGCTTCTCCAGGAACAGCACGAGGATGGGCAGCGCGGTCACCGCGCAGCTCATGCCCACGCCCAGCACGAACTGCCAGGCCGTGGCCGCCGGCCCCTGCCAGCCCGGCGTGGCCAGCAGCGCGAGCGCCGCGCCGCAGCCCAGCAGCAGCGGCAGGCCCAGCGCCAGGCCCGCGGTGATGCTGCTCTCGCGCCGGTGCTGCCAGGCGGCTTTCAGGTCCAGCTCGATGCCGGCGATGCAGACGAACAGCATCACCGCCCACCACGCAAGGCCGTTCAGCGCCGCGATCACCGGCGGCGCGAACACGAAGCGGTAGTAGTCGGGGAAGGCCGCGCCCAGCACGCCCGGCCCCAGCAGGATGCCGGTCAGGATCTGCACCACCACCAGCGGCGCGAAGTACTCGGTCCGGAGCACCCGCCACAGCAGATAGGGCACGCTCAGGATGATCAGCATCGCGATCAGGAAGACTTCGGTGGTGTTCATGGACGGCGGGCGCAAAAAGGGGCTGCGACAGCAGCCCCGGGGAACAGGTGAAGAAGCCTAACCGCGGCGCTGCGCGGCTCAGGCCGGTAGTTTCAGCAGGTCGAACGGCCCACGGCCGGCGGCGGCGGTGATCAGGCCCAGCACGCGCGAGGGCTCGGTGCCCAGCATGTCCCAGCGGAAGCGCCAGCCCCAGTTGCCGCCCAGCACGCCGGGCACGTTCATGCGGTGCTCGCTGCCCAGGCCCAGCACGTCCTGCAACGGGAAGACGGCGATGTTGGCCACCGAGTTGGCGCAGGCGCGGATCATGGCCCAGTGCACGTCCTGCTCGCTGCAGGCCAGATACGAACCGGCGAACGCGCGTTCGCGCGCACTGGCCTGGCGCCACCAGCCCAGCACCGTGTCGTTGTCATGGGTGCCGGTGTAGGCCACGGCCGCGCGCGGCCAGTTGTGCGGCAGGAATTCGTGGTCGCCCTCCCCGCCGAAGCCGAACTGCAGGATCTTCATGCCGGGGAAGCCGCAGCCGTCGCGCAGCTCGTGCACGTCCTCGGTGATGAAGCCCAGGTCTTCCGCCACGATGGGCAGCGGCCCCAGCGCCTGCCTGATGGCGTCGAACAAGGCCATGCCCGGCCCCTTGACCCAGCGGCCCTGGGTGGCATCGGGGCTGCTGCCGGGAATCTCGAAATAGCCGGCGAAGCCACGGAAGTGGTCGATGCGGAACACGTCGGCCTGGCCCAGCGCGCGCTTCACGCGGGCCGTCCACCAGGCGTAGTTCTCGGCGGCCATCTTGTTCCAGCGGTACAGCGGGTTGCCCCAGCGCTGGCCGGTCAGCGACATCGCGTCCGGCGGCACGCCGGCCACCACGGTGGTCTGGAATTCCTTGTCGAGATGGTAGAGGTCGGGGCGCGACCAGCAGTCGGCGCTGTCGTGCGCAACGAAGATGGGCAGGTCGCCCATCAGGTGCACGCCGCGCTCGTTGGCATAGGCCTTGAGCGCCTGCGCCTGCTCGTCGAACTGCCACTGCACGAACTGCCAGAACGCCAGCTCGCCGGCGTGCTGCTTGCGGGCCTCGGCCAGCGCCTTGGGCTTGCGGCGCTTGAGACCGTCCTCCCAGGTCCACCAGGGCTGGCCGTTCAGCGGCGAGCGTATCGCCATGAACAGCGCGTAGTCGTCCAGCCAGCCGGCCTCGGCCTGGCACCAGGCGGCGAAGCGTTCACGGTCGGCCGGCTCGGCCTGGGCGAAGAAGCCCGCCGCCGCAGCGCGCAGCTGCTGCTCGCGCCAGGGCGTCACGCGGCCGTAGTCCACGCGCTCGGCGCCGAAGTCCGGCACCTGGGGCGCAGCCAGCCAGCCCTTGGCCACCAGCGGCTCCAGCGCCACCATCCATTGGCTGCCGGCAAAGGCCGACACGCCCTGGTAGGGGCTGTCGCCCGGGCCGATGGGCGTGGTGGGCAGCAGCTGCCAGATGGACTGGCCGGCCCCCTGCAGCCAGTCGACGAAGCGGTAGGCGTCGGGGCCAAAGTCGCCCATGCCGTGCGGGCCGGGCAGCGAGGTGATGTGCAGCAGCACACCGGAGGAGCGTTGGTTCAGGTTCATGGCTTGCTCAGGACAAGAAGGCTGCGGGCCGGCACATGCAGGGGCTGGCCGGCAAGGATGGGGCCGGGGGCGGACTCGCCGCTGCTGTCCAGCCGCAGCAGCCAGGGGCCGTTGCACAGCGTGAAGGGCAGCGACTGCGGCTCCGGATTGAACACCAGCATCAGCCGCGGCTCGTCGGCACCCGCGGCGCGCAGCTGAGCGCAGAAGGCGTGCTGGCCGGCGTCATGCCAGTCGTGCGGCTGCATCTCGTGGCCGCTGGGGCCGAACCAGGCGATGCAGGCGTCGCCCTGCCCACCCGGCGGCGGCGCGAACCAGCGCGGGTGGCGCAGCAACGGCTCGGCCGCACGCAGCGCCAGCAGCTCGCCCACCCAGGCCTGGCTGGCGCGGAACTCCTCGTCGGCGTCTGCCGCGGCCCAGTCCAGCCAGGTGGTGGCGTTGTCCTGGCAGTAGGCGTTGTTGTTGCCGCCCTGGCTGTTGCCCAGCTCGTCGCCCGCGCCCAGCATGGGCGTGCCCTGAGCCAGCAGCAGCGTGGCCAGCAGCGCGCGGCGCACGCGGCGGCGGGTGTCGCGGATGGCGAGATCGGTGGTGGGGCCTTCCACGCCGAAGTTGGCGCACAGCTCGCCGTCGCGGCCGTCGCGGTTGTCCTCGCCGTTGGCCTGGTTGTGCTTGGTGGCGTAGCTGGTCAGGTCGGCCAGCGTGAAGCCGTCGTGCACGGCGATGAAGTTGACCGATGCGGCCGGCTGGCGCTGGCCGTGGTGGAACACGTCGCTGGACGCCATGAAGCGGCGCGCGAACTCGCCCCGCCCCACGCCGCCGGCCTGCAGCCAGTAGCCGCGCGCGGCGTCGCGGAACTTGTCGTTCCACTCCAGGAAGCGGCCCGGGAAGCGGCCCACCTGGTAGCCGTCGTAGGCGGCGTCCCAGGGCTCGGCGATCAGGTGCACGCCGGCCAGCACCGGGTCCTGCCGCAGCGCGGTGAAGAAGGCGGCGTTGGGGTCGAAGCCGTGCGAGCTGCGGCCCAGCACGGGTGCCAGGTCGAAGCGGAAGCCGTCCACGCCCATCTCGGCCACCCAGAAGCGCAGCGAATCCAGCACGAACTGCGCCACCCGCGGCGCCGAGCAGTGCACGGTGTTGCCGCAGCCGGTGAGGTTTTCGTAGCGGCTCCAGTCGCCGCCGACGAGGCGGTACCAGGTCTTGTTGTCCAGCCCGCGGAAGCTCAGCGTGGGGCCGAACTCGTTGCCCTCGGGCGTGTGGTTGTAGACCACGTCCAGCACCACCTCCAGGCCGGCCTCGTGCAGGGCGTCCACCATGCGGCGGAACTCCGTGGCCACGGCCGTGGGGTCGTCGCGGTGCGCCGCGCTGGCCAGCCGCGGGTCGGGGCAGAAGAAGCCCAGCGTGTTGTAGCCCCAGTAGTTGCGCAGCCGCCGCTCGGCCAGGTGCGGCTCGTCGACGCAGTAGTGCACCGGCAGCAGCGACAGCGTGTTGACCCCGATGCGCCTGAAATGCTCGATGGACGCCGGATGGGCCAGGCCCGCATAGCTGCCGCGCAGCTCGGGCGGCACGCCGGGGTGGAGCTGGCTGAAGCCCTTCACATGCACCTCGTACAGCACCACGTCCTGCGGCGCGCGGCGCGGCTTGTGCAGGCGCAGGTGCGGCACGGGCGGCGGCGCCACGCGCGCCTTCAGCGCCTGGGTGCCGTTGTCCCGGGTGTCGAAGGAGCGCGGGCCGTCCGGGTGGCCCAGCTCGTAGCCATGGTGCTCGGCCCGCCAGCCGAAGTGGCCGACGATCTCGCGGGCGTACGGGTCCAGCAGCAGCTTGTGCGGGTTGAAGCGCTGGCCCTGCTCCGGCGCATAGGGGCCGTGCGCGCGCAGGCCGTACACCAGCCCCGGCCCCACGCCCGGCAGGAAGCCGTGGAACACGCCGTCCACGGGCCCCTGCAGCGCGTAGCGGCGCAGCTCGCGCTGGCCCTCGGCGTCGAACACGCACAGCTCGATGCAGCTGGCGCCATCGCTGGCCACGGCGAAGTTGACGCCACCGTCGCGCGCCAGCGCGCCCAGCGGTTCATGCCAACCGGTTTGAAGTTCGGGGAGTTGCGACATCGCTGGACAACCTCACTCAGACGACGAAATCAGGCCGGCACGAGAAAAAGCGTGCCCAGCGGCGGCAGGGTCAGCGACAGCGACGCACGCCGGCCGTGCGCGGGCCGGTCGCTGACCGGCAGCGCCGCGGCGCCGTTGCCGACGTTGCTGCCGCCGTAGTAGCTGGAATCGGTGTTCAGCACCTCGCGCCAGGCGCCGACATGCTCGGGCACGCCGATCTCGTAGCCCTCGCGCGGCACGGGCGTGAAGTTGCACACCACCAGCACCAGCTGGCCGGTGCCGTCGCGGCGCAGCCAGGCCAGCACCGACTGCTCGGTGTCGTGCGACACCAGCCACTCGAAGCCGATGGCATCGCAGTCCAGCCGGTGCAGCGCGGGCCGCTCGCGGTAGAGCCGGTTCAGGTCGCCCACCAGGCGCTGCACGCCGGCATGGCGCTCGTCCTGCAGCAGCGCCCAGGGCAAGGCCTGCTCGTGGTCCCATTCGGCGCGCTGCGCGAACTCCTGGCCCATGAACAGCAGCTTCTTGCCAGGGTGGCCCCACATGAAGCCGTAGTAGGCCCGCAGGTTGGCGAACTGCTGCCAGGCGTCGCCCGGCATCTTGGCCAGCATGGAGCCCTTGCCGTGCACCACCTCGTCATGCGAGATGGGCAGCACGAAGTTCTCGCTGAAGGCGTAGATGAGGCCGAAGGTCAGCTTGTCGTGATGCCAGCGGCGGTTGATCGGGTCCTCCGCCATGTAGCGCAGGGTGTCGTTCATCCAGCCCATGTTCCACTTGTAGTGGAAGCCCAGGCCGCCGGCATAGGTGGGCGCGGACACGCCGGGGAAGCTGGTGCTTTCCTCGGCCACCGTGATGGCGCCAGGCAGCTCGCCGCCCACGCGCTCGTTCATCTCGCGCAGCAGCGCGATGGCCTCTAGGTTCTCGCGCCCGCCCTGGGCATTCGGAATCCATTCGCCGGGCTGGCGCGAGTAGTCGCGGTACAGCATGGAGGCCACCGCGTCCACGCGCAGCCCGTCCACGCCCCAGCGCTCCAGCCAGTACAGCGCGCTGCCGATCAGGAACTCGCGCACCTCGGTGCGGCCGAAGTTGTAGATCAGCGTGTTCCAGTCGCGGTGGAAGCCTTCGCGCGGGTCCGCGTAGTCGTAGAGATGCGTGCCGTCGAAGTCGGCCAGGCCGTGGGCATCGGCCGGGAAGTGCGCCGGCACCCAGTCGAGCAGCACACCCAGCCCGCGCTCATGGCAGGCGTCGACGAAGCGCGCAAAGCCCTCGGGCGGCCCGAAGCGGGCGCTGGGCGCGAACATCCCCAGCGTCTGGTAGCCCCAGGAGCCGTCGAACGGGTGCTCGCTGACCGGCATCAGCTGCACATGGGTGAAGCCCAGCCCGGCGGCGTAGGCCGGCAGCTCGTCGGCCAGCTGCTGCCAGTCCGGGAACCCCGCGCCGTCACGCCGCCAGGACGCCGCGTGAACCTCGTAGATGCTGATGGGCGCATGCCGCTCGTTGGCCCGCGCACGCGCCCGCGGCAGCGCATGCACCTCGGGCATGGCGGCCACGATGCTGGCCGTGTCCGGGCGCAGCTGGCTGGCGCGTGCATAGGGGTCGGCCTTGAGCGGCAGCAGCCGGCCGTCAGCCGCCACGATCTCGAACTTGTAGAGATCGCCCAGCGCCGCATGCGGCACGAAGATCTCCCACACGCCGGCCTCATGGCGCAGGCGCATCGCGTGGCGCCGGCCGTCCCAGTTGTTGAAGCTGCCCACCACGCTGACGCGACGCGCATTGGGCGCCCAGACGGCGAAGCGCACGCCGTCGACCTCGCCGTGCCGCAGCGCATGCGCGCCCAGCAGCAGCCAGGGCCGCGCATGCTGGCCGGCGGCAAACTGGCGCAGCTCGGCCTCGGGCAGCTGCGGCCAGTAGGCATAGGCGTCGGCGTAGATGCCACTGCCCCCGGCCTCGGCGGCCCAGCGCACCGACAGGCGGTAGTCGAAGCGGTTCTTGCGGCGCGGCACCAGCGCCTCGAAGAAGCCCTCGCGGCGCTCGCTCAGCGTGACGATGGGCTTGCCGCTGGCGGCATCCAGCAGCACGACCTGGGCGGCACCCGGCTGCAGCGTGCGCAGCCAGAGCCGGCCGGCGTCGTCCGGGTGCAGGCCCAGCACCGAGAACGGGTCGGCATGGCGGGCGCCCAGCAGCGCGTCGAGGTCGGCCTCGCTCAGCATGCCTGCGCGTCAGCCCAGGCTGGCGCGCGACCAGACGCGCTCGACGTATTCGGCAATCGTGCGGTCCGACGAGAACCAGCCCATGCCCGCGATGTTGCGCAGCGCGCGCTCGGCCCAGGCCGCCGGGTCGGCGAACAGCGCATCCACCTTGGCCTGCGTGGCTACGTAGTCGGCGAAATCGGCCATCAGCAGGTAGGTGTCGCGGCCCAGCAGGCTGTCCACCAGCGCGCGGTAGCGGCCGGTGTCGCCGTTGCTGAAGGCGCCGCCGGCGATGGCGTCCATCACGCGCTTGAGCTGGCGGTTTTCCTCCACGTAGAGCTTGGGGTCGTAGCCCAGCGCCTTGATCTTGGCCACCGCATCGGCGCGCAGGCCGAACACGAACATGTTCTCCGGCCCCATGGCCTCGGCCATCTCGATGTTGGCGCCGTCCCAGGTGCCGATGGTCAGCGCCCCGTTCATGCCGAACTTCATGTTGCCCGTGCCCGAGGCCTCGGTGCCGGCGGTGGAGATCTGCTCCGACAGGTCGGCCGCCGGGATGATGCTCTCGGCCAGCGTGACGCTGTAGTTGGGCAGGAACACCAGCTTGAGCTTGTCGCCCACACGCGGGTCGCTGTTGATCACGCGGCCCACGTCGTGCGCCAGGCGCACGATGCTCTTGGCCATCTGGTAGGCCGACGCGGCCTTGCCGGCGATCACCACGGTGCGCGGCACCCAGGCGGCCTGCGGGTTGTCGCAGATGGCCTGGTAGCGGCTGATGACGTGCAGCAGGTTGAGCAGCTGGCGCTTGTACTCGTGGATGCGCTTGATCTGGATGTCAAAGAGGCTGTCCAGGCTGACGGACACGCCCGCCTCGCGGCGGATCACCGCGGCCAGGCGCTCCTTGTTGGCGCGCTTCACGGCCAGGAACTGGCGACCCAGCTCGGGGTCGGCCGCCAGCGGCTTGAGCGCGGCCAGCTCGGCGAGGTTCTTGCGCCAGCCCTGGCCGATGCGCTCGTCCAGCAGGCTGGACAGCGCCGGGTTGGCCTGCTGCAGCCAGCGCCGCGGCGTGACCCCGTTGGTGACGTTGTGGAAGCGGTCGGGCCAGATGCGGGCGTAGTCGGCAAAGATGGTCTGCACCATCAGCTCCGAGTGCAGCGCCGCCACGCCGTTGACGCGGTGCGAAGCCACCAGCGCCAACGAGGCCATGCGCACGCGGCGCTCGCCGCCCTGGCTGCCCTCGTCGATCAGCGACACGCGGGCCGCCAGGCCGGGGTCGTTCGGGAAGCGCGCCTTCAGGTCCTGCAGGAAGCGGTGGTTGATCTCGTAGATGATTTCCAGGTGCCGCGGCAACAGCGCCTCGAACATGCGCACCGGCCAGGTCTCCAACGCCTCGGGCATCAGCGTGTGGTTGGTGTAGGCCACGGCCTGGCAGCACAGCTTCCAGGCTTCGTCCCAGCCCAGGCCGTGCTCGTCCAGCAGCAGGCGCATCAGCTCGGCCGGAGCCAGCGCCGGGTGCGTGTCGTTCAGGTGGATGGCATTGGTGCGGCCCAGGTTGTGCAGCGAGCCGAACTCGCGCAGATGGCGCTCCAGCAGGTCCTGCAGCGAGGCGCTCACGAGGAAGGCCTCCTGCTTCAGGCGCAGCTCGCGGCCCTGCTCGGTGGAGTCGTCCGGGTAGAGCACCCAGTTGATCGCATCGGCCAGCACCTGGTGGCGCGCCGCGGCGGTGTAGTCGCCGCGGCAGAAGGGTTCGAACGCAATCGGCGCAGCGGTGGCCTGCCACTGGCGCAACGTGGACACACGCTCGCTGTGGTGGGCCGGCACGACGAAGTCGAAGGCCTCGGCCTCGATGCGCTCGGCCGGCAGCCAGCGGCGCACGCCCGTGGCATCCACCTCCACGCGGCCGCCAAAGCCGACGCGGTAGCGCAGGTCGGGTCGCGGCAGCTCCCAGGCCGGGGTGTCGCGGGTCCAGTCGTCGGGCTGCTCGGTCTGGCGGCCCTGACTGATCACCTGCGCAAAGGTGCCGTAGCGGTAGCGCAGGCCATAGCCGAAGGACGGCAGCTCCAGCTCGGCGAAGGAATCCAGGAAGCACGCCGCCAGCCGGCCCAGGCCCCCGTTGCCCAAGGCGGCATCGGGCTCGCGCTCCAGCACCTCGCCCAGCGTGTGGCCGGTGACGGCCAGCTTGGCCTCCAGCGCATCGCGCAGGCCCAGCGCGGCTAGCGCGTTGGACAGCGCGCGCCCCATCAGGAATTCCATCGACAGGTAGTGCACGCGGCGCACGGCGGCGTCCTCGCCGCGGCGCGCATCCTGCGCCTGGGTCCGCGCCCAGCGGCCGGCCAGGTGCTCGCGGCAGGCGATGGCCGCGGCGTGCAGGGCCGCCTGGGGCGTGGGGCCGTGGCTGCTTTGCGCAAGCTCACGCTCGTAGGCCTGCTCGAAGGCGGCCAGCAATGCCGGGGTCTGGGAGACGGACGACTTCATCGCAGCGACCTTGGAAGAATCGGGACGGGACAGCGCGGGGCTGGAGAGAGATGACGTGTTCATGCGGACCTGCCCCCGGTGAAGCCGAAGGCGAGAATGCTACCCGAGGGGCGGCTCAAGCCTAAGTATCGGGCCAAGCGCCTCGCATTTGTAGTTTGACTACATCGGGAAAACCCGCATCCAACTGCAAGCCATTGATTTTCAATGGTTTCAGCTTTTTATCAGGCGGCAATCCCTGTTGGCCACCGAAGCTCGCGGCTGTATATTCTCTACAGAACCTGGCGCAAGGCACAGAAGCAGCGCCATGACAACGCGAGACAAGCCGGCCCCTGGCCGGACGGAAGGGTGAGCCAAAGTGGCAGAGGTCAAACTGAGCGGCGTGGAGAAAGCCTATGGCGACGTCCGCATCCTGCACGGCATCAACCTGGACATCCGTGACGGCGAGTTCATGGTCTTCGTGGGCCCCTCGGGCTGCGGCAAGAGCACGCTGCTGCGCTCCATCGCCGGCCTCGAGGAGATCACCGGCGGCGAACTGCGCATAGGCGGCCGCCTGGTCAACGACGTGCCGCCGGCCGAGCGGGGCATTGCGATGGTGTTCCAGAGCTACGCGCTCTACCCGCACATGAACCTGTTCGACAACATGGCCTTCGGCCTGCAGCTGGCCAAGGTGCCCAAGGCGGAGATCGAGACGGCCGTGCGCAACGCGGCGCGCATCCTGCACATCGAGCACCTGCTGGATCGCAAGCCCAAGGATCTCTCGGGCGGCCAGCGCCAGCGCGTGGCCATCGGCCGCGCCATCGTGCGCAAGCCCGAGGTCTTCCTGTTCGACGAGCCGCTCTCCAACCTCGACGCCGCACTGCGGGTGCGCATGCGCTACGAGTTCGCGAAGCTGCACGAAGACCTCAAGACCACGATGATCTACGTGACCCACGATCAGGTGGAGGCCATGACGCTGGCCGACCGCATCGTCGTGCTGTCGGCCGGCAAGGTGGAGCAGGTGGGCTCGCCGCTGGAGCTGTATGAACACCCGTGCAACCTGTTCGTGGCGGGCTTCATCGGCAGCCCCAAGATGAATTTCTTCGAGGCCGAGCTGGTGAGCGGCAGTGCGACGCAGGCCGAGATCCGGCTGAGCTCAGGCGCCGTGCTGCGCGCCCTGGTGGACGCCTCCGGCGCCCGCCCCGGCGACCGCCTGACGCTGGGCCTGCGCCCCGAGCACGTGGCGCTGGGCGCGCCGGGTGACGGTGCGGGCAACCAGATCCAGGCCACCGTCACCTTCGTCGAATCGCTGGGCGGCGAAACCTACGCCTACTGCACCTACCCCGGCGTGGAGGACGCGCTGACCTGCAACTTCGACGGACGCACCCGCGTGCGGGCCGGCGACGACCTCCGCCTCACGCTGCCCCCCGAGGCCTGCTACGTGTTCGACGCCAACGGCCTGGCCCTGCGCCGGCTGGGGGCCGCGGCATGAGCCGGCTGGCCGGCTGGAGCGCTGCCGCGCTGCTGTTGCTGAACCTGGGGCTGGCACGCGCCGAGGCGCCGCGCCTGCTGGTGTGGATCAATGGCGACAAGGCCTACAACGGACTGCAGAAGGTGGGCAACGCCTTCGAGAAGGCCTCGGGCGTCAAGGTCGTGGTGGAGCACCCGGTGGATGCCACCGACAAGTTCCAGCAGGCCGCCGGCGCCGGCAAGGGGCCGGACATCTTCTGCTGGCCGCACGACCGCGTCGGCGAATGGGCCAAGGCCGGGCTGCTGACGCCGCTGCGCCCCTCAGCCAGGCTGCGCGCGGAGTCCGAGGAGCAGACCTGGGCCGCCTTCAGCTACCGCGGCCGCCTGTGGGGCTACCCCATCGCCATCGAAACCACCGGGCTGATCTACAACAAGGCCCTGGTGCCGCATCCGCCCGCTACCTGGGCCGAACTGATGGCGCTGGACACCCGGCTCGCCGCCCAGGGCCGGCACGCCATCCTGTGGGACTACAACAAGAGCTTCTTCAGCTGGCCCATCCTGGCGGGCGCCGGCGGGCGCATCTTCGAGCGTGACGCCCAGGGCGACTTCGACGCCGGCCGCGTCGGCGTGAACAACGCCGGCGCCCTGGCCGGCGCCGAGGTGATCGCCCAGCTGATCCAGGGCGGCCACATGCCGCGCGGCGCGCGCTATGCCGAGATGGAATCGGCCTTCGCACGCGGCGAGATCGCGATGATGATCTCCGGCCCCTGGGCCTGGGACAACGCCCGCCGCGCCGGCATCGACATCGGCGTCGCCCCCATTCCCGCCGTGGTGGCCGGCAAGCCCAGCAAGAGCTTCGTCGGCGTGCTGGGCTGCATGATCGCCGCGCCCAGCCGCTACAAGGACATTGCCAAGGAGTTCATCGAGAACCACCTGATGCGCCCCGAGGCGCTGAAGGTGCTGGATGCCGACGTGCCGCTGGGCGTGCCGGCCAACAAGGCCTTCTACAACGAGCTATCGGTCAACCCGCTGATCAAGGCCAGCATGACCAACGCCCGCAACGGCGAGCCCATTCCCAACATCCCCGAGGTGGGCCGCTTCTGGACCGCGATGGACGCGGCGCTGGAGGCCATCACCAACGGCCTGCAGGCCCCCAAGGCCGCACTGGACGGCGCGGCCGCCCGCATGCTGCTCAAGCCATGAACGCCCTCGCCTCCACCCCCACCGCACCGGCCGGCTACGGCGCCCGCCCCGCGACGCTGCCGGAGCGGCTGGTGGCGCTGCTGTACTGGCCCGCGGTCGCCGCGCTGATGCTGGGCACGCTCTACCTCGTGTTCATGGTCTACAGCGCCGGGCAGACCTCCTGGGCCGTCGGCGTGCTGACGCTGAGCTGCGCGGCGTTCTACGTCTACCTCGCGCGCGGCCCGTTCGCCTGGCGCTACCTGTTCCCCGGCCTGGCCGGCATGGGCGTGTTCATCGCCTTCCCGCTGCTCTACACCGCGCAGATCGGCTTCACCAACTACTCCTCCACCCATCTGCTGAGCGAGGCCCGGGTGCGCGCCTACCTGCTGGAGCAGCAGGACGCGGTGGAGAGCCAGGTCTTGCACTACAGCCTGCATGCAGACGGCGCCGAGTTCCGGCTCGCTCTGCGCGAGGCCGATGCCGCCGACACCGCGCCGCCGCGCTGGGTGTCGCCGCCACTGGCGCTGCGCAACGCCGGCAAGCCGCTGAACGTGCCGCTGTCCGCAGGCGCCGCCGAGCACCTGCCGCTGCAAAGCCCGCTGCAGGCCGCATTGCCGCTGGCCGAACTGATCAAGCACCGCGACGCGCTGGCCACGCTGACCCTGCAGCTGCCCGACGGCAGCGCGCTGCACTACCTGGGCCTGCGCGAGTTCGCCCCCACGCGGCCGCTGTGGACGGCGCAGGACGGCGGCCGCCTCCGGCGCGAAGCCGACGGTGCCGTGTTCGCCCCCAACCGCGACACCGGCTTCTTCGAGAGCAGGCGCTCAGGCGGCGGGGTGGAGGCCCTGCAGCCCGGCTTCAAGGCCTTCATCGGCTGGGGCAACTACGCCCGCATGCTGCTGGACGCCGAGTTCCGCGGCCCCTTCCTGTCCATCTTCAGCTGGACGGTCGCGTTCTCGGCGCTGACCGTGCTGTTCGCCACCGCCATCGGCATGCTGCTGGCCGTGCTGCTGAACTGGGAGGGGCTGAGGTTTCGCACCACCTACCGCACGCTGCTGTTCCTGCCGTATGCGGTGCCGGGCTTCATCTCCATCCTCGTGTTCAAGGGGCTGTTCAACCAGAACTTTGGCGAGATCAACGCCATCCTGGACGCGCTGTTCGGCGTCAAGCCGGCCTGGTTTGCCGACCCCAACCTCGCGCGCGCCATGCTGCTGATCGTGAACGTGTGGCTGGGCTACCCGTACATCATGATCCTGTGCTCGGGGCTGCTGAAGGCCATTCCGGCCGACCTCTACGAAGCCTCGGCGCTGGCCGGCGCCGGCCCGGTGACCAACTTCCTGAGGATCACCGCGCCGCTGATCATCAAGCCGCTGGCGCCGCTGCTGGTGAGCGCCTTCGCGTTCAACTTCAACAACTTCGTGCTGATCGCGCTGCTGACCGACGGGCGGCCGGACTACCTCTCCACCAAGATCCCGGCGGGCCAGACGGACATCCTCGTCAGCTACACCTACCGCATCGCGTTCCGCGACTCGGGCTCGGACTTCGGGCTGGCCGCGGCCATCTCCACGCTGATCTTCATCCTGGTGGCGGCGCTGTCGCTGATCAATCTGCGTCTGTCGGCGCGCGCACAACGAAGCTGAATCATGGCCATCGTCCTCGGCAAACAAGCCCGCTGGCGCACCCTCGCCGGCCACGCGCTGATCTGGGCCTTCCTGGTGGTGACGCTGTTCCCGCTGCTGGCCGTGGTGTCCATCTCGCTGCGGCCCGGCAACTTCGCCACCGGCAGCCTCATTCCCACCGAGATCAGCCTGGAGCACTGGAAGCTGGCGCTAGGCATGCCCTACCAGGCAGCCGACGGGCACCTGGTGCAGCCGCCCTTCCCGGTGCTGACCTGGCTGTGGAACTCCATCAAGGTGGCCACGCTGTCGGCGCTGCTGATCGTGGGCATCTCCACCAGCGCGGCCTATGCGTTCGCGCGCCTGCGCTTTCGCTTCGACCGCGCGGTGCTCAACGGCATGCTGCTGCTGCAGATGTTCCCGCCGGTGCTCGCACTGGTCGCCATCTACGCCATCTTCGAAACCATAGGTGGCTACATCCCCGGCCTGGGGCTGGAGACCCATGCCGGTCTGGTGCTGGCCTATCTGGGCGGCATCGGCACCCATGTGTGGACCATCAAGGGCTACTTCGAGACCATTCCCGTCGAGATCGAGGAGAACGCCAAGGTCGACGGTGCCACCCACTGGCAGGCCTTCTCCCGCGTGCTGCTGCCCATGGCCGTGCCCATCCTGATGGTGGTGTTCGTGCTGGCCTTCATCGGCTGCATCATCGAGTACCCCGTGGCCTCGGTGCTGCTGCGTGAGGAGGCCCACCTCACGCTGGCCGTGGGCTCCAAGTACTTCCTGCACGACCAGCGCTTCCTGTGGGGAGACTTCGCCGCGGCGGCCGTGCTGTCCGGCCTGCCCATCACCGCGGTCTTTTTGCTGGCGCAGCGCTGGATCGTGTCCGGCCTGACCGCCGGCGGCGTCAAGGGCTGACCCCATGAATCATCTGATGACCCGGGCGCTGGCCGCCCTGCTGAGCCTCGCCCCGCTGCTGGCCGGCGCGGCCTGCACGGCGCCACCGCTGGGCGACACCACGCTCTACCTGCGCGGCGGCCTCAACAACTGGTCGGCCGACGACGACTACGCCTTCCAGTTCCGCTGCGACGCCTACTTCCTGAACCTCAGCGCCGACCGGCCGCAGGAGTTCAAGATCGCCGACGAGGCCTGGACGCCTGCCACCACCTGGGGCGCCAACGCCCAGGGCCGCCCGGCCCAGGGCGCCGCTGCCGTGGGCAATCTGCGCGGAGATTTCCACGGCGAGCACACACTCAAGCTCAGCTTTGACGCCCAGGGCCGGCCCAGCCTGGTCATCGGCCCGCGCAGCTTCAAGCCGGCACCCAGCGCCGCCGCGCGCGACCCCATCACCCAGGCCGTTCGCTACGACTCGCGCGCCGCACGCCACAAGCAGCCGTTCGGCGCCGTCACGGCCGGCAGCACCGTGGACTTCGCGCTGCAGGGGCCGGCGAACCTGAGCGACGCCACACTCGTGATTGCCCGCCGCACGCTGACCGGCAACCAGGAGCAGCTGGACTACACCGAGCTGGCCCGGGTGCCACTGAAACGCGAGCGCGGCCAGTGGCGTGCGAGCTGGCGCTTCGAGCAGCCCGCCGTCTACGGCTACCTGTTCGAGTTCAGGCATGGCGGCCAGACCTGGGTGCTGCAGAACAACCGCGACCCGGTCTACTGGACCCGCGAGAAAGGCAGCATGGGGGCAGGTCTTGTCGAACCCCGCCCGGCCGCCGCCAGCCGGCTGCGCTGGTATCGCCAGACGGTCTATGCGGCCGACTTCCAGGTGCCCGCCTGGGCGCGCGACACGGTCTACTACTACGTGTTCCCGGAGCGTTTCCGCAATGGCGACCCGAGCAACGACCCCCGCCCCGGCGGCGGCCGGCCGCAGGATCGCTACCAGAACCATGACGTGGAGCACCATGCGCGCTGGAACGAGCGGCCCTACCGCCCCGCTGCATCTGGAGAAAAGGGCGACGGCTCGGACGCCATCTACAACAACGACTTCTTCGGCGGCGACCTGGCCGGGCTGATCGAAAAGCTCGACTACATCCGGAGCCTGGGCGCCAATGCGATCTACATGACGCCGGTGTTCCGCGCCGCCAGCAATCACAAGTACGACACCGCCGACTACAAGACCATAGACCCGGCCTTCGGCAGCAACGCCGACTTCGAACGCCTGTGCGCCGAAGCCGCCCAACGCGGCATACGCGTGATTCCCGACACCTCGCTGAACCACGTCGGCAGCGACTCGCCCTACTTCAACCGCTTCAACAACTACCCGACGGGCGGCGCCTTAGATGGCGGCAGGCCCAACCCGGCGTCGCCCTACGCCAGCTGGTTCAAGTTCAAGCCCGGCGAGACCGAACCCGACAAGCAGTACCAGGGCTGGGTGGGCGTGGCCGACCTGCCGGAGCTGGACAAAAACAGCCCGGCCTTCCGCGCCTTCGCCTATGGCGACCCGGACTCGGTGACCCGGCTGTGGCTGCAGCGCGGCGCCGCCGGCTGGCGCATGGACGTGGCGCCCTGGGTGCCGGACGACTTCTGGCGCGAATGGCGCCGCGTGGTGAAGGCCACCCGGCCCGACGCGCTGACCATCGCCGAGACCTGGTTCGATGCGTCCAAGTTCTTCCTGGGCGATGAGTTCGACAGCACGATGAACTACATCTTCCGCAACGCGGTGCTGGACTACGCCAAGGGTCTGTCGGCGCGCAAGGCCTATGCGTCGCTGGAGCTGATCCGCGAGGCCTACCCGCCCCAGGCCTTCTTCGCGCTGATGAACCTGCTGTCCACCCACGACCAGCCGCGCGCCCTGCACCACTTCGGCGCCGACGACCGCAGCAGCGCGCAAGACCTGGCCCTGGCCAAGCAGCGCCTGCGCCTGGCGCTGCTGTTCCAGATGAGCTATCCCGGCTCGCCCACCATCTACTACGGCGACGAGGTGGGCCTGGGCGGCGGCGAAGACCCGGACAACCGCCGCCCCTACCCCTGGGCCGATCAGGGCGGCCAGCCCGACGAGGCCCTGCTGGCCGACTTCAAGCGCCTGATCGCGCTGCGCCAGCAGCTGCCGGTGCTGCGCCATGGGCAGCTGCTGGCACCACTGCTGGTCGACGAACATGTGATCGTGCTGGCGCGCCAGGACGGCGACACCTGGGCGGTGATCGCACTGAACAACAGCACGCAGGCCCGGCGTGTGCAGCTCACGCTGCCCTTCAGCGCCCCCCGGCTGCACGATGCGCTGGGCGGCGAGCCGCTCTCGCCCCGCCAGCGCCGGCTGACGCTCGATGTGCCGCCGCTGTTCGGGCGCGTGCTGGTCACCCCTTGATGGCTTCCATCCCATGATCCTCCGTGCTCTGGGCCGCACCGGCCTGCAGGTGTCCGCGCTGGGCTTCGGCGCGATGCACCTGAACGACGACCGCCGCAGCGAGGCCGAGGCCGGCACCCTGCTCAACCAGGTGCTGGATCTGGGCATCACGCTGGTCGACACCGCGCGCAGCTACGGCCTCAGCGAGGAGCGCATCGGCCGCCACCTGGCCCACCGCCGCCAGCACTTCGTGCTGTCCACCAAGGTGGGCTATGGCGTTGATGGCGTGCCCGACTGGACCTACGACTGCATCGTCGGCGGCGTCGAGCGCGCGCTGCGCCTGATGCGCACCGACTGGCTGGACATCGTTCACCTGCACTCCTGCCCCTTGCCGGTGCTGCAGCAGGGCGACGTGGTGCGCGCCCTGAACGACTGCCGCGCCGCCGGCAAGCTGCGCGTGGCAGCCTACTCGGGCGACAACGCCGAGGCCGCGCATGCGATCACCAGCGGCGCCTTCGGCAGCCTGCAGACCTCGTTCAGCCTCTGTGACCAGACGCATCGTCTCCACCGCGCCGAACAGGCGGCCGCGGCCGGCGTGGGCGTCATCGCCAAGCGTCCGCTCGCCGGCGCGGTCTGGCGCTTCGAGCAGCGCCCGAGCGAGCATGCCGAAGGGCACTACTGGGAGCGCTTCCGCGCCATGGGCCTGCACGAACTGCACGAAATGCCCACGGCCGACTGGGGCGACCTGGCCCTGCGATTCGCCGTGTTCCACGGCGGCGTGGCCAGCGCCATCGTCGGCACCGCCCGGCCGGAGCACCTGGCCGCCAACCTCGCCGCGCTGGCCCGAGGGCCGCTGCCGGCCGAGCTGGCAGACCTGTTGCAGCAGCGCTTTGCGCAGCACGCGGACGGGCCGGGAATGATCTGACCCCTTGAGGCAGGGCGCCTGCGGGCGCCGTTCACGAAGCGCTGCCATCATGGGCGGCCATGCGCTTCCGATCCACCCGCCCGGGCCGCCGCCTGCTGCTGGGCAGCATGCTGCTCGCGCCTCTGGGATGGGGCGCGCGGCGGCCGGACGAGGTCGTGCTGCCGCACCACATCAGCGCGCCCGACCCGCAACTGCCCTATGTGCGACGCCTGGTGGAGCTGGCGCTGGCCCGGGCCGGCAGCCGGCGCCAGCTGCGCCTGTTCGACCTGGAGATGGCCCAGGGCCGCAGCCTGGTGGAGCTGGCCCAGGGGCGCAGCGCCTTCGACCTGATGTGGACGGTGACCGACGCGCAGCGGGAGGCCTCGGGCCTGATTCCGGTGCGCTTCCCCATCGACCGGGGCCTGATGGGCTGGCGCCTGCTGATGATCCGGACCGACGACCAGGCGCGCTGGCGCGAGGTGCGCTCGCTGGCGCAGCTGCGTCGCTACACCGCGGGCCAGGGCCACGACTGGCCCGACACCGAGGTGCTGCGCGCCAACGAGCTGCCCGTGGCCACCAGCAGCAGCTACGACGCGCTGTTCCGCATGCTGGCGGCCGGCCGCTTCGACTACTTCCCGCGCGCCATCCTGGAGGTGGACACCGAACTGGCCGCCGCCCCACATGCCGGGCTGGCGCTGGCGCCCGATGTGATGCTGCACTACCCGGCCGCCGCCTATCTGTTCGTGAGCCCGCGCCGGCCGGAGCTTGCCCGCGAGCTCGCGCAGGGGCTGGACCTGGCCGCGGCGGACGGCAGCTTCCAGCGCCTGCATCACGAGTTCTACGGGCCGCTGCTGCGCGCCCACGCGGCCGCGCAGCAGCGCGTGATCACGCTGCGCAACCCCTTGCTGCCGCCGCAGACGCCGCTGCACCGCCGCGAGCTGTGGCTGCAGCCCGGCCGCGCGGGCGAATGAGGCGCGCTCAGCCCCGCGGTGCGGCGCAGTGCTGGGCGATGAACTGCTGGTGCGTGGGCATCACTTCCACGCAGTTCGCGATCACCTCGCGCACGCCCTGGAGGTAGGCCTCGGTCTCGCGCTCGGCTATCAGGTCGGCCAGTGGGTGATAGCCCCGGGCGCGCAGGTTCTGCCCATGCAGCACCTGCAGCCAGCCCACCTCGGCGAACAGCTCCGCACCTTCGCGCACGATGCGGCCGTTGCGCTGGTAGAGCGCCAGCTTGGCGGCCAGCGTGTCGGGGATGGGCATCTCGCGGCAGTAGCGCCAGAACTCGGAGTCGTCACGCTGGTTGGCGTGGTAGTGCAGGATCAGGAAGTCCCGGATGCGCTCGAACTCGAAGCGTGACAGCCGGTTGTACTCGTCGATGTCGGCCTGATCGAAGGCGGTGTGCGGGAAGAAATCGATCAGCCGCGCGATCGCCGTCTGCACGAGATGGATGCTGGTGGACTCCAGCGGCTCCATGAAGCCGCTGGCCAGGCCCATGGACACGACGTTGCGGTTCCAGGCCTGGCGGCGCATGCCGGTCAGGAACCTCAGCAGCCGCGGCTCGGCCGTGGGGCGGCCGTCGAGCTGGCTCATCAGCACGCGCTGCGCCTCGTCCTCGGCCATGAAGCGGCTGCTGAACACATGGCCGTTGCCGGTGCGGTGCTGCAGCGGGATGCGCCACTGCCAGCCGGCACTGTGGGCGGTGGAGCGCGTGTAGGGCGTCAGCGGCGCAACGCTCTCGCAGGGCACGGCCCAGGCGCGGTCGCAGGGCAGCCAGTGCGACCAGTCTTCATAGCCTGTGCGCAGCACCTGCTCGATCAGCAGGCCACGAAAGCCCGAGCAGTCGATGAAAAGCTGGCCCGGCACGCTGCGGCCGTCGGCCAGCTTCAGCGACTCGACCCGCCCGCTGAGCCCGCTCAGGCTCGCGTCCACGATGCGGCCCTCGAGGCGTGTCACCCTGCGCGCCTCGGCATAACGGCGCAGGTAGCGCGCGTAGAGGCTGGCGTCGAAATGGAAGGCGTAGGCGATCTCGCCCAGCGGCGAGTTGCCGGCATCGGCCAGCGGACGCATGAAGCGGTTCTTCAGCGCGGCAGCCCGGGTGATGGAGTAGTCCGCCAGGTCCGCGGCGCGGCCGGCCATGTGCAGCTTGCGCCAGTAGTGCTCGAACGCGACGGTGTTGAGCGGCTGGCCGATGCGGCCGAAGCCATGCATGTAGCGATCGCCCACCCGGCCCCAGTTCACGAACTCGATCGCCAGCTTGAACGTGGCCTGCGTCTCGCGCATGAACTCGTTCTCGTCGATCTCCAGCACCTGGTTGAAGCGCTGGATCATCGGAATGGTGGCCTCGCCCACACCGACGGTGCCGATCTCGTCGGACTCCACGACGGTGATGCTCACCTGCTGCCTCAGCAGCTTGGACAGCGCCGCGGCCGCCATCCAGCCGGCCGTGCCGCCACCGACAATGACCACCTCGCGCACCAGGGCTTGCGTGTCTTGCATGAACAACTCTCCGTAGATGCGAAACAGCCCCTGGCCGGGCATGCCGGACAGGGGCCGTGGACGCGACCCGTTGCGGGATCAGAACTTGTAGTTCACGCCCATCAGATAGGTCTTGCCGTACTTGACGTTCTTGGACGGGTCCAGCGGCGACTGCTTGTACTCCGTGTAGGGCTCGTTGTTGACGTTGTTGGCCTGCAGCAGCAGCGTCACCCCCTTCAACCA
Organism: Roseateles depolymerans; assembly: GCA_003241055.1. Taxonomy (GTDB): domain Bacteria; phylum Pseudomonadota; class Gammaproteobacteria; order Burkholderiales; family Burkholderiaceae_C; genus Pelomonas; species Pelomonas depolymerans_A. The sequence continues at coordinate 132,838 of QFOD01000018.1, forward strand.
GCCGTCCTGGAAGTTGTAGGAGATCTGCGCATCGGTGATGCGCTCGGCCTTGATGTAGATGAGCTGGCTGTCGCCGTACTGATCGCTGATGGAGCCGACGAAGTCGGTGCGATAACGCTGGCCGACGCGCGCCTCGAAGCCCCACTTCTCGAAGTACAGCGCCCAGCCACGGGTTTCCTTGGACAGGCCCGGCATGGGCAGCGTCGTGGTGGTGAGGCCGCTGTTGAAGCCAGTGCTGGGCAGCTTCAGCGCGCTGTTGGTGCGCGAGTAGTTGCCCTGCAGGCCGAAGCCATCCAGCCAGTGGGTCAGCAGGTTCAGGGGCAGCGAAGCCGCCAGTTCCACGCCGCTGATGTTGCCGCCGTCGCCGTTCACCGGCGCGGTACGCAGGCCCACCGGGCTGGCCGGGGTCGGCGTGTTCGCGGTGATGTAGGGCGTGAAGTCATAGGCCTGGGGCACGCGCAGGATGTAGGTGCTGAGCTTCTTGTAGAAGCCGGCCACGCTCACATAGGCCTGCTTGCCCCAGTACTTCTCGTAGGACAGGTCCAGCGCCGTCGCACGGAAGGGCTTGAGCGTCGGGTTGCCGCCGTTGCCGCTGATCAGGTGGCTGGTGTTGTCGACATTGAAGTCCAGGCTGGCACGCATGTCGTCCAGCGTCGGGCGGGCCAGCTGACGCGCCAGGCCGAAGCGCAGCGTGTTGCCGTTGCCGAAGTCACCCACCAGATTCATGCTGGGCAGCACGTCGTAGTACTTCTTGCCCAGCGTCACCGTGCCCAGGTTGCAGACGTCATTGGGGCAGCTCTGTGTGCGGTCGGCGCTGAAGGCGGTGGAGCTCTGGTCGGTATGCACCAGCTGTGCACCGGCATTGCCGCGCACGGGGATGCCGCCGATGGAGCTGTCGATGGAGAACTTGGCGTAGCCCGTGGCCACCTTCTCGCTGACCACCCAGTTCTTGTTCGCGATGTCCGGCACCAGCTTGGAGGCGATGGTGTAGACCGTGCCGATGGAACCGTCCGGGTTCCAGGCGATGTAGGGCGTGCCGGTCTGCGGGCCGACGGCGGCGGTGCCGCCCGGGATCGCCACGGCAGCGAACGGGTCGTTGGCCGCGCCCACCATCAGGCGGCCTTCGACATAGGTGCGGGTCTTCTTGCGATCGGAGTAGTTGAAGCCCAGCTCCATCTCGCTGAAGACGCTGCCGTTCAGGCTGCGCTTGCCGCTCAGGCGGAAGGCATTCAGCTTGTCGTCGGTGCTGGCCACCTTGGAATAGCCGGCCTGCGGCAGCGAGGCGCCACCGCCCCAGCCTTCCACGTCGGTCAGCTTGATCTTGCTGAGATCGTCCAGCGCGTACGGGAAGGTGTACTTCGCGCTCTGCACGCTGGTGCCGTCAAAGCCCGTCCACGACACGCTGCCGCACAGCGCCGGGTTGGTCTTGCAGTTGCCGGGCAGGCCAGCCGTGGTCTCGAGGTGGGGCGCCCGGCGCTTGGCCTCGGAGGTGGCCAGGTCCAGCACGCCGGTCCAGTCGCCCATCACCAGCTGGTTGTTCCAGCCGATGGAATGCACCTTGTCGTGGTTGGCGTTCACGTCGTTGCGCGACACGGCCTTGAAGCCGTTCAGCGTGCCGGCGGTGATCACACCGTTGGTCACGGTCGTCGGCGTGACGGTCGTGCCGGCGTAGTTCTGGCCCCACTCGGGGAAGGCCGGCGCCAGCGGGATCTGCGCGCCCTGCTCCAGCTGCGTGGAGTCGAACTTGGTCGCGAACACGTCCAGCGTGCTGCTGAAGTTCTTGTTGGGCTTGTACTGCAGCGTGCCCATGAAGGCGTCGCGCTTCTGGTCGCCGCTGTCCACCAGGTCGTTGAAGCCGCCCGGCGCCTTGCCCAGCGTAGCCACCGGGCAGCCGTTGTTGTTGCCCTGCGGGCAGACGTCGTTCACGCCCCAGGAGCTGAAGTTCTGCTGCACGCCCAGCGTTTCCTTCAGGCGCGCAAAGCCCAGCGCGACACCGATGGTGCGGTCGGCGAACTGGTCGATGTAGGCCAGGTTCACGCGCGAGCCGCTGCCGGCCGGCGTGCTCAGGCCCTTGCCCAGCTTCTCGTCGCGGTAGTTGATCGCCACCACACGCTTGGCGAAGTTCAGCGGCCGCGCCGTTTCCATGTTGATGGTGGCCGACAGGCCCTGGCCCACCAGGCCGGCGTCCGGCGTCTTGTAGAGCGTCACGCCACTCATCAGCTCGGACGGGTACTGGTCGTACTCGACGTAGCGGCTGTCGCCGGTGGACACCTGCTCGCGGCCGTTCAGCAGCGAGGTCGCGAAGTCAGGCGCGAAGCCGCGCACGCTGATGGCCGACGCGCGGCCGTTCACGCGCTGCGCCGCCACGCCCGGCAGGCGGGCGATGGACTCGGCGATGCTGGTGTCGGGCAGCTTGCCGATGTCCTCGGCCGAGATCGCCTCGACGATGGAGTCGCTGTTGCGCTTGACCGAGATCGCGTCCTCGATGCCCTTGCGGATGCCGGTGACCGTCACGGTCTCCAGCTGCTGTGCAGGCGGCTGGGCCTGCTGGGCTGCGGCCGAAGCAGCCGCCGCCAGCAGCATGCAACCCACCGCCACCGGGTGGCTGCGGAACATCTCGCCCGCCTGGGCGCGACCCGACGCGCATTTCTGCGTGCTCTTGCTCATCCTTGTCTCCTTGCTTTCTTGGCAACCGGCCAGACCCGCGGCCGCCGGGCCGGCTCCAAACAGCCACCCGAGGTCGAGAACCCAACATCACAGGGAGATTTGTACCAAAACTAGATTTTTGACTTCATTTGCGTAAACCCTAGGAGTTGCGCAAAAGACACCCGATTTCGGCGCGATACCAAGGGTAAACACCAGTTATTGGCCGATGAAATGCTAGAAACAACAAGGCGGCATGTCTTGCAACATGCCGCACGTGTAATGCAACTACAGCGCCACGGAAGGCGTGTTTCAGCCCTCCGTCTGCGACAGGGCCAGCGCGGCGCCCGACAGCGCCGCCAGGGTGTCGGTAATCAGGGCCGTCGGTATGCCGGCCAGGAAGGGCTGGAAGCGCCCCTTGGCCTCGAAACGCCGCCGGAAGTCCGACGCGAAGAAGCGCTCACCCAGCCGCGGCACGATGCCGCCGCCGATGAACACGCCGCCACGCGCGCCCAGCGTGAGCGCCACATTGCCTGCGAAGCTGCCCAGCAACGCGCAGAACAGATCCAGGCTGCGCGAGCAGGCCGCAGACTCGCCACTCAGGCCGCGCGCAACGATCTGCTCGGTGGTGAGCGCACCCACGTCCTCGCCCTGCCCCAGCGCCGCCGCCACGGCGCGGCACAAGACCGGCAGGCCGATGCCCGACAGCAGGCGCTCGGCCGACACATGCGGGAACTCGCGGCGGGCCTGGCGCAGCACCTCGCTCTCGAAATCGTCGCCCGGGGCCATCGTGACGTGCCCGCCCTCGCCCGGCAGCGCCACCCAGCGCTGGCCGGCGCGCACCACCCCGCCCACGCCCAGGCCCGTGCCGGGGCCGATCACGGCCATCACCGTACCGCTTGCCGCAGCACCGGGCGCCGCCGGGGCCTGCCCCCAGGGCCGCAACTGGGCCGCCCCCAACAGGGGCAGCGACAGCGCCTGGGCCTCGAAGTCGTTCAGGCAGAGCAGCGTCTCCAGGCCCAGTTCAGCCCGCGCCTCGCGCTGCGAGAAGCTCCAGGAGGCGTTCGTCAGCTCGACCTGATCCCCCTCCAGTGCCGTGGCAAGGGCCCATGCGGCACTGCGCGGCGCGGGCTCGCCCGCGGGCCGCCCCTGCAGATAGGCCCGCACGGCCGACGCCGGGCCCGCATGACCCGCCACCGGCAGCACCCGCACATCCTCGACCGCCCCACCCGGCCCGGCCACGACGCCGAAGCGGGCGTTGGTGCCCCCGATATCGGCAACCAGCCACGGATAGGCGGCGCTCAACGCAGGCCTCCCGCTCGCGAGGCCGGCCCATGCCCCAGGGTCGCCGCCGCCCGGCCATTCATCTGTTCAAAGTTGCGCATCGTGCTTTCAATCATGATGATTCACGGTAGCAAAACTACATAGTTGACACAATAGACAAGCACCCGAAGATCGAGCAGGCGCAATCAAACCCCATAGAGGTCAATGACTTAGATGCCCGTAGTGAAGCTACAGCATCAAACGCCAAGACGCCTCTCGCGGCAGGCGGGCCTGTCGCTTGGGCACGCACATAATCAGCGCCAACCCCGTACCCGCTCCCTGCGCGCCGCCCCGACTTCATGCCACGCTACGACAGCCCTCGCCTGCTTGCCGACATCGGCGGCACCTATGCCCGCTTTGCCTTGGAGCTGGGCCCCGGCGAGCTCAGCCAGATGGCCCTGCTGCGCTGCGCGGACTACCCGGACTTTCATGCCGCGGTCAGCGCCTATCTGGGCGGCCTGAGCCGGCGCGACGGCGGCACGGAACCCGTCGTCCATGCCGGCGTCGCGATCGCCAACCCGGTGGAGGGCGACCAGGTCCGCATGACCAACTACCACTGGCAGTTCTCCATCGACGAGATGCGCCAGCGCCTGGGCCTGGAGACCCTGGTGGTGGTGAACGACTTCACCGCGCTGGCCATGGCCCTGCCACGGCTGAACGACAGCGATGTTCGCCAGGTGGGCGGCGGCCAGGCACGACGCCCCAGCGTCATCGGCCTGCTCGGCGCGGGCACCGGGCTGGGCATGTCGGGCCTGATCCCCGCAGGAGAAGGCTGGATCGCGCTGGGCACCGAGGGCGGGCACACCAGTTTCGCGCCGCATGACGAACGCGAGATCGCCATCCTGCGCCACGCCTGGAAGAGCTTCGAGCATGTGTCCTTCGAGCGGGTGCTGTCCGGCCCGGGCCTCGAACTGATCTACCGCGCGCTGGCCGAACACCACGGCCAGACCGTCAACCCGCTCACGGCCCCCGAGATCACGCTGCGCGCGCTTGAGCTGCAGGACGCCCTGTGCCTGGAAACACTGGACGTCTTCTGCGGCCTGCTCGGCACGGCGGCGGCCAATCTGGCGGTGACCCTGGGCGCGCTGGGCGGCGTGTTCATTGGCGGCGGCATCGTGCCGCGCCTGGGCGAGTACTTCGACCGCAGCCCCTTCCGCGCGCGTTTCGAGGACAAGGGGCGCTTTCGCGACTATGTCGCTGCCATGCCCACCTTCGTCATCACCGCCGAGCACGCGACCTTCAAGGGCGTGTCGGCCATTCTGGAAAACCAGCTGCGGGCCCTGCAGGCCTCGCCGGGCTCGGCCATCCTCGGCCAGATCCGCCGCGCACGCGGCGAGCTCTCGCCGGCGGAACTGCGCGTGGCCGACCATGTGCTGGCCCACCCCCGTGCGGTGCTGAACGACCCCATCGCCGAGATCGCCCGCGCCGCCAACGTCAGCCAGCCCACGGTGATCCGCTTCTGCCGGTCGCTCGGCTGCGAGGGCCTGTCGGACTTCAAGCTGCGCCTGGCCTCGGGCCTGACCGGCACCGTGCCGGTCACGCACACCCAGGTCACCAGCAGCGACTCGATGCTGGAGATGGGCGCCAAGGTGCTGGGCAACACGGCCAGCTCCATCCTGCAGATGCGCAGCCACCTGAACCGCGACACGATAGACCGCGCCATCGACCTGCTGCTGGCCGCCGGCCGCGTGGAGTTCTATGCACTGGGTCACTACAGCGTGGTGGCCCAGGACGCGCAGTTCAAGTTCCTGCGCTTCGGCATGCCCTGCGGCGCCTACACCGACCCTCGGCTGCAGCTGCTGGCGGCCGACGTGCTGCGTGCCGGCGACGTGGCCGTCATCATCAGCAGCGGCGGCAAGCTGCCGGAACTGCTGGCCGTGGTGGACAAGGTGCAGCAGCGCGGCGGCCGCGTGGTGGCCATCACGGCCAACCAGAGCCCGCTGGCCAAGAAGGCCGATGCGGCGCTGATCGTCGACCACATCGAGGACGTAGCCACCCATCTGCCCATGGTCAGCCGGGTGCTGCACCTGCTGATGATCGATATCCTGGCCGTGGGCGTGGCCATGCGCCGCAACCCGGACGCGGTCTCGGCGATCGCAAGCACGACGGCAACCGAGGACGAACTCAAGCCCGGCGCTCGCACCGCGGCTCCCGGCGTCAGCCTGGCCACGCCGCTGTCGCGGCTGACTTCGCACAGTCGCTAACCCCAAGGCCTGTTGCTGGGCCCTCCGAGCAACTGGCGGACACGACGCAGGCCGCCGACCGCTTCGTGGCCACCGTGCCCGTCAGACTGCTTGAAGAAACCGTCCTGCCGCAGCTTGATTTACGCTGGCGCCATGCGATCGAATTTCTCCCTGCAGCGGCGCACGCTGCTGTCCGCACTGGCCGGCATCGCGGCCGCCCCTCTCGCCTCGGCCGCCACGCCCGTGCAGGGCTACAAGGTGGTTCACAGCTACCCGCACGACCCCGACGCGTTCACGCAGGGCCTGTTCTTCCTCGACGGCTTTCTCTACGAGAGCACCGGCCTGCAAGGGCGCTCCAGCATCCGCAAGGTCGAGCTGGAGACCGGCAAGGTCGTGCAGCAGGTGGATCTGCCCGGCGAGGTGTTCGGCGAGGGCATCACCCGATGGGGTGACCGCATCGTCGGCCTGACCTGGCAGGACGGCATCGCCTTCGTGCTGGATCTCAAGACCTTCAAGCTCTGGCGCCGGTTCAACTACCCCGGCGAGGGCTGGGGGCTGACGAGCAACGGCAAGGAGCTGATCCTCAGCGACGGCACGCCGGAGCTGCGCTTCCTGGACCCACTCAGCTTCAAGGAGCTGCGCCGTGTGAAGGTCACGGCCGACGGCCGCGCCATCGACCGGCTCAACGAGCTGGAATGGGTGGAGGGCGAGATCTACGCCAACATCTGGCAGACCGACCGCATCGCCCGCATCAACCCCAGGAACGGCAGCGTGACCGGCTGGATCGACCTGACCGGCCTGCAGCCTCAGCGCCGCAACAGCGACGACGTGCTGAACGGCATTGCCTACGACGCGGCGAAGAAGCGTCTGTTCGTGACCGGCAAGCTGTGGCCCCGGCTGTTCGAGATCCAGTTGCTGAAGCCTCGCTGAGTCAGCGGCACAGCGCGCCCGACCGAAGTCGGGCACGGCCAGCCTCAGGGCGCGCTCAGAACGCCGCGATGCCGGTCTGGGCTCGTCCCAGGATCAGCGCATGGATGTCGTGCGTGCCCTCGTAGGTGTTCACGACCTCCAGGTTCACCAGGTGGCGGGCGATGCCGAACTCGTCGGAGATGCCGTTGCCACCCAGCATGTCGCGCGCCATGCGGGCGATGTCCAGGCTCTTGCCGCAGCTGTTGCGCTTCATGATGGACGTGATCTCGACGGCGGCCGTGCCTTCGTCCTTCATGCGGCCCAGGCGCAGGCAGCCCTGCAGGCCCAGCGTGATCTCGGTCTGCATGTCGGCCAGCTTCTTCTGGATCAGCTGGTTGGCGGCCAGCGGCTTGCCGAACTGGCTGCGGTCCATCACGTACTGGCGCGCGGTGTGCCAGCAGTCCTCGGCGGCTCCCAGCGCGCCCCAGGCAATGCCGTAGCGAGCGCTGTTCAGGCAGGTGAACGGGCCCTTGAGGCCTCGCACCTCGGGGAAGGCGTTTTCCTCCGGGCAGAACACCTTGTCCAGCACGATCTCGCCGGTGATCGAGGCCCGCAGCCCCACCTTGCCGTGGATGGCCGGGGCGCTCAGGCCCTTGGCGCCCTTTTCCAGCACAAAACCGCGGATCTGGCCGCCATCATCCTTGGCCCAGACGACGAACACGTCGGCGATGGGGCTGTTGGTGATCCACATCTTGGCGCCGGTCAGCTCGTAGCCGCCGGGCACGGCGCGGGCGCGCGTGACCATGGAGCCGGGGTCGGAGCCGTGGTTGGGCTCGGTCAGGCCGAAGCATCCAATCCACTCGCCACTGGCCAGCTTGGGCAGGTATTTGCGCTTGGTGGCCTCGCTGCCGAACTCGTTGATGGGCACCATCACCAGCGACGACTGCACGCTCATCATGGAACGGTAGCCCGAGTCCACCCGCTCCACCTCGCGGGCGATCAGGCCGTAGCTCACGTAGTTGAGGCCGGCGCCGCCATACTCGGCCGGGATGGTGGGGCCCAGCAGACCCAGCTCGCCCATCTCGCGGAAGATGGACGCATCGGTCTGCTCCTTGCGGAAAGCCTCCAGCACGCGCGGCTTGAGCCGGTCCTGGCAATAGGCGGCGGCCGCGTCGCGCACCATGCGCTCGTCGTCGGAAAGCTGCTCGTTCAGCAGCAGCGGGTCGTCCCAGTGAAAGCTTGCCTTGGTGGCCATGACGGCGGTCTCCGGTCGCAGCGCGGGACAGGCAAGACCCGTCCCCGCGGGATGTGCATCGAATGGTGTTGAGGACATGGCCCGCCGCTCTTTGCTTCGCAGCGTGAGGCAGCGCGCCGACGCCCCCAGTATTCCGCCGTCAACTATTCGTGTCCAATTCAAGAAACGACTTTGACGATTCGCCATGCCTATCGACACCTGGGCCACCCGCGCCCTGGAGTTCCGACATCTGCGCTACTTCCTGGCCCTGGCCGACGAACTGCACTTTGGCCGCGCCGCCCAGCGCCTGGCCATCTCCCAGCCGCCGCTGTCCGTGGCCATCCAGCAGCTGGAGGCCAGCGTCGGCGCGCGGCTGTTCGACCGGGACAGCAAGGGCGTGCGGCTCACGCCTGCGGGCCTGGCCTTCCGCGTGCGCGCCCAGGGCCTGCTGGATCAGGCCGAGGACGCCTGCGCGCTGGCGCGCGAGGTGCAGGCCGGCGAGGTGGGCCGGCTGCGGCTGGGCTTCGTGGGCTCCACGCTGTTCAACGGCCTGGCCGGCTGGCTGCAACGCTTCCAGGCCGGCCGGCCCAAGGTGGAGGTGGTGGTCGTGGAGCTGAATTCGCAGGACCAGATCGACGCGCTGCTGGCGGAGGAGCTGGACCTGGGCCTCATCCACACCGATCGCCTGCCGCCCGCGCTGGCCTGCGAACCGCTGTATCGCGAGCCCTTCATGGCCTGCCTGCCCGCCGCCCATCCGCTGGCGTCCGAGGCGCGCATCCCGCTGGCCGCGCTCAGCGAGCAGCCCTTCATCCTGTTCTCCCGCAAGGGCTCACCCGACTACCACGCCCGCATCGTCGAAATCTGCCGCCAGCACGGCTTCTACCCGCGGCTGCAGCACGAGGGGCGCCACTGGCTGTCGGTGGTGTCCCTGGTCGCCCAGGGCCTGGGCGTCAGCATCGTGCCCGCAGCGTTCGAGCGCTCGGGCATCCAGGGCGCGGTGTTTCGCCCGCTGAGCGATGCGCTCGACCCCTCCACCGTCTTCGCCGCCTGGCGGGCCAGCAGCGACGGCGTGCTGCGTGAGCAGCTGCTGGCGGCGCGGCGGGGCTGAGCCGGCATCCCATCCGGCGTTTCAACGCGCCGTCCAGTCGCGTGACTGGTCGCCGACTCAGGGCCGACCAGCGACCAGCACCGAGGGCCTGCGGAACGAGACCTTGCTGTCAGCGGCAGGCAAGGCCTGCAGCGGCCAGGCGCCGACCGTCAGCGCGCACAGCGCGAGCGCCACCGCCAATGCCGCCGGGAACAGCAGCGCTGCGTCAAAGACACCCAGCCCCGCCAGCGCAGCCAGCGCCGCCACCTCCGGCCACAGGGCGCACAGCACCCGCGCCCGCCGCGGCAGACAGCTGAACTCCCCGCAGGCCGCGCACCGCAGCGGGCGTCGCGGGTCGGAGCGGAGCACCGCCATCAGGGACAGATGCCGACCGTGGCAGTGCGGGCAGGACTTCAGCGCGATCGCCATGCGCAGTCTCCACGCGCCGAATCGACGCGCTGCACATCATGCATCAACGGGCGGATCAGCTGGCTGACCAGGTCTGGGTCCGCGCCACGCTCAGGTCGGGCCGGTCCTGCAGCAGGTGCACCCGCGGCCGCTCGCGCGCCAGCACGTGGATGACACGGTCCTCGCAGCGCAGAACAAACTCCGCCACGCCCTCCGTCGCCAGCTGCTCGATCCTCGTACCGTCTGCGGCGAAGGACCTGAAGGCCGAGTCCTCAAGCTCTGCGAGCACCCGCCCCTCCCCCGTCTGCGCCGACGCATCCTCGTCGGCAAAGGACTCGTCCACCACGACGAAGGCGATCACCGCCGGGAAGCTGACCAGCACGCACTGACTGCCGGCCTGCACGCTGACCGGGAAGTACGGCCCCAGCCGCGCGTCGTCCACCTCCAGGTACTCGCGCTCGGCGCCCTTGATGCCTTCCACCAGGCGCACGGCCAGCGTGCCGTCGAGCGACTGGCTCAGTGAATCGAAAAACCAGGTGCTGGCGGCGTCGAGAACGGGATTCATGGCGGGGCGGTTGTTGAAGGGTGCCGCATTTCAGCACCGTTTGGCAGGGCCCGGCGGGCTCGCCGGTGGCGGTGCGCTTCGAGCCCGCTTGACACCCAGTTGGATTTAACCGACACCACGCGGGCTCCACCGACGCTATGGTGCCGCCCGCCATGAGCCCGAACGCCCTGCCCACTCTCTGGGACATCTCGCCCCCCGTCGCGCCCGACTCGCCCATCTTCCCCGGCGACGAGCCCTACCGCCTGAGCTGGACCGCGCGGCTGTCACCCGGCTGCCCGGTCAACCTCAGCGCGCTGACGATGTCGCCCCATGTCGGCGCGCATGCGGATGCGCCGCTGCACTACGCGAACGACGCGCCGTCCATCGACCTCGTGGACCTGCACGCCTACCTTGGCCCCTGCCGGGTGATCCACGCCATCGGGGCTGCGCCGCTGATCACCGTGGCCCATCTGCAGCATGCCGAGGCCGGCCTGCCCGAGCGTGTGCTGGTGCGCTGCTGCCACCAGGCCGACACCCGCTGGAACCCGCAGTTCACCGCCTATGCGCCCGAAGCGCTGCAATGGCTGGCCGAACGCGGCGTGAAGCTGGTGGGCCTGGACACCCCCAGCGTGGACCCGGCCGACAGCAAGACGCTGGACAGCCACCAACAACTGCACAGGCTGGACCTGCGCGTGCTGGAAAACCTGGTGCTGGACGACGTGCCCGAGGGAGACTACGAGCTGATCGCGCTGCCGCTGAAGCTGCAAGGTGCCTGCGCCTCGCCAGTGCGGGCTGTTCTCCGCTCACTGAGGACCTGAGTCATGAATCTGGACGACGCTCAACGGCTGGATGCCGCCGACCCCCTGCGCCCGCTGCGCGACCTGTTCGCACTGCCCGAGGGCGTGACCTATCTGGACGGCAACTCCCTGGGTGCGCTGCCCAAGGCCACGCCCGCCCGGCTGGCCCGCGCCGTCGAGACGGAGTGGGGACAGGGCCTGATCAAGAGCTGGAACAGCGCCGGCTGGATCGACCAGCCGCGCCGCCTGGGCGACCGTCTGGCCCCCTGGCTGGGCGCACGGCCGGGCGAGGTGCTGGTGGCGGACTCCACCTCCATCAACCTCTACAAGGTGCTGCATGCCGCGCTGCAGATGCAGCAGCGCCAGCGCAAGGTGGTGGTGAGCGAGCGCAGCAACTTCCCGACCGACAACTACATCGCCCAGAGCGTGGTGCGGGCCCACCACTGCGAGCTGGTGCTGGTGGAGGATGTCGACGAGATCCCGCCGCTGCTCGACGAGCGCTGCGCGGTGCTGATGCTCACGCACGTGAACTACCGCAGCGGCCGCATGCACGACATGGCCCTGCTGACCCGCTGGGCCCACCAGGCCGGTGCGCTCACCGTCTGGGATCTCGCGCACAGCGCCGGCATCGTGCCCATCGACCTGCTCGGCTGCGCGGCCGACTTCGCCGTGGGCTGTGGCTACAAATACCTCAACGGCGGCCCCGGCGCCCCGGCCTTCGTCTGGATGCACCCGCGCCACGAGGGTCAGGTCTGGCAGCCACTGACCGGCTGGCTGGGCCACGCCCACCCGTTCGACTTCGACAGCGAATACCTGCCTGCGCCGGGCATCCAGCAATACCAGTGCGGCACGCCGCCCGTGCTGGCCATGACGGCCCTGGAGACGGCGCTCGATGTCTACGACGAGGCCCAGAAGCTGGGCGGCATCAAGGCGCTGCGGGCCAAGTCACTGGCGCTGAGCGAGGCCTTCATCGGCGCGATCGAAGGCCGCATCCCCGACGCCGAGATCCACACACCGCGCGACGCAGCCCAGCGCGGCTCGCAGGTGTCGATCTCGCTGCCCCAGGGCGTGGACGGCTATGCGGTGATGCAGGCGCTGATTGCGCGCGGCGTGATCGGCGACTTCCGCGCCGGCTTCCCGGAGCTGCTGCGCTTCGGCTTCGCACCGCTCTACAACGGCTTCGAGGATGTGGTGCTCGCCGTCGAGGTGCTGGCCGACATCCTGGCCACGGCGGCCTGGAAGGCCCCCGAATTCACCACCCGTTCGAAGGTGACCTGACCCCCTGCGCCTCGCGCACCGGCGCGAAGCCGCGCCCCACTTCCCATGGCAAGCATTGAACACCACGGCGCGCAGCTCGATTTCTCGCGCGACATGAGCTACGGCGACTACCTGCAGCTCGACCAGATCCTGTCCGCCCAGCAGCCGCTGTCGCCGGACCACAACGAAATGCTCTTCATCGTGCAGCACCAGACCTCGGAGCTGTGGATGAAGCTGATGCTGCACGAACTGCAGGCGGCCGTCGCGCAGGTGGCGGCCGATCAGCTGCCAGAGGCCTTCAAGATGCTGGCCCGGGTGTCACGCATCATGGAGCAGCTGGTGCACGCCTGGGACGTGCTGGCCACGATGACGCCGCCCGAGTACAGCGCCATCCGGCCCTATCTGGCCAGGAGCAGCGGCTTCCAGAGCGCCCAGTACCGCCGCATCGAGTTCATGCTGGGCAACAAGAACGCCGCCATGCTCAAGCCCCACGAGCACCGGCCCGACCTGCTCGCACAGGTGCAGCAGGCCTACGAGGCGCCCTCGCTGTACGACGAGGTGCTGCAGCTGATGGCACGGCGCGGCATTCGCCTGCCCTCCAGCCACCTGCAGCGCGACTGGACCCGGGCCTACGCCGCCGACGAGGGCGTGAAGCAGGCCTGGCTCACGGTCTACCGCGACCCTCGGGCCCATTGGGACCTCTACCAGATGGGCGAGGAACTGGTGGACCTGGAGGACGCCTTCCGCCTGTGGCGCTTCCGGCATGTCACGACGGTGGAACGCGTGATCGGCTTCAAGCGCGGCACCGGAGGCACCGGCGGCGTCAGCTATCTGCGCCAGATGCTCGACGTGGTGCTGTTCCCCGAGCTCTGGGCGCTGCGCACGGAGCTCTGAGCTCTGGCCTACTGCAGCGTGCTGCTGCCGGCCGGCTGGTCGTTGGAGTCGGCAAACATCTGCCCCACGTCCACCGCGTCGAAGCGGTAGTGGCGGCCGCAGAAGTCGCAGCCCACCTCGACCTCGCCGTGTTCGGCCAGCACCGAATCGGCCTCCGCACGGCCCAGGCCGCGCAGCATGTTGGCCACGCGCTCACGCGAGCAGGTGCAGGCAAAGCGCGGCGTCAGCGGCTGGAAGCGGGTGGTGGGCTCCTGCCAGAACAGACGCCGCAGCACCGTGTCGGCATCCAGGGTCAGCAACTCCTCCGCGGTCAGCGTCGAGGCCAGGATGCTGATGCGGTTGAACGCCTCGGACAGGCCGATGTCGTCCTCGTTGCGTCGCCCCTCGAGGTTGCCCTCGCCCTCCACCGGCAGCCGCTGGATCAGCAGGCCGGCGGCGATGTCGTCGTTGGCAGCCAGCACCAGCTTGGTGTCGAGCTGCTCGGACTGCAGCATGTAATGCTCCAGCACCTCGGAGAGCTTGTGCAGCGGCTGACGCTGGTCGTCATGCAGCGGCACCACGCCCTGGTAGGGCTGCTGGCCAGGGAACTTGTCCTTGGGATCCAGCGTGATCGCGCAACGGCCCTGGCCCGCCACATTGAGCATGGCCTCCAGGCCAGCCCCCGACGCCACCTCGCCCACGCACTTGGCCGTGGCGCGGAAGCTCAGGTCATGCTGCGCCTCGGCCACGGCCAGCTTCACCGGGCCGTCACCCATGATCTGCAGCACCAGTGCCCCGTTGAACTTGATGTTGGCCTGCATCAGCACCGCCGCCGCGCTCATCTCGCCCAGCAGCTGACGCAGCTCGGGCGGGAACTGCTGACCGGGCTCGCGGCGCGACAGCACCTCGCGCCAGGAATCGGTCAGGCGCACCAGCATGCCGCGCACCGGCAGGCCGTCAAACAGGAATTTGTGGAGTTCGGACATCAGTTTCTCGGTTGCCAAGCACACCCGGCGGGTGACGCTCAGCCAATCTTCTTCAGGCCGGTGCCGTAGCGCCGGCCGTTGTTCACATAGTGGGCGGCACTGGCCCGCAGGCCTGCCATCTGTTCGGGCGTGAGCTCGCGCACCACCTTGGCGGGCGCACCGACGATGAGGCTGCCATCGGGGAAGCTCTTGCCCTCGGTCACCAGCGCGCCGGCACCGACGATGCAGTTGCGGCCGATACGGGCCCCATTCAAGACCACCGCGCCGATGCCGATCAGGCTTTCATCGCCGATGCTGCAGCCGTGCAGCATCACCTGGTGCCCCACCGTCACGCGCTCGCCGATCACCAGCGGGAAGCCCGTGTCGGCATGCAGCACCGAGCCATCCTGGATGTTGCTGCCGGCGCCTATGGTCAGCGTGTCGGAATCGCCCCGCAGCACCGCGTTGAACCAGATGCTGACGTCCTCGCCCAGCGTCACCCGCCCCACCACCTCGGCACTGTCGGCCACCCAGGCGGTGGCTGCGATGTCGGGCACGAAATCGTCCAGTTGATAGATCGCCATGGGTGTTCCGTAGAGCTGAGGCCGGCGCGGCCGGTCGCGGATTCTAGAAGCCCGCCCCGCGGGGCGCCGGCGCATGGGCTTGGAGCGCCGCATGACCCAAGGCCAACAGGGAATACGCCTACAAGGGTTTTCATCACCCAGCAAGCACGGTGCTTGCTGAAAGCTGTCAACCCCAAGATCATGCCGTCACAGCCGTGACATGTGCACGGCCGTCCGAAACCCGTCCGATTCAACCGAGGGAAGCTGTGATGAATCTGAAGAAGTTCCTGACCCGTGTGACCGCTGCTGCCGCGATGGCCGCCGCCGCCGTCGGCGCCCAAGCCGACACCTACCAGTTCACGCTGACCGGCGACTACAACGCCACCTGGCTGCTGGCCTCCAGCCCGACGCCGGATGACTACGGCGACGGCCAGGGCTTCGTCATCTGGGATGTCGAGGGTTTCGCGGATGCAAGCGAAGGCGTTGCCGACGTGTACTTCTGGAGCGGCGACATCGGTGGCGGCCTGCAGGTCAACGATTTCTACGGCGGCGATTTCGCCCTCGTGTCGACCGATGGCCCGCAGCTCTACACCGGCACCGAAGACGCCCCCACCTTCACGCTCGGCACCTTCTCGCTGACCGAGTACCAGGGTTCGGGCACCTACACGCTGACGGTCACCAACGTGTCCGCCGTGCCGGAGCCGGCCTCCGTCGCGCTGCTGCTGGGCGGCCTGGGTCTGGTCGGCGCTGCCGCGGCCCGCCGCCGTCGCAGCGAAAATGAGGAAGCCCTCGACAACGCCTGACGAGCCTCAGCGCTGAAGACAGGGGCCGCGGCGCGCAATGCGTGCCGCGGCCTTTTTCATGGCGGCTCGCCCACACACCGAATGGATCTCCGCCGCCGCTCCCTCGACATCCTGGCCATCGCCGACCCCGCCGACAAGGCCGCCGCCACCGCCGCACTGGCCCAGGCCGCGCGCCAGGGCCTGGCGACCTTCGACCCGACCGAGCCCCTGACCCCGCCGGCCACGCCGCCCTTGCCCGGCCGCCCGTCCCGGCCGCAGCTGGTGGCAGCCGTCAAGGTACCCAAGCGCTCGCCCTTCACCCCCGAAGGGCGCGCAGCGCTGATCCACGCGATCTGCCACATCGAATTCAACGCGATCAACCTGGCGCTGGATGCCGTCTGGCGCTTTGACGGCATGCCGCACGCGTTCTATTTGGACTGGCTGCGGGTGGCCGACGAGGAGGCCCTGCACTTCAGCCTGCTCAGCGCCCATCTGCAGACGCTGGGCCACGCCTATGGCGACTTCGATGCCCACGACGGCCTGTGGACCATGGCCGAGCGCACGGCCGGCGACGTGCTGGCCCGCATGGCCCTGGTGCCGCGCACGCTGGAGGCGCGCGGCCTGGACGCGACGCCGCCGCTGCAAGCCAAGTTCGCCAAGGCCGGAGACCAGCGCGCCGTGGACATCCTGGCCGTGATCCTGCGCGACGAGGTCGGCCATGTGGAGATCGGCAACCGCTGGTATCGCTTCCTGTGCGAACAACGCGGGCTGGACCCGATCGCCCACTACCCGGACCTGGTCACCCGCTACCAGGCGCCGCGGCTGCGCGCGCCCTTCAACCTGGAGGCCCGCGCCGCCGCCGGCTTCTCGGCCGAGGAATTGCGAAGGCTGGAAGCGGACCACACCTGAGGCCCGCACGTCCCGCCCGCTACAGTCCCGGGCTTTGCCCGTTCGCGTTCTGCCCGTGTCCCGTTTCCAAGCCAATCTGCTGCTCACCCTGATCGCGCTGATCTGGGGCTCCGCCTTCGTCGCCCAGAGCCGCGGCATGGAACTGGTGGGGCCGCTGCAGTTCACCGGCGTGCGCTTCCTGATCGGCGCCCTGGTGGTGGCGCCGCTGGCCTGGAAGGAATGGCAGCGGCTGGCACGCGCGGGCCGCCCGCTCATGCGCCGGGACGTGGGGCACATCGCGGCACTGGGCGGGCTCATGACCCTGGGCGCCGTGCTGCAGCAGGTGGGCATACAGAGCACCACCGTCACCAACGCCGGCTTCCTGACGGCTCTCTATGTGCCGCTGGTGCCGGTGCTGGGCGGACTGCTGCTGCGGCAGCGGGCGCACTGGTCGGTCTGGCCTGCGGCGCTGGGCTGCGTTGCCGGGGCCTTTCTGCTGTCCGGCGCGCACGAGCTGCGCCTGAGCGCGGGCGATGCCTGGGTGATCGCCTCCGCCGTGCCCTGGGCCGTGCATGTGCTGATGGTGGGTCGCTGGGCGGACCGCATGGGGGCGCCGTTGCTGGTGGCCTGCGGTCAGTTCACCGTGTGCGGCCTGCTGTCGCTGGCCGCCGCGGTGCTGGCCGAGCCCATCGCCTGGCAGGGACTCATCGCCGCCACCGGCCCCATCCTCTACACCGGCGTGCTGTCGGTGGGCGTGGCCTTCACCGCCCAGGTCATCGCGCAGCGCTATGCCCACGCGGCCGACGCCGCCATCATCCTGTCGTCCGAAACCCTGTTCGCCGCCGGCTTCGGCTATCTGCTGCTCGGCGAGCGGCTGGACGCCGCCGGCCTGCTGGGCTGCGGCCTGATGCTGGCCTGCATACTGCTCGTGCAGCTGATGCCGCTGCTGGGCCATGTCCGGCGCAGCCTGGCCAGCCAGCCCTGACCCCTCACGCCCTTCGTCCCATGAAGTTCCCTGCCTCCCTGACTCCCGCCTTGTTGCCCGCCCTGCTGCTCGCCTTGGGCACCAGCGTCCAGGCCCAGTCGCTGACCTACCTCGGCCAGCAGGTGCTGCCCAGCAGCGAAACCTACAAGGGCACGCCGGTCGGCGGGCTGTCCAGCCTGGACTACGACGTGGCGCACGGCCGCTACCTCGCCATCAGCGACGACCGCAGCGAGCTCGCGCCGGCCCGCTTCTACGAGTTCACGCTGGACCTTTCCAAGTTCAATCGCAACCGCCAGCCCGGCCGGGCCGGCGTGCAGTTCACCGGCGTGACGACCCTGCTGAACCCGCAGGGCCAGCCCTTCGGCCCGCGGCAACTGGACCCCGAAGGCCTGCGCCTGGATGCGCGGCGCGGCCTGATCTACTGGAGCAACGAAGGCCAGCGCCGCGCCGGCGACATGCAAAGCCCCACGATCCGCCGCATGAAGCCCGACGGCCAGCCGGCCGGCGAATTCCCGGTGCCGCCCTACTACTTCCCCAGCGGCAGCGCCGCCGGGCGCAGCGCCGGTGACCTGGGCGTGTACGACAACCTCGGCTTCGAGAGCATCGCCATCACGCCCGACGGCCGCACGCTCTGGACCATGGTGGAGAACGCCCTCGCCCAGGACGACGCCCCGGCCGCGTTGGACCACGGCAGCCGGGCCCGCATGCTCAGCTTCGACCTGGACAGCGGCCGTGCCGGCGCCGAGTACATCTACGAGGTCGGCCCGGTGCCGGTGACGCCGGCCAAGCCCGGCGCCTTCTCGGTCAACGGCGTGGCCGACATGCTGGCGCTCTCTGACCACGAGTTCATCGCCATCGAGCGCGGCTTCGCCGTGGGCGCCCCCACGCCGGGCGCCTCGCCGGTCAACGGCAAACCCACCGGCAACAGCATCCAGCTGGTGCTGATCGACACGCAGGGCGCCACCGACGTGGCCGGCTGGGCCAGCATCCAGGGGCGAGCCCTGACCCCGGTCAAGCGCCGCCTGCTGCTGGACCTGTCCACGCTCAAGAACGACGACGGCAGCCCGCTGGCGCTGGACAACGTCGAAGGCCTGGTGCTGGGCCCGCAGTTCAACGGCAAGCCCACACTGGTGCTGGTGTCGGACAACAACTTCAGCGCCGAGCAGTTCACGCAGTTCCTGCTGCTGAGCATCGACGGCCCGCTGACCGGCGGAGCCCGGCCCTGAACCCCGTCCCGCTGCGCGCCTATGCGCTGCTGGCAGCCAGCACCAGCCTGATCGGCAGCTATGTCGGGCTGTCCAAGCTGCTGGTGGCGGCCTTCCCCGTCTTCCTGCTGGCGGGGCTGCGCTTTGCGATGGCCGCGGTGCTGATGGCCGGCTGGCTGAAGAAGCCGGCCGACGAGCCACCGCTGGACGGCCGCGCGCGCGGCCTGCTGTTCCTGGAGTCCTTCCTGGGCAACTTCCTGTTCTCGCTGTGCATGCTCTACGGGCTCAAGCTGAGCTCGGCGCTGGTGGCCGGCGTCATCATGGCCGGCATCCCGGCCGCGGTGGCGCTGCTCAGCCGCGTGTTCCTGCGCGAGCGCCTGAGCGGCCGCGTGCTGGCCGGCATCGCCTGCGCGGTGGGCGGCATCGCGCTGGTGGCGGCCAGCCGCCATGGCGGGGGCGACACCTCGGTGCTGGGCGCGCTGCTGCTGCTGGCCGCGGTGTTCTGCGAGGCCAGCTACGTGGTGATCGGCAAGTCGCTGACCGCGCACCTCACGCCCCGGCGCATCAGCGCGCTGATGAACCTCTGGGGCCTGGCCCTGGTGACGCCGCTGGCGCTGTGGCAGGCCCGCGGCTTCGACTGGGCCGCGCCGCAACTGCAGCACTGGGGTCTGCTGGCCTATTACGCCGCGGCGGCCAGCATCTTCACCGTGTGGCTATGGATGAGCGGTCTGCGCCATGTGCCGGCCTCGCAGGCCGGCGTGTTCATGGTCTTCCTGCCGGTCAGCACGGCGCTGATCGGACTGGCGCTGGGCGAGCAGCTGACCCTGCCGCACGCGCTCGCCTATGGCCTGGCCTTATTGGGGGTGCTGCTGGCGACATGGCCGGGGCGCGGCCGCGCTCGGTAGGATGCCGGGATGTCTGTCCAAGCCGATCTCGCGCGCTGGCGCGAGCACCTGACCCGCTTCGCCGCCCTGCTGGGCAACCCGCCCGACGCCCAGGCCCGGCCCGCCCCCGACGCATCGCCACAGCAGGTGCTGGTGTTCGCACCCCATCCCGATGACGAATGCATCGTCGGCGCCCTGCCGCTGCGCCTGCAGCGCGAGGCCGGCTGGCGGGTCACCAATGTCGCGGTCACGCTGGGCAGCAATGCCGAGCGCCGCGCGGCCCGCTGGGCCGAGCTGCTGGACGCCTGCGCCGTGCTGGGCTTCGACTGCGTGCGGCCTGCGCCCGAAGGCCTGTCCGACGTGCGCCCCGACACCGCCGAACGTGCGCCCGCGCTGTGGGCCGCCCATGTGCAGGCCATCGCGGCGCTGCTGCGCGACTACCGCCCGGCCCTGGTGCTGGCCCCGCACGAGCGCGACGACAACCCCACCCACCGCGGCGTCTACCGCCTGGTGCTCGAAGCCCTGGCCGCCGCCGGCAGCGACACGGTGCTGGCCCAGACCGAGTTCTGGTCCACCCAGGCCGCGCCCAATGCGCTGGTGCAGACCGGCATCGCCGACACCGCCACGCTGATCGCCGCGCTGGAGCGCCATACCGGCGAGATCGCCCGCAACCCCTACCACCTGCGCCTGCCGGCCTTCCTGGCCGACGCGGTGCGCCGCGGCGGCGAACTGGTCAACGGCGCCGGCGAGGCGCCGCCCGACTTCGCCTTCGCCACCCTCTACCGGCTGCAGGCCGTGCGTGCCGGCCAGCCCGGCGCCGACCTGCCCCGCCGCATCTTCCCGGCCCGCGAGGCCCTGAACGCCAACACCCTGCTGACGCCATGAGCACCCAGCCCACCCACCTTCGCGTCCACCAGTACCTGGGCCTCAAGCCCGGCCCGCGCTTCATCGTGACCGGCGCGGTGCACGGCAACGAGATCCACGGCACGACGGCCATGGCCGGCATCATGGCCCAGCTGGACCGCGGCGAGCTCACGCTCAAGCGCGGCACGCTGACCTTCGTGCCCATCGTGAACCCGCTGGCCCACCAGCTGAACCGCCGCGAGGGCGACCGCAACCTCAACCGCAACCTGCGCCCGCCCGCGGTCATCCACGACTTCGAGGACCGCATCACCCGCCAGCTCTGCCCGCTGCTGGCCGCGCACGACGGCCTGCTGGACCTGCACAGCTTCCAGGGCCAGGGCCCGGCCTTCGCGATGCTGGGCCCGCGCAACAACGACGGCGACCTGGAACCCCATCAGCACGAGGCCATCGAATCGGCTCTGGGCGCACGCCTGGGCGTGGGCCGCATCGTGGAAGGCTGGCTGTCCACCTATGCGCTCGGGCTGCAGCGTCGCCAGCAGCGCGTGAACGACGGCTCGCGCCGCGCCGCGCTGATCGCCGACCCGCACTACGGCGTGGGCACGACCGAATACATGCGCTCCACCGGCGGCTGGGCCATCACGCTGGAATGCGGGCAACACCTGGACCCGAACGGCCCCGAGGTCGCGCGCCTGGCCATACTGCGCTCGCTGGTGCACCTGGACATGCTGGACGAGAGCGCGGTCGAACCCCACCGCCCCGCGCAGCCACCCGAGCTGCTGCAGCTCTACGACGTGATCGACCGCGAGGACATGGGTGACCAGTTCGCCCGCGAATGGGCCAGCTTCGATGCGGTGGAGGCCGGCCAGCTGATCGGCACGCGCGCCAGCGGCGAGCCGGTGCTGGCGCCCTCGGCCGGCCGCATCGTGTTCCCCAACACCAAGTCGCAGCCGGGTACCGAATGGTTCTACCTGGCACGGCCCAGCGACCGCCGGCTGGGCTGAGCCGGCGCCTCAGCCCATGGTCCCGCGCGCCTGCATGGCCTCGCGCCAGCGGCGCAGGTGCGGGTGCTCGTCGCCCGGCTTGATCTTCACGGCCCGCGCAAAGTCCACCGCCACCACCGCGGTGATGTCGGCAATGCTGAACTGGCCGGCGGCGATGAAGTCGCGCCCCGCCAGGTGCTCGTCCAGCGTGCTGAAGAACTGCCGCACCCGTGCCAGACCACGCTCGGCCAGCGCGGGGATCTGCGCATAGTTGACCGGCCCGGGCAGCGCGCGGTCCGCCATCGCCGGGCTGCTGTTGCGCAGTGCCTCGGCGATCGCGATCAGGCCCTCGAACTCCACGCGCCACTGCCAGCCGGCGATATCCGCCTTGTCCAGCGGTGTGCGGCCCAGCAGCGGCGGCTCGGGGTGGCGCGCCTCCATATAGGCCGCGATCGCGGCGTTGTCGGTCAGCACCGGCCCCTCCTCGGTCACCAGCGCCGGCACGGTGCACTGCGGGTTGATGCGCCGGAAGGCCTCGCCCAGCTGTTCGCCATTGCGCAGGTCCACCTGCACGGTGTGGTGGGCCACGCCCTTCTCGGCCAGCAGGATGCGGGCGCGGCGCGGGCTGGGGGCGGTGGCGCAGTCGTACAGGGTCAACATGGGGTCAGGTCTCCTCAGGCGGCGGGCGGCACGAGCTTGTCCTGCGTCCGGGTGTCGAAATCGCTGGCATCGTGACGCTCATGCAGCTGATGCGACGGATCGCCAAAGGTGCGGTTCACCATGCGGCCCCGCCGCACGGCCGGGCGCTGCGCGATCTCCTCGGCCCAGCGCTGCACATGGACATACTCCTGCACCGACAGGAACTCGCCCGCGCCATACAGCAGGCCCTTGGCCAGCGCGCCATACCAGGGCCAGGTGGCGATGTCGGCCACCGTGTAGTCGTCACCAGCCAGGTAGCGGCGCTCGGCCAGCAGGCGGTCCAGCACGTCGAGCTGGCGCTTGACCTCCATCGCATAGCGGTTGATGGGGTATTCCTGCTTGGTCGGCGCATAGGCATAGAAATGGCCAAAGCCGCCGCCCAGAAACGGCGCGCTGCCCATCTGCCAGAACAGCCAGCTCAAGCACTCGGCCCGCGCCGCGCCGCCGGCCGGCAGGAAGGCGTTGCCGAACTTCTCGGCCAGGTACACCAGGATGGCACCCGACTCGAACACCCGCACCGGCTGCGGCCCGCCGCGGTCCAGCAGCGCCGGGATCTTGGAATTGGGGTTGATCGCCACGAAGCCGCTGCCGAACTGCTGGCCCTCGTTGATGCGGATCAGCCAGGCGTCGTACTCGGCGCCCGCATGGCCCAGCGCCAGCAGCTCCTCCAGCATCACGGTCACCTTGACGCCATTGGGCGTGCCCAGCGAATAGAGCTGCAGCGGATGCCGCCCCACCGGCAGCTCCTGCTCATGCGTGGCGCCGGCGATGGGGCGGTTGATGCTGGCGAAGGCGCCGCCACTGGCAGCGTCCCAGGTCCAGACGCGGGGCGGTTCGTAAGGGCTTGTCTCGGTCATCGATGCTTCTCCTCAAGAGCCCGGCACGGTAGCCATGCGCCCTTGGACCTGCACACTGTATGGGCTTGGCGCCCTGCCCTCAGAATGCAGACCCGGTCCACTTTCGCCCCGTCATGCGCGTAGATTTCATTTCCGACGTCGTCTGCCCCTGGTGCGCCATCGGCCTGCACTCGCTGGAGGCCGCCGCCCGCCGCATCGACGGCCTCACGCTGGAGCTGCACTTCCACCCCTTCGAGCTGAACCCCGGCATGGCGCCCGAGGGTCAGGACATCACCGAGCACCTGCAGCAAAAGTACGGCGGCCCGGCCGAGCAGTTCGCCGCGTCGCGCGAGGCCTTACGCCAGCGCGGCGAGGCGCTGGGCTTTGCGTTCAACATGGACGCCCGCAGCCGCATCTACAACACGCTGGACGCGCACCGCCTGCTGCATCTGGCCGGCACGCTGGACGCCGGCCTGCAACGCCGCCTCAAGGGCGAGCTGCTGCAGGCCTATTTCAGCGAGGGTCGCAACGTGTCTGACCCCGCCGAGCTGCTGGCCATCGCCGCCAAGGCCGGGATGCCGCCCGAGGAAACCCGTGCGGTGCTGGAAAGCACCCGCTATGCCGACGAGGTGCGCGCGGCCGAGCAGGAATGGCCGCGCCTGGGCATCAGCTCGGTGCCCGCCGTCATCCTGGACCAGCGCCTGCTGGTGCCCGGCGGCCAGCCGGTGGAGGTGTTCGAGCAGGCGCTGCGCCAGGCGCTGGAGACTGCGCCGGCCCCCGCCGCCTGAGCTGCGAGAATCACTCCATCGGAAGCCCGCCTCGGCGGGCTTCGCATTTTTGGCCCGCCTGGGCTGACTCTCGCAAGCCGACCCCGTGTTCAAGAACCTCATCATCTATCGCATAGGCGAAGGCTGGCAGGCCGACGCCGACACCGTCGAGGCCGAGCTGGCCAAGACCCCCTTCCAACCCTGCGAACCCACGCAGCCCTTTGCCTTCGGCTGGGCGCCGCCGCGCGGTGCCGAGCATGGGCGCCTGGTCGAAGTGGTGGACGGCCACTGGCTGCTCAAGCTGCAGCGCGAACAGCGCCTGCTGCCGGGCTCCGTCGTCAACGAGCGGGTGGACGAACTGGCCGAGCAGATCGAGCACCAGACCGGCCGCAAGCCCGGCCGCAAGGCCCGCAAGGATCTGAAGGAACAGGCCGCCCACGAGCTGCTGCCGCGCGCCTTCACCAAGACCGGCGCGACCCGCGTGTGGGTGGCGCCGGCGCAGCGCCTGCTGCTGGTGGATGCCGGCAGCGTGGCCCGCGCCGACGAGGTCACCTCGCTGCTGACCCAGGCCATTCCGGGCCTGATGCTGCACCTGCTGCAGTCCGCCGAGAGCCCGGCCGCCTGCATGGCCGCCTGGCTGATGGACGGCGACACGCCCGAGGGCTTCCAGATCGAGCGCGAGTGCGAGCTCAAGTCCAGCGACGAGCAGAAGTCGGTGGTGCGCTACGCCCGCCACGCACTGGACATCGACGAGGTGCGCGCCCACCTGACCAGCGGCAAGATGCCCACCCGCCTGGCGCTGAGCTGGAAGGAGCGCGTGGCCTTCACGCTGACCGAGACGCTGACGCTGAAGAAGATCAGCTTCCTGGACCTGGCCTTCGAAGGCCGGCCCGAGGTCAGCGGCGACGAGTCCTTCGATGCCGACCTGGCCCTGGCCACCGGCGAACTGGGCGCGCTGATCCCGGCGCTGATCGAGGGCCTGGGCGGCGAGCACGACTTCACCGCCGCGGCGCTGGGCACCAGTCCGGCCACGGCCCCGGCCGTGCCGGCCGCCCTGCCCGCCATCGCCGATGCGGTGGTGGACGACACCCCGCCCTGGTAAGCACCGCAGGCCCCGGGCGCGCGCCCGGCGTCAGGCGTCAGACGGGAAGCGCAGCTCGAAGCGGATCGTCCCGTCCGGCGTGCTGGACGCGAGGGCCTCACCGCCGTGCAGGGCCATGATGGCCTTCACGATGGCCAGCCCCAGGCCGCTGGCACCGGCCGGCCGCGCCTGCGAGGCATCGGCCCGGTAGAAGCGGTCGAACAGCCGCGCCAGCTGCTCCGGCGCCAGCGGCTCGCCCTGGTTCTCGACCGCGATGACCGCCGTGCTCCCCTGGCGCAGACCCTGCAGCCGTATCGTCGTGCCTGGGCGGCTGTAGCGCAGCGCGTTGACGACCAGGTTGTGAACGGCGCGCCGGCACAAGGGCGCATTCACGCGGGCCTCACCGGCCGCCGCCACCTCGAAGCGCAACCCGGCCTCGTCGGCGGGGCCCTCGAAGTACTCCGCGATGCGGGCCAGCTCGTCGCCCAGGTCCAGCGCCCCCCGTTCGATCTGCAGCGAGGCATGGTCCGCCTGCGCGAGGAAGAGGATGTTGTCGACGATGAGGCGCAGCCGATTCAGCTCCTCCAGGTTGGACTCCAGCAGCTGCTGGTACTCGGCCGGCTCGCGCGGCCGGTTCAGGGCCACCTGGGTCTGCCCGATCAGCGCCCCCACCGGCGTGCGGATCTCATGGGCCAGCTCGGCCGACGACTGGGACAGCCGCTCATAGCCGGCGGCCAGGCGGTCCAGCATGGCGTTGAACACGGCCACCATCTCCTCCAGCTCCTGCGGCGCCCCCTGGGCCGGCAGGCGGATCGTGAGCCTGCTGGGGTGGATCTGCGCCGCCTGCTCGGCAATGCGACGCAGGGGCCGCAGGCCGTGCCGCAGCACCAGCCACACCAGCAGGGTCGCGAAACCTATGGCCATCAGCGTGCCCCGCAGCGCCTGGTGCCGGGCGGCGCCGATCATCTGCATCTCGCTGACCAGCGGATGCCCGGCCAGCACCTCGATGGCGGCACCGTCCTGCCCCGAGGACGCCAGCCCCGCGACCCAGTGCATGCGCGGCTGGCCGGGCAGTTGCTGATCCCGCACCTGCGACGCCGCCAGGCTGGCGCCGACCGCGACCGGCGCCAGCCCGACCGGCTCGCCGACCCGGTCGGGGTTGATCTCCATCAGCGCCTCGCCGCCGGCACGGCGCAGCACCAGCACGTCGCTCGCGGTGCCGAGCAGATCCTCCAGCAGCATCGCCCGGGTGCGCAGCTCGTCCAGCGTGCGGGCATCGGCCACCAGCGTGCGGAAGCGCTCGGCACGCGCCAGCAGCTGCTCGTCGGCATGCGCGGTGATCGCGTTGCGGGCGCTGAAGAAGTAGTACATGCCCAGCATGCTGGCCGTCCAGGCCACGACCAGGCCGCACAGCAGCGTCACCCGAACGGCCAGCGAACGCGGCAGCCCGCGCCAGCGGCGGGTCATTCGCCACTCCCGTCGACGGGCGTGTCGCCAAAGGCATAGCCGATGCTGCGCACGGTGTGGATCAGCGGCGTGGCGAAGGGCTTGTCCACCTTGGCGCGCAAGCGCTTGATGGCGACGTCGACGACATTGGTGTCGCTGTCGAAGTTCATGTTCCACACCTCGGACGCGATCAGCGTGCGTGACAGCGCCTCGCCCTGGCGCTTCGCGAGCAGGTGCAGCAGCAGGAATTCCTTGTTGGTGAGCGCGATCTCGACGCCCTCGCGCGTGACCCGGCGGCGCAGCACGTCCAGCTTCAGGTCAGCCACCTCGTACAGGTCCGCCTCGCGCACCGCCCCACGGCGCAGCAGCGTGCGGATGCGCAGCACCAGCTCGGTGAACGAGAAGGGCTTGACGAGGTAGTCGTCCGCGCCCAGCTCCAGCCCGCGGATGCGGTCGCTGAGCTGATCGCGGGCGGTCAGGAACAGCACCCGCAGGTCGCCCTTCTCGCGCAGGGCCGGCATGATCTGCCAGCCATCGATGCCGGGCAGCGTCACGTCGAGCACGACCAGGTCGTAGTCGTGCGCCAGCGCCATCTGCAGGCCGTCGGTGCCGGTGCGCGACAGGTCCACGGCATAGCCGCTCTCGCGCAGCCCCTTCCTCAGGTAGTCGCCGGTCTTGGGGTCGTCTTCGATGACGAGGATCTTCATGCGGGCCCGATTGTGCGCACCGGCGGCGCCGGGCGGGATGACGTTTTTGTCATCCACATGTCACCCCTGCCGGGCGCCCGGCTTCCTAGAGTGCAGGGCATCAACCACAACGGAGCCCAGCCATGCGCCCGCCCCTGTCGACCCTCGGCATTCTGCACACCGCCATCAGCCTGATCCCGCTGGTGGCCGGCCTCGTCGCCTTCGCACGCCACCGCCGCATCCTGCCCGGCACCACCAGCGGTCGCGCCTATCTGGCCGGGCTGGCGCTCTCGGTGCTGACGGCCTTCGGCCTGTCGAGCACCGGCGGCTTCAACCCGGGCCATGCCCTGGGGCTGCTGACGCTGCTGGTGGCCGGCGGGGCGCTGGCGATACCGCGCCTGGGCTTTCTCGGCCGCGCACGCCCCTACCTGTCCACGCTGGGGCTGTCCTTCACCTTCTTCCTGCTGCTGGTGCCGGGCATCAACGAGACGCTGACCCGCCTGCCGGCCGGCCACCCGCTGGCCAGCGGGCCAGAGTCGCCGCTGGTGAAGGCCGCCCTGCTGGGCTGGCTGACGCTCTTCGCCGTCGGCGCGCTGGTGCAGATGCTGGCGCTGCGCGCCAGTCTGGCTAGAAGCCGCGCTTCAACGTGAGCCGCAGCGTGCGCGGCTCGGCCGGATGGATATGCCGGTCGGCCACCGGCGCCGCCTCGCCGGGCAGCTGGGACTCGTAGTAGTACTCGATGTCGTTGACGCGGCGGTTCAGCAGGTTGAAGACATCCAGCACCAGCTCACTGTCCCGGCCCCAGCCCGCCAGGCGGCGGCTGATGCGCAGGTTGGTGGTCAGCGAGCTGCGCGAGCGCACGCGGTTGTCCTCGATCAGCGCGCCCGAGCCGAGATAACGCCACTGCAGGCTGGCCGACCAGGGGCCCAGCTCGCGCGCCGTGACGGCCAGCGACGCGACCCGGTCCACCGCATTCGGAATGCGGCTGCCCGCCGGGTCGGCGTCCGCAAAGCGCGCGTGGGTCCAGGCCAGGTCGGCGTCCACCAGCAGCCAGGGCAAGGGCACATAGCGGTTGTTCCACTCGACGCCGCGGCGCCGGCTGGGCCGGTTGGCCTCGGTGGCGCCGGCATCGCCCACGTAGACCAGCTCGGAATCGAAGTCCAGCTTCCACAGCGCCAGCGAGGACTGCAGGCCCGGGAACCACTCGGTGCGCGCGCCCAGCTCCAGTCCGCGCGCCGCGACAAGACCTGGCACTGGATCGACCGCCTCGCCGGTCTTCGGCTCGACCCGCGCGGTCGTGCCGCGTGCGTCGTTGCTGTGGAAGCCGCGCCCCGCGTTGAAGAAGAACTCGGTGCGCGCCCAGGGCCCGGCGATCAGCGACAGCTTGGGGCTGAACAGATGGGCCGAGGCGTTGCCGGAGTTCGCGGCATCGCTCAGCGCGTCGACGCGAAAGCGCGCCTGGTCCGCACGCAGGCCGACGATGCCGCGCAGCCAGGGCGCCAGCTCCAGCTGGGTCTGGCCGTAGAGCCCCAACTGGGTCTGGCGCACCCGGTCGTCGCGCGTGGTGGCCAGGATGCGGCGTTCCTCGGTGTCGAACAGGCCCACGCGGATGCGGTCCTGGCGCAGCTGCAGGCCCAGCTCGCTGTGCGCGGGCAGCCCAGCCAGGCGGTGATCCAACGCATGGCTGGCATTCAGGCCGTAGACATCGCGGCGGTCCTGCTGCGAGAACTGGTCGCCGGTGTCGGGGCGCTCCATCGCATAGGTGAAATTGGAGAACAGCTGCAGCCGGTAGCCCATCCAGTAGGCGGCCACCCGGCTGGATTCGCCCTCGGCCTCGCGGTGCCATTCCCCCGACAGGCTGGTGCGGCGCGTGCTGCCGCCATCGCTCGCGTCGATAGCGTCGAAGCGACCGAAGGGCCGACCTTGGTAGCTGCCGGCGGCGACGAGGCGCTCGGGCACCTGGTCGGTGGAGCGCCAGCTCGCGTCATAGGCCATGGCGCTGGCGCTCCAGCCCTCGGCGCGCGTGCCGCCGGACAGGGTCAGCACCGCATTGTTCTTGCGCAGGTGCTCGGCCAGCGTCCAGGGGCCGTCGTTGTGCTGGGCTTCGGCCACGGCCAGCAAGGTCTGCCCCCCCGCCAGCGCCGTGGAGCCGCCCGCGACCAGACGCTGGTAGCCGCGCTGGCCCAGCGTGAGCTGCACGAAGGGCTCGCCCAGGCGCGTGCGGTAGGCGATGTCGGCCGAGCCGGCGGCCGAGAAATCGCCGTTGCGCGCGAAGTACGGCCCCTTGCGGTAGTCGATGCGCTCCACCAGCTCGGGAATCAGGAAATTCAGGTCCGAATAGCCCTGGCCATGGCCGTGCGTGGGCATGTTGACCGGCATGCCGTTCACCGAGGTGGCGAAGTCGGTGCCGTGGTCCAGGTTGAAGCCGCGCAGGAAGTACTGGTTGGCCTTGCCGTCGCCGCTGTGCTGCGTGACGATGAGGCCCGGCACGAACTCCAGCACCTCGCCGGGCCGCAGCGCCGGCCGGCTCTTCAGCAGCTCGGCGCGTATCGTGCCCTGCGAGGCCGCATCCGAGCTGCCCACGGCGTTGTCGTAGTGGCGGCCCTCGACCTCCACGCGCTCCAGCGCCGTGGGGGCCGCCGCAACAGCCGCGCCCACGGTCTGGGCCTGAGCCGGCATCGCCGCCCACCAGGGCGAGAACCAGGCAGCGAACAGACAGGCGGCCAGCAGCGTGGGCCGCGGTGCCGCGACGGGCGGCCAACGGAGTGCAGACATGGGTAAATCTCGTGGACTGGCCGGCAGACGAGCGCCGGCGCCGCCCGGCCGCGCGGGGGCGGGCGACGGGCGAGGTGGACCGAGGGAAGGCGAAGAAGGTCGGGGCCGCGACCGAGCGCGGGCCCCCGGGGGCTCAGCCTCGCGGCGGGTCCAGCGGCGGCGCGCGCCGGTGGTCACTCCAGTCGGTCACGGCGCCGGCGGGCCAGGCACCGGCCGCAGCTGCCGGCAGCGTCACCGCCTGCGGCAAGCCGAGCAGGAAGACACTTGCGCCACCCTGCCCGCCTTCATCGCCGGCATCGCCGACATCACGCATGTCGTCGTCCTGCGCCGCATGGCGGTGAACCAGCATGCCGTGCCGGTGTTCGCCAAGCGCCAGACTGCGGGCCTGGGCCCAGAGGCCGGGGCCCTGCGCCAGACGCGGGTCGGGCAGCGTGTGCAGGTGATCCAGCGCGGCACGCAGCGGCGCCAGCCAGCTCAAGCCGAGCGGCGCGGCCGGCTGCGACGCCGGCACATGGGCATGGTGACGCCCCTGCAGGCCGGCCACCAGCTGTACCGCCCCCTGCAACGGCAGCACCAGCGCCAGCAGCATCAGCAGGCTGGCACGGGTGCGTCGGCGAAGCAAGAAGAAGAGGTCGGGCACGGCAGTGGGTGGTAAACCGGATGGCCGCGACACCGGTCGCTGCCGGCCGCGATGGTCAGGGGGCGGCGTTGCCGGCGTGTGACAACGCCGCCACCGGGCTGCCCAATGCCTACCAGCGGCTGAAGGGATGTGCCGCGAGGTTCGCGTTCACGTAGCGCCCATCGCCGGTGACCTCGTCGCCCAGCCAGGCCGGCGGCTCGAAGGTCTGGGCTTCGGACTGCAGCTCGATCTCGGCCAGCACCAGGCCGGCGTTGGCGCCCAGGAACTCGTCGACCTCCCAGCCCATGCCGCCCACGCTCGCGAGGTGCCGGATCTTGTCCACCACCGGGCCGTCGCACAGCGCCAGCAGCTGCGTGGCGTCGGCCAGCGGAATCTCGTACTCGAACTCGGCCCGCGTGGCGCCGACCGTGGCGCCCTTGATGGTGAGGAAGGCCTGCTGCCCGGCAATGCGCACCCGCACCGTGCGGGCCGGATCGCGGCTCAGATAACCCTGGCTCAGCCGCTGCTGGCGCTCGGGTGGCTGGCGCCAGGCTTCGCCATGGACCAGGAACTTGCGCTCGATCTCAACGCCCATCGCGGCCCTCCTTCAGCGCGGCCGCGGCGGCGGCCGCTTCACGCAGCTTGTCCTTCTTGCTCTTGCGCGTGGTGCTCTTGATGCCGCCCGTGGCCTGGGCCTCGCTGGCCAAGGCCTGGGGCACGAAGCCGGGCAGCTGCTCGCGCGGCACGCGCTGGCCCTGGCGCTTCTCGATCAGGCGGAAATGGCTCTCGGCGTTCTCGGCGCTGTCCGCGCAGATGAAGCTGACCGCCGCCCCCTGCGCGCCGGCTCGGCCGGTGCGGCCGATGCGGTGGGTGTAGTCGGCCGCGGAGCGCGGCAGCTCGTAGTTCACCACCGCATCCAGCGCGTCCACATGCAGGCCGCGCGCGGCCACGTCGGTGGCCACCAGCACCTTCACGCTGCCGGCCTTCAGCGCATCCAGCACGTCGCGGCGAGCGCCCTGGCTCAGCTCGCCATGCAGCACGCCAGCCTTGAAGCCGTGCGCATGCAGCTTCTCGGACACGAGATCCGCCGTGTAGCGGCTGGCCACGAAGACCAGCACGCGCTCCCAGGGCGCATCGCGCAGCAGCTGTCGCAGCGCGGGCAGGCGCTGCGCACGGTCCAGCTGTATGGCGCGCTGCGTGATCTGCGGCGGCGTCTCTGCGATCTCTATGCGCACGGGGTCACGCAACAGCTGCGTGGCCAAGGCCTCGACGGCCGGGGGGAAGGTGGCCGAGAACAGCAGCGCCTGGCGCCGCGCGGGCAGCAGCGCCAGCAGGCGCTGCAACTCATCGGCAAAGCCCTGCCCCAACAGGCGGTCGGCTTCGTCCAGCACCAGATGTTGCACACCGGCCAGCGTCAGGCCGTTGTGCTCCAGCAGATCCAGCAGCCGGCCCGGCGTGGCGACCATCACATCGCAGCCGCCGCGCAGGGCCATCAGCTGCGGATTGATGGACACGCCACCGAATGCCAGGGCGACGCGCGGACGGTGCAGCAGCAGGGCGGCCAGCTCGCGCAGCAGTTCAGCGGTCTGCGCCGCCAGCTCGCGGGTGGGCGCCAGCACGAGCACGCGCGGCTGAGCCTGCGGTGGTGAATCGACCAGGCGCTGCAGCAGCGGCAGCGCGAAGGCGGCGGTCTTGCCCGAGCCCGTCTGCGCAAGTGCCAGCACATCGCGGCCCGCAAGAATGGGCGGCAGTGCCGCAGCTTGCACGGCGGTCGGAGCGTGATAGCCCTGTTCGCGCACAGCGCGCAACAAGGCGGGCGACAGGCCCAGGGAAGCGAAGGACATGCGCGATTGTCGTCGCGCTGGCGTCAAAAGAGGGACTGCTGATCACCCGTCAGCTGCCCCGCTGCGCGGGCCTCGATGAGCAGCAGACGACGCTTGGTCTCGACACCGCCAGGCGCCGAAAAGCCCGTCGGTGCCCCGCCCGCGCCCAGCACACGGTGGCAGGGCACGATGGGGGCAAAGGGGTTGTGGCCCTCGGCGCGCCCCACGGCGCGTGCGGCGCCGGGCTGGCCCAGGACCAGCGCCAGTTCGCCGTAGCTGCGCGTGTGGCCGACGGGAATCTCACGGGTCAGCGCCAGTACCTGGCGCTCGAAGGCGGGCACGGCGCTATCGTCCAGCGGGATGGCCAGCAGCTCGCGATGGTCGGCCGTTTCGCCGGCCAGCAGACGCTGGATGGCCTGCCGCGCCAGCGCGACCACGGCGGGCACGCCGTCAGGGGTCAACTCTTGCGCACCGGGAAAGCGCCTCAGCATCAGGGCGCGCAGTGCAACGCCGTCCGCAGCCGGCAGCTGCGAGCCGCACAGCCCCCGGGCGCCATCGCCGCGCCAGGCCAGCGCCAGCTCGCCCAGGGCGCTTTCAAACACCGTGAAATGCACGCCGTCGTCCATGCCGGCCGCCCTGCCCCGGGGCGGACTCAGGCCGCGGCCAGCGCCACGGCCCCCAGGCGTGCGGCCGTAGCCTGGGCCGCCACCTCGCGCGGCGCCAGGGTCTTGAGGCGATGGTCGCTCCACACCTGGCGCCAGCGGCGCGCGCCCGGCGTGCCGTTCCACAGGCCCAGCGCGTGGCGCATCGCATGCGCCCAGGGCGTGCCGGCAGCGTGCAGGCGCTCGAGATATTGCATCCACTGCTCCTCGACCTGCTCGCGGCTGGCGGCCGGGTCGGGCGCGTCGAAGAAGCGCGAATCCCACTGCGCCATGCTCCAGGGCTCGTGATAGGCCTCGCGGCCCACCATCACGCCGTCCACCAGCGCCAGCTGCTCGGCGATCTGCTCGGGCGTCTTGATGCCGCCGTTGATCGCGATCGTGAGCTGCGGGAAGTCGAGCTTGAGCTGGGCCACGAGCTCGTAGCGCAGCGGCGGGATCTCGCGGTTTTCCTTCGGCGACAGGCCCTGCAGCCAGGCATTGCGCGCGTGCACGATGAAGACCTCGCAGCCGGCATCGGCCACGGTGCCTACGAAGTCGCGCACGAAGTCGTAGCTCTCTATCTTGTCTATGCCTATGCGGTGCTTGACCGTGACCGGCAGCGCGGTCGCGTCGCGCATGGCCTTCACGCAATCGGCCACCAGCGCGGCCTCGTTCATCAGGCAGGCGCCGAAGGCGCCGCGCTGCACCCGCTCGCTGGGGCAGCCGCAGTTGAGGTTGACCTCGTCATAGCCCCAGCGCTCGGCGAGGCGGGCGCATTGCGCCAGATCGCCAGGCTCGCTGCCGCCCAGTTGCAGCGCCACCGGATGCTCCTCGGCGTTGTAGTCCAGGTGCCGGCCCTGGTCGCCATGGATGAGCGCACCGGTGGTCACCATCTCGGTGTAGAGCAGCGTGTGACGGGTGATGAGACGGTGCAGATAGCGGCAATGGCGGTCCGTCCAATCCATCATGGGCGCAATACTTAAACGCCAAGGTGAGAAACCAGACATAACCTGTTGATTTTTATAGTTTTCCATTTTTTCCGCCCCCCGCTACTGTCGATCATTTATGCGGGATTTTGGGTATCCAAGCGGGCCCTGTGTGACTAGCCTGTGCAACTGAACGGCCCAGTTGCACCGTCCAAATTCACCCAGTTGCACCAAGGATCGACATGGCTTCCATCACCCCGCGCGGCGACAAATTCCTCGCCCAAGTCCGCATCAAGCAAGGCGGCGTCCTGATTTTCTCAGAGTCGAAGCTCTTCGACACCCGGCCACAGGCATGTTCGTGGGCCGAACGCTTGGAGGCCAAGGTCAAAGCCGAAGGCCCTGCCAAGCACGCCACGTCCAAGACGACGGTTGGGCAACTCGTCCGCATGCACCTCAAGGCGCAGCTCAAGGTGCGACCGCTACTCGGCCGCTCGACGATTCACAACCACGAGAAGATTGCCGCCGAATTTGACCACATCCTGGTGCGCGACCTGCGCCCCAAGCACCTGATCGACTACGCCGTGCGCCGGAAAACCCAGGACGGCGTGGCGCCAGCCACCATCAAGAGCGACCTCTCACCGGTCTCCGCGGCGTTCGGCGTTGCCCGAATCGCCTACGAAATCGACGCAGACCCAGAAATTATCCAGACCGCGATGCGCTACTTGGATGAGCAAGGCTTGGTATCGAAGTCGAAGGAAGTCATCCGCTGGGTCGACCAGGAAGAAGAAGACGCCCTGCTCGAAGAATTCGCCCGCCGTAACCAGCATCACTCGACCGAGATCGACATGACGTTGATCTACAAGTTCGCCCTCGCCTTCCCCCGCAGGCTCGGCGAGCTCGGCCGGCTGGAATGGAAGGACATCGATCCCAAACGTCGGACCATCATCATCCGCAAGGTCAAGCACCCGAAGAAGAAGGAATACAACGACCAGGTTGTGCCGCTACTGACGCCTGCCTGGGATCTGCTCAAGATCATTCCGAAGCTCGACGCCCGGATCTTCCCCTACAACATGGAGTCGGTCTCTGCGGCCTTCGAACGCGTCCGCGACCGTATCGCCGAGACCGGCCTGCCCCGCATCAAGGACCTTAGGTTCCACGACCTGCGCCACACTGGCATCAGCATGCTGTTCTGGCATGGCTTCCAGATTGCGGAGGTTGCCATCGTCTCCGGCCACACCAACTGGAACACGCTCAGACGCTATACGCACATCCGACCTGAAGACTTGCATCGGCGATTCGAGCAGCTCAAGAAGGTTGAACAACCTCCCGCCAAAGCCACCATCGAGGCGGCGGCGACCAGCACGCAAGCTTCCACGTAGTTCAGCCAGCGGAACTGGAAGGGCACCATGTCAAAGGGACCCGGAAAGACCTCTCATTGCCCGGCAAGGCCTCTGACGGGGCCCTAGCAGGCCGCCTAGAAGGCCCGTGCACTCACTTACCCAACAAGTGCAGACCCGTGCAGGCCCCCGTGAGGCTCGTGTGAGGCCCTTGCGAGGCCTCTGGTGGATATAAAAACAGCCGGATTCAGCACGACGCCCACATGGGCTCACTGACGAACGAGACTACGCGAGCCAGAACAAGAGCTTCGGATCGTCGACGCCGGCGTCGTCAGTCAGGGCACCGCACCTTGGACGGCCGCGCAATGGAGCGGCCTATCGTCCAACTCAGCAAGCCAGCGGCGCACACAGCGGCGACGGCGAACAGCAGCATCAGCAGACGATCCCTGTTGTTGGCGTCTTGAGCCTGCTGGAGGTGCGCAAGCTCCTGCTCCCCGTTCGTACGTGACGTAACCGCCAACGGCCGTGAACAAGGACGTGAGCAGGGGGTTGCACTCGGCATTCATCCTCTCGACGGCGTCGTCTCGGTGGCCATCGATGGCTTGATCGACGACCGAGAGCAGGGCCGGCCCATATCGACCTTCGATGCGTTCCATTTCGCCGAACAATGCTGCGCCCCGGCCTGGCACTGCGGCTTCGGCGAGCAATTGCTTGAGCGACGCCATGGTTTGACCCAACTCGCGGTGGGCATGGACCAGGGCGCGCTTTTCGAGGTCGATATCGGACGACTCGGTCACCAGCATCAGATTGCTTGCGGCGATCGCGCGTCGCGCCGCTGCACCCCGCACATCATTCCCGAGTCGTACGCGCTGGGCATCACCCTGCACGTCTTGGGTGAAACGCGCGCTCGAGCGACTCAGCGAGTTCAGTGCCAATGCAGAAATCAGCAACACGACCACTGCCAGCAGGCCAAACGCCAGCGTGACGGCCGATCGCACACATATCCGATTGAGCTTCATGAAGCGCCCTGTCATAACCAGCATGCATTTCATTGAAGCGGCGCACCGAGGTACCGCAACGTGTGCGATATCGACCCAAACCCTGCTTATGCGCGCTCGACGAGTTTCGGTCCCAGAGGGTGCTCTCACGGTGACGGTCGCGCACCACCCAACGAGCTCGACGCCTTCAATCCAGCCTACGCCCGGCCGCAATTGGCCTAGCTCGCTGCGGCAACCTGCCGTGGCCCTCCAGCCGCCAAAGCGCCGCCGTTACAAACAGTGTAGCGACCACCCCCACCCAAGCGTGCACCAGAGATACCAGGATGGAGGCAGCCAGCACCATACAGCGCAGGCCCCAGCCGAAAAGCATCCCCGCGCTGCGTACATGCAGCCGACCCAGCCCCGTCCAACGCCGGCGTGCCGGCGAGCTCACGGGCATGCCCAGGACGAAGCCGGCGTGCGTGTAGTTGCGGATCGCCATGATGTTCAACGCGAGGGTTGTCATCAGCAAGGTCAACAGGGCCAGTTCCATCGCGACTCGTGGTTTCAACTGGGAAGCAGAGGTCACCGTTCCCAACGCCTCATGCAGCGACGGCGCGGTCAGACTGATGGCCCCCGTCAGGCCGAGCGCCGCGCTGGATGCAATCAAGGTGGCCGTCATGACCGAGTTGCGCAGGGTCTGCACGGCCAGCAGTTCGGTCCCTGGTTGCTCAGTCACCGCGTCGAACCACGCCGAGCGCAGCTCCGCGTGGGCGTGACGCGCGCGCCGCCTGGGGCGCCAGGCCAGCAGGAACAAGTACGTCGCGATGATCGCAAGGCTGGCGAGCGGGAATGTCCAGGCTTCTGCAGAGAAGTTCATG
The DNA here is from genome assembly GCA_003241055.1 of Roseateles depolymerans. Taxonomy (GTDB): domain Bacteria; phylum Pseudomonadota; class Gammaproteobacteria; order Burkholderiales; family Burkholderiaceae_C; genus Pelomonas; species Pelomonas depolymerans_A. The sequence continues at coordinate 169,706 of QFOD01000018.1, forward strand.
GTGATCTCACGCGAGCTTGCGCCCGGCTCCAATCCCGTTCCTCAGCTGGATTAGTGGCCACGCGCTATTGATCACAGCGTGTTGAGCGGAATCTTGAGGTAGGTCGTTCCGTTGTCTTCAGCAGGTGGCATGTCACCGGCGCGGATGTTGATCTGAACCGACGGCAGGATGAGGTTCGGCATGGCCAGGCCCGCATCGCGCCGAGTGCGCATCGAGACGAAGTCCTCTTCGCTCACGCCATCACGGATGTGGATGTTGCTGGCTCGCTGCTCGGCAACGGTCGATGTCCAGGCGGGTTCTCGAGTGCCCGGAGGATAGTCGTGGCACATGTACAGGCGGGTGTCAGCGGGCAAGCTCAGCAGCTTTTGAACGCTGCGGTACAACTGGCGCGCATCGCCACCGGGGAAGTCGCAACGGGCAGTTCCCACATCGGGCATGAACAGCGTGTCGCCGACAAACACGACGTTCTGTACCCGATAGGCCATGCAGGCTGGCGTGTGACCTGGCACGGGCAGCGCTTGGGCCTGGAGGGTTCCGATGGTGAAGCCTTCGTCCGCCTGGAACAGATGGTCGAACTGGCGGCCATCCGGGTGGAATTCCGGCTCGAGGTTGAAGATTCGCTTGAACACGTTCTGAACGTCGGTGATGGCCGCACCGATAGCAACCTGCCCCCGCAGCTTCCTGCGCAGGTAGTTCGCCGCGGAAATGTGATCGGCGTGGGCATGGGTCTCAAGAATCCATTGCACCGTGAGACCCTGAGCCTGCACGAAAGTCACGATCCGGTCGGCCGACTCCGTGCTGGTGCGGCCGGACTTCGCGTCGTAGTCAAGGACGGAGTCCACGATGGCGCAGTGACCCCGGGGCCGGTCGTAGACGACGTAGCTCACGGTCCAGGTGGCTGGGTCAAAGAACGCGTTGACGAGAGGTTGCGGAAAAGCAGTCATGCGGCGCCTCGGGCTTTCGATTTCGTACTTTATAGTTTATTGACAGATATATTGTCAGTCAATAAACTATCCCCATTGAACTTGAAAAGGAGCCGTACGCGATGCGTGCGACCCGTCGATCTGCCAAAGAGTCCGCCCTGGACCTGAACGCCATGCGCCCCTCGGCCGAAGCCGCGTGCAGGCTGATGAAGACCCTGTCCAACCCGGACCGTCTCCTGCTGCTGTGTCAGCTGAGCCAGGGCGAGAAGAACGTGGGCGAGCTAGAAGCCCTCGTCGGCGTGGCCCAGCCCACGCTGTCGCAGCAACTGGGCGTTCTGCGGGAAGAAGGCCTGGTCAGCACTCGCCGCGAAGGCAAGAACATCTACTACTGCATCAGCAGCCCGCAGGCCCTGGCGGTCATGGGTGTGTTGTACGAGCAGTTCTGCAACATCCAGTGAGGTGGCGCCGTGACCGTTGACTGGGAGCACTTCACGCCCTGGGCCTCGCTGATCGGTGGACTTCTGCTGGGTCTATCTGCCTCGATGTTCATTCTTGTGAACGGCCGCGTTCTGGGCATCAGTGGCATCGTGGGCGGCATGCTGCGCCCGCGCGCCGGCGATGTGGGTTGGCGCCTGAGCTTCATGTTGGGCATGCTGGCCGCGCCCCTGCTGTACCGCTTGCTGGCTGGACCGCTGACAGCCACGGTCGACGCAAGTTGGAGCATCGTGATCCTCGCCGGACTGCTGGTGGGCGTAGGCACACGGTATGGCACGGGTTGCACCAGCGGACACGGCGTTTGTGGACTCTCCCGCCTGTCTCCGCGCTCACTGGTGGCAACGCTGGCTTTCATGGGCGCCGGCTTTGTCGTCGTCTTTCTTGTGCGTCACGCACTTGTTGGCTGAGGAGCAAGAGGTGCGACACCGCATTTCCGAGTTTCTCGTCGGCCTGCTGTTCGGCGTCGGGCTGATCCTTGCCGGCATGACCGATCCGTCCAAGGTGATCGGCTTCCTCGACCTGGCCGGAGCTTGGGACCCTTCCCTGGCGTTCGTTATGGGCGGCGCCATTCTGGTGGGACTTGGCGCCTTTGCCTTGGCCAAGCGCCGTGCCCTCAGCTTCCTGGGCGGTGCCATGCACCTGCCCACCTCCCGCGACATCGACACGCGCCTGATCGCGGGGAGCTTGATGTTCGGCGCAGGTTGGGGCCTTGCAGGCTTCTGCCCAGGTCCAGCGATCGTTTCGTTGGGATCCGGCAATACCAAGGCTGCTGTCTTTGTGCTGGCCATGCTTGCGGGCATGGCCGTTTTTGAACAGGCCGAGCTCGCCAAGGTCCGCACACGGCCCCGAGAGTATTGACATGGCAGGACCGAGTGCTCGGTCATTCCCGAGTCGCGCCTGCCCCTTTCACCAGCTTCCTTAGGAGAAAACGATGAAGCAGAACGTAGGTGGTTTGGACCGTATCGCCCGGGTCGTCATCGGCGCGACTCTGGTAAGTCTGGCGGCTTTCGGCATCGTGGGTCTGTGGGGCTGGATAGGCCTGCTGCCGCTGCTCACTGGCGCCGTGGGCTGGTGTCCGCCCTATGCCATGCTCGGGTGGAGTACGTGCTCCGCAAAGCCACGTTCCGGCGCACGGTAAAGACGAGAGCGCCACATGCATAGCTTCGACCACACCGGCCTGATCCAGAGCATCAACCAGGGTATCCAGCCGCTGCGCAAGTCTCAATCCGAGGCGATGCAAGGTTTCAGCCAACTCGCGAAAGCGTCCATGGCCGAAGGCCAAATCAGCTCCAAGTACAAGGAACTGATCGCCCTGGCCATCGGCATCACCCAGCACTGCTCGGGCTGTATCGGCTTTCACGTCAAGGCTCTGCAGAAGCTCGGGTGCACGCGCACTGAGCTTGAGGAGATGCTGACGGTATGCGTCTACATGGGAGGTGGCCCCGCTCTGATGTACGCCGCAGAAACCATGCAGGCCTGGGATGCGATGGCCGGAGGTATCCCGGCTAGCTAAGCGCGACCCCAGATCCGCAGGGGCTCTTCACGCGATGCGACGTGTCAGCTCCTGTGAATCGCCTCGTCTATGGCCTGCAGCAGATCGTTGCGCCTGAAAGGCTTCGCCACGCAGCGAAACCAGGCAATCTGCTCCTCACCCGTGCCCTCTTGCAGTTGCGCGCTGGCACTGATCGCAATCACCGGAATGTCAGCCGTTCGTTCGTGCTGCGAGAGCAACCGGAACGCCTGGCGGCCAGTCAGCGCAGGCATTTGGTTGTCCATGAGGATGACGGAAGGCTCATGCGCAATCGCCATCGCAATGCCTTCTCGACCGTTGCTGGCGGTGAGAAGGCGCAAATCGGGTCGAGCGGCCAACTGTGCCTGCACGAGCTCTTGGCTGGGAAGGTCGTCCTCGACCAGCAGCACCGTGTGTTGCTGCACGTGGTCGCCACCAAACACCGTGATTCGTTCCTCGGCAGGGACAGCTCCACAGGAGAGTCGTCGAATATCAGATCGACCCAGAAGCAAGTCCCGACCCCAGGCAAGCTGCTCACGCCGATGCGTCCGCCCATCAACTCAATCAGGTGCTTGGTGACGACCAGGCCCAGTCCTGTGCCCTCGACAGCATCAGGCCCCTCTTTCGTACGGCCCAAGCGATTGAAGGGCTCGAAGAGGTGTGAAATCTGATCCTGGCTCAGCCCCGCTCCGCTGTCGCTGACCTCAATGCGCAAACGCTCATGATCAAGAGGGTGGGCAACGAGCGTGAGCGTTCCGTCTGGCCTGTTGTACTTGACGGCATTGGATAGCAGGTTGAGCAGCACTTGCTTCAAGCGCGTTCGGTCCGCCACCACCCTGATGCGTTCGTCAGGCGTTTCGAAGTTGATCGTCAGCCCACGCGCCCGTGCTTGCGTCGCCACCATGGTCATGCATTCTTCCAGCAGCGTGTGAAGTGGCCAGCGCCGGAGGTCGAACTCAAGCTTGCCCGCCTCGATACGAGCGAGATTCATCAGCTCGTCGATCAGCGCTAGCAGGTGTTCCCCTGCCTTGTGGATGTGCGCATTGAAACCAGCCTGCTTCTCCGCGGGAAAACTATGGCCAGGCGATGAAAGCAGCTGCGAGAAGCCGATGATGGCATTGAGCGGCGTGCGCAGCTCATGGCTCATGCGGGTCGGTCAAGAATTCCGTCTTGGCGTGATTGGCATGCTCAGCCGCTTCGATGGCTTGAACCAGTTCACGGTTGGTCGTCTCCAACTGCGCGGTGCGCGATGCGACACGATGCTCGAGGTCTTCGTTGAGGCTACGGACGACAGCTTCGGTGGCCTTCTGCGCCGTCACGTCCTGCAAGGTGCTGAACCAACGTGTGCTCCCGACCTCGGCGATGCGCTCGACGGGTTCAATGACCTGAGCCACCTGAAGGGCCTCGCCATCGGGGCGGGCCAGGCGGTACTCGATCTCAACTTTGGCACCGGTCTGCACGGCTTGGACCAGCGCGCTCCTGAAAGCGTCCTGGTCTTCCGCGTGCACCAACCGCTCCATCCACTCGAGAACCGTGCGGGGCATCGCTTCCACCGTGCACCCCGCCAGCAAGGGCAGGGTTTCGGACCAGTCCTCGAATGAACCATCAGCCCGAGTCACGACGTGCGCAAGCTTCGCAATCCCCTGCGCGCGACGAAGACCTGCTTCGCGCTCGGAGAGTGCAGCCTCTGCCAGCACACGTTTCGTCACATCCAACGGCGCGACCATCCGGGCGGGGCGAGTGCCGTACAGAAGTTCGTGCGACGTGATCTCGACGTAGATGAGACGGCCATCCTTGAGACGATGCCGCCATATGCCGCTGCTGAAGACCTCAGCTGGCGTGAGACGCACGGACCGTTCGACCGCTGCGATGTCCTCGGGTGGACGGATGTCGCGGATGCTCATCGAGAGGAACTCGTCTCTCGTGTAGCCGTACCTTTGGCATGCGACCTCGTTGACGTCCAGGAACTTCAGCGTTTGAAGATCGTAGATCCACATCGGCACCGGGTTGGCCTCGAACAACCGCTGGTACCACTGAGCCGCCGCCACACCGACCGGCACTCCTGCCAGTGAAGCCACGCGTAACGTGGCTCGTCCGACTCTAGCTAACTACGCCGTGCGCGTCGACTTTCGTCTGCGCGGCTCGACGACACGTCGTAATCGATTGCCCGGCCTGCATACAACGCAGACGCCACAAGCTAGAGAGGTCAGCCAGCGCTGCGTGCAGCGTGAACGAGCGTCCCTGCGGCACCCGATGCCCTCCCGCCTCGCAGGCGAACATCTCCAGCAACAATTGATGACCTGACGTCGCTTTCGGCAATTCACTCCCAGCGCGCCTTCGGGTGCGTAGCCGCGCTCACATGAAATACGGCTTGTCGCTGTCGCTGCCCGGCTTGTTGACGCCCAGGCTTTCACCGACATGCAGCTCCGGGTGGGTGACGATCTGCGCAATCAGGTTGCCCACGCTCCTGCGAGAAACCACGGTGCCCTTGAAGGGCTGCCCCTTGGTCGTCAGCTCGTAGTCGACCTCGTCCTCATCCGTCAGCCAGGCCGGGCGCACGAGGGTGTACGCCAGACCGGAGGCCTCGATAGCGTCTGCTGCACGGCGGAACGGCTTGAGGTCTTCGCCGATGGTGGCGCGGTTCCAGTCACCGAACTTGCCTGGCACCTCGTCGTAGATGCCCAGCGACAGCACGAAGACCAGGCGCTTGACGCCTTCAGCCTCCATGGCGGCGATGACCGCCTTGGCCTGCTTGTCCAGGTCGTCGCCCGTGAGGTTGGCATAGACGACGTCCTGGCCGGCCAAGGCTTGTCGCAGCAGCTTCTTGTCCAGCACGCTGCCGATGACGACCTTGGCGTTCGCTGGCTCCTTGCCAGAGAGCTTCCTGGGGTCACGCATCAGCAAGGTCTGGTGGACGCTCTTGTCGCCGGCCAGCGACCGAACCACCCATCGAGCGATTTGCCCGCTGGCGCCGAGGATGAGGACGTTCTTCACAGTCGTTCCTTGAGGAAGGGAATGACCTTGGCCAGGGCGATGCCGACCGGCTCGGGCTGGTCGTACAGGTCGTAGTGCGACCACCCCTCGACCACGACGAGGTGCTTGTCTTTCGAGGCTGCACGGCCATGGATTTCCATGCCGTCGCGGTAGGCGCCGAAGCCGCCGGGCTTGTCGCCGAACACCACCATCATCGGCTGCGTCAACAGGGTCTCGGCGAAGGCGAAGGCGTCCCAGGCGATGTTGGTGGCCGCGTGCGAGAACAGCATCCGCGTGCCCGAGTTCGATTGCGGGTTGCGGTTGCGGTAGTAGTCGGTCGCCTCCAGCACATCAATGTCAGCGATGCCTGCGGCCTTGCCCGCTTCGATGCTCTCGGGCAGGAAGATGTCGACCCGCTGCTCGCCGCCGGCGTTCTCGGCCGTGCGTTGTGCAGCCATCGCCTCGAGCGTGCCGACGGGATTGAAGCCGCTGAAACCCTCACGGAAGAGGCGGCCGAAGTTGACGCCGGTGATGCTGACCAGTGCCTTGATCCGCTTGTCGATGATGGTGGTCTTGATCGAATAGCCGCCGCCCCCGCAGATGCCCAGGATGCCAATCCGCTCCGGGTCGACGTAAGGCAGGCGCTGCATGTAGTCGATCACGTCGCGATAGTCGCGAACGCGCTGCTCAGCGTCCTCGATCCAGCGCGGCGAGCCACCGCTGCCGCCCTGGAAGCTGGCATCGGGCACCACGACGACGAAGCCGGCCTCGGCCAGTGCAGCGCCGTAGATGTTGCCTGCCGTCTGCTCCTTGCAGCTGCCGATTGGGTGGTTGGAAATGACGGCCGGGTAGTGGCGCGCCGCATCGAATCCCGGGGGAAAGTGGATGTTGGCGGCGATGTCCCAGGTCATGCCGGGATTACGAATGCTGACGGTTTCCATGATGTGTTCCTGACCGAAGCGTGATGGTCGGACTGGCTCTGGGGCGGCTCAGGCTGCCAGCTTGGCGCGGAAGAAGGGGGCGAGCACCGACACCGCTTCGTCGACGTACTTGGGCACGTCGTACAGCGACATGTGGTTGGCGCCCTCGACGACGTGCAACGTCTTGTCCGTGCTCGCCGCACGCGCCAGCAGGTCGTCGCTCATCCACTTGCTGCCGGCCACGCTGCCCGCGACGGCCAGGATGGGCTGGGTGAGGAACGCCTCGGCCAGGTGGTAGGCGTCATACGTGATGATCTGGTTGAGGTTGCGGGCCAGCGCATAGCCCGGGGCGCGGGGGTGCTCGGCGCGGGGCGTGTGGTAATACTCCCAGGCCTCGGCCAGCTCGGCATTGGGGGCGTCTTCCTTCTTCAGCGGGGCCAGCGGGATGGTGACGAGTTCCGGCCTGCCGGCGTCGGACGTGCGAGCGTTGGAACCGAAGTCCAGATAGCCCACAGCGTCGGCGTCCTTGACGTTGTTCTCCCAGCCGTTGCGGAACATCTGGCCGATGTTCACCGCGCTCACCATGCCCAGCGCCTTGATGCGGCGGTCGTTGATGGCGGCGTTGGCGCTGTAGCCCGATGCCCATGGCGCCGATCTTGGCTTGGTCGACGTAGGGCAGCGTGGTCAGGTAGTCGATGACGGCGCTGACGTCTTCGGTGCTGATGTGCGGGTTCTCGAGCTGGCGCGGTTCGCCCGAGCTCGCGCCCTGGTAGGAGCGGTCGAACGCGATGGCGACCAAGCCGTTCTCGGCCAGCTTGCTCGCGTACAGGCCGGCGGTCTGCTCCTTCACGCCGCCGCCCGGGTGGGAGACGACGACGGCCGCGTACTTCTTCGACTCGTCGAAGCCGACAGGAAAGTGGACGGTGGCGGCCATCGTGATGCCCTGGCCGTTGAGGTTCTTGAAGGTGACGTTGGTGGACATGGATTCACTCCGGTGGGGTTGAAGACGTCGTCTGATGGCTGCGACGTGGATGAATCCTAGAAATTGGATTGAGTTTGATAAACGGCCTTTCGGAGACATGACTGCGTAGCTAAACTAAACAATATGCCCATCGAGCCGTCACTGCTCTCCTCGCTGACCTGGTTTGCGCACATCGCCCGCCACCGCAGCTTCACCAAGGCGGCGACGGAGATGGAGGTGACTCGCGCGGCGCTGTCGCAGCATCTGAAGGGCCTCGAAGAGCGCCTGGGCGTGAGGTTGCTGAACCGGACGACACGGGACATGTCGCTGACACAGTGGGTATTCCGGACCAACGTGACCGCTCGTTCTGGCCCAACGTGACCGACGGTTCTGGTCGATCGTGACCGGCCGTTCTGGTTGATCGTGACCGATTC
>QFOD01000003.1 GCA_003241055.1 Roseateles depolymerans
GTGCATGATGGCCTCGTCGCCGAGCCGGTGTGGACCGATCCGCTGTCGGTGATCGTGCCCGCACGCCACCCCTTGCTGGCACACGTGCAGGTGCCGCTGGCCGAAGCCTTGAAGTTCCCGCTGGTTCTGTGCCATCCCGAATCGGGATCGGGCTGCCGCCATCAGATTCAAGCGCTGCTGCAGGACGCAGGCACGCCCCTCAAGCTGGTCGATGAAGTGACCAGCCTGGGCGTGATGCTGACCTTGGTCGGCGCCGGCTACGGCATCGGTTTCGCCATCGCCTCGCAGGTGCAGACGCTACAGCGCCCGGACATCTCCATTCGTCCCCTGGCCGGCACCCCACCGATGCTCTCTACCTACCTGCTGCGCCGCCATGGCGACCCCTCCGAGCCCATGAAGCGGTTCATCGAGCGGGTGAAAGACGGGGCTGCGCCGGTCGATGATGAGCCAGTCCTTTGAGGACGCAGCTCGCCTGTCCGTTGCGACCTGTGGCGTGGTGTGCCAGAGGACAGATAAACTTCAGAATGAATCCGATGCTCTGGCTGTCGATGGATGTGCTTGGCTCGCTTTGGATCACCCGCAACGGCCTGCGTTGACCAGGCCGAAGATTTGAGTCCACAATCGAGTCCATTCCGTGACGCCCGGATCGGAAAAGACGTGCGTAATCAACGAGCTAGAAACCGGGTGCTGTTCCCGATGCCGGCCAGCCTTTCAGAGGCGCCCTGACGGCTGTCATTTTTCCTTAGGCCGCCGCTTGCAAGCACGAGTGGCAGCCCGCGTCTATCCTGCGAGGCCTTCTGTTGGTGCCGAGCCGCCAACAGCCGAACGACTGGGTTCGGCCCGCAAGCAAGATCAAGTTCCGAGCACTGTCCCGGCCCTGTCACTTTGGCGGTGTGATTTGTGACAGTTGCTGCGCACCGCCTGCCGGTGCGGGGGGGGCGTGTCGTTGTGGAATTGCGACAGGCTGAGTCACTTTACCGACGCGCCCTCACTCGCGAGGGCGCTTCCTTAAATGGTGCGTTCTTGCTGCAACGATGCCGAATTTGCGCCAATTCGGCGACTTATTCGTCCGATGTTGTGCATCCGGCAAAAAGTTCATGCTCCGATTTGGTGCCATTTTCGAGCCGGCGAGCCGCATGGCGGCCACTTCTGACTTACCCGTAAAGTTCCGTCACAGAAAGTCATGACAATTCCGTCACTGTCGCGAGTCGGTCCGTCAGTTGTTGGGGTCCGTGCGGCAAAAGTCGGCGCTTCGCGGTCGGACTTGTTCGTAGTTGTTGGCGTTTCTTACAAATCATGCACGTTTGCGCGTGCTTACTAGGAGTTACGAAGATGAATAGCAGACTGTTCTGCAAGACCGCAGCGGCGATGGCCGTGGCTGTTCTGGCGGCCGCTACGGCGCAGGCGCAGCAGGCCTCGGCCAAGGACGACGACGCAACGCCGCGAGCCAAGGACGACACGGTTCGCCTGGGCACCATCACGGTGGTCGGTACCGGCAAGCTGGGTTCGGGTCTGATGATCAATGACGACTCCGTCAAGGGTCGCAGCACGATCACCAAGGCGTCGATCGAAAAGGATCGTTCCACCGGCAACTCCTACCAGACCATTGCGCTGCTGCCGGGCGTGAACACCTACAACTACGATGCCACCGGCCTGTTCGGCGGCGGTCTGTCCATCCGTGGTTTCAATTCGGATCAGCTGGGCTTCACCGTGAACGGCGTGCCGGTCAACGACTCCGGCAACTACGCGGTCTACCCGCAAGAGTTCATCGACACCGAGAACGTCTGCCAGACGTCGGTGGCTCAGGGCTCGACCGAGCTCGAGACCGCCAGTGGCGGTGCATCCGGCGGCGCGGTCAGCATCATCACCTGCGACCCCACCGACAAGCGTCGCGTGCGCGTGTCCCAGACCCTGGGTGGTCTGAGCATGACCCGTACCTATGTGCGCTATGACACCGGCCGTTTCGCCAACGACATGGCCAAGCTGTTCATCAGCGCCTCGCACACGGAAGCGGACAAGTGGAAGGGTGAAGGCAAGGCCAAGAAGGACCACGTCGACTTCGGCTTCTCGCTGGACCTGTCCGAAGACAACAAGATCCTGGGTTCGGTGCTGTACAACCGCGCCGTCAACAACAACATCTTCAACCCGACGCTGGCTCAGCTGAACACCAACGGCTACTACGGCGACTTCGCGACGACGTTCAAGCCGCGTGTTCCGGGTGTGAACGGCACGGCGCAGACCGAAAGCGGCACGAGCGGCCCGGCCGTCTATTACGGCACCTCGCTGAATCCCTTCGAGAACGTGATTGCCTCGGTGTCCGGCTCCTTCAAGCTGGCCAAGGACACCTACCTGAAGGTTCAGCCCTACTTCTGGTATGGCTTCGGCAACGGCGGCTGGTCCGACATGACGCTGAGCGAGAAGTCGGGCGTGCTGGGCGGCGCTGTCGACCTGAACGGCGACGGCGACACGCTGGACACGGTCCGTGTGGCGCGTTCCAGCGTCACGCGTACCCAGCGTCCTGGCGTGACCTCGGAAATCAGCACGACGATCGACAACCACTATCTGAAGGCGGGTGTCTGGTACGAGCGTGCCCAGCACCGTCAGACGCAGCCTGCCGTCCAGCTGAACGCCGACGGCTCGCCCGCTGACAAGTGGCTGCAAAACGGCTGCATCCAGCGCGTGGATGGCAGCTGCTACGAAGGCCGTGACTGGAAGACGGTGAGCACGTCCTACCAGGTGTATTTCAACGACCAGATCAGCTTCATGGGCGACCGTGGCCTGCTGTCCCTGGGCGTGCGCCTGCCGACCGTGTCGCGTGACGTGACCAGCTTCGCCAGCGAAGGCACCATCCGCTCGTACGCAACCGCGACCTCGACGACCTACAGCAGCGTGTCGCAGGGCTACCAGATCAAGCGCAACTTCCATGAGGCGCTGCCTCAGATCGGTGTCCGCTTCAATCTGGATGCGCGTCAACAGGTCTTCGCCAACGTGGCCAAGAACTTCCGCGCGCCGGCCAACTTCGCATTCACGGGTGCGAACGTCCGCTTCGTCGGGGGCGTGATCCAGCCGATCCAGGACATCAAGGCCGAAACCTCGGTCATGACGGACGTGGGCTATCGCTTCCAGTCGCGTGAGTTCTCTGTGACGGCCACGTTCTTCAACTCTGACTTCAAGAATCGTCAGGCCAACGCCACCGACCCGAACACGCTGGTCAGCGTCTACACCAACGCCGGTCGCGTGAACAACCGCGGCTTCGAGCTCGAAGCCGGTACGGGTGTGTTCAACGGCTTCTCGGTCTACGGCTCGATCACCGCTCAGAAGAGCGAAATGAAGGACAACCTGGCGACCTCGTCGGCCACCAGCGGTGCCGCACCGGTGGTGCTGCCGACGTCGGGCAAGCAGTTCGGCACCACGCCGCGCTTCATGGCCGGTATCGCGCTGCAGTACGAGCAAGGCCCGTTCTATGCTCGCGTGAAGGGCAAGTACACCGGCTCGCAATACGCGACGCTGATGAACGACGAGCAGGCCCCGGGCTACGTGGTGGGTGATCTGGACGCCGGCTACAAGTTTGGTGACTTCGGCATGATGAAGAACACCAAGCTGGCGCTGAACATCAGCAACATCGGCAGCGCTCGCTATCGCAACCCGTCCTCGGGTACCGTGACGAACGCGATCGCCTACCAGGGTTCCACCGTGTCGGCCCCGACCTACTACCTGGGTGCCCCGCGCCTGACGACGCTGACCCTGAGCGCCGACTTCGAGTAAGCGCTGATCCAGACGGGAATCCTCTCGATTCCCGTCCGAATCGATGGACCGCGAGTGCCGCTTCGGCGGCCTCGCGGTTTTTTCGTTGGGCTCAGCGCAGCACGTCGCCCAGGCAGAGGTACTTGACCTCCACATAGTCGTCCATGCCCTGGCGCGCGCCCTCGCGGCCCAGGCCCGATTGCTTCACGCCGCCGAAGGGCACCTCGGCCGTGGCGATCAGGCCGGTGTTGACGCCCACCATGCCGTACTCCAGTGCCTCGCCGACACGGAAGATGCGGCCGATGTCGCGGCTGTAGAAGTAGCTCGCCAGGCCGAACTCGGTGGCGTTGGCCAGTTGCACCGCCTCGGCCTCGGTCTGGAACCGGAACACCGGCGCGATGGGGCCGAAGGTCTCCTCGCGCGAGCACAGCATCTGCGCGTTGGCGTCGGCCAGCAGCGTGGGCTCGAAGAAGTGACCGCCGGCCGCCTCAACCCGTTTGCCGCCGGCCACCACGCGAGCGCCCAGCGCGATCGCGTCGGCCACGTGGGACTCAACCTTCTGCAGTGCCTGCTCGTCGATCAGCGGGCCGACATTCACGCCGGCCTCGAAGCCATTGCCCACCTTGAGCGCTGCGACCTTGGATGCCAGCTTCTCCAGGAAGGCGTCGTACACGCCGGCCTGCACGTAGAGGCGGTTGGCGCACACGCAGGTCTGGCCCGCGTTGCGGTACTTGCTGGCGATGGCGCCGTCCACGGCCGAGTCCAGGTCGGCGTCGTCGAACACGATGAAGGGCGCGTTGCCGCCCAGTTCCAGGCTGAGCTTCTTGATCGTGGGCGCGCATTGCTTCATCAGGATGCGGCCGACCTCGGTGGAACCGGTGAACGACAGGTGCTTCACCGTGTCGCTCTCGCACAGCACATGGCCGATCTCGATCGACTGGGCGGCGTCGGCAGTGAGCAGATTCAGCACGCCCGAGGGCATGCCCGCCCGTTGCGCCAACTCGGCCACGGCCAGTGCGGTCAGCGGCGTGGCCTCAGCCGGCTTGATGACCACGGTGCAGCCCGCGGCCAGTGCCGGCGCCACCTTGCGGGTGATCATGGCCAGCGGGAAGTTCCACGGCGTGATGGCCGCGCAGACGCCGATGGCCTGCTTGACGACGAGGTAGCGCTTGTTCGGGTCGGTCGTCGGGATGGTCTCGCCGTAGATGCGCTTGCCTTCCTCGGCAAACCACTCGATGAAGCTGGCGCCATAGACCACCTCGCCGCGGGCTTCGGCCAGCGGCTTGCCCTGCTCGGCGGTCATCAGCCGGGCGAGATCGTCGGCATGCTTGATCAGCAGTTGCTGCCAGCGCATCAGCACGGCGGCCCGTTCCTTGGCGGTCTTGCCACGCCAGGCGGGCAGGGCGTTGGCAGCGGCAGCGATGGCGGCTTCGGCCTCGGCGCGGCCCAGATTGGGCACGCTGGCCAGTTCGCGCCCGGTGGCGGGATCGACCACGGCGAAGCTCTCGGCCGCACCCACCCATTCGCCGTTGATCAGTGCCTGCGTCCGCAACAGGCTGGCATCGTCAAGTTGCAACAACGGGCTGTCTTGTTCCATCAGAGTTCTCCTTCGGTCAGCCCGGCACTCTAACCCTCTCCCTACAATCGCCCTCTTTGCCACAGACTTTTCCAGGACGCCCCTGAATGAAAGCCGCCGAGATCCGCCAGACCTTTCTGAAGTTCTTTGAGTCCAAGGGACACCAGATCGTTGCGTCCAGCCCGGTCGTGCCTGGCGACGATCCGACGCTGCTGTTCACCAACGCGGGCATGAACCAGTTCAAGGACGTGTTCCTGGGCTTCGACAAGCGGGCCTACACCCGCGCCACCACCAGCCAGAAGTGCATCCGTGCCGGTGGCAAGCACAACGATCTGGACAACGTCGGCTATACCGCGCGTCATCACACCTTCTTCGAGATGCTGGGCAACTTCAGCTTCGGCGACTACTTCAAGAAGGATGCGATCTCCTACGCGTGGGAACTGCTGACCGTGCACTTCAAGCTGCCGGCGGAGAAGCTGTGGGTGACGGTCTACGCCGAGGATGACGAGGCCTACGAGATCTGGAACAAGCAGGTGGGCGTGCCTGCCGAGCGCATCGTGCGCATCGGCGACAACAAGGGCGCGCGCTACATGTCCGACAACTTCTGGATGATGGGCGACACCGGCCCCTGCGGCCCCTGCACCGAGATCTTCTACGACCACGGCCCCGAGGTCGCCGGCGGCCCTCCGGGCTCGCCCGGGGAAGACGGCGATCGCTATATCGAGATCTGGAACAACGTCTTCATGCAGTTCAATCGCACCGAAGACGGTGTGATGCACCCGCTACCCAAGCCCTCGGTGGACACCGGCATGGGCCTGGAGCGTCTGGCCGCCGTGCTGCAGCACGTGCACAGCAACTACGAGATCGACACCTTCGTCACCCTGATCAACGCCGCCAAGAATGCGGTGGACGAAGCGGCCGGCGGCGGCGACTGCGACAAGGACAGCCCTTCGCTGAAGGTGATTGCCGACCACATCCGCGCCTGCTCGTTCACCGTGGTGGACGGTGTCATCCCCGGCAACGCCGGCCGCGGCTATGTGCTGCGCCGTATCGCCCGCCGGGCGATCCGTCACGGCTACAAGCTGGGCGCACGCACGCCCTTCTTCCACAAGCTGGTGGCCGCGCTGGCGGCCGAGATGGGCGACGCCTACCCCGAGCTGCGCCAGGCCGAGAAGCGCGTCACCGACGTGCTGAAGCAGGAGGAGGAGCGCTTCTTCCAGACCATCGCCACCGGCATGGAGATCCTGGAGGGCGCGTTGGCCCAGGGTGGCAATGTTGACGGCGACACCGCCTTCAAGCTGCACGACACCTACGGCTTTCCGGTGGACCTGACCGCCGACGTCTGCCGCGAGCGCGGCGTGACCGTGGACGAAGCCCGCTTCCACGAACTGCTGGAAGAGCAGAAGAACCGTGCCCGCGCGGCCGGCAAGTTCAAGATGGCCCAGGGCCTGGCCTACAGCGGCACGCCCACGAACTTCCAGGGCTACGAGCACCTGAGCGTGGAGGGTGCCAAGGTCACGGCGGTCTACGTGGACGGCGCCTCGGTGGAGCAGGCCCACGCGGGCGACGATGTGGTCGTGGTGCTGGACCAGACCCCTTTCTATGCCGAGAGCGGCGGCCAGGCGGGCGACGCCGGCGAGCTGCGCAACGGCACGACCCGCGTGGTCGTGGAAGACACGCTGAAGATCCAGGCCGACGTGTTCGGCCATCACGGCCATATCGGTGAAGGTTCGGTCAAGGTGGGCGATGTGTTCGCCGCGCGCGTCGACGCGGACCGCCGCGCCAAGACCGTGCGCAACCACAGCGCCACGCACCTGATGCACAAGGCGCTGCGCGAGGTGCTGGGCGCTCACGTGCAGCAGAAGGGCTCGCTGGTGAATGCCGAGCGCACCCGTTTCGACTTCGCGCACAACGCGCCCATGACGGCCGAGGAGATCCGCGAGGTCGAGGCCCTGGTCAATGCCGAGATCCTGGCCAATGCCGGTGCCACGGCGCAGGTGATGGCCCTGGATGACGCGCAGAAGTCCGGCGCGATGATGCTGTTCGGCGAGAAGTACGGCGAGACCGTGCGCGTGCTGTCCATCGGTAGCTCCAAGGAGCTGTGCGGCGGCACGCACGTGAAGGCGACCGGCGACATCGGCCTGTTCAAGATCGTGGCCGAGTCCGGCGTGGCCGCCGGCATCCGCCGTGTCGAGGCCGTGACGGGCGACAACGCGCTGAGCTATCTGCAGTCGCTGGAAAGCGCGATGCATGGCGCGGCCATGATGCTCAAGACCTCGCCGGCGGAGCTGGGCCTGCGCCTGAATGGCGTGCTCGAGCAGGTGCGTCAGCTCGAGAAGGAACTGGCCGCAGCCAAGAGCAAGCTGGCCTCGGCCCAGGGTGACGAGCTGATGGCCCAGGCCGTGGACGTGAAGGGTCTGAAGGTGCTGGCAGCCAAGCTGGAAGGTGCGGATGCCAAGACGCTGCGCGAGACGCTGGACAAGCTCAAGGACAAGCTCAAGACCGCCGCCATCGTGCTGGCTGCGGTGGACGGCGACAAGGTTCAGCTGGCCGCCGGCGTGACGGCCGACAGCGTGGGCAAGGTCAAGGCCGGCGAACTGGTCAACTTCGTGGCGCAGCAGGTCGGCGGCAAGGGTGGCGGCAAGCCGGACATGGCCATGGCCGGCGGCACGCAGCCGGCCGGTGTGGCGGCGGCGCTGGCCAGCGTGTCAGCCTGGGTGGCCGAGCGGGTCTGATGCCGGTTCGTATGGGCGGTTCGCGTTGGCCTTCAGGCTGATGCGAGGCCAGACGCTCACCAGAAGACAAAGCCCGAGCGCGTCAGCGGTCGGGCTTTGTCGTTGCTGGGGCTTGTTTTGTTGCGGTGCTCAGAAGGTCTCCCAGTCGCCATCGCCTGCCGCGGGTGTGGAGGACGCGGCTGGACGGGGGGCCGACATGGCCGAAGGAGCCGATGGGACGGCGGTGGCCGGCGCACCCGACGGTCGGGTTGGCGTTGCCTTGGGTGAGGTCGTCGTTGGCCGAGGTGTTGAGGGGGCCTTGGCCGTTGCGGGCTTGGGCGGCGCTGCCCGGCTGACTGGACGGGGCGCGGCGACCGGCGCTGGAGGCGGCGTCAGCCCAGCAGCATCGGCCACACGGAAGACCGCCACGGCGTCCACGAGCCGATGCGCCTGCTCCTTCAGGCTATCCGCGGCGGCGGCCGATTGCTCCACCAGCGCGGCGTTCTGCTGGGTCATCTGGTCGACCTGGCCGACCGACTGATTGACCGTTTGCAGGCCGGCGCTCTGCTCGTCGGCTGACGAGCTGATCTCGCCGATGATGTCCTGAACGCGCTGGACGCTGCCGACGATCTCGCCCATCACGGCGCCGGCCGACTGCACCAGTTGGGAACCGCTTTCCACACGGGTCACGCTGTCGCCGATCAAGGCCTTGATCTCACGTGCGGCCTCGGCGCTGCGTGTGGCGAGTGAACGCACCTCGCCCGCCACGACGGCGAATCCGCGCCCCTGTTCACCGGCTCGGGCCGCCTCGACCGCCGCATTCAGCGCGAGGATGTTGGTCTGGAACGCGATGCCGTCGATGACGCCGATGATGTCGGCAATCTTGCGCGAGGCCGTGTTGATCTGCTCCATCGTCGACACCACCTGGCCCACCACCTCGCCGCCGCGGGTCGCGGCACCTGCGGCCGACTGCACGAGCTGATTGGCGGTGCGGGCGGCATCGGCGGTGTGCCGAACGGTGGTGGTCAGCTCACTCATCGACGAAGCCGCGTTCTGCAGATTGCTGGCGGTTTCTTCGGTGCGCTGGCTGAGGTCGAAGTTGCCCGTCGCGATCTCTGAGCTGGCCGTGCCTATCGAATCCACGGAGGCCCGCACGGTGCTGATGGTGTCCGCCAGGCGCAGCCGCATGCCTTCGGTCTGCCGCATCAGCTGACCGATCTCGTCGGTGCGCGTGCTTTCCACCGAGCGACCGAGGTCGCCGTCGGCAATGGCGCCGACCGCTTCGCCCAGCGTGGCCAGGGGGCGTGCTACCCGGCGCTGCATCAACCAGGCGAGGCCCAGGCCCAGGCCGAGCGTGGTCAGTGCCAGTGCGCCCCAGAAGAACCACAGGGTCGATCGGACGGCCGCCTCAGCCTCCATACGCGAAACCTGAGAGATCACCCAATAGCCGGTCTTGTCGCTCTTGCGGGCGATGCCGAAGTTGTCCTTCAGCCCGTTGCCCAGTACATCGGCCATGTCCGCCAGCGTCGCGGCCTTCTCGCTCTGCTCGGCCAGAAGCTTCTCGAAGCCGGGCGCGACGTCTGCGACCAGCTTGCCCTTGGCTGCCGGGTGGGACACGAAGAAGGCCTTGGCCGGATCCTTGCCGACCGACACCACGAAGGTGCCGCCGTGCTCGAAGAACCGGGCCTCGTTGGCGGAGCGATTGATCGCCTCTTCGAACGCATCGAGATTGAAGCCTGCAAACAGCAGGCCGATCACCTTGCCGCCTACGTCCTTGATCGGCTCGTAATGCGTCATGTAGGCCTTGCCGAACAGCACGGCGCGGCCGGAGTAAGGCTTGCCCGCCGAGACCACGGCGTACGCGGGATGCTGCTTGCCCAGCAGGGTGCCGACGACTCGATCGCCTTTGTCATTGCGCAGCGACGTGGTGACACGCTGGAAGTCGTCACCCTTGGCTGTGAAGACGGTGGCCACGCCTCCGGTGAGCTCCACGAACATGTCCACCTGCTTGAACTCGCCGCTCAGCTTCGCGCCGTCGTAGGTCAGCTCACCGCCGGCATCGGCGCTGAAGTTGCCGCCGAACTCTCGCTTGAGGGTGCCGAAGTTGCGCACCACCAGCACCCGGGCGATGTCGTCCATGGACTGCATGCTGTCCACCAGCGCGTCGGTCTTGTCGCTGACCCAGGACTGGACCTGGCTCTGCATCGCCCGCTTGACCATGTGCCCCACGATCAGACTCACAACCAGCAGCAGGGCCGCGACGGCCAGGGCGCCGGTCAGGGAGACCTGGCGTGCGATGGATTGAGGGGCTCGGCTCATGGCGTTTCCTTCGTGCGAATCCAGAAAGTGAAAGTCCCCGCCAGGCGGGAGGCCTGACGGGGACTATGGATCAAATTCTGCAAATTTGGAACGTTAGAAGTTCACATACGCGCTTATTTGATTAATTTGAAATCAAGCGCTGGCCACCGCATCCATCAGGCCCATGTCGGCGCTGCTCATCAGGCCTTCGATGTCCATCAGGATCAGCATGCGTTCGCCCACCGAGCCGATGCCGGTGATGAAGCTGGTGTCCACCGCCGACGAGCTGAGCTCAGGCGCCGGGCGGATGGCGTCACGGTTGAGTTCCAGCACATCCGACACCGAGTCGACGACGGCGCCAACGATGCGGTTCTTCACGTTCAGCACGATGACGACCGTGAAGCTGTTGTATTCGGCGGTCGGGCATCCCAGCTTCAGGCGCAGGTCGACGATGGGCACGATGACGCCGCGCAGGTTCACCACGCCCTTGATGAAGTCCGGCGCGTTGGCGATGCGTGTGGGCTGCTCGTAGGAGCGGATTTCCTGGACCTTCAGGATGTCGATGCCGTACTCCTCGGCACCGAGGCGGAAGGTCAGGTACTCGCCGCTGGCGGGGCCGGCAGCAGTCGTCGTGACGGCACCTTGCGGGCGCAGGGCGGGAACATTGGCGCTGGCTTCCATGGAGGCCTCCTTGTAAGTTCTTGAATCAGTGACGGGAGCGGCGCACCAGGCTGCCGACGTCCAGGATCAGGGCCACGCGGCCGTCACCCATGATGGTGGCGCCGGACACGTCGTTGACCTTGCGATAGTTGGCCTCGAGGTTCTTCACCACGACCTGCTGCTGGCCGAGCAGCTCGTCCACCAGCAGTGCGACGCGACCGCCCTCGGCCTCGACCACCACCATGATGGACGACACGTGTTCGAAGTCGAAGCGTGGCACATCGAACACACGCTCCAGCTCGATGACGGGCATGTACTCGTCGCGCACCTCGACGACGCGGCCGGAGCCGGCCACGGTCTTGATCGTGTCGGCCTGCACCTGGAAGGACTCGACCACGCTGGACAGCGGCAGGATGTAGACCTCGTCGCCCACGCCCACGCTCATGCCATCCATGATGGCGAGTGTGAGCGGCAGGCGCACGGACACCTTCATGCCGTAGCCCTCGGCGGAGTCGATCTCGACCGTGCCGCCCAGCGACGTGATGTTCTTCTTGACCACGTCCATGCCCACGCCGCGGCCGGACACGTCGGTCACCTGCTCTGCGGTGGAGAAGCCGGGCGCGAAGATCAGGCCCCAGACCTCCTGATCGCTCATCGTGTCGGGCGCGTCGATGCCTTTCTCGCGTGCCTTCTTGATGAGCTTCTCGCGGTTCAGGCCGCGGCCGTCGTCGCGCACCTCGATGACGATGGAGCCGCCCTGGTGGGAAGCCACCAGTGTGATCGTGCCCTGCTCGGGCTTGCCGCGCGCGAGGCGGTCCGCCGGCATCTCGATGCCGTGGTCACAGCTGTTGCGCACCAGGTGGGTCAGCGGATCGGTGATCTTCTCGACCAGGCTCTTGTCCAGTTCGGTCGCTTCACCCTGGGTGACCAGCTCGACCTTCTTGCCCAGCTTGGCCGCCAGGTCGCGCAGCATGCGCGGGAAGCGGTTGAACACCGTCGACATCGGAATCATCCGGATCGACATGACGGACTCTTGCAGGTCGCGCGTGTTGCGCTCCAGGTCGGCGAGTCCGCTGGTGAGCTGCTGGTACAGCGCCGGATCGAGCTCGCGGCTGTTCTGCGCCAGCATGGCCTGTGTGATGACGAGCTCGCCGACCAGGTTGATGAGCTGGTCGACCTTCTCGATGGACACGCGCAGTGTGGTCTGGTCCAGGCCACCGCCAGCGGGCTTGGCCTCGGCCTTGGCGACAGGACGCGCGGCAGGGACGATGGCGGCCGGCTTGACCTCGGCTGCCGCCGCGGGGGCAGCGCCGGCCGCGGGCACGCCGGGGGCGTCGTCGAAGAAGCCGTAGCCGGGATCGGAGGCGGGTGCTTCAGCCGGCGGGGCGCCGGGCGCACCGTCGTGGAAGCCGAAGCCAGGCCCCAACGGCAGCAGCTTGACCTGCTCGCGCGCCACGTGGAAGGTGAAGAGGTCCAGCAGATCGTTGTCGGTGGAGCTGGTCAACACCTTGAAGCGGCGCATGCCGTCGGCCGACTGGCCGGCATCCAGCGGTTCGATGGTGCCGAGGTCGGTGATTTCCTTGAATAGCTCGACGAGGTTGTCGGCAATGCTTGGGTCGGGCAGGGGACCGACCTGCAGCTCCAGCAGGCGCGCACCCGGGCGGGCGTCCGCCATCGGTGCCGGGGCCGGCGTGGGGGCCGCAGCGGGCGCGGCAGCCGTCGGCGCAGGGGCGGCCGCGGGCGCGGCCACCGGCGCACCGTTGCCGTCCACGAAGCCCTTGATGTGGGACAGCAACTCGGCGGTGTCCACCGGGTCGGCGCCCGAGCCCTGGTGACGGCCCAGTTGCGCACGCAGCGCGTCGCCCGACTGCAGCAGCACGTCCACCATCGGTGCCGTCGGCGTCAGTTCGTGGCGACGCAGCTTGTCCAGCAGCGTCTCCATCTGGTGGGTCAGCTCGGCCACATCCGAGAAGCCGAAGGTCGCGGCGCCACCCTTGATCGAGTGCGCGCAGCGGAAGATCGCATTCAGTTCCTCGTCGTCGGCCTCGTCGACATTCAGGTTCAGCAGCAACTGCTCCATGTTGTCGAGGTTCTCGCCGGCTTCCTCGAAGAAGACCTGGTAGAACTGGCTGAGGTCGATGCCGGCGCTGATGCTGGCGCCTTCAGAAGTCATATCTCCCATCTCCTGCTCCCTGGCCTTAGCGGATCACCTTGCCGATCACCTCGATCAGCTTGGCCGGGTCGAAAGGCTTGACGAGCCAGCCCGTGGCGCCCGCCGCGCGGCCGGCCTGCTTCATCGCATCGCTGGACTCGGTGGTCAGGATCAGGATGGGCGTGGTCTTGAACTTCGGGTTCTCGCGCAGCTTCTTGGTCAGGCTGATGCCGTCCATGCGGGGCATGTTCTGGTCGGTCAGCACCAGATCGAAATCACGCGTGCCGGATTTCTCCCAGGCGTCCTGGCCATCGACCGCCTCCACCACGTTGAAGCCGGCGTTCTTGAGCGTGAAGGCCACCATCTGGCGCATCGAGGCCGAGTCGTCGACAGCAAGGATTGAGTGCATTTAGTTTTCTCCGAGGGAACGATTGCCGGGAAGGGCAGAAATCAGAAGAGTTCGATGGATCCCGCGTCCATCTCGTCCTGGGTGACCGGATTGGGCCGCAGCGGCGCGATCTCGACGACCGCCGCACCGTCCTCATCGTCCGTGCCGAAGGTGTCGCGTGCGATCTGGTCGGCGCAATTGCGCAGACGCTGGCTCGTATGAGCGATCAGCTGCGTCGCCATGTCCTGGAACTGGAGCGCGGTGATGGCGTGGGCGATGTCCTGCATCACCTGCTGCAGCCCGTCGTTGATGCCGGCCGTCTCGGCCGCGCTCAGCAGCGACATCACCTGGTTGGACGCGCTGTAGAAATGTGTGGACAGGGTCTCACCCGCGTCATCGATCAGCCGCTGCAGACGTTCGAGATCGTTGGTCACGGTCATGAGGTGATCCTGCAACTCCGCCGCCGCGAGAAGCGGCATGGCGGCAACCGACCCGTCCAGGTCGATGGCTGCGTTGGATTCTTCAGTCTGCATCACGTCTCCACGCTGGGATGGCTTGTCGAGGTTCGCTGGAACCCTGGCCGTTAGTCAGCGAATACATCATGGCATGTTCGATGCAATTTCGGCACCTGTCGACGCTGGGATGTGGACAGAACGAGCCGTATTACCGCTCTGACCCCGGTTGCTGGCAAGAGGCGTGGCGTCCCTCACCACACGACCGTGCTCGCAGCGGCGGCATACTCCGCGCCATGACAGTTCCTGACCGAGAGCAGGCCGCTCGGACCCTGCGGGTGTTGCATGTCGAAGACTCCGAGCTTGACCACCAGCTCATCCTGACCCAGATCCGGCGTGCCGGCCTGCCGGTCGAGATGGAGCGTCTCGATGCGCTGCCTGCCGTTCTGGAGGCGCTGGATCGCCCCTGGGACGCGATTGTGTCGGACTACAACCTGCCGGGCTACTCCGGCCTGGACGTGCTGGAGCAGCTCAAGCAGCGCGGTCTGGCGACGCCCTTCGTGCTGGTGTCGGGCGAGATCGGCGAGGACATGGCCGTGCATGCGATGCGCAATGGCGCGGCGGACTACCTGCTGAAGAACAACCTGGCGCGGCTGGCGCCTGCCTTGCAGCATGCTGTCGAGGCGGCCGAAAGCCTGCGCGCTCGCGTGACGGCGGATCAGGAACTGCACAAGTCCAAGCAGCGTCTGCATCAGCTGGCCGGGCACCTGCAGACCAGCGTGGAGCTGGAGCGGGCCGCGATCGCCCGCGAGATCCACGATGACGTGGGCGGGTCTCTCACCGCCCTCAAGTTCGATCTCGCCTGGATAGACCGCCATGCACGAGAGCCCGAGGTGCGCCAGCGCGTGGCGGCCGCGCTGGAGACGGTGAGCTCGGCGATCGAGGCCAGCCAGCGCATCATGCACAACCTGCGCCCCGCGATCCTGGACCAGGGCCTGGCGGCGGCGCTGCAGTGGATGACGGCGCGCTTCGAGCGCCGCACCGGCATCGAGGCCGCGTTGCGCGTCGCCGACAGCCGCATGGAGCTGCCGGCAGGTGTGCCGCTGGTGGCCTACCGCACGGCGCAGGAGGCGCTGACCAATGTCTCCAAGCACTCGGGCGCTACCCGGGTGGATATCGAGATGAGCCAGGAAGCCGGTGTGCTGACGCTGGAGATCCGCGACAACGGTGCCGGCATCGCGGCACAGGATCTGGCCAAGGAGCGTTCCTTCGGCATCCGCGGCCTGCACGAGCGGGCTGCGACGGTGGGGGGCTGGGTGGATCTCTCCAGCCCGCCAGGCGGTGGCACCAGCCTGATCCTGACCGTGCCGCTGGCGGCCGAGGCCATCGACGCGCTGGGGGACGATCAGTTGCCCGGCGAGGACGAGGGCAACTCCATCTGGGGGCGTGCATGATCCGCGTGATCCTGTGCGACGACCACGGGCTGATCCGACGCGGCATCCGCGACACGCTGGCGGACAGCGACGACATCGAGGTTATCGGCGAGGCGGGCGACTACACCGAGCTGCGCGGGCTGCTGCACAAGCTCGGCAAGGACAACCCCTGCGATGTGCTGGTGCTCGATATCAACATGCCGGGCCGCTCGGGCCTGGATGTGCTGCATGTGCTGAAGGACGAGGGCGCGGCACTGCGGCCCCTGATCGTCTCCATGTACCCCGAGGACCAATACGCCATCCGTGCGCTGCGCGCCGGCGCCTACGGCTACGTGAACAAGGGCGGCGATCCGGCCTCGCTGGTGCAGGCGGTGCGCACGGTGGCCCAGGGCCGCAAGTACGTGACTCCCGAGATCGCGCAGATGCTGGTGGAGAGCCTGACGGCGCCAGTTACCGAGCAGGCGCATCACAAGCTCTCGGATCGTGAGCTGCAGACGCTGGTGATGATCGCGTCGGGCCGGCGGCTGTCGGACATCGCCGAGGAGCTGACGCTCAGCCCCAAGACGGTCAGCGTCTATCGTGCCCGCGTGCTGGAGAAGCTGGGGCTGACGAACAACTCCGAACTGACGGTCTACGCCATCCGCAACGGGCTGGTGGCGAGTTGACCCCGTTCTGGCTGGCGTTCAGGTGAAGGCGGCCAGCAGTCGTTCCAGCGCCACCGTGAATGGCGTCTGCATGAGCGGCAATGTCGCCAGCATGCCGATCAGCCCGATGCTGACGGTCAGCGGAAAGCCCACCGAGAACACGCCGATCTGAGGCGCCACGCGCGAGATCACGCCCAGCACCAGGTTCACGAACATCAGCATCGTGACCAGCGGCAGCGCGATCCACAGGCCGATGCTGAAGATCTCCGCACCCCAGCGCTGTGGCTGGGCGACGCGCAGGAAGGCGAAGGGCTCGTCACCGATCGGGAAGGCCTGGAAGCTCTGCACCAGCGCGTTGATCAGCAGCAGGTGGCCGTTGATGGCGATGAAGAGGAAGGCCACCATGCTGCCGAAGAAGCGGCTGCTGGCCGTGCCTTGCGCGCCGGTGCCGGGGTCGAAGAAGCCGGCGAAGTTCAGGCCCATCTGCAGGCCGATGATCTCGCCGGCGAACTCCAACGCTGCAAACACGATGCGCACCGCAAAGCCCAAGGCCAGGCCGATCAGCAGCTGCTGGGCCAGCAGCAGCGTCAGCAGCGGCAGCGAATCCAGCGGCGTGGCCGGAATGGCAGGCAGCGAGGCTTGGGCCGCCACCGAAATGAACAATGCCAGCCCGATGCGCAGCCGCAGCGGCACATTGCGCTGGCTGAAGGTGGGCATGCCGGCCAGCAGCGCCAGCGTGCGGATGAAGGGCCACAGCAGCGGGTTCAGCCAGGCCAGCAGCTGGGCCTCGGTGACCGTGAACATGGGCGCTCGCCGTTCAGCCGACGACTGAGGGGATGGTCTGCAGCGTGCGCTGGATGTACTCGACCAGTTGCGTGACCATCCATGGCCCCACGGCCGCCAGCGTCAGCACGGCCGCGATGACCTTGGGCACGAAGGACAGCGTCGCCTCGTTGATCTGCGTGGCCGCCTGGATCACGCTCACGACGACGCCGACCACCAGCACCACGAGGAGGATGGGAGCGGCCACCAGCAGCAGCATGTACAGGCCCTGCTGGCCGAAGGTGAAGACTTGTTGTGCGTCCATGGTGTGGGGGGTCAGGTCGCGAAGGAGGCTGCCAGCGAGCCGAGCAGCAGGTTCCAGCCATCGGCCAGCACGAACAGCATCAGCTTGAAGGGCAGGGCCACGAGCACGGGCGACAGCATCATCATGCCCAGGCTCATCAGCACGCTGGCCACGATCATGTCGATGACCAGGAAGGGGATGAAGACGAGGAAGGCAATCTGGAAGGCGCTTTTCAGCTCGCTGGTGACGAAGGCGGGCACCAGCACCTTGAACGGCACTTCCTCGGGCTTGACCGAGTTGTCCAGCTTGGCCAGGCGCGAGAACAGCATCACGTCCGCCTGGCGGGTCTGCTTGAGCATGAAGCCGCGCATCGGCACCTCGGCGCGCTTGAGGGCCTCGTCGAAGGGGATGGTGCCGGCGCTGTAGGGCTGCCAGGCGTCGGCGTAGACCTTGTCCAGCGTCGGGCTCATCACGAAGAAGGTGAGGAACAGACTCAGGCCGATGATGACCTGATTGGGCGGCGCGGCCTGGGTGCCCAGGGCCTGGCGCATCAGGCTCAGCACGATGGCGATGCGGGTGAAGGCCGTCATCATCAGCAGCACCGCCGGCAGGAAGCCCAGGGCAGTGAAGAACAGCAGCGTCTGGATGGGCACCGAGTAGCTGGCGCCTGCGCCCTGGCCCACCAGCAGCGGCAGCGTGGCGGGCGGCTGGTTCTGCGCCAAGGCAGCGCCCGTGGCCAGCAGGCCCGCCAGCATCAGCGCCAGGCGGCGCAGGCGCTCAGGCCGCATCATGGCGCTCCATCTTCTGACCCAGCAGCTTTGCGAAGCTAGCCGGCGCGGGCGGCTCGGCCTGCGGTGGCAGCGTGTGCAGCGTGGTGATCTGGTGCGGCGTGACGCCCAGCACCAGCCAGCGGCGATCCTCGCCGGTGCCGACCTCGACGATCATCACGCGCTGGTTGGTGCCGGTGGGCAGTTGCGTGACGACGCGCAGCACGCCCGGCACCGCGCCGCCCATCGCGCGTCCGTAGGGTGTGCGCTTGAGCAGCCACAGCGCGATGGGGATCAACGCGATGATCGCGATGAACCAGAGAAGAGGCAGCAGACCGGTAGAGGCGTTCATGTGTCGGCATTTTGCGTGCCGACCTGAGGCTTCGGTCCGGTCAACTGGAGGATCCCCCCCTGTTTCTTTGCGCCTTGGGCCCCGGCGCGGGTGAGTCTGCCTGGGCTCAGGCCGCGCGCGAGAGGCGGCGCATGCGTTCGGACGGGGTCACAATGTCGGTCAGGCGAATGCCGAACTTGTCGTTCACCACCACCACCTCGCCCTGGGCGATCAGGTAGCCGTTGACCAGCACGTCCATCGGTTCGCCGGCCAGTGCGTCCAGCTCGACCACCGAGCCCTGGGCCAGTTGCAGGATGTTCTTGATCGGGATGCGTGTGCGGCCGAGTTCAACGGTCAGCTGGACGGGGATGTCCAGGATCATGTTGATGTCGCCGGGCACCGCGTTGGAGTTGGTGGGCGAGAAGTTCTGGAAGCTGGGCGTCGACACCTGCTCGGGCGCGACCTCCTCGGCCACGGCCGTGCTGGCCGCCGGGGCGGCCTCGGCCAGGGCCGCAGCCCATTCCGCCGCCATGGCGTCTTGTTCGTCGTCGCTCGGGGTATCAGGACTCATGGCGTGCTCCCAGCCAGCCCTCCTGAGGGCCGGTCAGCATCTTGTCTATCTTCAGGGCGTACTTGCCGTTGGAGGTGCCGTAGTTGCAATCGAACACCGGCACGCCGTCGACCTTGGCCTTGATCAGCGGGTCCAGATCCAGCTCGATGAAGTCGCCCGGCTTGAAGGCCAGCAACTGCTCGACGGTGGCCGGCGCCGTGGCCAGCTCGGCCACCAGTTCGACCTGCGCGGCCTGGATCTGGGTTTTCAGCAGGTTGATCCAGCGCCGGTCCGGCTCGGCCGAGTCACCCTGCGTGGTCGAGTAGAGGACATCGCGTATCGGCTCCAGCGTCGAGTACGGGATGCAGAAGTACACCGTGCCGCTGGTCTCGCCGATCTCCAGCGTGAACGAGGTGGACACCACGATCTCGCTGGGCGTGGCGATGTTGGCGAACTGCGGCTGCATCTCCGAGCGCTGGTATTCCAGCTCCAGCGGGTAGATGCCCTTCCAGGCCTTGTGGTACTCGGCCGTGATCACCTCCACCAGACGCAGGATCACGCGCTGCTCGGTGGGCGAGAAGTCGCGCCCTTCGATGCGGGCGTGGAACTTGCCGATGCCGCCGAACAGCGAGTCGATCACCGCGAACACCAGCGTTGGGTCGCAGATGATGAGGCCGCTGCCGCGCAGCGGCTTCACCGACACGATGTTGAAGTTGGTCGGGACGACAATTTCTCGGAGGAAGGCGCTGTACTTCTGCACCTTGATGCCGCCGATCGCGACCTCGGGGCTCTTGCGGATGAAGTTGAACAGCCCCACGCGGATGTTGCGCGCGAAGCGTTCGTTGATGATCTCCATCGTGGGCATGCGCCCACGGACGATCCGCTCCTGGCTGGCGAGGTTGTACTCGCGTATGCCGCCAACCTGCTCCTCCTCCTGCTCGAGCTTCTGGCTCTCGCCGGTGATGCCTTGCAGCAGGGCATCGACCTCGTCCTGCGAAAGGATCTGCTGATTCATTGCAGGCCTCCCGTTCCGGACAGGTGCAGGCCGGCGGCGGGGTGGCCGCGGCGGTCACGCACGAGCAGGTATGGCAGCGGGCCCATCACTGCACGATGAAGTTGGAGAAGTGCACCCCGGTGATGGGGCTCTCGACGCGCACGCGGCGCTTTTTCTTCTTCTTGGCCGGTGTCTCGTCCTCATCCTCGTCGTCCAGCTCGATCCCCATGGGCCGCACGGCCTCGCGGTTGATCTCGCGGGCGAGCTTTTCCTTGCCTTCGGTGGTGAGCAGGTCGGCCGCAGTCTTGCGCGACAGCACCATCAGGATGTTGCCGCGCACCGCGGGCATGTAGGCCTTGATCTGGTCGGCGAACTTCGGGTCTTCGACCTCCAGCGTCACGCCGATCTGCGCGAAACGGTCCACGTCGCGGTCCGCCAGGTTGACCGTGAACGGGTCCAGCGGCACGAAGGTGGGCGGGTGGTCGCTCTTGGCGTGGGCCTTCTTCGGGGCCGGGGCCGCCTCGGCGTGATCGCCACCGTCCTCGCCATCCTCGGCAGGCTTCTTCTTCAGGATGAGCAGGGCCGCGGCACCGCCGCCCAGCACCAGCAGCAGCACGAAGGCCAGGATGATGATCAGCTTCTTGTTACCGCCTCCCTTGGGGGCGGGCGCTTCGGCGGCAGGCGCATTCGCCATGAAAACTCCTTGAGTCTGCGCGCCGCGGGGCGGAGCGGGCGCATCTTGGAGGCGATTATTGACCCGCCTCCCAGGCGTCAAGCGTTGATTTGGCCACGCTCGGCGCCGCTATTTGTGCTTCAGGCTCAGGCAAAGGTGTCGAGCAGGCGGACCCGGCGCGTGGCCGCCGAGGGGAGGGGGGCGCTGGTTGCGGCGACTGCGTCGCTGCTGCCCGAGCGTTCGGCGTTGCGCGGCCCCTGGCCCGCTCCGCCGCCGCCGTCACCCTGCTCGCGGGCCTGCTGCTGGAAGACGCCGCCACCCGAAAGCGTGAGACCGCTGCCCTGCAGCGCGGCGGCCAGGTCGGGCAGGCTCTGCTCGAGCGCCTGACGGGTGTCGGCCTGCGCCGCGTGGAAGGACACCTGGGCCTGGGCACCGTCCACGACGATCTGCACCAGCACCGGCCCCATGTCGGCCGGGTTGAGCTGCAGCTCGGCCTGCTGCACGCCGTCGGCGGCCAGCACGCTGACCCGTGCGCCCAGTTCGGCCGAGAACCCGGCGCTGTTCACCGGGGCCTGCACGCGGCCCGTGGCCGGCGTCGCGTCGCTGCCGGCGCCGCTGCCTGCCAGCGGCGAGGCGGCCTGCTGCGCCGCCAGCGCGGCATCGGCGACCGCGGGCGTGCCGGTGGCGGCGGCCAGCGGCTGGGTGGCCGTGCGCAGTGGAGCCTGACCGGCATCGCGCAGCTGATCGGCGAAGCTGCGGCCGGCGTCGGCCTTCTGGGCCTGCGCGGTCGGCGTGTCGCCGGCATCGGCTGCGCGCTGGGCGGCGCGGCTGGCGAGGGCGTCCTGGGCGCCGCGTCCGCTGCGTGCAGCGCCTTCGGTGCGGCCACCCTGGCTGGCGCTGCGATCGTCTGCGGGTTGGTCGGTGGACGGGTCGTCACCGGCCTGTGCGATCGATCGGTGCGCCAGCGCACCGGCCGTCAGCTCGGGGCGCGCGTTGGCATCGCCGTTCAGGCCCAGCAGGCTGCTGAGGTCGCGCGTACCGTCCTGGCTTTCCTCCGTCAACTCCTTGGACGAGCCGTCGTCCGTGGTCTTGTCCTGGCCGGCAGTCTTGGCTTCCACGGCCTTGCGCTCGTCCTGGCCCGATTCGGCCGGCTTGGGGGCCTCGGGAGTCTTGCCGGCGCTGTCGGCGGATTTGCGGGGGGGCTGGTTCGACTTCGAATCCGTGCGCGGCGTGTTGCCGGCCTGGGCCGGCTGCGGCGCCGGGGCGGCCGGGCTCGGGGCGGGCGCGGCCGGCGTGCTGGCGCTGAGCAGCTTGGCGAAGCTGGCATCGTCGCTGCGCACCGGGGCCGGGGAACTGGGCAGGCCGCTGGTCGGCAGCAGGGTGGGCTGGGTGCTGAGGGGCGCGGAGGCGAACATGGCTTACACCGGATGGTGGGTGGAGTGGCGGCGCAGGTGCGCGCGGGCGGCGTACTCGTCGGTGCTGCGTTGTTCGCGGCGCTGCTCCGCCAGCTGGGCCTCGGCCCGCCGCCGGGCGATCAGCTGACGCAGTGCGGCCACGCGCATCTCGGCCTGGCGCAGCTGCTCGCGTGCATGGCGCTCGCGATGGTCGGCGAACTGCGCGGCCTGGCCCTGGCTGCTGACGGCCTGCTCCAGCCGCTGGCCGAAGCTCTGGAAGCAGCCCACCAGGCCCATCGTGGTGGGCTGGCTGAACTGTTCCAGCCAGCGGCGCTCGTATTCGACGCGGTAGCCACTGAGCTCGCCATGCTGGACATGGGCGGCATGGGCCTGCGCATGGGCCGCATGCAGGGCCTGCGCGGCGGCGTCGCGGGCCTCTTCGGCTCGCTCGAGCAGCAACTGAAGGGCGTCGGGCTGGGCACTCATTCACAACTCCACGGCCGCACGGCGGGGGCCGTGCCTGGCATAGCTATCGGCACGCCCGAGCCGGAAGTTCAGGCGTCCTGGACCACGGCCTGCAACCGGGCGACGCTGGCGTGCAGTTGTGCCGGACTGTGCATGTCCTGCTGCAACAGATGAACCATGTCGGGTTGCAGGCGAACGGCCAGATCCAGCTCGGGGTCGGCACCCGGGGTGTAGGCGCCGAGCTGGATGAGGTCGCGGGCCTTGTTGTATTTCGCCAGAAGTTGGCGGAATCGTCGCGCGGAATCGACCTGCTTTTGGGGTGCAACACTGGTCATCACCCGCGAGATGGAGCGCTCGACGTCGATGGCCGGGTAATGGCCGGCCTCGGCCAGCTCGCGGGAGAGCACGATGTGACCGTCCAGGATGCCGCGCGCCGCGTCGGCGATCGGGTCCTGCGGGTCATCGCCCTCGGTCAGCACCGTGTAGAAGGCGGTGATGGAGCCTTCGCCCGGCAGGCCGTTGCCG
This sequence comes from Roseateles depolymerans, assembly GCA_003241055.1. Taxonomy (GTDB): domain Bacteria; phylum Pseudomonadota; class Gammaproteobacteria; order Burkholderiales; family Burkholderiaceae_C; genus Pelomonas; species Pelomonas depolymerans_A. Next base: position 22,827 of record QFOD01000003.1, read on the forward strand.
CTGCGCTCCACCAGCTGCGGCAGCTTGGCAAAGCAGCTGGGCGGATAGCCCTTGGTGGCCGGCGGCTCGCCGATGGCCAGTGCGATCTCGCGCTGCGCCATCGCATAGCGGGTGAGTGAGTCCATCAGCAGCAGCACATGGGCGCCGGCGTCGCGGAAATGCTCGGCAATGGCGGTCGCGTAGTGCGCGCCCTGCAGGCGCATCAGCGGCGGGGAGTCGGCCGGCGCGGCCACCACCACACTGCGCTTGAGGCCCTGCTCGCCGAGGATGTCCTCGATAAACTCCTTCACCTCGCGGCCGCGCTCGCCGATCAGGCCCACGACGATCACGTCGGCCTGCGTGTAGCGGGCCATCATGCCCAGCAGCACCGACTTGCCCACGCCCGTGCCGGCGAACAGGCCCAGGCGCTGGCCGCGGCCGACCGTCAGCAGCGCGTTGATCGCGCGTACGCCGGTGTCCAGCGGGGTGCGCACCGGATCGCGGTCCATCGCGTTGATGGGGCGCCGCACCATGGGCTCGTTGTGCACGGTGCCGAGCGGGCCGGCACGGTCCAGCGGATGCCCGTGCGGGTCGATAACGCGGCCCAGCAGGCCGGGGCCCATGGGTAGATGCAGGCCGCGGTCCTCGCCGCGCCGCCAGGGGTGCAGCGGCTGGCCCAGCTGCGGGGCCAGCGGTGGCAGGTGGCGCGGCAGCACGGTGGCGCCGCTGGACAGGCCCTGGACCTCGTCGGTGGGCATCAGGAAGGCGCGGTCACCCGAGAAGCCCACCACCTCGGCATTCACCGGCGCCATGCCGCGACGCGGGGAGGTGTCGGTGCTTGGCATCTGGATGCGGCAGACCGAACCCAGCGGCACCCGGATGCCGGTGGCCTCCAGCACCAGACCGGCCACCCGTACCAGCTTGCCCTGCGACTCCAGTGGCTGAGGGGTGGCTGCCAGCGTTTCCAGGTCGGCCAGGTAGCGCTGCCAGCGGTCCTTCATCGCATGTCCTCGTCACGCACCGGCGTGGCCGCAGCCGGTGGCCCGTTGCGGCGATCCTCCCAGATGGAGTTCTGGCCGATGGCTGCGGTAGCCTGCTGCCAGCGCGCGGCCAGCGTGGCGTCGACGCTGGCGATGTCGGCATCCACCTTGACGCCGCCGCGTGGCATCTCGGGGTCGGGCACCAGCTGCGCCTGGCGGGCCTGCAGCTCGTTGCCGGCCCCCTGCTGCACCAGCGGGAAGTCGTCGGGATGCACCCGCACCCGCACATGGCGGGCCGACAGTTGCAGCGCTTCCACCGCGTCGTGAGCGACGCGGGCGATGTGCTCGGGCCGCAGCTCGATCTCGCTGCGCACCACCTGGCGGGCCAGTTCCACCGCGATGCGGGCGAGCGCGGTGGCCATCTCGTCCTCCAGGCCGCGCATCTCGGTGTCGAAATGGGTCACCAGCGCGCCCACCTGGGCACTGATCTGCTGCGCGAAGCTCTGCTTGAAGGCGTCCAGCGCGGCCATGCCGTCGCGGTAGCCGTCCTGATAGCCCGACTGGCGGGCGCCGTGCAGCAGCTCATCGACGCTGGGTTCAGGGGGCGGGGGCGGTTCGGCCGGTGCGGGCGGGGCCGGCGGCGGAGGTGGTGGCGCGAACGGCGAGAACGCCGATTCGCCGCCCAGGTCGTCGGGCTGCCAGGCGCGCGCGCCCTGCAGTTCCTCGCCGGGAATGAAGCGCGCGTAGCTGGTGCGCCGGTCGGCCTGGCGGCGATCGGGCGGCGGCACCTGCCGGGGCGGTGGGCGTGTGGCCATGGGAAATCTTGGTGGGCGTCAGCGCCATGCCGCCGCGTGCGGCTGGCGCGGCGCGCCGACGGGCTTCATACGAATTGGTCGTCCCCGCCGCCGGCGAGCACGATCTGACCCTCGTCGACCAGGCGACGCACGATCTTGAGCATTTCCTTCTGCTCGGCCTCGACCTCGGACAGTCGCACCGGGCCGCGGGTTTCGAGGTCTTCGCGCAGTGTCTCGGCCGCGCGCGAGGACATGTTGCGGAAGATCTTCTCGCGCAGTTCGACGCTGGCGCCCTTGAGCGCGACGATGAGGCTCTCGCTCTGCACTTCCTTGAGCATGGCCTGGATGCCCTTGTCGTCGATCTTGTTCACATCGTCGAAGGTGAACATGTTGTCCATGATCTTCTGGGCCAGATCGGCATCCGCCTCGCGGATGTAGTCCAGCACCGAGGCTTCGACGCTGGAGCCCATCATGTTGATGATCTCGGCCGCGGTCTTGGCCCCGCCCAGCGAGCTCTTGCGCATGCGCTCGCCGCCGGCCAGGATCTGGCTGAGCACGTCGTTCAGGTCCTTCAGCGCGGTGGGCTGGATGCCGTCCAGCGTGGCGATGCGGATCAGCACCTCGTTGCGGCCACGCTCGGAGAACAGCTTGAGCACCGAGCTGACCTGGTCGAAGTCCAGGTGGGCCAGGATGGCGGCGATGATCTGCGGGTGCTCGTTGCGCAGCAGCTCCGCCACCGAGGTGGCGTCCATCCACTTCAGGCTTTCGATGGACGTGATGTCGCTGCCCTGCAGGATGCGGTCCAGCAGCAGGTTGGCCTTGTCCTCGCCCAGGGCCTTGCGCAGCACGGAGCGGACGTACTCGTCGGTGTCGTTGACCAGCGTGCTGTGCTGATCGGCCACCGCGTCGAACATGTCGATGACCTTCTCGACCTGCTCGCGCCGGACGATCTTCATCTTGGCAATGGTCTCCCCCAGCGCCTGCACCTCCTTGGGTGCCAGGTGCTTGAAGACCTCGCTGGCCTCCTCCTCGCCGAGGGACATCAGCAGGATGGCGGCGTTTTCTAGACCTTTGTCGTCCATGGCTCAGTGGTGGTTCAGGCCGCTTCCCCGGTGATCCACTCCCGCATGATGTTGGCGACCGCGATCGGATTGTCGCGCGCCAGCTGGCGGGCTCGTTCGAGCTTCTCATTGTGCAGCGGCGCTTCCAGGCGCGGCATGCCGTCGCCGCCCAGCAGCTCGACGTCGTCGACCACCTCGTCCAGCGACTCGGCGGCGGCCACCTCGGGTTCCGGCGGCGGCGTGGCGGCGGCGCGGATGGCCGGGCGGATCATGCCGAAGACGGCGATCAGCGCGATCAGCACGCAGGCCAGCGGCACGATGGAGCCGCGCAGCAGATCCTGGGCCCAGGGCTGCTTCCACAGCGGCACGTCCTCGGGTTCGACCTTGTCGAGTACGAAGGCCGCCGAGATCACCTTGACCGAGTCGCCGCGCTGCTCGTTGAAGCCCACGGCCTCCTTCACCAGATCGGTCAGGCGCTGGATCTCCTCCGCCGGCAGGGGCTGGCTGGTGGTCTTGCCCTTGGCGTCGGTGACGTTGCGCTGGTTCACGACGATGGCCGTGTTCACGCGCTTGACGGTGCCGATGGCGCCGCGGGTCACGCGCACGGTCTTGTCGACCTCGTAGTTCGTCACCTGCTCGCGCCGGCTGCTCTGGCCGGCCGCCGTGCCGCCGGCCGGCTGCAGCGGTGCGCTGGCGCCGTTGATGGGGGCGGTCGCCGGCACGGGCGGCTGGTTGGTGGCCGCGCCGGGCACGCCGGTGGGCTGGGCCGGTGTGGCGTTGGTGCTTTCCTGGCTCTGGCTGGAACGCACGGACGCCTGGGTATTGGGGCCCTGGTTGGGGCGGTACTCCTCGGCCGTGGCCTCGGTCTGCGAGAAGTCCAGGTCCGCCGTGACGGTAGCGCGCAGGTTGTCACGGCCCAGCACGGGCTCCAGCAGCTCCAGCACCCGCTTGTTGTAGCTGGCCTCGACCTGCTGCTTGTAGCGCAGCTGCTGGCCATCCAGGCTGTTGACCGGGTCGTTGTCGGTCTGGGAGAGCAGGGCGCCGGTCTGGTCCAGCACGCTGACCGCCTTGGGGTTGAGTTCGGGCACGCTGCTGGACACGAGGTGCACGATGCCGGCGATCTGCGCGCGGTCCAGCGCGCGCCCACCGCGCAGCGTCAGCATCACCGAGGCGCTGGGCTTTTGCTGCTCGCGGAAGAAGCCGTTCTGCTGCGGGATGGCCAGGTGCACGCGGGCGTCGGCCACATCGGCCAGCGCGGTGATGGTGCGAGTCAGTTCGCCCTCCAGCGCGCGCTGGAAGTTCAGTCGTTCGTTGAACTGGGTCTGGCCGATGCTGGACTTGTCCAGCAGCTCGAAGCCCACCGTGTTGCCCATGCTGCCGGTGCCCGACTTGGGCAGGCCGGCCGCCGCCAGCTTCATGCGCAGGTCATAGACCTGATTGGCCGGCACCAGGATGACGCCGCCGGCCTCGTGCTTGTAGGGCACGTTCATCTGCGCGAGCTGGCCGATCACGGCGCCGCCGTCCTTGTCCGACAGGCCGGTGAACAGCGGCTTGTACTCGCCCTGTGACGACCAGAGCGCCAGCGCCAGCACGGCGCCTGCGAGGGCCGCCAGGCCGACGCCCATCATCACCTTGCTGCGCATGGGCAGGCCTGCCAGGCGCTGGACGAAGGTCTGCGGCCCGGCGTCGACCGGTGCGTCGGCCACGGCGGGGTTGGGCAGGTTGGGCGGGGTGACCGCAACCTGGCCGGCAGCTGGGGCGCTCAGGGCGTTGTCCATCGGGGGCGTAGGAAGAAACGAGGGGACGGCTGGGGCCGGGAATCGACCGATGCCGCGGATTATTCGGGTGCACCCCCTCAAGAAAGCGCAGAAGTAGCCGACCGCGCCCGCGTATCTCGGTGCTTAGACCCGGCAGTGCGCTGTCAAAGTGCCGGCCCATGGAAGTGAAGTTGCGCCCCTTTGACTTTGCCCAGGCCGCCGCCCGCGCCGGCCTGTCGGTCAATGGCACGCCGCTGACGAATGCCGCGACGCGCGCTGCGGCCGCCAGCGCGACGGCGGCGGCGCCGGTGGGGCAGAACTTCGGCGACGCCATGGTGCAGGCGCTCAAGAGCGTCAGCGCCCAGCAGCACGAGGTGTCGCGGCTGCAGCGCGAGGTGCAGCTCGACAACCCGACCGTGAGTCTGGAAGAGACCATGGTCGCGATGCAGAAGGCGCAGATCGGCTTCCAGGCCACGCTGCAGGTGCGCAACCGCCTGGTCTCGGCCTATTCCGAGATCATGAACATGCAGATCTGACGGCTGGCGCGTCAGCCGCCGTCAGCAGCTTTCGCCTTTGCGTGCGTCCTGACCGCAGATCTGCGGGCGCCCCAGGGGATTGAGGTCGAGGTGCAACTGCTGGTTATGGGTGTTGGACAGGCCGATGCGGCTCCAGCCCAGGGCCCGGCCGAGGCCGGGTTCGAAGCTGACGCTCTGGCCCGCCTGCAGCAGCGTGCCCTGGTGCTCGCGGGCCGTCTGGCCGCCCAGGTCGCAGCGTGGCTGGCCGTTGCTGCAGTCGCAGGGCTGGCCACGGCTCGCGCCCCAGCACCAGTCCGGACCGCTGTGGAAGCTGACGTAGATCTCGCGGTTTTCCTCGACGCTCAGCGCCCGGGCGCGTCGCAGGTCCAGTTCCAGCAGCTCGGCCACGTGCCGCAGGCGCTGGCGTGCCAGGTAGCCCGAGTAGTTGGGAATCGCCACCGCCAGCACGATGGCCAGCACCGCCAGCACGAACACCGCCTCCAGCAGCGTGAAGCCACTTGCAGGGGCGGCCTTCATGGCTCCATGCGCAGCAGGCGGCGGCGTTTCTGCGTCTGGTCGACGTAGACCTGCAGTGCGCGTGCGACATCGGCCTGCAGATCGACGAAGGCGCAGCCCAGGTGGCGCATGCCGGCAGGGTCGTCGACGATGGGGCTCACGTGATGCGGCAGCAGCGCGACCCGCAGCGAACTGAGCCGGTCCAGTTCCAGTGACAGGTCATCGGCGACATGGCCGATGCGCAGCGGATCGAAGGCCGGCGGCAGCCCCAGGGCCACGCCGCCAATGCTGATGTCGAGCACCCGCAGCGCGCGGCCGGCCTCGTCGGGCGACTGGCCGGGCAGCACAACGCGCGGGAACAACGAACCGGGCGGTTGCACGCGGAAGGCCTGGCGGCGCTGGAAGCGGTACAGGCGCAGCGGCATCTGGCTGCGCAACACCGTGCCCTGGTCGCCGCTGACCAGCACGGGCGCTTCGAGCTCGAACTGCAGCTTGATGGCGCCCAGGTAGGCCACGGCGGTGATCTCGCCGGAGGCCACCAGCGCCTCGCTGATGCCTTCCGGGTCGGCCCCGATTTCAAGCCCGAGCAGGTCGCTACCCGGATTGAGCGCACAGATCCGCGTCACCAGCACATGGCCGGGCGGGCTGTTGAGCTGGACGCTGGCGCGCTCGCGTTGCAGATCCTGGAGATAGGCCGCGATCTCGGTGGCTGAAGCGACGCGGAGTTCCTCGGGGGCTGATTCGACGGACATGCGGGCGATGGTAGTCGCTCGCAAGCTCAGTGAACCAGGCGGCTCTTGCCCTTCATGGTCTGGTCCAGATCCTCCAGCCAGGGCTCGGCGAGATGGCGGATCTCGGCATCGTTCAGCAGGATGCGCTGCATGATGCGTGTCTTCAGGGCGCTTTCGCCCGGCGCGAGCGGATTCTGGTGGGCGGCGGCCTTGAGCTGGGAAATCAGCAGCACGCAGGCGCCTTCGAGTTTGACGACCTCGTCCCAGTTGCCGATGCGTGCCGCGGACAGCATGTCGGCGCTGGCCTGTTCGATGGCCTCGTAGTAGCTCAGGAGTTCGGAGTTCATTGCTGGGTCACCTGGCAGGTCGGGTCAGGCCGCACGGGCGGTGGAGGCGGGCGCGGGTTGGGCTTCAGGGGCCTGGGCGATCGCGGTCCAGGCCTCGCGCACGGGGGCGAGCAGGCGCCGCGCTTCCTCGATCGCTTCGAGGTCGCTGCGCAGGTTGGCCTGGGTCAGTCGCATGCAGATGTAGCCGTACAGCTCGTGCAGGTCGGTGGCGAGGCGGCCGGTGGACAGGTTCAGGCCGGCGCGCAGGCCTTCGTCCAGGATGCGCACGGCGCGGGTCAGCGAGCGGTTCTTCAGCTCGACATTGCCTTCGCGGATGGCCTGGCTGGCCTGCTGCATCGCGTCGAAGGCGCCATCGAACAGCATGGCGACCAGGCGGTGCGGGCTGGCGGCCTGCACATCCGTTTCCAGGCCGACCTTGGCATAGAGGGAGGCGCGTTGGTTGCGTGCCGCGAACGGGGAGGAGAGGTTGCCGTACATGGTCTCGGAGGGCGTCGTGTTAAGTGTTTTTTCGGCCGAGCTCCTGGGGACTTGAGCGGTCTGAGGGATTCGATGTGAAGAACTGTGATGGGATCACGGCATTTCAAACCGGAGCAAAAAAGAAAGGCGACCCATGGGTCGCCTTTCCTTCGTTGCCCGGTGAGGCCGGTCACGAGCTGAGTTTGCTGAGCTGCTGGGTCAGGTAGGTGGCCAGGTTGCTGTACTTGCTGTAGGTCTGGTCCAGCGCGCTGTATTGCTGGCGCAGCTGCTTTTCCATCGCGTCGGCGCGGTCCTGCATCTTGCCGGCCTCCTTGTTGTTCGCGTCGATCTGCTTCTGGATCGCTGTCTGGCGTGAGGACACGGACCCATCGGTGCCCAGCATGGCATCGACGGTGGAGCGGATGCGCGTGGCAAAGCCGCTGTTGCTGTCGTTGCTGCTGTCGATGCCCATGAAGAACTTCTTCAGGTCGTCCAGCTTGGACATCGCCGTGTCCAGCTTGGTGCTGGAGGTCGGTATGTTGCCATCGGTGCCGGGCGCCAGCCCCAGATCGGACAGCCGGTTGAGGCTGCCGCCCAGCGAGGTCGCGCCGCCCATGATGCCGCGCAGCTGGTTCAGGATGCCCACGGCGGTGGAGTCGCCCTGCAGGCTGCTCAGTCGTTGCAGCTGTGCCTGCTTCTGCGCGTCGGCCGACTTGTCGCTGCTCAGTGATGACGCATCGAACTTGGTCTGGTTGCGCAGCAGCTGGTTGATCGCGTTGTAGGCCGTGGTGAAGTCGCTGATGGCCTTCTTGATGGCGTCCTGATCCTGCGTGACGGCGATCGTCGCCGTGGCGGGCGGAGAGCTGGCCTTCAGCAGCGTGATGTTGAGGCCGTCGATGGCGGTGGACAGCGTGTTGGATTCCGAGCTGATGGGCAGGCCGTTGAGCAGGGCCCGGGCATTCGCGGCCGGCAGGGTCTGGGTCATCTGCGACACCGAGCCGCTCGGGTCGTAGGCGAGCTGGGACAGGCCGCTGGCGTCACCGGAGTTGCCGTCACCATCGGCCACGGTCACGCGGAAGGCGTTGGTCTCGCCGGTCTGGCTGGATGTCAGCGTCAGCCGCGACCCGGTGGCGTCGGTCACGATGGCTGCCGTGACGCCGGCGCCGGCGCCGTTGATCTTGTCGCGGATGGTGGCCAGCGAGTCGCCGGCTGCGATGGAAACGCTGGTGGGTGTGGTGCCGCTCTTGCTGGTGAAGGTGGTGGCGCCGCCGGAGTCGGTGCCCCAGGTGCCCAGTTCCAGCGTCACGGTGCCCTGGCCCAGCGTGGCGGTCGGGCCACTCAGCGTCGGGCCGGCCAAGGTCTGAGCGCTGGCCAGCTGGCTGACCGACAGGGAAACCGTGCCGACGGCGCTGGACGACGCGGTCGCGATGGCTACCGAGGCGTCGCTGGTGGCCGTCTTGGAACCCGACCAGGTGCTGGGATTGGTCAGCTTGGACGCCGCGTCGCGCAGCGTGGACAGCGCGCTCTGGATCTGGCCGTAGGTGGACAGCTTGGTCTTGATCGCGTCGGTGCGGCTGTTGAGGTCCGTGATGGGCTGCTTTTGCACCGCCACCAGCTTCGTGATGACGGACTCGTCCAGACCGCTACCTGAGATGCCGACAGAGGAGAGGGTTGCCATGGCGGAAAGAAAAAGGCCGATATGCCACGGGGCTATCGGCCGGTTTTTACAGAACTTGAGACCCGTCGCCAAACTTTTTTAACGTCTGGCTGGCCGCTCGTCAACCGCGTTGCAGCAGGCTCAGCACCTGTTGGGGGAGCTGATTGGCCTGCGCGACCATGGCCGTGCCGGCCTGCTGCAGGATCTGGGCGCGACTCATGTTCGAGGTTTCCTGAGCGTAGTCGGCGTCCATGATGCGGCTTTTCGCCGCGCTCTGGTTCTCGACCGCCACCTGCAGGTTCGAGATCACGGCGTCGAAGCGCGACTGGATCGCGCCGTAGGTGGCGCGGGTGTTGTTGACCAGATTCAGCGCGCTGTCGATGTTGTCGATGACGGTGCCGAGGGTGGCGAAGTCAGCCGTGTTGTCGATCAGGGCCGGGAAGGGCGAGGTGCCGCCACCCAGCACGGCCGACATCTCGGGGGCCGTCGTCAGGTCGAGCGCGCCGATGGAGATGGAGTCGTTGATCGTCGTGTTCGCGCCGATCTGGTAGGTCTGCGCCTGGCCGCTCGCGTCGGCCAGGATGGGTTTGCCGTTGAACGCCGTGGCATTCATGATGCGCCAGATTTCCTGGCCCAGCTGGTCGAATTCCTTGTTCAGCGAGTCCTTGTCGGAGCTGCTGTTGGTGGCGTTGCGGGCCTGGACCGTCAACTCCCGCATGCGCTGGAGGTTGTCGGCCAGCTTGCCCAGCGCCCCTTCCGCAGTCTGCGCCAGCGAGATGCCGTCGTTGGCATTCCGGATGGCCACGTTCATGCCGCGGACCTGCGTGTTCATGCGCTCCGCGATCGCCAGGCCGGCGGCGTCGTCCTTGGCCGAGTTCACCCGCAGACCGGAGGACAGTCTCTGCATGGACACCTGTAGCGACGACTGGGACGCATTCAGATTCCGCTGTGCGTTCAGCGAGGCGATGTTGGTGTTGATGGTCTGGGGCATTTAGGCACTCCTGCTGGTCGGCTCTGCGCCGTCGGGTGTCGCGGAAACCGCCATAAGTGACTGTCCGCTGACCGGATTCTGAAAGTGCCTGCGCTCGCCTAAAGCCCGAACAAGGGGTCAAACCACGCCCAAAAAGAAAGGCTCCGGGCCAACCCTTGCGGGTGGCTCGGAGCCTGGGTCGGCGCCGGCTGCCTGCCGGCGTCGCGTCACGATCGGAGTTCGGAGATCAGCCGCCGCGCAGCAGGGCCAGCACCTGCTGGGGCATCTGGTTGGCCTGGGCCACCATGGTGTTGCCGGCCTGTTGCAGGATCTGCGCGCGGCTCAGGTTGGCGGTTTCGGAGGCGTAGTCCGCGTCCATGATGCGGCTCTTGGCAGCGCTCTGGTTCTCCACCGAGATCTGCAGGTTGGAGATCACCGCATCGAAGCGGTTCTGCGAGGCGCCCAGCACCGCGCGCTGGCCGTTCACCGTATCGAGCGCGGTGTCGATCTTGGTGATCACGCCGTCGATGGTGGTGCCATCGGCGGTGTTGTCGATGACGGCGCGGCCTGCGCCCGTGTTGTCGGTGCCGGCGACACCGGTGACCGTCGCGTCGGTCGTCATGTCGGTGGTGACGATGTCGATGCGGTCGTTGCTGGTGACGTTGGCGCCGATCTGGAAGGTCTGGGTGCCGGAATTGCTGGCCAGGATGGCCATGCCGTTGAAGGTGGTGCCACCCAGCACGCGCTGGATTTCCTTGGCGAGCTCACCGAATTCCTTATCCAGCGAGTCCTTGTCGGCACTGGTGTTGGTGGCGTTGCGCGACTGCACGGCCAGCTCACGCATGCGCTGTAGCGAGTCGCCCACCTTGGCCAGGGCGCCGTCGGCGGTCTGGGCCAGCGAGATGCCGTCGTTGGCATTGCGGATGGCGACCGTGGAGCCGCGCACCTGGGCGCTCATGCGCTCGGCGATGGACAGGCCGGCGGCGTCGTCCTTGGCCGAGTTCACCCGCAGGCCGGAGGACAGGCGCTGCATCGAGACCTGCAGGGAGTTCTGCGTGGAAGCCGTGGAGCGCTGTGCATTCAACGACGCCAGGTTGGTGTTGATGATCTGAGGCATGGCTCAATCCTTTCGTGACGAAATAGTCCGGTGTGAAGCCGGTCGTTGCGGTGGCATGACGCCGTCCCGAGGGGCGGCAGCGTCCGCGTCCTAGCTGCGTGCTTGTATGCACACGCAGCGCCGGCTGACCGGACCACGTGGTCCTCGAATGAATTCGCGAACCCGTTGGACTGGTTATCGTCGTCGTCTGGATTGACTTAAATCTTTTTCTCGCCAGGAGCGCCACCCGCCTTTGGGGCGGATGGCGTTACGGTGCTTGCGCTGGCGGTGTGAGATCGCTCGTCTTCGGAGTGGACGGCTCACTCAGGGCCAGCTGTGGAGCTGGCCCGGGGTCATCGAAGCAAAGACAGGACTTGGCTGGGAACCTGGTTCGCTTGCGCGATCATTGCATTCCCCGCCTGTTGGAGGATGCTGGCTCGGCTGAGGTTCGCAGTTTCCTGGGCGAAGTCTGCATCGGTGATGCGGCTCTTGGCGGCACTCTGGTTCTCCACCGAGATCTGCAGATTGGAGATCACGGCATCCAGGCGGTTCTGCGAGGCACCCAGCACGGCGCGCTGGCTGTTGACCGTGTCGATGGCGCTGTCTATCTTGGTGATCACGCCGTCAATGGTGGTGCCATCGGCCGTGTTGTCGATGACGGCACGACTCGCGCCCGTGTTGTCGGTGCCGGCCACGCCGGTGATCGTCGCATCGGTCGTCATGTTGCTGGTGACGACGTCCACGCGGTCATTCGAGGTGACGTTGGCGCCGACCTGGAAGGTCTGGGTGCCGGAGTCGGTGGCCAGGATGGTGCGGCCGTTGAAGGTGGTGCCGCCCAGCACGCGCTGGATTTCCTTGGCCAGCTCGCCGAATTCCTTGTCCAGCGAGTCCTTGTCGGCGCTGGTGTTGGTGGCGTTGCGGGCCTGCACCGCCAGCTCACGCATGCGCTGCAGGTTGTCGCCCACCTTGCCCAGGGCGCCGTCGGCGGTCTGCGACAGCGAGATGCCGTCGTTGGCGTTGCGGATGGCGACCGTGGAGCCGCGCACCTGGGCGCTCAGACGTTCGGAGATGGCCAGGCCGGCGGCGTCGTCCTTGGCGGAGTTCACACGCAGACCCGAGGACAGACGCTGCATCGAGACGGAGAGGCTCGATTGCGACGCAGCAGTGTTGCGCTGCGCGTTCAGCGACAGCAGATTGGTATTGATGACAGAGGCCATGATGCGCTTCCTTTCAGCTTGAACACTCCCGGCAGGGCCGGACGTAGACCCAGATCTCCCTTGGGGAGGCCTGTGCTGTCCGCTCTGGACGCCATGCGGCGGCCCAGGCGGTGACGCCCGACGCCAGTCAACCGTTGAAGCCCATGTCCCGCACGTCGTGCGGTACACACCACCTCGGCCTTCCAGCCGGACCACGATGCCGTTTCCGGCGCCGTTGGAATGGCTATCGGACGGCGCAAGACGTTTCTTGAGCCGCTTTTGTCAAGGTGTGTGATCTTTTGAATAGCGCGGTGTCCAAGGCCTTGTTTTTCGGATCGGCCGCCATGCCGGAAAGCGCATCGGGAAGGGCGGGGTGGCTGATCCGGAGCAGGCTGGGGTGCGCCGGGGCTTTATCGGTGGACCTGGGTCGTGCGAATCCTGTTCAAGTGTCTGAAAGCGCGAGCCCCGAGGTGGTGAGGGGCTCCAGTTGGTTTTCGGCAGACCGGGCGATTGACGTCCTTCGAGTAAGTGCCGTGAGGCCTGCCTTATCCGGCGATTGGGGTGGCTCCATATTCCTAAAGTTCCGTGCATTCCGGCCGATATGGCGCGCCGGCTGGAGCCCTCGATGCGTTCCCCGTTGAATTCCTCGCGTACCCCAAACGCTCATCGCCCCGTGGCGCTGCCGGCCAACGATCCGGCGCTGCTGCTGGCCAAGGCGCGCAATGCCGCCTTCGCCGAGGTGGCGCGTGGCAATCTCGGCCAGGGCCTGGGCATGCTGTACGAGGCGCTGCAGGGCGAGCCGATGAGCCATGACCTGCTCTCGGACATGGCAGCGCTGCTGCTGGCAGCCGGCCGCCTGCAGCACGCCGCGGGCTACGCGGAGCGTGCGCTGCAGATCCGCACCCAGCACGGCCCCAGTCTCTACACGCTGGGCTTTGCGTTGTCCGGTCAGGGCCTCACCGACCGTGCCATCGGCGTGCTGACCGAGCTGAAGGACGGCGCGGCACGCGCCAGCCTGCAGGCCGAGGCGCCCGAACTGCTGCCGCTGGCCATGATCGAGCTCGAGCGTCTGCAGCGGCAACGCAAGCAGCCCTGACACGGCAGGGCGGCCTCTCAGGAGGCTGGCCCGCACTTGCAGGCAAGGCCCCGCCGGCTCGGTCGGCGGGGCCTTTGCTTTGGGCGGGCCTGACCCGCCTGTAGGAATTTGCCTGACAAGCGCCTCTCGCGACGATGACAGGCGGCACCGACGAGGCCTGATATCGGTGGAGAAACGGGGTCAACACAATCCGTTTCACGTTGAACCCTTGCCTCACACACAGAAACGGAAGCCGCCATGAATGCCGACCAAATGCTTGCCGAGATTCGTGAAGCCAACCTGTCCTACCTGATGTTGGCCCAGACGCTGATCCGCACGGATCGCGAGCAGGCGCTCTACCGCCTGGGGGTCAGTGACGAGACGGCCACGCTGATCGCGACGCTGAGCCCGGCGCAGATCATGAAGATCGCTTCCGGCAACACGCTGCTGTGCGCCTTCCGCATGAGCGACGACCTGGTGTGGGGCCTGCTGACCAGTCACGCCAAGCCCGGCACCAGCGACAGCGTCAACCGCCTGCACGCCTCCATCCTGATGGCTGGCAAGCACGAGCACGTCTGAAATTCAGGCCCCCGGTTCGGCGGGTACGCCGAACCACCCCCCGGGGGGGGCGGACCGTCGCGGGATTGACCCGCTCCGACGTCCGCAGCGGGCCGGCTTGGGAGCGGCCCGGCGCCGCCCGCAATACCGAACACCGAATACCGAACCTCGAGTTCAAACCGATTCCAGGAGCCCACCATGCGCGTCAAGAGCATCCTCACCGAAGCCAAGCAGATCGACCGGGCCATCCAGCTCATCCACCTGGGCGCGCGACTGCAGGTGCTGGAGTCGGAAACCGACCTGTCGTACGAGCGCCTGCTGCGTCTGTACAAGGAGGTGTCGGGCAAGTCGCCGTCCAAGGGCCAGCTGCCGTTCTCGACCGACTGGTTCATGACCTGGCAGCCCAACATCCATGCCAGCCTGTTCCTGAACATCCACGAGTACCTGAACAAGGCCGCGGAGATGGACGAGATCGACACGGTGATCAAGGCCTACCGCCTCTATCTGGAGGAAACCCAGGCCCAGGGCCTGGAGGCCATGCTGTCCGTGACCCGTGCCTGGCGCCTGGTGAAGTTCGTGGACAACGGCATGCTGACGCTGACCCGCTGCTCCAAGTGCGGCGGTGGCTTCGTCACCCATCCGCACGAGATCTCGCGTCACTTCATCTGCGGCCTGTGCAACCCGCCGGCGCGCGCCGGCAAGGGCCGCGCGCAAGGCTCCATCCAGATGCACTGAGGCCCACGGCCCGGCGCCTGCGGGCGCCGCTCGTCAGGTCAGGCAGATATCGCCCGGTTGGCGCGTTCAGCGCAACCGGGCTTCCAGCGTTCGCGGCGCTTCGCCCGCTTCGTGGCGGGCCCACAGCCGTTCCCACAGGGCTTCCAGGTCGCTGGCGAAGCCGTTGGCATCGAACAGCGGCGCCTGGTCGCGGGCCTGCAGCAGGCGCTCGCGCAGGGCGGCGCGGGTCTGCGGCTCGCTGGCCAGACGGCAGGCCAGTTCCACATAGCCTGGCACATCGGCGCAGACCAGCTCGGGCAGGCCCACCGCGTCCAACAGGCTGGCCGACACCCGGCCGGCAAAGCTCTCGCCCAGCAGGCTGACCACGGGCACGCCGGCCCACAGCGTGTCGCTGGTGGTGGTGTGGCCGTTGCAGGGCCAGCTGTCCAGCGCCAGGTCGGCCGCACCCAGGCGAAGCGCATGCTCCTGCAGGCCGGCGGCCGGCATGAAGACCAGACGTTCCGGCGCCACGCCGCGCGCGGCGGCTTCCCGCTGCAGTGCGGCGTTGGCGCCGTCGTCGCTGCCGCTCAGCTGCCACAGCACGGCCTGCGGCACGCGGCGCAGGATCTCCATCCAGGCATCGAACAGCGGCGGGTTGAGCTTGTAGACCTGGTTGGCGCTCAGCAGCACCACCGCGTCCTGCGGCAGGCCCAGCTCGGCGCGGCTGGGGGCCGGCCCGCGCGGGCGGTGGCCGTCGTTGGGCTGGTAGCTGTGCGGCAGCTGCGCGATGCGCTCGCTGTACCAGGGCTGGTGGTCCAGCGGCGTCACGAAGCGGTCGCCGATCACATAGTCCACGCCGTCCAGGCCGGTGGTGCCGGGAAAGCCCAACCAGGTGGCCTGCAGCGGCGCGGGGCGGTAGGCCAGCACGGCCAGGCGGCTGCCGCTGGTGTGGCCCTTGAGGTCGATCAGCAGGTCCACGCCCAGCTCGCGGATGCGTTGGGCCGTGGCCAGCAGGCCCAAGCCTTGAACATCCTCGAAGTGATCGCAGGCGGCGCTGAGGCGGCGGCGGTAGTCCGAGCCATCGTCGGCGGCGTGCGAGAAGAAGCTGATCTCGTAGCGGCTGCGGTCCAGGCGCTCGATGACCTCGGTGATCAGCGTGGCCGTGGCATGGGCCTGCAGATCGTTGGACAGCAGGCCCACGTGCAGGCGGCGCGTGGCGCGCGGTGGGCGGGCGGGGGCGGGCGGCAGCGGCACGAGACCCTGGCTCAGGTAGCGCGAGGTGAGCGTCGCCGCCTCCAGCATCTGGCGCGGGTGGTGGGGCAGGGACACCAGCGTGAACGGAACGCTGAACTGCGTGGCATCCCCGGTCTGCGCGGCCTGGGTCTGGGCGTCCAGCAGGGCCTGGATGCGCGCGCGGTAGTCGCCCCACTGCGCGGTGTGCTGCTCCAGGTGCAGCAGATAGGCCTGTGCACCCAGGTGTTCGGGATGCAGCGTGGCCACGGTGCGGAAGCACTCGGCGGCCTCGGCCTTCATCTTCAGGTTGTCGAACGCGAAGCCCAACTCAACATAGGCATCGCGGTCATCCAGCTTCAGCGACAAGGCCTGCATCAGCACCTCCACCGCCTGCCGCGGGCGATGCAGGCGATTCAGGGCCGTGCCCTGCAGGCGCAGCAGCTCGAACTCCTGGCGGCGCTGGGCCTCGGGCAGGGCGGTCACCAGGCGTACCACGTAGTCGTGGTCGTTCAGCGCCATCGCAGCCTGGGCGGCGAGCAGCAGCGCCTCCCGGCCATGGGCCTCGGTGGCGGCGTGGCGGATCGCCTGCTCGGCCGCATCCAGCCAGGCCTGGGGCTGGTGGGCGGCACGCAGCGTGCGGGCCAGGGTCAGCCACAGGCCGCCATCGGCGGGCGCCTGGGCCAGCGCCTGTTGCAACAGGTCGGCCGCCGCGGCCCATTGCTTGCCGTCCAGCAATGCCTGGGCCTGTTGCAGCAGGCCGGTCAGTGCCGCGTTGGCCTGTGCGGCCGGCGCCAGTTCCTGGAAGCTCGCGACGCCGGGCAGGCGTTTCTTGTGCAGGTCGGCGTAGCCGCGCAGCGTGCTGCCCCATTCCTGGGTGGCGAACACCTGGCCGCCGCCGCTGTATTCCAGGCCGGTGAAGTGCTTGGGAATGAAGAAATGGCTGGGCCAGATGGTCAGGCCGTTGTAGCCCTGCTTGCGGACGCTGTCGGTCAGAAACTGCGGGCCGACGCTCTCCCAGGCCATGCGCTCGTCCAGCTCGGGCAGGGCCTGGAGGTCCAGGATCATCTGGCCGAAGAAGGGGTTGTCCGGCACCGAGGCCAGATAGCCATTCGAGATCAGCCCAGGGCGCACCAGCTCGTTTTCCCAGCAGGCGCAGGCCTCACCCTCGAACAACCAGGGCTCCAGAGGGCGCACGCAGATGCTGTCGGCGTCGATGTAGAAGCCGCCCTCGTTGTAGAGGATTTCCAGGCGCATCAGGTCGGCCACGCCGGCGAGTTCGCGCTGGGCCATCTGGCGCATATGGCGGGCATTGACCCAGCCATAGCTGGCCAGCTCCTCGTTGCCCCAGATGCGCAGCTCCCAGTCGGGGTTGTGCTGGCGCCAGGTCTCGATGCAGTTGTCCGGCCGGCGGCTTTCGTCGCCGACCCAGATGACGTGCAGGGTGCGTGGAATCATGGGGGGCTCGGAGCGGGGATGCGTCAAAGTCTAGGACGGGGGCGCCGCCGCGAGGTGCCGAAAAGCACGGTGAATCAACGCCTGACCCCGCCCGCCGGGGTGCCGGGCTTGCGCACAATGCAGGCCATGTCCAGTGCCCCGAGGCCAACCCGTCGCGTCGTGCTCGTCGTCATCGCGCGCGACGAGGCCGCGCACATCGCGCGCCTGCTGGACAGCGTGTCGCCCTGGGTGGACGGGATGCTGGTGCTCGACACCGGCTCGCGCGACGCCACGCCGCAGATCGCGGCGGCGTGCGGCGCGCGTGTCGAGCATTTCGACTGGTGCGACGATTTTTCTGCCGCGCGCAATCGGGCGCTGACGCTCGCCGGCGGCGACTGGCATCTGCTGCTGGATGCCGATGAGTGGCTGCTGGAAGGTGGCGAGGCGCTGTTGGCGCTGCGCGATCAGCCCACCGATTTCGTCGGCACGCTGGCGCTGGACGACCGCTTCGACGATGGCCGCCCGCGCAGCGCGCAGTCGCGCCTGAGCCGTGTGCTGCCCGGCAGCGTTCGATATGCCGGTCTGGTCCACGAGCAGCCCGAGCACACGTTGCCGGTGCGTGCGCTGCCGCTGCGCGTGGCCCACGACGGTTATCTGCCGGAGCGTCTGGCCGCCAAGCGCGGGCGCAATGCGGTGCTGCTGGAGCGTTCGCTGCAGCAGGCGCCGGGGGACGCCTATCTCTGGTATCAGCTCGGCAAGGACCATGCGGTGTATGACCGTGCCGACGCGGCGGAGCAGGCCTTTGCGCGCGCTGCGGCGCTGCCGCACCCGATGGGCGCGTGGTGGCTGGACCTGGTGCCGCGCCGGCTGTTCGCGCTCAAGCAACTCAAGCGCCATGCCGACGGCGTGATGCTGGCCGAGGCCGAGATGGCCGCCTGCGGCGAATCGCCCGACTTCTTCTTCGCGCTGGGCGACCTGCTGCTGGACTTCGCTGCGGACGAGCCGGCGCAGGCCGAGGCCCTGCTACCCATGATCGAGGCGGCCTGGCGGCGCTGCTTGGAGATCGGCGAGCGCCCGGATCTGCCTGGTGCGGTGGCCGGGCGGGGCAGTCATCTGGCCGCGCACAACCTGGCCCTGGTGCTGGAGTTGCTCGGGCGCGCGGCGGATGCGGCCGAGCTGCGGGCCGCTCACGGGCTGGCCCAGCCGGTCGGCGCGCCGGCGTGAACCGCCTGCGCTGGCCCTGGAGCGCGCTGCTGGCCTGGCTGGCGGCCTGGCTGCTGTTTGCGCTGCTGCGCCGCCTGTCGCTCGACCTGGCCTGGGCGGCGGGCGGTGCGACGCTGCTGGGGGCTGGGCTGGCCGCGCTGCATGGGGCACGCTGGCGGCGGCTCATCGTGGCGCTGGGGTTTCCGGCCTCGTTGCTGGCGCAAGGCTGGCAGGCCGGTGCGGCGACCTGGCTGCCCTGGTTGTGGTGGCTGCCGCTGCTGCTGCTGTGGTGGCTGTACCCGCGGCGCAGCTGGACGGAGGCACCGCTCTTTCCCACCTCTCCCGGCGCGCTGGCCGGGCTGGCGAGCCTGGCGCCGCTGCGGGCCGGGCAGTCAGCCCTGGACGCCGGCTGTGGCCTGGGAGATGGCCTGCTCGAGCTGGCGCGGGTCTACCCCGGCGTGCGTCTGCACGGTGTCGAATGGAGCCGACCCCTGGCCTGGCTGGCGCGCTGGCGGTTGCGTGGCCAGGCCGAAGTGAGCCGCGGCGACCTGTGGGCGGGCGACTGGTCCGGCTACGACCTCGTCTATGTGTTCCAGCGCCCTGAGTCCATGCCGCGCGTCTGGGCCAAGGCGCAGGCCGAGATGCGGCCGGGGGGCTGGCTGGCGAGCCTGGATTTCGAGGTGCCGGGGCAGAAGCCGGCGGCTCGCTGGCAGGCGCCAGGCGGGCGGCCGGTCTGGCTCTATCACCCCCGGGGGCGAGGTTGAATCCCTGATACATCGCAAGGGCTGCACAAATGCGGCGCGTTTCGTGAGGCTGTGCGGCTGGCGCTCCAGCGGGCTCGCGGCATACTCGCTCAAGCCCTGCGGCACCCGGCCGATATGGCTTGAACACTTTCACTACATCCACGCATGTTTGTCATCATCGGCTGGCTCATCGCCCTGGGCTGCGTCTTCGGCGTGTTCATCGCCCACGGCGGGAATATCGGTGTGGTGCTGCATGCGCTGCCGTTCGAGCTGATCACCATCTTCGGGGCGGCCGGTGGCGCGTTTCTGGCCAACAACCAGATGAAGGTCGTGAAGTCCACGATGGGCGGCCTGGGTCAGTGCTTCAAGGGCAGCAAGTACAACAAGGCCCGCTACATGGACCTGCTGGCGCTGATGTATGACATCCTTCAGAAGGCCCGCAAGGAGGGCCTGATGTCTATCGAAAAGGACGTCGAGGATCCGCACAGCAGCCCGCTGTTCCAGAAATACCCGACGGTGGGCAATGACCACCACGTCACCGAGTTCATCACCGACTACCTGCGCATGATGGTCTCGGGCAACCTGAACGCCCACGAGATCGAGGCGCTGATGGATGCCGAGATCGAGACCCATCACCAGGAGGCCCATGCCCCTGTGGCGGCGCTGACCCGACTGGCCGGTGGCCTGCCGGCCTTCGGTATCGTGGCCGCGGTGCTGGGCGTGGTGAACACCATGGGCTCGGTGGGCCAGCCCCCGGCGGTGCTGGGCGGCATGATCGGCTCCGCGCTGGTCGGCACCTTCCTGGGCATTCTGCTGGCTTACGGCTTCGTGGAGCCGCTGGCCGGCCTGCTGGAGCAGAAGGTGGAGGACTCCGGCAAGGAGATCATCTGCATCAAGATCACGCTGCTGGCCAGCATGCAGGGCTATGCGCCGCAGGTTGCCATCGAATTCGGCCGCAAGGTGCTGTTCTCGGGCGACCGCCCGGGGTTCACCGAGCTCGAAGGCCACGTGAAGAAGAAATGATGTCGAACGGCAAGGGGCGCTAAATGGCGGGCGACGCAAAGAAGCTCCAGCCCATCATCATCAAGCGGGTGAAGAAGGGCGGCCATGGCGCCCATGGCGGCGCCTGGAAGATCGCCTATGCCGACTTCGTGACCGCGATGATGGCCTTCTTCCTGCTGATGTGGCTGCTCGGCTCCACGACCGAGGGCGACAAGAAGGGCATCCAGGATTACTTTCAGTCGCCCATGAAGGTGGCGATGCTGGGTGGCAGTGGCGCCGGCGATGCCACCAGCATCATCCGCGGGGGCGGCAAGGACCTGACCCGCGATACGGGCCAGGTCAAGGATGGCGATGTCGAGACCAAGACGCCGCGCTACAACCTGCGCGCGCTGAAGGACGAGCAGCGCCGCGTCGAGCGTGCGCGGCTCGAGCAGCTGAAGTCCAAGCTGGACGAGATCATCAAGGCCACGCCCAAGCTGGCGGCCATGGGCGGGCAGATCCGCCTGGACATGACCAAGGAAGGGCTGCGCATCCAGATCGTCGACGAGGACAAGCGCCCCATGTTCGACAGCGGCAGCGCCGTGGTGAAGCCCTATATGCGTGAGCTGCTGCGCGAGCTGGGTTCGGTGTTGACCGAGGTGCCCAACCGACTGACCGTGGAAGGGCATACCGACGCTCAGGCCTTCGCCGGCGGCGACCGCGGCTACAGCAACTGGGAGCTGTCGGCCGATCGGGCCAACGCGTCGCGGCGCGAGCTGGTGGCGGGCGGCCTGCCCGAGGAGCGCATGCTGCGGGTGCAGGGTCTGGCGGCCAGCAAGCTGCTCGACGCCAAGGATCCCAACAGCCCCCTGAACCGCCGGATCAGCATCATCGTGATGAATCGGGACGCGGAAGACGCGGTGCTGAAGAACCTCCCGCCGGATGACGACGCGGCCGACGCAACGCCAGCGGCGGAAGCCGGGAAAATGCCTCAAACTCCGATGCCAGCTGCCAGCGGCTAGAACTAGACTGCTGGCTTGCACCATCCCGTCCCCCGAAGAGGATCGCCATGAGCGCTGACATGAAATTCCTGGTTGTCGACGACTTCTCGACCATGCGCCGCATCGTGCGCGGGCTGCTGAAGGAGATCGGCTACAACAACTGCGAAGAAGCTGAGGATGGCGTTGAGGCCCTGAACATGCTGAAGGGCGCCAAGTTCGATTTCGTCGTCAGCGACATCAACATGCCCAACATGACGGGCTTTGAGCTGCTGAAGGCCATCAAGGAAGACCCCAACCTCAAGCACCTGCCGGTGCTGATGGTGACCGCCGAGGCGCGCAAGGAAGACATCGTGCTCGCCGCTCAGTCGGGCGCGGCCGGCTACATCGTCAAGCCGTTCACCAAGGCCACGCTGGAAGAAAAGGTCCAGAAGATCATGCAGAAGCTGGCCGCTGCTGCCTGAGCGGGAGACTGACATGTCCATCGAACAACTGGCCAAGCTCAGCGCAGGCACCGATCCGCTGGTCGTCTCCCCCGAGGTCTTCCAGCAACTGGGCAGCATCACCCGCGTGCTGCACGACACCATGCAGCAGCTGGGCGTGATGCCCAAGCTGCAGGTGGCTACCGACGGTCTGCCGGATGCCCGCAGCCGTCTGAGCTACATCGCCAGCAAGACCGCTGCGGCGGCCGAGAAGGTGCTGAATTCCGTCGATCAGGCCAAGGCCGACCACGCGGCGATCAGCAAGGCGACGCACGACATGGCCGCGGCCATCGTGGCCGACCCGGTGCGGGCCGTTGCCAGCGGTGCGGTGCTGAACTTCGTGAAGGAGGTCGAGGACCGCACGTCGCGCATCGACGGCCACCTCACCGACATCATGCTGGCGCAGGACTTCCACGACCTCACCGGCCAGGTGGTGGCCAAGGTCGTCACGCTGGCCAATGATCTGGAAGACAGCCTGGTGAAGCTGCTGGTGCAGGTGGTGCCGCCGGAGCAGCGCGAGAAGGTCGATCCGAACATCCTGCAAGGTCCGGTCGTGAGTCCCCAGGGGCGCACCGACGTGGTCACCAACCAGGGCGAGGTCGACGATCTGTTGGCCAGCCTGGGCTTCTGATCCTCCGCAAGCTCGCCTCGACGGCGACTCCCGACAGCCCGCTTCGGCGGGCTGTTTGCTTTATTTCTGGCAGCCGTGCGGTGGCGGCTCTCTGTTCGGTCAGGGCAGCTGAAGCTCTGGCTGCAGCGAGCGTATGGCCGCGTTGATGCGCTCGAGCGTCGGGCGCGGCAGCTTGCGGCTGCAGGCGAAGTAGCGTTGCTCGCCGGCTGGCATGTCGGCGAATTCGATGCGTTCCAGCGCCGTGCCGGCGAATTGCGGGTCCTGGCGCAGCCAGCCGTAGTCGGCATCGTCGATCAGCATGTAGTCCACCCGCTGGGCCGCCACCATGCGGGCCAGCTGCAGCGGGGTGCGCTGGGCATGGCCGGCCGGATTGGCGGCCTGGGCGAGGGCGCGGTCCAGCTCCGGGCCGTAGGACACGCCATCGAGCATGCCGACCGTGAGCTCCGCATCGGCGAACAGGGCCTTGAGACTGGGCTTTGCGCGGATGCGGGCGGCCGCGTTGGTGTGTGCGAGCACCACATGGGGCCGGTCCCGGTAGATGGGCAGCGAGTAGCGTGAATAGGCGGCGCGCTCCGGCAGCTTGTAGAGCCCGACGGTGCACATCAGCCGATCACTGTTCTTCAGATTGAGCAGGGTGCGTCGGATCGGCACCTCGGCGAAGCGGGCGTCCAGGCCGGCCCGGCGCAGGACCAGCGTGGCGCGATCGATCAGCAGGCCGGCCGGGCGGCCGTCCTGCGTATAGCTGTACGGCGGCTTGTCCCGGTACTCGATGAGCAGGGGCTCGGCGACGGCGGGCGACAGCCCGGCGAGCAGACTGACGGTGACGAGCAGGGCGCGCATAAAGGACGTACTTCGCCCTGCAGCTTAGCAGCGGGGGCCTTTTGCCTGGGGTTGCCCAGGCGTCGCTCCGTGCAATTGAACCGTTCGCTCCGATTGTTTTGGTGCGTTGCAGCATCGGGAGCGCTCGGTGGGCCATGAGGGCGGCTCCCGCCTGGCGCCGATAAGCGGGGCACTCCCGGTGCTTTTCTCGCTCAAGTTCGTGGGGGTCGCCCCGAACAATGTCGGCCAGGGCGGCAATGGCGCCCCGACACCATGGCTGACCAAGACGCACAGGACCGCAACCTACCCGCATCGGCGAAAAAGATCGAAAGATCCCGCGCCGAGGGCCAGCTGCCGCGTTCACGCGACCTGCCGCATTTCGTGATGATGGTGGCCGGTGGCGCCGTGCTGGCGGCTGGCGGCGGGCAGATCGTCGACCGGCTGCAGGCCATGCTGACCCGCGGACTGCATTTCGATGCTCAGCTGCTCGCGCAGCGTGGTTTCATGGGCGAGCGGCTGCTGGAGATGACGCTGGCTTTCGCCGCCGTCATGGGGCCGATCGCTGCCGTGTTGATGCTGGCGGGCATTGCGGCCCACCTGGCCGGCGGCGGCTGGAACTGGACGCTGAAGCCGCTGACGCCGCGCTTCTCCCACATGAACCCCATCGAAGGCCTGGGCCGTCTGTTCACCGGCCAGGGCTTCGGCACGGCGCTCAAGGCCGTGCTGCTGGCGCTGGTGCTGGGCACGGTAGGGGCCCTGGTGCTGAAGGACAGGTTGGCCGCCTACGTCAGCATCATGTCGGTGCCGCTGCCCTCGGCCCTGGCCTATGCTGGCCAGCAGCTGCTGGGCGGCCTCGCGCTGGTGGTGCTGGCGCTGGCGCTGTTTGCCGCCGTCGACGTGCCGTTGCAGCGCCAGCTCTGGCTACGCCGCCTGCGCATGAGCCGCGAGGAGGCCAAGCAGGAGCTGAAGGAAGTCGAAGGCAACCTCGAGATCAAGGCCAAGCTGCGCGCCCGCATGCGCGAGATGGCCAAGCGTCGCATGCTGGCTGCCGTGCCGCAGGCCGATCTGGTGGTGATGAACCCGACCCACTATGCCGTGGCGCTGAAGTACGACGAGACCAAGATGAGCGCGCCGCGGGTGGTGGCCAAGGGGGCCGACCTGCTGGCCCTGCGCATCCGCGACCTGGCCAAGGATTCCAAGGTGCCCGTGCTGCAACAGCCGGTGCTGGCCCGCGCGCTGTACGCGCACGCCAAGCTGGACCACGAGATCCCGGCCGCGCTGTTCGGCGCCGTGGCCCAGGTGCTGGCCTACGTGTACCAGCTGCGCGCGGCGCTGGCGGCGCGGGGCTCGCTGCCGCCCGAACCGCAGCCGGCCGTTCCGCCTGAGCTGGACCCGCACAACCAGCCGGGCTGGGCGCCCGAGCCTGACGAGGATGACGCCGAATGAATGAAGTGATCCAGCGACTGCAGAGCCTGCTGGGGCCGCGCGCCGGTGTCATCGCTGCGCTCGGCGCGCCCACGGCGGTGCTGCTGGTGCTGTCCATGATGGTGCTGCCGCTGCCGCCCTTCGTGCTGGACCTGCTGTTCACCTTCAACATCGCGATGGCGGTGATGGTGATGATGGTGGCCGCCCACATGGTGCGGCCGCTGGACTTTGCGGCCTTCCCGACCGTGCTGCTGCTGACCACGCTGATGCGGCTGTCGCTGAACGTGGCCTCCACCCGTGTCGTGCTGCTGGAAGGGCACACCGGCACCGGCGCGGCTGGCAAGGTGATCGAGGCCTTCGGGCACTTCCTGATTGGCGGCAACTTCGCGGTCGGCCTGATCGTGTTCGCGATCCTCGTCGTCATCAACTTCATCGTGGTGACCAAGGGTGCGGAGCGCATTGCCGAGGTCGGCGCACGCTTCACGCTGGATGCGATGCCCGGCAAGCAGATGGCGGTGGATGCCGACCTGAACGCCGGCCTGATCAACGAGGCCGAGGCCAAGCGCCGCCGCGCCGAGCTGGGCGACGAGGCCGACTTCTTCGGCTCCATGGACGGTGCCAGCAAGTTCGTGCGCGGCGACGCCGTGGCCGGCATGCTGATCCTGGCGATCAACATCGTCGGCGGCTTCATCATCGGCGTGGCCCAGCACGGCCTGTCGGCCGGCCAGGCCGCCGACAGCTACATCCTTCTCGCCGTGGGCGATGCGCTGGTGGCCCAGGTGCCGGCGCTGCTGATCTCGGTGGCCGCGGCCATGGTGGTGTCGCGCGTGGGTTCCGACAAGGACATCGGCGCGCAGATCGGCGGCCAGGTGTTCGGCTCGGCCAAGTCGCTGGCGATCACGGCCGGCGTGATCGGTGCGCTGGGCCTGATTCCCGGCATGCCGCATGTCGTGTTCCTGCTGATCGCCTCCGCCATGGCCTATCTGGCCTGGTGGCTGCGCCGGCGCGAGCAGCGCGCCGAGGCGGCCCAGCTGGTCAAGCCGACCGCCCCGGTGGCCGAACCCAATACCGAAGCCACCTGGGACGACCTGGTGCCGGTGGACACGCTGGGCCTGGAGGTGGGCTACCGGCTGATTGCGCTGGTGGACAAGACCCGCGAGGGCGACCTGCTGTCCCGCATCAAGGGCGTGCGTCGCAAGTTCGCGCAGGAGGTCGGCTTCCTGCCGCCGTCGGTGCACATCCGCGACAACCTGGACCTGCGCCCCAGCCAGTACCGCATCACGTTGCGGGGCGCGGTTGTGGGCGAGGCCGAGGCCTACCCCGGCATGTGGCTGGCGATCAACCCCGGGCACGCGACCCAGAAGCTGATCGGCACCGCCACCACCGACCCCGCCTTCGGCCTGCCGGCGGTGTGGATAGAAGAACGGCAGCGGGAGATGGCCCAAATGAGCGGCTTTACGGTGGTTGATTGCTCGACTGTCGTGGCCACCCACCTCTCACACTTGATGCAAGTGCACGCGGCCAAGTTGTTGGGCCGCGTGGAAACGCAGGCTCTGGTGGACCACCTCACCAAGCAGGCGCCCCAACTGATCGAAGACGTGATTCCCAAGATGGTCAGCATCGCCACCCTGCAACGCGTGCTCCAGCTGCTGCTGGAGGAGGGCGTGCACATCCGCGACATGCGCTCCATCGTCGAATCCGTCGCCGAGAACGCCGCGAGCGTGACCGACCCGGCCGAGCTGGCCCGCCGCATCCGCATCCACATCGCGCCGGCCATCGTGCAGCAGATCTATGGCTCGGTGAAGGAACTGGACGTGATCGCGCTGGAGCCCGAGCTGGAGCGCCTGGTCACGCAGGCCCTGAACTCGCCGCATGGCGCCGCACTGGACCCCGGTGTGGCCGACACGCTGGCCCGCAGTGCTGCCGAGAACGCGCAGAAGCAGGAAGACCGCGGCGTGCCCGCCGCGCTGCTGGTGCCCGACATGATCCGCGCACCCATGGCCCGCCTGCTCAAGCGCGCCGCGCCGCGCCTGAAGGTGCTGGGGCACAGCGAGATTCCGGAGACCCACACCATCCGCATCGGCTCCATCATCGGAGGCGCTGCATGACCCTCACGTACGCCATCGTGAGCCCTCGGGGCGACCTGGCCTCCTTGCTGGAGGCGCCGGTGTCGGCTGTCCCTGAGTCGGTTCGACAGGAGGTTTCATGAACGTTCGCAAGTTCACCGCCCGCACCTCGCGCGAAGCGCTGGCGCTGGTCAAGCATGCCTTCGGTCCGGATGCGATCGTGCTGTCCAACAAACCCTGCGCCGAAGGCGTGGAGGTGCTGGCGATGGCGCCCGAGGGCATGGGCCATATCGAGAAGCTGGCCGCGGCGGCCCCCCGCACCGTGGCCCGCCCGGCCGCGCCCGAGGTGGCCGCGGCCCTGCCGCCCAGCTCGCGGGGCAGCTTTGCCGAGCGCAGCCGCCTGGAGCCCAGCTTCGGCGCGGACGTGGGCGGCGATGTGCAGCAGCTCGCGATGAGCACGCTGGGCTTCCAGGACTATGTGCGCGAGCGGGTGCTGCGCCGTCGCCAGGCCGAGCTCGCCGGGCAGGCCGATCCGGCGCCCAGCATGCCCGCGCCGGCCGTGGCCGCGCCGCGGCACGCGGCTCGCCCGCCGGTGGCGTCGCTGGAAGAAGTGCGCGAGCAGCGCGAGCGACGCGCCGCCGAGGCCATCGCCGCGCTGGCGCCGCGCCGTGCCGCCGCCGCGCCGGTGGAAGCGGCCGCTCCGCAGCCTGCGCCGCGTCGTGCGCCGCCGGTTCTGCGCGACGAGATCCGCCTGCCCGACGCCCAGTCGTCGCGTCGTCCGGTGCCGGTGCTCAGCGAGCTCGCCGATGCCGGCGCCCGTGGGCTGCCGGAGGCCCCGCAGGCCACGCAGGCAACCCACCGCGAGCAGGTCGAGATGATGAACGAGCTGCGCCAGGTGCGTGGCCTCATCGAGGAGCGCTTCTCCTCGCTGGCCTTCATGGAAAAGCTGCAGCGCCAGCCGGTGCAGGCGCGCCTGACCCAGCGCCTGCTGGAGCTGGGTTTCAGCCCGGCGCTGGTGCGCAAGATGTCCGAGGTCTGCCCGTCGGACTTCAAGCCGGGCAATGCGCAGGAGCCGGCCGACGAGCTGGCCTGGGCGGCGATGGTGCTGTCGCGCAACGTGCAGGCCGATGAATCCGCGCCGGCCATCGAGGACCGTGGCGGCGTGTTCGCGCTGATCGGCTCCACCGGCGTCGGCAAGACCACCACCACCGCCAAGCTGGCCGCCCATTTCGCCACCAAGCATGGTGCCAACCAGCTCGGCCTGATCACGCTGGACGCCTACCGCGTCGGTGCCCACGAGCAGCTGCGCGCCTATGGCCGCATCCTGGGCGTGCCGGTGCACACCGCGCATGACCGCGCCTCGCTGGACGACCTGCTGGACCTGCTGTCCAGCAAGAAGCTGGTGCTGATCGACACCGCCGGCATGGCGCAGCGCGACAGCCGCACGCAGGAGCTGCTGCAGATGCTGGCCCATCCCAGCATCAAGAAGCTGCTGGTCATCAATTCCGCCCAGCAGGGCGAGACCATCGAGGACGTGGTCAACGCCTGGAAGGGAGCGGCCTGCGAAGGTGTGGTGCTCAGCAAGATCGACGAGGCCGTCAAGCTGGCGCCGGCGCTCGACACGCTGATCCGTCACCGCCTCAAGGTGCTGGGCGTGGCCAACGGCCAGCGCGTGCCGGAGGACTGGCACCGGCTGTCGGCCAGCGCGCTGGTGCAGCGCGCGCTGAAGAGCCCCGCCGTCGGCGCCTGGCGCATGGACAGCGCCGATGTGAACCTGATCTTCGCC
The DNA here is from genome assembly GCA_003241055.1 of Roseateles depolymerans. Lineage (GTDB taxonomy): Bacteria > Pseudomonadota > Gammaproteobacteria > Burkholderiales > Burkholderiaceae_C > Pelomonas > Pelomonas depolymerans_A. The sequence goes on from QFOD01000003.1 coordinate 51,030, forward strand.
GGCACGCCGCTGAGCGAAGCCGATCTGCCCGCCGCTGCGCTGCACTGACGCCCATGTCCGACCTGCCCCAAGATCAAGCCCACGGTTTGCGTCGCTTGTTCGCGGCGTCCAAGCTGAGGTTCGTCCCGGTGGTCAGCAACCCCCGGGTGGCGGCCTCCAGCGTGCTGCTGGAGTCGCTGTGCGCGGCCTTTGCCGAGCTGGGCCTGCACACGCTGGTGGTGGATGCCGGTGAGCGTTCGCCGGCGCCCTCGGAGCTGGCGCAGGTGGACCTGTCCAACTGCATCGAGCCGCTGTCGCGCCGCGTGTCCTACCTGGCCGCCCGCGGGCTGCCGCTGCGCTACACGAATTCCAACGGCTCGGCCGCCACCTTCCTGGAGGCCGTGGCGGAGGCCGCGCCGCAGGCGGATGTGGTGCTGCTGCACGCCAGCGCGCCCGAGCTGGCGCGTGTCGTGTCGCTGCGCGAGGTGCGGCCGCTGCTGCTGGCGGACGCCGATCCGCGCAGCGTGACCGAAGCCTATGCGGGCATGAAATGGCTCACGCAGCGGGCGGGTCTGATGGTCTACAGTCTGCTCATGGCCTGCCATCCACAGCTGCGCGTGGCCACCCGCATCGCGCAACAGCTCTCGTCCTGCGCCGACAGTTTCCTCGGCGCGGTGCTGCGTGACTGGGCCTGCCTGGACCCGCGCTCGCCCGCGTCGGCGCCGCTGTCCGCCGAGCTTCGCCACCTTGCCCGCGAGCTGCTGCTCGCGGCCCCGCCCGGTGCGGCCTTCGATGCCGCACTGCCCGATGCCCTCCCGCTGCGCCCGGCGCGCACGGCCGCTGCCCCTCTTCTTCACGCTCACTGAATGCCGCCGCCGGAGCTGACCATGTACACGCCCAAAGGCCGTCTCGACAACAGCACGCTGATTCATCAGTACAGCCCGCTGGTACGACGCCTGGCCCATCAGATGGTGGCCAAGCTGCCGGCGAACGTGGAAGTGGACGATCTCATCCAGGTCGGGCTCATCGGGCTGACCGATGCGCTGTCGCGCTTCGATGCGGCACAGGGCGTGCAGTTCGAGACCTTCGCCACGCAGCGCATCCGCGGCGCCATGCTCGACGAGCTGCGCGGCGGCGACTGGATGAGCCGTGGCACGCGACGCCAGCAACGCGAGATCGAAGCGGCCGTGCACAAGGTCGAGCAGCGTCTGGGCCGCGCGCCCAGCGAAGCCGAGATCGCCGCCGAGATGGGCCTGTCGCTGGGCGACTACCAGGAGCTGCTCGGCAAGGTGCGCGGCACCCAGCTGGTCTACCTGGAGGACATGAGCGGCGACGACGGGGACGACGACTACCTCGACCGCCACGTGGCCGACGAGTCCAGCAACCCGCTGCACCTGCTGCAGGACCACCGTATGCGCGAGGCGCTGGTGGCCGCCATCAAGAACCTGCCGGAGCGCGAGCAGTTCGTGATGAGCATGTACTACGAGCACGACATGAATCTCAAAGAGATCGCGGCCGTGCTCAAGGTCACGGAGTCCCGGGTGTGCCAGCTGCACAGTCAGTCGATCGCAAGGTTGCGCGTTAAGCTGCGTGAGTGGTGACGTGGCGGGCTGTGCACCTGCCCCGGCCAGCAATCAGCAGGGGACAAGTGCATGTTCAGGTGGCCCAAGGCCGGCACCGCAGCGGTGCCTACTCAAGAACCTCAAAGGGCTGACGACAGCGTCGGTCTGAACACGGTCCGGCGCCTGGCGCGCTCGGTCTCCACCGTTGGCAAGGATGCCGCCGAGGTGCGCGGCGCGTTGGAGGACACCCAGCGCGTGATGCAGTCCCAGGGTCAGGCCATGCAGGCACTGGCCAGCCAGCTGCAGGAAATCGGTCGGGCCCAGGCGGCCATCACCGCCGCCACCACGCAGAGCAGCGATGCGGTGCAGCGTGCGCGCGCCGCGCTCAGCCAGGTGGGCGGCGAGGTGGGCGACATGGCGGCCACGCTGGCCCAGGTGTCGGGCGCGGCGGCCGAGATCACCAAGATTTCATTGCAGACCCGGCTCGTGGCCTTCAACGCGGCCGTCGAGGCCAAGCATGCGGGCGACGCCGGGCGAGGCTTCGCCGTGGTGGCCGAGGCGGTCAAGGCACTGGCCGGGCAGGTCGAGGCCTCGTCCAAGGCCATCGTGAGCGCGATCGCCACGCTGCAGACCCGGATCGATCATTTCACCGACGAGCTCTCCACCAACGGCCAGCGTCCCAGCCAGATCCACGCGGCCTTCAACGCGGTGGCCAGTGACGTCGACGGCATCGCGAGCTCGGCCGAGCAGAGTGGCCGGCAGATGCAGCTGCTCAACGAGCGGGCCTCGGCCTTGGGGCGCGAGGTGGAGCAGGCGCAGCAGGGCCTGCGCATCGCATTCGACGGCAGCGACCGTTTCCTGCGCATGTCCGAGGATCTCATCGAGCAGATCGCGGAGAGCGGTGTCGAGGTGGACGATGCGCCCTTCATCCGCGCGGCCCAGTCGGCGGCCGGCGAGATTGCCGGCCTGCTGGAGGCGGCGCTGCGCGATGGCGGCATCACCCAGGCCGATCTCTTCGACGAGAACTACCGCCCGGTAGAAGGCACGCAGCCGGCGCAGCATCTGGCCCGCTTCACGGCGCTGGCCGATCGCCTGTTCCCGGCGGTGCAGGAGCAGGCGCTCGCGATGGACGACAAGGTCGTCTACTGCATCGCGGCGGACCGCAACGGCTATGTGGCCACCCACAACCGCAAGTACTGCCAGCCGCAGCGGCCGGGCGACGTGCTGTGGAACACCGCGAACAGCCGCTACCGCCGCATCTTCAACGACCGTACCGGCCTCGCGTCCGCGCGCAACACCCGACCCTTCTTGCTGCAGACCTATCGCCGCGACATGGGCGGAGGCCGCTACGTGCTGCTCAAGGAGGTGGCGGCGCCCATCGTGGTGGCCGGCCGCCATTGGGGCGGGCTGCGCCTGGCCTTCAACTTCTGAGCCGTCAGCGGTGTGCTGATCTGCGGATCTCGCGATCCAGGATCTCCAGCCAGGCGCGGGCCTGGGGGTGCTTGCGGCTGACTGCCATGTGGGTGGGCATGATCTGCAGTGCCGGGCTCATCCAGTGGATGTCGGGCCGCGGTGCCGGCTGCTGGTCCAGCAGGTACTCGAACGACGCCCGCTCGGAGAACACGGCATCGACCCGGCCGCGCTGCAGCATCTGCAGCGCCGGATGCATGTCCACCACGGGGTCGAGTTGATAGCCGCCCTGCGTCAGGGCTGGCGGCAGGTGCGAGCCGCGCTGATACGCGATGTGGGCATGGTCGGCCAACGGAGCGTCGGGCCGGCCCGGCACGAACAGCCCCAGTTGCATCTGGGCCACGGGCAGCGAATAGCTGAACAGGGCATCGCGCTCGGCATTTCGCCACAGGGCCAGCAGCAGGCAGTCGCCATGCGTGGCCAGCACGAGCGCGCGGGCCCAGGGGGCCTCGATGGCCTGCAGCGTCAACCCCTCGACGGCGAAGGCCCGTCGTGCGAGCGCGGTCAAGGAGCCGCCGTCGGGCAGATCCGCGCTCACATAGGGCGGGAAGTTGGTGACGCACACCGGCACCGCGGCCGCGGCCCTGGCCGGCACTGCAGACGGCGCAGGCACCCGGCCCTGAGCTGCCGCGGCCAGGCCCAGCAGCGCCAGCGTCCAGGCCAGCTTCACTCGGCGATGCATGCCCGGTTCTTGCCGGTGTGCTTGGCTTCGTAGAGCGCGACGTCGGCGCGATCGAGCGCAGCCTCCAGCGTCTCGCCGGGGCGGTAGAGCGTGACGCCGGCGGAGAAGGTGACGAAGACGTCCTTGCCGTCGTGCTGGAAGAGCGCGGCCGACAGCGAACGCTGCAGTCGCACCAGCACGGCCTGGGCTTCGTCCAGTGGCGTCTCGGGCAGCATCAGCACGAATTCCTCGCCACCGTAGCGCGCCACCATGTCGCCGGGGCGCAGCGAGTTCTGGGCCCGCTCGGCCAGCGACTTCAGCGCGATGTCGCCGGCGTGGTGGCCCAGGCTGTCGTTGAGCTTCTTGAAGTTGTCGATGTCCAGCAGGGCCAGGGCGATGCGCGAGGATTCGCGCTCGGCCTTGGCCTGCTCGATGCCGAAGGCCTGGATCAGGCCGCGGCGGTTGGCCACCTGCGTGAGCTGGTCGGTGTGCACCTCGTTGGAGAGCCGGCGCAATTCGCCTTCGAGTTGTTCGACGCGCTCGGTCAGTGCGCTGGCGCGGTCGTGCTCCAGCGTCAGCCGTGCCTGGGTCTGGGCGACCAGCCCCTGTACGCTGCGGCTTTCCTCCACCATCTCGCGCACGGTGCCCGCCAGGCTCTCCAGCGAGTCGGCCTGTTCGATGGCGTCGGCGTAGCGGCCCACGCTGTTCTGGAAACGGTCGGTGTGCTGGCCCAGCTCGCCGAGCTCGCTGAGCATGCGCTGGATGAGACCCTTGAGCGCATCGCGTGCCTTGGTGCGCTCGTCGCGCAGTGCGCGCTGACGCTCGCGGGTGCCCGACAGCAGCTCGGACACGGTGCGCACGCCGCGGCCCGACAGCCCCTGGGCCAGCGTGTTGCTCATGGCCTCGGCCTGGCCGCGGGCCCAGGAATCGTCCTCGGCCAGGTCCACCAGGCTGGACGACAGCTCACGGCACAGGCCGCCGAGCTCGTCGAACAGGTGGCGGCGGTGGTCCAGCAGGTGGCGCGCGCGCAGACACAGCGCGGCCATCTGGGCGGCCCGCTGTGGCGTGGCACCCTGGCTGCGCAGCTCCACCTGCGCCATGTCCAGCTCGCGGATCAGCGCGTCGGCCGGCGTGGCCTCGCTGGCCGACGAGCGCAAGGCATGCTGCACGGTGCCATTGAGTTCCGCGCCCACCTCAGCCCACTGGCCGTTCGAGCTGGGCGGTGCCTCCCGCTCGCCGGTGCGGCTGGTGTCGGCGCCGAGCGCGTCGAAGCCGCTGTCGTCCTGCAGCGCGTCGGCGAAGAACTGGCTGGGCGTGCCGCCCTCGGCATCGGTCTCGACCTCGCCGCCGGCCTCGTCCTTGGCCCAGCTGGTGACCAACTGGTTCAGTCGCTTTGCCAGCTTGTGGCTGTCGGTACGGCTCTGCTCCAGCACGCGGGCCACGCCGTCCTTGCGGCGGGCCAGAGTCCAGTGCCGGCCGCCGCGCTCGAGTCCGCGCATCAGCCGTTCGATGGCCTGGGCCAGGCTTTCTGCCTGAGCGCCCGGCCCGGCGGTGTCCAGCAACTGGTCGACCTGCTTGAGCAATTCGTCATATCGCTGCTCGCGCAGCTTGGCCTGCAGGTCCTGGCGGGCGCTGCCACTGGGCAATGCCAGGCTGACAAGCCGGGACAGCAACTGCTGCACGCGCTCAGGCACCTGGCCTGTCGGCGCCTCGGCGCCGGCCTCCATCGCGTAGGCACGCGCATAGTTTTCAGGCGTGGGTTCCAGGCGGGCTTGGGCCAGCCGCTGCAGTGCGGCCTTGGCGATCTGGGCGGGGGGGAGGTTGTTGCGCATGTCAGCGTGGATGCCCCGAGGCCGCGCGCGTATCGGGCCTGGCACCGGGCCTGGGGCTGCGCGGGTGCCGGGTCATGTCAGCGTTGGCCGCGCGCCATGTCCTGCACGGCCTCGGCCTGGCTGATCCAGGGGGCCTTGCGCGGCAGCACGGTCTGCGCGATCCATTGCTCCAGTTCGTCAGCAGGCAGTGCCTTGCTGAACAGGAAGCCCTGCATCAGCGAGCAGCCCAGCCGGTGCAGTACCTCCATCTGGCGCAGCGTTTCGACGCCCTCGGCGATCACGCGCAGGCCGAGCGCACGGGCCAGCGCGATGATGGCGGTGACGACGGCCGAGCTCTGTGGCGTGATGCCCAGGTCGCGCACGAAGGTGCGGTCCACCTTGACCTCGGAGATGGGCAGCGTGGTCAGGTAGGCGAGGGACGAATAGCCCGTGCCGAAGTCGTCGATGGAGATCTCCACGCCGACCTCGTTCAGACGGTGCAGAGACGGGATCACGTTCTGCAGGTCCTTCATCAGGTTGTTCTCGGTGATCTCGAGCTGGATGGAGCGGTGCGGCACGCCATAGGCGCTGACGCACTGGTGGATGTGCTCCACCAGGTCGGTGCGCTCGAAAAGGCGGCTCGGCAGGTTGACCGCGATGGAATCGCTGAAGCCGAACTGCAGCGACCACAGCTTGGTCTGGCGCGCGGCTTCCTTCAGCGCCCACTCGGACAGCGGCACGATCAGGCCGGTTTCCTCGGCCAGCGGAATGAAGTCGGCCGGCGGCACCAGCGTGTTGCCGCGCTGCCAGCGCATCAGCGCCTCGGCGCCCACCATGCGGGCGGCGCGTACGTCGATCTTGGGCTGGTAGTGCAGCACGATCTCGTTGCGCTCCAGCGCCTTGTGCAGCGCGCTTTCCAGCTCGAGCTTCTGCTTGCCCTGGCCGGCCAGCATGGGCGAATAGACGGCCGAGGCGTTGCGGCCCTGGCTCTTCACCGCGTACATCGCGACGTCGGAGTTGCGCAGCAGGTCGGCCATGGTCTGGCCGTCACGCGGGTAGATCGCGATGCCGACGCTGGCCGTCACGAAGCATTCCTGGCCGCCGACGAATATGGGCTCGCGCAGCGAGTCGAGCACGCGCTGGGCCACGCGCTCGGCGTCGCGCTCGTCCACCACCTCGGGCAGCAGCGCGACGAACTCGTCGCCGCCCAGCCGGCCCACGGCCTCCAGGCCGCGGTGGGAGCGGTTGCCCATGCCTTCGAGCACGCCTTCCATGATCTGGTCGGAGTGGCGCACGCAGCTGCGCAGTCGGCGGCCGACCTCGACGAGCAGTTCGTCGCCGGCCGCGTGGCCCAGGGTGTCGTTGATGACCTTGAAGCGGTCCAGGTCGATCAGCAGCAGGCCGACCTCGTGGCCGCCGCGGCGGGCGCTCTCGATGGCACGTTCGACCCGCCAGATCAGCTGGCGGCGATTGGGCAGGCCGGTGAGGGCGTCGAAATGGGCCAGCTGGCGGATGCGGTCCTCGGCCTGACGCCGGTCGGTCACGTCCTGCAGGATGCCGGTGTAGCCGCTGATGCCGCCATGCTCGTTGAATTCGGGCTCGGCCTCGATGTGCACCACGCGCTGGCGGCCGTCCGGCAGCGTCAGCGGCAGGTCGGTCACCAGCACGGAGTGGTGGCCGATGATGTCGCGCATCAGGCGCAGGAACACACGGCGGTCGTCCAGCGGCACCATGCGCATCACGCCGATGAAGTCCAGCCGGTCCAGCGGGCTGCGGCCGAACACGCGCAGGCCCTCCGCGGAGATCGCGAAGCTGCCGGGCACGCCGCGGCGCCACTCGAAGCTGCCCATGCGGGCGAGATCCTGCGCACGGGCCAGCTTGGCCTTGCTGCGCTCCAGCTCCTGGCGGGTGCGGGCGCTGCGCAGCAGGTAGCGAAGCCGGCCGGCCAGCAGGCTCCATTGGGGCGACTTGACGTAGAAGTCGGTGGCGCCGGCCTGGTAGGCCCGGTTGATCGAGGCCTCGTCGTCCAGCCCGGTCAGCATCAGCACCGGCATGGATTCGAAGCCGGGCGTGGCACGCAGCAGCGAGCAGGTCTCGAAGCCGTCCAGCTCGGGCATCAGCGCATCGAGCACCACCACATCGGGCGTGCGCTGGGTCATCAGCTGCAGGGCCTGGCTGCCGCTGCTCGCTTCGGTGATCTCGAAACCGTGCTCGCGCAGCGCGGCAGCGGTCAGCAGCAGGTTGACCTCGTCATCGTCCACCAGCAGCACCCTGGGCTGCAGTGGCAGATCGTCTAAGGCTTGGCCAGATGGCAGCATGACCGGGGGTGTCAAATCAGCGCGGCCAGGGCCGTGCGTACCAGTTGGATGTCGTCCAGCATAGCGTCCAACTGCTCGGACAGGCCATCGGAACGTCCGTCCCGGGCCATCGCTTCGATTTCCGCGCAACGCGCGGACAGCCCGAGCGCGCCCAGGCTGGCGGACGATGACTTCAGCGTGTGGCTCACATGCCGCACGACGGTCAGGTCCGCGGGCGTCGCGCTGCGCGCGCGCGCCAGCTCGGGCAGCAGCCGCTCCAGCGAGTTGGAGAAGGCCGTCACCACGCGCTCCAGCAGCTTGTTGCCACCGCCAGGGTCGAGTTCGCGCAGACGACGGATCGTCTCGGGGTCGAGTGGCGCGGTGGAGGTGGCGGTCATTGGAATCGTCGGATCAGCAGACACGCAAATGTAGCGTGGCTGTCAGGGGGGGCGACCGCCAAGAAATGCACACAAAGAGGGGGCAGGACCCCTGCCTACAATGCCGCGCCATGAATAGTCTCAGCGACGACGGCGTGCTCGCGCGCCGCCCCGGCCGGCGGCTGCCGATGCGGGTGGTGGCGCTGGCCCTGGCCGCAGCCCTGTTGGTGCTCCTGGGCCTGGGCATGCTGGCCGTGATGGCGATGATGCGCACCCTGGGCCACGAGGTGGGCCTGGTGCATGGCGCGCTGGTGCTGACGGCATTTTTCACTGGTCTGACCGTGCTGGTGGCAGCAGCCCTGGGCTGGCACATGGGGGTGAAGCTGACCCGCCAGCGCCTGGCCGAGCCGCTGCGCGAGGCGCGCCAGCTGCTGCAGTTGCAGGCGCAACTGCAGCGGGACTGGTTCTGGGCCAGCGACGCGCAGCACCGCCTGGTGCGCTGGCAGGCGCCGCAGGGCACGCCTGCATCCAGCTGGATGGGCGCCGCGCCGGTGACCCAGCATGTGTGGGAGCGCTTTGCCGATGGCGATGCCGCAGCGCAGCTGCGCGGCCGCCTGGACGCCCACCAGCCCTTCGCCGAGCTGCCGTTGCGGGCGGCCGAGGGCGATGCGCGCTGGCAGCTGCGCGGCCTGCCGCTGCTGGACACGCACGGGAAGTTCGCCGGTTTCGTCGGCAGCGCGCGGCTGGAGGAGCCGGCGGTGCTGCCCGCGGATGTCATCAGCGAGCACGAGTCCTTCAGCTACACGGTGTCGCATGATCTGCGCGCGCCGCTGCGCGTGGTGGAGGGTTTTGCCCGCATCCTGAAGGAAGACTACGGTGCCCGGCTGGACCGCATGGGCAACGACCATCTCGACCGCGTGATGGGGGCTGCGGCCCGCATGAACAGCATGATCGACGCGCTGCTGTCGCTGAGCCAGCTGTCCACGCAGCCGCTGTCGCGCCAGCCGGTCAACCTGTCGCAGTTGGCGAGCTACGTCGTGGATGAGCTGCGCCGTGGCTCGCCGCAGCGCGAGGTGCAGGTGGAGATCGAGCCGGACCTGATCGCCCAGGGCGACCCGACACTGCTGCGCATGGTGCTGGAGAACCTGCTGGGCAATGCCTGGAAGTACAGCGCCAGGCAGCCGCAGGCCGAGATCCGGTTCAGCTCGGCGCAGCTGGACGAGCGCCGCGTGTTCGTCGTGACGGACAACGGGGCGGGCTTCGACATGCGCTTCGCCGACCGCTTGTTCGGTGTGTTCCAGCGCCTGCACAGCGCCAGCGAGTTCCAGGGTACCGGCGTCGGCCTGGCCCTGGTGCGACGCATCCTGCGCCGGCATGGCGGGGACATCTGGGCCGAATCGGCCGTCGGCGAAGGCTCGCGCTTCTACTTCACGCTGAGCTGAGCCGCGTCACGTGCGGCCGCGTTCAGGCCTGCTGGGCGGGGCGGGCCAGCAGTTCGACCGCATCCACCAGCCGCCGGGCCTGTTCGGCCAGCGCCTGGCCCTCGGCGGCGGCGAGGGCCGTCAGCCGCTCAAGCGCATCGCGGCTGGACAGCGAATAGCGGTGCATCAGCACGCCCACGGCCAGCGCGGTCGGGTCAAGCTCGACCGGGCGCAGCGCAGGTGCGGGGGGCGGGGCGGTGGCGGCGCGTGCGAACGCGGCCTCGACCGCGGGCACGATCTGCTGGATGTCCAGCGGCTTCACGAGGTAGGCCACCGCGCCCAGTTCCTTGACCTTGGCCACCGTCGCCTCGTCGGCGAAGGCGGACAGGAACATGAACGGCATCTGCAGGTAGTCGCGCAGATAGCTGGCGACGTCGAAGCCCGACAGGCCTTCCATACGGATGTCGAGCAGGGCAAGCTCGGGCCGGTGTTCGCGTGCGAGCAGGATCGCATCGTCGCCGTTGTCGGCGTCGATGATCTCGAAGCCGGCCTGGGTGAGCCCATAGCTCAGCGTTGCCAGCACCAGCCGGTCGTCGTCGACGACCAGGATCTTGCCCTTGCTCAAACTGTTCCCCACGAAACTGCGGTAGCGACGGGATTGTGAACCACGCTGGGCGGCAGCAATTCCAGCCGGCAAACCACCTCGTCGCCGATCTGCTCCAGGCTCAGGACGGCGCTGCGCCGCGGCAGCAGCGCGCGCACCAGCCCGAGGCCGGAAACGCCGCTGGGCACCCGCTGGACCTGGAAGCCTTCCGGCAACCGGCCCGCATTGCTGATCACGATCGCGACCTGACCCTCGGTGCAGGATAGCCGACAGCGCACTTCCGCGTCCGGGCAATGACGCAGGGCATTGCCCAGCAATTCGTTCAGACTCAGCGCGATCGGAATGGACTCGGCCTCCGGCAGGCACCACAGATCGGCCTGCTCTCCCTCCACCTCGACGGCGACGGTGCGAGCGTGCATGCGCTGCACGGAGCCGACGACGGCCTCGAACACGCGCTTCAGCAGCAGCGGCCCGTTGGCGCCCACCTGCAGTCCGTAGACCTGGGCGATGGCCTGGACCTGGCCGACGGCCTCCTTCAGCACCGAGGCCACCTCGGGCCGCCGGGCAGCAATCTGCTGCAGCAGCCCCGCCACGCCCTGCAGGTTGTTCTTGATGCGGTGATGCACCTCGCGCACCAGCAGTTCGCGCTGCGCGATCTCGGCCTGCAGCCGGGCCTGCTCGGCGGCACGCTGCTCGGTGACGTCACTGGCCACCATCAGCAGCTGTTCGCCAACCTCGTCCACGCCCGCGAGATGCAGCAGCCGCGTGTCCCAGACCCGGGAGGCGTCGCCCCGGCCGACCCGGTACTCGCGCTGGACCACGGCCTGCGACGCCAGGGCCTCGCGCATGTCGGCCTCCACCTGGGCCTGCAATTCGGTGCCGAACAGCTGGGCCGGGGCAGCCCCGCGCAGCGCGTCCTCCGGCTGGCCGGCCAGCACGGCGGCGGCCGGGTTCAGCTTGTCGATGCGCAGCGAGTGCGCGTCATGCAGCGTGATGGCCAGCGGCGCTACCTCGATCACGCGGGCCAGCGAGGCCTGGGCCTGGCGGCTCTGCGCCTCGGCCTGGCGGCGCCGGTCGATGTCCAGCAGCGCATAGGTCAGCTGCTGGGTGATCTCGCCCGGCCCCTCCTCGCGCGGGGTCTGCACCGCATTGCCCAGCACCCAGAACTCGCGCCCGTCGCGCCCGCGCAGCCGGCATTCGAAGACGTCGCTGCCGGGTATGGGCAGGTGGAAGGGATGGTCCGGGTCGTCGGGTGCCAGCACCCGCATGGGCTGGCCGAGCACGTCGTCCAGCTCGCAGTCGAACATGCGGCGGGCCGAGCGGTTCATCCATTCGATGCCGTGCGGGCCGACCGTCACGATGCCCACCAGCACCGAGTCCAGCACCGTGCGCTCGCTCTCGGCGCGCAGCAGCAGGGCGCTTTCCGCCTGGGCCTGGGCGGTCACGTCCAGCGTGACGACCGAGGTGCTGCGTCGCCCCCCGGCCAGCACGCTCGGCGCGATGCGTGTCACCAGCCAGCGCCGCCCCAGCTCGGGGTGGCGCACGGCGTAACGCACCTCGGCAGCATCACCTTTCTTCAGCGCGCGCTGCAGCCGCTCGAACTCGGGCAGCGACGCGGGCTCCACGATGTCGCGGCTGATGCCCTGCAGCGAGCCGCCGGAGACGCCCTTGGCCGCGCGGAACGGCGAGCTCTTGCGGTGCGTGCGCAGCCAGCCGGCCTCCGGCTGAAAGGTGGCCAGGCCGACGGCGGCCGTGTCCATCAGCGCGTCGAGCTGCTGGTGGGCGAGGTCGCGCTCGTGCAGCGCGCTCTGGTCCTCCAGCACGGCGAGCAGCCGGGCGCGGCCGTCGGGGCGCCACAGGCGCAGGCGGGCCTGCAGCCAGCGCGTGCGTCCCAACGGGTCCAGGTATTCGGCTTCGGTGACGAGCACCGGGTCCTGGGCGCGCTGGGCCGCCAGCGCCGGCAGCCAGGCGCCGCGGCTCCAGCCCAGCAGCGCCTGCAGCAGTTCGGGGAGTTCGTTCAGATGGCGGACCTGCAGGCCGCACAGGCCGTCGAAGGCGGCATTGCGGCGCAGCAGCGTGCCATCGGTGTCCACCAGCAGCATGGGCAGCGGGCTCAGCGCTAGCCATTCGCCCAGCGGCGGGCTGGCGTCTCCGCCACTGAGGCGGGCCAGCAGCAGCCAGCCGGGGCGCTCCCGCAGCAGGTGCAGCGTGACACGCTGGCCATCGGCCAGCTTGAGGGGTGGGGCCGGCGGGGCGGTGCGGCCGGCATCCGTCGCACGGGTGGCCTCGCGCAGCCAGGTTTCGAGCCGCGTGCCGGCCGCGTGCCGCAGCAGCCGCCAGCCCTCGGCGGCATCGTCCCCCAGCCAGGCGCGGGCGGCCGGATTGGCCCGCCCGACCGTCAGGTCGGAGCGCAGCGTCAGCACCGGGTCTGCCAGCAGGTCCAGCAGCGCGGGGGGCGAGGCGGCGCCGAGCATGGCGGCTCAGTGCCCTGGGGCGCGCCGCGGGCTCATTCGAGCTGGCTGGCCTTCTGCAGCGCGCGCAGCACGCTGGCGTTGATCTCGCCGGCGCCCAGCATCAGCGCCTCGGCACGTTCGCGGAAGTCGAACACCGAGCCGGCCTCCAGCGCGTAGACCAGTTCCAGGTAGGGCTGGTAGGGGCCGTTGCCGTCCACCAGGGCCTGGCGCACCCGCTCCGGAACCGGGATGGACTGCAGCAGCTTCTCGAACGGTGCCTTGAGCATGTGGTCCAGCAGCGAGAACAGGCCGCAGATGAACATCTCGTCGCGCAGCTCGCGCTCGGCCATGCTGCGGGCGAACTCCTCCATCAGCAGGCCGCGGCGCAGTGCGGCATACATGATGGGGCGCATGCTGTGGTCCTTGCTGGCCGTCGTCAGCAGCAGGGCCAGCCAGCGCTTCAGGCGCGCGTAGCCCAGCAGCATGATGGCGTGGCGGAAGCTCGACACCTCGACCGGCAGGCCGAAGGCGGCGGAGTTCATGTAGCGCAGCAGCTTGAAGGCCAGGCTGGGGTCGCGCTTGAGCGTCTGCTCCAGGCGCTCAACGTCCTCGCCCTGGTCCACGCGGGACATCAGCTCGACGATGACCTGCATGTCGGCGGCGATCTCCACCTTGCCCGTGGCCGTGGCGGCATAGGGGCCATCCATGGGCCAGCCGATCACCTCGCTCGCGCCGGCGGCGAAGCTCGCATCCACCGCGGCGGCGCCGCGCACGCCGCCATGCCAGAGCGTCAGGCCGGCCGGGGCCGGCGTGGCGGCATCGGCGTCCAGCAGCAGCTGCTTGAAGGCGGTCTGCAGCGGCGCGGGCAGGGCGCTGCTGGGCAGGCCTTTGAGCACCAGCGTGTGGCCGGCTGCCTTCAGGGCGACGAGCGCTTCGGTATGCGCCGGGTCGGCCGCGATGAAGCCGGGCACCTCGATCAGCACGGGCACGGCCGGCGGGTTGGCGAGCACGGCGGCCAGCAGGCCCTCGCCCTGGGGGCTGAGCAGCGCGCCGCCCTGGGGCCAGACGGCCTGCAGCGAGGCGTTCAGCTCGGCCGGATCGGTCCTGGCATCGGCCCGCAGCGGGACCAGCGACAGCCGGGTGGCCACCACGTTGCGCTGACGGTCGATCAGCGGGGCATAGCCCAGCGCGACGCCGGGAAGCAGGGGGTGGTCTAGGGCTGGATGGCTGTCTGACATGGCGCGACGACGGGGCGTTCAGGCTGGGAATGCGCCAGTCTGCCACGAGCCCCGGGGCGGGCCGGTGAGCGAGCGTGACAGGTGCACGCGCCCGGGCGTCGGCTCTGCCCCACGCGTGGCTCAGGTGATGTACTGGAACAGCGACAGGCGCTGCACCATCGCGTAGGTCTTGAGCGCGGTGTCGTAGCCGCTTTGCTGGTTCTGGAAGGTGGACAGGCCCTGGACCATGTCGAGGTCGACCGCCGCGCTCTGTTCGGACTGGCTGTAGACCTTGAGCGAGGACAGCCGGCTCTCGGAGCCGTCCAGGTTGTTCATCAGCTCGCCCACCTGCGAGCGCGAGGTCTGCAGGTTGCCCATCACGGCGTCCAGGTCGCGCAGCGCGTTGGCGTTGGCCTGGGCAATCTCCGAAGGGCTGCGCTTGGGGGTGTTGAGCCCGATGATGGCCTTGTCCAGCGCGTCGAACAGCTTCAGGTCGTTGCTGGAACCCGTGACGGCGAAGCTGTCGCCGTCGGCCGGGTTGCCGGCGACGGTCAGCGACATGCCTTGCGCCTCGATGGCCTGACCCGGCTTGAAGTCGCCGCTGGAGACGACGGCGCCTTGGGTCGTGTTCGTCAAGGTGTAGGTCTGGCTCGGCGCGCTACCGGCGATGGTGATCATGTAGTCATCGCCTGTCAGATCGGTGGGGCTGACCACCCGCCCGCTGTCCAGCCAGCCGGTGGCCACTGCATTGGTGTTGGGATTGAGCAGCGGCAGCTTGGTGGCCGGGTCGATGGGCAGGGTCACCAGTTCGCCGGATTGCAGGTCGCGGAAGACGCCGGAGGGTGAGGTCTCGAAGCTGCCGTTGCCGGAGCGGGCCGACATCCAGGCACCGCGGCCATCCACGGTCAGCTGGTAGTTGTCGAGATTGCCCGCCTGGGTGGTGCCGGCCGTGCCGTCGTAGTCGACACCGGTCTCGCCCGCGTACTGGTAACGGCCGTCGCTCTGGCCGGCGTTGGGGTCGTTGCGCACCCGGTCGACGAAGGGCGGGTTGGCGGCGCCCTGGCCCGAGAACAGATAGCCACCGGCGCCGTCGGGCCGGTTGGCGATGGACAGCAGCTGGTCGCGCAGGCCCTGGAGCTTGTCGGCCAGACCCTTGCGCTCGGAATCGGTGTAGCTGGCATTGCCGGCCGACACCAGCGTCTCGCGGGCCTGTTGCAGCAGCTCGTTGGCATCGCCCAGCGCGCCTTCGGCCAGCGTCATGCCGTTGCGGCTGGCCTCCAGCGCGCGCTGGTTGGCATCCACGCGACCGATGGTGGCGAGCGCGCGTTCGGCGCGCGCGGCACCCGTGGGATCGTCACTGGCCGCCTGCACCCGCTTGCCGGACGTCAGCTGCTGCTGCTGGTTCTGCAGATCCACCTGGCGCTTCTGCAGCGTCGAGATGGTCAGGTCGTAGGTGTTGGCGGTGGCGATTCTCATGGCTTGTGCCCCTGTCTAACGGGGGGTGCTCAGCTGCCGGCGATGCGCAGCAGTTCGTCGAACAGCGACTGGGCGGTCTGCAGCACCTTGGCCGCAGCCTGGTAGCTCTGCTGGAACTGCATCAGCCGCGAGGCTTCCTCGTCGAGGTTCACACCCACCTGGTTGGTGAGGCTGGTCTGGGCGTCGGTGGAGACCGAGGTGGACACGCCGGACAGGTAGTTCGCGCTCTGCACCCGGGCGCCGATGTCGCTCATCGCGGCGGCATAGGCATCGTTGATCGTCGTGCCCCGGGTCAGGCTGCCATCGGAGAGCAGCTGGCGGCCGATGAAGTTGTCGGTCTGGACGTCGAGGAAGGCCTTGGCGTTGCCGTTGTTCTGGCTGGGGTAGGTGGTGGCGGCGAGCGTGACGCTGTCGCCGTCGCGGGGGACGCCGTTCAGCTTGAGCGCGAAACCCAGCTCTGCGCCCACAGGCTGGCCTGCGGTCCAGGTCTGCGGTGCCGTGCTGGAGCCGTCGGCCATCGTGAAGCTGTATTGCAGGCTGCCTGGGTTGCTGGGGTCGGCGCTGAACTGCAGGCTCTTGGGAATGTTGGCGGTGCTGAACGTGCTGCTGGTGGCGTAGACGCTGTCCACCGTCATCGTGCCGGCGTTGCTGACGTCGGTGGACGCCGTCAGCGGCGACGCCGCCGCGATGCCGTTGGGCAGGTCCAGCACGCGGCGCATCTCGGTCGCGGCGTTGCCGACGGGCTCGATCAGGAAACTTTCGCCCGAGGTCGGTGCGGCCGGCGCGAAGCTGAGCTTGAAGCCGTCGATGGTGTCGCCGTCCGCCACGGTGCGCACCACGCCGTCGGACAGGCGGGTCAGCTGGAAGGCGCCGGCGGCATCGGCACTGAGCTTGTAGCTGCTGGCCTGCAGCCGGCTCGCATCCACGATGGTGGCCTGCACGCCGGAAACCAGCCCGCCGTTGCCGTCGCGCACATTGGTGGTGGACGGCAGCACGCGCGGCTGGGCCACGTTGAAGATGGGGCCGCCCTGGCCCGGTGGGTCGGACAGGTCCAGCCCGAGCGCGTTCTGGTCGTTGATGCGGGTGCCCAGCGCGGCAGCCATCTGGCCGAGCAGGTTGCGGGCGTCCTGCAGGTCGTGGTTCTGCGTGTATAGCAGGGCCGAGATGGAGCCGCCGGTCAGCACGTTCTCGTTGAGCGGTCGCTGCACCGAGCCGCCTTCCAGCAACGAGACGTTGACCCGCGTGGGGTCGTAGTTGTCAGGTTGCAGCGCGAGCTTGGAGGCATTGCTGCCCAGCACCAGGCGCTGGCCACCGCCGATGAACACCCCCACGGTGCCGTCGTCGGCCGGCAGCGTGCTGACGCCCACGTGTTCGCTGAGCTGCGCGATCAGCTGGTCGCGCTTGTCCAGCAGGTCGTTGGGCGTGTGGCCGCTGCCGCGCAGCCGCGCGATCTGGTCGTTGGCCGCAGCGATCTGCTCGGCCAGCCCGTTGACTGTGGCCACCTCGGCGCGCAGGTCGCTGACGATGCCGGACTGCAGGTCCGCCAGCTGCGAGCCGGCGGTCTGGAAGCGTGAGGACAGCTCCGCCGCTCGCCCCAGCACCACCTGCCGTGCGGACGGGTCGGCCGGGCGGCTGGCCACGTCCTGCAGCGAGTTCAGGAACTGGCTGGCGGCATAGCCTATGCCGGCCTCGCCGGTGGGGAAGAGCTTCTCGATGCGGCCGAGCTGGTCGGCCCGCGTCTGGTCGGACACGGCGGTCGACTTGGTGGAGATGGCCTGGCGGGTCAGGAAGTCGTTGTGCGAACGCTCCACGGTCTGCACGTCGACGCCGCGGCCGAAGAAGCCGGCGCCGGTGTACTGGCCGTCCGCCGTGGTCAGCACCACCGTCTGGCGCGAGTAGCCGGGCGTGTTCGCGTTGGAGATGTTCTGGCCGATGGTCTGCAGCGCAGACTGGTTGGCCAGCATGGCCCGCGCGCCGAGTGAGAGCAGGCTGGACATCTCAGGCCTCCTTGGGGGTCAGGTCTGGCGCACGCATCAGGCGATCGCGCGCTGCACGCGCTGCGTGGTGTAGATCGCCTTGGCGATCTTGTCGGCGTAGGCCGGGTCGGTGGCGTAGCCGGCCTGCTGCAGGCCGCGCGCGAAGCCCGCGGGGTTGGCCGTGCCATCGGCGTGGCGGGCCTGGGCGACGACCTTGGCATAGCGGTCGTTGCTGCTGATCATGCGGGCGTAGTCCTTGAAGGCCTCGTCGTAGCTGCCGTAGGAGCGGAACTTGGCGGTGACCTTGTGGGCCTGGCCGTTGATGACCTCGGTGGTCTGCACGTCCACCGTCTTGCCCTTCCAGCCCGGCGTGGCCTTGATGCCGAACACGTTGTAGGACTTGCTGCCGTCGGTACCGGTGATCTCGCGCCGGCCCCAGCCGCTTTCATGCGCGGCCTGGGCCACCATGAAGCTGGCCGGAATGCCGGTGGCGGCCTGTGCGGCCTTGGCCGAGGCATCGTGCTGCTTGATGAAGCTCTGCACGTGCGTCGGGATGCCCTTGGTGGCCAGCTGCGGCAGCGCCTGGGCCAGCGTGGTGCGGCTGGCGGCCTGCAGCTTCTCCGGGGTGATTTCCTTCAGGTCCTTCAAGCCGAGCTGGCGTTGCAGCTGGCGGGTGATGGCATCGGACAGCCCACCCGGCAGGCCGCTGAGCTTGCCGGCCAGCTGGGAGTCCAGCATCTCGGTGCCGAGCTGCGTGCCGCTGTTTTCCAGCATGCCGCTGGACAGCGTGGAGGCGCGCATGCTCTTCATCACCTCCTGCATGAACAGCGACTCGAACTGCTTGGCCGTCTCGCGCACCGCCGCCCGCGGGTCGCGCGCCGCCACGGCGCGCAACTGGTCCACCGAGCGTGTGTCGGTGGTCAGCCCCTGGGCGGCGAAGGACGAGCTAGAGGCCATCAGATCACCTCCAGCTCGGCATTCAGTGCGCCAGCGCTCTTCATGGCCTGCAGGATGGCGAGCAGGTCCTGGGGCGTGGCGCCCAGCGAGTTGAGGGCCTTGACCACGTCGGCCAGCCGGGCGCCGGCCGGCAGCTGGATCAGGCTGCCGGGCTCCTGGCGGATCGAGATGTCGGATTTCTCCGCCACCGTCGTCTGGCCGCCGGACAAGGCGTTGGGCTGGCTGATGACGGGCGTGGTGTTGATGGTGACCGACAGGCTGCCGTGCGCCACGGCGCAGGGGGCCAGCGTGACGGCCTGGTTCATCACCACCGAGCCGGTACGGGCGTTGATGACGACGCGCGCCGCCGGGGTGGCGGTGTCGACATTCAGGTTCTCGATGTCGGCCAGGAAGGCCACGCGCTCGTCGGGGGTGGAGGGCGCGCGCACCCGCACCACGCGGCCGTCGAGCGCCTGGGCCAAGCCCGGCCCCTTGGCCTTGTTGATGGCCTGGGCCACGGCGCGTGCGGTGGCGAAGTCGGAGCTGTTGAGGTCGAGCTGGATGCTGTCGCCGGACGCCAGCGGCGTGGGCACCGAGCGTTCGACCGTTGCGCCCGCCGGGATGCGGCCGGCGCTCAGGTGATTGATCTGTACCTTGGAGCCGCCGGCCGAGGCCCCGGCGCCGCCTATCACCAGGTTGCCCTGGGCGATCGCGTAGATCTGGCCGTCCGCACCGCGCAGCGGCGTGGCGATCAGCGTGCCGCCGCGCAGGCTCTTGGCATTGCCGATGGACGAGACATTGATGTCCATCTGCTGGCCGGGCTGGGCAAAGGCGGGCAGCTGGGCGGTGACGAGCACCGCCGCGATATTGCGCGGCTGCATCGTGACGCCCTGGGGCAGCAGCACGCCGAACTGCTGCAGCATGGCGGTGAGGCTCTGCCCGGTGAACGGGGCCTGCGTGGTCTGGTCACCGGTGCCGTCCAGGCCCACGACCAGGCCGTAGCCGGTCAAGGGGTTGGAGCGCACGCCCGCAACGGACGCGACCTCCTTGATACGGGCCGCGTGGGCGGGTGCCACCAGGGTGGCGGCCACGACGATGAGCAGGGTCAGGAACTTCACTCGACCGATTCTGCGGATGCTTGAGGCCGCGAAGCAGTTGAAAAGGCTGGTGACTGCGGGTTTATTCGCGGCCATGGCGGTTGATCTCGGCAGGGCCGCTTCAGCGTGTTCATTGGCGGCCAGCGTGCTGCAAGCCTGTGCACAGCTTGGCTGAGGCAACGCATGTCAAGCTGATGCACCCTTTGCGCTGACCTGGGCTGAACCCGGCGCCCTGGCTGTCGCCCAGCTGGCAAGCCCTCGGGGCATACCCTTGAGTCAGGGGTGCGGAAAGGTTTCTGAATGTGTGCGTCCGTAAAGTTTTATTACTTTACCGCCTCGCCCCGTTCCCGTTCAGAAGCCCATGTCAGCCGAGCTGCTCACCCTGGTTCATGTCGTGTTCTCGTCCCGCGTCGCGGGCGGAGAGCGTCATTGCATCGATCTCGCCAATGCGCAGGCCGCGCTGGGCCATCGCGTTCATGTGGTCGGCAAGGCCGGTTCGGCCGTCGCCGATGAGCTCGCGCCCGGCGTGCAGTTCCACGGCATGGCAACGCCGCTGCTGCGCGGCTGGCGCGTGGCCCGCCTGGCCCGCCGGCTGGGCGCCCAGGTCTGCCACGGCCACCTCGGCCCGGCGTGCCGGGCCGTCGCCCAGGTGCCGGACGTGGCGCGCGTGGGCACGCTGCATGTGGGCTACAAGGCCCACCAGCATCAGCGCCTGGACGGCCTGGTGTGCGTGAACCGGACCCAGCACGATGGCCTGCCGCAGCGCCAGGGGCTGGCGAGCGTGATCTACAACTGGGCGCCCGAGCGCCTGGCGTCCGGCTCGGCGGCGTCCTGCCTGCGGCAGGAGCTGGGTCTGGGGCGTGAGCAGCTGCTGGTCGGCTGCATCGGCCGCCTGCACCCGACCAAGGGCATGGACCTGCTGGTCAAGGCCTTTCTGGCCAACGCGCCCCGGGATGCCGTGCTGCTGCTGGTGGGCGAGGGCCCGCAGGCGCCGCGGCTCGAGCAGCTGGCAGGCGGGGATCCGCGCGTACGCCTGCTGGGCTTCCGTCACGACATGGACCGTGTGCTGCGCAGCCTGGACCTGGTGGTGTCGGCCTCGCATGAAGAGGCTTTCCCGCTGGTGATTCTCGAGGCCATGCGGGCCGGGCGCCCCGTGCTGTCCACGGCCACCCAGGGGCCGCGCGAAATGCTGGCGGGCCAGCCGGCACGCCTGGTGCCGGTGGGCGACGAACTGGCGCTGGGCCAGGCCCTGGCGGAAGAGCTGGAACGCCTGCGTCGGATCGCGCCGGAGGCCCGTGCGGTGCGTTACGCCACCGGTGCCTACGATCGCGGCGCTGCCGTGGCCCGTACGGTGGGGTTCTACCGTGACGTGATCCGGCACCGGCTGGCCGAGCAGGCCCTGCCGCATGACGACGAGGTGCTCGCGGGCTGGCAGGTCTGATGCTGCGTGCCCCGCGGACCGACTTCTGGCAGGTCGGCATCGTGCCCTGCCGGCTGAATGACCTGACCCCACAGCGACTGGGCGAGCTGCAGCCCCGCATCGTCTGGGTGCCGCAGAGCGATCGCTGGCGTTATCTGGCCGACCCGTTCGGCCTGGTGCGGGGCGACGCGCTGCATGTGTTCGTCGAGGCCTTCGACTACCGGGTGAAGCGCGCGGGCATCGAACGACATGAGTTTTCGCTCGATGGCCTGGTCTGGCGCGGTGGCCGTACGGTGCTGGAGCAGCCTTTCCATCTGTCGTATCCCCAGGTGTTCGAGCACGACGGCGAGACCTGGATGGTGCCGGAGAGCTACCAGGCCGGGGAGGTGGCGCTCTACCGCGCCACCGATGCCAGCCTGGACCACTGGACCCGTGAATGCACCTTGCTGGGCGGCCAGCCGGTGGCGGATGCGTCGTTGATCGAGCACGAGGGCCGCTGGTGGATGTTCTACGCCCTGGTGGGCGCTGGCGGACGCGACCAGCGCGAGTTGCATGTCGCTCACGCGCCGACGCTGAGCGGCCGCTGGACGCCGCTGGACATCAACCCGGTGCGGGTCGATCACAGCGGCGCCCGGCCGGCCGGGCGGCCCTTTGTCGGCGCTGATGGGGTGCTGACCCTGCCGGTTCAGGACAGCCGGACCGGCTATGGCGGCGCGGCGCGGATGCTGCGCTTTCTGCGGCTGACACCCGAGCGCGTCGTGATCGACGCCGCCGAGGACAGCTTCACCGGCGGCCTGGCCAGCGACACCCACACGGCAGGCCTGCACACGCTGAGCGGCTGCGGCGACTTCACGCTGATCGACGTGAAGCGCATCGACCGCTCACGTGCCAGGCACTGGCTGGACCTGAGGCGCCGCTGGCGCCGGCTCTGGGGGCACTGAGCCGCCTGCGGAATCCCCGGAGCCGTTGCCTGGTCGGACGGCGGCATCATCGGGCCTCCCCTGGCTGCCGGTACCGTCGATGTCCGCGACCCCAAGCTTCCCGTCCGTCTCGCCGCTGTCTCAGCGTGTGGAGGCTCTGGCCGCCCAGGTCGAGCCCCAGGTGATCGCCTGGCGGCGGGACCTGCATGAGCATCCCGAGCTGGGCAACCGCGAATTCCGCACGGCGGCGCTGGTGGCCGCCCATCTGCGCAGTCTGGGCTTCGACGAGGTGCGCACCGAGGTGGCCCACACCGGCGTGGTGGCCCTGCTCAAGGGCGGACGGCCGGGCGGGGTGGTTGCGTTGCGTGCCGACATGGATGGCCTGCCGGTGGCCGAGCAGGTGGACCTGCCGTACGCCTCCAGGGCCCGCGCGGTCTGGAACGGCGAGGAGGTGGGCGTCATGCATGCTTGCGGGCACGACTGCCACGTGGCCATCCTGCTGGGCGTGGCCACCGTGCTGTCGGCGCTGCGGGCGCAGATCGCCGGGCAGGTGAAGTTCATCTTCCAGCCCGCCGAGGAGATGCCGCCCGAGGGCGAGGAGGGCGGGGCGGAGCTGATGATCCGCCAGGGCGCGCTCGAGCATCCGACGCCTCAGGCCATCTTCGGCCTTCATGTCACCTCGCGCTTGCCGGTGGGCGTGATCGGCTATCGCCCCGGGCCCACGATGGCCAGCAGCGACAAGCTGCGCATCACCGTGCAGGGCAGGCAGACGCACGGCGCGGCGCCGTGGCTGGGTGTGGACCCCATCGTCACCTCGGCGCAGATCGTGCTCGGGCTGCAGACCATCGTGAGCCGCAATCTGGACCTGAACCGCGAGCCGGCGGTGGTCACCATCGGTGCGATCAAGGGCGGCGTGCGGGAGAACATCATTCCCGATGCGGTCGAGATGCGCGGCACCATCCGCAGCTTCGACGAAGGCATGCGCGACGAGATCCACGCGCGCGTGACCGAACTGGCCGAGGGCATCGCCGGTGCCGCGCGGGCGCAATGCCGGGTCTGCATCACCAGGAACTACCCGGTCACCTACAACGACCCGGCGCTGGTCGAACAGATGCTGCCCACGCTCACCCGGGTGGCCAGCACCGGCCCGCGCCCGATGGGTATCGAGCTGGTGCCCAAGGTGACCGGGGCCGAGGACTTCTCCTTCTTCCAGCGGCTGGTGCCGGGGCTGTTCTTCTTCGTCGGCGTCACGCCGCCGGAGACCGACCCTGCCAAGGCCTACTCCAACCATTCGCCGCACTTCGTGGCCGACGAGCGCGGGCTGGAGGTGGGCGTGCGCGCGCTCGCTCAGCTGGCGCTGGACTTCCTGGCCAGCGAGTCGCACTTGTCCGCCACACCCGACTGATCCGGCGCGCCGAAGCTCGCGCCCTCTCCAGCGACTGCCGTGGAGCCGGCTTCGCCGGGCTCGGTCCCCTTGAGGGGGCGGCCGTCAGGCCGTAGGGAGTGGCCTGATCAGCTCGGTGCGAGGTTCAGGAAGAAGCGCGACAGCCAGCCCACCGCGTGGGCGTCCGACGTTGCGCCGCGGCCGCGCTGCTCGATGCGTACGTTGGCCACCGACGCCGAGGGCACGGTGTTGCCCTGGCCGATGGCGCGCGGGTCCACCTGGCCGGAGAAGCGCAGCACGTCGACGTTGTGGTTGACGCCGATCTGCTTCTCGCCGCTGATCATCAGGTGGCCATTGGGCAGCACGGCGGTGACGACGGCGGTGATGGTGCCGCTGAAGTCGTTGGTGTTCTGGTTGCTGCCCTTGCCCTTGTTGTCGTTGGCCGAGGTGGCGCCCACGCCCGCGCGGCCGAAGGAGTTGCTGGAGATGCCGGGCAGGGCGGTCACGCTGGCGCTCAGCGACCCGCTCTTGGACAGCTCGCTGGTGCTGGTCTGCGTGGCCGACACGCGCTCGACGATGTTGATGGTCAGCGTGTCGCCCACCAGGCGGGCGCGGTTGTCCTCGAACAGCGGCCGGTAGTTGGCCGCCTGGAAGATGGAGCCGTTGGTGGGCAGCGAGGCATCCACCGCCGGCAGGCGTACCACCGGCGTGCTGCTGAGCTCCACGCGCGGCTCGGGGTAGGGCGTGGCACAGCCTGCGAGCAGGGCACCCAGGGCTGAGAGAGCGACGAAGGTTTTCATGAGCACTTCTCCGGTGATCAGGCCGCGCAGCCGGCCGCCCTCCAGCGGCAGCCGCGGAACCGGCTTTGCCGGGCCGCCGGCTGCGCGCCCCTTGTCAGGTGGGGGCCGGCGAAGCCGGTAGGGGGTGGGCTTAGATCTGCGCGAGCTTTTGCAGCATCTGGTCCGAGGTCTGCACGGCCTTGGAGTTCAGCTCGTAGGCGCGCTGGGTCTGGATCATCTGCACCAGTTCCTCCACGACGTTCACGTTGGAGGTCTCGACAAAGCCCTGCTGGATCGCGCCCAGGCCGTTGGCATTGGGTGCGCCGGTGTTGGGGGTGCCCGAGGCCGCCGTCTCGGTGAACAGGTTCTGGCCCTTGGCCTCCAGGCCGGCCGGGTTCACGAAGTTGGCGATCTGGATCTGGCCGAGCTGCCGCGGTGTGATCTGACCGGGCACGGTCGCGCTGACCGTGCCGTCATTGCCCACGGTCAATGTGAGGGCCTCGGGCGGAATCGTGATGCCGGGCAGCAGCGTGTAGCCGTTGTTGGTGACCATCTGGCCGTTGGCATCGCGCTGGAAGGAGCCGTCACGGGTGTAGGCCGTGGTGCCGTCGGGCATCTGGATCTGGAAGAAGCCGTCGCCCTTGATGGCGAGGTCCATGTTGTTGCTGGTCTGCTGCAGGTTGCCCTGCGTGTAGATGCGCGCCGTGGCCACCGGGCGCACGCCCAGGCCCAGCTGCAGGCCGGTGGGCAGCTGTGTCTGCTCGGTGGAGTTGGCGCCGCTCTGGCGCAGCGTCTGGTAGATCAGGTCCTCGAAGATCGCGTGCGAGCGCTTGTAGCCGTTGGTGGCCACGTTGGCGAGGTTGTTGGAGATCGCGTCCAGCTGGGTCTGCTGGCCTTCCATGCCGGTCTTGGCAATCCAGAGCGAGCGCATCATGGCGGTGGTCCTTTACGGGTCAGGTGTTGCCAAGCAGCTTGGCCGATTGCTGGCCCTGGGTCTGGGCGATCTGCAGCAGCTTCATCTGCTGCTCGAACTGGCGGCCTGCGGCGATCATCTCGACCATGGTCTCCACCGGGCTCACGTTGGAGCCCTCGAGGGCGCCGTCCTGCAGCCGGGCGGCCGGGTCGGCCGCGAGGTCGCCATCGGCCGCGCGAAAGAGCCCGTCGTCTCCGCGGGTGAGCGGGCCTTCCGGCGTCACCATCTTCAGCCGGCCTATCGGCGTGGGGCGCTGGTTGGGGGCCGTGGCGGTGACGGTGCCGTCGCTGCCGACCTCCAGCTTGCTGTTGGGCGGCACGTTGATCGCACCGCCGTCGCCGTTGACCTGCAGGCCGTTGCGCAGCACCAGGATGCCTTCGGCATTGACCTCCATGGAGCCCGCGCGGGTGTAGGCCTCGGTGCCGTCCAGGGCCTGCACGGCCAGCCACGCGTTGCCCTGCATCGCGACGTCGAGGCTGCGACCGGTGGAGGTCAGCGGGCCTGGGGCATCGCTGTAGCCGATGGTGGTTTCCAGCGCGTAGGCGCGGGTGGAGGCGCCGTCGCCGCGCACCGGCACGGCGCGGAAGGCCTGCATCTCGGCACGGAAGCCGTTGGTCGTCACGTTGGCGAGGTTGTGCGAGAGCACGTCCTGACGCTGCATGGCCGCCTTGGCACCGGCCATCGACAGGTAAATCATCCGGTCCATGCCAACTCCTGGGTTCGGTGCGAACGCCAGCGCCGCGCCCTCTCAGGCGGCCGCCGTGGAACCGGCTTGGCCGGGCCACTGGCGGCGCCCCATGGAGGAGCGCCGAAGGCGCTACGGGGGTGGGTCATCGCAGGTTGACGATGGTCTGCAGGACCTGATCCTGCGTCTTGATCGTCTGTGCGTTGGCCTGGTAGGCCCGCTGCGCGGTCACCATCGCGACCAGTTCGGCCGTGATGTCCACATTGCTCTCCTCCAGCGCGCCGGCCTGGATGGGGCCGACCCGGCCATTGCCAGCCGTTCCCTCAATCGCTGCACCGGAGGCGGACGTGCTCGCCCAAACATTGCCGCCCAAAGACTGTAGGCCCTGCACGTTGCCGAAAGTGGCCATCCTGAGTTGGGCGGTCACTTTGCTCTGGCCATTCGAGTAGCGGGCAAGGATCTGGCCGCTCTTGTCGACCT
The DNA here is from genome assembly GCA_003241055.1 of Roseateles depolymerans. Taxonomy (GTDB): domain Bacteria; phylum Pseudomonadota; class Gammaproteobacteria; order Burkholderiales; family Burkholderiaceae_C; genus Pelomonas; species Pelomonas depolymerans_A. The sequence goes on from QFOD01000003.1 coordinate 77,008, forward strand.
GGATGCCGGTCAGGCTGCCCGGCGCGTAGCCGTCCTGAGACTGTGCGCTGACGGCAAACGTACTGCCACTCTCGGTCACCTTGGTCAGGTCGAGCTGGATGCCGGTGGTGGGGTCGCCCACGGTGCCGATCTGCTGCGTCGGGTAGCCCAGAGAACTGGTGCCGGCCGGGATGATGAGCCCCAGCGGTGCGGTGGGCGACTGGATCTTGCCGTCCGCACCGAACACCATCTGGGTGATGGGTTCGGTCGGGTTGCCGCCATCCGGCACAGAGCCATCGGCATTGATGGGTTGGCCGTTGGCCGTTGCGTAGACGTTCCAGACGTCCTGCAGCTGACCGTTCGGGTCGTTGGGGTCCACCTCGCTGGTCTTTGCGCGCTGGAAGTAGAACGTCACGGCGATCTGCTGCCCCTTGGCGTCGTAGACCGTCATGCTGGTCGTGTTGTTGTAGGTGCTGCTGTCGTTCAGGTCCATGCCTTGAACGCCTTCCTCGGCAGTGAACTTGGCGCGGGAATCGAGGTTGAACTCCAGCGATGCCTTGCTCGTCATCTGTGCTGGTACCTGACCGGACTTGAGCTGAAGGTCCCCCGAGGTTCCGGACGCGCCGCCGGCCGCGTCGATCGGGAAGCCCTGCAGGCGCAGGCCATCGTTGTTCACGATATAGCCCTCGTCGTTTACCTTGAATTGGCCGTTGCGCGAGAAGTAGTCCTGCTGCCCCCCGCTCGCGCTGTCCTTGAGCCAGAAGAACCCATTGCCATTGATGGCCAGGTCCATCGGGTTTTCGGTGGTGGTGATGTTGCCCTGCGTGAATTGCTGAGCCACTGTTTGAAGCTGGGAGCCGATGCCGGTCTGGTTCTGGCCGGCGCCATTCAGCGACGCTGCATAGATGTCGCCGAACTCGGCGCGCGAAACCTTGGAGCCGTAGGTGCCCGAGTTCGCGATGTTGTTGCCGATCACGTCCAGGTTCTTGGACGAGGTGTTCAGGCCCGACAGGCCTTGCTGGAAGCTCATGGTGGTGTCCTTGCGGTCTGGCGAAGAGCTCAGTCGACGGCGGCGACGGAGGTGTAGTCGACGGTGCCCAGCTGTTCCAGCTGCAGCTTGAGCGTGCCGTTGAGGCTGTACACGGAGGCCACCTTGTCGTGCATGTAGGTGGTGGAATCGACCGCCGTGGAGCCGTTGGTGGCCGTGATGCGATAGCTCAGCTGGGTGCCGTCGTTGGCCTTGGTGCCGGCGTCCCAGCTGAAGGTGTGGCGGCCCGCATCCTGCGAGCCGAGCTGCACGGTGTCGATCACGGCGCCGGCAGCGTTCAGAACCTCCAGCTTCACGTTGCTGGCCTTGGCGTCGACCTCGTAGCTGGACTCGACCTTGCCGTCGGCCACGTAGACCTTGTTGCCGGGCACCGAGACCTCGCGGCCCACCAGCGAGATCGATTGCAGCGCCTGCAACTGGCCGAGCTGCCCCCCCAGGCTCTTGATGCTGGTGTCCAGCCCGGACAGCGCGGTCACCTGCTGGATCTGCGCCATCTGGCTGGTGACCTGCGCGTTGTCCATGGGGTTGAGCGGGTCCTGGTTGTTCATCTGCGCCACCAGCAGCTTCAGGAAACGGTCCTGCGTGTCCTGAGCGTTCTGCGTCGTGGTGTTGCTGGATGAGCTGGAGCTCGTGGACGAGGTCTGGTTCAGTACGGAGAAGTCCATGGCATGGGCCTTTCAGTCGGCGTCCGTCAGGACTGCCCCATCTGCAGGGTCTTGAGCAGCAGGCTTTTCGCCGTGCTCATGACCTCGACGTTGTTCTGGTAGGAGCGCGAGGCCGAGATCATGTTGACCATCTCCTCGACCGGGTTCACGTTCGAATACGTGACATAGCCGTCCGCATCCGCCTGGGGATGGCGCGGGTCCAGCACGCGGCGGCCGGGGGTCTGGTCCTCGGTGACGGCGCTGACCTTCACGCCGGCGCTGCCGCTGTCCTCGCTGTTGCCCATCAGCTGGGTCTGGAACACCACCTGGCGGGCCTTGTACGCGGTGCGGTCGGGGCCGGCCACGGTGTCCACGTTGGCCAGGTTGCTGGCCACGACGTTGAGGCGCTGGCTCTGGGCGCTGACCGCGCTGCCGGAGACCGAGAAGATCTGGAACATCGACATGGCTCAGTCCTCCGTCAGGCCGCGTTGTAAGGCTTCATCGAGTCCAGCGCGGTGCGCACGCTGCCGTTGATGAAGCGCAGCGTGGCCTCGAATTTCACGGTGTTGTCCGCAAAGCTGGCGCGTTCGCGGTCCATGTCCACCCCGTTGCTGTCCAGGTTGGTCTGGGCCTGCAGTGCGTATTCCTTGTTCGACTCGGCCATCGCACCGGCCAGCGGCGCGATATGCCCGGCCTGCGTGGTGGTCATCCTGCCGGCGGTGGCGATCTCGCCCGTCGCTTCGCGCAGCGCCTTGGGGAAGTCGATGTCGCGTGCCTTGAAGCCGGGCGTGTCGGCATTGGCGATGTTGCTGGCCAGCACACGCTGGCGCTCGGACCTCAGCTTCATGGCTTCGGCCTGAAAGTTCAGCGTGTCGGTGAGTCGGTTCAGCATCGGAGGCCCCTCAGGTGACAGCCGGGGCGGCTTGGCACAAATTGTCTGCACCGCCCCCTAAAACATGAGGGCGATTAACGGGGGCAAAGCGGTGCATTTCCTGGCTAGAGCGCCGGGCGGCCTGCCTAGAGTGGCGGTCATGGCCTGCCTTCGTGCCCTTCTGCTTTGCGTCCTGCTTTGCGTCCTGCTGGGCGGGCTCCTGCCCGCCCGGGCGCAGACGGCGCCGCTGGACCCGGCCGCGATCGAGCGGGTGCGCGCGCTCGCGGAGATGGCGGCCCGCGCGGCCGCCCCGCCGGATACCCGCGTGGTGGTGGAGGTGGGTTCGCCCGACCCGCGGCTGCGCCTGGCGCCCTGCAGGGTGGTGCAGCCCTACCTGCCGCCCGGCCTGTCCGCCTGGGGGCGCAGCCGCATCGGCCTGCGCTGCGTGGAAGGTGCCGCGCGCTGGAATATCTCGCTGCCGGTGCGGGTTGCGGTCTACGGCCGTGCCCTGGTGGCGCGTGCGCCCCTGCCGGGTGGCACGGAAATCACTCAAGATCAGCTGGCCGTGGCCGAAATCGACATCGCGGGCCAGCCGGGCGCGGTGTTCACCGATCCGGCCCAGCTGCTCGGTCGCGTACTGGCCCGTCCGCTGGAAGCGGGTGACGCCGTACGCCAGCCGGCGCTGAAGGCGCGTCAGTGGTTTGCCGCCGGCGAGACCGTGCAGGTGCTGGTGTCCGGCAACGGATTTGCCGTCCAGTCCGAGGCCCAGGCGCTCGCGCCGGGCCTGGAAGGGCAGGAGGTCAAGGTGCGGTTCGAGAACGGCCGTGTGGCGGCCGGACGGGCCGTCGGCGAGCGTCGGGTGGAGCTTTTGCTGTGAGCTATCCGCGACGAAAGCCGGGAAAAACCCCCTATTTCGGGTTCAAGTTGCCCGGTGGCAGGCCGATACAGCTGGAAACTCTCATACTTGGAATGCCCCGCTCCGCAGCTTGGAGAACCCCATGAAGATCGGTAACAGCCCAGACGCCAGCGTCAGCCCGCCCAAGGCTGACTCGGCCGCCGGCCGCAAGGCGGAGGCGCCGGTCAAGGCCGTCACCACGGCGGCGGCACAGCCTTCGGCCAGCGCCCAGGTGGCGATTTCCAGCGCCGCCGCCCAGCTGGCCACCGGCCAGGTGGAGGACGGCAGCTTCGACGCCGCCAAGGTTGAACGCATCTCCCGCGCCATCAGCGAGGGGAAGTTCACAATCAATGCCAACGCCATCGCCGACAAGCTGGTCGCGAATGCGCAAGAATTGCTGAGTGCACGCAACAACAAGCACTGACACCATGACGTCCGCCCCGGTCAATATGCTGAGCGCCGAACTTGAGCAGCCCCTGCTGGCGGTGGAAGCCTGCCTGAAGCAGCTGGGCGACGCGCTCGCCAGCCGCGATCCCGCCGCCATCGAGCAGCACGCGGCCGACCTGCACCAGCTGCTGGCCCGCGCCGTGCAGGCCTTCGGCGAGGCGGCCCGGCAGGGCAGCCTGCCGTCTGCGCTGCGCCACCGTTTGGTGCGTGCCGGTGGCCTGCTGGCTGCCCAGCGTGAGACGCTGGCGCGTGGCAACGCCTCGCTGGATCGTGCGCTGGAGGTGCTGATCCCCAGCGAGCCCACCGGGCTGTACGGTGCTGGCGGCAAGCCCGAGCGCCGCGGCCTGGGCAGCAGCAGCTTCCAGGCCTGAGCCGCCTGACCCCACCAGCCAAGCCACCTTCGGGTGGCTTGATCGTTTCTGGGGTGCTGCGCTCAGCGGGTGGCGGCCTGGCGGACCTTGTCCAGGTAGGTGTGGCCGTCCGGCGGCAGGCCGCTGCGCTGCGAGGCCCAGATCATCTCGCCCAGAGCGTCCATGGCCACGTGGTGGGCCTCGTGGCGCGAGTTGCGCCGCGCGGCCAGCAGGTCGATGGCCTGGCGTATGCCCGAGGGCTGGTCGATCGCGTGCTGCTCGGTGATCGTCAGATGCATGGAGAGATGGAGGAAGGGGTTGGTGCGCCCTTCCTCCACCGTGTAGACCTTCTCCAGGGCCTGCGCCTCGTCGGCCAGCTCCTCGTGGTACTCCGGGTGCTCGGCGATCCAGTCGGCCGCCAGCGCCTCCATCGGGATCAGCGGGGCGCCGTCGCGCCACTTGCGGTAGGTGGCGCAGAAGAATCGGCGGACTTCGAGCTGGGACGGCGCAAACATGGGTGCGATTGTCGCCGCAGGCCCAAACCCAGCAGGCCGACGGCCAGCAGTGCCCACGTGCCCGGTTCGGGTACGGGCGTGGCGAAGTCGTAGCCGCTGGCGCCGATGGTGTTGAGCCCGGCCACCGAGGGAACGAGCTGGTAGCCCGCCGAATGCCCGAAGTCCGCCCAGGCCTCCCGACCGAGCCGGGCGGCATCGCTGACCGAGGCGCCCACGGCCAGCATGCCACTGAGCGAGAGGGTGCGGCCGACGAAGGTGTCCAGCGTCAGGCTGAACAGCCCCGTCGTGTCCCGGCTGGCGTCCCAGCTCTTGTTGACCTCGGCGAAGCTGCTCATGTCGCGCAGCCTCACCTCGGCCATCCCATAGGCGGTCAGGAAGCCGCCGCTCTCGAAACTGGGGTTGGACAGCGTGCCGGCGATGCTGAAGTTCACCGTGTAGCTGACCGGGGTACCCAGCGCCAGGCCGGCACCGCTGACGGCGATGCTGTCGAAGAAGCGCCCTTCCACCGTGGCGTTGCTGTAGCCCTGCACCACGCGGTGACCGGTGGTGTCGCAGCAATAGGGAAAGCTGGCCTCGGCATAGGCACGCAGCAGGCCCATGCGACCCTCGAAATGGGCGATGGCACTGCCGCCGCTGAGGGCGGAGCTTGCATCCAGCACCTGCAGCTGGCGGATGAGCGGGTCGTCCATCAGGTTCAGCGTCGGGGCGTGGCTGTCAACGCCAGACACCGGGTAGAACGCCGTGGTGTTGACCAGCAGGTTGGCGGTGAGCTGGCTGTCGACCGCGGCAGCCGGCAGGCTGGTGGCCCACAGCAGGGCGGCGCTCAGCCCGGCCGTGAGGGTGCGGGCGGCGCTCATGCGGTCCTCCGCACGCGGCGCAGCACCAGCAGGCCGCCGGCCAGCATCAGCCCCAGCCCGCCGGGCTCGGGCACCGCCGTCACCTCCACCCGCAGGCCGGTGGGGCTGAGCGTGCTGAGGGTGTCGAAGGCCAGCAGGTTGTCGCCGGCCACGAAGCCGCTGCTGATGCTGAAGGATTGCCAGGTGTCTGCCTGCGCGACCGGGATGCCGGCCACCTGCACACCGTTGAGCCAGATGCGCAGGCCGCTGTCGTCGGCGGCCCAGCGGCCATTCAGCTGCACCTGGCCCTCGAAGCCGGCCTGCACCTGGAAGTGGGTTTCGTAGCGCAGGGCGTCGGTGATGCCGGGTTGGTCCTCGAAGCCGGTGCCGGGCACGGGGTTGATCCAGCTGCTGATCGGCGTGTCGGCCACCCAGGCGCTGGTGTCTATCGGTGAGCCGTCACCGGCGCGCGAGGCGTAGGCCGTGCCGAATACCGGATTGCCGACGATGAGGTAGTGCGGGTCCGGCGCGTAGCCGGCCAGCGGCTGACCGGCGGCGTCGACACCAGTGTTGAAGAGGCCGGTCACGAACGGGGTCTGGGCCCAGGCCGGCCCGGCGAGGGCGGCACAGAGCAGCAGGATGGGTCTTGTCAGCATGAGGTCTCCCTGGATGGACGGGCCAATGGCGGCACCATCTCCACACACGGTAGACAGCTGCGAAAGCGGCCACCGTGGCTGACGCTGATTCAGGGGACGCGAGTGCAGCCGGTCAGCCCGGCTTCGGCAGCCAGCGTCTCGGCGGCCGCGGGATCGCTCGTGCAGCGCCGGGCGATCAGGGCCGTCAGCGCCGCGCGCACGAATGGCGCGCGCAGGCCGACGCTGTGGCGCAGCAGGCCCAGTGCGGCCTCGTCGTCAGCGGCCGCGCCGGGCTGACCCAGGCGGCTGCGCAGCTGGGCCCGCTGCAGCAGCTGACGGGCATGGTCGCTGGCGATGTAGGGCTGGGCCTGGGGCACGCGCAGCAGCGCCTCGTCGACCGCCTGCAGCGCGGCCGGCAGCCGGGCCTGCTGCTCCAGCAGTTCGCTCAATGCCAGCCAGGTGGCGGCGTGGCCGCTGTCCTGCGGTGCATCGGCGGCATAGCGGGCCAGGGCGGCGCGCAGCAGTGCTTCGCGCTCGGCGGGATCGGCGCCCTGCAGGCGCCGCTGGTCGTGGCGCGCCAGCAGCCATTCGGCGCGCTGCAGGCCGTGGGCGGGCAGTTCGGCATCGAGCTCGTCCAGCAACGCCTGGGCGGCGGCGGTGTCGCGTTCGGCCAGCAACGGCCAGATCAGCGCCAGCCCGGCGGCCAGGGTCGCAGGTGCGCGCGGCCCCAGCTGGTGCAGCAGCAGCTCGCGCCGACGCTGGCCCAGCGCGCGGCTGCGGCCGGCATCGCCCAGGTAGTCGTGCAGCGTGGCGGTGATGCGCAGCAGCTCGTCGGCGGTGGCGGGGTCTTCAGGCAGGTGCCGCTCGATCTCCGCCGAGCGGGCGTCCAGCAGGCGGCGCAGCGCGGCGGCTGGCTGGTCGGCGTCCGCCGCCCGGCGGTCCAGCGTCTTGAACAGATCCAGCAGGTAGGCGGAGGCAGCCTCGGCGCGGCGTGCCTCGCGACGTGCCAGCTGGCCTTGCCACAGGGCGGCGCCCAGCCCCAGCAGCAGCGCCAGCACGGCCAGCAGCGGCAGGCGCTGGCGGCGCAGCAGGCAGCGCAGGTGGTAGAGGCGGCCGGGCCAGGCGTTGGCGGGCCAGGCCCGCACCGGGCGATGGTCCAGCACGCGGTGGATGTCCTGGGCCAGTGCGTCCACATCGGCGTAGCGGTGCTCCGGCGCCTCGGCGCTGGCGCGCTCGATCACGCGCTCCAGGGCGCGGCCGGCCAGGCTGCGGCGATCCGAGGGCGGCACCAGGCGGGCCAGCACCTGGCCCAGGCCGTAGACGTCGGTCGCCACGCTCAGTCGCGCGCCGAGGCGTTGCTCAGGCGCGGCACTGGCCGGGGTGAAGGCATGCGGGCCCTCGTGATCCAGCAGCCGGGCGATGCCGAAGTCCAGCAGCTTCACCTGGCGGTCGGCGTCAACGAGGATATTGGCGGGCTTGAGGTCGGCATGCAGGATGAGCCGGCCATGGGCATGGCGGACGGCGTCCAGCACCTGCAGGAAGACGATCAGCCGGCTGCGCAGCGGCAGGCCCGCCAACGCCCGGTCTATGGGCTCGCCGCCCACCCACTCCAGCGCCAGCCAGGGCTGCGGGCCCTGCGGCGTGGCCTGGGTGCCTGCGTCATACAGCCGGGCAATGTGCGGATGTTCCAGCGCGAGCAGCAGCCCGCGCTCCTCGTCCAGGCGTGCGCTCAGGCGTCTGCCGTGCAGCGGCAGCTTGATGGCGACACGCCGGCCCTGCAGTGCGCCCTCCACCTGTTCGGCGCCCCAGACCTCGGCCATGCCGCCACGGCCCAGCGGCACCATCAGGCGGTACGGCCCGAGGCACTGTCCGGGCGCGGCAGCCGGCGGGCGGGCGGCTTCGTCGAGCGCGGCTTCCAGTGGGCCGCCCAGCGTGCCCAGCCCGCCATCAGCGGCGTGGGCGGCCAGCAGGGCGCGCACATGGTGGGCCACCCGAGGGGGCAGGTCTTGCAGCCGCGCGGCCATGGCGCCGTCGACGTCCGCGCCGGCGTCGGCCGCAGCGTCCAGGCAGGCATCGAAGGCCGCGGACACCTGCGGCCACAGCTCGGGCGGGATAGGCTCAGCCATCGAGATGCAGCAGCAAGAACGCCCGTGCCTTGCTCCAGTGCCGGCGCAGCGTGCGTTCGCTCAGGCCCAGCGCGGTGGCCACCTCCGGCTCGGTGTAGCCGCCGAAGAAGCGCAGCTCCACCAGTGCCGCCAGCGCAGGCTCGAGTCGCTGCAGGCTCTGCAGCGCATCGTCCAGCGCCAGCAGGCGGGTTTCGTCAGCGGGTTGGGCGGCCTCCACGCAGGCGGTGTCCCAGCTCAGCGCGGGCTGGTCGCCGCCCCGGCGGGCGGCTTGGCGGTGGCGCAGGTGGTCGATGACGAGGTGGCGCATCACCTTGCTGGCCAGCGCGTAGAAATGCTGCCGGCTGTGCAGCGGCGCCATGCCGGGCTGGCATAGCCGCAGATAGCCTTCGTGCAGCAGCTCTTCGGTAGCGAGCGTGTGGGAGCCGCCTCGCAGCCGCGCATGCGCGATACGCCGCAACTCCGGGTAGATCACCGGCCAGACCGCCTCGGCCGCCGCTGCATCGCCCGCGTGGGCGGCCTGCAGCAGGGCGGTGAGGTCGGCCGGTGCGCTCATGCCCGCCGTCTCGCTGGCCTCAGGCCTGGGGCGCCGGGGCGCCGGCGGGCTCGGCCTGGGGCTGCTTCTCCCAGACCGCGCGCTGGGCCTGGCGGTGGGCGCTTTCGGCCTCGCGCTCGGCGGCCATCATCTGCTCGAACTGCTGGCGGCCGGCCTTGGCGGCGGCGATCAGCGCGGCCTCGTCCTGGTGCAGGGCCTGCATCGCGGCCAGCTGCTCCAGGTTGTGGCGGCGGAAGCGCATGGCCTGGCGGCGCGCCGCGTGCGGCTCCAGGCCGGCCAGCTCCAGCACGCTGCGGGCGCTCATCAGCGCGGAGTCGAAGGTCTCGCGCTCGATGTGCTCCACGCCCAGCTCACGCAGCTGGTAGTAGTGCTGCACGTTGCGCGCGCGGGCCACCAGCGCGGCCTGCGGGAAGTGGGCGCGGGCCAGCTCGACGATCTCCAGGCTCTGCGCGATGTCGTCCACCGCGATCACGATGATGCGGGCCTGGGCCGCGCCCGCCACCTTGAGCAGGTCCAGCCGGGTGGCGTCGCCATAGTGGGCCTGCCAGCCGAAACGGCGCAGGCCTTCGATGACCTCGGCGTCGTGGTCCAGCACGGTGGATTCCAGGCCGGCCACGCGGAGCATGCGGCCGATGATCTGGCCGTAGCGGCCGGCGCCGGCGATCAGGATGGGCGCGGGCGGCGGTGGCGGTGCGGCGGCCGGGCCGCGCGCCTGGGTGGCCACGCGGCGGCGCAGCCAGCGCTCGCTGGCGGCCAGCAGCAGCGGGGTGAGGGCCAGCGACAGCGCGATGGCCGCCACCAGCGCGGAGTTCTGCGCGTCGCTGATCAGGCCTTCGCCCTGCGCGAGCTGGAACACCACGAAGCCGAACTCGCCGCCCTGTGCCAGCAGCACGACGAAGGCAGGTCGCTCCAGCAGCGGGATGCCCATGGCGCGGGCCATCAGCACCAGCACCAGGGTCTTGCAGGCCAGTAGCGCCACCAGCAGGCCGAGCACCAGCACCGGGCTCTTGAAGGCTACCTGCAGGTCCAGCCCCATGCCCACCGAGATGAAGAACAGGCCCAGCAGCAGGCCCTTGAAGGGCTCCAGGTCGGTTTCCAGCTCGCGGCGGTATTCGCTTTCGGCCAGCAGCACGCCGGCCAGGAAGGCGCCCAGCGCCATCGACAGCCCGACCCAGTGCATCAGCGCGGCCGTGCCCAGCACCAGCAGCAGCGCCGCGGCGGTGAAGATCTCGGGTGTGCGGCTGTGGGCGATCCAGCGCAGCGCGGGCCGCAGCAGCAGCCGGCCACCGAACACGATGACGACGATGGCGCCCACCGCCTTGCCTGCGGCCAGCGCGGTGACCCCGCCGTCGGCATCGTGCGCGCCGCTGACGGCCAGCACCGGCACCAGGGCCAGGATGGGGATGGCCGCGATGTCCTGCAGCAGTGCGACCGACAGCACGCTCTCGCCCGCGGTGGTGCGGCCGAGGTTGCGCTCGGCCATCACCGCCAGCGCCACGGCGGTCGACGACATCGCCAGCCCCAGGCTCACCACCACGGCCAGCCGCCAGGGCTGGCCGGCCAGCAGGCCCACCGCGGTCAGCAGCGCGGCGCAGCCCAGCAGTTGCACGCTGCCCCAGCCGAAGATGGGCCGCCGCATCGCCCACAGGCGCTTGGGGTCCAGCTCCAGACCGACGAGGAAGAGCATCAGCACCACGCCCAGCTCGGCCACCTGCAGCATCACCTCGCTCTCGTGCACCAGGCCCAGTACCTCGGGGCCTATCAGCACGCCGGCGATCAGGTAGCCGAGGATGGAACCCAGCCGGGCCCAGCGCGCCAGCGGTACGGCCAGCACGGCGGCGGCCAGCAGCACCAGCGGCAGCGTCATCCAGTGACCGTGGATCATGCGTCGGCTCCGTCCAGCGTGGAGAACATCGGCGGGCGCTCGTCCAGCGCCACGGCCTCCTCGTCACCAACGATGGGCTCGGGCTTGATCTCGCACCATTCGGGATAGTGCTGCAGCCGGCGCAGGAACAGGTCGGCGTGGGCGTCCAGCTCGGCCTCACTGGCGCGGTGCGCCGAGTGCAGGATCTGGGGGGGCAGGTAGTGCAGGCCGCAGGTCAGGGTCGAATGCTTGTAGGGCAGCAGGAACTCCTCGATGGGATGGTGGTTGTGGCCACCGGTGCTGTAGCTGTGCGAACTGCCGCCGGTGGAGGTCACCAGCCAGCAGTCCTTGCCATGCAGTGCCGTGCCGCCCGGCCCGTAGGCCCAGCCCAGGCGCAGCACCTCGTCGAACCAGAGCTTCTGCAGCGCCGGCATGCTGTACCAGTAGATGGGGTGCAGCAGCACGACGAGGCGGGCCGCGGCGAGCGCGCGCTGCTCGGCCTCGACATGGATGTGATAGTCCGGATACAGGCGGTAGAGGTCACGCACCTCCACCTGCCTGGATATTGGGTCGGCCTGCAGGCGGTCCAGCAGGCGTCGCGTCACGTTGGAGCGCGCGAGGTCGGGATGGGCGACGATGACGAGGATGTCGCGAAGGGTACTTTCAGGCATGGGCGCCTAGGGTAACGTGCCGCGACCCCGTTCTCCTGCCGGGCTCCGAGAGCCCGACCCCGATGCGCATCTTCGAAACCCTTGCCGAATTGCAGACCCTGGTGGGCCAGCCGCTGGGCCACAGCGATTGGATCGTCGTCGACCAGACCCGCGTGAACGCCTTTGCCGAGGCCACCGAGGACCGGCAGTGGATCCACGTGGACCCGGAACGGGCAAGAACCGGCCCCTTCGGCGGCCCCATCGCCCACGGCTTTCTGACGCTGTCGCTGATCCCGCATTTCTTCGAGACCGGCTTCTCGGTGCGCGAGACCCGCATGGTGGTGAACTACGGGCTCAACAAGGTGCGCTTCACCGCGCCGGTGCCGGTGGGCAGCCGGCTGCGCGCGGCCTTCAGGCTGCTGGGCATGGAGGAGGCCGCGGGCGGCGCGATGCAGCTGGCCATCGAGGTGGCCATCGAGGCCGAGGGCTCGCCCAAGCCGGTCTGCATCGCGGAGAGCCTGGCGCGGCACTACCGCTGACGCGGCGTGCCGGCCTGCGCCGGCTCAGTGCGGGCGGCGGCGTGCCAGGCCTAGCAGGCCCAGGCCGGCGGCGGCCAGCAGCCAGCTGGCGGGTTCCGGCACCGGCGTGACGGTGTAGTTCGCGATGCCGGCGATCTGCTGCTCGCTCAGCCCTTCCAGGCGCGGGGCGGCAAGCAGCTGGGCTCCGGTGCTGGCGGCCAGGGCCTGGTCGTCGGCGGTGGGGCCGTTGATGTCGCTGGCCAGGAAGGCGAAGTTCAGCAGGCTCAGGCTCTGCCCAGCCGCCAGGCTGACCGTGTAGCGCACGTTGTAGCGGTCGGGCGTGATGGCAGCCTGGCCCAGGCCGTTGTTGCCCGACACCAGGGCCAGCACCGGCTGGCCGGTGCAGCTGCCGGCGCCGTCGTCGGTGCAGCTGACGATCAGGCCCGCGCTGTTGACGCTGACCAGCTCGTCGCCATCGGAGCCGAGGTTGCCGAAGAAGTTCAGCGTCGTCGTGATGGGGGTGCTGCCGGTGTTGGTGAAGGTGTCGAAGAAGCGGTAGACGTTGCCGCTGAGCAGCTCCACCTGACGGGTCTGGCTCAGGCCATCGGTGCCGGCGTTGTAGAAGCCGAAGGCGTCGAAGGCGTTGTTGCCGCCATCGACCACCTGGCCCAGCGCCTGGTTGCTCAGCGGCGTGTAGCCGCCGGCGCCGGCATAGCTCGTGCCGTAGTCATTGCCGTTGAAGATGCCACCGGAGGCCTGGAACTGGTCGGCCTGGGCGAGGGCGGGGGCGAGGAGCGCGACGAGGGCCGCGCGGATCAGGGTGTGCTTCATGGAAGGGTCTCTCAAGGGAGGGGGCACGGACGGCAGGCGCCGTCCGTAGCGCCGAGGGTGGCGGTGTTCAGCTGCGGCGGGCGGTCAACCACTTGCTGGGCGGCAGCGGCTTGCCGACCAGGCGCAGCTCGCCGACCCAGCCGAAGAAGCCGTCGTCCAGCACGCCGTCCCACCAGCCCGCGCCCAGGATCCAGGGCAGCGGCGTGGCCTGCGAGCGCGTGCCGGTGGCGGCATTCGCGACATTGCGCAGCACCGGTGCGCCCTCCACGTACATCGTGGTCGTCGCTGTGGCGGGGTCGTTCACGACGGCCACGTGGTACCAGGTGTCGCGGATGATCTCGCCGGACCAGTTGGTCTGCGCGTAGTGCGAATTGCTGGCGGGCACCACCTCCCACTGCACCTCACGCAGGCTGGAGATCGCGAACAGCACGCTGGAGGCCTCCGGGTCACCGCCCCAGTAGCCACCGGGCACGGCGCCGCGGTTGCCCTGGCGGCCCAGCAGATTGCACCAGGCGTGCTTGCTGGCGTCCCAGTTGGCGGGGATCTTCACGAAGGCCTCGACGGTGTAGCCATCCCAGAAGCTGCGGCCGTTGACCGACACGCCCATCGCGGTCAGGAAGGCGCTCAGGCGCTTGGTGGTCTTGTCGGTGTTCAGGAAGCGCACGCTGCCGGCGGCGGAGGATAGGCGGTGCTTGTCGGTGGACCAGACCACGTCGCCCAGCTGGGCCGGGCCGCTGAGCGCGGCGCGGCGCAGGTCGTTGCCGGCGAACACGTCAGGCAGCACGCCACCCACCGGCACGACCTGACCCTCGGAGACACCGGCCGGCGCGCGCCAGTGCGCATAGGTTTCGGCCACGTAGGGGAAGTCGTTCACGTCGGCCGGCGGCACGGCCACCACGGGCGTGGGCTCCACGTAGTTGGCCAGCAGCTCGCTGCGCACCCGCGGCAGGATGGGCGCGCCGGTGGTGGACAGCGTGGGCTTGAAGCGCAGGAAGCCGGCGAAGCGCTTCTTGAAGTTGATCGGGATGGAGAAACGCTGGTTGGCCTGGGTCAGCTCGGCGAAGTCGAAGGCGTTCAGCGTGGCCTTGGGCTTTTGCACTACCCAGGGCGAGAAGGACATCACGTCGATCTTGTTGTTCGTGAAGTCCACCTCGTAGAGCCGCATCATTGCGTTGCCGCCCTGGTAGTCCATCTGATAGTCCACCACCATCTGGTGGACCTCGTTGCCGAAGTCGTTGTACTTGCGCAGGTAGGCCGCCCCGTGGTGGTGGCCATTGAGCGTCATGAAGATCTGGTCGTTGTCGCGGATCAGCTGGTTCCACAGCATGCGGCCGTAGTCCGTTTCCAGCGGACTGTTGCCGTCGTTGCCGATGTTGAGCAGCTGGTGGTTGGCCAGGATCACCGGCACGCCGGGGTTGCGTGCGATCACGCTGCGCGCCCAGGCAATGCCGGCGTTGGAGATGCGCCAGGACAGCGACAGCACCATCAGCGTGACGCCATGGGCCTGGAACAGGTGGTACTCGTGGAAGCCCGAGCTGTCGCGCTCCTTGAACGTGGTCTGGCGGGCCGCGCGGCTGGCCGGGAACCACTTCAGGTAGGGCTCGGCGGCCAGGTTGCGCTGGGCGTCGGTGCCGGCGTTCTGGTCGGACGGCTGGTGGTAGTCGTAGTCGGTGATGACGTCGTGATTGCCCGCCAGGATGGAGTAGGGCACGCGGGCGTTCTCCAGCTGCTGCATCGCGGCATCGGCCACGGCCCACTGGTTGGGCTTGCTCTGCTGGTCCACCACGTCGCCGAGGTGGATCACGAAGGGGATGTTGTAGGCCTGGGCGTTCTGCGCGATCCAGCCGGTCTGCGCCGCATAGGGCGTGGAGCCGTAGTGGTTCTGGAACTGCTGACCCTCGTCGGTCGTGGCATAGCGCGAGTAGAACTGGGTGTCGGGCAGCACCGCGATCGCGAAGCTGGTGGTGGGGCCGCTGGCCGCGGCGGCCGGCTGCACCAGGCCGCCGCCCAGCGCCAGGGCAGAGAGGCCGGCGGCACCGCGCAGCAGGTGGCGGCGATCGGTGCGCAGGGTGTTCGCTTCGGGGGCGAGCGGGGCGAGGGGTGGGGTGTGGGCCATGGCGTGACTGCTGCGATGGGGAGTGGCGGGCTCACGGTCGGGTCGGGCGCCACAACCGTGATGGATGTCACAGTCTGTGTGGTCAATGCGTCATGGCCATGACGGGTGGGTGTCAGGTCTTGTCACATGGCGGTCCTGTCGCGCGGACATCGATTCGTCATGCCGTGCGCGTCCGGCCCTACCATCGCGCACCTTGTGCCACCACGCCCGCCGGGCCGACGACATCCATGGCTTCCAGTCTGCTGGTTCTGCTCGACGACATCACCACCGTGCTCGACGACGTGGCGACGATGACCAAGGTGGCGGCCAAAAAGACCGCCGGCGTGCTGGGCGACGATCTGGCGCTGAACGCCCAGCAGGTGACGGGCGTCAACGCCGACCGCGAACTGCCCGTCGTGTGGGCCGTGGCCCGGGGCTCGCTGCTAAACAAGGCCATCCTGGTGCCGGCCGCGCTGGCGATCTCGGCCTGGGCGCCGTGGGCCGTCACGCCCCTGCTGATGCTGGGCGGCGCTTACCTGTGCTTCGAAGGGGTGGAGAAGCTGGCGCACAAGGCTCTGCATTCGACCGAGGAGGACGAGGCGCACCACGAGGCGCTGCTGCAGGCGATGGCGGACCCGCAGGTGGACATGCGCACGTTCGAGCGCGACAAGGTCAAAGGGGCCGTGCGCACCGACTTCATCCTGTCGGCCGAGATCATCGTCATCGCGCTGGGCACGGTGGCCACGGCCACGCTGCAGCAGCAGCTGATCGTGCTGGCCACGGTGGCGCTGGTGATGACGCTAGGCGTCTACGGCTTTGTGGCCGCCATCGTGAAGATGGACGACGTGGGCCTGTGGATGACGCGCCGCAGTGGCGCGCTGACGCAGCGCGTAGGCCGTGGCCTGCTGCTGGCGGCACCGCGCCTGATGCAGCTGCTGTCGGTGCTGGGCACGGCGGCGATGTTCCTGGTGGGCGGCGGCATCCTGGCGCACGGCCTGGCGCCGGTTCATCACGCGATTGCGAGCGTCAGCCAGGGGCAGCCGGGCCTGCTTCAGGTGCTGATCGAGAACGGTGCGAATGCGCTGCTGGGCGTGGTGGCGGGTGCCGTGGTGCTGGCTGCGGTGAGCCTGGTGCAGCGGCTGCGTCGCTGAACTGCGGCCGGCTCGGCGTGCCGCTCAGGCTGGCGTGTAGGCCAGCCTGACGTAGATGGGCGCGAAGGCCTCGGCCTGCGTGATCTCCAGCAGGCGTTCGCGGGCCAGCTCCAGCATGGCGATGAAGGTCACCACCATCACCGCCGGGCCGCGCTCCACCTCGAAGAGCCGCTCGAACTCCACGAAGCGCTGGCCCTGCAGCCGGCGCAGCACGATGCTCATGTGCTCGCGCACCGACAGCTGCTCGCGGCTGATCTTGTGGTGCTGGTTGAGCTTGGCGCGCTTCAGGATGTCCAGCCAGGCCTCGCGCAGGTCGACGGTGGTGACGTCGGGGAATTGAGGCGTCAGCGACTGCTCGATGTGCACCTGGGCACGCAGGAAGTCGCGGCCCAGCACGGGTAGCTTGTCCAGCCGCGCGGCGGCCAGCTTGATCTGCTCGTACTCCAGCAGGCGGCGCACCAGCTCGGCACGCGGGTCTTCGGGCTCCTTGCCGTCCTCGGTCTTCTTGGGCGGCAGCAGCATGCGCGACTTGATCTCGATGAGCATGGCCGCCATCAAGAGGTATTCGCTGGCCAGCTCCAGATTGCGCGCGCGGATCTGGTCGACGTAGCTCAGGTACTGCCGCGTCACATCCGCCAGCGGGATGTCCAGGATGTTGAAGTTCTGCTTGCGGATCAGGTACAGCAGCAGGTCCAGCGGGCCCTGGAAGGCCTCAAGGAACACCTCCAGCGCATCGGGCGGGATGTAGAGGTCCAGCGGCAGCTGGAACAGCGGCTCGCCGTACAGACGAGCGACGGCCACCGAATCCACCGCATCGGGCAGATCCGGCGAGAGCTCGGCGTTCTCGTCCGTGGTGGCGGTGGACATGGCCAGACCGTTTCAACGACTCAGCGACCGCCGCGGAACTGGCTTTGCCAGGCCGCTGGCGGTGCCCCCTGGGGGGCGCGCGAAGCGCGTAGGGGGGTTATTCAGTCTGATAGACGTAGGGCTTCTGCGCCACTCGGCCTGCTTCGAAGCCGGCCTGGGCCTCGCGGTCCTGCGGCTTGTCCCACAGCAGCGCACGGCCGGCGCGTTGCTCGGCCTCCAGCGTCGGGCGCTGGGCCTTGAGCTGCTCGATGAATTGGGTGGCTTCGGACTTGTAGGGCTTCCAGAACAGCGGCATGGTGGTCTCTCAGATCAAGCGGGCGATTTTACGGTGGCGCCCAGCAGGATGACGGCACTGCCAGCCAGGCACAGCGCGGCACCCAGCCAGTCGCTCCAGGTGGGGGCCTGGCGCTCCACCCACCACAGCCACAGGATGGCCACGGTGATGTAGATGCCGCCATAGGCCGCATAGGCGCGCCCGGCGGCCGTGGGGTGCAGCGTCAGCAGCCACGCGAACAGCGCCAGGCTCGCGGCCGCGGGCAGCAACAGCCAGGCTGAGCGGCCCTGGCGCAGCCAGAGCCAGGGCAGGTAGCAGCCGACGATCTCCGCCACGGCGGTCAGCACGAAGAGGGCGGCCGTCTGCAGCCAGGTGAGCCAGGTCATGCGCCATTGTCGGGGGCGGGCGCCGGGTGCCGGGGCCGATCAAGCTCGTCCAGTCCGGCCAGCACGCGGCCGCTGCCGTGCTCGGCGAGTTCGGCCAGAAAACCGGCGCGGCGTAGCAGGTCCAGCGGCTGGGCGTTGGGCTGCACCAGCACCAGCGCGATGCCGCGCTTGGTGATGGCGCGCTGCAGTTCGCGCAGCGCCTCCACGCCGCTGGTGTCCATCAGGACCAGGCGGTGCATCTCCAGCGCCAGCGTGTGGGTGCCCGCCGGCAGTTGTTCCGGCAGCGCCTCGAGCTTGCCCACGGCGCCGAAGAACAGCGCACCGTAGAGCTCCATGACCTGCACGCCGGGCGGGGCGTCGGGCAGGCTTTGCAGCGAGAACAGCTGGCTCATGCGCCATACGAAGAACACGCAGGCCGTGATCAGTCCCAGCTCCACGGCCACCGTGAGGTCGGCCACCACGGTCAGCGTGAAGGTGCCCAGCAGCAGCGTGCGGTAGGTGAGGTTGAAGTGACGCAGCCGCGCGAACTCGTGCCAGTCGCCCATGTTCCAGGCCACGACCAGCAGGATGCCGGCTAGGGCCGCCAGCGGTACGTGGGCGGCCAGTGGTGCTGCCACCAGCAGGATGAGCAGCAGCACGGCCGCATGCACCATGCCGGCCACCGGGCTGGTGGCGCCGGCGCGGATGTTGGTGACGGTGCGGGCGATGGTGCCGGTGGCGGGCAGGCCGCCGAACAGCGGCGCGGCCAGGTTGGCCAGCCCTTGAGCCATCAGCTCCTGGTTGGGGTCGTGGCGGGGCAGCTCGGGCGTGAGCTTGTCGGCCACGCGGGCGCACAGCAGCGACTCGATGGCGCCCAGCAGCGCCAGCGTCAGCGTGGGGATCACCAGCTGCTGCATGCCGCTCCAGCTCATCTCCGGCCAGGCCAGTGCCGGCAGCGTGCGCGGAATGGCACCGAAGCGGCTGCCTATGGTTTCGAGCGGCAGCTGCAGCAGCGCCGTGGCCGCGGTGGCGCCGGCCAGTGCGATCACCGTGCCCGGCAGCAGGGCCATCCAGCGCCTAGGCCCCGTGAGGGCGGCGCGTTCGCCGTCGATGTTCTTGGGCCACAGCAGCACGATGGCCATGCAGGCCAGGGCCATCAGCGGGGCGGCGGGGTTGAGCTGCTGTGCGTGCTGCGTCAGCGTGGCGATCTGGCCGAAGAAGTCGGCCGGCATCTTCTCTGCCCGCAGGCCCAGGAAGTCCTTCAGCTGGGCCAGCGCGATCAGCACCGCGATGCCGTTGGTGAAGCCGGTGACGATGGCCACCGGGATGTAGCGCACCAGCGCCCCCAGGCGCAGCGCGCCCATGGCCAGCAGCAGCACGCCGGCGCCCATGGTGGCGATCAGCAGATTGGCCAGGCCGTAGCGCTGCAGGATGCCGTAGACCACGACGATGAAGGCCCCGGCCGGCCCGCCGATCTGCACGCTGGAGCCGCCCAGCAGCGAGATCAGAAAGCCCGCGACGATGGCGGTGGCCAGGCCCTGCTCGGGGCGCAGGCCGGACGCGATCGCGAAGGCCAGTGCCAGCGGCAGCGCGACGATGCCGACCGTGAGGCCGGCGCCGAGGTCCTTGCTAAACTGGGCACGGCTGTAGCCCCGCAGCAGCGTCAGCGCGCGGGGACGAAAGGGATGAAGCGAGGGATGCTGCACAGGTCCTCCGAAGGGAATGGGGCGATGCGGTGAGGCATCGCCCGTGGAGGACCGCAGTGGTGGCGCAGCGCGATGAAGCGCCGGCGCCGACTGGGGGCGCCGAGCAGCAACTGACTGATGCGATGCGCGGTCACGGCATCGATTCTCTTCGATGCCGTGGGGTGTCAGCGCTTGCGGGTGCGCGGGGCAGGCAGCTGGATGCGCATGGGGCGGAAGTCCTCCACGCTCAGCAGCCGGGCGGCGATCAGGTCCAGCGCCTGGCCATCCAGCCGGGCCCGCGCCGCCTCGATGCGCAGGCTCAGCCCGTCGTCGCACAAGGCCTCGTGGGCCCAGTGGCCGTCCTGGTAGCGCCGGGCCTCGGTGTCACCGAAGTCGGGCGCTGTCAGCGTGCCGTGGGCGACTACCTGACCGCGGCTGTCCAGCAGGCTCAGCCGCAGCGTCAGGTCTTGCACCTGCTGCAGCTGGCTGTCCAGCGTCAGCGTGATTGCGCACTGGCCCATGTTGGCGAACACCGTGCCGGCGTGCCACAGACGCAGCGCCGTGGGCTCGGCATCCGCGCTGCCCGTCGACAGCAGCATGATGGCGGCCAGGCCCAGTGCCTGCAACGTGGTGCGGGCGTTCATCGCTCGGCCTCCTGCCACAACGCCAGCGCCCGCTCGCGTACGGCCGGGGCGAGCTGGCGGAAGCGCTCGTCCTCGTTGCGGCTGGGCAGGGCCTCGTCCTCCTTGGGCTCGAGGCCGCGCAGCGCTGCCTTGCCATCGGGCAGCAGCACCAGCAGCTTGCGCTGGTCGGGGTCCAGGCCGTCGCGGCTGATGCGGTAGTGGGCCAGGAAGGCCCAGCGCCCACCGGGCAGCGGTTCGGCGGCCACACGCAGCAGCTCCAGCGACGCCAGCGGCCCGGCGAAGTCCTGCGCGGTCTGGCTGCGCCGCCAGCGCGGGTCGGCGGGGTCGCGATCGAAGCGCTCCAGCACGAGGCGGCTGCGCTCGTCGGGTGTGGCGGGCGTGCCCTGGGTCGTGAGGCTGGCGGCCAGCAGCGCCTCGCCGCCGTCGGCCTGGCGGCACAGCAGCGCGCCCAGCAGGCGCGCGCCTTCGGCATGCAGGCCGGCGGGCAGGTGGGGTGTCGCGCGGCAGTCGGCAGCCGCAGCGGCCGGCATTGCCGCGGCCACTGCGAGGGCTGCCGCGACCGCCGCGCCCCTTGCCCGGCAGTGCGCCGGGCCGTGCTTGCGGGCGGTCATGCTCAGCGCGTCTTGACGCTGCCCTGGTGCTTCAGCGCCGCGTCCTTTTCGACGCCAACCGGCACCGCGCTGGCCGGCAGCGCGTACTCGTAGTTGCCGGCCCAGCGTTCGCCGAAGAACACACCGGCCGGCGCCTTCTCCACCAGATAGAAGCGGTTGGTCCAGTACTTCTTGTCCTGGTCCTGGAACACGGCGACATAGACCCGGCTGCGCGACACGATGGTGTCCACGTAGCTGTTGTTGACCAGCTGCTTCTTGGTCATGTTCTCGAAGGCCGTGGCCGGGTAGGTGTAGACCAGCGTGAAGCTGCGCGTCTTCTGCGTGTCCGCCACGTTGCGGTCCTTGATGACCCGGCCCCATTGGGTCTTGGCGGCGTCCAGTTCGGCCTTGGTGGGCAGCTCGGACGACGGCTCGCGCAGCGCCAGGTTGGGGTCGGCCTTGCCGGCTGCGGCCTCGACGGCCTGGTCG
The DNA here is from genome assembly GCA_003241055.1 of Roseateles depolymerans. Taxonomy (GTDB): domain Bacteria; phylum Pseudomonadota; class Gammaproteobacteria; order Burkholderiales; family Burkholderiaceae_C; genus Pelomonas; species Pelomonas depolymerans_A. The sequence goes on from QFOD01000003.1 coordinate 97,930, forward strand.
AAGGCCGCCATGGCAGCTTCGAACTGCGCAGCGATACGCTCCGGTGTCCAGGCCTTGGCGGCCTCGGCCTTGCCCTCCTTGTACAGGATGGGCATCACCATGCCGGGGAGCATCAGGTTGGCTCCGTACGGCTGGGTTTTCGTTTTCCCCCCGGCCTCCGGGCCGACGTACAGCACGCCGGGCTCCAGCAGCAGCATGGATTCCAAGCCCTGCGGCTGCAGCTTGTCCTGCACCAGGTTCTGCTGCAGATCGGTCCTGTAGCTCATCTGGCCGTACTTGAGGTTCATGCGCGCTTCGGGGCTGACGTCGCGCATCAGGAAGTGGGTTGAGTTCGCCAGCGCCTGCAAGCCCTGTTTCTTGTTCGGCGTGCTGGTACCGAACAAGGCCTTCGGTACCAGCTTGGAGGCGTCATTGGCTTCGAATGAGTGGCGGGTGTAGAGGGTGGCGGTGCCGGTGTCGTCGCTGTACTCGATGAGGAACTTGCCCAGGCCATAGGCGCGTTCGTTGTTCAGCGCGATGCCGCCCATCGGGACGGTGGCGTAGTAGATACCGCTGATGCCTCGCTTGTCGGCCTTCACCGCGCGCTGATCCAGTGTCTTGTCGGCCTTGTCCTGCTCGATCTGTTTCGCGTCCTCCGCGCTGACCTCGCCGGGCTTGGGCTGGGACGGGGCCAGCTTTTGCGCGGCCTTCTCGGCCAGCTTGTTGAACAGGCCCTGGGCTTGGGCGGTGGGGGCGAAGGTGCTGCCGGCGGTGACGAGCGCGAGGGCCAGGCTACTGGCGAGATGACGATGCTTCATGAGTCTTGACGGTCTTTCCCTAGGAGCCGCCCGCGGATTCGGGCAGACATCACGCGTCTGGCGGCGGGTTCGCGGCTGCGAACGGTGGCGCCGCCAGGGCGCTTGTCCTTCAAAGCGGGAAAACCGGGGGCAACGGCTCACCGGCCCCCGTGAATCGGGGGCGTGCAAGCGAAACGTTGCCCAAAGACCGGGCTCAGAGCAGCTGGGCCTGCCGCCACAGCGGCGGGCCGTCGCCCGGCGGCTGCCCCAGGGCCTGCGCCAGCAGCGCGCGGGCTTCGCCATCGGCCGGCGTCAGGGCCAGCCAGCGCTGCAGATCCGCCGCTGCGGCCTGGCGCTGGGCTTGGGCGGCAGCGGGTTGGCCGCCAGCCTGCAGTGCCTGGGCCAGTGCCAGGCGGGTGGTGGCCAGCACGGTCAGCTGGCGGTCGGCACGCTCGCCTTGCAACTGCAGGAAGCCATCCAGTGCCCGCCGTGCCAGCGGCGTGGCATCGGCCGCACGGCCCGAGGCCAGCAGGGCCAGCGCGGCCTCGCGCTGCAGGTGGTGCAGGTTGGCCTGCGCAAAGGGCGGCAGGGCTGCCTGGCGCTGCGCCAGCCGCAGCGCGCCCTGGGCGGTAGCGAGCGCCAGGGCAGCCTGGCCGGCCCGGCGTTCGCCGCGCGCCTGGCGCCAGCTGCTCATCAGCAGGCCGTGCAGCGCCTGCACGTTCTCGGGCTCCTCGCGGTAGAGCGCTTCGGCCAGGTCGCTGGCCTGGCGCAACGAGGCGGCGCCCTGCGCATGGCGCCCCTGCAGGTGCAGCAGCTCGCCCTCGGTCTGCGTGGTGGTGGACAGCAGGATGCGGGTGTTGCGGTTGGGCATGGCGGCGTGCAGCTCGCGGGCGATGAGCAAGGCCTCGCCGATGGCCTGCAGGCCGGCCTCGGCATCGCCGCGCCCGCTGAGCAGGAAGGCCTGCAGGTCCAGCATGAACGCCAGCTGCTCGCGCACCTGGGGCTGCGGGTCGGCCTGCTGCAGTTCGCGCAGCGCGCGCACGCCGTCGCCGGCATGCGAGACGGCCTGCGCCCACAGCGCGCCGGAGGCCCGGCTCTCCAGGCTGGCCAGGGTGTTGAGCACATCGGCCTGGCGCACCAGCAGCTGGCGGTGGCGGGTGGCATCGGGGCCGGCCTTGTCCAGGCTCTGCAATTGCAGCAGCGACTGGTTCAGCGCCTGGATGGCGGCGTCGGCGCGGCCGCTGATCGCATCGACCTGGGCCCGGCGTTCCAACGCCTCGGCCAGGCCGAAGCAGGCGCGGCCGAGCAGCTCGGGCGGCAGTGTCGCGCTGCGGCAGGCCGGCTCGTAGAACTCCCGCGCCACGGCAAAGCTCCTGGCGGCCTGCTCGAAGTCGCCCAGTCCCGGGCCGGCCAGGCCCGCGCCCTGGACGCTGCCGATGGCCAGGTAGCTGTCGGCCAGCTCCAGGCCGAACTCGGCCGGCAGCTGCGGGCTGCGGCGCTGGCGGTCCAAGTAGGCCAGCGCGTCGCCGACGATGCGCTGGCGCGCCGGCAGTGTGCCGGGCAGCGGTTGCAGCAGCGCGTCGTAGTCGTGGATCACCTGTCGGGCAAAGCCGCGCACCTCGCTCAGGCGGGCCTCGGCCAGCGTGCGCTGGGCCTCGGCCTCGCGCGCCGACTGCAGCGCATGCACCGCAAAGCCCAGCGTGCCGGCCAGGCCCAGGCTGCTGGCGCCCACCAGCCAGCGATGGCGCTGCAGGAAGCGGCCACTGCGGTAGCGCCACGACGGCCCGCGGGCCTGCACGGGGCGCTGCTCGAGCCAGGCCTGTAGATCGGCCGCCAGCGCGTCGACACTGGCGGTGCGATCGGCCGGGTCGGTGCGCAGGGCCTGCGCGACGATGGCGCGCAGGTCGCCGTCCAGCGGCGGCTGGCGGGGCCAGGCGGGTTGGGGTTGTTCGCCCAGCATGCGGGCGACATAGGCGCCGGCGGGCTCGCCGTCGCGCCGGAAGGGGTGCTGGTCGCAGAGCAGTTCGAACAGCAGCACGCCCAGCGAGAAGACATCGCTGGCCGTGGTCAGCGGCTGCAGCGCGAGTTGTTCGGGGCTGGCGTAGGCCGGGGTGTAGCGCGGCAGGTTCTGAGTGAGTTCGGGGTCGGCGTCCAGCAGCCGGGCGATGCCGAAGTCCAGCAGATGCACCTGGCCATCGGCGCTGACCAGCACGTTGCCGGGCTTGAGGTCGCGGTGGATGACCAGATGGTGGTGGGCATGCTGCACTGCCGCGCACAGTTGAAGCATCAGCCGCACCCGTTCACGGGGAGGCAGCCCCTGCTGGCGGGCGTACTGTGTGAGCGTCAGGGCCTCTGGCACCCATTCCATGACCAGATAAGGTTCGCCCGCCGGACCCAGGCCGGCCTCGAACAGTTGGGCGATGTGCGGATGGTTGAGTCGCGCCAGCACGCGCACCTCGGCCATCAGGTCGGGGCGGCCGGTGCCGGCCAGCATCGCGGGGTCGAACAGTTTGATCGCCACCTGCCGCTCGTACTGGCCATCGCTGCGGTGGGCCAGGTAGACGACGCCCATGCCGCCTCGGCCGAGTTCGCGGTCCAGCGTCCAGGGGCCCAGGGCCTGGCCGGGGCGTGGTGCGCGGCCCGTCTGCAGCAAGTCATTCAGCGCCTGACTGACGCCGGGCGGGCAGGACGGGGCGTCCAGCTCAGCCGCCAGCGGGCGCAGCGCCGCGGCCAGGGTCGGGTCTTGCCCGTCCAGGTTCTGCAGGTAGCGCTGGCGCTCTGCGTCGCTCAGTGCTTCCAGGCGTTCGAGATGTTGTTTGATCGCCTCGTTGGCCGTCATGCGGCACTCCTCCCTGTGGTGATGTTGTTCTGGTTCGGTGTCGGTTCTCAGTCCTTCAGCAGGCCGGCCAGTCGGGTCTTGCCGAACAGCCAGTCGCGCTTCACGGTCGCGAGCGAGACGCCCAGCGCCTGCGCGATGTCTTCAAGGTTCAGGCCGCCGAAGCAGCGCAGCTCGACCACGCTGGCGGCACGCGCGTCCTCCCGGCTCAGCTGTTCCAGTGCCTGGTGCACGGCCAGCAGGTCCGACGGCGCCGCAGCAGCGGGTGCGACGGTCAGTTCGTCCAGCGATGAGAGCGTCAGGGCGGGACCCTGCTCGGGGCCGCCACGCTTGTTCGCGCGGCGCGCCAGTGCGTGATCCACCAGCACATGGCGCATCACGCGGGCGGTGAGGGCACGCAGATGCGAGGCGTCCGGCGGCAGGGCGCCGTCGGCGAGGCGCAGGTAGGCCTCGTGCAGCAGCGCGGTGGGCGACAGCGTATGGCCGTCGCGTTCAGCGGCGATCAGGCGACGTGCGATGGCCCGCAGCTCGTGATAGAGCGCGGGCTGCAGGTCAGCGGAGTCGCCGCCCGGCGCGGGCACGGCGGCTCAGCGCACCCGCATGCCGGGCTGGGCGCCGCTGTGCGGCTCCAGCACGAAGATGCCGGGGTGGGCCTTCTCGTCCGCATGGCTGGCGGCCATCACCATGCCCTCGCTGACGCCGAACTTCATCTTGCGCGGCGCTAGGTTGGCCACCAGCACGGTCAGCTTGCCTTCCAGCTCCTCGGGCTTGTAGGCGGAGCGGATGCCGCTGAAGACGTTGCGCAGCCGGCCTTCGCCGGCATCCAGCGTCAGGCGCAGCAGCTTGTCGGAGCCTTCCACCAGCTCGGCCTTGACGATCTTCGCGATGCGCAGGTCGACCTTGGCGAAGTCGTCGATCTTGATCTCGGGGGCCAGGTCTTCACCACCGGGCACCACCTTCGGGGCCGGCGGGGCTTCAAACAGCTGCTCGACCTTGGCGACATCCACGCGCTGCATCAGATGCTGGTAGGCGCCGATCTGGTGGGCGCCCAGCGCGCGGGCGCTGTCGCTCCACTGCAGCGGCTCAATCTTCAGGAAGGTCTCGACCTGGGCGGCCAGCGCGGGCAGCACCGGCTTGAGGTAGAGCGTCAGCAGGCGGAAGGCCTCGATGCAGACGCTGCAGACATCGTGCAGCGCGGCGTCCATGCCCTCCTGCTTGGCCAGCTCCCAGGGCTTGTGCGCGTCCACGAACTCGTTGACCTTGTCGGCCAGCGCCATGATCTCGCGCACCGCCTTGCCGAACTCGCGGGTCTCGTAGAGCTCGGCAATCGCGCCGCTCTGCGCGCGCAGCGCATCCAGCAGCGCACGGCCTTCCACGCCCAGGTCGGCGCTCAGACGCCCGTCGAAGCGCTTGGTCAGGAAGCCGGCGGCGCGCGATGCGATGTTGATGTACTTGCCGACCAGGTCGCTGTTGACGCGGGCCACGAAGTCCTCAGGGTTGAAGTCGATGTCCTCCACCCGGTTGTTCAGCTTGGCGGCGATGTAGTAGCGCAGCCACTCGGCGTTCAGGCCCAGGCCCAGGTACTTCAGCGGGTCCAGGCCGGTGCCGCGGCTCTTGCTCATCTTCTCGCCGCCGTTCACTGTCATGAAGCCGTGCACGAAGACGTGGTTGGGCGTCTTGCGGCCGCTGAAGTGCAGCATCGCGGGCCAGAACAGCGTGTGGAAGTAGGTGATGTCCTTGCCGATGAAGTGGATCTGCTCCACCGACTCGTCGGCCATGAAGGCGTCGAAGTCTTTGCCGATCTTGCCGAAGTAGTTCTTCAGCGAGGCTAGGTAGCCGATGGGCGCGTCCAGCCAGACATAGAAGTACTTGCCCGGCGCGTCGGGGATCTCGATGCCGAAGTAGGGCGCGTCGCGGCTGATGTCCCAGTCGGACAGCTTGTTGCGGCCCTCTTCATCGGGCTCGAACCACTCGCGGATCTTGTTCAGCACCTCGGGCTGCAGGCGACCGGCCGACTGTGTCCACTGCGTCAGGAACTCGACGCAGCGCGGGTCGGAGAGCTTGAAGAAATAGTGCTCGCTGGTCTTCAGCACCGGCGTCGCGCCGGACAGCACCGAGTACGGGTTCTTCAGCTCGGTGGGCGCGTAGACCGTGCCGCAGACCTCGCAGGAGTCGCCGTACTGATCCTTGGCGCCGCACTTGGGGCACTCGCCCTTGATGAAGCGGTCCGGCAGGAACATGGACTTGGCCGGGTCGAAGAACTGCTCGATGGTCTTGGTCGAGATCAGGCCCTGTTCGCGCAGCGCCAGGTAGACGGCCTTGGACAGCTCGTGGTTCTCCGGCCCGTCGGTCGAGTGCCAGTTGTCGAAGCTGATGTGAAAGCCGTCCAGGTACTGCTTGCGGCCAGCGGCGATGCCGGCTACGAAGTCCTGCGGCGTCTTGCCGGCCTTTTCGGCCGAAATCATGATGGGCGCGCCGTGGGCGTCGTCGGCACAGACGAAGTGCACCTGATGGCCCGCCATGCGCTGGAAGCGCACCCAGGTGTCGGCCTGGGTGTACTCCATGATGTGGCCGATGTGGAAACCGGCGTTCGCATAGGGCAGGGCGGTGGTGACGAAGAGCTGGCGGGGCATGGCGCGGAATTCGACGGACTAAACCGCCGATTCTAGTTTTGCCGCCGCGCGCGCTCCGCGCCGCTTGCTGCACCGCGGTGCACGCAAGCCGCCGGGCGCTCGTCTGGCCGCCCCGTGCTTGTGCGAGCCGGGCGATGCCGCGGGTGTTTTTACTGCCCGACTTGGGCCTGAAAGCTCAAAAGCGCATCAAGGATGACGCCTAAGTCTCTGATTTGTAAAGGCTGAAACGGCTATCCACCGTTGTTGTGGATAACTTTGTGGAGAACCGGGTCCGGGCGGCTCCAAGCCCTTGTGCCATCGGCCCTTGCTTAGGTTGCTCAATTTCTGTGCAGCTTCTGTCTCTCTATATGAATCAACAACTTAGCCTTGTGCCGTCGGTTTCGTCTTCGTCATCGCGCGGTGATGCTACGAGGGCTTGACGGGGTCGAAGTTTGGGGATAAGTCAAGGCCTCGCGGACCGATGTCACAACTTTTGACGTTCTCGAGCGGCCGGTTTTCCCCGTGATCTGTGGATAAGTCTGTGGGCTGACTGGCAACAGCACGGCTAAGTGCTTGATCCGCGGTCGGCCGGCCTGCGTTGCCGCTTTTTGAGGCGTGCCGGTTCGGCTTGGTGCCTCGTGATCTGGGGGGAGGCCCCAGGCGGGCGGGCCGGGTGGGGCGGCTAAACTCGCGGCCTTTTGAGAGGCAGCGACGGGCAGATGGCGGATCACAACAACGGCGGACGTAAGAGCGGCTCGCGCAGTTTCGAGTTGAAGTCGCGCCGTCTGAGTCTGCTGGGCCTGGTGCTGCACAGCCGCCAACTCGACGAGCTGGCCGCCGACTGGGCCCAGCGCGTCGGCGCGGACGGCCCGTCGTTCGAGCATGAGCCCGTGGTCATCGACCTGAGCCAGCTGCCTCGCCAGCCGGCGGCCGATGCCGCCGCCGGCCAGGCCGCGCTGGCGCTTGAGGCGCCCGCTGCCCTCGATCTGGCACCCGTTGTCGAGTTGCTGCGGGCCAGTGGCCTGCAGCCGGTGGCGGTGGCCGGTGCAACGGCCGATGAACTGGCGCAGGCGCTGTCGCTGGGCCTGGCGGATGCGGCCGACGAGCCGGCCGTGGAGCGAGTGGCCGCGGCGCCCGCCGCCGCGCCGGTGGAAGTGGTGCGCGAAGTGGTTCGCGAGGTCGTGGTGGAGAAGCTGGTCGAGCGGCCCGCCGCCGCGGCGCCCACGATGGTCATCGACAAGCCGCTGCGCTCCGGCCAGCAGATCTACGCCAAGGGCGGCGATCTGGTGGTGCTGGCGCTGGTCAACCATGGTGCCGAGGTCATCGCCGACGGCAGCATCCACGTCTACGCGCCGCTGCGCGGCAAGGCCATCGCCGGTGCACGCGGCGACACCAGCGCCCGCATCTATGCCCAGAGCCTGGAGGCGGAACTGCTGGCCGTGGCCGGCATCTACCGCACGGCCGAGAACCCGCTGCCGGCCGAGGTGGCCGGCAAGCCCGCCCAGGTCTTCCTGGACGGCGAAAAACTGCTGCTGCAGCCCCTGCAGCGCTGATCACGAAGATTCGACCAAGGAACACGCAGATGACCAAGATCGTCGTCGTCACCTCCGGCAAGGGCGGGGTCGGCAAGACCACCACCAGCGCCAGCTTTGCCACCGGCCTCGCGATGCGCGGCTACAAGACCTGCGTGATCGACTTCGACGTCGGCCTGCGCAATCTCGACCTCATCATGGGCGTGGAGCGTCGCGTGGTGTACGACCTGATCAACGTCATCAACGACGAGATCAAGCTGACCCAGGCGCTGATCAAGGACAAGCAGCTCGACAAGCTCTACATCCTGGCCGCCTCGCAGACCCGTGACAAGGACGCGCTCAAGCAGGAGGGCGTCGAGCGCGTGCTGGCCGAGCTCAAGGAGATGGAGTTCGACTACATCGTCTGCGACTCGCCGGCCGGCATCGAGACGGGCGCGCTGATGGCCATGCACTACGCCGACGAGGCGCTGGTCGTGACCAACCCCGAGGTCTCGTCGGTGCGCGACAGCGACCGCATCCTGGGCATGCTGTCCAGCAAGACCAAGCGCGCCATCGAGGGCGCCGAGCCGGTCAAGGAGCACCTGCTGATCACGCGCTACAACCCCAATCGCGTGGAAGGCGGCCAGATGCTGAGCCTGGACGACATCCACGAGATCCTGCGCACGCCGCTGATCGGCGTCATCCCCGAGAGCGAGAGCGTGCTGCAGGCGTCCAACCAGGGCACGCCGGCCATCCATCTCGCCGGCACCGACGTGTCCGAGGCCTACAAGGATGTCGTGGCGCGCTTCCTCGGCGAGGACAAGCCCATGCGCTTCACCGAGGCGGTGAAGCCCAGCTGGTTCAAGCGCGTGTTCGGCAACAAGTGACGGAGGTCTCGCGATGGGATTCCTGAACTTCTTCCTCGGTGAGAAGAAAAGCTCGGCCAGCGTCGCGAAGGAGCGGCTGCAGCTCATCCTCGCGCACGAGCGCAACGGCCGCAGCTCCAGCCCCGACTACCTGCCGCAGCTGCAGCGCGAGCTGGTGGCGGTCATCAGCAAGTACGTCTCCATCAACTCCGAGGACATCAAGGTCCACATGGAGCGCCAGGGCGACCTGGAGGTGCTCGAGGTGAAGATCGAGCTGCCGGAGACGAAGTAGTCCGCCATACCGACATCAGCGACCCGCAGCGTGCAGCCCCCGCCCACCCATCAATCCAAAGACCCGCTGCATGGCGTGACGCTGGAGGCCATCGTCAACGCGCTGGTCGCGCATTTCGGCTGGCGTGAGCTGGGTCAGCGCATTGCCATCAAGTGCTTCCAGGTGGACCCCAGCGTGGCGTCCAGCCTGAAGTTCCTGCGCAAGACGCCCTGGGCGCGAGCCAAGGTGGAGAGCCTCTACCTGTTCATGCTGCGCGAGCAGGCCCGCGCCGCTCGGTAGCCCCGCTCATTCGCTAGCCAGCCCGCCGTGCGAGGGGCGGGTCACTCGTGGGTGAACTGGTCGGAGTTCTTGCCCTTGTACTGGGCGTAGTAGCGCTTGATCTCGGCCATGTCGGCCTCGACATCGCCGCTGGGCGTGAACAGCGGCCCCAGGCCCACCAGCTTGCGCGGGTAGTCCATGTAGGCCATGACGATGGGCAGCCGGGCCGTGACGGCGATCCAGTAGAAGCCCGTCTTCCAGTAGATGGTCTTGCTGCGCGTGCCCTCGGGCGGCACGATGAGCTGCACCGGGCCGTCCGCGGCCTGCAGAGCGGCCGCCGAGGCTGCGACGAGGTTGTTGGACTTGCTGCGGTCCACCGGAATGCCACCCAGCCAGCGCATCAGCCCGCCGAAGGGGAACCTGAAGATAGAGGCCTTGCCCATCCAGTAGGGCGTCAGGCGCAGCGCGAAGGCGGCGAACAGCGTGTAGGGCAGGTCCCAGTTGCTGGTGTGAGGCGCGGCGATGAAGACGCTCTTGCGGGCCTGTGGGGGCAATTGGCCCTGCACGGTCCAGCCGGCCAGCCTCAGCCAGGCGACGGAGGCGGCACGCAGCACGGCGCTGACGCCGGGCGTCGTGAATATCGTTCGATGCATGCCGCGATTGTCCCGTCGCGACCCTCTGCTTCAAACTGAGGCAACTTGAGGAAACGCCTGAAGGTGCAGGCACTTAGCGCAGCTGCCCGCAGGCTGTTCACGGCCTTGTCCACAGGCACTGTGGACGAACGGCTCCGGGTTGCGGAGCCTTGTGTCGCTCAGTTCAGGGCAGGCGGAAGCCGGAAACCGACTTCACCAGCTCGGCCGACTGCTCGCGCAGGCTCTCAGCGGCGGCAGCAGATTCCTCGACCAGCGCGGCGTTCTGCTGCGTCATCTGGTCGAGCTGCTGCACGGCCTGGCCGATCTCGCCCAGCGTGGTGGCCTGGTTGGCGCTCGCGGCGGAGATCTCGTTGATGATGCGGCTGACGCGCTGCACGCTGGCCACCACCTCGCGCATGGTTTCGCCGGTGTCGCTGACCAGGCGGCTGCCGCCGTCCACCCTCTCCACCGAGGCCGAGATCAGCGTCTTGATCTCGCGCGCCGCCTGGGCCGAGCGCTGGGCCAGCGAGCGCACCTCGCCGGCCACCACCGCAAAGCCGCGGCCCTGCTCGCCGGCGCGCGCGGCTTCCACCGCGGCGTTCAGCGCCAGGATGTTGGTCTGGAACGCGATGCCGTCGATGACGCCGATGATGTCGGCGATCTTGCTGGACGACTGCTGGATGTCGTTCATCGTCGTGATGACCTGCTCCACCATCGCGCCCCCGCGGTCGGCCACCTGCGAGGCCGTCTGCGCCAGGCCGTTGGCCTCGCGGGCCGAGTCGGCGTTCAGGCGCACGCTCTCGCTGAGCTGGGCCATGGCGGCGCCGGTCTCCTCCAGGCTGGCGGCCGCGTTCTCGGTGCGCTGCGACAGGTCGGAGTTGCCGGTGGCGATCTCGGCCGACGCGACCTGCACCTGCTCGGCGGCGCCGCGCACGCCGGCGATGGTGTGGGCCAGGCGCTGCTGCATGTCGGCCAGCGCGCGGTTCAGTGTGGCCAGCTCGTCGCTGCCGCTGACGTGCACCGTCTGGCGCAGGTCGCCCTCGGCGATGCTGCTGCTCAGCTCCTGCGCCTGCATCAGCGGCTGGGTCACCGAGCGGGTGATGATGTTGGCGATCACCACGCCCAGCGCCAGTGCGATCAGCAGCAGCACCATCACCACCTGGCGGGCCTGGGCCACCTGCGCCTGCGCTTCGTCACGCGCGGCCTGCAGCAGGCTGCGGGTGTGGTCGGCATAGGCGTCGATGGCGCCGAGATAGCGCTCCATCGCGGGCAGCAACTCGTTGACCGCACGCAGGTGGATGTTCTCGCCGCCCGCCTTGGCCTTCACGACGGTCTCCCGCGCGGCCTGGTACTGCTTGCGCCCCTCGTTCACCGCATTCAGCAGTCGCTCCGACTCGGGATCCTGCTTGAGCTTGTCCAGCTCTTCCTGGATCTTGTCGATTCGGACCGTGATCTCCTTGGAGCGGGCGGTGAAACCCTTCACGAAGCCCTCGTCCTCCACGACCAGCGCGACAATACGGCGCAGGATGTTGCCTTCGGTGAGGCCGCCCCACTGGCGCGACAACTCCAGCGTGCGCATGTCGGCTTCCACCAGATGGTCGATGCGGGCGCTCAGCGCCGACACCCTCAGCATGCCGACGATGGAGGCCACCGTCAGCAACACCATCACCAGCGCGAAACCGGCCAGCACGCGCGTCCGCAGCTTCCATTGGTTCAGCTTGAGCATTGAAACCTCTTACCTTGTGGCAACTTCTGAGAAGTCAGCGATGCTCGCCGCTTTCCGTGGCCGTGCGTTGACAGCGCAGTCGCCGGCCGTGAAATGCTGCGCTGAAGCGGCCACCGGGCGTCAGGCCTGTGGTGCGATGACCGCATCGGGCGGAGCCAGCACCAGGTCGGTGCGCGGCTCGGCGACGCAGGGCAGGATCAGGCCCTCGGCCTTGTCCTCTGCGCTCAGGCCCGGCCAGGGGATGCGATGTTCGATGCGCCCACTGAGGCAGCGGGCCAGGCAGGTGCGGCAGGTGCCTGTGCGGCAGGACCACGGCAGCGCAACGCCCGCAGTCAGGCCGGCCAGCAACAGCGTCTGGTTGCCAGCGCAATCGAAGCGCTGCCCGGTGGGCAGCCACAGCACCGAAAAGCTCTGAGATGACATCGCCCGATCTTGCCAGCCCGGCCCAGCGCCTGCTGGCCGGCTACCCCGTGCCGCTGGTGCAGCAGGCCGACGCGCTGTGGCGCGGCGGCGAGCTGCTGCCGTTGCTGCGCCGTCGCCATGCCGAGGCGCACCAGGTGCGCAGCGACGCGGCGCTCTACGACTATGTGCAGGCGTTCAAGACCCGGCACCTGCGCAAGGCCGAGCCGCTGCAGTTCGTGGCCTTCGACGCCAAGCTGCGCGTGATCCAGCATGCGCTGGGCACGCACACCCGGCGTTCACAGCAGCAGGGCGCGCGGCTCAAGACCCGGCGCGAGATCCGCGTCGCCAGCCTGTTCAAGGACGCGCCGGCCGCGCTGCTGCGCGCCATCGTCGTGCACGAGCTGGCCCACCTGAAGGAGCTGGAACACAACAAGGCCTTCTACCAGCTGTGCCTGCACATGGAGCCCGACTACTTCCAGCTCGAATTCGACGTGCGGCTGTGGCTGCTGGGCCTGGAGCCGGGCGGTGAGGCGGCTGGCGAGGCCAAGCCATGATCCTGCTCGCCCCCATGGAAGGTCTGCTCGACCACGTGCTGCGCGATGTGCTGACCCAGGTCGGCGGCGTGGATCGCTGCGTCAGCGAGTTCATTCGCGTGACCGATCAACTGCTGCCCAACCGCGTGTTCACCCGCATCGTGCCCGAGCTGAAGAACGGCGGCCGCACCCGCGCGGGCGTGCCGGTGCATCCGCAGCTGCTGGGCTCCGACGTGAACTGCCTGGCCGAGAACGCCGCCCGCCTGGCCGAGCTGGCGCCCGAGGGCATAGACCTCAACTTCGGCTGCCCGGCCAAGTGCGTGAACCGCCACCGCGGCGGCGCGGTGCTGCTGGACGAGCCCGAGCTGATCCACGCCATCGTCTCGGCCGTGCGGCGCGCGGTGCCGGCCGGCGTGATGGTGTCGGCCAAGATGAGGCTGGGCTACCACGACGACTCGCGCACGCTGGACTGTGCCCGCGCGATTGCCGACGGTGGCGCGGCCGAGGTGGTGGTGCATGCCCGCACCAAGGCCGATGGCTACAAGCCGCCCGCCTACTGGGAACGCATCGCCGCCGTGCGCGAGGCCGTGGCCGTCACGGTGATCGCCAACGGCGAGATCTGGACGGCCGAGCACGCGGCACTGGCGCGCCAGCGCAGCGGCTGCGAGCACCTGATGCTGGGCCGCGGCATGGTGGCCGACCCCGGCCTGGCGCTGCGCGTGCGGGGCGAGCGCGACGCCGCGCTGCCCTGGGCCCAGCTGCTGCCGCTGATGCAGGACTTCTTCGACCAGGTGCGCGCCAGCGTCGCACCGCGCCACCAGGGCGGGCGGCTCAAGCAGTGGCTGCACTACCTGCGGCGCGTCTACCCGGAGGCGGAGGCGGCCTATGCCGAGCTGCGCACCGTCAATGACGCGGCCGAACTGGCGCGGCGCCTGTTTGGCGTCGTACGGCCGGCCTGAGTCCAAAGCCAGGCCGCACATGGGCCCAAAGGTGCAGGACAGCATGGCGTGGCGCAAGCAGGATCACGGCGTCCGCGGCTTGCCGCAGCTCTCGTTCCACGTCCATGCCCCTGCCTGCTCCCCTGCTGACTCCCGATCGCTGCTGCGCGCTGCTGGTCGACCCTCAACCCGGCCTGGCCTTTGCGGTGCAGTCGGCCGACCGCCAGCTGCTGATGAACGCGCTGCTGGCCTTCGTGAAGACCACCCGGGCCTTCGGCGTGCCGCTGGTGGTCAGCACCTCGGCCACCAAGGTCTACAGCGGCCCCATGTTCACGACGCTGCGCCAGGCCTTCCCGGACATCGAGCCGCTGGACCGCCGCTCCATGAACGCGTGGGGGGACGAGGCCACGCGCGGGGCGGTTCAGGCCAGCGGCCGCCGGGTGCTGCTGATCGCCGGCCTGCTGACCGAGGCCTGCGTGAGCTTCCCCGCGCTGGATGCGGTGCGCGAGGGCTACGAGGTCTATTGCGTGGCCGATGCCTGCGGTGGCGCCACGGCCGACAGTCACCGCCTGGCGCTGGAACGCCTGCGTGCCAACGGCGTGCAGATGACCAGCTGGCTGCAGCTGCTGCTGGAACTGCAGCGCGACTGGACCCGCCGCGACACCTATGACGCCGCGCGCGCCATCGTCGAGGGTCACGCGGGCGGCTACGGCATGGGCCTGGCTTACGCGCGCGACATGATCAAGCCGCCGGTGCCGGCCGCACCGGTCGCCTGAGCCAGGCGCCCATGACCTGCGGCCCGGGGGAGCTGGCGCCGCTAGCATGGGTATATGCGAATCCCCACTCTGCTCGCCGCCGCACTGGCGCTGTCGTCCTTCGCGGCCCAGGCCAGTCCTGACATCACGCTCGAACGCCTGACCTCCGACCCGCCGCTGGCCGGCCGCCAGCCCCGCCAGGCCGAGGTGTCGCCGGGCGGGCACTGGGTCAGCTTCCTGCGCCCGTCGGCGGCCGACAGCGACGTGCTGGAGCTGTGGGCCCAGCCGGCCGGTGGCGGCGAGCCGCGCCGGCTGGTGGCCGCGGCCGACCTGCTGGGCGGCGCCGCCCAGCAGACCACCGAGGCCGAGCGCATGGCGCTGGAGCGCCAGCGCATCAGCCAGCGCGGCATCACCGGCTATCAATGGTGCGGCAGCGACGACAGCGCGCTGCTGTTCCCGCTGTCGGGCGACCTCTACCTGGTGCGCCTGAGCGGGCAGGGCGCGGACCTGAAGGTGCAGTCGCAGCGGCTCACGCACGACGCCTCGGCGCCCAAGCAGGAGCCGCGCTGCGCACCGGACGGCCGCAGCCTGGCCTATGTACAGAAGGGCGATCTCTACGTGCTGCCGCTGTCGGGTGATGCGCAGCCGCGCCGCCTGACGCAGGAGGGCAGCGACACGCTGAGCTGGGGCCAGGCCGAGTTCATCGCGGCCGAGGAGCTGTCGCGCCAGCGCGGCTACTGGTGGTCGCGCGACGGCCGCCAGCTGCTGGCGATGCGGGTGGACGAGAGCGGCGTGGGCCTCAAGACCCGGGCGCAGATCCTGGCCGACCGGACCGAGCTGGTGCAGCAGCGCTACCCCGCGGCCGGCGAGGCCAATGCCAAAGTGACGGCCCATGTCATCGACGTGGCCAGCGGCCAGCAGCGCGCGCTGCCGTTGCCGGCTGGCGCCGAGTACATCGCCCGCGCCGGCTGGTTTGCCGATGGCACGCCCTGGCTGCAGTGGTTCACGCGCGACCAGAAGCGCCTCACGCTGACCGAGTTCAAGCCGCACCCGCACGACATCACGGTGGAAACCGACCCCGCCTGGGTCGAGGTGCACAACGACCTGATGGAGCTGCCGGGTGACGCCGGCCGGCTGCTGTGGTCCAGCGAGGACTCGGGCCGGCGCCAGCTGGTGCTGCTGGACCGCGCGACCGGCCAGCGTCGGCCGCTGACCGGTCAGCCCGAGGCGGTCGCGCACGCGGTGTGCGCGGGGGCGGGCGGCGTGGTGTTCGCCGGCGCCACCGAGCGCGGCCGCGGCCAGGAGCTGTTCCGCATCGGCCTGGACGGCGGCGCCGCCCAGCCGCTGGCCGGCGCCGCGCCGCGCCAGTGGCGCGATGCGCGCGCCGACCGTGCCTGCGGCCAGCTGCTGGTGACCCGCTCCGCCTGGGGCGAGCCGGCCCGCATGGAACTGCGCGCGCTGGCCGGTGGCGACGCGATCGCGCTGGCGGGTGATGCCCCCGATCCCCTGCTGAAGCAGATCACGCAGGCGCCCCAGGTGGTCGAGCTGCAGGCTGCCGACGGCCGCACGCCGCTGAACGCCTTCTTCTTCCCGGCGCTGGCCGGGCAGGGCGACAAGCACCCGGTCATCGTGATGGCCTATGGCGGCCCCGGCGCCGCCACGGTCAGCTGGGCCTTCAGCCGCGACCAGGCGTTGATCGCCTACTGGCAGCGGCGCGGCTACGGCGTGCTGACCGTGGACACCCGCGGCATGGAGCACCGCGACCGCGAGTTCACCCGCGCCCACGACCATGCCTTCGGCAAGACCGAGGTGGCGGACCTGTTCGCCGCCGTGCGCCAGCTGCCGGCCCAGGTGAGCGGCGTGGACCCGGCGCGCATCGGCTTCTTCGGCTGGAGCTATGGCGGCTTCCTGGGTGCGCGCGCGATGCTGGATGCCGACACGCCCTTCGCCGCTGCGGTGGCCGTGGCGCCGGTGACCGACTGGACGCTCTATGACACCGCCTACACCGAGCGCTACCTCGGCATGCCCGAGGGTGGCAAGGCCCCGGCCTACGCCAGCGCCAACCTGCCGGCGCGCGCCGGCCTGCTGAGCAAGCCGCTGCTGCTGGTGCATGGCATGGCGGACGACAACGTGCTGTTCGAGAACAGCCTGCGCCTGGTGACGGCGCTGCAGAACGCCGGCCGCGTGTTCGATCTGCAGGTCTACCCCGGCAAGGCCCACGGCATTGCCGGCCGCGCGACGCGCCTGCATCTCTACCGCACGATGGACGCGTTTTTCGCGCGCACGCTGCAGCCGTGAGCACGGGTTCGCGCCTGGTCTATTCGACCGAGCTGGGGCGGGTCTGCCCCGGCTGCGGCCAGCCGGCGGCGCAGTGCGCCTGCAAGGCCGCGCGCCCGCGCCCGGCGGGAGACGGCGTGGTGCGCGTGAGCCGCGAAACGGCTGGCCGCAAGGGTAAGGGCGTCACCGTGATCCGCGGCCTGCCGCTGGACGACGCGGCGCTCACCGCGCTGGCCAAGCAGCTCAAGGCGCTGTGCGGCAGCGGCGGCACGGTGAAGGACGGCGTCGTGGAAATCCAGGGCGATCACCTGGACAAGCTCATGGCCTGGCTGAAGGCCCGGCCCGAGGGCTGGACGGTCAAGCGCGCGGGCGGTTAGGGCGGGGCACGGCGGGCGTTGCGGCCCCAGCCGCGACAATCGCGGCATGACCGATACCGCTTTCTCCCGCCTTCCCCTGAGCCCTGCCATGCTGGCCAACCTCGACCAGCTGGGCTATGCGCAGATGACGCCCATCCAGGCGGCCAGCCTGCCGCTGGCGCTGGCGGGCCACGACGTGATCGGCGAGGCACGTACCGGCAGCGGCAAGACCGCCGCGTTTGCGATCGCGCTGCTGCACCGGCTGGACGCCAGCGCGGCACGCGTGCAGGCGCTGGTGCTGGCGCCCACGCGCGAACTGGCCGATCAGGTCACGCAGGAGATCCGTCGCCTGGCGCGTGCGGCCGACAACATCAAGGTGCTGAGCCTGTGCGGCGGCTCGCCGATGAAGCCTCAGGTGGAGAGCCTGGCCTATGGCGCCCACATCGTCGTGGGCACGCCCGGCCGCCTGCTGGACCACCTGGAGCGCGACACGCTGGACCTGTCCGCGCTGAACACCCTGGTGCTGGACGAGGCCGACCGCATGCTGGACATGGGCTTCCTGGACGACATCCGGGCGATTGCCAAGCGTGCGCCGGGCCGGCGCCAGACCCTGCTGTTCTCGGCCACCTTCCCCGAGGGCGTGCTGGACATCGCGGCCAAGTTCATGCGTGAGCCGCAGACCGTCAAGGTGGCCGGCGCCAGCGAGTCGCAGGCCGCGTCCATCCGCCAGATCGCCTACGAGGTGACGGAGGACCAGCGGCTGGACGCCGTGCCGCGCCTGCTGCGCGCCTTCCGCCCGGAGTCCACGATCGCCTTTTGCAACACCAAGCAGCAGTGCCGTGACCTGGTGGACGTGCTGCAGGCCCAGGGCATCGTGGCGCTGGCGCTGCACGGCGACCTGGAGCAGCGCGAGCGCGACCAGGTGCTGATCCAGTTTGCCAACCGCAGCGCCTCGGTGCTGGTGGCCACCGACGTGGCCGCGCGCGGCCTGGACATCGCCAACCTCGCCTGCGTCATCAACGTGGACATCAGTGCCGATGTGGAGCAGCACGTGCACCGCATCGGCCGCACCGGCCGGGCCGGCGCCAGCGGCCTGGCGCTGAGCCTGGCCAGCCTGGACGAGATGGGCCGCGTGGGCCGCATCGAGCAGTTGCAGGGCCGACCCTTTGTGTGGGAGCCGCTGGACGGCCTCACCGACGCGCCCGGCGGCGCGCTGCTGCCGGCCATGGACACGCTGCAGATCCTGGGCGGGCGCAAGGAGAAGATCCGCCCCGGCGACATTCTGGGCGCGCTGACCGGCGAGGCCGGCTTTGCGGGCAGCCAGATCGGCAAGATCAACGTGACGGACTTCCACAGCTATGTGGCGGTGGAGCGCGGCATCGCGCTCGAGGCTGTGAAACGGCTGTCGCAGGGCAAGCTCAAGGGCCGCAAGGTCAAGGTGCGCCGCCTGGCGGACCTGACGGCCGCCGACTGAGCACGCACGGCAGGGGCGGCAGCGCCGATCACGGGCGCTCAGGGTTCGTCCTGCGGACGGTGGGTTTCCAAGGCGGGGATTCCTGAGTGAAGATGTCGGGCATGGCCACGCGCCCAGGAGTTCATTCCATGCCCGTCTCCGCTGCCCTGCCCGGTGGGGCCTCGTCGCCGCAGACCCGTGTCCAGCGCACCGGCGCGAAGCTGGGCGAGACCACCTCGGCCATGCTGCGCTGGTTCCGCGGCCAGCCGCCGGCTGCCGAACCGGAGACGGAGGTGCCGCTGACCGAGCAGAGCCGGCTGGAGGCGCTGTCCGAATACGACATCCTCGACACGGACGCCGAGCCGCAGTTCGACCTCATCGTCCGCCTGGCCAGTGAACTTACCGGGTGTCCGGTGGCGGTCATCAACCTGATCGCCGAGACGCGAGTGTGGACCAAGGCGGCCGTCGGCGTGTCGCGCGGCCAGATGGGGCGAGACCAGGCCTACTGCTCGCTGGCCATCGAGTCCTCGCGCGGGCTGCACATCCTGGATCTGCGGGCCGATCCACGCACCAGTCAGCTGCCGTCGACGCTGGAACAGGGCTACATCATGTACAGCGGCGTGCCGCTGTGCGCTTCCTGCGGCCAGCCCATAGGCACGCTGGCCGTGATGGACAGCATCCCGCGCCGGCTGACCGAGCGTCAGCTGGACTGGCTGACGCAGCTGGGCCAGCAGGCCATGGCGCTGCTGGAGCTGCGGCGCAAGCAGCGCGAGCTGCAGCAGGCCCAGGGCGAGCTGCAGCGCCTGGTCAATACCGACACGCTGACCGGCCTGATGAACCTGCGGGCCTGGCGGGAGGCGAACGAGCTGGAGCGCGAGCGGCATTCGCGCTGGGGCGGCGGCCATGCGGTGATCGCGCTGGACCTGGATCACTTCAAGAAGATCAACGACACCCACGGCCATGCGGCCGGCGATGCGGTGCTGAGGGCGGTGGGCGGCCTGCTGGGCCAGACCTTCCGGCGCCTGGATTCCGTGGCCCGCATCGGGGGCGAGGAGTTCGGCGTGCTGCTGCCGCACACGCGGGCGGCGGACGCTGTCGTGCTGGCCGAGCAGCTGCGTGCCGCCATCGAGCAGCTGCGCGTGCCGTTCGGCGAGCTGTCGCTGGCCGTGACGGCCAGCATCGGCGTGGCCCACAGCGGTGAGCCCAACGCCGGCGGGCGCGATGCCCAGGTGCTGGCGGACCAGCGCAGCTACGTGGCCAAGCGCGCCGGCCGCAACCGCGTCGTCAGCGAGGGCGACGGCGCCGAAGCCCTGCTGGACTGAGGCGCCGCACCGGCGCTCAGCGCGGGAAGCTGTCCTTCAGCCCGGTGATCTTGTTGAACACCGGGCGGTCGGCGCGGTGGTCCACACGGTCGGTCACGAAGTAGCCGTGGCGCTCGAACTGCCAGCGTGCGTCGGCCGGCGCGTTCGCGAGCGAGGGCTCGACGAAGGCCTGCACCACGCGCAGCGAATTCGGGTTGATGAAGCCCAGGAAGTCGCGCCCGCCGGCGTCCGGCTGGGCCTCGGTGAAGAGGCGCTCGTACAGCCGCACCTCGGCCGCCACCGCCTCGTGCGCCGCCACCCAGCCGATCACGCCCTTGACCTTGACGGCATCCGCGCCCGGCGTGCCGCTCTTGGTGTCGGGAATCACCTGGGCCAGCACGGCCGTGACGCGGCCATCGGTGTCCTTCTCGGCGCCGGTGCACTCGATGACGTAGCCGGCCTTGAGCCGCACCTTGTTGCCGGGGAAAAGCCGGAAGTAGCCCTTGACCGGGGTCTCCATGAAGTCCTC
Organism: Roseateles depolymerans; assembly: GCA_003241055.1. Taxonomy (GTDB): domain Bacteria; phylum Pseudomonadota; class Gammaproteobacteria; order Burkholderiales; family Burkholderiaceae_C; genus Pelomonas; species Pelomonas depolymerans_A. Next base: position 117,983 of record QFOD01000003.1, read on the forward strand.
GGCCTCTATCCACAGCTCGGGGCCCAGCGTGAAGTGGCGCAGGCCCAGCTCCGGCTTGTGCGGGTGGGCGGCCACCTCACAGGGCTCGCGGTGCTCGATGCTGCCGAACACCTCGGCGTAGTTGGTCAGCTTGAGCTTGAGCGGCTGCAGCACCGCGAAGGCGCGCGGCACCTGGGGCTCCAGGTCGGCGCGCAGCGCGATGTCCAGCACCGTGTCGTCAATCCAGGCGTTCTGCTTGGTCACGCCGGTGGCCTCCACCATCGCGCGGATGCTGGCCGGCGTGAAGCCGCGGCGGCGCAGGCCCACGAGGGTGGGCATGCGCGGGTCGTCCCAGCCGCTCACATGGCCTTCTTCCACCAGCTGGCGCAGCTTGCGCTTGCTGGTGACCACGTAGTTCAGGTTCAGGCGGCCGAACTCGTACTGCTTGGGCAGTGGGTGGGCCAGCAGGCCCAGCGTGGCCAGGTTCTCCAGCAGCCAGTCGTAGAAGGGCCGCTGGTCCTCAAACTCCAGCGTGCAGATGCTGTGCGTGATGCGTTCCAGCGCGTCCTCGATGGGGTGCGCGAAGGTGTACATCGGGTAGATGCACCAGGTGCTGCCGGTCGCGTGGTGCTCCGCGTGCTTGATGCGGTAGAGCGTCGGGTCGCGCAGGTTGATGTTGGGTGAGGCCATGTCGATCTTGGCCCGCAGCACCATGGCGCCGTCCGGGTGCTTGCCGTCGCGCATCTCGCGGAAGCGCATGAGGTTCTCTGCCGGCGTGCGCGCGCGGAACGGGCTGTCGGTGCCCGGCGTGCCGAAGTCACCGCGGTTGGCGCGCATTTCCTCGGGCGTCTGCTCGTCCACATAGGCCAGACCGGCTTGGATCAGCGCCTCGGCGGCGCGGTACATGAAGTCGAAGTAGCTGCTGGCCTCGAACAGGTTGTCGCCCCAGGTCCAGCCCAGCCACTGCACCATCTCCTTGATCGCGTCGACGTACTCCTGCTCCTCCTTCTCGGGGTTGGTGTCGTCGAAGCGCAGGTGACAGGCGCCCGCATAGTCGCGCGCCAGGCCGAAGTTCAGGCAGATGCTCTTGGCATGGCCGATGTGCAGGTAGCCGTTGGGCTCGGGCGGAAAGCGGGTGCGAATCCGCGCCTCGTCCAGCGGCCCCGCCTGGTGGTGGGCGGCATCGCCCGGCGTGCCGGCAAAGGGGCGGCCTGCGTAGGTGCCGGCCTGCAGATCGTGCTCGATCTGGTGACGCAGGAAATTGCTGGCGCGCGGGGTGTCGGATTCGGAGGCGGACATCGTGGGGCCTGGAGGCTGGAGGTCTTGTCGAAAGGCGCGGATTATCCGCGCCCCGGGGACGGTCAGCGGGCCCGAGGGATGCTGGCGCTCAGAGCCGGAACACCTCGACCACGCCATGCATGCGCTGGGCCTGCTGGCGCAGGCTGTCGGCCGCCGCAGCGGCTTCCTCCACCAGCGCGGCGTTCTGCTGGGTGACGCGATCGAGCTGCGAGACGGCCTCGCTGACCTGGCTGATGCCGGTGGTCTGCTCCCGCGTGGCCGAGCCGATCTCGCCGATGAGGTCGGCCACCCGGCGCACCTGGGCCACGATCTCGTTCATCGTGGTACCCGCCTCGCCCACCAGTTGCGAGCCAGTCTCGACATCGCCGACGCTGTGGTTGATCAGCGACTTGATCTCGCGTGCGGCTTCGGCGCTGCGCGTGGCCAACGAGCGCACCTCGCTGGCCACGACCGCGAAGCCGCGGCCCTGTTCGCCGGCCCGCGCGGCTTCCACGGCGGCGTTCAGCGCCAGGATGTTGGTCTGGAAGGCGATGCCGTCGATGACGCCGATGATGTCGGCGATCTTGCGCGAGCTGCCGGAGATCTCGCTCATGGTGCTGACCACGCGCTGCACGACGTCGCCCCCGCGCAGGGCGACCTCGCTCGCCGTGGCGGCCAGCTGGTTGGCGGTCTGCGCCGTGTCGGCGTTCTGGCGCACCGTGGCATTCAGCTCTTCCATGGACGCCGCCGTCTGCTCCAGGCTGCTGGCCTGCTCTTCGGTGCGCTGGGAGAGATCGGCATTGCCGTTCGCGATCTCGCTGGCGCCGGTGAGGATTTGATCGGCACCTTCGCGCACCTGCTTCACCAGGCCCACGAGGCCAGTGTTCATCTGGCCGAGTGCCGACAGCAGCTCGGCGATCTCGTCACGCCCCTGGGCGTCGATGCGCGTGCTGAGGTCGCCGGCCGCCACCGCACGGGCCAGGTCCACCGCCCGGCGCAGCGGTTCGGTGATGGAGCGCGTGATCAGCCAGGTCAGCCCGGCGCCCAGCACCAGCGCCAGTGCGGTCAGGCCCACGCTGACGAGCAGGGCGCCGGTGCGGGTGGCACGGCCCTTGTCGTACTCGCTGGCGGCCACGTCGATCTGCAGCTGTACCAGTTGGCCCGACAGCGCTGCTGCCTGCGTGCCCAGCGGCAGCGTCTTGGTCTCGTAGATCTGCAATGCGGTGCCCATGCCGCCGGCGGCCAGCGTGTCGGCGATGGGCAGCAGGCCTTCATCGATATAGGCCTTGCGCGCCGCCATGAAGCGTTTCGCCAGCGCCTCCTCGTCGGCCGTCAATTGCGAGGCCAGGTAGGCGTCCAGCAACGGTTGGCCCTTGGCGATGTTGGCCTTGAGCTCGTCGCTCTGCTTCTTGATGCCCTCGAAGCTGGGCGCGCGGATCATCTCCGCCACCAGCATGCGATTGCGCAGCGACAGGCTGTTGAGTTCACCCAGCTGGGTGAGTGGCAGGGTGCGGTCCCGGTAGACCGTCTCCAGGCCGGCGGCGACCCGGAAAATGCCCATCACGCCCACCGCGGCGACCAGCGCCATCAGCACCAGCAACAGCCCGAAGGCCAGGCCCAGCCGCTTGCCGATGCGCAATTGCTTCAATGCGTTCATGCCTCCAACCTTTCTGTCGAGGTCCAGCCTCGCGGCGCCGTAGCTTCGGCGCTTGGTGGAGTCTGCATGAAGCAGACGGCAGCGTCACCAGGGGTTCAACGGCGTTTACCCGAGCCACCCAGCATGCTGCCCAGCACGCCGCGAATGATTTCACGGCCGACCGCCGAGCCAATGCTGCGCATCGCCGAGCGGGCTGCTGCCTCGGCCAGGCCTTCCTTGCGGCCACCGCGCGGGCCGGTGCTGCCGAACAGCACGTCCTTGAGACCGTCGAGCATGCCGCCACCAGCCGCCTGCGGAGCCGGCTGGGATGCCGGCCGCGCCGCGCCGCCACCCTGGAACACCGCGCCGGCCTCGTCGGCCATGCTGCGGCCCGCGGGGGAGGGCGCTGGGCTGGGGGACGCTGGCGCCGCTGTGCCGCGACCGGTCAGCGCCTCGTAGGCCGAGGCCCGGTCCAGCGCCTGCTCGTAGACGCCAGCCACCAGCGAATTCTTCAGCAGGGCCTGGCGCTGCTCGGGCGTGATGGGGCCGATCTGGCTGCCGGGCGGCAGCATCCACACGCGCTCGGTGATGCCGGGGCGGCCCTGCTCGTCCAGCAGGCTGACCAGCGCCTCGCCGACGGCCAGCTCGGTGATGGCGGTGGCGATGTCCAACCCCGGCTTGGCACGCATGGTGTCGGCCGCGGCCTTGACGGCCTTCTGGTCGCGGGGCGTGAAGGCGCGCAGCGCGTGCTGGATGCGGTTGCCCAGCTGACCCAGCACGGCGTCCGGGATGTCCAGCGGGTTCTGGGTCACGAAGTACACGCCCACGCCCTTGGAGCGCACCAGGCGCACCACCAGCTCGATACGCTCGATCAGCGCGGCCGGCGCGTCCTTGAACAGCAGGTGGGCCTCATCGAAGAAGAACACCAGCTTGGGTTTGTCGAGGTCGCCCACCTCGGGCAGCGTCTCGAACAGCTCGCTCAGCAGCCACAGCAGGAAGCTGGCGTAGAGCCGTGGCGCGGTCATCAGCTGGTCGGCCGCCAGGATGTTGACCACGCCCGCGCCGCCCTCGGTCTGCATGAAGTCGGCGATGTTGAGCATGGGCTCGCCGAAGAACTGGTCGCCGCCCTGGGCCTCGATCTGCAGCAGGCCGCGCTGGATGGCGCCTATGCTGGCCGCCGACACATTGCCGTACTGGGTGGTGAACTCGCTGGCGTGCTCGCCGACATGCTGCAGCATTGCGCGCAGGTCTTTCAGGTCCAGCAGCAGCAGGCCGTTGTCGTCGGCGATCTTGAACACCATCTGCAGCACGCCGGCCTGGGTGTCGTTCAGTGCCAGCATGCGGGCCAGCAGCAGGGGGCCGAAGTCGGAGATGGTGGCGCGCACCGGGTGGCCCTGCCGGCCGAACACGTCCCACAGCGTGGTGGGGCAGGCCAGCGGCGCGGGGGCTTCGAGGCCGCGGTCCTGGAGCGTGGCCAGCAGCTTGTCGCTGGGGTGGCCGCTCTGGCTGATGCCGGTGAGGTCGCCCTTCACGTCGGCCATGAAGACCGGCACACCGAGGGCGCTGAAGCTCTCGGCCATCTTTTGCAGGCTGATGGTCTTGCCGGTGCCGGTGGCGCCGGTGATCAGGCCGTGGCGGTTGGCCAGTCCCGGCAGCAGCAGGCATTCGGTGGCGTCGTGGCGGGCCAGCAGGATGGGGTCGGGCATGGCGAGAGGGGATGAGAGGGCGGGCGGCTAAAATCGCAGTCTAGCCAACGAAAAAATGGGCCGCCGCGAGGGTGGCCTGCCAGGAGCCTCTTATATGGCCGGACATTCCAAATGGGCCAACATCCAGCATCGCAAGGGTCGTCAGGACGAGAAGCGAGGCAAGATCTGGACCCGCATCATCCGTGAGATATCGGTTGCGGCGCGTCAGGGCGGCCCCGACATCAAGGACAACCCCCGCCTGCGTCTGGCGGTGGACAAGGCCAAGGCCGCCAACATGCCGGCCGACCGCATCAAGTACAACATCGACAAGGCCAGCGGCAATATCGATGGCCTGACCTACGAAGAAATCCGCTACGAGGGCTATGGCATCGGCGGCGCGGCCATCATCGTGGACACCATGACGGACAACCGCGTGCGCACGGTGGCCGAGGTGCGCCACATGTTCAGCAAGTACGGTGGCAACCTCGGCACCGAAGGCTCGGTGGCCTTCCAGTTCAAGCACTGCGGCCAGCTGATCTACGCCCCGGGCACCTCGGAGGACAAGATCATGGAGGTGGCGCTGGACGCCGGCGCCGAGGACGTGATCACCGGCGACGACGGCTCCATCGAGGTGCTGACCGCACCGGCCGACTATGAGGTCGTGAAGGCGGCGCTGGAAGCAGCGGGCCTGACGGCCGAACTGGCCGGCGTCACCATGCGGGCCGAGAACCCCATCGAGCTGACCGGCGAGGACGCCGAGCGCATGCAGAAGCTGCTGGACATGATCGAAGACCTCGACGATGTCCAGGATGTCTTCCACAACGCCGAAATGGCCTGAGCGATGAAGGTTCTTGTCCTCGGCAATGGCGGCCGCGAGCACGCGCTGGCCTGGAAGCTGGCGCAGAGCGAGCGTGTCATGCAGGTGTACGTGGCGCCCGGCAACGGTGGTACGGCCCGTGATGGGCGCCTGCAGAACGTGCCGATCACCGACGTGAAGGCACTGGCCGATTTCGCCGTCGAGCAGAAGATCGCGCTGACCGTGGTCGGCCCCGAGGCCTTTCTGGCAGCCGGTGTCGTCGACGAGTTCCGGGCCCGCGGCCTGCGCATCTTCGGCCCGACCAAGGCGGCCGCGCAGCTGGAAAGCTCCAAGGCCTTCGCCAAGGAGTTCATGAAGCGTCATGGCATTCCGACCGCGGCTTACGAGACCTTCTCCGACGCGACGGCGGCCCACGCCTATGTGGACCAGCGCGGTGCGCCCATCGTCATCAAGGCGGATGGCCTGGCGGCAGGCAAGGGCGTCGTCGTCGCGATGACGCTGGCCGAGGCGCATGAGGCCATCGACTGGATCCTTGCCGACAACAAGCTGGGCGTGGTGCACAACGAAGGCGGCGCGCGCGTCGTCATCGAGGAATTCCTGCAGGGCGAGGAAGCCAGCTTCATCGTGATGTGCGACGGCCGTCATGTCGTGCCGCTGGCCACCAGCCAGGACCACAAGCGCCTGCTCGATGGCGACCAGGGCCCCAATACCGGTGGCATGGGCGCCTACTCGCCTGCGCCGGTGGTGACGCCCAACGTGCACGCCAAGGTGCTGCACGAGATCATTCAGCCCACCATCGCCGGCATGGCCAGGGACGGCCATCCGTTCACCGGCTTCCTGTACGCGGGCCTGATGATCGATGAGCACGGCCAGCCGCGCACCATCGAGTTCAACACCCGCATGGGCGACCCGGAAACCCAGCCCATCATGATGCGCCTCAAGAGCGACCTCTTCGAGGTGCTGATGGCCGCCACCGAGGGCACGCTGGACCAGGTCGAGCTGCAGTGGGACCGTCGCGTCGCGCTCGGTGTGGTGCTGGCCGCGGAGGGCTATCCGCTGTCACCCCGCAAGGGCGACGCGATCACCGGCCTGCCGGCCGACGCCGAGGACGGCATGGTCTTCCATGCCGGCACGACGGTGGCCGATGGCCAGCTGCTGACCAGCGGCGGCCGCGTGCTGTGCGTGACGGCGTTGGGCGAATCCGCCCGGCTGGCTGCGCAGCGCGCCTATGAGCTGGCGGCCGGCATCCAGTTCGCCGGGCGGCAGTACCGCACCGACATCGGCCACCGCGCCATCAAGCGTTGAGCGATCAACCGCAAGTGCTGAACGGGCCCTGGCGCCCACATGGCCGGCCCAGCCGGCTGGCCATCGGCATTCTGCGGCTGTTCGGTTGGACCGTTCGCTCGCCGGGCCTGCCGGTGGGGATCGAGCAGGGTGTGGTGCTGGTCTACCCCCACACCTCCAACTGGGATTTCCCGCTGGGCGTGCTGGCCAAATGGGCGCTCGGCTTCGAGTTGCGCTTCTGGGCCAAGGACAGCCTGTTCCGCGTGCCACTGCTGGGGCGCTGGCTGCGTTTCATCGGTGGCGTCAGTGTCGATCGCAGCAGCGCGCATGGCCTGGTGGGCGACACCGTGCGGCAGATGCAGGCCGCGCGTGAGGCCGGGCGCCCGTTCTGGCTGATCGCGGCACCGGAGGGCACCCGCTCGCTGACCAGCGGCTGGCGTACCGGCGCCTACCAGGTGGCCCTGCAGGCCGGCGTGCCGCTGGCCTTGGCCTATTTCGATTTCAAGACCCGCACCGTCGGGCTGGAGCGCTTCCTCCGGCTCACCGGCGACATGGCCACGGACTTCGCGGCCTTTGCGGCCTATTACGCCGGGCGTACCGGCAAGCGGCCTGAACTGGCCAGCCCCATACAACCCCGAACATGAACAGCATCGCCGTTCGCAGCTACCTGCTGGGCCTGCAGCAGAGCATCGTCAGCGCCCTGGAGCGCACCGATGGCAATGCCTTCCTGACCGATGGCTGGACCCGTGACCCCGGTGGCCGGCTGGAGGGCGATGGCCTGACGCGGCTCATCGAGGGCGGCTCGGTGTTCGAGCGCGGCGGGGTCAACTTCTCGCATGTGAAGGGCCGCGTGCTGCCGCCCTCGGCCACCCAGCACCGACCGGAGCTGGCCGGCGCGCCGTTCGAGGCGATGGGCGTGTCGCTGGTGCTGCATCCACACAACCCCTTCGTGCCGACGGTGCACATGAACGTGCGCATGTTCGCCGCGATGCCGGCGAATGCCGCGCCAGTGGTCTGGTTCGGCGGCGGCATGGACCTGACGCCCTACTACGGCTACGAACGCGACGCCCAGCATTTCCACCGCGTCTGCCGCGAAGCGCTGCAGCCGCATGGCGCCGAGCTCTACCCGAAGTACAAGGCCTGGTGCGACGAGTACTTCTTCCTGAAGCACCGCAACGAGCCGCGCGGCATCGGGGGCATCTTCTTCGACGATGTGAACGAGGTGGGCTTCGACGCCGGCTTCGGGCTGATCCGCTCGGTCGGCGATGCCTTTCTGCTGGCCTACCTGCCCATCGTCGAGCGCCGCCAGGGCTATGCCTATGGCGAGCGCGAGCGTGATTTCCAGGCCTACCGGCGTGGCCGCTATGTGGAGTTCAACCTGGTGTTCGACCGCGGCACGCTGTTCGGCCTGCAGTCGGGCGGGCGCACCGAATCCATCCTGATGTCCATGCCGCCCCAGGTGGCCTGGCGCTACAGCTGGGCGCCGGAAGATGGCACGCCTGAGGCGCGCCTCTACAGCGATTTCCTGCGGCCGCGCGACTGGGCCGACGAAGCGCCCACGGCGCTCTGGCTCTGACCGGACCGGCTCGTGAGGATTGCGATCTTTGGCGGCAGCTTCGACCCGCCGCACCTCGGACATCTGGCGTTCGCGCGCCTGGCGCTGGTGGCCTTGCGGCCCGACCGCATGCTGTGGCTGCCGGCGGGCCGCCCCTGGCAGAAGGCCGACCAGCAGCTGGCGCAGGGCGAACACCGGGTCGAGATGATCCAGCAACTCATCGCGGACGAGCCACGCTTCGGCATCGACCTGCGCGAGCTGCGCCGCCTGGGCCCCAGCTTCACGGTCGACACGCTGACCGAGTACGCGCAGGAGAATCCCGGCGCCGAGCTGCTGTTCCTGATCGGCCAGGACCAGTACGTACGCATGCCGACCTGGTTCCAGATCGAGCGTGTGCTGCAGCTGGCGACCCTGGTGGTGGTGCCGCGCGACGGCATCGCCGTCCAGCCCATGAGCGCGCTGCCACCGCACCGCCTGCAGGTGCTGCAACTACCCCCTCATCCTGTTTCGTCCACCGCCGTTCGCGACGCGATCGCGCGCGGCGACGACATCCGCCCCTTGGTGGGCCCCGGCGTCGCGAGCTATATTGCTTCGCACCGTCTCTACGCAAAAAAGAACTGAATGGACATCCGCAAGCTGCAACGAGCCATCGTCGACGGTCTCGAAGACGTCAAGGCCCAGAACATCGTGGTGTTCAACACCGAGCACCTGTCGCCGCTGTTCGAGCGCGTGATCATCGCGTCCGGCACCAGCAACCGGCAGACCAAGGCGCTGGCCTCCAGCGTGCGCGAGACGGTCAAGGGCCGCGGCATGTCGGTGATGCGGACCGAAGGCGAGGACAACGGCGAATGGATCATCGTGGACTGCGGCGCTGCCGTCGTGCACGTGATGCAGCCGGCCATCCGCGAGTACTACCACCTCGAGGAAATCTGGGGCGACAAGCCGGTGAAGCTCAAGCTGGGCAGCACCGAGACCAAGCTGGTCAAGGCCTCGGAAGACCCCGAGCCTGCCAAGAAGCCGGCGGCCAAGAAGGCAGCCGCCAAGGCGCCGGCCAAGACACCGGCCAAGGCGGCGCCCAAGGCCGCCGCGAAGGCTCCCGCCAAGGTCGCTGCGAAGTCCGGCGCGGCCAAGCCTGCCGCCAAGACGGCGGCCAAGAAGGCAGCGCCGGCGAAGAAGGCCGTGAGCCGCGTGGTGGGCAGCAAGACGCCGGTCAGCAAGACCATCAAGGTCGGGGCTGCCAAGCCTGCGGCCAAGAAGGCAGCGCCGGCCAAGAAGGCGCCCGCCGCCAGGAAGCCGGTGGCGGCCAAGCCCGCTGCCAAGCCTGCAGCCAAGAAGACCGCCGCCAAGAAGTAATGCGACTGCTGCTCGTGGCCGTGGGCCAGCGCATGCCGGCGTGGGCCGACACGGCCTACGAGGATTTCGCCAAGCGCTTTCCGCCCGAGCTGCGGCTGGAGCTCAAGGCCGTCAAGGCCGAAACCCGGGGCAGCAAGACCGCCGAGCAGCTGATGGCGGCGGAAGCGCAGCGCATCGAGGCCGCCTTGCCCAGGGGCGTGCGCCGCATCATCCTGGACGAGCGCGGCGAGCGCCGCACCTCGGTGCAGCTGGCGGAACGCCTCAAGCTGTGGATGGGGGAGGGGCGTGATGCTGCCCTCATCATCGGCGGCCCCGATGGCCTGCATCCCGACCTCAAGGCCACGGCCGACGAGACGCTGCGCCTGTCCGACCTGACGCTGCCGCACGCGTTCGCGCGCGTGCTGCTGGCCGAGGGCCTGTACCGGGCCTGGACCGTCACGACCGGTCATCCCTACCACCGGGAATGAGCGCATGAATCGCTTCGTGTATCTTGCCTCGCAAAGCCCGCGTCGGCGCCAGCTGCTCGACCAGCTGGGCGTCGCCCACGAACTGCTGCTGCCCGGTGCCGACGAAGACGCCGAGGCTCTGGAGGCCGTGCTGCCCGGCGAGGTGCCCGAGCAGTACTGCGAGCGCGTGACCGCGGCCAAGCTGGACGCGGCGCTGCAACGCCTGGCACGGCGCGGGCTGCCCGGTGCGCCGGTGCTCTGCGCCGACACCACCGTGGCCGTGGACGACCTGATCCTCGGCAAGCCCGAAGACGAGGCAGACGCAACACGCATGCTGACGCTGCTGTCGGGCCGCGAGCATCGCGTGATCACGGCGGTGACGGTGGCCGACGCCTCCCGGCGCGGGGCCGCGCTCAGCGTGTCACGCGTGAGCTTCGCGTCGCTGGCTCCCGCCACGATTGCCCGCTATGTCGCCAGCCGAGAGCCCTTCGGCAAGGCCGGGGCTTATGCGATCCAGAGCCAGCTCGCCGCGTGGATTGCCAGAATCGACGGCAGCTATTCGGGCATCATGGGGCTGCCGCTGTTCGAGTCGGCGCGCCTGCTCGAGCCCTTCGGGTTCGAGTTCTGAGCGGACTGAAGCGCACCCCATCGGGAGGCGCGCCGCGCGAGTGAGTCTGGAGTTCTGACGGCTGGGAGCCTGTGCCCCCCAGCCGTCAGTATTCGAGGATTCGCGATGGAAGACATTCTGATCAACTGGTCACCGCAGGAGACGCGGGTGGCTGTGGTCGAGAACGGGGCGGTGCAGGAGTTGCACATCGAGCGCACGCTGGAGCGGGGCCTGGTCGGCAACGTCTATCTCGGCAAGGTGGTGCGGGTGTTGCCGGGCATGCAGAGCGCCTTCATCGACATCGGCCTGGAGCGCGCGGCCTTCCTGCATGTAGCCGACCTGCACAGCGCCTCGCAGTTCGGCCATGGCCGGCATCATCACGGGCATGGTGATGCGCCGCCGACGCCGATCGAGCGCCTGGTGTTCGAGGGGCAGCCGCTGATGGTGCAGGTCATCAAGGACCCCATCGGCACGAAGGGGGCCCGCCTGTCCAGCCAGATCAGCATTGCCGGACGCATGCTGGTGTTCCTGCCCCAGGACGAGCACATCGGCGTGAGCCAGAAGATAGGCTCGCCCGAGACGCGCGAGGCGCTGCGGCTGCGCCTGCAGGCGCTGGCCGGCACGCCCGAGCAGGGCGGCGGCGGCGGCTTCATCCTGCGCACCAATGCTGAGGACGCCACCGACGACGAACTGGGCGGCGACATCGCCTATCTGCGCAAGACCTGGCAACAGATCCGCGATAAGGCGCTGACGCTGCCGCCGCCCAGCCTGCTGCATCAGGATCTCAGCCTGGTGGAACGGGTGCTGCGCGACCTGACCTGCGAACGCACCGCGTCCATCCGCATCGATTCGGGCATGCAGCACGAGGTGCTGTGCCGCTTTGCGCAGGACTTCATGCCGGCCGTGCTGTCGCGACTGGAGCACTACCGCGGCGAGCGGCCCATCTTTGATCTTTGCAATATCGATGCCGAGATCGCCCGCGCGCTGTCGCGCAAGGTGGAGCTGAAATCCGGCGGCTCGCTGGTGTTCGACCAGACCGAGGCGATGACGACGATTGACGTCAACACCGGCGGCTTCGTCGGCGCGAGGAATTTCGACGACACCATCTTCAAGACCAATCTCGAGGCGGCCGGCGCGATTGCGCGCCAGCTGCGGCTGCGCAACCTGGGCGGCATCATCATCGTGGACTTCATTGACATGAGCCGCGAGGACCACCGCACGGCCGTGCTGCAGGAGTTCCGCAAGCAGCTCGCGCGCGACCGCACCAAGGTCACGCTGGGCGGCTTCACGCAGTTGGGGTTGGTGGAGATGACGCGCAAGCGCACGCGCGAATCGCTGTCACGCATGCTGTGCGAACCCTGCCCGACCTGCGAGGGCCGGGGGCAGGTCAAGACCGCGCGCTCGGTCTGCTACGACATCCTGCGGGAGATCCTGCGCGAGGCCCGCCAGTTCTCGCCGCGCGAGTTCCGCGTGGTGGCGGCGGCCAACGTCGTGGAAATGCTGCTCGATGAGGAAAGTGCCCATCTGGCCGGCCTGTCCGACTTCATCGGGCGCCCGATCTCGCTGACGGCCGAGCCGACCAACCAGACCGAGCACTACGACATCGTGCTGCTCTGAAGATGGAGATGCGCTGTCGTCCGACAGCGGCAGCCCGGCGCTGCGGCAAAATCCCGACATGTCAGTGAACGCCCGCCCCCACGTCAGTCGACGTCACAGCCTTGCGGCCCTGGCCGCCTTCGCCACCGTGCCTGCCTGGGCCCAGTTGCGTGTCGAGATCGCCGGCGTCGGCGGCACGCGCCTGCCGATCGCCGTGGTGGATTTCAAGGACGAATCCAAGTCGCCGCAGCCGATTGCGGCCATCATCCGCGCAGACCTCGAGCGCAGCGGCATGTTCCGTGCAGTCGATGCGCCACCGGGGCTGAACGAGACCAGCAGCCCGGTCTGGCAGGACTGGCGCGGACGCCAGGCCGACGCGCTGGCCGCCGGCTCGGTGAACCGCCTGGCCGACGGCCGGCTGGACATCCGCTTCCGGCTGTGGGACGTGGTCAAGGGCCAGGACATCGTCGGCGAAGCCAATGCCGTCACGCCGGAGGATGCCCGCCTTGCCGCGCACCGCATCGCCGACACCATCTATGAAAAGCTGACCGGCGACCGCGGCGTGTTCGCGACCCGGATGGCCTATGTGACCAAGGCCGGGCCGCGCTACAGCCTGGTGATCGCCGATGCCGATGGCGAGGGCGCCAAGGTGGCCCTGGCCAGCCCGGAGCCCATCATCTCGCCGGCGTGGTCGCCCAATGGCAACGAGCTGGCCTACGTCAGCTTCGAGAGCCGCAAGGCGACGGTGCGGCTGCAGAACATCCAAACCGGCCAGCGCCGGGTGCTGGCTGACTTCAAGGGCAGCAACAGCGCGCCGGCCTGGTCGCCGGATGGGCAGCAACTGGCGGTGGCGTTGTCGCGCGACGGCGGCACCCAGCTCTACCTGATCAACCGCGACGGCTCCGGCCTGCGCCGGCTGACGCAAAGCGGCGCGATCGACACGGAACCCTGCTTCTCGCCGGATGGGCGCTCCATCTTCTTCGTCAGTGATCGTGGGGGTGGCCCGCAGGTCTATCGCATGGCGGCCAGCGGCGGCAGTGCCGAGCGTGTGACCTTCAACGGCAGCTACAACATCAGTCCGGCCATCAGCCCGGATGGCCGGACGCTGGCCTTCATCACGCGGCAAAGCGGCAATTTCCGCCTGTGCGTGATGGATCTGGCCACGGGTCAGGTGCAGCAGATCACCGACGGCACCGATGACGAAAGCCCGGCGTTCGCACCCAATGGCAAGCTGCTGGTCTATGCGACCCGCGCCGGCGGCCGCGAGGTGCTGATGACGACGACGCTGGACGGCAAGATCAAGGCCCCGCTGCTGATCACCCTGGCCGAGGTGCGCGAGCCCACCTGGGGTCCGTTTACCCGCCCGTAACCGCTGGCCGCGAGCCATGTTGGACAATGGCCGGTTGGCGCCGGCCTGCCAGGCGCACCGTCTGATTCAAGATCTGTTGTAGCCCTCTGTGGAGAGTACCCAATGAAGCTGACCCACTACGCGCTCACCCTGGTTGCCGCCGCCGCCCTGGCGGGTTGCGGCTCCACCGTCAAGCTGGACGACCCCGCGCCGGTCGAAACCCGTCCGGTCACGCCGGCCTCTCAGCCGGCTGCGCCGGTGACGGCCACCAGCAGCGAGTCGCGTGTGGCGACCGTGGACCTGGGTACCCAGCTCAACGAGGCGGTGAAGAACCAGCGCGTCGTCTATTTCGACTTCGACAGCGACGTCGTGAAGGATGAGTACCGCGGCCTGATCGAACTGCATGCCAAGCGGCTGAACAACAACCGCAAGCTCGCGCTGAGCCTGGAAGGCAACACCGACGAGCGCGGCGGCCGCGAATACAACCTCGCGCTCGGCCAACGCCGCGCCGAGGCGGTCGCCAAGTCGCTGACGCTGCTGGGCGTGCAGTCGGCCCAGGTCGAGGCCGTGAGCTTCGGCAAGGAGCGCCCGGCCGTGCAGGGCAGCACCGAGGAAGCCTGGGCCAAGAACCGTCGCGTCGAGCTGAAGGACAAGTGATGCGCGGATTGCGTCTGACCTTCGCGGCGCTGGCTGCCGCTGTGGTGTTCGTGCAGCCCGCGCAGGCGGGGCTGTTCGAGGACGACGAGGCTCGCAAGGCCATCCTGGATCTGCGCACCAAGGTGCAGACCAACGAGGATGCGGCCAAGCAGCGCAGTGACCAGGTGTCGGCGCAGTTGCAGGAGCAGATCGGGCTGCTGCGGCGCAGCCTGCTCGACCTGAATGCGCAGATCGACGGCCTGCGTGGCGAGATCGCCAAGCTGCGCGGCAACAACGAGCAGCTCGCCCGCGACCTCTCGGACACGCAGCGCAAGCTCACCGATCAGAGCACCACGCTGGACGCCCGGCTCAAGCCGCTGGAGCCTCAGAAGGTCAGCCTGGACGGCAAGGAATTCCAGGTCGATCCAGAAGAGCGTCGCCAGTACGAGGCAGCGGTTGGCCTGGTGCGGCGCGGCGATTTCGCGGAAGCGGTCAGCGCGCTGAGCCAGTTCCTGCAGCGTTTCAACGGCAGCGGCTACAGCGATTCCGTGCGCTTCTGGCTGGGCAATGCCCAGTACGGCCAGCGTGACTACAAGGGCGCTGTTGCGACGTTCAAGTCCTTCATTTCCGGCAACCCGGATCACCCGCGTGCCGGCGAGGCCTTGCTGGCGCTGGCCAACTGCCAGATCGAGCTGAAGGACAACAAGAGCGCCCGCCGCAGCCTGGAAGACCTGATCAAGGCCTATCCGGGCACCGAGGCCGCACAGGCGGGCAAGGAACGCCTGGCCGCGCTGAAGAAGTGATGCCCGAGCTCGCCGAGGACGCGGACCTCGAGCGCCGCTTCGGCGGGCTGCGGCGCCTGCACGGCGACGCCTCCTACCAGCGCCTGAGATCCGCGCGCTTTGCGGTGGTGGGGCTGGGCGGCGTCGGCTCCTGGGCGGTCGAGGCGCTGGCGCGCAGTGGTGCGGCCGAACTGGTGCTGATCGACCTGGATCAGGTGGCTGAATCCAATATCAACCGGCAGATCCAGGCGCTGGGTTCGACGGTGGGCATGGCCAAGGCCGAGGCGCTTCGTCAGCGTATCGCCGACATCCATCCCGGCTGTGCCGTGCAGGTGATCGAGGAGTTCGTCGAGCCCGACAACTGGCCCGCTCTGCTGGGCGACCATCGGGTGGACGGGTTGATCGATGCCTGTGATCAGGTGCGCGCCAAGGCCGTGCTGGCCGCGTGGGCTCAGGCGCAGGCCTTGCCTTTCGTCACCGTTGGTGCGGCGGGCGGCAAGCGGGAGCCACACCGGGTGCTGCTGGACGACCTGGCGGCCACCACGCACGATCCCTTGCTGGCCTCACTGCGTCAGCGACTGCGCAAGCAGCACGGGCTGGCGCGCAGCGGCCGCATGGGGGTGGCCTGCGTCTATTCGCGCGAACCGGTGCATCGTCCGGAAGGGGCGGATTGCGATATGGATGGCAGCCTCAACTGCCATGGCTATGGTTCCAGCGTGGCCGTGACCGCCACGTTCGGCCTGTGTGCCGCCGCCGAACTGCAGCGGATGTTTCTAGCTACGGCAGGCTGACCGGGGGTGCGTCTCCCGCTTCCAGGGCCAACGCAGACGAAATTTCAATGAAGTTTCAAAAACTCTTGCGCAGGCCCTGAAAAGCTGCATATAATGGCTGGCTCTGCTTGACGCGGGATGTTAGCTCAGTCGGTAGAGCAGCGGACTTTTAATCCGTTGGTCGCAGGTTCGAATCCTGCACATCCCACCAGTCTTGGTGATTTCGTGGGTCCTTAGCTCAGTTGGTAGAGCAGCGGACTCTTAATCCGTTGGTCGAAGGTTCGAATCCTTCAGGGCCCACCACGAAATCTCTTGACGGACCAGAATTCGGGTCCTTAGCTCAGTTGGTAGAGCAGCGGACTCTTAATCCGTTGGTCGAAGGTTCGAATCCTTCAGGGCCCACCAAATACCCGAACGAACAAGGATCTGCTGAAAGGCAGATCCTTTTTTCGTTGGTTTCGCCATTCCCTTCGGTGCTTATCCGAACTCCGATGTCGGACAACCCGAGCAGCCTCGATAGTCGAGCGTTCAGACCGCTACGATGCGTCCCTTTTGAAGGGTTCATGCGCAATCTAGTCCGAGAAACCGTTGCCCTGCTGGGGGCGTTGCGAGTTCGCGATCCGGTGACGTCCGAGCACTGCGAGCGCACGCGCGGCCTTTCGCTGGAACTGGGCATGGCCTGCGGCCTGAGCGAGCATGAGTTGTCGGTGCTGTCGCTGGCGTCCCAGTTGCATGACATCGGCAAGATCGGCGTCCCTGACAGCATCCTGATGAAGCCGGGCCGTCTGGATGACGAGGAAACCCGGCTCATGCGTCAGCACTCACGCAAGGGCTATGACATCCTTTGCGCGATTCCCAATGAGCGGGCGATCGAGGTGGCCCGCGTGGTCCTCAGCCATCATGAGGCTGCCGACGGCAGCGGCTACCCCGACGGTTTGAAGGGCGAGGCGATCCCGCCGCTGGCCCGCATCGTGGCCATCGTCGACGCTTACGACGCCATGGGCAGCGCGCGGCCCTATCACCGGCCGCGCACCCATGCGCAGATCATGAACATCCTGCTCGAAGAGCAGCCCTTCCGATACGACAGCCATGTGCTGGGCAAGTTCGAGCGCGTCATCGCGCGCAGCTCCTTCCGTGCGCTGGATGCCTGAGCCAGGCGGGCGATCGCTGTTCATGCGCTCGCCGGCTTGAGGCCAGGGGCCTCGGCGGCGATCAACTCCCACAGGCGCTGTGCCGCTGTTGCCAGCGAGCGATTGCGGCGTCTGGCCAGCACCACCTGCCGGCTCAGTGCGGCTTCCAGCGGTACGGCTCTCAGCCCGCCCGTGTCCGGCAGTGGCAGAGACAGCGCGGGCAGCACCGCCACCCCCAGGCCGGCCTGCACCATGCGGAAGGCCGTGGACGGATGGCCCACATCCACGCCGATCTGAGGGCTGATGCCTGCAGTGGCGAGCGCGCGGTCGATCAGCGGGCGGCTGCCCGAGCTGTGGTCCAGCAGCACCAGGGGGTGTCCCTCCAGGCTCTTCAGAGACAACAGCCGCCGTCGCGCCAGCAGGTGGGTGCTCGGGCAGACCAGTACGAAGCGTTCGTCGAACAGGGGCTGCTGTTCCAGCTCGGGTTCGCTGTCGGTGCCGACGATGACGGCGAAGTCCACGGTGCCACCGTGCACGGCCTCCATCGCCCGTTGCTGCGGCTGGTCGCTCAGGTGCACCTGGATTTCCGGGTGGCGCTGGCGTGCCAAGGCCAGGCACTGCGGCATCAGCCCCCCGGAGATGGTGGGGGCGCTGGCCACCCGCACGACACCGCGCGCTGCCGCGCCCAGGCCGCGCGCGTCGTCGAGAACGCTGTCCAGTTCATCGAGCAGCCGCCGCAGCGGGCCAACCAGGCTGGCCCCGGCCGTGGTCAGCAGCACCTCGCGCGTCGTGCGATCGAGCAGCTTGAGCCCGAGCTCGGCCTCGAGGGCCCGGATGCCCTGCGATACCGCGGGTTGGGACAGGCCGATGCTGTCGCCGGCCCGGCCGAAGCCCTGGTGTTCGGCCACGGCCAGCAGCACGCGTAGCTGACGCAGGGTGATGTGGTGGAGTGGCATGTCTATTGATTCGACATTGCAATTAAACCATCAGACAAATCCATTTCATTTACTTATGGAGAGCGGCTCCAATCGCACCATGTTCCGCTTTGGCTTCGACCCATGAAACGCCCCGTCTGGCTGCCTGACAACCTCGTGCTGATGCTGCTGGCGACGGTGGCGCTGGCCACCCTGCTGCCCGTGCAGGGCCGCGGGGTGGCCGTGCTGGATGTCGTCACGCAGGTCGCCGTCGCGCTGCTGTTCTTTCTGCACGGCAGCAAGCTGCCGAGGCGTGCCGTGCTGGAAGGGCTGCTGCACTGGCGGCTGCATGCGCTGGTCTTTGCCGCCACCTTCCTGCTGTTCCCGCTGCTGGGGCTGGCCATGCGGCCGGTGTTCGAGCCCTGGCTGGGTCAGACGCTCTACGTCGGCGTGCTGTTCATCTGCGTGCTGCCGTCGACGGTGCAGTCGTCCATCGCCTTCACCTCGCTGGCACGTGGCAACGTGGCGGCGGCGATGTGCAGCGCCTCCACCTCCAACATCCTGGGCATGGTGCTGTCGCCGGTGCTGATGGCCGTGCTGGGCCAGTGGGTGGGTGTGCAGGGGGGGGCGGCGCGGTGCATCTGTCGTGGCACACGGTGGAGGGCATCGCCGGCTCGCTGCTGCTGCCGTTCGCGGCCGGGCAGGCGCTGCAGCGCTGGACCGGACCCTGGGTCAGCCGCTACAAGTCGCTGATGCGGGCGAATGACCAGGGCACCATCCTGCTGGTGGTCTACAGCGCGTTCAGCGCGGCCACCGTCGAGGGGCTCTACCGCCATCTGCCGCTGAGTCAGCTGGCCGGCGTGCTGGTCTGCTGCGCGGTGCTGCTGGCCATCGTGATGAGCCTGCTGACGTGGCTCAGCCGTCGTCTCGGCTTCGCCCGTGAAGACGAGATTGCGATCGTCTTCTGCGGTTCCAAGAAGACGCTCGCGAGCGGCGTGCCGATGGCCCAGATCCTGTTCGCGGGGCAGCCGCTGGGGCTGCTCGTGCTGCCGCTGATGCTGTTCCACCAGATGCAGCTGATGGTGTGCGCCTCGCTCGCCAAGCGCTATGCCCGGACCGCGCCTGGCCTGGTCGGCACCGCGGGGGCAGCGACCGCGGGCTGAGGCTCAGGGCGCGTCGCGCAGACGCTGCGCCAGCTCCCGATAGGCCGGGTCGAGGCCAGGGGCGGGGTGGCCATCGCCCTCCACCTGGGCGCGCAGCATGCGTCTGAGGGTTTCGGGCTGCGGCGTCAGCGGGCCGGCAAAGCGCACCTGCCGGTCGTCGGCAATCAGCAGCGTGGGAAAGGTCTCGATGTCGAGATCGCCGATCAGGTCGGCCTGGTCCTCGATGTCTATCCAGTGCACACGCAGATCCTGTTGAGGCAGTTCTGCGCAGGCGGCGCGGAACACCTCGTCATAGGCTTCGCAGGTGCGGCACCAGGCCGCGCAGAGGCAGGCAATGTGGATGGTCATTGCCGTCATGGTGCCACGCCGGCGCGGCGGCCGCCGGGCTGGGGTTGCCGTGTGTGCCCGAAAAGGCATCCCGGCACCTCGGACGCACCCGAGACGACGCGCGAGGCGCCGGGATGTAAACGCCGTTCCCTTTGGCGGGGGCGGGCGAGGAGACAAGCGGACGGATTCGGTGGCAGCGTCAGGCCCTGCCTTGCCCGTGGCGCCGAGTGACGCTTGGGAGTGGCGGGTGCCGCTGTCCATGGCCTGAACGATAGGGGGCGGGCCTGCCGCGCGGAAGGAAGGAATGCGGCCTAGCTTATGCGGCAGCTGCTCGCGCCAGGTGGACCAAGGGGTCAGGTGTTGCTAAGCAGGCCGATGGCCAGTGCCAGCAGGATGCCGGTCGCTGCGAGAGCGGAGGCCGCGGCTGCACGCGCTCGCGTGTCGAGGGCGAGCAGGCGGCCGGTGCACCACAGGCCCGCGGTCAGCGCGGCTCCAGCGGCGACGTTTCGGGCCGGGCCGAGCGCATCGGCCTGGTCCAGCCATGCGATGCAGGCCACCGCCTGGGCCAGGAAGGTGAGCGTGGCCAGCGCCCGGGCCGCGGGCGAGCTGGGTGGGTCGTAGCGCGGTTGCAGCAAGCGTTCCTGCGGTGGCGTGGCGGTGGGCACCGGCATGCCGGGCGGCAGCCAGCCTGGCGACTTGAACAGCACGCGCAGCCGGTCGATCAGCCGCGGCGTGGCGCGCATGCGCTGCCACAGCTCGGCGTAGAACTGCCCGACGGCCCATATCGGATTCCAGCTCGCCAGCGGCTTCACGGTGCCGTAGACGCAGGGCTCACGCTCCTCGGTGAAGCTGCCGAACAGCCGATCCCAGACCACCAGAATGGCGCCGTAGTTGCGGTCCAGATAGCCCGGGTTCACCGCGTGATGGACCCGGTGGTTGGAAGGGGTGGAGAACACCCGGTCCAGCCAGCCCAGGCGACCGATGTGCTCGGTGTGTATCCAGAACTGGTAGAACAGCACGACGATGCCGGCCAGCAGGAACTGCGAGGTCGGCACGCCCAGCAGCGCCATGGGCAGGAAGAAGGGCCAGCCCATCACCGAATAGAAGCTCTCCTGCCGCAGGGCCGTGCTGAGGTTGAAGTGCTCGCTCTGGTGATGCACCGCGTGCGCAGCCCAGAACAGGGCACTTTCGTGGCTGACCCGGTGCAGCCAGTAGTCGCAGAAGTCGTACAGCAGCACCGCGCCCAGCGTGCCCGCGAGGCCGCTCCACAGACCCGCCGGCAGCAGCGCGATGCGGGGCTGGACGGCGGCATACAGGCCGCTCTGCATCAGCGGCGTCAGCAGTGCCACGCCCTGGCTCAGCAGGCCCTGACTGAGACTGGACAGCGTGTCCGCCCAGCCATAGGTGTTGCGGCCGCGCCAGCAGCCCCAGGCCCATTCGCCCAGCATGCAGGCAAGGAACAGGGGCAGGGCGTACAGCAGGATGTCGTGCATGGAGCGGGCGTCAGAAGCGGTGCCAGACGCTCAGGATGAAGCTGGGCTGGTTGCGGCTGAAGGTGAGCGGTGAACGGGCCGCCTGGGCGATCAGGCGCGCGTGCATCCATTGGCCACTGACCGACCAGTCGGGGCTGAACTTGTGCTCGCCGCTCAGCGCCACGCTCCAATCCTGCCAGCCGCTGGCAGGATGGAACGGCGCCAGTCCGCTGCGCTGGGCTTCGGCGTTGCTCACGCCGAAGCTGCCCCGCAACTGCGCGCTGTTGCCGTAGCTGGCCGCCAGGCTGATGCCCAGCAGGTCCTGGCCGATCGGGATGCCGCTGGTGACGCCAAGCTCAAGCAGGCTGCCATGCCGGTAGCGGCCGCCGCCGAAGCTCAGGCCGGACTGCAGCAGCAGCGCGGGATGCGCCTGGAAATTGGCGAACAGCTCACCGCCGAGGCGGGAGTTCAGCGAGTCGATGCCGGGCGGCGTGGCGCTGCGCGGCCGGCCGGCCTGGGGCCAGATGCGCGCGCCGAGCTGCCAGTCCTGCGCGGCCTGCCCGTCCAGCAATGCGGGTGCGAGGTTCCAGCCCAGTCCGGTGTCGGTCGAGAGGAAGAAGCCGTTGGGGGCGCTGTAGTCCAGCGCCGGCATCAGGCCGTCACGCTGGCGGGCGCTGCCGGGCGCCCGCGGCCAGCTGCGGACGGACAGGCCGCCGGACCACTGGGCCTGGGCCGGTGGCGCGTCCAGCAACAGCAGGTCGCCGGCAGCCCGGGCGGGATGCAATGGCGAGGCCAGCAGCAGGCCGGCCAAAAGAGGGGGAAGGGGTGCGAGGTGACGCAGACGGGTCATGGCAGGACCCGGCCAGACCGGATCGACAACTGCCACGGCGGTGGCTTGGTCCGTCACTCTAGCGGGCGCCTGGGCGGGCGCAGCGCCGGCAGAAGCTGGCCACAGCAAGCAGACAGCACCTGGAAAGCCCGGCGCAAGCCCGGTGGCCGTGGTCCCTCCGACAGGAATCGAACCTGTATTTGCCGCTTAGGAGGCGGCCGTTCTATCCATTGAACTACAGAGAGCCTGCAACCGGCCATTCACCGGCCGGAAGGCAGCGCGCATTCTCGCATGGGCCCTGCAGGCCCCGACCCGTCGCCCTGTGGCGAGGGCACGGCGTGATGCGCCGCTGCGTTTCGGGGGCGTCAGACCGGGTTGGCGTGACGGAGTTCCTTTCAAAATCGATTAAAACGATAAAAATGAGATCAACGCTCATCAAGGGGAATGCCTCCGGTGAGGCCGTCAGGTGTGGCCGCGCCCCCCATCGATAATGCCTCGTGGCACTGGGGATGAGGGGCAGGCCAGGGCACCTGATAGCGATCCCACGATGATTGCGAAGACCCTGAGTCGAGAGGAGATGGAGTGGATCGGCTGATACAGCGTCAAAGCCAGACGCAGTCGCTGCGCGCGATTGCCGGCTGGATCGTGCTGGGGAATCTGCTGCTGGCGTCCGTGCTGGTGGTGGCCGCGCTTTTTGATCTGGACTCCAGCCGCGTGGCCCACACCGACAAGGCGCGCGAGACGGCAGACAACCTGGCGCACAGCCTCAGCATCGAACTCGCGGCCGAGTTCAAACTGGTGGACAACGCGCTCACCACGGTCGCACAGCGCTATCGCCGCATCGAGGGCCGCCCGGAAGCCGAGGCCGAGTTGAAGCAGGTGCTGCTCGAGCAGGAGCGGCTGATCCCGTTCGTGCGCGCGGTGCGGGTGACCGATGCCAGGGGGCGGGTGGTGCTGGGCCTGCCGGAGGGCATGGACAGCTATTCCATCGCGGGTCGCGACTACTTTCTGGAGGCCAGCCAGGCCTCGCAGACCGTGGTGTCCGAGCCGCTTTTCAGCCGGGTCTTCAACGACTGGTGCGTGATCGTGGCCCGGCGCCTGGATGGTGCAGACGGTCGTCTGCATGGCGTCATTTATGCCGTGATGTCGCAGGACCATTTCAAGCAGCAGTTCTCGCGCCTGGCCATTGGCGATCAGGGGGCGATTTCTTTGCGATCGGACTCCATGCGGCTGGTGGCCCGTTACTCGGCGTCCGACCCGGCGGGTTCGGCTGGCCTGGGTGCGCAGGACGTGTCGGCCGCGCTGCGCGAGCACATCGCGGACAACGCCCAGGCGGGTTGGTACGTGGCGCCGACGGCCGTGGACAAGGTCGAACGGCTCACCACCTATCGGCGCCTGCCCGGCTACCCCTTCACGGTGCTGACCGGCGTCAGTTCGCAGACCTACCTGGCTGCCTGGCGGGCCGATGCCCAGCGTCTCTGGGCCTTTACCGCGCTGCTGCTGGGGCTGATCGCATTCGGCTCGGTCTTCCTGTACCGCCAGCACAGGCGCCAGTACAAGGTGGCGGCCTATGCGCGGCGGTTGGCCGTGGAGCAGAACCTGCTGCTGGACAACGACATGGTCGGCATGGTGCGGGTGCGCGATCGGCGCGTCATCTGGGCGAACCGCGCGGTGGGCCGGTTGCTGGGCCGAGGTGAAGAAACGCTGATCGGCGAATCCACTCGCGTGGTCTATCTGGACGACGAGGCCTTCGACGAAGTGGGGCGCCTGGCCTACGCCGCGCTACAGGGCGACGGACGCTTCAGGACACAGATCCAGATGCGCACCGCCGACGGCCGGGATCTCTGGGTGGACCTGAGCGGTGCGGCGGTCAACGAGTCGGAGTCCGTCTGGATGATGGTGGACGTGGACAAGCTCAAGCGCAGCGAGGCGCTGGCCCAGCATCTGGCGCTGCACGACCCGCTGACCGGCCTGGCCAACCGCCGGCTGTTCGAGGAGCACCTGAGCCTCGGCTTGGCGCATGCCCAGCGCACCGGGCACGGCCTGGCGCTCTGCTACATGGATCTCGACGGCTTCAAGCCGATCAACGACAGCCATGGGCACGAGGCGGGCGATGAGGTGCTGAAGGAGGTCGGCAGCCGGCTGCGGCGCGAACTGCGGGCCAACGATTCGGTGGCCCGGCTGGGCGGTGACGAATTCGCCTGGCTGCTCACCGGCGTCAACGACGAGGCCCGGGCCTTGGCGCTGCTGGAACGCTGCGAGGAGGTGATCCAGCGCCCCATCCCGCTGTCCAGCGGGGCCGTGGTGCAGGTGGCCTGCAGCATCGGCCTGGCTTTCAGTGGCCGTCATGGCAGCAGCAGCGAAGACCTGCTCGCCGCCGCCGACGACGCAATGTACCGCGCGAAGCGGTCGGGCCGTGGCCATGTGCGGGTGGCGGGCGGGCTCGAGCCCGTCGATCCTGCCCGCGCGGCCTGACCCCTCGGAATGCAAAAAGCCCCGGCCGGGCGGCTGGGGCTTGGGCAGCGGAGGGCTGCGCGGATCAGGCCTTGAAGAAGGCCAGCATGTCCGGGTTGATCAGCTCGGGGTGGGTCGCGAACAGGCCGTGCGACAGACCCGGGTAGACCTTGAGCTGGGCGCCCTTGATCAGCTTGGACGACAGCAGGGCCGAGTTGCCGATGGGCACGATCTGGTCGTCGTCACCGTGGATCACCAGCGTCGGCACGGTGATCTTCTTCAGGTCTTCGGTGAAGTCGGTCTCGGAGAAGGCCTTCACGCCTTCGTAGTGAGCCAGCACCGAGCCCATCATGCCCTGGTAGACCCAGTGCTCGCGCAGGCCTTCGGAGACCTTGGCGTTCGGGCGGTTGAAGCCATAGAACGGGATGGTCAGGTCCTTGTAGAACTGCGGACGGTTGTTGGCCACGCCGGCGCGGATGCCGTCGAACACGTCCATCGGCAGGCCGCCCGGGTAGGCGGCGGTCTTCAGCATGATGGGGGGCACGGCCGAGATCAGCACGGCCTTGGCGACGCGCTTGCTGCCGTGGCGGCCGATGTAGTGCGCGACCTCGCCGCCACCGGTGGAGTGACCCACGTGGATGGCGTTCTTCAGGTTCAGGTGCTCGGTGACCGCGGCCAGGTCATCGGCGTAGTGATCCATGTCGTGGCCGGTGGCGACCTGGCTGGAACGGCCATGACCGCGGCGGTCATGGGCGATGACGCGGTAGCCCTTCTGGAGGAAGTACAGCATCTGGGCGTCCCAGTCGTCGCTGCTCAGCGGCCAGCCGTGCGAGAAGACGATGGGTTGGGCCGACTTGTCGCCCCAGTCCTTGTAGAAGATCTGGACGCCGTCCTTGGTGGTGACGTAGCTCATGGGGGGAACTCCTTGCGTTGCGGGGGATTGTTTGGAAGCAGCGGCGGCCAGGGCCGAGCCGGGCAGTGCCGCGGTGGCGGCCAGACCCGCGCCGCTGAGCAGCAGTTCGCGACGCGACAGCTGCAGGAGGGCGGACTGTTGGTGGTTTGACACCGTGGACTCCTTGGTGATGACGGCCACCCTCGAGAGCGGCCGTTCTGCCGGGAGGGCAGCGATGTCATTCTGTGAAGCCAGCCCTGATCGCACGACTGTCTTGGGCGGGGGCCGCGAATAGGCCCAAAGGCCTCCCGCGCACCGCCCCCAGTGGGTGTCAGGCCGTGGGTTGGCCTTAGCATTGCGCCGGCCCGCCATAGTCGCTGCGGGCAGCTTTTCCAGAGCCCTTTGCTGCCTTGATGTTGCCTGCCCTGTCGCCTCGACCGCTGGCTTGCCCCGCTGCCCGTCGCGAGCCCGTCTGGCGGGCTGCGTTGCGGCCGTTTCTGATCCTGCTCTGGGCGTTGTGCGGTCTGCTCGCCTGGACGACCGTTTGGTCGACGCCGCTTGAGAGCGCGCTGCCGCTGCAACGCACCGTCTACGCACCGCAGCAGGGCGCGCCCACGCCGCTCAACAACCTGGTGCAGGGCCGTGACGGCCTGCTGTGGCTGGGCACGGAATCGGGGCTGGTCAGCTTCGACGGCGTGCAGTTCCGCCGTTTCGTCGCGCGCCGTGGCCCGCAGCTGCCCAACGATGCCATCTATGGCATGGCGGTGGACGGTGGGGGGGGGATCTCTGGGTGGGCTTTCGCTACGGCGGTGTCTACCGGATCGGCGACGGCGTGGTGACGCCGCTGCGGGAGGGCCTGCCTGAGCGCAGCGTGATGCATCTGCTGTTTGACCATCAAGGTCAGGCCTGGGCAGGCACCACCGCCGGCCTCTTCCGTTGGCGGGTTGACCGGTGGGTGCCCGAGTTGGCGGATGACGCTATGCCCGTGCCTCAGGTCAAGTCGGGCACCATGGCGATCGACCGCCAGGGCGCGCTGTGGGTGGACTCCCCCCAGGGCTTGTTCCGGCGGGTTCCCGGTGGCACGTTGCGGCGCCTGCGAGATGGCTCGGGTGCCAGCGAAATGGTGCGTGACGAACATGGCGAGCTGTGGTGGTCTACCCCCGAGCGCCTGGTGGCCCTGACGGGCGAGGGGCCGGCCAAGGCGTTCATGCCCCAGGGCCGTGCGGCGCATTGGCCGGTGGCGGTGGAACGGGCCCAGTTGCAATACGTTGATCGTGCAGGCCAGGCCTGGCTGAGTGATGGCCTGGGCCTGCTGCGGGTGTCCGCAGAAGACCTGCGCCGACATGTGCGTCATCCCGCTGATCCGGTGCCGGTGTCGCGCTTGCCCCTGGTGGCAGGTGAGGGCGAGGGTGGGGTGGGTGTCATGCAGGACCGTGAGGGCAACCTCTGGGTGTATTCGGCCCAGCGCCTGGAGAAACTGCAGCCGCGTCGCCTGCAGGCCTTGGAGCTTGCGGGCCGGCCTCTGGGCGCCGCAGCGCTGGCGGTGGACGGCGCGGGCAGCTTGTGGCTGGCGCACCTGACCGAAGGTCTGCTGCAGGTGCCTGCTGGAGCCTCGGTGCCGCAGCAACGGGTGGCACAGGTGAACTGGGACGCCAGCGCGCTGGCCGCCGATGCGGCCGGCGTGGCCTGGGTGTCACCTGTGCGCAGCCTGCAACTGGCCGCAGCGCCTGGCGCTCTGCCTCATCCGCTGCCCGGCGGCCTGGATGGCGGGGCGCGTCCTCAATCCCTGGCCCGTCTGGGCGGTACCCTGTGGCTGGCCATGACCGGGACCGGCCTGCACCGACTGGGCCCGCAGGGCTGGGAGGCGGTGGGGCCGGCACTGGGCCTGCCAGCCGCGCCGCCGCTGAGTCTGTTTGCCGACGAGCGCGACGCTTCGCTGTGGCTGGGCTATACCGACCAGCAGGTCTGGCGAGTGCGGGCCGGCCATGCGCAAGGCTTTGGCCCGGATCAGGGCCTGGACATGGGTGGTGTGCTGGCGATGGCGCCGGGCCGCGGCGGCCTGTGGCTGGGCGGGCGTGACGGCGTGGCCTGGTTCGACGGGCGGCGCTTTCGGCGCCTGCTGGGGGCCTTGGCGCCGCCGCTGCAGGGCGTGTCCGGCCTGGTGGAAACGCCCGAGGGCGAGCTGTGGTTCAACGGCGTGGCCGGCGTGGGGCGTATCTCGCGCGAGGAGTTGCTGGCCTGGCACCGCGACTCGCGTCACCGGCCGGCAGTGGAGCTGTTCGCTCAGGATGACGGCCTCGAAGGCTTCGCACCCATGCTGCGGCCGGTGCCCAGTGCCGCGTGCACGCCGGACGGGCGGCTGTGGTTCGCCACCAAGCTGGGCGTGTTTTGGCTGGACCCGTCGCGGGTGCTGCGCAACCCGATCGCGGCCCAGGCGCTGATCCAGGCGGTGCGCACCGGCGAGCAGGAACTGGACCCGCGCTCACCCGCCCTGCCGCGCGGTGCACGCTCGCTGGAGATCGACTACACCGCCGCCAGCCTGACCCGTCCGGCCGGCGTGCGCTTCTGGTACCGGCTGGAGGGCGTGGACGAGGGCTGGCAGGCGGCCGGTGCGCGCCGCAGCGCGTTCTACAGCAACCTGGCACCGGGGGACTACCGCTTCGAAGTGGTGGCGGCTAACGAGGACGGTCTGCGCGGCCCACCCACCGCGCTGGTGTTCTCCATCCCGGCCGCCTTTTGGCAGACCGGCGCATTCAAACTGCTGCTGTTGGCAGTTGGCCTGCTGCTGTTATGGGGCGCCCACCGACTGCGGCTGCGGGCGGTGTCGCAGCGCTGGCGTCTGCGCCTGGAGGGGCGGCTGGCCGAGCGCGGCCGCATCGCGCGTGATCTGCACGACCATCTGCTGCAGGGCGTGCAGGCGCTGGTGCTGCGGCTGCATGTGATCGCCAGCGACCTGCGCCCGGAAGACAAGACCCGGCACCGCCTGGAAGGCTTGCTGGACGAGGCCGAGGCGCTGGCGGGCCAGACTCGTGACCAAGTCAGTGGCCTGCGCCTGCAGCCCACCGACTTGGGTCAGCTGTTCAACGCCTTGCAGGCTCTGGGCCAGGGCCTGGCCGCCAGCAGCGGCGTGCAGTTCGAGGCCCGGTTGCAGGGGCGGCCGGGCGAGCTGTCGCCGGCGGCGGCCGAAGAGGTCTATGGCGTGGCCCGAGAGGCGCTCAGCAACGCCTTTCGCCATGCGCGGCCGCAGCGCGTGTGGCTGACGCTGGGCCAGGGTGAGGCGGGCGGCTGGCTCAGCGTGCGGGATGACGGCGTGGGCTTTGCGCCGGCGGCAGATACGCCCGGTGAGCCCGGGCACTGGGGGCTGTTGGGCATGCGTGAGCGAGCCCAGCGCCTGGGGGCCAGGCTGACGTGGCACAGGCCGGCCGAAGGCGGCACCGAGCTGCACCTGGCCTGGCCGGCGCAGCCCTAGGCCCGCTGGCCCGCCGGCAGGGCCGGCGCGGGGGCGAAGTTGCCCGGCAGCCAGCGGTCGCGCAACGCCAGAAAAGGCAGCTCCACACCGCGGTACAGCAGCCAGCCGCCCAGCAGGCAGGCAGCGGTGACGATCAGCGCCGCCGCGCCCGAGGCGGCGGCGATGCCGGCCCAGGCCAGCGGCTTGAGCAGCACGAAGGCGATGGGCTTGTGCGTGAGGTAGAGCGCGTAGGACCAGCGCGCCAGCGGGTTCGCGCCGGGCAGGCGCCAGCGCGCCAGCGGGCCACCCGGGCACAGTGACGCGCTCAGCAGCAGCGCAAAGGCCCAGGCCAGCGCGCTGTAGCCCACGGTGGTCATCGCATGGCCGTAGCCATAACCGTCGATGTAGTAGCCCTGCAGCAGCAGCGCGCCCATCAGCGCGCAGGCGGCCAGCCCCAGCGCCAGCAGCCGCCGCGGCATGGCCATCAGCGCCGCCCAGGCGCGCGGGTGGCCGTGCTTGAGCAGCGCGACGGCCACGCCGGGCAGGAACTCGTCCAGCCTGGAGAGGCTGGCGTAATAGACGTTGGGGTAATAGCCCTGCACCGCGTCGCCGGCCTCCAGGCCGTAGCGGCGCCACAGGTGGTCGCGCCAGAGGCAGGCGGCCAGCGTCAGCAGCGCGATCAGGCCCCAGGCCAGCGTGCGGCGGTGGCGCCCCAGCCGGCTGCCCAGCAGCAGCGCGGCCGGCAGCAGCAGGTAGAACTGTTCCTCGATGCACAGCGACCAGGCATGCGAAAACGCCGTGCCGGGTTGCAGATTGATGTTCTGCGTGAAGCTCAGGAAGCGCCACAGCGGCGGCGGCTCGCGGCCGCCCAGCGCCGGTGACAGCAGCCAGAAGGCCGCCAGCACCACGTAGAAGTTGGGCAGGGTGCGCAGCAGCCGCCGGCCATAGAAGCGTGGCAGCGACAGCGTCTCGCCGCGCCGCAGCCCGCCCAGCAGCTGGTTGGCGATCAGGTAGCCGCTCAGCACGAAGAACAGGTCCACGCCCACCCAGCCGATCTCGCTGAACCAGCCGAAGGTCCACTCGCGGCTGACGAACAGCGCGTAGTGGTAGACGTAGACCAGCAGGATGGCGGCGGCGCGCAGGGCGTCCAGGCCGTGTTGACGATGCGATGCGGGGGAGCTCATGGGGCGGCGTGCGGGCGGGGCCGCGCATCTTCGCCGCATCAGCGGCCCGCCGCATCGGGGTTGACGGCGAGGGGAGGGTCAGAAGCTGGCCCAGTCTCCGTCGTCTGCCGCCTGCAACGCCAGCGCGGGTCGCGGTTGCGGGCGGGGCGCCGGGGCACTGGCCCTGGACACGGGGGCGGCAGGCGCTGGCGCCCGCGCCTCGGCGGCCTTGGCAGCAGGGGCGGTGAGGGGCGCTGCAGCAGGGGCAGGTCTTGCGCCCGCCTGCAGCCGGAACACCGCCACGGCGCTGACCAGCTGCTGCGCCTGCTGACGCAGGCTCTCCGCGGCGGCCGCGCTTTCCTCCACCAGCGCCGCGTTCTGCTGGGTGGCCTGGTCCATCTGGCCCACCGCCTCGCTGACCTGCCGGATGTCGCGGCTCTGCTCCGTGGAAGCCGCCGAGATCTCGGCCACGATGTCGCTGACGCGGCGGATCGCGCCGACGATGTCCTGCATGGTGGCGCCGGCCTGGTCCACCAGCCCCGAGCGCTGTTCCACCTGCTCGACGTTGCGGCTGATCAGGCTCTTGATCTCGCGCGCGGCCTCGGCCGAACGCTGCGCCAGTGTGCGCACCTCGCCGGCCACCACGGCGAAGCCACGGCCCTGCTCGCCGGCCCGGGCGGCCTCCACGGCAGCATTCAGCGCCAGGATGTTGGTCTGGAACGCGATGCCGTCGATCACGCCGATGATGTCGCCGATCCTGCGGCTGCTGTCGCTGATGCCCTGCATGGTGCTGACCACGCGGGCCACGACCTCGCCGCCCTGCGTGGCGACCTGGGCCGCCCCCTGGGCCAGCTGGTTGGCCTGGCCGGCGCTGTTGGCGTTGTGGTCGACGGTGCTGCCCAGCTGCTCCATGGACGCCGTGGTCTGCTGCAATGCGCTGGCCTGTTCTTCGGTGCGCTGGCTGAGGTCGCCGTTGCCGGTGGCGATCTGGCTGGAGCCGGTGGCGATGCTGTCGCTGCTGGCGCGCACCTGGGCGACGATGCTCGCCAGGCTGGCCTGCATGTGGGCCAGCGAGGCCAGCACGCTGCCGGCAGGGGCCTGCTGTGCGTTCGGCAGGCTGCTCAGGTCACCCTCGGCCACGCGCTGTGCGGCGGCGCCCAGCTCGCCCGGCTCGGCGCCC
Source organism: Roseateles depolymerans (assembly GCA_003241055.1). Classification (GTDB taxonomy): domain Bacteria; phylum Pseudomonadota; class Gammaproteobacteria; order Burkholderiales; family Burkholderiaceae_C; genus Pelomonas; species Pelomonas depolymerans_A. The sequence goes on from QFOD01000003.1 coordinate 148,727, forward strand.
AGCATGCGGCCCAGGTAGCGGGCGAACTGCCAGCTCAGCAGCAGGCCCGCCACGGCCGCAAGCGCCGCAAGGCCCAGCATCAGGGCGGCATCCCGGTGGGCCTGCTCCTGCGAGTCGTGGGCGCGCGTCAGGGCAAGCTGCCGTTGCGTTTCGTTGGATTCGTCGACGAGCTTGAACAGTTCGGTCTGCGACGCGGCGGCGTCCTTGGTCAGCACCCGCACGGCGTCGTCGACCTGGCCCTGCGTGCTCAGACTGACCACCTGATGGATCTGGCGCATCAGAACGGCGCGGATGTCCTGCATCCGCTGCAGCAGCGCGCGGTCCTCGGGCAGTACGGTGAGCCGGTCCAGCTCGGCCATCAGCTTGTCATTCAGCCCATCCAGCTCGCCAACCCGGCGGCGCTGCTGCTCTACATAGCCACTGTCCTTGCCGAGCATGGAATTGCGGACCACGCGGCCGATGATGTGGACGTTGTCGCGCAGGCGGGTGAACTTCTCCACCTTGGCCATCCGGTTGTCGGCTATTTCTTCGAGGCTGTCGGCCAGCTTGCTCTGCTGCCAGCTGCTGGCCAGTGCAATCAGCACGGTCAGTGCGATGACGAGCGAGAAGGTCAGCATCAGCCGTGTGGCCACGCGCATGGGGCGGCCCGCGTGGGCGGCGTTGTTCGAGGTCATCATGAATCCCAACTGCTTTATTGATCAATCCGGTCTGATGTCTCCGGTTGTCATCGAAGGTCGTCTGTGCGACTCGATCAAGTCTATCGATTTGAATGTGAAGTTTTGGGGTCAGGTCTGCATGCTTTGCGTTGCCTAACCTGCAAATCAGACGGGCTGCGGAATTTTTCGCAATTGAGGACTGTTTGTGTGCGTGGCGATGGCAAGGCTTGACCCCAGGGAGCCTGGGGGAATGTGCGCCGCTAGCCGGGGCAGGAGGGGCCGCCCGAGGCGACTCAGTCGCGCATGGGCAGGCGACACGCGGCCTGCTTCAGTCCCATTTCCACTGCCAGATCAGGTCCAGCGCGTTGTCGTCACCAGATTGCGCGCGCAGCGTGAAGCGCTGGGCGATGCGGTAGATCAGCTGCCAGCTGCCGGTGGTGGCGTTGAGGCTGCGCTCGTAGCCCACATACCAGTGGCGCGACAGCTGCTTGCCCAGGCGCACGATGGTGGCGCGGGTGTCGTCATCGGACTGCCCCAGCGACAGCTCGTCCAGCCCCAGGCCCTTGATGGCGCGGCCGGTCAGGCCCTCGCCCTCGCCGGCCAGCAGGGCGACGGCGGCACGCTGCAGCAGGGCGGTGTCGGTGCGGCCCAGGCCGTCGGGGCCACGGCCCAGCAACAGCCAGGAGAGCTTGTCGGTGTCGGCCATCTCGGGCTCGGAATACAGACTCACGCGCGGCGACAGCGCCGTGCCGCTGACCCGCACGCCGACCCGCGTGTCCAGGTTGGGGCGCACGGCCAGCAGGTCCAGCGCGGGGTTGTCCAGTGCGCCCGTGAAGCTCAGGTCGCCGCGCTCGATCTCCAGCTTCTGGCCGTAGGCCGCGTACTGGCCGCCGGCCACGCTGAGCCGGCCGGTCAGCCGCGGCGGCGGCGTGCCCTGCTGGGCCAGTTGCAGCTGGCCGCGGACATGCGCCGACAGGCCGCGGCCGCGCAGCTGGAAGGCGTCGCCGAAATCCAGCCCCAGCTTCACCTGCACCTTGCGGGCCGAGGGCGCCGCAGGGCTCGTGGCCGGGGCCCCGGCCTGGGGTGATGGGCGGGGCCCGCGCAGCACTGTCACATCGTCGGCCAGGGCCGGCGCATCCGCGCGGCTGACGTCGATTAGACCCTCGTCGGCCCGCAACTGGCCCTCCAGCTGCAGACCCTCGCGCTCCAGCGTCAGGCGCGCCTGCCCGCTGGCCACCACGCGGCGGTCCACGCGGGACAGCACGCGCAGCTTGTCGAGCGTGAACTGCAGGTCCGCATGAGGCTGCTCGCCCAGCTCGGCCTGGCCGCTGGCCCGCAGCCAGCCGTCGCCCCCGCGGGCCTCGAGCTGCTTGAGCTCTGCACGGCGGCCCCCCAGTTCCAGCAGGAAGCGGCCGCTGTTGAAGTCCACGCCATAGAGCAGGTGGCGCAGCGCTAGATCCGACCCCTCGGCGCGGCCCCGCAACTCGGGTGCGCCCAGCCGGCCGCCCAGTTGCACATCGGCCGCCAGGCGCCCGCCCAGGCGCCATCCGGCCGGCACCCAGACGCCCCAGTTCGACAGGTTGGCCACGTTGGCCTGCAGCACCCCTTCGATGGGCGTGGCGGCATCGGGCCAGGGGCCGCTCGGGCGCAGCGTCAGCGCGCCGGACAGGCCGCCCAGCTCGGCGCCCGCCAGGCCCTGGCCGATCTGCCAGACCCCGTCCCGCACCCCCAGCGCCAGCCGCAGGTCGGTGAGGTGCAGCGGGTGGGGGCCGAATTCGTCGGTCACCTGCAGGTCGCCCTGCTGGCGCTCCAGCAGCATCTCGCCGCTCAGTCGGTCGGTCAGCACCAGGTCGACATGGCCGGCCACGCGAAGGTCGCCGCCCCAGCCAAACTCGGGCTGCCAGCGGGCCAGCCAGGGCGCCACGGCCAGCGACTCCAGTTCCAGCTGGAGCTCGGCCCGCGGCGCATCGCCACCGCGCCAGTTCAGCGCCTGCCAGCGCACGAAGGCGCCGCCCAGCTCGGCCCGCCCCGGGGCCAGTGCAATGCCGGCCTCTCTGCCGGGGGGCAGGTCCAGCTTCAGGGCCAGATCGCTGGCGTTCAGCAACGGTGGCAGGCCGGCGCGCAGCGGGCCCAGCTGCAGCGTGGCGACGCGCCCCTGCCAGCCACTGGCGGGCTGCCAGCCACCGGTGGCCTCGGCGCGTGCGTTCAGCAGCCAGTCCGTGCCGGCACGGCCGCCGGGCGGGGGCAGGCGGCCCTCGGCGCTCAGCGTCAGCCGGTGGGCGGCCAGGCTGCCCTGCAGGTCGATCTGCAGCTGGGTCAGCCGGCCACTCGGATGGCGCAGGCCCTGCAGCTGGGCCTGCAGCGCCAGTGCGGCGTCGGGGTTGCGCAGAGCGGGCAGCGTCCAGCGCAGCGTGGCCTGGTCCAGGCTCAGGTCGCCCAGCGCCAGGCCGCTGGCGCGGCCGTGACCCTGGCTGGCGAACTGCCAGCCGGCCTTGGGGTCGCGCTCAAGCTGGAAATCGCCCGCCAGCTCGGCGCTGCCGGCCGGTGCAGGCTGGCAGAACAGGGCCAGCAGCGGCGCGAGTTCCTTCAGCGCCCGGGCCTGCAGGTCCAGGTGGCCCTGCGCGTGAGCGGCCTGCGGTTGGGCATCCCCCTGCGCCTGCAACTGGCTGCTGCCGAGCTGGGCCTGCAGCTCGAAGCGGGCTGGCGTGCGGGCGCTGTCGCGGGCCAGCAGTACATGGCCCTGCAGCGGCAGGCCGGCAAGCTGGCTGGCCGGCAGTTGTGCATCGAGCCGACCGCTGAGGTCGGTCAGCGTGCTGCCGCGCAGCTGCAGCCGCGCGTCGGCATTCAGCCGGGTGGGGTTGGGCAGGCGGGCCCAGGGCGATCCCGGCGCGCCGTGCCAGAGCAGGCGCGGATCGAGGTCGCGCATGCGCAGCGTGAGCTCGGCCTGGCCGGGCAGCTGCACGCGGCCCTGGGCCGCCAGCTCGGCACCGGCCGCGGCCAGGCGCAGTGTCTGGATGTTCCAGGTCTGGCCCTGGCCGCTCAGGCCGGCCTGCAGCTGCAGAGGCTGCCCAGCGATCTGGCCGCGCAGGTCCAGCGCCGCCGTCAGTGGCTGCCCGGCACCACCGGACAGGGTCAGCGGCCCGTCCAGCCGCGCCGCGCTGGCGCGGGCGTCCAGCGCCTCCGGCCGCAGGTCGCTGACGCGGGCGTCCAGGTGCCAGCGCCCGTCGGCCTCGTGGCGGCCCTGGCCGGTGATGCTGGCGCCGCCGCTCAGCTCGGCCTGCAGCTGGGTCAGGCGCAGCTGGGTGGGCTGGTCCGGGCGGCCGTTGAGGGCCAGTCGCAGCGACTGCACGGGCAGCTGGCCCTGATCCCAGCGGCCGGCGGCGCCGTTGTGCAGCTCCAGTGCCAGCAGGGCCTCGGCGCCGGGCTGCTCGCCGCCGGCCAGATGGACCTGGCCGGTGAGCGCGGTACGTGGCCAGGCCGGGTGCAGTGCGGCGAGATTCAGGTCCTGCGCCTGGGCGTCCAGCGTCTGCACCGGCCAGGCGGTGAACGGCAGCAGCTGGGCCTCCAGCTTCAGCGTCTGGCGGGCAGCCTGCAGCTCCGCACCGAGCTTGAGCGAGGCCAGCGGGCCGTCGGCGCGGGCCTGGCCGGCCCAGGCGAAGTCGGCGCCCTCGGTGGAGGCCAGGTCCAGCCGGGCGTGGGTGACCAGCGGGGCCTGCGTGCCGACCTGGGCGCTGCCTCGCAGCTGCAGCTGCTGCCAGCGCAGGGACTGCAGCTCGATGCGGTGCTCGCCCTGCCGGGCCAGCAGCACGCGGCCCTGCAGACCGGTCATCGGCGCCTGCCCCGCGATCTCCAGCCGCGCCAGCTGCACGCTGTCCAGGGTGACAGCGACGGGCGAGGCGAGGTCGGTTGGCGTCGTGCTCGGGGTGTCGCTGTGCTGCAGCTGCAGGCGCGCGGTGTCGGCCGCGAGCCGGCGTGCATGCAGCGTCAGCGTGCCGGGTTGCAGGGTCAGGCCTTGCCAGCTCAGGCCGAGCAGCTGCAGCTGGCCGCTGCCCCAGTCGACGCGCAGCTCGCGGGCCGAGAAGTCGCCCAACAGCGAGCCCTGCGCGTCGCGCACCACCAGGCCCGGCACGCGCTGCTGCAGCTGGCCCAGCAGCCAGGCCGTGCCGGGCGCGGTCTTCAGCGTCCAGGCCAGGCCCGCACCGGCGCCGGCCAGCAGCGCGAGCAGCCCGGCGGCCAGCGCCAGGCCGACGCGGCGGCGGCGCGGGGCCGGCGTGGGCGAGTCGGGTGCAGGCGTGGCGGGCGGCATCACAGTGCGATCCCCACGGAGAAGTGCAGGCGCCAGCGACCGGTTTCCTGCGCGCGGGCCAGGTCCACGCGCAGCGGGCCGACGGGGCTGCGCCAGCGCACGCCGGCGCCCCAGCCGATGACGGGCGAGTAGTCCTGCCAGCGCGAGGCCGCGTTGCCCGCGTCCACGAACAGGGCGCCCCACAGGCTGGGCATGCTCATCGAGAAGGGGCGGGCGATCTCCAGGCTGCCGGTGCCCAGCACGCGGCCGCCCACGGTCACGCCGTTGCGCTGCGGCCCCAGGGTGTTGTAGCCGTAGCCGCGCACCGAGTCGTCGCCGCCGGCGCGCAGCAGCAGCTTCTCGGGCACGCCGACGCGGTCCGACGTGACGACCTGGGCCACCTCCAGGCGCGCGCTGCCATACCAGTGCAGGCTCAGCGGGCGGTAGGCGCCCAGCTTGAGCTGCAGGCGGCCGAACACGCCGCGGCGGGCATCGGACGCATCCGCCATGCCCAGCCCCACCAGTGCCAGGCCCTGGTGGCCGTCGGTGGGCAGCAGCGTGCTGTCCAGGCGGCGGCGTATCCACTGCTGGTTGATGGACACCGCGTGGCTGGTGCTGACGGTGCTGGCGATGGTCTCGCGCGAGCGCAGCAGCTCCACATAGCTGAGGCGTTCGTCCTGCGTGGATTCGTAGAGACGGCCCAGGCGCAGGCCCAGGTTGGTGTCGTCCTGCCCGCCGCTGCGGTCCTGCTCGTACTGCATGGACGCCAGGCTGCGGTGCAGGTCGGGCTGGGGGTGGGAGCTGATCTCGAACTCGGCGCCGCGCACGTCGCGGCCCAGCTCCAGTTTGCTGCGGGCGCGCAGCGGCAGGCCGAAGGGGCGCCGGTGCAGGTGCTCCACGCTGATGTGCTGGCCGGTGTTGGCGTTGTAGCCCAGTGCCACCGTGGCCTGCTGCAACTGGGCCTCGCGCAGCGTCACCAGCACGGGGCTGCGGCCGTCGGCGTCCACGCTGTCGCTCAGCAGCTGCACCCGCACGGCGTCGAACAGCTGGGTCTTGGCCAGGCGCTCCTGGAACTCCGCCAGGCGCAGCTCGGTGTAGGGGTCGCCGGGGTCGTAGCCCGACAGTCGCTCCACGGTCTGGCGGCTCTGCTTGTCCAGCCCTTCGATGCGCAGCTCGCCCAGGCGCGCGCGGGCGCCGCTGTCCATCACCAGTTGCAGCTGGGCCTCGTGGGTGTCGGGGTCGACCTGGGCGGCGGTGTCGCCCCAGCGGGCCAGCGGGAAGCCGCCGGTGCGGGCGCGGACCAGCAGGTCGTTCTTGCCGGCCGCCCATTGCGACTGCGTGAAGGCCGCGCCCACCGGCAGCGGCCAGGCGCGGCGCAGGCTGTCGCGCAGCGCGGCCGCGTCGTCTGCGGCCAGGCCCTGTTCGAATTCCAGCTTCAGCGTGCCGACCTTGGTGCGCGGGCCGGCCTTCACGTTCACCAGCACGCGGGTCTCGCCGCCGTCGCTGCCCTCGGCGCGGCGGGCCTGCACCTCGGCGTTGAAGAAGCCCTCGGTCTCCAGCAGCGCCTGGGCCTGGGCCGGCGTGGCTGCGATCAGGCGGGCGAGTTCGCTGCGGTTCAGTGCGGCGGCGCTGGCGCGGTAGCGGGCCAGGTCCAGATGCTGGTGCAGCAGCGTGGCCAGCGTGCCGCCGGGATCCTCGTCGACCGTGATGTCCAGCCGGTAGGCCTCGTTCTCGCCATCGTCCGCGGCCGAAGCAGCGGCGGCTGGCGCGGCCACCTCCGGCGCGGCCGGGCGCGTGGCGCAGCCGGCGAGCATCAGTGCGGACAACAGCAGGGCGCCGGACAGCGCCTGGAGACCCCTCATTTGCTCAGCAGCCGCATCGCCCCTTCGAGCCCGGTCAGCGACAGCGGGAACATGCGCTGCGGCATCAGCTGCTGGATCAGCGCGATGCTCTGCCGGTACTGCCAGACGCCCTGCGGTTCGGGGTTGATCCAGGCGTGCTTGGGGAAGGCGCGGGTGAGCCGTTGCAGCCACTCGGCGCCGGTCTCCTCGTTGCTGTACTCGACGCTGCCGCCGGGCTGCAGGATCTCGTAGGGGCTCATGGTGGCGTCGCCCACGAAGATCAGCTTGTAGTCGCGGTTGTACTTGTGGATCAGGTCCCAGGTGCCCAGTTTCTCGGCGAAGCGGCGGCGGTTGTTCTTCCAGACGAAGTCGTAGACGCAGTTGTGGAAGTAATAGAACTCCAGATGCTTGAACTCGCTCTTGCAGGCGGAGAACAGCTCTTCCACGCGGTGGATGTGCTCGTCCATGGTGCCGCCCACGTCCATCAGCAGCAGCACCTTGACCTTGTTGTGACGCTCTGGCTGCATGCGGATGTCCAGCATGCCGGCGTTGGCGGCCGTGCCGTGGATGGTGCCGTCCAGGTCCAGCTCAAGGTCTGAGCCCTCGCGGGCGAAGCGGCGCAGCCGGCGCAGCGCGACCTTGATGTTTCGCGTGCCCAGCTCCAGCGTGTCGTCGTAGTCGCGGTAGGCGCGCTGCTCCCACACCTTGACGGCGGAGCGCTGGCCGCCCTTGCCGCCTATGCGCACGCCGGCCGGGTTGTAGCCTCCGTTGCCGAAGGGGCTGGTGCCGCCCGTGCCTATCCAGCGGTTGCCGCCCTCATGGCGTTCCTTCTGCTCCTCAAGGCGCTCCTTCAGCGTCTTCATCAGCTCGTCCCAGCCCATGGCCTCGATCGCGGCCTTCTGCTCGGGCGTGAGCTCCTTCTCCAGCGTCTTGCGCAGCCAGTCCAGCGGCACGTCGGCCTTGAAGTCGGTCAGCATCTCCACGCCCTTGAAGTAGGCGGAGAAGGCGCGGTCGAACTTGTCGTACTGGGTTTCGTCCTTGACCAGGGCCGTGCGGGCCAGGTGGTAGAAGTCGTCCAGGCTGGCCACGCCGCCCTGGTCGGCCCCGGCGATGACACCCGCCCTCAGCGCCTCGAGCAGCGTGAGGAACTCGGGCACCGTCACCTTGAGCTGGGCGGCGCGCAGCGTGTAGAAGAACTGGATCAGCATCGCGCGTCGATTATGGGCGGGAGCCGGTCAGCCTGCTGTGACCGGGTGCGTCTCCCGCCGCGGCGGCTCGGTGTTCAGCGCTTGGCCGGCGCCCACTGCGCCAGCCAGCCGAAGTACTCGCCGTACCAGAGCTTGCTGTTGCGCGGCTTCAGCACCCAGTGGTTCTCGTCCGGGAACCACACCAGCCGGGCCGGCACGCCCAGGGCCTTGAGGGTGTTGTAGTAGGCCAGGCCCTGGGCGTCGGGCACGCGGTAATCCAGCGCGCCGTGCACCACCAGCGTGGGGGTCTTGAAGTGCTTGGCGAAGGCGTGCGGGCTCTGCGCGGCGATGCGGGCCGGGTCGTCCCAGTAGGCGGCGCCCAGTTCCTTGCGGTGCCAGTTGTAGGCGTCGTCGGCGAACATCGCCTGCCAGTCGTAGCAGCCGGCGTGGCACACATAGGCCTGGTAGCGGCCCGGCTTCACGTGCCCGTTCATCCACGCGACCATGTAGCCGCCGTAGCTGCCGCCGGTGGCGACGACGCGCCTGGCGTCCACCCAGCGTTTCTTCAGCAGCCAGTCGGTGCCGGCCTCCACGTCCTGCAGCTCGTACTCGCCCCAGCGGCCGGTGATGCAGTCAAGGAACTCGTGGCCGAAGCTGGACGAGCCGTGGTAGTTCACGCAGGCCACCACATAGCCCTGCGCCGCGAAGGCCTGGTGGTTCCAGCGCCAGTGCCAGCTGTCGCCAAACGCCGTGTGCGGGCCGCCGTGGATGACCTGCATCACCGGCCACTTCTTCTTCGCGTCGAAGGCGGGCGGGTAGACCAGCCACATCTGCACCGCGTCGCCGCGTGCGCCGCGCACCTCCACCTCTTCGTGGCGGCCGAAGCGGTGGGCGGCCAGGCGGGCGTCGTTCAGCGCCTCGATGCGGCGCGAGCCGCCCGGCGCGTCGGCGTCCAGCACCGAGAGCTGCGGCGGGAACTGCACGCTGTCGTGATTCACGACGATGAAGTCGGCCGCGACGTCGAAGCTGCCGACGTGGCCGCCCTCGAACAGCAGGCCCACCTCGCGGTCGCCCAGGCCCAGCTCCCACAGGTGGCGCCGGCCGCGGTCTTCGGCCGCGAAGCGCACGGCCTGGTCGTCCTCGCGCCAGCGCAGCGGCGCAGCGACGATGCGATCCCAGCCCTCGCTGAACACGGCCCAGTGGCCCTGCTGGTCCAGCACCGCGAGCCGGTCCGGCTGGTTGTGGCCCTGGGCCTGGTGGCTGGCCAGGAAGGCCAGGTGCGCGCCCGCGTGGCTGTAGGCCGGCGCGTCGAAGTGCCAGCCCTTTTCCTGCAGCAGCACCTGCACCGTGCGGTTCTTGACCTCGATCTCGGCCAGTGCGAAGTCATTGCCCAGCGCCTTGTGCTCGGCCGGGTCGAAGGCGAACGCGATGCGGCGGCCGTCGGGCGCGATGTCGAAGCTGGTGGCGCCGGGCTCGGCGCGGCCCAGCTCCCAGGCCGTGCCCTCGAACAGGTCGCGGTGCTTGCCGCTGTCCACGTCCATCACGTGCAGGTGGGGCACCCGGCCCTGCGGCAGGTTGTGGTCCCAGTAGCGGTAGAGCGACTCGTCGGTGACCAGCGCGGTTTCCTTGCGGGCCTTAAAGTCCTTCAGCGCCGCGCCCTGCTCGGCGGCCTTGCGGTCGGGCCAGACCCAGGACACGAAGGCGATGCGCCGGCCGTCGGGGAACCACTTGAACGCACCGACGCCGGTGGGCACGCTGCCGACGCGGCGGGCCTCGCCGCCGTCCGGCGCGATCACGTAGAGCTGGGGCTCCTCGTCCTTGAGGCCTTCCTGCTCGCGCCGGGCGACGAAGGCGATCAGGTCGCCGCGCGGGCTCCAGCGCGGGCTGCCGTCCTTGTCGCCGGCCTCGGTCAGGCGGCGCGGCTCGCCGCCCAGCGTGGAGAACAGCCACAGGCTGCTGCGGGCCTTGTTCTCGTCCATCGAGTAGGCCGTCACGGCGGCCACGGCCTGGGCGCCGTCGGGGCTCAGGCTGGGCTCGCCCAGGCGGTCCAGCGCCCACAGCGCGTCGACGTCAAAGGTCTTGGTCTTGCTCATTCAGCGGGGTCGGGTCAGTTGCCAGAGGAGATGGGCCTTGACCTCCGGCCACTCGCCGGCGGTCAGGCTGTACATGACGGTGTCGCGCACGGTGCCGTCGCGGCGCAGCGCGTGATGGCGCAGCACGCCGTCGCGCCGCGCGCCCAGGCGTTCGATGGCGCGCTGCGATGCGTGGTTGAAGTTGTCGGTGCGCCAGCCCACCAGCGCGGCGCCCAGGGCCTCGAAGGCGTGGGTCAGCAGCAGCAGCTTGGCCGTGGTGTTGACCGCGGTGCGCTGCACGCGGCGCGCATACCAGGTGTAGCCGATCTCCAGCCGCGCGATGGCGGGCACGATGTCGTGAAAGCTGGTCGTGCCCAGCACCTCGCCGGTGGCGGCATCCAGCACCGCGAAGGGCAGGCGATGGCCCGCGGCCTGGCCGGCCAGCGCGGCCTCGACGTAGGCGAGCGTGGTGTCAGGCTCGGGCACGCTGGTGAAGCGCAGCTGCCACAGCTCGCCGTCCGCCGCTGCGGCCTGCAGGCCGGGTACATGGGCCAGCGTCAGCGGCACCAGACGCACGGGGCCGGCGGCCAGCGTGACGGGCGCGACCGGCTCGCGCAGGCGGCTGCTCATGGGGCTCAGGCCTTCAGCAGCAGGCGTCGCGCCAGCCAGCGGCCGGCACCGCAGCCCGCCACGATCAGCAGCAGCGCGCCGACCTGCGCGGCATTCCATTCGGTGCTGGCGACGAAGTCCACGCCCAGCCAGCGGCCCAGGCCCCAGCCGGCCAGTGCGCCGACAAAGAAGCCGAGCGCATCGGCCAGTCCCTCGCGCAGCGCGCGGTCGAGGTCAGTTCGTGGCAATCGGACTCCCGTGGTGTCTTGCAGTGTTGCCGAGCAGCTGCCATGGATCCGGCTTGGCCGGGCCATGGGCAGCGCCCCCTCGAGGGGGCCGGCGAAGCCGGTAGGGGGTGGGCCTATCCATCAGCGGTTGTTGCGCTGCATGAAGACCAGCTTTTCGAACAGGGTCAGGTCCTGCTCGTTCTTCAGCAGGGCGCCCACCAGCGGCGGGATGCTGACCTTGTCGTCCTTGGCGGTCAGCGCGTCCACCGGCACGTCCTCGGCGATCAGCAGCTTGAGCCAGTCGATCAGTTCCGAGGTGCTGGGTTTCTTCTTCAGGCCGGGCAGGTTGCGCACGTCGTAGAAGTTCTTCAGCGCGGCGCCCAGCAGGTCGGACTTCAGCGTCGGGAAGTGCACGTTGACGATCTGCTGCATCGTCGTCGCGTCCGGGAACTTGATGTAGTGGAAGAAGCAGCGACGCAGGAAGGCGTCCGGCAGTTCCTTCTCGTTGTTCGAGGTGATGACGACCAGCGGCCGGTGGCGGGCCTTCACGAGCTGGCGGGTCTCGTAGACGTAGAACTCCATCCGGTCGATCTCGCGCAGCAGATCGTTGGGGAATTCGATGTCGGCCTTGTCGATTTCGTCGATCAGCAACACGACCGGGCGCTCGCTCTCGAAGGCCTGCCACAGCACGCCCTTGACGATGTAGTTCTCGATGTTGCGGACGCGCTCGCTGCCCTCGATGCCGGCCAGCTGGCTGTCGCGCAGCCGGCTCACCGCGTCGTACTCGTACAGCCCCTGCTGGGCCTTGGTGGTGGACTTGATGTGCCACTGCATCAGCGGCATGTCCAGCGCCCGTGCCACCTCCTCGGCCAGCAGGGTCTTGCCGGTGCCGGGCTCCCCCTTGATCAGCAGGGGGCGCTGCAGGGTGGCGGCGGCATTCACAGCGAGCCGCAGGTCGGCAGTGGCGACGTATTGGTCGGAACCTTGGAATTTCATGGGGCCGATGGCTTGGCTTCAGCCCGTCTTCACGCCGGGCAGACAGCGGGTTTCACTGGATGCGGATCAGTATAGGTGGCCCCCTACACTCGATCGACGGAGACATAAGACCACCTTTGCGAGCCAGTTGAGACCATGAAAAAACGACTGCAGTATTCGCTCTTCCTCCTCGCCTTCGCAGGCGCCGGCTGGGCCCAGGCCCAGGATGCCAAGGCGGGCGAGAAGAAGGTGGCCATGTGCATTGGCTGCCATGGCATCCCCGGCTACCAGGCCAGTTTCCCCGAGGTCTACAAGGTGCCGATGATTGCGGGGCAGGGCGCCAAGTACATCGAGGCCGCGTTGCATGCCTATGCCAAGGGCGAGCGCAAGCACCCCACGATGGACGGCGTCGCCGGCTCGCTGAGTGATCGCGACATCGCCGACGTGGCGGCCTTCTATGCCCAGCAGGCCAAGGTGGACCCGGTGCCCGAGGCCGTGGCGCCCGCACCGGCGGCGGTGGCCGAACTGCTGACCAAGGGCGCCTGCGTCTCCTGCCACGGGGCCAACTTCAGCAAGCCGCTGGATCCGTCCTACCCCAAGCTGGCCGGCCAGCACGCCGACTACCTGACCGCCGCGCTGAGGGCCTACAAGACCGAAGGCAACGCGCGCGTCGGCCGTGGCAACGCCATCATGGCCGGGCAGGTCAAGCAGTTCAGCAACGCCGAGCTGAAGGCGATCGCCACCTACATCGCGTCCCTGCCCAGCGAGCTGCGCACCGTGCCGCAGAGCAAGCTGCGCTGATCATTCGCTCGTGGCGGGTGTCTGCCCGCTTTGCTGAGCAGATCGACGCAACAGCGGGCCCGTTCTAGGGAGTTGCGTTGAATTGGTGAAAGTCTTCACGCTTTGCGTCCCGGGTCGCTCGCGGGCCTTGGGGATACTCGGGGCAAGGGTGAAGCAAAGCGATGCTCAAGAAAATACCGGTCAGCGAGGTCAAGCTGGGGATGTTCCTCCAGTCCATGGAAGGGGCCTGGCTGTCCCATCCGTTCTGGCGCACCCGCTTCGTGCTGACGGATCAGGCGGATCTCGACGCGCTGCGCAGCAGCGGGGTGCCGGCCGTCTGGATCGACATCGCCAAGGGTGACGATGTCGCCCCGCCGGGTGCAGGCCTGCCGTCCCCGGGCGTGTCCGCCCCGCGCCCCGCCGAGCCGGCCCCGCAGGCGGTGCAGTTCGCACCCGCGCCACCGCCGGCGGCGGTGAGCATGGACGCCGAGATCGAACGGGCAGCGCAGTTGCTGAACCGCTCGCGCCAGGCCGTCGTCGCGCTGTTCAACGAAGCCCGCATGGGCCGTGCGCTGGATACCGAGTTCTGCATTCCGCTGGTGGACGAGGTGGCCAGTTCGCTGGCGCGCAACCCGTCGGCCTTCGTCAGCCTGGCTCGCCTGAAGACCCGCGACGACTACACCTACATGCACTCGGTGGCCGTCTGCGCGCTGATGGTGGGGCTGGGCCGGCAGATCGGCATGTCCGAGGACGAGGCCCGGGAGGCCGGGCTGGCCGGCCTGCTGCACGACATCGGCAAGATGCAGATGCCGCTGGAGGTGCTGAACAAGCCCGGCTCGCTGACCGACGACGAATTCCGCGTGATGCGCTCGCACCCGGAGCGTGGCTATGACCTGCTGCAGGAAGGCAGCCAGGTGCCCGACTCGGCCCTGGACGTGTGCCTGCACCATCACGAGAAGATCGACGGCACCGGCTATCCGCACCGGCTGCCGGGCGACAAGATCAGCAAGCTCGCGCGCATGGGCGCCATCTGCGATGTCTACGACGCGATCACCTCCACCCGGCCGTACAAGAACGCCTGGGACCCGGCGGGTTCGCTGTAGCGCATGTCGCAGTGGAAAGGGCAGTTCGACCCCGGGCTGTTCCAGGCCTTCGTGAAGAGCATAGGCATCTACCCGACCGGCACGCTGGTGAAGCTGCAGTCGGGCCGGCTGGCCGTGGTGGTGGAGCAGAACCCGAGCTCGCTGGTGCAGCCGCGCGTGCGGGTGTTCTATTCAACCAAGTCCAACATGCCCATCCCGGTGCAGATGCTGGATCTGGCCGGCTCGGGCATCAGCGATCGCATCACCGGCCGCGAGTCGCCCGAGACCTGGGGCTTCAAGCATCTCAACGAGCTCTGGATGCCCGGCGCCGCACGCTGATCGACCCGCGGCGGCAGGGGCTATGGGCCTGCGCCTACACTGCGCGGCCTTTTTGCCACCGTTGCCACGGAGATCGTTGATGAAGAGGCTGTTTGCCACGGTGTTGCTGGGCCTGAGCCTGGCCGCCCAGGGCCAGACGCTGCGCTGGGCCAGCCAGGGGGATCCGCAGACGCTGGACCCGCATTCGCAGAACGAGACCATGACCAATATGGTCAATGCCGAGTTCTACGAGCGCCTGACCAGCCGCGACCCCAAGCTGCAACTGGTGCCGGGTCTGGCCACCGAATGGACGCAGACCGGCCCGCTGACCTGGCGCTTCCGGTTGCGCCCCGGCGTGCGCTTCCACGACGGCACGCCCTTCACCGCGGACGACGTGGTGTTCTCCATCCAGCGGGCCAAGGAGCCCACGTCGATGATCGCGGTCTACGCGAACGCGGTGGGCACGCCGCGCAAGGTGGACGAGCTGACGGTGGACTTCCAGCTGGACCGGCCCAACCCCATCTTCCTGCAGCACATCGACCAGCTCTGGATCATGAGCCGCAAGTGGTGCATCACGCACCGGGTGCTGAGGCCGCTGGACTTCAAGGGCAAGGAAGAGAGCTTCGCCGCGCTCAATGCCAACGGCACCGGCCCCTTCATGCTGGTGAGCCGCCAGCCGGGCGTGAAGACCGTGTACCGCCGCAATCCCAACTGGTGGGGGCGCTTCGTGGGCAATGTGCAGGAGGTGGTCTACACCCCCATCGCCAACGACGCGACGCGGCTGGCCGCACTGATCTCGGGCGAGCTGGATATGGTGCTGGACCCGGCGCCGCGTGATCTGGCCCGGCTGCGCGGCACCGCGGGCCTGCAGGTGGTGGACGGGCCGGAGAACCGGCTGGTGTTCATCGGCATGGACCAGTCACGCGACAAGCTGTTGTACGGCAGCGCGCCCGACGGCAAGAACCCGTTCAAGGATGTGCGCGTGCGCCGCGCGCTCTACCAGGCCATCGACATCGAAGCGATCCGCACGCGCCTGATGAGTGGCCAGTCCCAGCCCACCGGCGGGCTCACGCCGTCCAGCCTGGCGTCCTTCGACGATCCGGCGCTGCAGGCGCGCCTGCCGTTCGACCTGGCCGCCGCGCGCCGCCTGATGGCCGAGGCGGGCTATGCCAAGGGCTTCGAGGTGACGCTGGACTGCCCGAACAACCGCTACGTCAACGACGAGAAGATCTGCGCGGCGCTGGCGGCGATGTGGGCGCAGCTGCAGGTCCGGGTGCGCGTGAATGCGATGCCGCGGGTGCAGTATTTCCCCAAGCTGGAGAAGTACGACACCAGCCTCTACCTGTACGGCTGGGGCGGTTCGCTGACCGATGCGGAGAGCGTGCTGACCCCGCTGCTGCGCAGCCGTGGCGCCCAGGGCGTGGGCTTCTACAACTTCGGCGGCTTCGTGAACGCCAAGGCGGACGCCGCTGCGGCCCAGTCCAGCGTCGAGCTCGACCCGGCCAAGCGCGAGGCGCAGATCCGCACGGCGTTGACGGCGCTGCGCGAGCAGGTCAATGTGATCCCGCTGCACCGGCAGGTCATTCCGTGGGCGGCGCGCCAGGGCGTGGGCCTGGTGCACCGGCCGGACAACTGGCTGGAGGCAGCCTGGGTCAGGATGCCGGCGCGCTGAGGCCGCGGCCTCAGCTGACCTGCAGCTCGAGCACGCCGCTGCGCGCCCAGGCCTCGGCCTCTTCGCGCAGCAGGTAGCGGGTGCGGGCCTGCTCGGGCGAGCCCGGGGCGTCGCACTGCAGCAGCAGGCGCTGACCCTCGCGCCTGAGCACCGGCGCCGGGCCCTTGCTGGCGTGGCGTGCATGGCAGAGGATGACCGCGAGCCGCAGGGCGATCAGCTGGTCCAGCAGCGAGGCATCGGCCAGCTGCGCCCCCAGCTTGCGCAGGCCGCCGCGCTGGCCCAGGGCCAGCATGCCCAGCCGCTGCAGCTGGTTGGTGGAGAAGCCCGGGGCATCCACATGGGCCAGCAGGTAGGCGCTGTGGCGGTGGTGGTCGTGGTGCGAGACCTGCATGCCGATCTCGTGCAGCGCGGCCGCCCAGCGCAGCTCGCTGAGCTGCTCGCGGCCCGGGCGGGCCACCAACTGGCCATACAGGCGTTCGGCCTGCGTGGCCACGCGTTCGGCCTGGTCGGTGTCCACGTTGAAGCGGGCCTGCAGCTCGGCCACCGACGCGGCGCGGGCGTCGCGGCCATCCGAGGGCTGCAGACGTTCGGCCAGGTCGAAGATGACGCCCTGGCGCAGCGCGCCCTTGGCCGGCCGAAGCTCGTCGATGCCGAACTGGGTCAGCAGCGTGTAGAGGATGCACAGCCCCCCGGCCACGACCGCGCGCCGGTCGTCCTTGAGACCGGGCAGCTGCAGTGCGTCCTGGTGGCCGGCGGCCAGGCATTGCTCGATGCACCAGCGCAGCGCCGACGGCGTGATGCGCCCGTCGGTGCGGCCGCAGGCCGCCAGCACATGCGCAACGGCACCCACCGTGCCGGAGGAGCCCAGGGCCTCCTGCCAGCGCTCGGGACGGAACAGGGTCAGGGCTTCCTCGAGCTCGGCGCCGGCGGCGATCTGCGCGGCGCGGAAGGCCTCGGGCGTGAAGCGGCCGTCGGGGAAGAAGCGCAGCGACAGGCTGACGCTGCCGACGCCGAAGGACTCGGCCAGCACCGGGCGCAGGCCCGTGCCGAGGATCATTTCAGTGGAACGGCCGCCGATGTCGATGACGAGCCGGGGCTTGTCGCTGGATTGCAGCCGGGCCACGCCGGCGAAGATCAGGCGGGCCTCCTCGCGGCCGGAGATCACCTCGATGGGATGGCCCAGCACGACACGGGCGCGGGCCAGGAATTCGTCGCGGTTCAGCGCCTCGCGCAGCGTCTGCGTGGCCACCGCGCGGATGCGTTCGGGGGCGATGTCGGCGAGATGGGCGCTGAAGCCCTGCAGGCAGGCCAGGCCGCGCTGCATCGCTGCTTCGGTGAGATGGCCGCGTTCGTCCAGGCCGGCACCCAGGCGCACGCTTTCCTTGATGTAGCTGAGCCGCTGGTAGCGGTCGCCGCTGAGCCTTGCCAGTTCGAGCCGGAAACTGTTGGAACCGATGTCAATGGACGCCCAGGGTTGCAGGCTTTGAGCAGGACGCTTGGTCATGGTCCGAGATTGTGCGGGCAAAATTTGACGCTCCACGACCCCGAGCTCTTGACGAGGAGACGCCATGTTGAAGGAAGAGATTGACAGTCTGGTGCCGGCGCGCGATTTCAGCCGCCGCGGCTTCGTGCAGACCGCGGTGGGCAGCGGCTTCGCGGCCGCCGTGCTGCCGGTGACGGCCCAGACCATCACCACGGATGCAGCGGGCCTGGAGGCCGGGCCGGTGAGCATCCCGGTGGGCGACTTCAAGATGCCGGGCTACCGGGCCAAGCCGACCGGCAAGGGCTCGTTCCCGGTCGTGCTGGTGGCCTGCGAGATCTTCGGCGTGCATGCGCACATCGCCGACGTCTGCCGGCGCCTGGCCAAGCTGGGTTACCTCGCGGTGGCGCCCGACCTGTTCGCCCGCCACGGCGATGCCGGCAGCTACTCCGAGGTCGGCAAGCTGATCAGCGAGGTGGTGGCCAAGGCCTCAGACGCTCAGGTCTGCGCCGACCTGGATGCCACCGTGGCCTGGGCCGCGGCCGACGGCGGCGACGCGGCACGCCTGGGCATCACCGGCTTTTGCTGGGGCGGACGCACGACCTGGATCTACGCGGCCCACAACCCCAAGGTCCGGGCCGGCGTGGCCTGGTACGGGCCGGTGGCGCGCAGCTATTTCCCGGGCGACCGGACGGTCATCGACCGCGCGGCCAGCATCAAGGCCGCGATGCTGGGCCTGTATGGCGCGGCCGATGGCGGCATCCCGGTGGAGACGCTGACGCAGCTGGAAGCGGCCCTCAAGGCCGCGGGCAACAAGGACTGCGAGTTCGTCGTCTACCCTGACACGCCGCATGCCTTCCATGCCGACTACCGGCCCAGCTACCGCAAGGCGGCGGCCGAAGATGGCTGGGCTCGCTGTGTGGCCTGGCTGAAGAAACACGGCGTGGCTTGACAGCTCTGCTAGGCTGAACGGGTCGGGCCGCAGTTCCGTGCTGCGGCCCTTGTTCGTTTTCAAGTCATGACTCTCTTCTATATCGTGCTCGCGACCTTCGCGGGCGGCCTGCTGTCCGTGGTGGTGGCGGCCAGCCTCACCGTGAGCGTGCTCACCCATCTGGTCAAGAGCCTGGTCAGCCTGTCGGCCGGCATCCTGCTGGGCACCTCGCTGCTGCATGTGCTGCCCGAGGCCTTCGAGAGCCGTTCGGCCAGCCCGCAGGCCCTGTTCGCGGTGCTGCTCGGCGGGCTGATGTTCTTCTGGCTGCTGGAGAAGGTGGAGCTTTATCGCCACATGCACCACCACGAGGGCGACGGCCACCATCATCACCACCACTTTGACGCCGAGCAGGCCGGGCGGGGCGGGCTGTCGGTGCTGGTGGGCGACAGCATCCACAACTTCTGCGACGGCATCATCATCGCAGCGGCCTTCCTGGCCGACGAGCGCCTGGGCTGGGCGACCGCGCTGGCCATCGTCGCGCACGAGATTCCGCAGGAGGTGGGCGACTTCATCGTGCTGGTCAATGCCGGCTTCACGCGCAGCAAGGCGCTGCTGTTCAATGCGATCTCGGGCCTGGCGGCCGTGGTGGGCGGCATCGTTGGCTACTACGTGGTGGGCGGCTTCGCCTCGCTGATGCCCTACCTGCTGGTGGTGGCCGCCAGCAGCTTCGTCTACATCTCGGTGGCCGACCTGCTGCCGCAGCTGCAGCGCCGCCTGCCCTGGCGCGAGACCGCCGCCCAGGTGCTGTGGCTGGCGGTGGGCCTGGGCGTGGCCTACACGGTGTCGCACCTGATGCATGGCGCTCATTGACGCGGGTCTGCGCGGTGCGCTGATCGCGCTGCTGCTGTTGCTGGCGGCGGTGCTGGCGCCGCATGGGCGCCACCCCCGCCACGCGACGCTGGTGCTGGTGGCGCTGGCCCTGCTGGTGTCGCTGGCCGTGCAGGCGCTGTCGGCCTCGCCCTGGGCGGAATACGAACTGAGCTGCGAGGCACAGGCGCCGGGCATCGGTATTTCGCTGGCGATCTCGGTGCTGTTCTGGCTGTTCGCGCACGCGGTGTTCGACGACGACTTCCGGCTGCGCGCTTGGCACGGCCTGCTCTGGGCCGCGGCGGTGCTGCTGGGCAGCACGGTCTGCCTGTGGCGGCAGCACTGGGCGCTGCCGGGTTTTGCGGTGATGCGGGCGCTGCCGGTGGTCTTCAGCCTGCTGGCGCTGGTGGCCGTGGCGCGGCCCTGGCGGGCCGACCTGGTCGAGCGGCGGCGGCGCTGGCGTGCGGTGGTGGTGGCCGGCGGCGCGCTGTACGCGGTGGTGATGGTGGGGCTGAGGCTGGGATCCGACGACGGCCGGCTGGGTTCGGCGGCGGCGCTGTCGGATGTGCTGATGATGCTGGGCCTGGTGGCCTGGGTGGCCAGCCGGCTGCTGGTGCCGCGCACCGAGGCCTTCTGGGAGGCCCAGCGGCCGGCCGTGGTGGCGGCACCTGCGCCGGCCGACCTGCCCGCCTCCGCCGCCGACCCGCAGGACGACGCCCTGGCACGCGCGCTGGCGCATCACATGGGCCAGGAGCGCGGCTATGCGCTGGAGGGCCTGAGCCTGGCCGGCCTGGCCGCGCGGCTGGGCGCGCCCGAGTACCGGCTGCGCCGCGTCATCAATCAGCGGCTGGGGCACCGCAACTTCAATGCCTTCGTCAACGGCCTGAGGCTGGTCGAGGCGAAGCGGCGCCTGGCGGACCCGGCCGAGCGGCAGCTGCCGGTGCTGAGCATTGCGCTGGATGTGGGCTTCGCCTCCATCGGGCCGTTCAACCGGGCCTTCAAGGCCGAGACCGGGCTGACACCGACCGAATTCCGCCAGCAGACCCTGGCCGAATCCTGAAATCGCTGGCCGAATCCCGCGGCCTGCGGGTTTCGGCAAGACGTGGCCCCCGGGCCAGGCGAGGCTAAGGCTCCTATTTTTCAGGAGTCCTCATGAGCATTTATTCAGCGGCGGCCTGGCGTCGTGGCCTGGCGGTTCTCGTCGGCGGTGTCATCGCGCTGGCGGGCAGCGGTGCCGGCGCGACATCGCTCGGCGTCACCGAGCTGCCGGCGACGCCGGCGGGCGGTGCCGTCACCGTGTTCTATCCCACGGAGGAGCCCGCGCGCCTGCAGCGGCGCGGCGCCTTCGAGCTGGCCCTGGCACCCGAGGCGGCTCCGGGCGCGGGCAACGGGCGGCTGGTGGCGATCTCGCATGGTTCGGGCGGCGGGCCCTGGGTGTTTGCGACGTTGGCACAGGCCTTGGTCGATGCCGGCTTCACGGTGGCGCTGCCGCTGCATGCCGGCGACAACTGGAGCGATCCGGGACACCCCGGGCCGGACAGCTGGAAGCAGCGCCCGGCCGAGATTTCGCTGGCCATCGACCGTGTAGCGGCCGACCCGCGTTTTGCGGCCCTGCGCCTGGACCGTGTCGGCGCCTTTGGCATGTCGGCGGGCGGGCACACGATGCTGAGTCTGGCGGGCGGCGTCTGGTCGCCCGAACGCTTTCGGCAGCATTGCGAGCAGCATCTGCAGGAGGATTTCCACAGCTGCGTGGGCCTGGCGACCCAGCTGCGCGGCAACGCCTGGGACGGGCTCAAGCTGTGGGTGGCCCAGCGGGTGCTGAACTGGCGCTTCGCCGACGCGACGCCACAGGCGCATGAGGACGGGCGCATTGCCGCGGTGGTGGCGGGCGTGCCGTTCGCGGCGGACTTCGATCCGGACAGCCTGGCCCACCTGCGGGTGCCGCTGGCGCTGATCACGGCCAGCGACGACCGCTGGCTGCTGCCGCGCTTTCACAGCGACCGGGTGCTGGCCGCCTGTGCCCGCTGCGAGCGCCTGGCCGAGCTGCGCGGGGCGGGCCATGGTGCGTTGCTCGCCCCGGCGCCGCCGGCGGCCGTGTTGGACGAACTGGAGCAGGCCCTGATCGGCGACCCGCCGGGTTTTGACCGCCCGGCGGCCGAGGCCCTCTGGGTGGGCCGCACGGTGGCGTTCTTCCAGCGCCAGCTGCTGGCGCCCTCCGACGCGGGCGGCCCGGGGCGGCACTGAGGCCGCCGGCCGGGCGGCTTACTTGACGACCAGCACTGGCAGGTCGGTGTGCGTGAGCACCTTCTGGGTCTCGCTGCCCAGCAGCAGCGCGGCGACGCCGCGGCGGCCGTGCGAGGCCATCACGATCAGGTCGACGCCCTCGGTCTTGGCGTGGTCGATGATGGCCTCCCAGGGGTGGAGGGCTTCCACGGTATGGGCCCGGCAGGCCACGCCCTGAGCCGCTGCCGTGGTGCTGACCGTCTCCACCCGCTTGGAGGCGATGCGCTGCTGCGCGTCGATGAATTCCTGGGGCGGCACGGGCTGGATCTCGGACACGGCCGCATACGGGAAGGGCTCGGTGACGCTGAGGGTCAGTAGTTGCGCGCCGTGCAGCTTGGCGAGGGCGATGGCCGTCTCGACGGCCTTGCTGGTGATCTCCGATCCATCGGTGGGAACGAGGATGCGCTTGAACATCGGGACCTCCTGACGACTGTGATGGCCTGAGTGTGCACCGCTTCGATGACCGCAGGTTTGTGCTGGGTCAAGCGGGGCGGGTCAGCCGCGTGCGACCGGGCGGGCCGGATCGTCGGACCATTCGCTCCAGGAGCCGGGGTAGAGCAGGGTGCCAGGCAGGCCGGCATGGGCCATGGCCAGCAGGTTGTGGCAGGCGGTCACGCCCGAGCCGCACTGGTGCACGACCTGACCCGGCTCGAAGGGCGCCATCAGTGCATCGAATTCGGCGCGCAGCTGGGCCGCGGGCTTGAAGCGGCCATCGGGGCCGAGGTTGTCCTTGAAGAACCGGTTGCTGGCGCCCGGGATGTGGCCGGCCTGCCGGTCCAGCGGCTCCACGTCACCCCGGAAACGCTCGGCCGCCCGCGCGTCCAGCAGGCGCACGCGGCCGAGCTGGCGCTGCAGCGCCTCGACGTCCAGCCAGTCCACCAGCGGCGCGCCGGGCTGCCAGGTGCTGGCTGTGGTCGGCGTCAGCTCGCGGGTCCATTCGCCGTCCCAGGCACCGTCCAGCACGGCGACCTCGGCATGGCCCAGCCAGCGCAGCAGCCACCACGCGCGCGCGGCATAGGGGCCGCCCTGGGTGTCGTAGGCGACGACCTGACGCCCGGCGCGCAGGCCCAGTGCCCGCAGCTTGCCCGCTAGCGTGTCGCGATCGGGCAGCGGATGGCGGCCGCGGAAGCGACCGTCCGGACCGGTCTTGGGGCCGGCCAGGTCGTCGTCCAGGTGCAGATGGTGGGCGCCCGGCAGATGGCCCTCGGCAAAGGCGCGGGCGCCGGCCTGGGGGTCGCTGAGCTCTGAGCGGCAATCGAGGATCAGCGCGTCGGGCAGGGCGCGCAGTTCGGCCGGGGTGATCAGGGTTTGATACGACATGTCGGCGTCTCCTTGGTGCTGCGCGGGCGGGAACAGGGCGGTCAGGATTCGGACGGATTGAACTGGCTGTCCTTGGCCGGGGGCGCCACGCGCGAGCGCAGCAGCGTGGCCGCCAGCCCGGCGCAGATGATGAGCAGCATGCCGATCGTGGCAGACAGCGTCAGCGGGTCGTGGAAGAGCAGCAGCCCGTAGATGAACGAAAACACGATGCCGAGGTATTGCAGGCAGGCATTCACCAGCGCCTTGCCCAGAGTGTAGGCCCGCGTCATCAGCACCTGGGCGGCGGTGGCCAGCAGGCCGACCGCCAGCAGCAGCAGCGCGCCTCGCCAGTGGTGGGGATGCAGGCCGCCCAGCGTGACCGCGGTGATGAGGGCGCCGGCCAGTGCGCCACCGGCCGAGAAATAGAACACCACCCGCAATTCGGGCTCGCCGGCCCGCCCCAGCGCCGAAACCTGCAGATAGGCCATGGCCGAGAGCATGCCCGACGCCAGGCCCGACAGCGCGTGCCAGAACTGGCTGGGATCCATCGACGGGCGCAGCACCAGGGCCACGCCCGCGAAGCCCAGCAGCACGGCGGCGATCAGCCGCCAGTCCAGGCGCTGGGCGCCGAACAGCACGGCGCCGCCCAGCAGGAAGAGCGCCATCCAGACCGACGACATGTAGTTCAGCGTCATCGCGGTGGCCAGCGGCAACTGGCCGATCGCGTAGAACCACAGGGACAGCGCGGCCACGCCCGAGATGCTGCGCCAGATGTGCATGCCGGGCACCGCCGTCTTGAGGCTGATGCCCTGCTGGCGCGTCAGCAGGGCCATCAGCAGCATGCCCACGAAGCCGCGGTACATGACGATCTCGCTGGCGGCGTAGAACTCGGAGGCGAGCTTCACGCACACGCCCATGGTGGCGAACAGCAGGGTCGCCAGGACCATCAGCAGCGGTGCCGGCATCCGGGCTTACCGCGTGGCGGGGAGGTCGGAGTCGCCGGGCGCGCCCTGCAGTGCGCCGGCCATCTGCTCGCGGTACCACTCATGGAAGTGCTGCATGCCGTCTTCCATCGGGCTCTGGTAGGGGCCGACCTCGTTGTCGCCCCGCAGCATCAGCGCCTTGCGGCCGGCATCCATGCGCTCGGCGATCTCGTCGTCCTCGATGCAGGTTTCCATGTAGGCCGCCTGATGGGCTTCGACGAACTCGCGTTCGAACGCGGCGATC
The DNA here is from genome assembly GCA_003241055.1 of Roseateles depolymerans. GTDB lineage: Bacteria > Pseudomonadota > Gammaproteobacteria > Burkholderiales > Burkholderiaceae_C > Pelomonas > Pelomonas depolymerans_A. The sequence goes on from QFOD01000003.1 coordinate 172,518, forward strand.
TCCTCGGGGTAGTAGAACTCCACGAGGTTGAGCGTCTTGTCCGGCCCCTGCGGGTGCAGCGTGGACACGACCAGCACATGCGGATACCACTCCACCATGATGTGCGGGTAGTAGGTCAGCCAGACGGCCCCGGCTTCCGGCGAGCGGCCCTCGCGGTACTTCAGCAGCTGCTCGTGCCAGCGCTGATAGACCGGGGAGCCGGGCTTGGCCAGGTCCTTGAAGATGCCGACCGTCTGCACCGAGTGGTGCTTGCCGAATTCCCAGGCGAGGTCGTCGCAGGTCACGAAGTGCCCCAGCCCCGGATGGAAGGGGCCGACGTGGTAGTCCTCGAGGTAGACCTCGATGAAGGTCTTCCAGTTGTAGTTGCACTCGTGTAGCTCGACCTTGTCCAGCACGTAGCCGGAGAAGTCCAGCTGCGCGCGCGGGCCCAGCTGGGCCAGGTGTGCGCCCACGTCGTGGCCGTTGTCCTCGAACAGCAGGCCGTTCCACTCCTTGAGCGGATAGCGCTTCAGGTTCAGGCAGGGGTCCTGCTGGAAATGCGGCGCCCCGATCAGCTGGCCCTGCTGGGAGTAGGTCCAGCGGTGCAGCGGGCAGACGATGTTGCTGCCGGTGTGACCCCGACCCTTGAGCATGACCGCCTGGCGATGCCGGCAGACGTTGGACAGCAGCTCGATGCCCTGCGGCGTGCGCACGAGGGCCCGGCCCTCGGCTTCCTGGGGCAGTGCGTAGTGGTCGCCCACCTCCGGCACCGCCAGGGCATGTCCCACGTAACGTGGGCCTCTTTGAAACAGTGTCGCCAGTTCGTGCTCGTAGAGCTGGGTATCGAAATAGGCGCTCACCGGGAGCTGGGTCTGGCTGCGTTCAAGCGCCGAGACAGAGAGGCTCAGGTCGGACATGATCCAGGAAGTCTTTCAGGCGTGTGGGGTGTCGCGTCCCTCCGGCGCATCTCGGGAATGCCGAGTCGGCCAGGTTGCTGTGGGGGTTTTGGATGCAGCGGCCCGGGTGGTGGTCCGCCATGTGAAGGCTGGCAATTCTACCCGGCCCGTCCCGGGAATGGGTGGAGCAGCCCTGGGAGCCGAGGGCCGCCTGGGGGCGCTGTCTACAATCGCGTTTTCGTGTTTTGAAATGACCAAGCCTACGTCCCGTACCAAAAGCGCCCCGACGACGGAGAGCGCCGAGCCCAGCTATGAGCAGGCGCTTGACGAGCTCGAGCGCCTGGTGGCAGCGATGGAAGGCCAGCAGCTGCCGCTGGACCAGTTGCTCAGAAGCTATCAGCGCGGTGCGGAGCTGCTCGGGCTGTGTCGCAGCCGCCTTGAGGCGGTCGAGCAACAGGTGCGCGTGCTGGATGCGGGTGAATTGAAGGCCTGGGAGGGCTCTGGATCTTGAACGCTCAGGACTTTGACCGGTGGGTCGAGACCTCGCTGAATGCCTTCGAGGCGGCGATGGATGCGCTCGTGCCGGCGACGGCGCCGGCCGGGTTGGGCGAAACCATGCGCTACGCGGTGCTGGGCGGTGGCAAGCGCCTGCGGCCGCTGCTCGTGCTCGCCAGTTGCGCAGCGGTGCGCGGTGACGAGTTCGCCGCCATGCGTGCGGCCTGTGCGGTGGAGCTGATCCACGCCTACTCGCTGGTGCACGACGACATGCCCTGCATGGACGACGACGTCATGCGCCGTGGCAAGCCCACCACCCATGTGCAATACGGCGAGGCCCAGGCCATGCTGGCGGGCGATGCCATGCAGGCACTGGCCTTCGAGGTGCTCACGCCGGATCAGGGCATTGCGCCGGTGCTGCAGGCGCGCCTGTGTGCGCTGCTGGCTCGCTCGGCCGGCCACGACGGCATGGCCGGTGGCCAGGCGATCGATCTGGCCAGCATCGGCAAGTTGCTGGACGAAGGCACGCTGCGCGACATGCACCGTCGCAAGACCGGCGTGCTGCTTCAGGCCAGCGTGATGATGGGTGCGGCCTGCGGCGATTGCACGCCCCGGGCCCAGGCGGCGCTGTCCAGCTACGGCGCGGCGCTCGGCCTGGCCTTCCAGGTGGTGGACGACATCCTGGACGTCACGCAGGACTCCGCCGTGCTTGGCAAGACCGCCGGCAAGGACCAGCATGCCAACAAGCCGACCTATGTGAGCGTGCTCGGCCTCGAGGCCGCCCGTGCGCTGGCCGTCGAGCTGCGCGGCGAGGCGCGTGATGCGCTGGCCTCCAGCGGGCTGGCGGACACGCGGCTGCTGGACTGGCTGGCGGACTCCGTCGTCGAGCGCCACAACTGAAGAGAGTCGAGAGTCGCTATGGACTACGCGCTGCTCAGCGGCATCAACAGCCCGGCCGATCTGCGCCGCCTGCCCCGTACCGAGCTGAAGAAGCTGGCCGACGAGCTGCGCTCCTTCGTGCTTGAGAGCGTGGCCAGGACGGGCGGGCATCTGGGCTCCAACCTGGGCACGGTCGAGCTGACCGTGGCGCTGCACTACGTCTTCAACACGCCGGAGGACCGGCTGGTGTGGGACGTCGGTCACCAGACCTACCCGCACAAGGTGCTGACCGGCCGCCGCGACCGCATGGATTCGCTGCGCCAGCTGGGCGGTATAAGCGGCTTCCCGCGCCGCGACGAGAGCGAGTACGACACCTTCGGCACCGGGCATTCGTCCACCAGCATCGCCGCGGCGCACGGCATGGCGATGGCGGCCAAGCTCAAGGGCGAGAACCGCAAGGCGGTGGCCATCATCGGCGATGGGGCGATGACAGCCGGCATGGCCTTCGAGGCGCTCAACAACGCCGGTGTCGCGCAGGGTGGGGTGATGGGTGACCTGCTGGTCATCCTGAACGACAACGACATGTCCATCAGCCCGCCCGTGGGCGCGCTGAACAAGTATCTGGCGCGCCTGATGAGTGGCAGCTTCTATGCGGCGGCGCGCGAGGGCGCCAAGAGCATGCTGAAGAACACGCCGCTCTACGAGTTCGCGCGGCGTTTCGAGGAGCACACCAAGGGCATGGTCGTGCCCGGTACCATCTTCGAGGAGTTCGGCTTCAACTATGTCGGCCCGATCGACGGGCACGATCTCGAGGCGCTGATCCCGACGCTGGAGAACCTGCGCGACAAGAAGGGCCCGCAGTTCCTGCACATCGTCACCAAGAAGGGCGCAGGCTACAAGCTCGCCGAGGCTGATCCGGTCAAGTATCACGCCGCTGCCGGCAAGTTCGACCCGGCCGTGGGCTTCGTGAAGCCGGCCACGCCGCCCAAGACCACCTTTACCCAGGTCTTCGGCGAGTGGCTGTGCGACATGGCCGAGCAGGACTCCCGCCTTGTCGGCATCACGCCGGCCATGCGCGAGGGCTCGGGCATGGTGGAGTTCCACAAGCGCTTCCCGACGCGTTACTACGACGTGGGCATCGCCGAGCAGCACTCGGTCACCTTTGCCGCGGGCCTGGCCTGCGAAGGGCTCAAGCCGGTCGTCGCCATCTATTCGACCTTCCTGCAGCGTGCCTACGACCAGCTGATCCACGACGTCGCGATCCAGAACCTGCCGGTGGTGTTCGCGCTGGACCGCGCCGGCCTGGTAGGCGCGGACGGCGCCACGCATGCGGGCAACTACGACATCGCCTTCACCCGCTGCATTCCCAACATGGCGGTGCTCGCGCCGGCCGACGAGAACGAATGCCGCCAGGCACTGTTCACCGCCTTCCAGCACAACGGTCCTTCGACCGTGCGCTACCCGCGCGGTGCCGGTGCTGGCGTGGTGCCGGAGAAGCTCATGCAGGCGCTGCCCTGGGGCAGGGGCGAGGTGCGCCGGCGCGGCCAGCGCATCGCCATCCTGGCCTTCGGCACCCTGCTGTACCCGGCGCTGGCTGCGGCGGAGAAGCTGGACGCCACGGTGGCCAACATGCGTTTCGTGAAGCCGCTGGACACCGAGTTGTTGCTGGAACTCGCGCGCAGCCACGAGGCGCTGGTGACGCTGGAAGACGGCTGCGTGATGGGCGGCGCAGGCAGTGCGGTGACCGAGGCGCTGAGCGCCGCGGGGCTGAGTCTGCCGGTGCTGCAGCTGGGCCTGCCCGACGAGTTCGTCGAGCATGGCGACCCGGCCAAGCTGATGGCGCTCTGCGGCCTGGACGCTGCCGGCATCGAGGCCAGCATCGTGAAGCGCTTCGGCGGCAAGCCCGCCGTCGTGGCCCGGGCCGTCGGCTGAGTCCGGCCGCCGGGCGGTGCGGCCTCAGCGCAGCTCGTAGCTCATGCTCAGCACCGCCGGCATCGGCGGGTAGGCCATCTTCAGGCGAAAGCCGTGGAATTCGTCGGCGGACCAGCCGGTGCGCTCGAACACGCGGGCCAGCATGTCGGCATAGCGCGGCACCTCCAGCGTCAGCGGCGGCGTGGACGCCGGGCCGAGCTCGGCGAGGGTTTCGTGCAGCGGCAGGCGACAGCGGTCCAGGCCGGGCTCGCGCGGCTCGATGAGGCTGGAGAGCGCCACCTGCGGCGGCATCGCGTAGTCCAGTGACTCGTGGACGAACAGGTCGAAGATGACCAGTTCGCTCGGCACGCTCAGATCGCAGATGAAGCGTGACAGCCGGTCTGTCTCGGTGCGCGCGTGCGGCAGGCCACGGTGCAGCTTGCCGAACACGCAGCTGAGCTGGCCCGCCAGCCCCGTCGGACCGGGGGCCAGCGCGACCGTCAGCCGGCCGTCTTCCTCGGTGAGATTGATGTCAGGCGGCGGGCTGGAGCTGAATTCGCGCATCAGTGGCAGCGTCCAGTCCGAGTCCGGATCCAGCGCCTCAGGGGCGGGCATGGCCATGTAGCGCCCATCGTCGTGGCGGCTCATGTGGCGCGAGATGACCCAGGAGAGTTGCTCGCGCAGGCGCCTGAAGCCTATCCAGCCCTTGAGGCTGACCATGTCCACCGTCGGCGCGCCAGCGGCGCTGGGGGCGACGAACCAGGTCACCAGGTTCACCCGGGTCTGGGCGCCCCAGATGGCGCTGGCGCCCTGGAAGAACTGGCGTCGCAGCGCCTCCTGCTGCTGCAGTGCGCTCTCGCCGCTGGAGCAGGCGCTGGCCATGATGTCGAACACGGCACGATCGCCACAGTGCGTGTCGATCAGCGTATCGAGTGCCTGCAGCGACGCCCGCGCCGCGTCCCGTGTCGCCGCGGCAATGCCCATGTCGGCGGCCTTGCCGAGCAGGATGTCCATGCCCTGGGGGCCGGGCAGCAGTTGCAGCATCGCGTAGGCGTCTGCGGTCTGGATCAGCTTGGAGATCTTCCAGGAGAGCTGACGGTTCAGTCCCCAGCGCTTGACCAGCGCCTGCGGGTCGAGCGGGTCCAGCCCACCCTCTACCAGCAGGGCGGACAGCGTGCTGCGCATCTGGCGCGTCACCTGCGCGAGCTCGGCGCGGAAGCTGGGGCGGGCGGTGGCGCCGGCGAGGGGGTCACTGGAAGGCGTTCGACGCATATCGGTTCTGTTTTGCCCGCTTACGGGCTCGTCTCCAAGGCAGCGCGAAGGATAGCGAGATATTTTGTGTTGATCATCGTGTTTTCACTGGTGATGTTTTCGGTGTCATTCCCAATAATGAAATCGCGACGTGGTTGTGACATCCGTCACGCGGTCGCGGACACGCCGTGTCCTTCACCTTTCAGCTGTTGACGGAGATATCGATGAGCTTTGCTTTCCTGCGCCCGGCGGCGCTGCGTTCCCTGACCGCTGCGCTGTTCGGCGGCGCCCTGGCCTTGGCGAGTGCCTCCTCCCAGGCCACCACCTACACGGTCTATACCGACTACGCGTCCTTCGCGGCCGCAGTTTCTTCGCTGACCCTGCACCAGTTCCCCGATGGCGGCGGGGCCGCGGTGAGCCGGCCCTACACGCTGGACGACTACACCGTGGGCACGACCTCGCGCGTGTCCACGTTCAAGCTGATGAACGACGGCGCCTTTGGCGCAGGCCAGACCTACCTGAGTGACTACACGCTGGCCACGCCGACCCTGGGTGTGACGCCGCCTGACACCTCGGTGTACGCGATGGGCTTCACGCTCGGCACGCTGCAGGGGGCTGACGACCTGACCCTCAAGCTGAACTACTACGACGTGCTGCAGACGGTGCACTCGGACGGTGGCGGCAGCACGATATTCGTCGGCGTGATCGCGTCCGACCCCATCGTGCAGGCCTTGTTCACGGCCAGCAGCACGCATGAGATCGATCTGCTGAATTTCTACTCGGCCGAGGTGGCCGCGGTGCCCGAGCCGGCGTCGGCGCTGCTGTTCGCGGCGGGTGGGCTGGCGCTGGTCGCGCGTCGCCGTCGTCAGCGCGGCGACTGAGCTGCCCGTCGTCAGCGCCGCAGTTCAGCCAGCAGGGCCGCCACCAGCGGCTGTGCGGGCCGGTGCAGGGGCAGCAACGCGCTGACGCGATACGGGATGGCCGCGGCCAGCGGCCTGACGGCCAGCCCCGGCCCGGCGCAGGCAGCGGCAGTCAGCGGGTTGACGATGGCCAGGCCCAGGCCTGCCCGCACCAGCTCGCACACCGCCGCCGCGCTGTGGCTCTGCACCCTCAGCCAGCGACGAACGGCGGCGGCCTCGAAGCGGCGATCGATCTCCTGGCGATAGGGGTCGTCGTCGGCGAGGCTCACGAAGGGCTGATCGGCGAAGTCACTCAGTGCCACGCGCTCGCGAGAGGCCAGCGCGTGGCTGGCCGGCATCACGGCCACCTCATCGGCCTCCAGCACCGCTTCGACACGCACGCCGGGCAGGGGCGTGGCCTGTTCGGCGAGGGCCAGGTCGTAGCGCTGCTCGCTGATCCAGGCGTCCAGCAGCGGCGGCTCGGCCGGGGTGATGGAGACGCGCGCCTGGGGGTGGCGCTCCAGCAGGCGCCCCAGCGCGGCGGGCAGCAGCGCATGGCTGAGGGCCGGCAGGCTCAGCACGCGCAATTCGGCGTCCTCGGCGCGGCCCAGGGCCTGGGCCCGCTCCACCACGCGGGCCAGGCCCTGGAAGCTGCGCTCCACCTCGTCGAACAGTGCCAGCGCGCGTGCTGTCGGCCTGAGCCGGCCGCGCTCGCGCTCGAACAGCGAGTAACCCAGCAACTGCTCCAGCCGGGCCAGGTCGCGCGACAGCGTCGGCTGCGACGTGTGCAACAGCGTCGCGGCGGCGGTGACGCTGCCGGCCGTCATCACGGCGCGGAACACCTCGATGTGACGGTGGAGGATGGCCATATCAGAATTGAATTGATGTGCTGCTATTTTCGATTTGATTGAATGGTATCGGGCCGGCATGCTGTCGCCATGAGCCAACGCCTGCCCCAATCCTTCACGCCCGAGCGCCTGCGTGCGCTGGCCGCCCGTCATGGCACGCCGCTGTGGGTCTATGACGCGGACACCATCCGCGAGCGCGCGGCGTCGCTGCAGCTGTTCGACCATGTGCGGTTCGCGCAGAAGGCCTGCTCCAACGTCCATGTTCTGCGCCTGCTGCGCGAGGCTGGCGTCTGGGTGGATGCGGTGTCGCGTGGGGAGATCCTGCGCGCGCTGGCCGCTGGCTATGTGTCGGATGGCGAGCAGATCGTGTTCACCGCCGACCTGCTGGACGCCGCCACGCTGGCTACCGTGCGCGAGCACCGCGTGCCGGTGAACGCCGGTTCCATCGACATGCTGCGCCAGCTGGGTGCGGCCTCACCCGGTCATGCGGTGTGGCTGCGCATCAACCCCGGTTTCGGCCATGGCCACAGCCAGAAGACCAACACCGGCGGCGAGCACAGCAAGCACGGCATCTGGCATGAGGACCTGGCCGAGGCGCTGGCCGTGATCCGCGCGCATGGCCTGACCCTGGTGGGCCTGCACATGCACATAGGCTCGGGCGTGGACTACGGCCACCTGGCCCAGGTCGGCCAGGCCATGGTGGGCCTGGTGCGGGCGACCGGGGCCGCCGGCCATGATCTGCGCGCGATCTCGGCCGGCGGCGGCCTGTCCATTCCCTACCGCGACGGCGACGCCGTGATCGACGTGCCGCATTACTTCGGCCTGTGGGACGCCGCGCGCCGCGAGGCCGAGGCGCTGGTGGGCCATGCGCTGTCGCTGGAGCTGGAGCCGGGCCGCTACCTGGTGGCCGAGAGCGCGGTGCTGCTGACCGAGGTGAGGGCGGTGAAGCGCGCCGGCGCCAACCGCTTCACGCTGGTGGATGCCGGCTTCAACGAGCTGATGCGCCCGGCCATGTACGGCGCCTTCCATGCGATGAGCCTGCTGCCGAGCGACGGCGCCGCGCGCCCGCTGGCCCCCACCGTGGTGGCCGGCCCGCTGTGTGAGTCGGGCGATGTGTTCACGCAAGGGGCCGGCGGCGAGGTGCTGCAGCGCGAGTTGCCCGCGGCCGAGGTGGGAGACCTGCTGGTGATCCATGACGCAGGGGCCTATGGCGCCTCCATGTCCAGCAACTACAACAGCCGCCCGCTGGCGGCCGAGGTGCTGGTGGACGGCGCGCAGGACCGGCTGATCCGCCGCCGCCAGACCGTGGAAGAGCTGATCGCACTGGAGCTCTGAGGCTGCAGCGGGCGCCGACGGGAGGAGAATCGCGGGCTTACGCGTATTCGCTCCCGTCATGCCTTCTCATCGCTCGCCCATCCAGGGCCGCAAGGTCCGCTTCGCACTGATCGGCTGCGGCCGCATCGCCCAGAACCATATCGAGGCCCTGTCCCGCCACGCCGAGCGCGCGGAGCTGGTGGCGGTCTGCGACACCGACCCGGCCGCGCTGGATGCGGCGGTGCGCAAGTCCGGCGCGCGCGGCTATGCGTCGCTGACCGAGCTGCTGGCCGCGCGCGAGGCGCTGGGCCTGGACTGCGTGGTGCTGACCACGCCCAGCGGCCTGCATCCGCGCCAGGCCATCGAGGTCGCTCAGGCCGGCCTGCATGTGATGACCGAAAAGCCCATGGCCACGCGCTGGCAGGACGGTCTGGCCATGGTCAAGGCCTGTGACGATGCCGGCGTGCGCCTCTTCGTCGTCAAGCAGAACCGCCGCAACGCGACGCTGCAGTTGCTCAAGCAGGCGGTACGCGAGGGGCGCTTCGGCCGCCTCTACAGCGTGGCGGTGAATGTGTTCTGGACCCGGCCGCAGGCCTACTACGACAGCGCCGCCTGGCGCGGCACCTGGGAGTTCGACGGCGGTGCGTTCATGAACCAGGCCAGTCACTACATCGACCTGCTGGACTGGATCGTCGGCCCGGTGGAGAGCGTGATGGCCTACACCGGCACGCTGGCCCGCAACATCGAGGTGGAAGACACCGGCGTGGCCGCGCTGAAGTGGCGCAACGGCGCGATGGGCACGGTCAACGTGACGATGCTGACCTATCCCAAGAACCTGGAGGGCTCCATCACGCTGCTGGGTGAAAAGGGCTCGGTGCGCATAGGCGGCGTGGCGGTCAACGAGATCCAGCACTGGGAATTCGACGCGCCGCATGCGATGGACGAGGAGCTCAAGGACGCCAGCTACCAGACCACCTCGGTCTACGGCTTCGGCCACCCGCTCTACTACGACAACGTCATCCGCACGCTGCTGGGCCAGGCCGAGGCAGAGACCGATGGCCGCGAGGGCCTGAAGTCGCTGGAGCTGCTGATTGCGATGTACCTCAGCGCCCGTGACGGCCAGCGCGTCAACCTGCCGCTGTCCTACTGATCCCGCCATGGCCACCACCATCCATCCGTCGGCCATCGTCGACGAGGGCGCGCAGCTGGGCGAGGACTGCCGCGTCTGGCACTTCGTGCACATCTCGGCCGGCGCCCGCATCGGTGCGCGCTGCTCCTTCGGGCAGAACGTCTACGTCGGCAACGACGTGCTGATAGGCAGCAATGTGAAGATCCAGAACAACGTATCGGTCTACGACGCGGTGACGCTGGAGGACGACGTGTTCTGCGGCCCCAGCATGGTGTTCACCAATGTCTACAACCCGCGCGCGGCCGTGGTGCGCAAGGACGAGTACCGCCGCACGCTGGTGAAGCAGGGCGCGACGCTGGGGGCCAACTCAACAATAGTGTGCGGCAGCACTGTGGGCCGCTACGCCTTCGTCGGTGCGGGCGCGGTCGTCAACCGTGACGTGCCCGACTTTGCGCTGATGGTGGGCGTGCCGGCCAGGCAGATCGGCTGGATGAGCCGCCACGGCGAGCGGCTGGAGCTGCCGCTGACCAGCGACCAGCCGCTGGAGGCCACCTGCCCGCACACCGGCGACCGCTACCTGCTGAGTGGCGCTGCGCTGCAACTGATCTGAACCATGGACTTCATCGACCTCAAGAGCCAATACGCCGCGCTGCGCGACGACATCAACGCCCGCATCCAGAAGGTGCTGGACCACGGCCAGTACATCCTGGGCCCCGAGGTCAAGGAGATGGAGGCCGCGCTCAGCGACTACACCGGCGCGAAGCACTGCATCAGCGTGGCCAGCGGTACCGAGGCGCTGCTGATCAGCTTGATGGCGCTGGACCTGCAGCCGGGCGACGAGGTCATCACCAGCCCCTTCACCTTCGCGGCCACGGCCGAGATGATCGTGCTGGCTGGCGGGGTGCCGGTGTTCGTGGACATCGAGCCTGACACTGCCAACATCGACGCCTCGCTGATAGCAGCCGCGATCACGCCGCGCACCAAGGCCGTGATGCCGGTCAGCCTCTACGGCCAGGTGGCCGACATGGCCGCCATCAACGCGATCGCGGCGCGTCACGGGCTGGCCGTCATCGAGGACGCCGCGCAGAGCTTCGGCTCAACCTACCAGGGGAAGAAGAGCTGCAACCTCTCCACGCTGGGCTGCACCAGCTTCTTCCCCAGCAAGCCGCTGGGCTGCTATGGCGACGGCGGCGCCATCTTCACCAGTGACGACCGCCTGGCCCAGGCCTGTCGCGAGATCCGCACCCATGGCCAGAGCCAGCGCTACCTGCACACCCGCATCGGCGTGGGCGGCCGCATGGATACGCTGCAATGCGCGGTGGTGCTGGGCAAGCTGACCCGCTTCGACTGGGAGATCCAGCGCCGCCTGGCGCTGGGCGAGGCCTATCGCGCCAAGTTGCAGGCCGCCGTGCCGCAGTTGCAGCTGCTGGCCGTGCGCCCGGACCGCGACTGCGTGTGGGCCCAGTACACCGTGTTCGTGGACGAGCGCGACGCGCTGCAGGCCCGGCTCAAGGCCCAGGGCATCCCGACCGCCGTGCACTACCCGCGGCCGCTGCACCACCAGCCCGCCTACGCCCGCTTCGGTCGCCCCGAGGACTGCCCGCACAGCGTCGACGCGGCCGCGCGCGTGATGAGCCTGCCCATGAGTGCCGACCTCACCGAGGCCCAGCAGGATCAGGTCGTTGCCGCGCTGGCCCAGGCGCTCGGCTGAGTGCCGCGTCGCGCCATGGCTTTTTTCTTGGGCGATCGATAGCCTGAATCTAAAGGCGAGATTTAATTAACTTTTACTAATGAAGCGCGAGACTCGATATAGTCTCGCCTATCCCATCAACCCAGCCCCAACGGAGCATCCATGTCGCTGATCAACACCCCAGTCCAGCCCTTCAAGACCCAGGCTTTCCACAACGGCAAGTTCATCGAAGTGACGGAAGAGTCCCTGAAGGGCAAGTGGTCCGTGCTGATCTTCATGCCGGCCGCCTTCACCTTCAACTGCCCGACCGAAGTCGAGGACGCTGCCGACAACTACGCCGAGTTCCAGAAGCTGGGCACCGAGGTCTACATCGTCACGACCGACACGCACTTCTCGCACAAGGTGTGGCACGAGACCTCGCCGGCTGTCGGCAAGGCCAAGTTCCCGCTGGTGGGCGACCCGACCCACACGCTGACCAACGCCTTCGGCGTGCACATCCCCGAAGAAGGCCTGGCGCTGCGCGGCACCTTCGTGATCAACCCGGACGGCATCATCAAGACCGCCGAAGTGCACAGCAACGAAATCGCCCGTGACGTCAAGGAAACGCTGCGCAAGCTGAAGGCTGCCCAGTACACCGCCGCTCACCCGGGTGAAGTCTGCCCCGCCAAGTGGAACGACGGCGCCAAGACCATCGCCCCGTCGCTGGACCTGGTCGGCAAGATCTAAGTCCATGCCGTTTGAAAGAAGCCCGCGAGGGCTTCTTCCTTCCGCAGAGTCGCTAAGGCTCTGCTGAAAGGGCCTCCAACGTTGGGGACCCTTTCAGCAGTGGCCCGCCCCGCCACGCCATCACTGAAAGGAACCCGCCATGTTGGACGCCGCCCTCAAGACCCAGCTCCAGGCCTATCTGGAGCGCGTGCAGCTCCCGTTCGAGATCATCGCGTCGCTGGACAGCTCCAGCGGGGCCGCCGAGATGCGCGAGCTGCTCGACGAGATCGCGGGCATGAGCCCCAAGATCACGCTGCGCACCGACGGTGACGACGCCCGCAAGCCGTCCTTCCTGCTGCGCCGCACCGGCAGCGAGCAGACGCTGCGCTTTGCCGCCATCCCACTGGGCCACGAGTTCACCTCGCTGGTGCTGGCCTTGCTGTGGACCGGCGGCCACCCGCCCAAGGTCGAGGCCGAAACCATCGAAGCCGTGAAGGCGCTGGAAGGCGACTTCAACTTCGAGGTCTACATGAGCCTGACCTGCCACAACTGCCCGGACGTGGTGCAGGCGCTGTCGCTGATGGCCGTGCTCAACCCCTCCGTCAAGACGACGGTGGTGGACGGTGGCCTCTACCAGGCCGAGGTCGAGGCCCGCGAGATCATGGCCGTGCCCAGCGTCTATCTGAACGGCCAGCATTTCGCATCGGGCCGCATGAGCCTGGAAGAAATCGTCGCCAAGCTGGACACCGGTGCTGCTGCCCGTGACGCCAAGAAGCTGGACGCCGAAGCGCCGTATGACGTGCTCATCGTCGGTGGCGGCCCCGCCGGCGCCGCGGCGGCCGTGTACGCCGCCCGCAAGGGCATCCGCACAGGCATTGCGGCCGAGCGTTTCGGCGGACAGGTGAACGACACCATGGCCATCGAGAACTACATCTCGGTGCTGGAAACCGACGGTCCGAAGTTCGCCGCCGCGCTTGAAAGCCATGTGCGCCACTACAACGTCGACATCCACAACCTGCAACGCGCCGAGGCGCTGATCCCGGCCGAACAGCCGGGCGGCCTGATCGGCGTGCGCCTGGCCAACGGGGCGACGCTGCAGGGCAAGACCGTGATCCTCTCCACCGGCGCGCGCTGGCGCAACGTGGGCGTGCCCGGCGAGCAGGAGTACAAGAACAAGGGCGTGACCTACTGCCCGCACTGCGACGGCCCGCTGTTCAAGGGCAAGCCGGTGGCAGTGATCGGCGGTGGCAACTCGGGCGTGGAAGCCGCCATCGACCTGGCCGGCATCGTGCAGCACGTGACGCTGCTGGAGTTCGGCGAGCAGCTGCGTGCCGATGCGGTGCTGGTCAACAAGGCCCGCAGCCTGCCCAACGTCACCATCATCACGCAGGCCCAGACCACCGAGTTCACTGGCGCCGCCGGCAAGCTCAATGGTCTGAACTACACCGATCGCGCCACCGGCGAAGCCAAGCGCGTGGAGGTGGAGGGCTGCTTCGTGCAGATCGGCCTGGTGCCCAACACCGAATGGCTGCGCGGCACGGTGGAGCTGAGCAAGTTCGGCGAGATCATCGTCGATGCCAAGGGCGCGACCTCGGTGCCTGGCGTGTTCGCCGCGGGCGACGCGACGACCGTGCCGTTCAAGCAGATCGTCATCGCTGCGGGCGATGGCGCGAAGGCGGCGCTGGGCGCCTTCGACCACCTGATGCGCAGCTGAGGCAGCGCGTCAGCAGGTTGCGGCGGCCGGTCGTGGCCGCCGCGACTGCCATAGCCCTTCCAGGCTGTAGACGGCCAGCGCGCTCCAGATGAAGCCGAAGGCCACCAGGCGCTGGCTGTCCATGGGCTCGCGGAACAGGTAGATGCCGAGCAGGAACTGCAGCGACGGCGACAGGTACTGGATCAGGCCCAGCGTGGCCAGCGGGATGCGCCGGGCCGCGGCGGCGAACAGCAGCAGGCTGCCGGCGGTGACCGGCCCGGTGCCGGCCAGCCAGGCCCAATCCACGGGCGTTCGGGCGGCCGAGCTGCCGTTCAGCGTCCAGAACGCGAGTGCGATGCCGGCGATGGGCGCCAGGATCAGCGTCTCCAGCGTCAGCCCTTCGAGCGCGCCCAGTGCGGCCGTCTTGCGCATCAGACCATAGAAGCCGAAGCTCAAGGCCAGTACCAGGGCCACCCAGGGCAGGCGCCCGGCAGCCACGGTCAGCCACAGCACGCCGAAGGCCGCCAGGCCCACGGCAAGCCATTGGCCGGGCCGCGGCCGTTCGTGCAGCAGCGCGAAACCGAGCGCCACGTTCACCAGCGGGTTGATGAAATAGCCCAGGCTGGCGTCGATCACATGGCCGTTGCCCACGGCCCAGACGTAGACGAGCCAGTTCACCGCGATCAGCAGCGCGGACACCGCAAAACGCCGCCAGGTGGCCGCCGTCACCTCGCGCAGCCAGCCCAGTCGGCGCGTGGCCACCAGCACCAGCATCACGACCACCAGCGACCACAGCGTGCGATGGGCCACGATCTGCGTGGACGGCACGGTTGCCAGCTGGTGGAAATACAGCGGGAACAGCCCCCAGCTGAGGTAGGCCCCCAGCGCAAACAGGATTCCGGAGTTCATCGGCGAATTGTCGATGCCGCCCCGGATTGGGGTTTGCCTGTGGGGCTTTCGGCACTGGAAGCCGAAGCGCCCAGCCCTGAAGATGCGGCCATGGCCCGCCTGGAGTTCACCCCGCAGCTGCTGCGCTTCGTCGACACCCCGGTGGTTGACGGCCCCTATGCCAGCCTGGCCGCGGGCCTGGAGGCAGCGTTTGCCGTGAACCCGCGGCTGCGCGGCTACATCGTGGACGACCAGGGCTGCCTGCGGGCGAATGTCGTGATCTTCATCGACGGCCGGCGTGCCCGTGACCGACGGGCTTTCAGCGATGCGCTGGCGCCCGACAGCCGGGTGCACGTGCTGCAGGCCTTGTCGGGGGGCTGAATGATCGTCCTGATGCTGGGAGCCATGCCATGAGAACCGATCGTGCCTGGGCCGCCACCCGCAAGGGCTTGTTCGAACTGCGTCGTGGGCCATCGGGCTGGGGAATAGCGAGGGTCAGCTTCCTGGGCGACCCGGTCACCATGCTGCTGCCGCCCGATGAGGACGGGTTCATGCTCGCGGCGCTCAACCTCGGGCATTTCGGCGCCAAGCTCCATGCCTCGGACGACGCCGGCGCCAGCTGGCGTGAGCTGCCGGCGCCGACCTTCCCGCCGCAGCCCGAGGGCGCCGAGGGGCCGCCCTGGGCGCTGATGCAGGTCTGGTCGCTGGAGCGTTCGCCGGCGGGCCGGCTCTGGGCCGGCACCAATCCCGGCGGTCTCTTCGAGAGCCAGGACCGTGGCGAGAGCTGGCAGCTCAACCTGGCGCTGTGGAACGACCCGCGCCGGCTGGGCTGGTTCGGCGGCGGCAACGACGCGCCGGCGCTGCATTCCATCTGCCCGCATCCGGCGCAGATCGATGAGCTGCTGCTGGGCATCTCATGCGGCGGCGCCTGGCGGACGACGGATGGTGGCCGGCATTGGGCCCTGCGTGCCAGCGGCATGCGCGCGGCCTACATGCCGCCCGAGCAGGCGGACGAGCAGAACGTGCAGGACCCGCACCTCATCGCGCGTTGCTTGGCGCAGCCGGAGGTGCTCTGGTGCCAGCACCACAACGGCATCTTCCGCTCGGCCGACAACGGTGCGAGCTGGGTGGAGCTGACGGCGGCACCCTCCAGCTTCGGTTTCGCGGTGGCGGCGCATCCGCGCGATGCCGACACCGCCTGGTTCGTACCGGCCGTGAAGGACGAGCGCCGCATCCCCGTGGACGGGGCGCTGTGCGTCACGCGCACCCGCGACGGTGGCCAGACGTTCGAGGCACTGCGTACGGGCCTTCCCCAGCAGCACTGCTATGACCTGGTGTTCCGTCATGGCCTGGCCGTCGACGCCCGTGGCGAGCAACTGCTGATGGGCTCCACCACCGGCAGCCTGTGGGCCAGTGACGACGGCGGCGAGCGCTGGCAGGGTATTTCCAGCCACCTGCCGCCTATCTATGCGGTGAAATTCGGCTGAGGCAAGACCCGGCCCCTCCCACTCATTTTCAACCACCTGATCCTGCGAGACCCATGACCCGACTGCTTCTGCTGCCGACACTCGCGGTGGCCGCCCTCGCCAGCCCGGTGCTGGCCCAGACCAAGCCCGACGCCCCGGCCTACGAGCCGCGCGAGCACTACACGAAGTTCGAATACCGCATCCCGGTGCGCGACGGCAAGACGCTGTTCACCGCCGTCTACGTGCCCAAGGACGCGGGGCAGGGCGGCAAGACCTACCCCATGCTGATGACCCGCACGCCCTACAGCTGCGGGCCCTACGGCGTGGACCGCAACAGCGTGCGCCGCCTGGCGCCGCACCTGGACTTCCTGAAGGCCGGCTACATCTTTGTCTGCCAGGACGTGCGCGGGCGCTACCAGTCCGAGGGCCAGTGGCGCGTGATGACGCCGCACCTGGACAGCAAGCGCGGGCCGGCCGACGTGGACGAGAGCAGCGACACCCACGACAGCGTGCAGTGGCTGATCACCCATGTGGCGGGCAACAACGGCCGCGTCGGGCTGTGGGGCATTTCCTACCCGGGCTTCTATACGGCGGCGTCCATCATCGACTCGCACCCGGCCATCAAGGCGGCGTCGCCCCAGGCCCCCATCGCCGACTACTACCAGCGCGACGACGGCTACCACGGCGGTGCGCTGATGCTGGCGCACAACTACGGCTTCTACACCGGCTACCGGCTGCAGGAGGGCCCGACCAACGGGCTCAAGACCTGGCCCAGCTTCGACTACGGCAGCCGCGACGCCTACGACTACTTCCTCAAGCTCGGCAACCTGGATGCCATCGCCCAGAGCTTTGCCGGTGGCGAGCCGGGCAAGCCGGCGCGCAACCCGCTGTTCGACGAGCTGATAACGCACGACACGCTGGACGACTTCTGGCGCTCGCGCCACCTCACGCCGCACCTGAAGAACATCCATGCGGCCGTGCTGACCGTGGGCGGCTGGTTCGACGCGGAGGACCTGGCCGGCCCACTGGCCATCTACCGCGCGATCAAGGCGCAGAGCCCGGCCACGCGCAACGGCCTGGTGATGGGGCCCTGGGTGCATGGCGGCTGGATGCGTGGCCTGGGCAGGCAGCTCGGCGCGATCAGCTTCGACATGAACAACAGCGAGTGGTTCCAGAAGCAGGTGCTGCTGCCCTTCTTCGAGCAACATCTGCGCGGCACCGGCGACGCCAAGCTGGCCGAGGCCACGGTGTTCGAGACCGGCACCAATGTCTGGCGCCGCTATGACACCTGGCCGCCCCAGGCCGCGCAGCCGCAGAAGTTCTACCTGCGCGCCGGCGGCCAGCTCTCGGCCCAGGCGCCGGGTGCAGCGGACGCGGCTGGGGCCGACAGCTATGTCAGCGACCCCAATCGCCCCGTGCCCTTCATCGGCTATGCGGCGCTGGGCATGCCGCAGGAATACATGGTGGCCGACCAGCGCTTTGCGTCCACCCGGCCTGACGTGCTGGTCTACCAGACCGAGGTGCTCGATCAGGACCTGACGGTGGCCGGCCCCATCGGCGTGGACCTGTTTGTCTCCAGCACCGGCACGGATGCCGACTTCGTCGTCAAGCTCATCGACGTGCATCCGGCTGACGCGGGCGACGAGCCCGCGCCGCGCAGCCGCGACCTGCCCAGCGACCCGCCGCCGCCCCAGCCCAACTTCGGCGGCTACCAGCAGTTGGTGCGCGGCGATCCGCTGCGCGCGCGCTTCCGGCATGGCTTCGACAAGCCCGAGCCGCTGGTGCCCGGCCAGGTGGAGAAGATCCATTTCGAGCTGCCCGACGTGAACCACGCCTTCCGCCGCGGCCACCGGCTGATGGTGCAGGTGCAGAGCAGCTGGTTCCCGCTGATCGACCGCAACCCGCAGAGCTTCGTGCGCATACGCAGCGCGCGGCCGGAGGACTTCCGCATTGCCACGCAGACCCTGTATCGCAGCGGTGCGCAGGCCTCGTCCATCGAGCTGAGGGTGCTGCCCCAGGCCCTGCCCAGCCAGCCGGCCCCGCCCGCCAAGCCCTGACCTTTTCCGGAGTTCCCATGCTGTTGAAACCCACCGTGCTCGCGGCGCTGGCCGCCGGCCTGCTGTCCGGCGCCGCCACACGCGCCGACGACGCCCCGGCCAAGCCGCGCTACGAGCCGCGCGAGCACTACACGAAGTTCGAATACCGCATCCCGGCGCGCGACGGCAAGCTGCTGTTCGCGGCCGTCTATGTGCCCAAGGACGCGGGGCAGGGCGGCAAGACCTATCCGATGCTGATGACCCGCACGCCCTACGGCTGTGGCCCCTATGGCGTGGACCGTGCGGACGGCGCCCGCCACCTGGCGCCCAACGAGGACTTTCTGAAGGCTGGCTACATCTTCGTGTGCCAGGACGTGCGCGGGCGCTTCCAGTCCGAAGGCGAATTCGTCGAGATGACGCCGCACAAGGACGCCAAGAAGAGCCCGGCCGATGTGGACGAGAGCAGCGACACCTATGACACCGTGCAGTGGCTGATCACGCACGTGGCCGGCAACAACGGCCGCGTCGGGCTGTGGGGCATTTCCTACCCGGGCTTCTACACGGCAGCCTCCATCATCGACTCGCACCCGGCCATCAAGGCCGCGTCGCCGCAGGCGCCGATCGCCGACCTGTTCAAGGGCGACGACAGCTACCACGGCGGCGCCTTCATGCTGGCGGCCAACTTCGGCTTCTACACCTTCTTCAAGCCGCAGCAGACGCCCACCGCCGGCCCCAAGCGCTGGAGCGAGTTCGACTACGGCACGCCGGATGGCTACGAGTACTTCCTGCAGGCGGGCAACCTGGATGCGCTGTCCGGCCTGCTCGCCAAGGGTGGCGCAGCCAACCCGTATTTCGATGTGCAGCTGCAGCACGACCGCTACGACGAGTTCTGGAAGCCGCGCGGCCTGACCCCGCACCTGAAGAACATCCGTGCCGCGGTGCTGACCGTGGGGGGCTGGTTCGACGCCGAAGACCTGGCCGGCCCGCTGGCCATCCATCGCGCCATCGCCGCGCAAAGCCCCGGCACCGACAACCGTCTGGTGATGGGCCCGTGGTCGCACGGCGGCTGGGTGGGTGGCCCGGGCCGCTCGCTGGGCCGCGTGAAGTTCGACCAGCCCACCTCCGAGCAGTTCCAGAAGCAGGTGCTGCTGCCCTTCTTCGAGCAGCATCTGCGCGGCGCTGCAGACGCCAAGGCCGGCAAGCCGGAGTCCAAGCCCGAGCCCATCGCCAAGGCCACGGTGTTCGAAACCGGCACCAATGTCTGGCGCCGCTACGACGCCTGGCCGCCGGCCCAGGCCAAGCCGCGCACGCTGTACTTCGCAGCCGGCGGGCGACTCAGCTTCACGCCGCCCACGGCCGCCGAACCGGCCTTCGACAGCTGGGTCAGCGACCCCAACAAGCCCGTGCCCTTCGTGGCCTACACGGCCCAGGGCATGCCGCGCGAATACATGGTCAGCGACCAGCGCTTCGCGTCCAGCCGCCCCGACGTGCTGACCTACCGCAGCGAGGTGCTGCAGGAGGACGTCACCGTGGCCGGCCCCATCGTCGCGAGGCTGTTCGCGTCGACCAGCGGTACCGACGCCGACTGGGTGGTCAAGCTCATCGACGTCTATCCCAGCGAACTGGACGAGGACGCCGCCAAGCGCAAGCGCGGCGAGGATCCGGAGCTGCCCGAGGCGCCGCTGGCCGGCTACCAGCAGCTGGTGCGCGGTGACCCGCTGCGCGGCCGCTTCCGCCACAGCCTGGAGCAGCCCGAAGCCATGGTGCCCGGGCAGGTGGAGGAGCTGAAGGTGGAGCTGCAGGACGTCAACCACAGCTTCCGGCGCGGCCATCGCATCATGGTGCAGCTGCAGAGCAGCTGGTTCCCGCTGATCGACCGCAACCCGCAGCGCTTCGTGCCCATCCACAGCGCCCGGCCGGAGGACTTCCAGGCCGCCACGCAGAAGCTCTACCGCTGGCAGGGCCAGGCGTCGGGGCTGGAGCTGCGGGTGCTGCCCACGGCGCACTGACGTCGGCCGTCCGGGCGCCGTCGCCGCGCCCCGCTTGGAGCGTGTGGTGGCCAGGAGTGCCGAATCCGCACGGCTGGCCTTGACCATTTGTTGACGCCGCGGCCGACAATCCGATCACAAATAATTCTGGAGACAGCCATGAATGACTTTGTGATGCGGGCACCCGGCGGCGCGCGACATGCGGGCTCGGCCCCCTCGGGGCAGCAGCAGGTATGGCGTCAGGCCAGCCTGCTGCTGCTGGTCTGCCAGGGCCTGTATCTGCTGCTCAGCCTGGGCCTGGGGCTCTACTTCGGCGGGCTGGGGCTGGCCCTGGGCCTGGGGCTGCTGCTGATGGGCCTCAGCCTGATGGTGCACCGCCTCTGGGGCGACGGCCTGTTCGGCGCCAACTTGATGGCCGCGCTGGCCATGGCCATGGTGGCGCTGCACATCCAGCTGGCGCGCGGGCTGATCGAGCTCCACTTCGGCGTCTTCGTCACGCTGGCCTTCCTGCTGGTCTATCGGCACTGGGCGCCCATCGTCAGCGGGGCGCTGGCCATCGCCATCCACCATGTGCTGTTCGACCGTCTGCAGGCCGGCGGCATGGGGGTGTACTGCCTGTCCGAGCCTGGCTTCCTGCGCGTGATGCTGCACGCGGGCTATGTGGTGGCGCAGACGGCGATGGAATGCCTGATCGCGCTGGAGATGTACAAGCGCATGCACGAGCAGCTGGGCCTGGTGGGCCTGGTGGAGCATGTGGCGGACGAGGGCCAGATCCGGCTCGACACGGCGGACCAGCACACCACCGGCATGGCCGCGCGGCTGCAACAGGTGCTGGAGCGCATCCATGGCGTGGTGCATCAGGTCAAGCAGGCGGCCATCAGCATCGACGGCGCCAGCGCCGAGATCGCGGCGGGCAACCAGGATCTGTCGGTGCGCACCGAGAAGACGGCGGCCAGCCTGCAGTCCACCGCCTCGCAGATGGACACGCTGACCCAGGCGGTCGGGCACACCGCAGGCTCGGCGCGCGAGGCCCATGGGCTGGCGGGTGGCGCCGCCGAGGCGGCCCAGCGCGGCTCGGGGGTGGTGCAGCAGGTGATCGCGACCATGCAGGCCATAGACACCAGCGCCGGCCGCATCGCGGACATCACTGGGCTGATCGACTCGATCGCCTTCCAGACCAACATCCTGGCCCTCAACGCCGCGGTGGAAGCGGCGCGGGCCGGCGAGCAGGGCAAGGGCTTCGCCGTCGTGGCCTCCGAGGTGCGCACGCTGGCGCAGCGCAGCGCCGAGGCGGCACGCGACATCAAGAGCCTGATCGCCCAGTCCACCGAGCAGGTCGCCGAAGGCTCCAGTCTGGTGGGCAGTGCGGGCGAGGCCATGCGCGAGATCGAGGCCTCGGTCGAGAAGGTCGCGCAGCTGATCGGCGACATTGCGGGCTCTGCCGCCGAGCAGAGCGACGGCATCGCCCGTGTCAACCAGGCCATCGCGGCGCTGGATCAGGCGACCCAGCAGAACGCGGCGCTGGTGGAGCAGTCGGCCGCCGCGGCGGAAAGCCTGCGCGAGCAGGCCCAGCGGCTCAGCGGCGAGGTCTCGGCCTTCCAGACCCGCGGCGCCTGAGGCGGACTGGAACGGGCCGGGGCTACAGCGCGCGGTGGCCGTAGCTGACCACGCGGGTCATGCGCCAGCGCTCGCCATCGCGCTGCCAGATGATGAGGAAGTCGGCGGCACCCTCGCAGCGCTCGGCGCCGGTGCGGCAGAAGCGATGCACCCCCTGCTCGATGGCGCCGAAGTCCTTGATGGGGTAGACGCGCAGGCTGCCGGGCACCAGCTCGCGGCGGTAGTGGCCGCAGGCGTAGCGACGCGTGTTGGCCAGCATGTCGTCGCGGTTCCAGGTGACGCCGCCGTTGTCGTGATAGAACTCGACGCCCTCGGCGAAGTAGGCCGCGTGGCGCTCCAGCTGGCCGGGTTCGGCGCAGCGGTTGAAGGCGTCGAAGGCTTCGGCGTCCAGTGTGGTGATGCGCTCGGTCAGCGCGTTGGCGACGGTGTCGCCGGCCTCCGGGGCGGCCAGGGCCGCGGTGGCCAGGCTCAGGCTCAGGCTCAGCGCGAGGGTCGTGATCAGCTTCATGTCGGGCACAGGGGAGGGTCGATGCCCCCATGCTGCCGCCGCGTCGGGCGGCCCGCCCGTGGTCTGCGACAGGCCGCGGTGGAGCGGGCACAGGCCGGCCTCCAGGGCGACAGCCGGTTGGCGGCTCAGCCGTTCAGGGGCCTCAGGTCGTCGGCCAGGCCCAGCCGGCCTCGCAGTGCAGCGTCAGGTCTTGCCCGGTGAAGGGGTGGCGCAGCGCCAGCCGTTCGGCGTGCAGCCACAGGCGCTGCCGGCCCAGGTAGGCGGCGAGCGTTCGGTTCAGCGGCCCCTTGCCATGCGTGGCGTCGCCGATGATCGGGTGGGCCATGTGCTTGAGGTGCCGGCGTATCTGATGCCGCCGCCCCTGCAGCGGCTCGGCCTCCAGCAGCGCGACGCGTGTGCCGGCGAAGCCGGCCTGCGTGGCCACTGGCCATTCCAGCCGGGCCAGCACGCGCCAGCGGGTCTGGGCCTCAAGCAGCGGCTGGCCGGCGGAGGGCAGCTCGGGGTCGCGCGCCAGCGGGTGGTCCACCCGTCCCTCGTCGGCCGCAGGCCAGCCGCGCACCAGCGCCAGGTAGCGCTTGTCCATCTGCCCGGCCTCGAACATCGCGCCCAGGCGCGAGGCGGCCTCGGCGCTCAGCGCGAACAGCAGGAGGCCCGAGGTGCCGCGGTCCAGCCGGTGTACCGGCCAGACGGGCTGGCCGAGCTGATCGCGCAGCAGCTGCAGGGCGGCCAGCTCCTCGCCGGCAGCCAGCTGCGTGCGGTGCACCAGCAGGCCGGCCGGCTTGTGGATGGCCACGAGGTGCTCGTCGCGGTACAGCAGCTCGAGGGTCAAGACAGCTCGCCGTCGAGGTAGAACCACTCACCGCCCTCGCGCACGAAGCGGCTGGTTTCCTGCAGCCGGTGGGCGCGCCCGCCCAGCTTGCTGCGGGCGACGAAGCTGACCGTGCCGTGCTCGGCATCGGTCTGCGCGTGGTGCCTGAGCTCCAGCCCCAGCCAGCGCAGGCCGGGCTCGGGGGGCTCCAGCGCGGCGGGGCGGGTGCTGGCATGCCAGCTGGCGAGCAGGTAGTCGCGCAGGTCCAGCACGAAGGCCGTGTAGCGCGATCGCATCAGCGCCTCGGGCGTGGGGGCGGCCAGACGGCCGTCGGCGGCGAAGGCGGCATGCAGCGCGCCGCAGCAGTCGGCATAGCGGCGCGGCAGGCCGCAGGGGCAGGAGTCGGGAGCGGCGGCGGAGTGGGCAGCAGGCATGGCAGCGTGAGGCGGTACGGCCCGACATCGTACGGATGCCGGGCCCGCCTGCGCCGCGCCGGCCTCAGCCCACCGGGTTGGGCGCCGGGCCGCCGCGCAGCACCGCGGCCACGTTGTCGAGCGCGGTGAAGCCCATCTGGTCGCGGGTCTCGACGGTGGCGCTCGCCATGTGCGGGGTCAGGAACACGTTGTCCAGCTCCGCCAGGCGAGGGTTGAAGGCCGGCTCCTGGCGGAACACGTCCAGCCCAGCGGCGAACAGCTGGCCCGAGCCCAGCGCGGCGATCAGCGCCGCCTCGTCGACCATGCTGCCGCGGGCGGCGTTGATGAACACCGCGCCGCGCCGCATCAGCGCGAACTCGCGCTCCGTCATCAGCGGCGCGCCGCCGCCGGGGACGTGCAGCGTCAGCACGTCGCAGGAGGACAGCAGCGCATCCAGCCGGGGCTGGAACACCGCGCCGTTCTCGACATCGGCCGGCGCGCGCTGGCGGTCGGTGTAGACCACTTTCATGCCGAAGCCCTGAGCGCGGCGCGCGACGGCGCGGCCGATGCGGCCGAAGCCGACGATGCCCAGCGTCTTGCCGTTCACCCGCAGGCCCAGCATGTCGGTCATGCCGAAGGACTTGTTCCAGCCCGAGCGCATGATGCGTTCGTATTCGGAGGCCCGACGGCAGGCGGCCAGGATCAGCAGCAGCGTGAAGTCGGCCGTGCATTCGGTCAGCGCGTCCGGTGCGTTGGACACCACGATGCCGCGGGCGCGCGCCGCGGCCACGTCCATGTGGTCGAAGCCTGCGCTGGCGTTCGCGATGATGCGGACGCTGTCGGGCAGCCGGGCGATGTGCTCGGCCTGCAGGCCGGACTTCTTGCCGATCAGCAGGGCCGGGACGGGCTGGCGGTGGCAGAAATCCAGCACCTGCTCCGCGCTCATGTCGACCTCGGTCACATGGGCATGAAACTCTTCGCGGGCGCGGCGGGCCACGGCGTCGGGCACACGGCGCGCGATCAGCAACTGCGGGCTGGTCGGGTCGGACATGGTGGGGCTCCTTGATCGTTGGACCCCGCCAGCCTAGGGATGGTCGCCTTGCGTGGTCAATATTGATTCAATCAATCAATATTTTGGTGCTGACGGCCCGTGCGTCGAGTCGGTCGAAGCTCGCCTCGGATGTCCCGCAGGCGACACTCTAGGGCTTGGGCGCCTGGGACATACCCTGGGCCGCCCGGCCTCGCCGGGTGAAGTTGATATTGATTGAATGAATCAAGCTTGATCGGCCTTGTGCGCCAGTGAAATCCTGTCGGCGTTCCAAATGATCTTGAGGTGAGCAATGAGCACTGCGAAGCAATTCGCCGCGGTCACCGGCGCGGGTTCCGGCATCGGTCAGGCGGCGTCGCTGGCGCTGGCCCGGGCCGGGTTCACGGTCGCGCTGATCGGGCGGCGTGAGGCGCCGCTGCAGGAGACGCGCGACGCCATCGTGCAGGCGGGCGGCGACGCCCAGGTGTTTGCGGCCGACATCGCGTCGGCCGCGGCGGTCGACCAGGTGTTTGCCGACATCGCCCGCGCTTTCGGCCGCCTGGATCTGCTGTTCAACAACGCGGGCCGCAACGGCGGTGCCGTGCCGCTGGAGGACTACGACGTCGAGCTCTGGAACGACGTGGTGGCCACCAACCTGACCGGCGTCTTCCTGTGCGCGCGGGCCGCCTACCGGCTGATGAAGGCGCAGACGCCGCAGGGCGGCCGCATCATCAACAACGGCTCCATCTCCGCGCATTCGCCGCGCCCGCACACCATCGCCTACACGGCGACCAAGCATGCGGTCACCGGCATCACCAAGTCCATCGCACTGGACGGCCGGCCCTACCGCATCGCCTGCAGCCAGATCGACATCGGCAACGCCGCGACCTCGCTGACCGAGCGCATGAACCGCGGGGTGCTGCAGGCCGACGGCCGCACGGCGCCCGAGGCGCGCATGGACGTCGCGCACGTGGCCGATGCGGTTGTGCAGATGGCCCGTCTGCCGCTGGAGGTGAACATCCTCAACATGACCATCATGGCCTCGACCATGCCCTTCGTCGGGCGCGGCTGAGCCGGCTTCCCTTCATCGCGACCCACCCGCTTGAGGTGGGCGAGGAGACATCGATGAGTTCCATTCCCACCCCCGTGTCGCTGGCGCAGGCACGCGCCAGCGGTACCGTCCGGCCCAGCCGCGTGCGCTACGGCGTGCTCGGCCTGCTGCTGCTGGCCACCATCCTCAATTTCGTCGACCGCTCGGCGCTGGGCATCGTCGCGCCCAGCCTGTCCAAGGAGCTCGGGCTCACCAAGCTGCAGATGGGCGAGCTGTTTGCCGCCTTTGGCCTGGCCTATGCGTTCGCGCTGGTGCCCGGCGGCCTGTTGGTGGACCTGCTGGGCTCGCGCCTGGCCTATGCGATCTCGCTGGTCGGCTGGTCGCTGGCCACGCTGACCCAAGGCTTTGCCACGGGCTATCAGATGCTGTTCGGCTCGCGGCTGGCCATCGGCGTGCTGGAGGCGCCGGCCTTCCCGTCCAACGCCCGGGCGGTGACGCAGTGGTTCCCGTCGCGCGAGCGCGGCTTCGCCACCAGCGTCTACGTGATGGGCCAGTACATCGGCACGCCGCTGTTCACCGGCCTGCTGCTGTGGATTGCGGCGAGCCATGGCTGGCGTGCGGTGTTCTACATCACCGGCGGCTTCGGCGTGCTGTTCGGCCTGGTGTGGCTGGCGGTGTACCGCGACCCGCTGAAACATCGCTCGGTCAACCGCGCCGAGCTGGACTACATCCTCGACGGCCAGCCGGTGGCCGCGCGCCAGACCCGCGAGAAATTCGACTGGCGCCTGGCGCTGCGCCTGCTGCGCTACCGCCAGGTGCTGGCCATCTGCCTGGGCAAGTTCTGCAACAACACCATGCTGGTGTTCTTCACGACCTGGTTCATGACCTACCTGGTCGAGGAGCGCCACATGTCCATGATCAAGGTCGGCATCTTCCAGTCGCTGCCCTTTCTGGGCGCCACGCTGGGCATCCTGTCGGCCGGCTTCCTGTCGGACCTGTGCATACGCCGCGGCATGTCCATGTCGCTGGCCCGCAAGGCGCCGCTGATCATCGGCACGCTGCTGGGCGCCTCCATCGTGGCGGTGAACTTCGTGGAGTCCAACGAGGGGGTCATCGCCATCCTCACCATCGCCTTCTTCGCGCAGGGTGTGGGCTCGTCGTCCTGGGCGGCGGTGTCGGAGATCGCGCCCTGCCAGTACATCGGCCTGACCAGCAGCATCACCAGCCTGGCCGCCAACATCGCGGGCGTGACCACGCCGCTGATGATCGGCTACATCATCCATGCGACCGGCCAGTTCTTCTGGGCGCTCAACCTCATCGGCCTGATCTGCCTGGTCGGTGCGCTCTCCTACTCGCTGCTGCTGGGCAAGCTGCACCGCATCGAGCTCTGAAACCTCTATCCGAACGCATGCCATGATCCGTTTCACATGGGACCACCTGCAACTCTGCTCGGACGACCCGGAGGCCACGGCCGCCTGGTTCGCCACCTGCCTGAACGCCGACATCGTGCGGCGCCCGGGCCGGGTCGATCTGCGGCTGGGCGACATCAATCTCTTCATCACGCCGGTGGTGCCGGTGTCTGATCCGGTGCGCGAGCAGCGGGTGCCGGGCATCGACCATTTCGGCGTCACCGTGCCCGACCTGGACGAGGCCTTTGCCCACCTGACGCGCTGCGGCGCCGAGATCGTGCAGCCCATCATGCCGGTGCGCGCTGGCGTGCGCTGCTGCTTCGTTCGGGCGCCGGGACGCATCCTGGTCGAGGTGCTGGAACGCCGTCCGGCCGAGATGGCCTTCACCTGAGCCCCGGAGGCCATGGCGCACTGGATCAGCCTCAACGAAGCCACCCGCCAGCTGGGCGTGCGGGCGCAGACCGTCTATGCCTACGCGAGCCGTGGGCGCATCGCGGTGATGCCCGACCCGGACGACCCGCGCAAGAGCCTGTACCGGGCCGACGACGTCGCCGGCCTGTCCAAGCGCAAGAGCTCGGGCCGCTCGCGCGAGACACTGGCGGCGGGCACCATCTTCGGCGACGAGCCCTGCATCGCCACGGCCATCACTACCTTCGCCCGCGGGCGGCCTTTCTACCGAGGGCGCGATGTCGTCCGGCTCGCGGACGGCGCCACGCTGGAGGAGGTGGCCGGCGTGCTCTGGGGCGCCCGGCAGGCGGTGTCCTTCGACACACCGGACGCGCCGCTGCCGGGGCTGCCGGCGGGCAGGCCCTGTGCCTTTGCCACGCTGGCCGATCTCGCGGCCCGCGGCCATTCCACGCTCGGTCGCGTGGAGGCGGCGCTGCATGCCGAGGCCGGGCGGCTGGTGGGCGTGGTGGCCCAGGCCTTCGGCGCCCAGCGCGACGGCGGGCTGCCGCTGCACGAGCGCCTGTCGCGCGGCTGGGGGCAGGGCGCCGACGAGGCCGAGCTGATCCGCCGCGCGATGGTGCTGGTGGCCGATCACGAGATCACCAGCTCGGCCTTCTCGTCGCGCATCACGGCCTCCACCGGCGCCTCGCTGCCCGCCTGCCTGCTGACCGGGCTGGCCACGTTCTCCGGCCCGCTGCACGGCGACGCGTCGGGCCGGGTGCGGGTTCTCTTCGACGACATCCAGCGCCTGGGCGCGGAGGCCGTGGTGGCCCATCACCTGCGCTCGGCCATCCCCATTCCCGGCTTCGGCCACCACCTGTACCCGGATGGCGACCCGCGCGCCGCCGCGCTGCTGGCGCAGCTGTCGCCGCCGCCCGAGGTCGCGCTGTTCGTCGACAAGGTCGTCGCGCTGACCGGGCTGCTGCCCAATATCGACGTGGCGCTGGCCGCGCTGTCCGCGCAATGCCGGCTGCCGGGCGACGCGGCCTTCGGGCTGTTTGCCACCGCGCGCAGCGTCGGCCTGCTCGCCCACAGCATGGAGCAGCTGCGCGTGGGCATGGTGATACGGCCGCGCGGCCGCTACACCGGCCCGGCGCTCGAGGAGGAGGCGCGCCCTGCGCCGCCCGACGAGGGGCGGCCCGACGCCGCGGTGCTGGACAAGAACCGCCTCTTCAGGCCCGAGCTGGGCTGAGTGTTGCCTTAGGCTAGCGGCTGCGGCGCCGTGTGGCGCGTGAGGAGCCGGTCTTGGGCATCGTGGTGTATTGGCTGGAAGCGGGAGAGCCGGACGGGCCGACCCCCGCGTGCAGCATCTTCGGCAGCGCCGAGCTGGCCCAGGCGCTGGCCTGCGCCGAGGAGCGGCGGCGGCAGGGGCATTGCCATGTCAGCATCTCCACCGAGTTGGAGGACCATGTCGGCCAGGCCGGCGTGGCCGCGGTGGAGGGCGGCCGTACACCGGATGGCGAGGTCTACGAATGGTCCAAGGCCGGCCGCGCCGGCAAGGTGCGCAAGGGGCGCTGAAGGGGCTGCGGGCGCCCCCCGCTCGTGCTCAGAACTTGTAGCCGAAGCCCACGGTCAGCAGCGACTCGGTCTTGCGCGTGCCGGCGGGCACGCGGCCCGTGTAGTGGCTGGACAGGCCGGTGTTGAGCGTCCAGCCACCGGCAATCTGGGTGGCCAGGCTGCCGTCGAAGGTCACGCGCGTGCCCAGGCCGCTGCTGTCGGGGTAGTAGACCAGGCGCTGCTTCAGCGACGCCGTCTCGCTGAGCTTGTGGCTGGACTCCTCGCCCAGCAGCGCCTGTGCGCCGTTGCGGCCGGAGCCGTCGGTGAAGCGGGTGTCGGTGTAGCTGGCACCGCCGAACAGATCGAAGCTGTGGGCATCGCTGCGGATCAGGTGATAGCCCACGCCGCTGTTGACCAGGTAGCGGTTGCGCACGCCGGCGGCCTTGTTGGTTTCGCCCTCCAGCCCGCCGAAGCCGAACCACTGGGCGCTGAAGTTGTAGTCGTAGCGGCTGCCCAGGCGCAGCAGGTCGGCGGTGGTGGCGGTCTGGCCGTCGACCTTGCTGCGGCCGTAGTTGCCCACGCCGTAGAGGTTGATCTTGTCCAGCGCGGTGACGCGGCTGGTGTCGGCGCCGACGGAAAGCGTCATGCTGTTGTTGTTGCCGCTGGAGAAGGCGCCGCCGAGGCTCAGGTTGCCGTGCCACAGGCCGTCGGGGGTGTCCTGGGCGATGGCGCCGCCGCAGGCGAGGGTGAGAGCGAGGGTACTGAGCAGCGGGAGGGGTCGGGTCATGCAGAAAGCTCCGGGAAATGCGGGAAAGCCGCGCGGCGGCGCATGGCCGCCGATCGGCGCCCGCCAGTGTCCCAGTGGGGCGCGGCCAGGGCTGTAGGACGGGGGGCCGATCGCCCCGGCGGCCCTTCGTAAAATGCCGCGATGAATCCCGCGCCCGACGCTGCCGCCCTGCAAAGCCCCCTCCTCAAGAACCTCAATGCCGAGCAGCTCGCCGCGGTCACCGCGCCGGCCGAGCCGGCGCTGATCCTGGCCGGGGCGGGCTCGGGCAAGACCCGGGTGCTGACCACGCGCATCGCCTGGCTGCTGCAGACGGGTCAGGTCTCGCCCGCGGGCGTGATGGCCGTGACCTTCACGAACAAGGCGGCCAAGGAGATGCTCACGCGCCTGTCCACCATGCTGCCCTTCAATGTGCGTGGCATGTGGATTGGCACCTTCCACGGCCTGTGCAACCGCTTCCTGCGCGCGCACTGGAAGCTGGCCCACCTGCCGCAGGGCTTCCAGATCCTGGATGCCAGCGACACCACCTCGGCCATCAAGCGCGTGATCAAGGCGATGAAGCTGGACGAGGAGCGCTTTGTGCCCAAGCAGGTGGGCTGGTTCATCGCCGGCTGCAAGGAAGACGGCCTGCGCCCCGGCGACGTGGAGGTGCGCGACGAGCAGACCCGCACGCTGGTGGAGATCTATGCCAACTACGAGGACCAGTGCCAGCGCGAGGGCGTGGTGGACTTCGCCGAGCTGATGCTGCGCAGCTTTGAGCTGCTGCGCGACAACGCCGCGGTGCGCGACCACTACCAGCGGCGCTTCCGCCACCTGCTGGTCGACGAGTTCCAGGATACCAACAAGCTGCAGTACGCCTGGCTCAAGATGTTCTGTCCGCCGGGCGCTGCCACGGGCCAGAGCCTGCTGGCGGTGGGCGACGACGACCAGAGCATCTACGCCTTCCGCGGCGCGCGCGTGGGCAATATGGCGGACTTCGAGCGCGAGTACAGCGTGAAGAGCGTCATCAAGCTGGAGCAGAACTACCGCAGCTTCGGCCACATCCTGGATGCCGCCAACGAGCTGATCAGCCGCAACACCCAGCGCCTCGGCAAGACGCTGCGCACCGATGCCGGCCAGGGCGAGCCCATACGCGTGTTCGAGGCGCCCAGCGATTTCGCCGAGGCCCAGTGGCTGATCGAGGAGGTGCAGGGCCTGCATCGCGGCGGCCTGGACCGCCAGGAGATCGCGGTCCTCTACCGCAGCAATGCGCAGTCGCGGGTCATCGAGTCGGCGCTGTTCAATGCCGGCATCCCCTACCGCGTCTACGGCGGCCTGCGCTTCTTCGAGCGCGCCGAGGTCAAGCATGCGCTGGCTTACCTCAGGCTTTTGGAGAACCCCAACGACGACACCAGCTTCCTGCGGGTCGTCAACTTCCCGACCCGCGGCATAGGCGCCAAGACGCTGGAGAACCTGCAGGACGCGGCCAAGGCCAGCGGCCGCAGCCTCTACCAGAGCGTGGCGGCCATTCCGGGCAAGGGCGGGGCCAACCTGATGGCGTTTGCCGCGCTGGTGGACTCCACGCGCAACCTGACCCAGGGTCACACCTTGCGCGAGATCATCGAGCAGGTGCTGCAGACCTCGGGCCTGCTGGACTTCTACCGCACCGACAAGGACGGCGCCGAGCGGCTGGAGAACCTGGACGAACTGGTCAACGCGGCCGAGGCCTTCGTCACCCAGGAGGGCTTTGGCAAGGACGCCGTGGCGCTGCCGGTGGACGAGGTGGCCGAGCCGGGCACGCCGGGCGCCGTGCCCGATGCCGAGACCGGCGAGATCATGTCGCCGCTGAGTGCCTTCCTGACGCATGCCTCGCTGGAGGCCGGCGACAACCAGGCCCAGGCCGGCCAGGATGCGGTGCAGCTGATGACGGTGCACTCGGCCAAGGGCCTGGAGTTCGACGCGGTCTTCATCACCGGCCTGGAAGAAGGCCTGTTCCCGCACGAGAACGCGATGTCCGACACCGGCGGCCTGGAGGAAGAACGGCGGCTGATGTACGTGGCCATCACGCGGGCGCGCCAGAAGCTGTCCATCAGCTTCTGCCAGACCCGCATGCTGCACGGCCAGACCCGCTACAACGTGAAGAGCCGCTTCTTCGACGAACTGCCCGAGGAGAGCCTGAAATGGCTGACCCCGCGCAACCAGGGCTTCGGCTCGGGCTTTGCGCGTGAGTACCAGAACGCCTGGGAGCGCGGTTCCGGCCTCAAGGGCATGGTGGGCGCGGGCCGCGTGGCCGCCGCGCCCAAGGCCGCCTGGGTGGAGCCGCCGGTGCCGGCCAGCATGAAGCCCAAGGTGGCCGAGGCGCACGGTGGCCTGCGCGTGGGCAAGGGCGTGTTCCACACCAAGTTCGGCGAGGGCGTGCTGCTGACGCTGGAGGGCAGCGGGGCAGACGCGCGCGCGCAGGTCAACTTCGGCCGCCACGGCACCAAGTGGCTGGCGCTGTCGGTGGCCAAGCTCACGCCCATCGACTGAGCGCGGCGGCGCTCAGGCGCTGACGAAGGGCGCGGTGCGGGTCCACTTGGTGGCCACCCATTTCTCGCCCTGGGTGACCGGCAGGCTGTGATGGACCGAGGCCGGGTAGAGCTGGCCCTGGCCGTCGCAGGACTGGAAGTAGACCGCGCTGCCGCGCTGGTGCGTGACGCTCCAGCCCAGCTCGGGGAAGGCGGTCTCGCCGCCTGCCGGCACATCGTTCAGATAGGCCACCAGCGTGCAGATGCGCTGGCCGCTGCGTGCGATGGAGGCCCGGTTGGCCTCGCTGGCGGGCTGCAGCCAGTCGTAGTGCGGTGCGCTGCCGGCGCCCTGGGCGTAGTGCAGGATCTGCAGGCCCTCGCCATGCGACACCGGCAGGCCGGTGACGGCGGCGAAGCGCGCGTCGATGCGGGCCACCAGCTCGTTCTCGCCGGGGCGGAAGAACATGCCGCGGCTCTGGCGTTCATCGCTGACCCGCTCGCGCCCGGTCTGTGGGTCCACCAGCGTGGAGGCCGCCAGCCGCGGGCGCGCCAGCGCTATCAGCGCCGCGCATTCCTCGGCGCTCAGCACCTCGGTCAGCACGGCCAGCACCGGCATCACGCCGGGCAGGGCGAGGCGGGCGCTGACGCGCATCGTCATCGCGTGCCCTCCACCGTGAGGTCGGCCACCCAGGCCGCGCCCTCGACGTGGAAGCTCTGCTGCATCTCGTGCTGCCCCTGGCCCTGCAGCAGCGCATCCAGCAGCGGGAAGGCGCGGCGCACCTCGGCGTCCTGTGCCCAGGGCAGGGCCTTGAAGCGGTAGAGGTAGTGCACGCTGGCGTGCTCGCCGGCGTCACCCGTGCCGTGGCGCGGCTCGACCCGAACCACCCGCTCCAGCGCCAGTTGGCCGGCGCAGAGGTCGGGCTTGCCGTCACGGCCGGGCTGCAGCGCCTGGCGGCCGGCCTCGGTCAGCTCGTAGCGGCGCGTGGGCACCCGTTCCACGGCCCCTTGTTCGTCGCGGTAGTCCACATAGCCTTCGTGCGCGGTGACCAGGCCGGCATGGGCGAGCGCCGGCAGCTGCCGGGCATTGCGGGTGCCGGCCGCCACGTCGCGGGCGCTGACGTCGATGGGCCAGTCCGGCCGTGCCACGCAGACGCTGCCGCTGCGCGCGAGCCAGCGGTCCAGCGCGGGCGCCAGCGCCTCGGCGGTCTGCGGCGGGCGGTAGCCGTCGGTCAAGGTGTTCAGGAAGGCCAGCAGGTCCTGGATGTCCTGCTCGTTCATCGGCGGCGTGCTGCCGGCCCGGCGGCCGTCCATGGGCAGCTGGGTGTCGATGTTGGCCTGGTATTTCCTGGGCAGGCTGTTGAACTTCTGCACCCGGCCCTTGACGGTCGGGTACCACTTCTCCGGGTTGCTGTCGCGCGTGGCGTAGAAGCGTACCGCCTCCTCGAGCGTTGCGATCACGCCGTTGTGGAAGAAGGCCTTGCGGGTGGCGACATTGCGCAGCGTCGGCGTCTTGAACAGGCCGCACAGTTCGGGCGTGGCCCGGGCGGGGTGGTCCCTGCGGTCGCAGATGCCGAGATCCAGCGGCGCGCCGGGGCGCTGCGGCACGCCGATAGCGGAGAAGGAGTAGTCGGTGAACTGCGCCACGCTGCCGCCCACACCGGCGCCGCTGTAGTGGCAGGCCGCGCAGTTGCCGCGGTTGGGGTCCTGGAAGACCGCGAAGCCGCGCGCCTCGGCCGGCGTCAGCTCGCCGCCGACCTTGTTGCTGGCGTAGTAGTCGTACTTGCTGGTGTAGGGATGGAAGCTGGCGTCTTCCATCTGGAAGGCCTGCAGCGCGTCCATCGCACGGGCGAAGGCCAGCCGCGGCTGGGTGAAGATCTGGTCGCCGAAGGCCTGGCGGAACAGCGGCGCGTAGCCGGCCTTGCGGAGCTTGGCGACCACGTCGGCCGGGCTCTTGTTGGCCATCTCGATGGGTGACAGCAGCGGGATAGTGGCCTGCTCGGCCAGCGTGTTGGCGCGGCCGTCCCAGGCGAAGCCGCCGCCGGGGCCGGGCGGGCTGACGCCGTCCGGGTTGTCGGCCAGGTCGGCGTAGGCGGGGGTGTAGTTCTTGTAGGTCAGCGTGGGCACGGCGCGCTGGCCGGGCTTGTCCAGATGGGGGCCGCCGAGCTGCACGCGCAGGTCGTTGGCCGGGGCGTAGTGGTGGGCGGGGTCGTGGCAGCTGGCGCAGGACATGCGGCCCGAGCCGGACAGCGACGGGTCCATGAACATCGCCCGGCCCACCTGGGCGGGCAGGCTGAGCTCGGACGCCTGGGCCAGGCCGCTCAGGGCCAGGCCGAGCAGCAGGAGGCTGCGGATCATGTGGTTCTCCAGAAGGCAAAAGGCCGGCCGGCATGACTGCCGGCCGGCGGGTGCCCTCAATCAGTGGCTTACTTCAGCGACCAGAGGTTGGTCTGCGTCGCGTCCGGGCCGGTCTGGGCCGGCGTGTTCACGTCGGCCGACTGCTTCTGCGTGTAGCTGCTCGGGAACACGTAGCGGTGGTTCATCGGCCGCACTGAGTCGAAATGGGCGTCGGCGCTGCCCGCGTACTCCGGCAGCAGGGCCAGGTTGGCGGCGATGAAGGCCTCGGTGTACTTCGAGCGGTTCATGTAGGAGAACGGGTCCGCCGGGTCGGCCAGGCCGAACATGTCCTGCAGCGTGCGCACGAAGGAGAAGTGGCTGTAGTAGTCGCTGTCCACCAGGTGCTTGGGGGCGGCGGGCTGGTTGGTCAGCAGGCCGAAGATGGACTCGCCGTGGCCCTTGTTGCCCGAGCCGTAGCCGGTGATGGAGGCATCGCGGGTGGTGCTGCCGGTCGTGTTGACCAGCGGTGCATCCACGTTGGTGCTCACCGGGTTCCAGCCGCAGCAGGAGTTGAAGCCGGAGGTCGCATTGCCTTCGTCGAACATGATGACGATGGCGACGCGCTTGTTCCGGTTCATCCACAGCGGCGAGGCCTGGATCTTCTCGACCAGGTATTTCACGTAATTGTCGCCGCGCGTGATGATGGGCGAGAGCGCCGTGGGCGACACCGCGTTGGACACGCTCGAGCAGTCGCTGGCGGTGCCGGCCTTGCCGCCGTCGGTGCCGCTGACGGTGATGCCGTGCATGTCGTCGCACTGGTCGGGCACGACGAAGTTCAGCTGGCCCACGTTGCCGTTGGCGAGGTCGGTGCCGAACTGGTCGACGTCGTAGCCCGCCGGGATGGCGTACTTGGTGCTGGCCAGCATCTGCGCATCCCACTGGCCGCCGCCCAGCGTGCGGTTGTTGGCCTTGAAACCGGGTTCGCTGCGCACGTTCTGGTAGGCCATGCCCGGGTGGTGCTTGGTCTTGTAGAGGCCGGCGGGCATGGGCAGCACCAGCGTGGCGCTGCCGATCTGGGCGCTGTTGCCGCCCACGGTGCCCGGCGCATAGACATGGTCCTGGGCCGTCACGGCGGCGTCGGCGACCGAGTCGGTGCGGAAGTCCTGGCCCGGGTTCATGGACTCGCTGTAGGTGCGCCATTGCAGGCCGGCCTTGGACAGCGCATTGAAGATGTTGGCGCGGCCGGTGATGTTGTGGTTGGTGGTCTGCGTGCACGTGGCGTTGAAGGGCGAGCTGGCCAGGCCGGGCTGGCTCTTGTCCGGCAGGGGCAGGTCTTGCACCGCATTGGCGCCGGTGGCGCCGCAGTTCCACTGGTTGTCGTCGGTGATGCCCCAGTCGTCGGCGCCGCCCAACGCCGTGTAGTTGGGCTCGCTGGGGTTGCCGGTGGCGAAGTAGCTGGTGAACTGGTTGCCGTCGTTCAGGTACTTGTTGATGTTGGGCGCATAGGCCGAGCCCTTGATGGACAGCGTGGCCTTGTTCTCCAGCATGATCACGAAGATGTGGTCGTAGCGCGGGATGCCCTCGATGTTCATCGCGGCCTGCTCGGCGGCCGGCACGCCGGCCACCTCCTTGCGGTCCACCAGCTTGGACGCGAAGGCCCAGCGGTTGGTCAGCGCGACCGACTCCTGCATCACCCTGGTCTGGGCGTTGCCCGACAGCGCGACCGGGCTGGCCAGCGTTTCGGTCACGGTGAGGCCCAGGCGACCGGCGAGGGCCTGGCTTTCCGTCACGTAGTTGGTGCCGTTGGCCTCCACCATGCGCACCACCTCGGTGGACAGGGGCGTGATGGCGACGACGGCGGGCGCCAGCGGGCTGGTCGTCGCGGCGGCGATCTGGTCGGCCGACACGCGCAGCACCAGGTGTTGCGCGACCGGCTTGCCGCCGTTGGTGGCGGCGGTCGTGATGTCGGCGATCAGCGGCGCGGCCACGCGGCTGGAGATCAGGAAGCTGCCGTCCGGCTTGCTGATGGCGGCGACCTCGCCGGCATCGCAGACGCCGTTGTTGTTGGCGTCGAAGCAGACGGTGGCGCCGGCGTAGACGGAAGCCGCGGTCTTGCCCGCGGTGGCCTGGGCGGGCGAATCGGAGATCACCGGCGGGGTGAAGAGCGTGCCGGCAACGACGCCCTTGACGGACACGGCGGCCTGGGCCGGCGCCCAGGCGGCCAGCAGCGCGACGGCGGCGCCCAGCGCCGACAGGGTGGAGACGCGGGCCGGCTGACGGCCTTGCTTGCGGATATTCATGGGGTGTCCTGGCGATAGCATCAGGCTTGGGGGCGGCGGCGCTGTGTGGCGGCACCGATGACGAACAGGCCGGCGGCCAACAGCGCATAGCTGGCCGGCTCGGGCACGGCAGCCACGGCCCAGCTGGCGTTGCTGGCGGCCTCGGCGCCGCTGATCGCGTTGCCCAGGCTGTCGGTCAGGTTGTAGTCCACCGCAAAGGCCTGGCCGCCGGCGATGGTGAAGAAGTTGTTTAGGCCGTCGTCGGCGAACGCGAAGTTGGCCTGCGTGGCGTCCAGCGACACCACGGCGCTGCCGGAGGGGCTGCCCGTGGCGGTGTCGATGCCGGAGATGGTCAGCGGGCCGGTGAAGGCCGTGCCGTTGATCCAGAGGCTGGCGTTGCTGATGTCCGAGATCAGGTCGCCGACGGCCGTGCCGTCGAAGCTGCCGGTGATGACGACCGGCTCGCCATTGCCGGTGTTGGCAGGATCGAAGCTGTAGCTGAAGTTGAAGGTGGTGGCGTGAGCGCTGGCGGCCAGCAGGGCTGCGAGCACCGCGGTGAGGGCGGCTGGGAGTTTCATGGGCGGAATTACTTTCGGCATCTGCGGCTTCGCGCCGCCGTTCGCGGCCGGGCGGAGGGCTCGGCGGGGCGCAGTGTCTTGGGGGGGCGTGACGCGTACATTGGTACGAACTTTGTGCACGTTTCTTTGCGTTCCGGCGCCGCCCGTGCCCCCGAATCCGCCCGACCAGCGCCTGCCAGACGCTGCGCGGTGCCGGGTCATGCGCGCCCTGGCGGCGCGGCACTCACGGGGTGCTAGGCTCGCGGCGCCACCTGTTGCCACTCCCTGTTTTCGCCATGGCCGAACACCTGCCCACGCATGCCGAGCTGTCCCGTTTTCTGCGCGATGCCTTTCCCCAGACGCGGGTGAGCATCGAGCAGATCGAGCCGCGCGAGGTGGTGGTGGCGCACGCGATCGGCGAGGGCGAGCTGCGGCCCGGGGGCACGGTGTCGGGGCCGGTGATGATGGCCGTGGCCGATGTGGCGCTCTACGTGGCGGTGCTCGCTCGCATCGGCTTGGTGCCGCTGGCGGTCACCACGAATCTCTCGATCAACTTCCTGCGCAAGCCGCGCGCCGATCGACGCCTGCTGGGCCGCTGCCGCCTGCTCAAACTCGGCCGCACGCTGGCCGTGGGCGAGGTGACGCTGTACTCCGAGGGCGAGGACGAGCCCGTGGCGCATGCCACGGGCACCTATGCGATTCCGCGGGAGCGCGGCTGAGTCGAGCCCCGGCTGCCGGGAGGGTGCGGCCGGGCTGCCTCGGGGGGAGGCGCTCGGCGCCGGCTGGCGGGCTCACCCAGGCGTGCCT
Source organism: Roseateles depolymerans (assembly GCA_003241055.1). GTDB lineage: Bacteria > Pseudomonadota > Gammaproteobacteria > Burkholderiales > Burkholderiaceae_C > Pelomonas > Pelomonas depolymerans_A. Next base: position 210,609 of record QFOD01000003.1, read on the forward strand.
GCGTGCCCTTCGTCGCTGACGCGAACAAAGATTGTCGATCGCGCTGACACCTGCACACGTTCGCGCTCGCAGCGCGCCTGCGCGCCTAACGCGCTGCCGGTGCGGCGCTGGCGGGCCGGGCGTTGGCAGATGGAAACGCGCAGTGGCTCACCGTTCACCTGAGCGGTGAGCTGGCCGCCTATGCTCGGTCCAGCGACAGCCGCGCCGTGCGGTCGCCGGGGCGAAGCAAGCTCTGGATCTGGGCGCCGAAGCGTTGCAGTTCGTCGTAACTGGTGGCCAGTTCGAAGCATGCCCGCCCCCTGCTCTCGGGGCGTTGGTGTTCATGGATGGGATCGGCCAGTTCCACCTGGAGGCCGACGCCGCCGGTGATGCCGAGCGCATAGACCCGCAGGCCGAGCAGCACCTCCTGCAGCCGCGGCGGTGAGCTGTTCGGCGCCCAATAGCCGCCCTGGATCTGCAACTCGGTGCCTGGCGTCAGGGGATAGCAGGTCTGCAGCCGGGTGCCAAAAGCCAGCAGCTCGGCCTCGGAAAACCAGGCGCTGCCCGCGCCCAAGAAATCGCCGCTGCGGGCCCGGGCGAACAGCTCCCCGGTGCCGTCGGTGTCGGGTTGGTAACGAAGCTCCAGCTGGCTGTTCATGGGGGCGAGTACGTTGGGCCAGGCCTTGCGGATGCACGACCAGCCACTGGATTGGAGCAGCAATCGATGGGTGGAGTGCCCAGGGATTGCGCCCATCAGGTGGCGGCGTTGAGTTCGTGCTCCCGCGCCCCTGCGCGCTGCCCATGAAAAAAGGGGCTGCATGCGCAGCCCCTTGCGGTCCGTCCGGGAGGACGTCCGCGATCAGGCGATCTTGCCCAGCTTCATGCTGGTGGCGGCACCGGTCAGGTAGCCGACCTGGGCGCCGAAGCGGTTCTTGTAGTTGGCGCGCACCAGCGGGTCCAGTGTGGCCTTCACGACGTTGTGCAGCGGCGTGCCCCAGTCGCCCGGGTGCTGGAAGTTGCTGGTGATGTAGGTCCAGCCGTTGAGGTCGTCCACCACGCCCAGACCGGTGGCCTCGGCGCCCGAGGGCATGGAGACCAGGCGGGTCAGCGCCTTGGTGTCCACGTTGTAGGCCCACAGGAAGTTGTTCACGTGGTAGCTGCTGTCCTCGCCGATGAACAGCGTGCGCAGCTTCTCGGAGAACTTCAGGTTGTCCGGCGCGCCGATCTTGTCGGGGTTGGCCAGGTTGCCCAGTGCGTCCGCGGCCGCCAGGTCTTCACCGACGAGCAGCGTCTTGGTGACGGAGGGCACCCAGTCGCTGTTGATGGCGGCGCCGGCCGTGTCCTTCTGGCCGGTGCTCAGCGTATGGGCCAGCACGCCGCCGGCGTTCAGGGCCTTGTCGATGGTGATGTTGTAGTCGGGGTTCCAGGCCGCGTTGCCCTTGACCATGGAGCTCTGCATGTTCTGCAGCGCGGAGTAGGCCACCTTGTCCTTGATGTTGACGGTCGTGCCTTCCATCTTGGTGAAGGCCATGGAGCCGCCCTTGAGCGCGGCGTAGCGGTGGGTTTCCAGGAAGGCCGCGGCCTTGTCCATGCCGGCCTTCACGCGCACCCATTGCGTCTTGCCGCTGAACCAGATCTTGGTGTAGGTCGCGTCGGCCGGGTCGGTGGTGGACACGTCCATGATGTCGCTGGGCTTGAGCGTGTCGGCCAGCGTCTTGATCTCGGCGCTGGTGGCGGAGCCCAGCTTGATCCAGGTGATGGGCGCGCCGGCGGCGGCCGGGTCCAGCGAGAAGCCGGCGCCGAACTTGGCCACATACAGCGAGCCGGCGGAGAGGTCCTTCTCCTTGTCGGCCACGAACATGAAGAAGCCGCCGTTGGTGGCGTCGTCACCCATGATGGCGGTGCGGTTGTCGGGCATGACCTGGATCAGCTCGTGCGAGATGCGGCCCAGGCAGTAGTGCTTCTTGATGGAGCCCGTACCGTCGGGGTTCACCGTCACCTCGGGCAGGTGGCCGTAGTGGTAGACCTTGGCCTTGCTCGCATCGCCGAAGGTGTTCTTGCTGAACGCCTGGAACTGCGTGTTGGTGGCGATGGTGAAGGCGTCCGGCTCGTATTCCTCGCTGGACAGGTGGGTGCCCCAGGGCGACAGGCTGGAGCCGCAGGTGATCCACAGGCCCATGGCCGACGAGGTGTCGACGTTGTGGTACTTCACCAGCGTCAGCTTGCCGGTGGCGGGGTCCTGGTCCAGCGTCAGCACGGCGATGGGCGAGGGCAGCTTGCCGTACATGTCGGTCGCGTCGTCCTGCGCGCGGGTGGTGTACTCGAACTGCACGACCGCGAACACGGCGTTGCCCTTCAGGCCCGTGACGGTGGGGTTGTCCAGCTTCAGCAGCGAGGTGCCGTCCGGCGAATCGCTGAAGAACTGGCGGTCCTTGCCGGCCACCGAGGTGTCGATGATGGGCTTGTTGTTGATGTCGACATAACCGCCGGCCAGGATGGTGCCGCCCTTGCCGTCCGGCACCAGGTCGCCGGTAGTGAAGAAGGGGGCGTAGGCCAGCGAGAAGCCCTGCGTGGTGTTGTCGCTGAAGGTGACGTTGAGCGACGAGGCCACCAGGGTCTTGGCCATGTCGGCCGGCGTGGCCAGGCTGGGGGCGGCCATCGCGGTGAAGCTGGCGCCGGTCATCGTGGCGGTGGGCGCGGGGGCGTCGTCACCGCCACCGCAGGCGGTCAGCAGGCTGCCACCGGCAACGCCACCGAGTGGCAGCATCAGCGGGGTACCCAGGAACTTCAAGGCTTGGCGACGATTCAGAGTGTTCGACATGACTGCGACATCTAGGAGGGGGAAGGGGCCGCGTCATCCGAGGGGATGCGGCGGCGCTCGGGCCTTGCCAATCTAGGTTTTGCATATGTCGAGCGTGTGAAGGCTTAACGCAAGATTCACACGTGCCGCCCGGGTGCAGGGCGGCGTCCTGCCCAGGTGGGTCAGGTCTTGCTGTCGTCCAGCAGGTTGGCCGGCGCGCCGAACATGAAGCAGTCCACGAAGCTGAAATACAGCGACGCGTAGAACACCGTGGACAGCAGCAGCCCCAGCGCCATCAGCACGACGGAGGCCAGCTGAGGCAGGCCCAGCAGGCCGAACACCAGGCTCACGCCGCTGGCCACGGCCATCAGCAGCGCGCCCCACAGCAGCGAATTCAGCAGGAAGGCGCCCTTGTTGCGCCACAGCGCCAGCGTGCTCGAGAACAGCGCCTGGGCCACGCCCTGGCCGCCCCAGTGCACGAGGGCCGGTGCATGCCAGAACGGAATGCTCAGCAGCGCATGCAGGCCCAGCCGCACGGCCACGCCCCAGAACAGGCGCGGGTCGGTCGCGGCATTGGCGATGGTGTCACTGTCGGCCTGATCGGCGATGAGCTTCTGCAGGTCGCGGGTGCTGCCGCCATCGGCCAGGTCGGACAGCAGGCCGATCAGCAGCGCGGCCAGCGCATAGGTGCCGCACAGCACCAGTTGCGCGCGGCGCCGTTCGGGTGTGAGCTGGAACGGCGCCAGGAAGACCTGGAAGTTGGGCGTCTTCTTCTGCAGCACCAGGTGCGTGGCCAGCATGAAGCCCAGCGACAGCAGCGGCAGCAGTGCGATGGTGAAGAGCAGGCCGATGCCCGGAATCAGCATCAGCACGAAGCCGGCGAACAGGAACAGGCCGAACAGGCTGGACAGCGCGAAGGGCTGGCGCTGGAAGACCTTGAAGCCGTGGCGTATCCAGAGCCGGCCGTTGCGGGCGGGCACCTGCTGGAGATGGAGTTGCATGCTCATGCCGACCCCTCGCCGGGCGCGGCGGCGCCAGCTGCCGGCCCGTCCCCCGGCATCGCGTGCCAGGGGGTGGTGATGCGCTCGCGCAGCACGCGCTCGAAGTGGGCCGGGTCGTGGGCCTTCAGCAGCGCGGCCTCGCGGGGCAGGTGCAGGTCGAACAGGCGCGACAGCCAGAAGCGCAGCGCGCCGGCCCGCAGCAGGGCCGGCAGCAGCCGGTGTTCGGCACCGGACAGCGGACGCACGCTCTCATAGGCGGCGACGAAGGCCGCGGCGCGCGTCTCGATCAGGCGGCCGGAGGCCAGGTCCACGCACCAGTCGTTCAGGCACACGGCGAGGTCGAACAGCCAGGTGTCGCAGCCGGCGAAGTAGAAGTCGAAGAAGCCGGTCAGCCGCTCCCGGCCGGGGCCCTCGCCGGGCTCGAACATCACGTTGTCGCGGAACAGGTCGGCGTGGATGGGGCCGAAGGCCTGCGTGCGCAGCTGGGCGTAGTCGGCCGAGGCCGTCACCTGCTCCTGGAAGGCCAGCTCGGCGCGGGCCAGCTCGGCCTGGGCCGGCGTCAGGTGGGGCAGCAGCAGCGGCAGCGTTTCGCGCCACCAGCTGATGCCGCGCAGGTTGGGCTGCTGCAGCGGGAAGCTGCGGCCGGCCAGGTGCATGTGGGCCAGCGTGGCGCCCACCTGTTCGCAGTGGAAGACGTCGGGCGCGAGCTGGTGGCCGCCGTGCAGCCGGTCCACGATGGCGGCGGGCTTGCCGGCCACGGTGAAGAGAATCTCGCCGGCTGCGTCGGCATGCGGCTCGGGCACGGGCACGCCGGCGCGGGCCAGGTGCTGCATCAGGCGCAGGTAGAACGGCAGCTGCTCGGCCGTGAGGCGCTCGAACAGCGTCAGCACATAACGGTGCAGATGCTCGCCGCGGCTGCAGTCGACGAAATAGTTGGTGTTCTCGATGCCGGCGCCGATGCCGCGCAGCGACACGAGGCGGCCCAGCTTGAGGTGGTCCAGCAGTTCTTGGGCCTGGGTAGGGCTGACTTCGGTGAATACGGCCATGGGGCGGGGCGTTCGGGCGACGGGGGATGCGACGCAGCGGTCGCGTGAGATCAGAACTTCAGCAGGCGCCAGACACGCTGGCCGCTGCCGCTCTTCTCGCTGCCGCCGGCCGAGGCCTGGCCGGCATTGCGCATCACGATCTCGTAGTCCGGCGCGTTGAGTTTCTTGTTCTTCACCGTGACCTGCTTGGTCTCGCCGCGCACGCGCAGCTCCTCGATGCGGACCTGATCGTCCTCGGCGACGTTGTGCTCGACCTTGGGTTCGGGCGGCGGCTCGGCATGCACGCTGCCCGCCAGGGCGGCAGCCAGCAGGAGGACGGTGGAACGCAACATGCGGCCGATTCTAGGCCGAGCTCCTGGACAATCGCCCGCCATGAGCAAACCCATCCTGCTGCTGGTCGACGGTTCCAGCTATCTCTACCGGGCATTTCACGCGATGCCCGACCTGCGCGGCCCCGAGGGCCAGCCCACCGGCGCGGTGCACGGCATGGTGGCCATGTTGAAGAAATTGCGTGCCGACATTGGTGCCGAGCACGCCGTCTGCGTGTTCGACGCCTCCGGCCCGACCTTCCGCGACGAGTGGTATCCCGAGTACAAGGCCCAGCGCGCCCCCATGCCGCCCGAGCTGCGGGCCCAGATCGAGCCCATCCACGAGGTGGTGAAGCTGCTGGGCTGGCCGGTGCTGAGTGTGCCGGGCATCGAGGCGGATGACGCCATCGGCACGCTGGCGCGGGTGGCGGTGGAGCAGGGCCATGCGGTGGTGGTGTCCACCGGCGACAAGGACCTGGCCCAGCTGGTCAACCCCGACGTCACGCTGATCAACACGATGAGCAACGAGACGCTGGACGTGCCTGGCGTGCAGGCCAAGTTCGGCGTGCCGCCCGAGCGCATCATCGACTACCTCGCGCTGATGGGCGACACGGTGGACAACGTGCCGGGCGTACCCGGCGTGGGCCCCAAGACCGCTGCCAAGTGGATTGCCGAATACGGCTCGCTGGACGGCGTGGTGGCTGCCGCGCCCGGCATGAAGGGCAAGGCCGGCGAGAACCTGCGCGCGACGCTGGACTGGCTGCCCATGGGCCGCCGTCTCGTGACTGTGAAGCTGGACTGCGACCTGGCCGGCCATGTCGTCGGCTGGCCTGAGTTGGAAACGCTGGCGCTGCGCGAGCAGGACCAGGCCGCGCTGATCGAGTTCTACACGCGCAACGGCTTCCGCACCTGGCTGAAGGAGCTGACCGGCGAGGCGCCGGCCCCCAAGGCCAAGGCCGCGCCGGCCAATCCCGACCTCTTTGCCGACGCGCCGCCACCGGCCGAGGCCGCCGCCATCGAACGCCGCTACGAGACCGTGCTCGACCGGGCGCAGCTGGATGCCTGGCTGGCCCGCGTGCAGGCCGCGCCGCTGGTGGCGCTGGATACCGAGACCGATTCGCTGGACCCGATGGCTGCGCGCATCGTCGGCATCTCGCTGGCCGACAAGCCCGGCGAGGCCGCCTACATCCCGCTGCGCCACGAAGGCCCGGACGCCCCCGAGCAGCTGCCGCTGGACGAGGTGCTGGCCCGGCTCAAGCCCTGGCTGGAGGACGAGAGCGCGAAGAAGATCGGCCAGAACCTGAAATACGACCGCCATGTGCTGGCCAACCACGGCATCCGCCTGGCCGGCGTGGCGCACGACACCATGCTGCAGAGCTATGTGCTGGAGGCCCACAAGCCGCACAACCTGGAGTCGCTGGCCGAGCGCCACCTGGGCCGCAAGGGCCTCTCCTACGAGCAGCTGTGCGGCAAGGGCGCGCACCAGATCCCGTTCGCGCAGGTGGCTGTGGACCAGGCCACCACCTACTCGGGCGAAGACTCCGAGATGTGCCTGCACCTCAACGAGGTGCTCGGCCCGCAGCTGGAGGCCGATGCAGGGCTCACGCGGGTCTACCGTGACATCGAGATGCCCACGGCTGAGCTGCTGTTCCGCATCGAGCGCCAGGGCGTGCTGATCGACGCGGCGCGGTTGCAGTCGCAAAGCCACGAGATCGGCCAGCGCCTGATCGCGCTGGAGCAGCAGTGCTACGAGATCGCCGGCCAGCCGTTCAACATCGGCAGCCCCAAGCAGATCGGCGACATCCTCTTCAACAAGCTGGGCCTGCCGGTCGTGAAGAAGACAGCCACCGGTGCACCCTCCACCGACGAAGAGGTGTTGACCGAGCTGGCTGCCGACTACCCGCTGCCGGCCAAGATCCTCGAATACCGCGGCCTGGCCAAGCTCAAGAGCACCTATACCGACAAGCTGCCGCTGCAGATCAACCCGGCCACCGGCCGCGTGCACACCAATTACGCGCAGGCGGTGGCGGTGACGGGCCGGCTCTCCAGCAACGAGCCCAACCTGCAGAACATTCCCATCCGCACGGCCGAAGGCCGGCGCGTGCGCGAGGCCTTCGTCGCGCCGGCGGGCCATGTGATCGTCAGCGCCGACTACTCGCAGATCGAGCTGCGCATCATGGCCCACATCAGCGAGGACCCGGGCCTGCTCAAGGCCTTCCAGGACGGCCAGGACGTGCACAAGGCCACCGCCTCCGAGGTGTTCGGCGTGCCGCTGGCCGAGGTCTCCACCGAACAGCGCCGCTATGCCAAGACCATCAACTTCGGGCTGATCTACGGCATGGGGGCCTTCGGCCTGGCGCAGTCGCTGGGCATAGAGCAGAAGGCCGCCAAGGACTACATCGACCGCTACTTCACCCGCTTTGCCGGCGTGAAGCGCTACATGGACGAGACCAAGCTGCGCGCCAAGGAGCTGGGTTATGTGGAAACCGTGTTCGGCCGACGCCTGTGGCTGCCGCAGATCGCCAGCGGCAATGCCGGCCTGCGCAGTGGCGCGGAGCGCCAGGCCATCAACGCGCCCATGCAGGGCACGGCGGCCGATCTGATCAAGCTGGCCATGATCGCGGTGCAGGCCGAGCTGGACCGTCTTCAAAAGCGCAGCGTCATCGTCATGCAGGTGCACGATGAACTGGTGTTCGAGGTGCCCGAGGCCGAGCTGGACTGGGTGCGCGCCGAGGTGCCCCGCCTGATGGCCGGCGTGGCCGAGCTCAAGGTGCCGCTGCTGGCCGAGGTGGGCGTGGGCAGCAACTGGGACGAGGCTCACTGACGGGCCTCCGCGGCGCAGGGGACGACAGCAGCGCGCACATCCGCTAACCTCGACACCGCTCGCAGCAGCGTCGGGACCGATCCGCAATCGGGCCCAGGCCGCCGAACGGCGATCGTCGAGGAGAGGCGATGAAGATCTTGCTGGTCGATGAGTTCCCCATGGTCCGGGCCGCGCTGACCGGCCTGGTGCTGCAACTCTTCCCCGAGGCCGACGTGCAGGGCGTGGCCGATGCGCCGGAGGCGCTGGTGCAGCTGCAGGCCACGGAGTTCCGGCTGGTCATGCTGGACCTCAAGGCCTCGGGTGGCCTGGCGCTGTTGCGGCATCTGCACGAGGAGCGACGCATGCTGCCCGTGGTGGTGATCTGCGGCAGCGGTGCGGCCGACGATGCGCTGCGTGCCTTCAGTGCCGGCGCGGTGGGCTATGTGCCCGACCGCTGCGACCTCGCGACGCTGTCGGAGGCCCTGCATCTCGTGCTGGCGGGCGGCACCTACATGCCCATCTTCCGAGCCGGTGATGTGGTGTCGCTCGCGCCACCCGCGGCGGCGCCGGCCGATGCTGCGGCACCGGACGGCGACGACTGGGAGACGCTGCCGCTCACGCCGCGCCAGAAGGTGGTGCTGCAGCTGCTGGCGCGCGGGCTGTCGAACAAGCTGATCGCCCGCGAACTGGGCGTCAGCGTGGAGACCGTGAAGGATCACGTGGCCGCCGTGCTGAAGGCGCTGGGCGTGGGCTCGCGCACCCAGGCAGCGCTGCGCGTGACGCGCCGGCCGCCCGCCTGATCAGGCCCTCAGCCGGGCCGCGACGGCGCGCTGGAAGCTGCCGTCGTCCAGCAGTGCCTGGAAGTGCGCGCCGGGGCAGACGGTCTGCCGGCTGAAGCCGCGGTGGCTGCCGATCTGCGCCACCGTCAGGCCGTGGCTGTGCAGCAGCCAGGCGGTCAGGTCCACCGCGCTGCGCAGCTGGGCGTCGGTGGGGAACTGCTCCTCGAAGTTGCCCACCAGCATGGGCAGGGCATGGCCGCGGGGGTCGTACTCGGTGTTGGTGTCGCCGGGCACGCCCAGCGGCCGGGCCGCGTAGATGCGGCCCTCGCGCGCGATGACGTAGTGGTAGGGGATGTCGACCCAGTGCTTGGTGTCGCGCGACCACTGCTGCAGGTGGCGCAGGTAGGCGACCACGTCGCGGCCGTCCTCCCAGATCTCGCCCTGGTGGTGCAGCGTGACCTCGGTGATGGTCTGCGGCGGTGCGGTGGCTGCGAGCGGCTTGCCGCCCCAGGCCGCCACCGGCACGATGTCCGGCATGGCCGGGCCGCGGGGTGCAGCGGCGCAGCCGCCCAGCAGGGGCGCGGCCAGCGCGCCGCAGAACGTGCGGCGCGGGATCACCGCAGCGCCTCGATCGCGGCCAGCACGGCTTCGGCGGTGGCGGGTGCGCGCAGCGGCGGGTCGCAGCCCTCGGGGCCGGCGGCCGCGCAGGCGTCCTTGATGGCCAGCAGCGCCGCAAAGCCCAGCAGCAGCGGCGGCTCGCCCACCGCCTTGCTGCGGTGGATGGTGTCGCTGGCATTGGGCACATCGAACAGCCGCACGTTCAGCTCGGGCGGGCAGTCGTTGGCCGTGGGGATCTTGTAGGTGCTGGGTGCGTGTGTGCTCAGCAGGCCCGAGGTCGGGTGCCAGACCAGCTCTTCCATCGTCAGCCAGCCCAGGCCCTGGATGAAGCCGCCCTCGATCTGGCCGATGTCCAGCGCCGGGTTCAGGCTGCTGCCGACATCGTGCAGGATGTCGGCGCGCGTGATGCGACTCTCGCCGGTCAGCGTGTCCACCAGCGCCTCGCAGACCGCGCCGCCCCAGGCGTAGTAGTAGAAGGGGTGGCCCTGCAGCTTCACGCGGTCCCAGTGCAGGCCGGGCGTCGCGTAGAAGCCGTCGCTCCACAGCTGCACGCGGGCCAGGTAGGCCGCGGCCACCAGCTCCTTGAAGCCCAGCGCCTGGCCGCCGCCGCGCACCTGGCCGTCGGCAAACGTCACCGCGTCGACCGCGCAGCCCAGGCGGGGCGCGGCGAACTCGGCCAGCCGCGTGCGGATCTTGTGCGCCGCGTCCTGGGCGGCCTTGCCGTTGAGATCGCTGCCGGTGGAGGCCGCCGTGGCCGAGGTGTTGGCCACCTTGCTGGTGTCGGTGGCCGAGCAGCGCACCGCATCGAACGGCAGGCCCAGCTCGTGCGCCACCACCTGGGCGACCTTGGTGTTCAGGCCCTGGCCCATCTCGGTGCCGCCATGGTTCACCAGCACCGAGCCGTCGGTGTAGACATGCACCAGCGCGCCGGCCTGGTTCAGGTGGGCCACGTTGAAGGAAATGCCGAACTTCACCGGCGCGAAGGCCAGGCCTTTCTTCAGCACCGGGCTGGTCGCATTGAAGGCGGCGATGTCGCGACGGCGCTGCTCGTAGGTGCTGCTGGCCAGCAGCTGGGTGGTCAGCGCCTGGGCGTGCAGCTCCTCGACGCGCTGGCCGTAGGGGGTCATGTCCTGCCCGGCCGAGTAGAAGTTGCGGCGCCGCACCTCGGCGCCGTCCAGCCCCAGGCGGCGCGCGATGCCGTCCAGGATCATCTCTATGGCCAGCGCGCCCTGCGGCCCGCCAAAGCCGCGGAAGGCGGTGTTGCTTTGCGTATTCGTTTTGGCGCAGAAGCCGTGCATGGCCACATGGGGCAGCCAGTAGGCGTTGTCGAAGTGGCACAGCGCGCGCGCCATCACCGGGGCCGACAGGTCGGCGCTGTGGCCGGCGTTGGAGATCAGATCGATCTCGGCGGCCAGGAGGCGGCCCTGGTCGTCGAAGCCCACGTCCCAGCGGTAGTCGAAGCCGTGGCGGCGGCCGGTGATCAGGAAGTCGTCGTCACGGTCCAGCCGCAGCTTGACCGGCCGGCCCAGCTTGAGTGCGGCCACCGCGGCCACGCAGGCGAACAGCGCGGACTGGCTCTCCTTGCCGCCAAAGCCGCCGCCCATGCGCCGGCACTGCACGGTCACGCGGTGCGCGGCCCAGCCCAGCGCGTGGGCCACCAGCTGCTGCATCTCGCTGGGGTGCTGGGTGGAGCAGTGCACCAGCACGCTCTCGCCGCCCTCCTGCGGCAGTGCCAGGCTGATCTGGCCCTCCAGGTAGAACTGCTCCTGGCCGCCCAGCTGCCATTCGCCCAGCAGGCGATGCGGCGCTTGTGCCAGTTGCTCAGCCGGCTCGCCGCGCGTGAGGTGCATGGGCGGCAGCACGTACTGGCCCAGCGCATGCGCGTCGCGGGCACTCAGCACCGCGGGCAGCGGTTCGGCCTGTATGACCTGCTTGGCGAGTGCGGCCGCGCGGCGGGCCTGGTCACGGCTGCGGGCGATGATGGCGAACACCGGCTGGCCGGCGTAGCGCAGCTCGTCGGTGGCGAGGATGGGGTCGTCATGCAGCAGCGGGCCGCAGTTGTTCTCGGCCGGGATGTCGGCCGCGGTGAGCACCGCCACCACGCCGGGCTGCTGGTGCAGTCGCTCCAGGTCCACACCCAGCAGCCGGCCATGGGCCAGCGGCGACAGCCCCAGCGCGCAGTGCAGCGTGCCGGCGGGCTCGGGCAGGTCGTCGGTGTAGGGTGCAGCGCCGCTCACATGCAGGTGGGCGGACTCGTGCGGCCGCGAGCGGCCCACCACGGGCTCCAGCAAATGCAGGGCTTCGGGCTTGTTCATGCGCTCACCTCCGCCGACGGCCACACCGACACCGCGCCAACCCCGCCACTCTCCAGCCACAGCTTGGTGAAGAGGTTCTGCGCCACCTTGAGCCGGTAGTCGGCCGAGGCGCGCATGTCGCTCAGGGGTTGGAAGTCCTGCGCCAGTGCGGCGGCCGCGGCGCGGGCCGTGGCCTCGCTCCAGACCTGACCCCGCACCGCGGCCTCGGCCGCCGCGGCCCGCTTCACGATGGCGGCCATGCCGCCGAAGGCAAAGCGCGTATCGCGCACGGCGCCATCCTCCAGCTGCAGCGCCAGCACCGCGCAGACGGCCGAGATATCGCTGTCATGGCGCTTGGCGATCTTGTGCGCGCTGACATGCCAGCTCGCGTCGGGCAGCGGCACCTGCAGCGCCTCGACGAACTCGCCGGGCCGCAGGTCCTTCTTCATGTAGTCGAGGTAGAAATCCTGCAGCGGCAGGCGGCGCTGTTGCGTGCCCTGGCGCAGGATCACGTCGGCGCCCAGCGCGATCAGCGCCGGTGCGCCGTCGCCGATCGGCGAGCCGTTCGCGATATTGCCGCCCAGCGTGCCGGCATGGCGCACCGGCGGCGATGCGAAGCGCTTCCACAGCGTGTGCAGCGCCGGCACGGCGTCGCTGAGCGCGGCCCAGGCATCTTCCAGCGTGGCGGCCGCGCCTATCCACAAGGCGGGCCGGCCCTCGTGCTCCAGCGGGCGGATCGCGCGCAGCTCGGCCACGCGGCCGGTGTAGATCAGGTGGGGCAGTGGGCGGAACTGCTTGTTCACCCACAGGCCCACGTCGGTGGAGCCGGCCAGCAGCGTTGCACCAGGATGGGCTTCGCGCAGTGCGGCCAGGTCGGCCAGGCTTTGCGGCGCATCCAGCCGGGCTTCACCAACAACGTAGTGCAGCGGCCCGTCCTGTTGCAGCTGGCGCAGCGCGGCGGCGATGGGCGCGCGGTCCAGGCCTTGAGCGGGCGCGTCGAACATGCGTTCGCCGGCGTCCAGGATGGGTCGGTAGCCGGTGCAGCGGCACAGGTTGCCGGCCAGATCGTCGGCGATCTGCGACCGGGTGGGGCGGGTGCTGGCCTGCTGGTGGCGCTCGTACAGCGCGGTCAGCGTCATCACGAAGCCGGGGGTGCAGAAGCCGCACTGCGAGCCGTGGCAGTCCACCAGCGCCTGCTGCGGCGGGTTCAGCCGGGTGGGGCCTCCCAGGTCTTCCACGGTCAGCAGCGCGCGGCCGTCCAGCGTGGGCAGGAATTGGGTGCAGGCGTTGACGTTCTTCAGCTGCAGCTCGCCGGCCTCGTCCAGCTCGGCCTGGATGACGGTGCAGGCGCCGCAGTCGCCCTCGGCGCAGCCTTCCTTGGTGCCGGTGCAGGCCGCGTGCTCACGCAGGTATTGCAGCACCGTGGTGGTGGGCGGCAGGCCCTCGACCGTGACGATCTCGCCACGGTGGAAAAAACGCAGGGGTCGGGTATTCATGCTGGCGAAGATTGTGGGCCCAAGCCTGAGAATTGCCACATGAGTTTTACTAACCAGGAAAATTCCGCGCCGGCGCGCTGGGCCTTGCGGGGCGACCTGCTGGACTTCACCGCCGCACCGGGCTGGGGCGATGTGGAATCTCCTGCGGTGCGCTTCGACCGCGACCACTGGCTGCTGATCGAGCATGGCCGCATCGTGGGCCGCCAGGCCGAGGCGCCGGACGAGTCCTGGGTGCGCAAGGATCATGCCGGCCAGCTGGTGCTGCCGGGCTTCATCGACACCCATGTGCACTGCCCGCAGCTGGACGTGATCGGCTCCTACGGCACCGAGCTGCTGGACTGGCTCAAGCGCTACACCTTCCCGGCCGAGTGCGCCTTCGCCGACCCGGCGCGCAGCCGCGCCGGCGCCGAAACCTTCCTGGACGCGCTGCTGGCCAGCGGCACCACCTCGGCCGTGGTCTTCCCGACCGTGCACAAGGTGTCGGCCGAGGCGCTGTTCGAGGCCGCCGCCGCGCGCGGCATGCGCCTCATCACCGGCAAGGTGCTGATGGACCGCCACGCGCCCGACGGCCTGCGCGACGACGTGGCCCAGGCCGAGCGCGACTGCGTGGATCTCATCGGCCGCTTCCACGGCCGCGAGCGCCTGGCCTATGCGGTGACCGTGCGCTTTGCGCCCACCAGCACGCCCGCGCAGCTGGCCATGGCCGGCGGCCTGTGCCGCGCGGACGCCAGCCTCTACATGCAGACCCATGTGGCCGAGAACCGTGCCGAGGTGGCCTGGGTGGCCGAGCTCTTTCCCGAGGCGCGCAGCTACCTGGACGTGTACGAGCAGGCCGGCCTGCTGCACGAGCGCGCGGTGCTGGCCCACGGCATCTGGCTGGACCCGGCCGACAAGCGCCTGCTGGTCGAGCGGGGCGCGCAGATCGCGCACTGCCCGTCCAGCAACCTGTTCCTGGGCAGCGGCCTGTTCGACTGGCCCGATGCGGCCTTCAACGTCAGCCTGGCCAGCGATGTGGGCGGCGGCACCACGCTGAGCCTGCCGCGCAACATGCTGGACGCCTACAAGGTGCAGGCGCTGCGCGGCCAGCGCCTGACCGCCTGGACGGCGCTGCACGGCGCCACCCGCGCGGCGGCCCAAGCGCTGCGGCTGGAGGACGAGATCGGCGGCCTGTCGGCGGGCCAGGTGGCCGACCTGTGCGTATGGGACTGGGCCCGTGGCCCGGTGGCCCAGGCGCGCGACGCGGTGGTCAAGGAGCTGCACGAGCGCGTGTTCGCGTGGATGACGCTGTCCGATGAGCGCAATCTGGCGGCCTGCTACGTGGCCGGGCGCCAGCGGGTCTGACGCCGGTCCGCCCGGGCTGCGGACTGTCCCGCCGAATCGACGCTTCATCACGCCGGGGCATGAGCCGGGCGGCGGCGCTGGCTAGAGTCGCTCCACTTCAACGAGAAAGGAGCCTCCATGAACCGACCCCTGCTGCCGCTGGTGGCCGCGCTGGCCCTGCTGGGCACGTCGCCTGCCTTGCTGGCCGCCGCGCCGGCACCTGCCGCCGTCGCAGCGCCGGCCAAGGCCGCCAAGCGCTACACCATCGAGCAGTTCATGGCGACCACCTCGGTGGGCGGCGCGAGCTTCTCGGCCGACGAGAGCCGCCTGCTGTTCCACAGCAACGCGAGCGGCATCTTCAATGTCTACGCGGTGGCGGTGAGCGGCGGCAAGCCGGTGCAGCTGACCGACTCCAAGACCGACAGCTGCTATTCGGTCAGCTTCTTCCCGCAGGACGACCGCTTCCTCTACACCCGTGACCAGGGCGGCAACGAGCTCAACCACCTCTATGTGCGCGAGCTGGACGGCCGCGAGCGCGACCTGACCCCTGGCGACAAGCCCGAGCACAAGCTCAAGGCCATGTTCGTGGGCTGGACGCCGGATGGCACGGCCTTCCACGTTGCCACCAACGAGCGCGACGCCCGCTTCTTTGACCTGTATCGTTACGATGCCAAGACCTACGCCCGCACGCTGGTCTACAAGAACGAGAAGGGCTGGCAGAGCCTGGAGATCAGCCGCGACGGCCGCTGGCTGGCCATGGCCAAGCGCAACACCACGGCAGACTCCGACGTCTATCTGACCGACCTGCACAGCGGTGAGGTCAGGCACCTGACGCCGCACCAGGGCGTGGCCAGCTACTCGGCCGAGGACTTCTCGCCCGACAGCCGCAGCCTCCTGATGACCACCAATGACGGCGGCGAGTTCACCCGCCTGGTGGCCTACGACATCGCCAGCGGCCAGACCCGCGAGGTCGAGCGCGCGGACTGGGACATCGCCTACAGCGAGTACTCCAAGGACGGACGCTACCGCGTGACCGGCGTGAACCAGGACGCCAGCATCGCGCTGCGCCTCTACCGCGACGGCCAGGCCGTGCCGCTGCCCAGGCTGCCGGGCGGCGAGGTGCGCGGCGTGCGCTTCTCGGCCAGCGGCAAGCGCATGGCCTTCTACGTGAACGGCGACCGCTCGCCCAGCAATCTCTTCGTGGCCGACGTGGGCTCGGCCGCCGCGCCGCGCCAGCTGACGCAGAGCCTGTCCAAGGACATCGATCCGGCCGAGCTGGTGGAGGCGCGCATCGTGCGCTTCAAGTCCTTCGACGGGCTGGAGATCCCCTCGGTGCTGCTGATGCCCAGGGACGCGTCGCCCACGCACAAGGTGCCGGCGGTCGTGTGGGTGCATGGCGGCCCCGGCGGCCAGACCATGCGCGGCTACTCGGCCGGCATGCAGTACCTGGCCAACCACGGCTATGCGGTGCTGGGCATCAACAACCGCGGCAGCTCGGGCTACGGCAAGAGCTTCTTCACCGCCGATGACGGCAAGCACGGCCGCGAGCCACTGTGGGACTGCATCGAGGCCAAGACCTATCTGGCCGGCACCGGCCTCGTGGACCCGGAGCGCGTAGGCATCCTGGGCGGCAGCTACGGCGGCTACATGGTGCTGGCGGCCATGGCCTTCCGTCCCGAGGCCTTCAAGGCCGGCGTGGACATCTTCGGCGTCAGCAACTGGATACGCACGCTGGAGTCCATCCCGCCCTACTGGGAGGCGCAGCGCCAGGCGCTCTACCAGGAGATCGGCGACCCGGTGAAGGATCGCGAGCGCCTGATGGCCACGTCACCGCTGTTCCATGCGGGTGAGATCCGCAAGCCGCTGATGGTGGTGCAGGGCGCCAACGACCCGCGCGTCATCAAGGCCGAGAGCGACGACATCGTTGCTGCGGTGAAGAAGAACGGCGTACCGGTGGACTATGTCGTGTTCGACGACGAGGGCCACGGCTTCTCCAAGAAGAAGAACCAAATCGAGGCCAACCGGCGCATGCTGGAGTTCCTGGATCAACACCTCAAGGGCACGGCCCGCTGAACGGGGAGAGCGCGATGCTGGGATTTCTGCTGTGGTGCCTGCTGTTCGTGCTGTGCTGGCCGCTCGCGCTGCTGGCGCTGCTGATGTGGCCGCTGGTGTGGCTGATCACGCTGCCCTTCAGACTGATGGGCATCGCGGTGGAGGGCGTGTTCGCGCTGCTGCGCGCGCTGGTGATGCTGCCGGCGCGCGTGCTGGGCGGCGGGCGTTGAGCGCCACCAGCGGCGCTCAGCGCAGGCCGGGCGGCTTGTCCACGCCCCAGCGGCGGTAGAGCTCGGCCGCGCCGGGGCGGCGGCTCCAGGCCTCGAAGGCCTGGTCGTAGCGCTGGGCCAGCGCCTCGCCGGTGGGGCTGCGCGAGAACGCCATGTGGCCGTGCAGCACGTCCAGCGGCGGCTGGCAGCGTGCGATCGCACCGGCCAGTCCCAGGCGCTCCAGCACGGGGCGGCAGTTGCGTTCGTTGCCCGCGAACAGGTCCACGCGGCCACGTGCCAGCATCTGCAGGCCGGCCTCGACCGAGGTGACCCAGGAGATGTCGTCCGTCAGCCATTTCATGCGGTCGAAACGGCTGCCGTAGGCCCAGCCCCGCACGGCGGCGACGCGGGCCCGGCGCAGGTCTTCGTAGTCGCCACGCCAGCGCGAGGTCTCGCCGTTGCGGGCGTACCAGACCATGGGATCGGAGTAGAACGAACGGGCGCTGAAGCGCAGCCGGGTCTCGCGGTCGACGGTGAGGTAGGGGCCGACCAGGATGTCCGCCTCACCCACCTCGACCAGCAGCAGTGCGCGGGCCCAGGGCATCCGTTCGCATTGCACCCCGGCGCCGAAAAGCTGGTGCAGCAGGTCCACGGCCAGGCCCTGCGGCGGCCGGCCTTCGGCGCCTTCGTAGAGCCGCGCAAACTGGGTGCCGACCGCACGCAGCGGGCGGGCGCCCGCTGCCGCGCCGGTGGCCGCCGCGCCCAGGCCGGCCGTACCCAAAGCGCCCAGGCCGCCCAGGGCACAGGCCCGGCGGGTCAAGCCCGGACGCGAGGCCGGGGACATCAGGCGATATCGACCGAATGCAGGGCGTAGCCTTGACCGGCCCGGCGATCGGCAAAGAAGTGCTGCAGCGTTTCCCGCGTGGTCTTGAAGGCGATGTCGTCCCAGGGGATTTCATGCTCGTGAAAGAGCCGGGCTTCCAGGGATTCAGGGCCGGGATCGAAGCGGGTGGAACGCAGCCGCGCCCGATAGAACAGATGCACCTGCCCGACCCGCACCACGTTGAGCAGGCAGTACAGCGGCAGCATCTCCACGTCGGCGCCGGCCTCCTCCTGCGTCTCGCGCAGCGCGCCCTCGGCGGCGGTCTCGCCCAGCTCCATGAAGCCGGCCGGCAGCGTCCACAGGCCGTGGCGGGGCTCGATGGCACGGCGGCACAGCAGTACCCGGCCGTCCTCCTCCCACACCGGCAGCGTGCCGACCACGTTCAGCGGGTTCTGGTAATGGATGCTGCCGCAGGCCGGACAGACCGCGCGTTCTCGGTTGTCATCGGCCGGGACCTGATAGACCACGGGGGCTCCGCATTCGGAGCAGTGCTTGTAGCGACGGCTCATCCACATGGGGCCGAGTGTAGTGATGGCAACATGCTCGCCATGAAGCTGCACAACTACTACCGGTCATCTGCCTCATGGCGGGTGCGTATCGCGCTGGCGCTCAAGGGGCTGGACTACGACTACGCGGCCATCCACCTGGGCCGCAACGAGCAGTTCGCACCGCCCTTCGCCGGCCAGCAGGCCTCGCACCTGGTGCCGGCGCTGGAGCTGGACGACGGCACCTGGCTGGCTCAGTCGATGGCCATCATCGAATACCTGGACGAAGCGCATCCCCAGCCGCCGCTGCTGCCGGCCGACCCGCTGGCGCGGGCCCGGGTGCGGGCGCTGGCCCAGGACATCGCCTGCGACCTCCACCCGCTGAACAACCTGCGGGTGCTGCGCTACCTGAAGAACGATCTGGGTCAGGAACAGGACACAGTGGACCGCTGGTACCGGCACTGGATCGCCACCGGCCTGGCCGTCGTCGAACGCCAGCTGGCGGTCAGCGCCGGGCGCTACTGCTTCGGCGACCAGCCCGGTCTGGCCGATTGCCTGCTGGTGCCGCAGGTCTACAACGCCCAGCGCCTGGAATGCCCGCTGGACGACTTCCCCACCGTGATGCGGGTGAACCAGGCCTGCCTGGCGCTGCCGGCCTTTGCGCAGACCCACCCGAGCGTCTGCCCCGATGCGGCCTGAGTTCCTGGCGGCCGATGCGGCCGACTGGCTGCGCCCCGAGGCGGGCGCGCTGGGCGAGGGCGTGCAGGCCTTCATGACCACGCGCGGCTTCAACCTCGGGCGCACCGCTGGCGACCTGGCCGAGGTGCGGGTCCATCGGGCGGCGCTGGCCGGCTTGCTGGGCGCGCGCCCCATCTTCCTGGATCAGGTCCATGGCAGCGACGTCGTGCGGCTGCAGCCAGACTGGCATGACGACAACGCGCCGCGGGCCGATGCCGCCGTGAGCACCGACCCGGAGCTCGCTGTCGCGGTGCTGGTGGCGGACTGCCTGCCGGTGCTGTTCGCGGCGCCGGGTGGCGTGGCCGGCGCCCACGCGGGCTGGCGCGGTCTGGCCGGCGGGGTGCTGGAGAACACCGTGGCCGCGCTGTGCGAGGCCGCCGGTTGTGCCCCGGGCGAGGTGCGGGCCTGGCTGGGGGCCAGCATCGGCGCAGCAGCCTTCGAGGTCGGCCCCGAGGTGGTGCAGGCCCTGGGACGCGAGCCCCTGGAACGGGATCAGCCGCTGTTTGCGTTCCGGCCCAATCCCGAGCCGCGCTGGCGGGCTGATCTGGCCGGCCTGGCGCGGGAACGTCTGCTGGCGTCGGGCGTGGGCACCGTCAGTGGCGGTGGCTGGTGCACGCTCAGCGAGGACTCACGCTTCTTTTCGTTCCGCGGCGAGGCCGCCGGCCGGCCCCGGGGCCGCATGGCCGCCTGCATCGCCCTGGCCGGCCGCTGAGGGCGGGGCGTCCGGCGAGGCCGAGGCCTCGGCCAGTGCAGCACGACGGCGGCGCCCCGGCGTGCCCAGGATGTAGAGCAGCAGTCCCAGCGGCAGCACGCCATAGAGCAGCAGCGTGATCGCGGCGCCAAGCAGCGTGCCCTGCGGGCTAAGGGCTTCGGCAGCCGCCATCATCACGGCGACGTAGGCCCAGGCGATGGCCACGAGATACATGGGGGAGGTCTTCCTTCGAGTTTGATCCGCGTCAGTTCCCGATGGCGCCGGACGTGGTGTCATGTCATGCGCGCGTCAGTGCTTGTCATTACAACGGAAGTCACGCGGCCTGTGGCAAGCTTGGCACTGCATAGTCGCGAAGGAGACAAGGCTTGGCTACCCGCAGCAAGACCCCGCCGGCTCAGAGCGCCCCAACGGCGCCGCCACCCCTGGGTGCCTGGATGGACACCCTGGGACCACTGCCGCAGATCGCACCGCAGGCGCTCGCCGAGCTGCAGTCGGATTACCTCCAGCAGGCCAGTGCGCTGTGGAACACGGCGCTGGGCCAGCAGGCGCCTGCGTCGTCGGGCGACCGACGCTTCGCCGCGCCCGAATGGAGTGCCAATCCGGTCAGCCATTTCCTGAGCCAGCTCTATCTGCTGAACGGCCGCACGCTGGGCCGCATGGCCGAGCAGGTGGATGCCGATGCCAAGACCAAGGCGCGCATCCGCTTCGCGGTCCAGCAGTTCGTCGATGCAATGTCGCCGAGCAACTTCCTGGCCACCAACCCCGAGGCGCTGAAGCTGGCACTGGACAGCCAGGGCGAGACGCTGGCGCGCGGCCTGCAGCTGCTGGCCGGCGATGTGCAGCGCGGCCATGTGTCGCAGACCGACGAAGCCGCCTTCGAGGTGGGCCGCAACGTGGCGACCACCGCCGGCCACGTGGTGTTCGAGAACGAGCTGTTCCAGCTGCTCGAATACACGCCGCTGACGCCGCAGGTGCACGAGCGGCCGCTGCTGCTGGTGCCGCCCTGCATCAACAAGTACTACATCCTCGACCTGCAGCCCGACAACTCGCTGATCCGCTACTCGGTCAGCCAGGGGCACCGTACCTTCGTGGTCAGCTGGCGCAACCCGGACGAATCCGTGCGCCATCTGGGCTGGGACGACTACGTCGAGCAGGGCGTCATCCAGGCGATACGCGTGGCGCAGCAGATCAGCGGGCAGGCCCAGATCAACGCGCTGGGCTTCTGCGTGGGCGGCACGCTGCTGGCTACCGGGCTGGCCGTGCTGGCAGCCCGCGGGGAGCAGGCCGTGGCCAGCCTGACGCTGCTGACCACGCTGCTGGACTTCAGCGACAACGGCGTGCTGGACGTGTTCGTCGACGAGGCCAGCGTGCGGCTGCGCGAGGCCACGCTGGGGCCCCAGGCACCGCAGGGCCCGCAGCTGCTGCACGGCCAGGAGCTGGCCACCACCTTCAGCTTCCTGCGGCCCAACGACCTGGTCTGGAACTACGTGGTGGGCAACTACCTCAAGGGCGAGGCCCCGCCGGCCTTCGACCTGCTGTACTGGAACGGCGACTCCACCAACCTGCCCGGCCCGATGTACTGCTGGTATCTGCGCCACACCTATCTGCAGAACGAGCTGCGCGTGCCCGGCCGCCTGACGGTCTGCGGCGAGAAGCTGGATCTGGGCCTCATCGAGGCGCCGGTCTACATCTACGGCTCGCGCGAGGACCACATCGTCCCCTGGCAGGCGGCCTACCGGTCGACCCAGCTGCTGAAGGGGCGCAAGCGTTTCGTGCTGGGCGCGTCGGGGCATATCGCGGGTGTCATCAACCCGCCGCCCAAGCCAGGCAAGCCGCCCAAGCGCAGCCACTGGATAGGGCAGGGCACTGCGCTGCCCGCCGAGCCGGAGGCCTGGCTCGCATCGGCCCAGGAGCATGTGGGCAGCTGGTGGCCGGACTGGTCAGCCTGGCTGGGCCGCCATGCCGGCGCGCGCAAGGCCGCGCCCAAGGCGCCCGGCAGCCGCAAGTTCAAGGCGATCGAGCCCGCGCCCGGCCGCTATGTGAAGGTGAAGGCGAAAGCCTAAGGAGGTCCCATGAGTCAGCAAGACATCGTCATCGTCGCGGCCGCCCGAACGGCCATCGGCAAGTTCGGCGGCACGCTCGCCAAGACACCCGCGCCCGAGCTCGGCGCCACCGTGCTGAAGGCGTTGCTGCAACGCGCGGGCCTGGCGGGCGACCAGGTCGGGGAGGTCATCCTGGGCCAGGTGTTGCAGGCCGGTGCCGGCCAGAACCCGGCGCGCCAGGCGCTCGTCAAGGCCGGCCTGCCGGTGGCTGTGCCGGCGATGACCATCAACAAGGTCTGCGGCTCCGGGCTGAAGGCCGTGATGCTGGCCGCCCAGGCCATCCGCGACGGCGACAGCGAGATCGTCATCGCCGGCGGGCAGGAGAGCATGAGCCTGTCGCCCCATGTGCTGCACGGCTCGCGCGAGGGCCAGCGCATGGGTGACTGGAAGATGGTCGACTCCATGATCGTCGACGGCCTGTGGGACGTGTACAACCAGTACCACATGGGCATCACGGCCGAGAACGTCGCCAAGAAGTACGGCATCACCCGCGAGCAGCAGGATGCGCTGGCCTTCGGCAGCCAGCAGAAGGCCGCGGCGGCGCAGGATGCCGGGCGCTTCAAGGACGAGATCGTGCCGGTCACCATCCCGCAGAAGAAGGGTGATCCGGTGGTGTTCGAGGCCGACGAGTTCATCAACCGCAGGTCCACCGCCGATGCCCTGGCCGGCCTGAAACCGGCGTTCGACAAGGCCGGCAGCGTGACCGCCGGCAATGCCTCCGGCCTGAACGATGGCGCGGCCGGCGTGGTGGTGATGTCGGCCGCCAAGGCCGCCGCGCTGGGGCTGAAGCCGCTGGCGCGCATCGCGTCCTATGCCAGCGCCGGGCTCGACCCGGCCTACATGGGCATGGGCCCGGTGCCGGCGGCGAAGAAGGCACTGGAGCGCGCGGGCTGGAAGCCGGCCGATCTGGACCTGCTGGAGATCAACGAGGCCTTCGCCGCCCAGGCTTGTGCGGTGCACAACGAGATGGGCTGGGACCTGTCCAAGGTGAATGTGAACGGCGGTGCCATCGCGCTCGGGCACCCCATCGGGGCCAGCGGCTGCCGCATACTGGTGACGCTGCTGCACGAGATGATCCGCCGCGATGCCAGGAAGGGCATCGCCTCGCTGTGCATAGGCGGCGGCATGGGCGTGGCCCTGACCGTTGAGCGTTGATCCAGAAGACTAGCCAAGACCAGGAGACATCCATGAGCCAGAAGATTGCCTACGTGACCGGGGGAATGGGCGGCATCGGCACCGCGATCTGCCACAAGCTCGCCCAGGGCGGCTTCAAGGTCATCGCCGGATGCGGCCCCAGCCGCGACTATCAGAAGTGGCTGGACGAGCAGAAGGCGCTGGGCTTCTCCTTCCATGCCTCGGTCGGCAACGTGGCCGACTGGGAGTCCACCGTGCAGGCCTTCGACCGTGCCATCAGCGAGCACGGCGCGATCGACGTGCTGGTGAACAACGCCGGCATCACGCGTGACCGGATGTTCCTGAAGATGACGCCGGACGACTGGCGCGCGGTCATCGACACCAACCTGAACTCCATGTTCAACGTGACCAAGCAGGTCGTGCCGGGCATGGTGGACAAGGGCTGGGGCCGCATCATCCAGATCAGCTCGGTGAACGGCGAGAAGGGCCAGGCGGGCCAGACCAACTACTCCGCCGCCAAGGCCGGCATGCACGGCTTCACGATGGCGCTGGCCCAGGAGCTGGCCGCGAAGGGCGTGACCGTCAATACGGTGAGCCCGGGCTACATCGGCACGGACATGGTCAAGGCCATCAAGCCCGAAGTGCTGGACAAGATCGTCGCGCAGATCCCCGTGCGCCGCCTGGGCACGCCGGACGAGATCGGCTCCATCGTGGCCTGGCTGGCCAGCGAGGACAGCGGTTTCACGACCGGCGCCGACTTCTCCTGCAACGGCGGCCTGCACATGGGCTGAGTTGCCGACCGGGCGTGCTGTGACAGCGCGCCCGGTCCGGCCGTGCGGCCGCCACGGCTGAGGTCTCTCTGCGCCGGGCACGGCTAACGCCTCTTCAAAGGGGATGCGCGCGCCGCTCTCACGCGGCAGAATCCGCCAGCTCGACGCCGTGGCCCGGCAGCGCCCGTTGCCTGTGGCCCGGCGCCCTTGCGTCAAGGGGGCGGTCA
The DNA here is from genome assembly GCA_003241055.1 of Roseateles depolymerans. Lineage (GTDB taxonomy): Bacteria > Pseudomonadota > Gammaproteobacteria > Burkholderiales > Burkholderiaceae_C > Pelomonas > Pelomonas depolymerans_A. The sequence goes on from QFOD01000003.1 coordinate 234,365, forward strand.
TGGTGCTTCTTGAACGGGCCGAGGTACTGGAGCAGGCGGCTGAGGCCCTGGCGAGGGCTAGAGCCGGCCGCGGCAGCGTGCTGCTGCTGAGTGGCGAGGCTGGCATTGGCAAGACCCGGCTGATCTCGGCGCTGCTGGCGGCTGAGCAGGGTGGGCGCCTGCGGGTGCTGCAAGGACGTTGCGAGGATGGGCTCGCACCGGAGCCGCTCGGGCCATTGCAGGAGATGGTGGCGGCTGCCCCGGGCCTTGCGCGTGTGCAGTCGTTGCTGGAGCGCCAGGCCGGGGTGGCCGATGTGGCCGCGGCCCTGCTCGAAGCGCTGGCCATGCCGCACCAGCCGACGCTGCTGATCGTTGAAGACCTGCACTGGGCTGACGACGCCACGCTGGACCTGCTGCGTCATCTGGCCCGCCGCATCGCGCGGCTGCCGGTGCTGCTGGTGCTGAGCTGCCGTGACGATGCGCTGGCTGCCGACCATGCCCTCGCCCGCCTGCTGGGTGAACTGCCGGCGGAGGTCTGTGACCGTGTCGCGCTGCGGCGCCTGTCGGCACAGGCCGTGGCGGCCTTGTGCGGCGCGGCGGGGTGGTCTGCGGCCGGCGTTTTCGAGCTGACGGGCGGACAGCCCTTCTTCACGGCGGAGCTGCTGGCCTGCCCGGAGCCTGAGGCCCGGGCCGCGATGCCGGCCACATCGGATGCCGCGGCCTGGCTGCGGCTGGGCGGGCTGACGGCCGAAGGCCGCGAGCTGCTCGAAACCCTGTGCGTCGTGCCCGGCGCCGTCAGCCAGGCGCAGATCGAAGCGTTATGGCCGGGTGCCGAGCCCTTGCTGCGGGCCTGCGAGGCGGCCAGGGCCTTGCAGTGCCGGGGTGATCGTTGGGCGTTCAGGCATGAGCTGGTGCGTCAGGCGCTGCTGACGCGGCTGAGTCCGGGGCAGCAACGCCTGCACCATGCCGCATGGCTGGACGCCGGTCTGCGTTCAGCGCAACGCGGGGCCGGCGTGGGGGCGCTCGCCCGCCTGGCCCACCACGCGGCCGAGGCCGGGGATGCCGAGCGGCTGCTGGATCTCGCGCCACGCGCAGCGGCGCAGGCCTCGGCCGTGGGCGCGCATGGGCAGGCGGCCGTGCTGCTCGGTGCCGCGCTGCTGGTGGCCGGTACGGCGGCACCGGCGCTGCAGGCCCAATTGCAGGAGTCTTGGGCGGAGGCGGCGGGTCGGGAGCCAGGGCAGGCGGCGGAGGTCATCGCCGCACGCCATCGGGCGCTGGTTTTGTGGCAGCGCGCCGGTCGCATCGACAAGGTGGCCATGAATCTGCGCTGCCTGTCGCGGCTGCATTGGCTGCAGGGCGAGGCGGCCCTGGCGGAGCAGCATGCGGCCCAGGCGGTGGAACTGCTGCAGCAGCGCCCGCCGGGCGAGGAGCTGGCCTGGGCCTACGCCAACCGGGCACAGCTGCACCTGCTGCAGGATCGCTTCGAGCCGGCGCGCTTGTGGGGCGAGCGGGCCATCGCGCTGGCCACCCGACTGGGGCAGCGCGAGGTGCTCAGCCATGCCCTGAACACGGTCGGGAGCGCGCAGCTGTTCGCGGGCAGCAACGAGGGCGAGGCTCAGCTGGAGCGCAGCCTGCAGCTGGCCTTGCAGGCCGGGTTCCATGAGCAGGTGGCCCGTGCCTACTGCAATGGTGCCGAGCACGCGGTGGTGTTCAAGGCCTTCGATCGCGCGCAGCGCTGGCTCACCGACGGGGTGGCCTACGTGCGCCGTTTCGACCTGGACGTGTGGACTGCCTATCTGCTGGGCCTGCAGGCCCAGCTGCGGCTGAAGCAGGGCCGGCTGGACGAGGCGCTGGCGCTGGCGGCGGAGGTGCTGGCCCTGCCGCGCCTGAGCACGGTGATGACGCTGCCGGCCTTGAGCGTGCGGGTGCTGGTGGGTCTGCGGCGTGGGCGGCCCGAGGCCGAGGCGATGGCGGACGAGGCGCTGACGATCGCGCTGGCGTCCCAGCAACGGCATCGCATCCTGCCGCTGCTGCTCGCACGGGCGGAGGCAGCCTGGCTGACGGGTGATGTCGCGGCGGCCAGGTCATGGCTGACCAGGGAGGCGACACAGCCGCTCGGCGTCGGCCTGGACACCAACCCGTGGAGCGCGGGCGCGCTGGCTGTCTGGCGCGTGAGGCTGGGCGAGCCGGCGGACCTGGCCAACGAGCGTGTTGCCACGCCGTGGTTGCTGGAGCTGCAGGGGCAGGCGGCGGCGGCAGCGCAGCAGTGGCTGGCGCTGGGGCTGCCCTATGAGGCGGCGATGGCACGGCTGCAGCAGGCGATCCAGGGGGATGAGCCGCAGACGGCGCTGGACGATGCCCGGCGCCTGTTGACGCCGCTCGGTGTGCGGCCGGCGCTGCAGGCCGGCCAGGCGCTGGCCCAGCGGCTGGGGCTGCGGTGGGCCGAGGTCGGCGACGCCGGCGCCATGCCCGGGCCGCGCGAGCTCACGCCGCATGAGCACGAGGTGCTGGCGTTGCTGGCGCAGGGGCTGGGCAACGCGGACATCGCCAGTCGGCTGGGGCTCGGACGCCGCACGGTGGAGCGCCACGTGTCGACCGTGCTCGTCAAGCTGGGGGCCCAGGGACGCAGCCAGGCCGTGACGATGGCCTGGCGCGACCAGCCCCGGTAGCTCAGCGTTTGCGCAGCAGCCAGCCGCCCTGCAGCAGCGCCTGCTTCGCGTGCGTCGCCGTTGTCGCCAAGACCGAGCGGCGTGCTCGCTATGATCCGCGCCGTTTCGAATCTGGAGGGTGACAGTCATGGCGATGGACGTGGTGGACTACGAGATCAAGGGCGCCGAGATGCAGTTCGTCGAGGTCGAGCTCGACCCGGGCGAGGCGGCCATCGGCGAGGCGGGCTCCATGATGTTCATGGACGCCGGCATCAGCATGGACACGGTGTTCGGCGATGGCTCGGCCAACCAGGGCGGCTTCTTCGGCAAGCTGCTGGGCGCTGGCAAGCGGCTGATCACCGGCGAATCGCTATTCACCACCATCTACACCAACCAGGGCGCGGGCAAGCTGCGCGTGGCCTTCGCCGCGCCTTACCCCGGCAAGATCCTGCCCATGGACCTGTCCAAGCTGGGCGGCACGCTGATTTGCCAGAAGGACGCCTTCCTGTGCGCGGCGCGCGGCGTGTCGCTCGGCATCGCGATCCAGCAGAAGCTGTCCACCGGCTTCTTTGGCGGTGAGGGCTTCATCATGCAGAAGCTCGAAGGCGATGGACTGGCCTTCGTCCATGCCGGCGGCACCGTGGTGCGCCGCACGCTGCAGCCCGGCCAGACCCTGCTGGTGGACACCGGCTGCGTGGTGGCCTACACGCCGGGCGTGAACTTCGAGATCCAGTACGTGGGCAAGATCAAGACCGCGCTGTTCGGCGGCGAGGGCCTGTTCCTGGCCAAGCTGACCGGCCCGGGCGAGGTCTGGCTGCAGAGCCTGCCGTTCTCGCGCCTGGCGTCGCGCATCTTCGCGGCGGCACCGCAGACCGGCGGTGGCGGCCGCGAGGAAGGCTCCATGCTGGGCGGCTTCGCAGCCGGCGGCCTGCTGGGCGGCCTGATTGGCGGCGACGAGGACTGAGCGCCGTGGCGCGGCTTGACCCAGGTCAGGGGCGCGACAGCCCCCCTGGGTAAACTCTGAATGATGGGGCGGCAAGGTGCCGCCCTTTTCGTTGGAGACGCTGGATGTTGCGCAAGTGGGCGGTGCTGTGGGCCGCGGGTGTGGGGGTGGCGCTGGGCGCCCAGGCGCAGGCGGTCAAGCCGCCGCTCTTCGTGCTCAATTCGCTGGATGCCGATGTCTCCATCGTCGACCCGGTGAGCTTCAAGCAGCTCAAGCGCATTCCCACCGGCAAGGAGCCTCACCACCTCTACCTGACGCCGGACAACAAGTCGCTGATCGTCGCGAACGCGCTGGGCGATTCGCTGACCTTCTTCGACCCGCGCACGGCCGCCATCCAGCGCGTGCTGCGCGACGTGCCGGACCCCTACCACCTGCGCTTCTCGCCGGACATGAAGTGGTTCGTCACCGCCTCCAACCGGCTGGATTACGTGAGCCTCTACCGCTGGCAGGGCTCGGACGCCAAGGAGCCGCTGCAGCTGGTCAAGCGCCTGCCGGCGCCCAAGACGCCCAGCCACCTGAACATCGACAGCAAGAGCACCGTGGTCTACGCCAGCCTGCAGGACAGCAGCGAGCTGCTGGCCATAGACCTGGCCACGCAGACCGTGCGCTGGAAGCAGCCGGTGGGCCATCTGCCGGCCGACATCTTCCTGACGCCGGACGACCGCTACCTGCTGGTGGCGCTGACCGGCGACCGCTTCGTGGAGGTCTGGGACGTGTCGGGCAAGGCGCCGCAGCTGGTCAAGCGCCTCGCCACCGGCGACGGCGCCCACTCCTTCCGCGCGCTGGGCGACAAGCGCCATGTGCTGGTCAGCAACCGGGCGGCCAACACCATCAGCAAGATCGACTACACCAGCTTCACCGTCGTCGACCAATACCCCGGTCCGGCCGGCCCGGACGACATGGAGGTGCTGCCGGACGGCCGCTCGCTGGTGTTCGTGTCGCGCTGGGCGGGCAAGGTCACCGAGGTGGACATGAGCACCCGCAAGGTGGTGCGCCAGGTCAAGGTGGGCAAGTCGCCGCACGGCATCTGGACGCTGGAGCACCAGCCGCGCCTATGACACCCCTCGCCCAGTCACGCCGCGCTGAACGCGGGCGTGCCCGGTCGGTCCCCCGCGGGGACGGCGACGCTTGCGGCATCGAGCCGCAAGCACATCGCCCGACGCGGGCCGGCTTGGGAGCGGCCCGACGCTCGGCCCGCAAGTACCTGTTCTCGTTGTTGGCCTTGACTGCTGCGGTGGCGACCGCGCAGCCCGCCTGCAACAAGCCGGTCTACCTGACCTTCGACACCGGCCACATGGGCGTGGCGCCGCTGATCGCGGAAACGCTCAAGCGTCATAACGCCCGTGCGACCTTCTTCATCGCCAGCGAGCCCACGCTGACCGGCGGCACCACGCTGGACGAGACCTGGGCGCCCTGGTGGCGTGAGCGCGTGGCCGAGGGCCACGACTTCGGCTCCCACACCTGGGACCACGACATCTTCATGGAAGACCTGCCCGATGCCGAGGGCAAGGTCACGCGCTTCAAGGTGAGGGCCCAGGCCGGCGTGCAAAAGCCGGTGGTGAAGGAGCTCAGCGCCGAGCAGTACTGCGCGGAGCTGACCAAGGTCGGTGATCGCTTCAAGGCCATCACCGGGCAAGCCCTGTCCCCCATCTTCCGGGCGCCGGCCGGCCGCACCTCGCCCGCGCTGCTGAGCGCGGCCAAGGCCTGCGGCTTCACGCATGTGGGCTGGAGCCGCGCGGGCTTTCTGGGCGACGAATTGCCCAGCCAGAGCTTCCCCAACGCGCAGCTGCTGGAGAAGGCGCTGCGCGACATCCGCCCCGGCGACATCCTGATCGCCCACCTGGGCATCTGGCAGCGCCAAGACCCCTGGGCCCCGGCGGTGTTGGAGCCCCTGATGACCGGGCTGGAGCAGCGCGGCCTATGCTTTGCGCCGCTGCGCGAGCATCCCCGCTACGCTGCGCTGTTCAAGAACCCGGCCAAGAATCCGCCCAAGACACCGTGATCGACTGGATCTCCAACACCTACGATCTGCTGCAGCAACTGCTGTATGAGTCCCTGATCCAGCCCGTGCTGTTCGCGCTGGGCTTTGGCAACCTGCTGGAGGATGCCTTCGACGCCACCGGCTGGCTGCTGCTGGGGCTGTTGCAGGTGGTGGTGATCGTGGCCGTGATCGGCCTGCTGGAGCGGCGCTGGCCGGTGGAGCCGGTGACCGACCGCCAGGCGGTGCGGGTGGACGTGATCTACACGCTGATCCACCGCCTGGGCCTGGTGCAGCTGGGCCTGTTCCTCGGTGTGGCGCCCTTATGGGATGCACTGGCGGGTCAGCTGCGGCTGTGGGGCGTGCCGACCTGGCAGCTGGACGAGTTGTGGCCCGGCGTCACCGACATCGGCTGGGTCAGCCTGCTGCTGTATCTCGTGGTGTTCGATTTCGTCGGCTACTGGCTGCACCGCTGGCAGCACCAGTTCCACTGGTGGTGGGCGCTGCACAGCCTGCACCACAGCCAGCGCCAGATGACCAAGTGGAGTGATGACCGCAACCACCTGCTGGACGACATCCTGATGGCCAGTGCGATGGCGCTGCTGGCGCGCTTCATCGGCGTGCAGCCAGGGCAGTTCGTCGCCATCATCGTGATCTCGCAGCTGGTGCAGAGCTTGCAGCATGCCAATCTGCGCTGGAGCTTCGGCCGCATCGGCGAGCGCCTGCTGGTCAGCCCGCGCTTCCACCGTCGCCATCACAGCATAGGCATAGGCCACGAGTCCGCCGGCCGCGGCACGCTGGGCGGCTACAACTTCGGCGTGCTCTTCCCCTGGTGGGACCTGCTGTTCCGCACCGCCGACTTCGAGCTGCGCTATGACGCCACCGGCGTGCGCGACCAGTTGCCCGAGGAGGGCGCGCGCGACTACGGCCGCGGCTTCTGGCGCCAGCAGTGGCTGGGGCTGAAGCGCCTGTTCGGCGTGGCGCGGGGAGCGGTCTGATGCAGCGCCTCGCGGATTCGTTCTGGCGCGCCTGCGCCTACTGCCTGCTGCCGCGGGTCATCGGCCTGTCGCTGCTGCCGCTGGTGCTGGCCGGCCTGCTGGTGTTCGGCTTCATGTTCTTCTTCTGGGAAGGTGCGGTGGCCAGCGTGCGCGCGACGCTGGAGAGCTGGCTGCTGGTGGACAGCCTGCTGCGCTGGCTGGATTCCATGGGCGGCGCGGCGCTGCGCAGCATGCTGGCGCCGCTGATCGTGCTGGCGCTGGTGCTGCCGGTGGTGGTGGTCATCAGCCTGCTGCTGGTGGCGCTGTGCATGACGCCGGCCATGGTGTCCCTGGTGTCGGAGCGGCGCTTCCCGGGGCTGGAGAAGCGCCGTGGCGGCTCGCTGCTGCAGAGCGTGGCCGCGTCGCTGGGTGCCACCGTGGTGGCGGTGCTGCTGCTGCTGCTGTCGCTACCGCTGTGGCTGATCCCGCCGCTGGTGATGGTGCTGCCGCCGCTGATCTGGGGCTGGCTGACCTACCGAGTGTTCGGCTTCGACGTGCTGGCCGAGCATGCGTCCGCCGACGAGCGCCGCGCGCTGCTGGCCGAGCACCGCATGCCCATGCTGGCCATGGGCGTGATCTGCGGCTACCTGGGCGCGGCGCCGTCGCTGATCTGGGCCATGGGCACGCTGACCATCGTGCTCGCGCCCTTCGTGGTGCTCGTCTCGATCTGGCTCTACACCGTGGTGTTCGCGTTCTCGACGGCCTGGTTCACGCATTACGCGCTGGCAGCCCTGCAGGAGCGCCGCGACGCTGAGCCGGTGGCGGAGTCCGAGGTGCTGCTGGCCGGGGACGGCGCGGCCTGAGCAGGCCAGGGGGCTTATGGATGCTCCGGGCGCCAGGCACCGGGGCCAAGGAGGAGAGCAATGAACGTCGGTCTGATCATCATTGGCGACGAGATCCTGTCGGGCAAGCGACGCGACTCGCATCTCGCCAAATTCATCGAACTGCTGGCCGAGCGCGGCATGCAGCTGAGCTGGGCTCAGTACCTGGCGGATGACCGCGAGGCGCTGACCGAGCGGCTGCGTGCGGCCTTCGCCAGCGGCGACCTGGTCCTCAGTTGTGGTGGCATCGGCGCGACGCCCGACGACCACACACGGCAGGCCGCGGCGGCCGCGCTCGGCCGCGACATGGCCGTGCACCCCGAGGCCCGTGAGCTCATCTGGCAGCGCATCCAGCAGATGGCGGCGGAGCAGGGAGCGTCGGCCGACCCCGAACATCCGGACAGCCTGCGCCGCTTCGAGATGGGTTGCTTTCCAGTCGGCGCCGACATCATCCCCAACCCCTACAACCGCATCCCGGGCTTCTCGGTGGGGCATGTGCATTTCGTGCCCGGTTTCCCGGTGATGGCGCATCCGATGATGGCCTGGGTGCTGGACCGCTACCCGCAACTGCACCGGGCGTTGCGCACCCAGGAGCGCTCGCTGATCGTGCAGGGTGCCATGGAGGCCAGCCTGACGCCGCTGATGGAGCGCGTCGAGGCCAACTTCCCGGGCATCAAGGTCTTCAGCCTGCCCAGCGTCGATCACCCCCAGTGGGGGCGCTGCATCGAACTGGGCGTCAAGAGCGATGCCGGCGACCTGATGGCGGCCTACGGCGCCCTCAAACAGGGCGTGATCGATTTTGGTGCAAACGTGAGTGCCGAGTTGGTGCGTTGAATGGGCCCCTGCGTAGGTACATGCGCATAATGAGCCGATGCCTTCAGCGAAGACCCATGTCGGTGCGCTCTGGCATGCAACCTGCTTTGATTTATTCCGTGGCCGCGTGGCGCGAGTGCGCCTGCGGTGGCAACCCTCCCCTCGATTCCGCTAGGAGCTATTGATGGCCAAGACCGTCGCCGAAGTGATGCAACTGGTGAAGGACAACGAAGTCAAGTTCGTGGACTTCCGCTTCACCGATACCCGTGGCAAGGAACAGCACGTGTCCGTGCCCGTGTCCGCGTTTGACGAAGACAAGTTCACTTCGGGTCACGCGTTTGACGGCTCCTCGATCGCCGGCTGGAAGGGCATCGAGGCTTCCGACATGCTGCTGATGCCGGACCCGAACACTGCCAACATCGACCCCTTCTTCGAAGAGCCGACGCTGATCCTGTCCTGCGACGTGGTCGACCCGGCCGACGGCAAGGCCTATGAGCGTGACCCGCGTTCGCTGGCCAAGCGCGCCGAGGCCTACCTGAAGAGCAGCGGCCTGGGCGACACCGCCTACTTCGGTCCCGAGCCCGAGTTCTTCATCTTCGACAGCGTGCGTTGGGGCAACGAGATGTCGGGCTCCTTCTTCAAGATCGAGTCGGAAGAAGGCGCCTGGAACTCCTCCAAGGAGTACGAGCACGGCAACTCCGGCTACCGTCCCACGGTCAAGGGCGGCTACTTCCCCGTGCCCCCGGTCGACAGCGGCCAGGACATGCGCTCGGAGATGTGCCTGATCCTCGAATCCATGGGCATCCCGGTCGAGGTGCACCACCACGAGGTGGCCAACGCCGGCCAGATGGAGATCGGCACCAAGTTCAGCTCGCTGGTGCAGCGCGCCGACTGGCTGCAACTGCAGAAGTACATCATCCAGAACGTCGCCCACGCCTACGGCAAGACCGCGACTTTCATGCCCAAGCCCCTGGTGGGCGACAACGGCTCCGGCATGCACGTTCACCAGTCCGTCTGGAAGGACGGCAAGAACCTGTTCGCCGGTGACGGCTACGCCGGCCTCTCCGACTTCGCGCTGTACTACATCGGCGGCATCATCAAGCATGCCCGCGCGCTGAACGCCATCACGAACCCCGGCACGAACTCGTACAAGCGTCTGGTGCCTGGCTTCGAAGCCCCGGTGAAGCTGGCCTACTCGGCCAAGAACCGCTCGGCCTCGATCCGCATTCCGTACGTTGCCAACCCGAAGGGCCGCCGCATCGAAGCGCGCTTCCCGGACCCGTCCGCCAACCCCTACCTGGCCTTCTCGGCCCTGCTGATGGCCGGTCTGGACGGCGTGGAAAACAAGATCCACCCGGGCGAAGCCGCCACCAAGGATCTGTACCACCTGCCGCCGGAAGAAGACGCGAAGATCCCGACCGTCTGCCACAGCCTGGACCAGGCCCTGGAGTATCTGGACAAGGACCGTGCCTTCCTGACCAAGGGTGGCGTGTTCACCGACTCCTACATCGACGCCTACATCGAGCTGAAGATGCAGGAAGTGACCCGCTTCCGCATGGCGACCCATCCGGTCGAGTTCGACATGTACTACGCCCTGTGATGGCCATGGGCAGCATGCCTGCTGCCTGTCCGTCCCAAGCGAGGGGCCGCCTGTGCGGCCCCTTTTTCGTTCGTGGACAATGCCCCCATGTCGAACCGATTTCCTGTCGCCGCTGCGATCCTGCTGATGGCAGCGTGCAGCCCGGTGCTCGCCACGGTCTACCGCTGCCCCGGCCCGCCGGTGCTCTACACCGATGCGCTGTCCGCCAAGGAGGCTCAGGAGAAGGGGTGCCGAACCATCGAGGGCACGCCCATCACCGTGATGCAGGCGCCGCGTCCGCGGGCCTCCGGCGGGCAGGCGGCTCCAGCCGCGCCGGTCGCCGAGGCGGCGCGTGGCAATGAAGGCCGCATCGATGCCGGACAGCAACGCTCGCGCGACGACGAGCGCCGCCGGGTGCTGCAGACCGAACTGCGTTCGGCCGAGGAGCGTCTGTCCACCGCCCAGAAGGAATTCAACGGCGGCCAGGGTGAGCGACGCGGCGACGAACGCAACTACCAGAAGTACCTCGACCGCATGGCCGAGCTCAAGGACAACATCGCCCGCTACGAGGCCGATGTGCAAGCCCTCAGGCGCGAGATCGCCAAGCTGCCCTGAGACCGGCGCCGGAGCGCCTCATGCCTGATTTCCAACCCCTGCCGGCCGAATTCGCCGGTCTGGACCATCTCGCGACCATGGTCGTGATCGTCGGTGCCGGCGGCGAATGCCTGCTGGCCAACGCGCAGTTCGAGAGCGTGATGCGGCTGTCGCGCCGCAGCGTTCACAAGACCCAGTTGCCGGACTGGTTCGACGACCGGCAACGCCTGGTCGAGACGCTGTCCGGCGTGGCCGCCAACCAATACTCCAGCAGCCGCTTCGATGCCCTGCTGCGGCGCCCCTGGGCGCAGGACGACGGCCTGCCCGTGCACGTCATCGTGTCGCAGGTGGAGCCTGCTGCCGATGGCACGGCGCGGGTCATGGTGGAGTTGATCGAGATCTCGCAGCAGGCTCGCCAGGACCGCGAAGAGCGCAGCCTGGACCAGGTGCAGGCCACCAAGGAACTCACGCGCAACCTTGCCCACGAGATCAAGAACCCGCTGGGTGGCATACGCGGCGCGGCGCAGCTGCTGACGCTGGAGCTGCAGGCCATGCCCGGCGGCGCCGAGCTCAACGAGTACACCCAGGTCATCGTGCACGAGGTGGATCGCCTGCAAAGCCTGGTGGACAGGCTGCTGGCGCCGCATCGCCGCGCGCAGGTGATGGCCGATGTGAACATCCACGAGATCTGCGAACGCGTGCGGGCGCTGGTGCTGATCGAGCATCCGCGCGGACTCGTGATCCAGCGCGACTACGACACCTCGCTGCCCGACTTCCGCGGGGATCGCGAGCAGCTGATCCAGATGCTGCTGAACATCGTGCAGAACGCGGCGCAGGCGCTGGTGAATCGCATCGCGGCCGGCGATGCCCAGATCACGCTGCGCACGCGGGTGGCCCGGCAGGTGACGATTGGTAAGCAGCGCTGGCGCTTGGCACTGGAATTGCATGTCGAGGACAACGGGCCTGGCGTGCCGGCCGAAATCCGAGATCGCATCTTCTTCCCGCTGGTATCCGGCCGGGACGGCGGCTCGGGACTCGGCCTCACGCTCGCGCAGACGATCGCTCAGCAACACCAGGGCATGATCGATTGCGAGAGCGAGCCGGGCCTCACGAATTTCCGTATCACGCTGCCGCTGCCCTGAGCCCACGAAGCAAGGGGTGCGGTCGAGGAGCAGCATGAAATCCATCTGGGTTGTTGACGACGACCACTCCATCCGCTTCGTGCTGGAGAAGGCCCTGGCCCGCGAGGGGCTGCCGGTGCGGTCTTTTAGCAATGCACGCGACATGCTGGCGGCGCTGGAAGACGATCAGCCGCAGGTGCTGGTGTCCGACATCCGCATGCCGGGCGGTTCGGGCCTCGAACTGCTGGCCAAGGTGAAGGCGCAGCAGCCGGGCCTGCCGGTCATCATCATGACCGCCTATTCGGACCTGGACAGCGCGGTCTCGGCCTTCCAGGGCGGCGCGTTCGAATACCTGCCTAAGCCCTTCGACCTGCCGCGCGCCGTGGAGCTGATCCGCCGCGCCCAGGAGGAGAGCCAGCGCGACGCCGGCGAGCAGGAGGCCGCGGCGCAGGTGCCCGAGATGCTGGGCCAGGCGCCGGCCATGCAGGACGTGTTCCGCGCGATCGGCCGGCTCTCGCAGAGCAATGTGACGGTGCTGATCACCGGCGAAAGCGGCTCCGGCAAGGAGCTGGTGGCCCGGGCGCTGCACAAGCACAGCCCGCGCGGTGAAGGGCCGTTCGTGGCCATCAACACGGCGGCGATCCCGAAGGATCTGCTGGAGAGCGAGCTATTCGGCCACGAGCGCGGTGCCTTCACCGGTGCCCAGGCGTCGCGGCGCGGCCGCTTCGAGCAGGCCGACGGCGGCACGCTGTTCCTCGATGAAATCGGCGACATGCCCTTCGAGCTGCAGACGCGCCTGCTGCGCGTGCTGTCCGACGGCCAGTTCTACCGCGTGGGCGGCCACAGCCCGCTGCGCAGCAATGTGCGCGTCATCGCAGCCACCCACCAGAACCTCGAGGAGCGGGTGCGGCAGGGCGCGTTCCGCGAAGACCTGTTCCACCGGCTCAACGTCATCCGGCTGCGGCTGCCGCCGCTGCGCGAGCGCCGCGAGGACATCCCCGCGCTGGCCCGCCACTTCCTGCAACGCAGCGCGACCGAGCTGGGCGTGGAGCCCAAGCGCCTGTCCGACGCCGCACTGGCGGTGCTGACGACCTTCGACTTCCCCGGCAATGTGCGCCAGCTGGAGAACATCTGCCACTGGCTCAGCGTGATGGCGCCCAGCCAGGTGGTGGAGCCCAAGGACCTGCCCGACGAGATCCAGCCGGGCCGCGTGGTGCCGGCCTCGGCCGCGCTGCCGTCGCCTGCGGCGACTGCCGCGCCTGCCGCGCCTGCCGGCGTGGTGCCAGGTGTTGCGGCGCTGCCGCTGGTGGGCGGTTCGGCCGACAACTGGCTGTCCGACATGGCGGCCGATGCGCGAGCTCGCCTGCTGGCCGGCGAGCCCGAGGTCTGGGATGCGCTGACCAAGCGTTTCGAGGCTCAGCTCATCCTGACGGCGCTGGACATCACCCGTGGGCGCCGCATCGAGGCCGCGCAGAAGCTGGGTATTGGCCGCAACACCATCACCCGCAAGATCCAGGAACTGGGCCTGGATGTCTGAGCGTGGCGGGGCCTGTACCGGGCGGCGTCAGGCGCTGCGTGCGTGCTTGTCCAGCCAGACGCCCAGGCCCTGGGCGTTGAGCTCCGCATCCATCGCCAGCCAGTCGCGCGCCATCGCCTCGCCGCCCGTGTAGCCGTGGGCGCGGACGCGCGCGAGGTAGCGCTCCACCAGCGCGGCACGCAGCGCGTCGTGGCGATCAGGGCGGCCGTCCAGGCCGAGCGCCAGTGTCGTCATCTCGGTGATCTGCTCGTCGAGTGAGGCGGCCAGCTCGCGCACCTGTTCGACGGAACCCCCGACCCGGCCGTAGTGGGTCAGGTACATGGCCTGCGGCTCACGGGCCAGCATGCGTCCGATCGTGGCCTTGAGTGCGTCTGGCTCGAACTGCACCGGCGTGCTGGACGGCAGTGCCCAGGGCCGGCCGGCGACATCGAATTCCCGGTAGGACAGCCCGAAGGTGTCGCCCGTGAACCAGCCGCGGCTGAGCGCATCCCAGACCACGTGATGGTGGCGGGCATGGCCCGGCGCATCCATCAGCAGCAGCGGGCGGTCGCCCAGCAGCAGCACCTGACCATCATGGCTCTCGTCGGCCCGTTCGGCGGGCACGGGCACCAGACGGCCATAGGAGCGCTCCATCTCGGCTTCGCCGTAGACGGCCATGGCGCCCAGCCACAGGGCCTTGGGGTCCACCAGGTGGCGCAGGCCGCGGGGGTGGATCAGCACCCGCGCCGCAGGCAGCGATTGCAGCAGCAGCCCGGTGCCGCCGGCGTGATCCAGATGCACATGAGTGGGAATGATCCAGTCCACCGCGTCACGCGGCAGGCCCAGGGCCTCCAGTGAGGCCAGCAGGCGGGGCACGGCGTAGTTGGTGCCGGTGTCGATGAAGGCGGCGCGGCCGCCGTGCGTGACGAGATAGGCCGCGTCGAAGCGCGGGCGCTGGAAGCCGGTGTCGACGGCATAGATGCCGTGGCCGAGGTCCTGGAGAAAGTCGGGCAGTACGGGGCGAAGGGGCATGGAACTGATTTCTAGAATCAGGCCGCACGATAGCCCAAGGAGCCCGCCGTGGCGGTTCATGAGATTTTGAAGATGGGCGATGCGCGTCTGCTGCGCATTGCAAAACCTGTCACCGACTTCGGCAGCCCCGAACTCAGGACGCTGATTGCCGACATGTTCGACACCATGAAGGCCGCCCAGGGCGCCGGCTTGGCCGCACCTCAGATCGGCGTGGACCTGCGTCTGGTGATCTTTGGCTATGACAAGAACCCACGCTATCCCGACGCGCCGCCGGTGCCGCCGACGGTGCTGATCAACCCGGTCATCGAGGTGCTGGGCGATGCGATGGTGGAGGGCTGGGAGGGTTGCCTGTCGGTGCCAGGCCTGCGCGGCGTGGTCGACCGCCACCTGCGCATCCGCTACACCGGCTTCGACGCCGACGGCCAGCCGCTGGACCGGGTGGCCGAGGGCTTTCACGCCCGCGTGGTGCAGCATGAGTGCGACCACCTGGACGGGGTGCTGTATCCGATGCGGGTGCGCGACTTCACGCGGTTCGGCTACACCTCCGTGCTGTTCCCCGAGCTCGACCCCAACGCCGACGACTGAGCGTGCGAGGCCTGGTGCTTCGGCCCGACCTGATTGCAACGTTTGTAAGTGCGGTGCACCGCGCGTGGCCCTGCCGCGTTGCCCAAGCGGAAAGGACCGCGACATGAACACCCCGTCCGACAAGACCCCGCTGCGCCTGAACCGCAGTCGCTGGCACCTGCTGGCGCTGGCCCTGCTGCTGTGCGCCGCCCCGGCCGCCCGGAGCGCCGAGCCTGATCGTGACCCGCCGGGCCGTGCCGCCCGGGTCGTGTCCGTCGTCGGCGATGCCTGGCTGTTCGACCAGGACACACGTGAGTGGGTGATGCTCTCCCGCAACCAGACGGTGGGTGAGGGTGACCGCGTCCGCACGGACGAGCGGGCGCGCGTCAGCCTGCGTGTGGGTTCCACCACGCTGTGGCTGGATGAGCGTGGCGACCTGGAGCTCAGCCAGCTGGACGACGAACACCTGCTGCTGCAACTGGACCGCGGCGACGTGGCGCTGCGCCTGCGCTCCCGCGAGATCGCGGCGCAGACCCGCATCCACACCCGTGAAGGCGATGCGCGGCCGGAGCGGGACGGCCTGTATCGCGTGGAGCAACTGGACCGCGGCAGCAAGGCCTAGGTCTGGCGCGGCCGTCTGCGCTTCGAATGGGAGCGGGCGCAGGATGCCCAGCCCGTGTGGCTCAGCGACGGTGAACAGGCCGAATTCTGGTGGCCGGGCGGGCCGCGTGCGGAGCGCTCGCGGCTCTACAGCGATGCCTTCGGCGACTGGGTGCTGGCGGAGAGCCGGCTGGAGGGGGATGCCTCGTCGACCAGCTACGTCTCGGCCGAGATGACCGGGGTCGAGGATCTGGACCGTTATGGCAGCTGGGAGGCCGCCAGCGATTACGGCCCGCTGTGGATTCCCACCACCGTCGTCGTGGGCTGGGCGCCCTACCGATACGGGCGCTGGGCCTGGTCGCGTGTCTGGGGCTGGACCTGGGTGGATGATTCGCCCTGGGGCTTCGCACCCTTCCACTATGGCCGCTGGGTGCAGTGGCGTGGCCGCTGGTGCTGGGCGCCTGGGCCCTATGTGCCGCGTCCGGTCTATGCGCCGGCCCTGGTGGGCTGGGTGGGCGGCCCGCCGGCCGTCAGCGTGAACATCCAGATCGGCCGGCGGCCGCCCCCGCCGCGGGCGGGCTGGTATCCACTCGCCCCGAGGGAGGTGTTCGTGCCGGTCTATCGGCATACGCCCGGCTATGTGGCGCGGGTGAACGACCCGCGCGACCTGCGCGACCCCGTCACCGTGCAGCGTCCGCACCGCTATCGCGATGTGCCGTCGGCGGTCAGCACGCTGCCGGTGGCCGGCTGGCAGGCGCCGGTGGTACGCCCGGGTCAGCCCCCCGGTCCGGGGCGTGACGATAGACGGGGGCGCGATGAAGGCTGGGCACGTCCTGCCCCCGGCGTTCCAGCACGTGCCGAGCCCGCGCCGGGGCCGGGAGCAGCGCCGACCTTGCCCTCGCGAGATCCAGGCCGCGAGCCGCCCCGCCACGGCGGCGGCCAGCCGCTGCCGACGCCCGGCATGCCGACGGCACCTGTCACACCGGTCGCGCCCGCTGCTGCCAATGGAGCGGCCCCACCCTCGATGCACCTGCCCCGCGGACCTTCGCCCGCGACCCAATCAGCCCCGCAGCCCGCGGTGCAGGGCGTACCGACGGCGCAGCCGCCGCAAGCGGTGGAGCGTCCGGCGCCGGCCTGGCGCCGACCGGATCGCCGCGAAGATTCTGCCGGTGAGGACAGACGGGAGGAGCGGCGGGACGAGTTTCGTGGTGGCCGCCGTGACGAGGGGCGTGATGGTGGCCGGCGGCCGGGTGGCGAGCCCGCCTTCACGCCGCCGCCCCAGGCCCAACCGGCGCCGCAGCCCCAGTTCCAGCCCCCGCCACAGCCCCCGCGGCCTTCGCCTGAAGTGGTGCGTCCGCGGCCGGCGGAGCCGCCCGTCGTGCGGCCGCCGGAGGCCGTCAGGCCGGCGCCGCCGACCGTGCAGCCCCGTGGTGAGGAGCGCGGGCCGGTGCGTGGCCGGCCCGAGGGTGGGCCGGGGCGCCCGGCGCGCGACAAGGACTGAGGCCGCCGGGCCTCAGAGCAAGGGGCGAAGTACCGGCCAGACCTGGTCGAGCATCAGGGGATGTGCCTTGGCCAGCGGATGGATGCGGTCGGGCTGGAACCAGTTGGCGGCGTCCGGCCGGTCGGCCACGCCGCTCAGCAGGAAAGGTACGAGGGCCGTCTTGCCCTCCTTGGCCACCTGGCTGAACAGCCCGGCGAAGTCGCTGGCATAGCGGCTGCCGTAGTTGGGCGGCACCTGCATGCCGACGATCAGCACCTTGGCGCCGGCCGTCTGCGCCTGGCGGGTCATGGCGAGCAGGTTGTCGCGCGTGCCGGCCAGCGGCAGGCCACGCAGTGCGTCGTTGCCGCCCAGCTCGATGATCACGATGGCCGGCCGGTGGGCCTTGAGTGCCGCCTCCAGCCGCGCCCGGCCGCCGGCGGTCGTGTCGCCACTGATGCTGGCGTTGACGACCCGGTGCGGGCGCTTCTGCTGGGCCAGGCGGGCTTGTAGCAGCGCCACCCAGCCCTGGCCCGCGGCAAGGCCATATTCGGCCGACAGGCTGTCTCCCACCACGAGGATCACCGGCGTGCCGGGTCTTGCGTCGGGCTGAGCCGCCGCAGCCCCCCCCAGCGCGAGGGACAGCGCCCCCAGGCTACAGTGCGCCACCCACGTTCGACGCTGCAGTCCCGACATGCCCGAAGTCCTTGTTCAAGTTGATCACATCACCAAGCGCGTTCAGGACGCGACCGGCGAGCTGACCATTCTCCATGACATCAGTTTCGAGCTGGCGCAGAGGGAGTCTGTGGCCATCGTCGGTGCGTCCGGGTCAGGCAAGAGCACGCTGCTCGCCATCCTGGCAGGGCTGGATGTACCCAGCGCCGGTGCGGTGAGGATGCGGGGTCAGGACTTGTTTGCGTTCGACGAGGATGAACGCGCCGCGCTGCGCGCGCGCGAGCTCGGCTTCGTGTTCCAGAGCTTCCAGCTGCTGCCCAATCTGACGGCGCTGGAGAACGTAATGCTGCCGCTTGAGCTGCGTGGCGAGCGGGATGCGCGCGAGCAGGCGCGTGCGATGCTGGGCCGGGTGGGCCTGGGCGAGCGTCTGGCGCACTATCCGCGCGTACTGTCGGGCGGTGAGCAGCAGCGCGTTGCGCTGGCCCGTGCTTTCGTGCAACGCCCCGCGCTGTTGCTGGCCGATGAACCCACCGGCAGCCTGGACTTCGCCACCGGTGCTGCGGTGATGGAGCTGATGTTCGAGCTCAACCGCGAGGCCGGCACGACGCTGGTGCTGGTCACCCACGACCGAGAGATTGCTGCCCGCTGCGACCGCCAGCTGCGCATCGAGGCGGGCCGCTTGGCGGCATAAACAACAACGCCTGCAAACCAAGGCTTGCAGGCGTTGTCTTATCAGGCGCTACCGAAGGTAGTCGCCGCCCCTCCAGCGACTCTCGCTGATCCGGCTTGGCCGGTCAGCCGGGAGTGCCCCCTCGAGGGGGCTCGCGGAGTGAGTAGGGGGTGGGCTTATTTAGAGAACTTGTAGTCCGTCTTGGCCTTCTCGATCAGGCTTTGCTGGAACTCGGCCATCTTCTGCTGTTCGATCTTCTGCTTGATCTGAGCCTTGACGTCGTCGAAGGCCGGGAAGGTGGCCGGGCGGATGTCTTCCAGCTTGATGATGTGCCAGCCGAACTGGCTCTTCACCGGCTCCTGGGTCATCTCGCCCTTCTTCAGCGCGGTCATGGCCTTGCTGAACTCGGGCACGAAGTTGTTGGGGTTGGCGAAGTCCAGGTCGCCACCGTTCTGGGCGGAGCCGGTGTCCTTGGAGTTCTTCTTGGCCAGCTCCTCGAAGCTCGCGCCGCCCTTGATCTGGGCGATCAGCGCCTTGGCGTCTTCTTCCTTCTCGACCAGGATGTGGCGGGCGCGGTATTCATTGCCGCTGTTGGCAGCCTTGAACTTGTCGTACTCGGCCTGGGCGTCGGCGTCGGACACCGGGTTCTTGGCGCGGAAGTCTTCCATCAGGCCGCGGATCAGCAGCATCTGCTTGGCCAGATCCATCTGGACCTTGTAGTCGGCCGTCTGCGGGATGCCGCGCTTCTCGGCTTCCTGCAGGAAGATCTCGCGGCGCACGACCTCGTCCTTCACCTGGGCTTCCAGTTCGGGCGAGCGGGCCTGCCCCCCCTTGGTGACCTGCTGGATCAGCGTTTCGACGCGGGCCTTGGGCACTGGCTTGCCGTTGACCGTGGCGATGTTCTGGGCCATTGCGGCCGCCGGGACGATGGCCGCAATGGCGGCGGCAAGCACAAGCTTCTTCATGGTGAGGTTGAGTGATTCAGGCTAAAAAAATCGCGCCGCAGAGCGGCGCGCGGTATCTAGATCACGACCGGACCCTCAGGGTTCCCCCGGGGCGCGAGCATCGATTGCCAAAGCATGGATGCCGCGCTGCATCAGGTCCGACAAACAATGATAAACGAGCCGATGACGGGCCAGGCGTTGCAGACCCGTAAAGCGCTCGCTGACGACGGTTACGTGAAAGTGGCCGCCCTCGCGAGCACCGGCGTGGCCGGCGTGCTGGGCGCTGTCGTCGCGCAGTTGCAGCGCGGTCGGTGCGAACTCGGCGCGCAGTCGCGCCTCGATGTCGGCCGCCATGCTCATGACTGACCCTCCTCGCCGTCCGCGGCCTTCTCGACCGGCAGGTGGCGACTCAGGTAGATCCCTTGCGCCAGCGTGAACACGACGATCAGGCCGGTGACGCCGAAGACCTTGAAGTTGGCCCAGGCCGAGGTGGAGAAGTGGTAGGCCACGTAGAGGTTGAGCACGCCCAGCGCCGTGAAGAACAGCACCCAGGCGAGGTTGAGCCGCGCCCACACCGCGTCGGCCAGTTCCAGCTCCGCCCCCAGCATTCGCTTGAGCAGGTTCTTGCCGAACAGCGCCTGCGAGAGCCAGAAGCACAGGCCCATGGCCCAGTACAGCACCGAGGGCTTCCACTTGATGAAGGTCTCGTTGTGGAACCAGATGGTCGCGCCGCCCAGCACCACCACCAGTGCAAGGCTGATCCACAGCATCAGGTCGATCTTGCGGCCGCTGAGTTTCTGGATGGCGGCCTGGGCCAGCGTGGCCACCATCATGACCAGCGTGGCCAGCAGCACCGGCGCTTCCGTCGCGCCCACCACGCCGCCGGAGACGAGAAAGCCGAAGTGCTGGCTCGCGAACACTGCCGCCGCGTCGGGCGAGCCGTCCGCGAACTTGAAGACGACGAAAAAGAGAACCAGGGGCAGGAAGTCGAGCAGCAGCTTCATGCGCCGGGATTCTCGTCGACGAAGTCGATGGCGGCCGAGTTGATGCAATAGCGCTCGCCCGTCGGGTCGGGGCCGTCGGGGAAGACATGGCCCAGGTGTGAGCCGCACTTGTTGCAGCGCACCTCAATGCGCACCATGCCGTGACTGCGGTCCACCACGCGCTCGATGACCTCGCTGTTGACCGGTGCCCAGTAGCTGGGCCAGCCACAGCCGGCGTCGAACTTGGTGTCCGACTCGAACAGCGGCGTGCCGCAGCCTATGCAGTTGTAGTGGCCGGCCTTGAAATGATCCCAGTACTGGCCGGTGAAGGCGCGCTCGGTGGCCGCGTGGCGGGCCACCTCGTATTGCATGGGGTCCAGCTGTTCGCGCCATTCGGCATCGGTCTTCTGGACGGGATAGGACTTGCTGTGGTCGTGGCTCATGATGAACAGGAGACTTCGAGGTCTTGGGCCCAGTCGGGCGGCAGGGCCGCATCGGCCGGGGACTCGGGTTCGTCGAACGGGAGGCTCAGAACTTTCAGCAGGCGCCGGACCTCGCTGAAGTCGCCGCCCTGGGCGGTACGGATCGCGCCTTCGGCCAGGTGGTTGCGCAGCACGACGGCGGGGTTGATGGCCAGCATGCGGGCCTGGACGTCCGGGATGCCGTCGGCCGCACCTTCGGCGGCCAGGCGCTCGCGCCAGCGGTTGAGCCACGCGTCGAGTGCGGCACGGTCGATGAAGAGGTCACGCAGCGGCTCGGGGTCTTGCAGGGCGCGCGACAGGCGACGCCAGCTCTGCGTGAAGTCGGCGCGCGACTCGGCCATCAGGCGCAGGAAGTCGTCGGCCAGCCGCTGGTCGTCGGCCTGGGCCGTGACGAGCCCCAGCTTGGCGCGCCAGTGCGCCAGCATCGCCGTGGCAAAGCGCTCGCGGTAGGTCTCGACCGCCTGCAGCAGGCGCTGGGTCGAGCCCTCGATCTCGGCGTCGCTTGCCTGCGGCATCAGCGGCATCAGCGACTGGGCCAGCGCATGCAGGTTCCAGAACGCGACCGAGGGCTGGCGCGCGTAGGCGTAGCGGCCGCGCTCGTCGCTGTGATTGCAGATGTGGCCGGGGTCGAAGCCGTCCATGAAGCCGAAGGGGCCGTAGTCCAGCGTTAGGCCCAGCATGGACATGTTGTCGGTGTTCATCACCCCATGGCAGAAGCCCAGGGCCTGCCAGTGGGCGATCAGCTCGGCGGTCTGCCCGGCCACCTTCTGCAGCACGGCGACGGCCGGCTCGGGTGCCTGCGCACATTCGGGGGCATGGTGGGCGACGAAGAAGTCCAGCAGCTGGCGCAGCTGCTCGGGCTGGTCGTGGTGCGCGAAATGCTCGAAGTGACCGAAGCGCAGAAAGCTGGGCGCGACGCGCGTGACGACGGCCGCCGTCTCCACCGTCTCGCGCAGCACGGGCAGGCGCGACGCGGTGATGCACAGCGCACGTGTGGTGGGCACACCCAGCGCGGCCATGGCCTCGGAGCACAGGAACTCTCGGATGGACGAGCGCAGCACCGCGCGGCCGTCACCGCGGCGCGAGTAGGGCGTGGCACCAGCGCCTTTGAGCTGCAGCTCGCGCGGCCCGGCCGGCGTGTCGATCTCGCCCAGGCACAGGGCGCGCCCGTCGCCAAGCTGGCCGGCCCAGACGCCGAACTGATGGCCGCTGTACACCGAGGCCAGCGGGCGCATGCCCGGCCAGGTGGCGTTGCCGGCGAAGACCTGCAGCGCGTCCGGTGCCAGATGCCAGTCGTCGGCCCAGCCCAGCTCGGCGGCGCAGCCGGCGCTGGTGGCTACCCAGTACGGGTCGGGCAGGCCCTGGGCCGGCAGTTCGGTGAAGAAGCTCGGCCCCAGGCTGGCGAAGCGGTTGGGCCAGCGGGCAGTCGTGCTGACCGGGCGGGCGAGGGCGTCGGGCGAAGGCATCGCACCAGTTTAGTGAGCGCCCTTTCTCCATGCCGGACTGGGTGTTTCCCCGGGGCGAAGAGGTCGCCTGCGCGACGCCCCGAACCGGAAACGCGCCGCTAGACTGGACCGACGGCGGGCAGCAGATCCGCCAGGAGACAAGGCATGGCGTTGATGGGCCGAATGATGGCGGAGCCCCTGATGATCTCGTCGCTGCTGGAGCATGCGGCGAAGCATTCGGGTGATGCCGAGATCGTCAGCAAGCGGGTGGAGGGCGACATCCATCGCACCAACTGGCGTGAACTGGCGCGTCGGTCGCGTCAGCTGGCTCAGGCATTGGCCCGGCTGGGTTGCGTGGCAGGCGATCGCGTGGGCACGCTGGCCTGGAACGGCTACCGCCACCTGGAGATCTATTACGGCACCTCCGGCTCGCAGCTGGTGTGCCACACCATCAACCCGCGGCTCTTCCCCGAGCAGATCGCGTGGATCGTCAACGACGCCGAAGACCGTATCCTCTGCTTCGACGCGAGCTTCCTGCCGCTGGTGGAAAAGCTGGCGCCGCTGCTGAAGACGGTGCAGCACTTCGTGCTGATGACCTCGCGCGCCCATATGCCGGTGGACAGCGCCATCCCGGGCCTGCTGTGCTACGACGACCTGCTGGCGGCTGAAGACAGCCACTACGTGTGGCCGCAGTTCGACGAGAACACCGCGTCCAGCATCTGCTACACCTCCGGCACCACGGGCAACCCCAAGGGCGCGGTCTACAGCCACCGCTCGACCATCCTGCACGCCTACGCGGCGGCGCTGCCGGACGCGATGAACTGCTCGGCGCGCGATGTGATCCTGCCGGTCGTGCCGATGTTCCATGTGAACGCCTGGGGCCTGCCCTATGCGTCGGCCATCGTCGGCTGCAAGCTGGTGATGCCCGGCCCGCACCTGGACGGCAAGAGCCTGTATGAGCTGTTCGAGACCGAGGGCGTCACCTTCAGTGCCGGCGTGCCGACCGTCTGGCTGGGGCTGCTGAACTACGTGAAGGCCAATGGCCTGAAGTTCTCCAGCTTCAAGCGCACGGTGATCGGCGGCTCGGCCTGCCCGCCGGCCATGATGAAGACGCTGCAGCAGGACTTCGGCATCGAGGTCATCCACGCCTGGGGCATGACCGAGCTGTCGCCGCTGGGCACGCTTTCCAAGCTCACCACGCGCCAGCTCGCGCTGCCGCCCGAGCAGCAGCAGCGCCTGCTGGAAAAGCAGGGGCGGGTGATCTACGGCATCGACATGGCGGTCATCGACGACGAGGGCCGTTCGCTGCCCTGGGACGGCGCCAGCTCCGGCAACCTGGTGGTGCGGGGCCACTGGGTGCTGGACAGGTACTTCAACATCGACAAGTCGCCGCTGGTCAGCGTGGACGGCGTGCCGGGCTGGTTCCCCACCGGCGACGTGGCCACCATCGATGCCGACGGTTTCATGCAGATCACAGACCGCAGCAAGGACGTCATCAAGTCCGGTGGCGAGTGGATCTCGTCCATCGACCTCGAGAACATCGCGATGGCCCACCCGGCCGTTGCCGAGGCGGCGGCCATCTCCGCGGCCCACCCCAAGTGGGACGAGCGCCCGCTGCTGGTGGTGGTGCGGCGTGCCGGCATGGCGCTCACCCGCGAGGAGATGCTGGCCTTCTACGAGGGGCGCATCGCCAAGTGGCAGATCCCGGACGACGTGGTGTTCGTGGACGAGATTCCGCACACCGCCACCGGCAAGATCCTGAAATTGAAGCTGCGCGAGCAGTTTGCGAGTCACCGGCTGCCGACGGCCGGGGCTGCCGGCTGACACCGGACGGCCGAATCCGCGGGCAGGGGAGATGCCCGCGACCACAAGGCCCGTCCAGAGGCCGCGACTGAGTCACAACCAGGAGACAAGCATGTTCGATTCCCCCTCGTTCCGCAGCATCGCCCGCGCGGCCGCCCTGACCGTGTTGGTGGCCAGTGCGGCCACCGCCCATGCGCAGAAGGGCGAGACCGTCAAGCTCGCCTACATTGATGCCCTGTCGGGCCTGATGGGACCGGTGGGCCAGAACCAGGTCAAGACCTTCCAGTTCCTGGCCGAGAAGTTCAACAAGAGCAACCCGGCGGGCGTGAAGTTCCAGGTCGTGACCTTCGACAACAAGCTCAGCCCGGCCGAGTCGCTGAACCTGCTGAAGGCCGCGGCCGACCAGGGCATCCGCTACGTGATGCAGGGCAATGGCTCCAGCGTCGCGCTGGCGCTGACGGACGCGATCGCCAAGCACAACGAGCGCAACCCGGGCAAGGAGATGGTCTACCTGAATTACTCGGCCGTGGACCCGGACCTGACGAACAGCAAGTGCAGCTACTGGCACTTCCGTTTCGATGCGGACACGTCGATGAAGATGGAGGCCTTGACAACCTTCATCAAGGATCAGCCGGACGTGAAGAAGGTCTTCCTGCTGAACCAGAACTACGCCCACGGCCATCAGGTGGCCAAGTACGCCAAGGAGATGCTGGCTCGCAAGCGCCCCGACATCCAGATCGCCGGCGAGGACCTGCACCCGCTGGCCCAGGTGCGCGATTTCGCCCCGTATGTCGCCAAGATCAAGGCCAGCGGCGCCGACACTGTGATCACCGGCAACTGGGGGTCGGATCTTGCGCTGCTGGTCAAGGCGGCCAACGAGGCCGGCTACAACGGCAAGTTCTTCACCTACTACACCGGCGTCACCGGCACGCCCACCGCGCTGGGTCAGGGCGGTGCGGGCCGTGTCTACCAGGTCGCCTACAGCCACTACAACATGGGTGGCGAGACCCAGAAGCTGGCTGACGAGTTCAAGGCCCGGTTCAACGACGACATGTACACCCTCAGCGCCGACCACATCCTGCTGATGCTCAGCCAGGCCATGGCCAACGCCAAGTCCACCGATCCGGTGAAGGTGGCGGCGGCGCTGGAAGGGCTGACGGTGAAGAGCTTCAACGGCGAGGTGACCATGCGCAAGACCGACCACCAGTTGCAGCAGGCGCTCTACATCTCGGTGTGGCAGAAGGCCGATGCCAAGTACCCGTACAGCCCCGAGGGCACGGGCATGACGCTGGTGCCGGTGAAGCAGTACGAGAGCTATGTCTCGTCGACGCCCACCTCCTGCCAGATGAAACGCCCCGGCTGAGCCGTCTTGCTGCTGCGCGAGCCGATCTCGGGCTCGTGATGCTCGCCGCACGGGAGTGCGGCTGTGCGTCCCGAGCCCGACCTCGGCCCGCTCGCGACGCAACCCGGCACAGCCGGACGAGATTTATCGAGGGGCCGTCTTGGATCAAGTCTTCATCAACCTGCTGAACGGTCTGTCGTCCGGCCTGCTGCTCTTCATGCTGAGCTCGGGCCTGACGCTGATCTTCAGCATGATGGGCGTGCTGAACTTCGCGCACGCAAGCTTCTACATGGTGGGCGCCTATGTCGCCTACTCGCTGGTGGGGGTGCTGGGCTTCTGGCCGGCGCTGCTGCTGGCGCCGCTGATCGTGGGCGGCCTGGGCGCGGCCTTCGAGCGGTTGGCGCTGCGGCGGGTTCACAAGTTCGGCCATGTGCCGGAGCTGCTGATCACCTTCGGCCTGTCCTATGTGGTGCTGGAACTGGTGCAGCTGGTCTGGGGCCGCACGGCCGTGGCCTTCACGCCGCCGCCCGAACTTCAGGGCTCGGCCTTCACCATCGTGGCCAGGGGCGGGGAGGGTATGTCCCTGGTGCTCGGCAAGGCTTCGCCCGAGCTGTGTGCTGCTGCGCTGTGCTCCACCTTTCCGCTGACGCGCGCCTTCATGATGGTGGTGGCGCTGCTGATGCTGGTCGGCCTGTGGCTGCTGCTGACCCGTACCCGCGTCGGGCTGGTGATCCAGGCCTCGTTGACCCATCCGGAGATGGTGGAGTCGCTGGGCCACAACGTGCCGCGCGTGCTGATGATGGTGTTCGGCAGTGGCTGTGCACTCGCCGCACTGGCCGGCGTCATCGGCGGCATCACCTTCGTGACCGAGCCCAATATGGCGGTCATCGTGGGTTCCATCATCTTCGTGGTGGTGGTGGTGGGCGGCATAGGCTCGCTGGCCGGCGCCTTCGTCGGCTCGCTGGTCATCGGCCTGCTGCAGACACTGCCGCTGACGGTGGACGGCTCGCTTGCCACGCTGCTGACCTCGCTGGGCGTCACGGTCACCGACACCACGCCGGGTTACCCGGTGCTGCGCCTGGCGCTCAAGGATGTCGCACCCATCCTGCCCTATCTGCTGATGGTGCTGATCCTGATCTTCCGGCCCAAGGGCCTGCTCGGAACTCGCGAAGACTGATGATGAGCGCCACCAAGGAATTCCATTTCAAGCCGCTCAACGTCGGGCGCTGGCTCGTCTGGGGGCTGTTCGCGCTGCTGCTCTATGTCGCGCCGCGGCTGTGGACCAGCGGCCTCGCGCAGACCATGCTGACCCAGATGGGCATAGGCGTGATCGCCTGCCTGTCCTACAACATCCTGCTGGGCCAGGGCGGCATGCTGAGCTTCGGCCACGCGGTCTACAGCGGCATGGGCGCCTTCCTGGCCATCCATGCGCTGAACATGGCGGGCGCGGGCACGCTGGGCCTGCCGGTCAGCCTGGTGCCGCTGGTCGGCGGCCTGGCCGGTCTGGTGGTCGCGGCGCTGCTGGGCTATGTGTCCACCAAGAAGGCGGGCACGCCCTTCGCGATGATCACGCTGGGCATCGGTGAACTGGTGTTCGCGCTGGCGCTGATGCTGCCGGAGTTCTCGGGCGGCGAGGGTGGCGTGTCCAGTAACCGGGTGGTGGGGCAGCCGGTGCTGGGCATCACGTTCGGGCCGCAGATCCAGGTCTATTACCTCGTGGCGCTGTACTGCTTCGTGTGCACGGCCGCGATGTTCGCGCTGACGCGCACGCCGCTGGGCCGCATGCTGAATGCGGTGCGCGACAACCCGGAGCGGGTCGAGTTCATTGGCTACAGCACCCGCTGGGTGCGCTATCTGTCCTTCATGATCGCCGGCTTCTTCGCTGGCATCGCGGGGGGGCTGGGCGCGATCAACACCGAGATCGTCAACGGTGAGGTGCTGCACGCGGCGCGCTCGGGCGCCTACCTGCTGTTCACCTTCCTGGGCGGCGCGACCTTCTTCTTCGGACCCATCATTGGCGCGGTGCTGATGGTGATCTGCGGCGTGCTGCTGTCGGAGCTCACCAAGGCCTGGCTGCTGTACCTGGGCCTGATCTTCCTGTTCATGGTGATGTATGCGCCCGGCGGCTTTGCCAGCCTGTTGCTGATGAACCTGCGCGTGGCGGCCTTCGGCAAGCTGCGCAAGCTCTGGACCTCCTACCTGGCGCTGGGCGGGGCAGGTCTTGCCGTGCTGGTGGGGGCGGCGGCCATGATCGAGATGGTCTACCACCGCCAGCTCAACGAGGCGCTGGGCCCCGAGATGCACTTCATGGGCGCGACGCTGAACAGCGCGGGCGTGGATGCCTGGTTCGGCGCCGCCTGGGTGCTGCTGGTCGGCGCCGGGCTGTTCGAGCTGGTGCGTCGCCACTTCGTCGCGCAGTGGGGCGAGATCCAGTCGGACATCGAGAAAGAGATCAAGCGCCGGGAGGCTCTATGAAGCCGTTCTGCAGTCGGGCGGTCGATGCAGGGTTCATTGTTGTTGTGAGCGGGTGTTTTGCATGAGTTCCACGACCTACGCGCTGGAGCTGCGCGACGTGCGCAAGAGCTTCGGCAAGAGCGAGATCATCCGCGGCGCCAATCTGGCCGTGCAGAGCGGCGAGCGAGTCGCCATCATCGGCCCCAACGGCGCGGGCAAGAGCACGCTGTTCAACCTGATCAGCGGCCGCTTTGCGCCCAGCAGCGGTCAGATCAGCCTGCACGGCCGACGCATCGACGGTCGCAAGCCCTACGAGATCAACCGCCAGGGCCTGTCGCGCAGCTTCCAGGTGTCCAACCTGTTCACGCGGCTGTCCGTGTTCGAGAACATCCGCTGCGCGGTGCTGTGGAGCCTCGGCCATCGCTACGCCTTCTGGAAGTTCCTGGCCGACCTGGACGATGCCAACGATCGGGCCGAGCAGATCCTCGAGATGATCAAGCTCGACAAGCGTCGCGACGTGCTGGCGATGAATCTCACCTACGCCGAGGCCCGTGCGCTGGAGATCGGCATCACGATTGCGGGCGGCTCCAGCGTGATCCTGCTGGACGAGCCCACGGCCGGCATGAGCAAGAGCGAGACCACCCGCTTCATCCAGCTGATCCGCGAGGTCACCGTCGGCAAGACGCTGTTGACCGTCGAGCACGACATGGGCGTGGTGTTCGGCCTGGCCGACAAGATTGCGGTGCTGGTCTATGGCGAGGTCATCGCCTTCGACACGCCGGACGCCGTGCGCGCGAATGCCCGCGTGCAGGAAGCCTATCTGGGTTCGGTGCTGGCCGAGCAGCAGGCCGCCGCGGTCGCGGTGGCCGCCTGAGGAGAACGAGATGGACGCCGGACGTCTGCTGAAGATCGACAACCTGCATGCCTTCTACGGCAAGAGCCATGTCCTGCATGGCGTCAGCATGGAGGTGAGGCCGGGCGAGATCGTCAGCCTCCTGGGGCGCAACGGCGCGGGCCGCTCCACCACTGCCAAGGCGATGATGGGCCTGGTCGACGCCAAGGGCTCGATACGCTTTGGCACCGACGAGCTGGTGGGCCGCAAGGCCTACGAGATCGCCCACCTGGGCCTCGGCTATGTGCCGGAGAACCGCGACATCTTTCCCAAGCTGTCGGTGCATCAGAACCTGATGCTGGGCCAGAAGCGCGGCGCCAAGAATCCGCGCTGGGGCTTCGACGACATGTACCGCATGTTTCCGCGCCTGAAGGAGCGGCAGTTCACCGAGGCGGGTGTGCTGTCGGGGGGCGAGCAGCAGATGCTGACGCTGTGCCGCACGCTGATGGGCGACCCCGACCTCATCATCATCGACGAGCCCACCGAGGGGCTGGCGCCCAAGATCGTCGAGCTGGTGGCCGAGTATCTGAAGGCCTTGAAGCAGCGGGGCATCGCCGTGCTGCTGGTGGAGCAGAAGCTGGCCATCGCGCTGGAGATCTCGCAGCGCTGCTACGTGATGGGCCACGGCCGCATCGTCTTCGAGGGCACGCCCGCTGAACTGCGGGCCAATGCCTACGTCAGGAAGGAATGGCTGGAGGTCTGAGCGCGCCGGCAGCTGCCGGCCCGGGCGTCAGCGCGGGCACTGTGCGGCAGCTCTGGCCTTGGCCGCCAGTTCGGCGCCGTCGCGGCCTGCGTCAGGAAAGGTCGCATAGCCCATGTGCAGGCCGACGTACATCAGGCCGCTTTCCACCCCGTAGGGGCCGTTGAGCAACTGCTTCAGGCGCTGCTCGACGGTGGCGGCCTCATCCAGCCCTGCCGACAGCAGCAGCACCGCGAACGCATGTTCACCGACCTGCAGCACCAGATCGGTGGCGCGCACGCGGTTGCGCAGCCTGCTGCTGAGCGCCTGGGTGAGCTGTTCGCGGGACAGCGGGGAGCAGGTGCGGTCCTCCGGGGCCAGGACTTCGGTATCTATCCAGAGCACGGCGACCTTGCTGCCATAGCGGCGGGAGTGCGTGATCACCGGAGATACCCGCAGGCCGAAGGCCGCCAGCGATTCCACGCGGGGCACGGCTTCGCTGGGCGTGGCTCGGGCAGGCATGGGGTCGTCCTCGGCGGCTAGGAGGCGGGCGGGCATTCGAACTCCTCGGTCTGGGCAGAAGGTGAGGGTCAGGGCGGCCCAGGTGCCACCGATCGATGTCGGCCTCCCTGGTACCGATGAGCACAGCCATGCCCTCTCTAGGTAAAACGCAGGCAGGAGACACGACCCGACACCACGTTGAAAATATTTTTTCGAGCAAAGGCTCCAACGGGTGGTTTCGGCCTTTGCAATGAGTTGCCCGCCGCTAGAGTGCGAACCATGCAAGAGATCACGCAGCTGCTCAGGGCCGCGGCCGAGGGCGACCGCAAGGCTGCGGACGCCGTCGTCGCCGGCCTCTATGAGGATCTGCGCCGCCTGGCCCGGCAGCACATGCGCCAGTCTGGTGACCTGACCCTGCTGGACACCACGGCGCTGGTCCATGAGGCCTGGCTGAAGGTGATGGGGACCGAGGCAAGGGATTTCCCTGATCGCCGGCACTTCCTCGCCTATGCCGCGCGGGCCATGCGCACGGTCGTCATCGACCTGGTGCGGGCGCGGCGAGCGGAGCGACGCGGGGGCGGCGATGCCGACCTGACCCTCAATACCGCCATTGCAGAACTGGCCCCTCAGAGCGACGACGACGTGCTGCGCATTCACGAAGCGCTGGAGGAACTGGCGCAGGTGGAGCCGCGGCTGGCCCAGGTGGTCGAGATGCGCTATTTCGGCGGCCTGCTCGAGCAGGAGATTGCCGCGGCGCTGGGCGTGACCGATCGCACCGTGCAACGCGACTGGCAGAAGGCCCGGCTGTTCCTGGCGATGAACCTCAAGACCTGACGCTGGCCTCGGTGAGCCACGAACCGCAATGGATGAAACGGAAAAACGCCGCTGGCTGACGCTCAGCCCGCTGCTGGACGAACTGCTGGATCTGGACGACGAGGCCCGTGCCGCGCGCATGGCGGCTTTGCGACGCGAGGACGCGGCGCTGGCCGCCGAGCTGCAGGTGCTGCTGGACAAGGACGCCGAGCTGCAGGCGCAGGGCTTCCTGGCGCGCCCGGCGGCCGAGCAGCTGAGGGTCGCGCCACCCACCCTGAGCGACCCCATGCCCGACCTGGCGGGGCAGGCCGTGGGCGCCTATGTGCTGGAGCATGAGCTGGGGCGGGGCGGCATGGGGTCGGTCTGGCTGGCCCAGCGTGCGGATGGCCGCTTCGAGGGTCAGGTCGCCGTCAAGTTCCTGCGCGGCGTCAGCACCGGCTTGCTGGGGCAGGGGGATGGCGGGCGCTTCGAGCGCGAGGGCCAGATCCTGGCCCGCCTGGCCCATCCGCACATCGCGCGGCTGCTGGACGCCGGCGTGTTTCAGCAGAACCAGCCCTACCTCGTGCTGGAGTATGTCGACGGCCAGCCCATCGACCGCTATTGCGACCAGCACCAGCTGGGTGTGCGTGAGCGCGTGCAGCTGTTCCTGGATGTGCTGGCGGCCGTGGCTCACGCCCATTCGCGGCTGATCCTGCATCGCGACCTCAAGCCGTCCAACATCCTGGTCACCGAGAACGGCGAGGTGAAGCTGCTCGATTTCGGCATCGCCAAGCTGCTGGACGATGCCAGCCAGGGCGAAGAAGGGGCGGCAGCCACGGAATTGACCCGCCGGGCCGGCAGTGCCTACACCGCCAGCTATGCGGCGCCTGAGCAGGTGCAGCAGCTGGATGTCACCACGGCCACCGACGTCTATGCCCTCGGCGTGCTGCTGTACCGCCTGCTGGGTGGCAGCCACCCGACGGCCGCCGAAACACAGACCCAGCTGGATAGGCTGAAGGCCATCGTCGAGCAGGAACCCCGGCGCCTGTCGGACGCCGTGGCCGCCAGCCCCGAGCGTCGGGACACGGCCCGGCAGCTGCGGGGGGATCTGGACACCATCGTGGCCAAGGCGCTGAAGAAGCGTCCGATCGACCGCTACGTCAACGCCGAGGCGATGGCGGATGACCTGCGTCGCTGGCTTGCACACGAGCCCATCAGCGCGCGGCCTGACAGCCGGCTGTATGTGCTGGGGCGCTTCGTGCGCCGTCATCGCGTCGGTGTGGCGGCAGGCGCGCTTGCGGTCTGCGGGTTGCTGGGGCTGACCGTCGTCAGCCTGCTGCAGGCACACCGCGCGGCGACGGCGGAGCAGCAGGCCCAGGCTAGACGCCAGCAGGCCGAGGACCTGCTGAGCTACATGCTGGGCGAGTTCGCCGACAAGCTGCGCCCCATCGGCCGTCTGGAGCTGCTGGACAGCGTGGGCAGCAAGGCCCTGTCCTTCCTGGCGAACGATGATTCCCCCGGCCCCGAAGAGCGCCTGCAGCGCGCCAAGGCGCTGACGGTGGTGGGGGAGGTGCGGTTCTCCAAGCGGGACATAGAGGCAGCCGTCGAGCCGCTGCGGGCCGCCAACGCGCTGCTTGAGGGGGAGCCACCGCGGCCCGAATTGCTGGTGCCTTGGCGCAAGGCCCAGGGGGCTGCCGCCTTCTGGCTAGGGTATGTCCGGCTCGGCCAGTTGCAGTATGACGAGACGGAGCGGGCGTGGACCCGTTATCTGCGTGTGACCGAGCGCTGGA
Organism: Roseateles depolymerans; assembly: GCA_003241055.1. Lineage (GTDB taxonomy): Bacteria > Pseudomonadota > Gammaproteobacteria > Burkholderiales > Burkholderiaceae_C > Pelomonas > Pelomonas depolymerans_A. The sequence continues at coordinate 266,579 of QFOD01000003.1, forward strand.
GGGATGAGCGGCCGAACGACCTCGATGCACGCGTAGAACTCTCCTACGCGGAGAACAGTCTGGGGACGCTGAAATCGAGTCTCGGCCAGCTGGTCGAGGCCGAGCAGCGGTTCCGTCAGTCCTTGTTGTTGAAGGAGGGCGTGCTGCAGACCCGTGTTGACGACGCGGTGCTTCAGGCGGATTGGGCTGACAGCCTCAGCTGGCTGGGATCAACGCTGAGACTGAATGGGCGCGAGGCGAGCGCACGGCAGCTCTTCGAGGAGGCGCTGCGTCGCATTGCCGTGATTCGTCGTCAGCACCCGGGTGATCTGGCCTGGCTCCAGGTTGAGGTCAGCAGCCGACTGTTTTTCGGCGCGGCCATGGGGCGTGGTGGGGACGTTGCCCGGGCAAGGCAGGAACTGATGCAGGCACTCGACGGTGCCACCACGCTCGTTCATCAGGACCCCAGCAACCGGCAGTGGGCCTTCATCCGGATCGAGGTGGAGTCGGAGTTGTTGCGGGTGCAGGGCCTGGCGCCGGCGCAGCAGTCGCTGCGCGCGAAGGAGTTGTATCGGCTTTTGGAGTCGTTGCGGCCCCAGGGGCCAACGGATCGCTGGCTGAATAGGCAGGTTGCATTGCTTGAGCAGGTGTCGGTTGATCCATGCAGAGGCTCGGCATGCGCCGAGAGGCAGTCGCAGTGGGAGCGTCTGCGGGCCCGATTGGCGAGCGCAGCTCAACGTGCCCCTAGAGATCAACAAATATTGCTCGCGACGGTTGAGCTGCTGCAGTTGCAAGCCCGCGTGGCCAGCGAGGACGCGGCTAAGGTGCGCAGCGTGTGCGAAGAGGCAGACGCTTTACTGCACGCTACGCCGGGTTGGCTGCGGGTTCATGCCCAGTTGACCGAACGGTGGTTGCAGATCCAGTCCTGCCTGAATCGTGAAGCCTCCGACGGTGAACAACGTTCAGCGAGGGAATGGCTGAGGCATCAGCGAGGCTTGTAGGCCCTGCGTGCGCGGGGCCGTGTTCGCCACTTCGATCGCACGGCACAACGACTAGGGAATGCTTCATGACGACGTTTGTTTCACCTTACACCGCCACCGTGACCTCCACGACACCAGATGGCCTGGCGGTCTGTAGCTATGTCGACGGCAAAAGTCTGCCGGTGCCCGATGGCGCGGTGCTGACGACGGGAACCTATCCGGGCCAGCCTGGGCAGTTGCAGATCCGCTTCGTGGAGGCCAACGGCCTGCAGTTGGTTGGCGCTGTGGCGAATACGGTGGGTGCCGACCCGGCACTTGGCGCGGCGAACATGCTGGCGGCCACTCGGGCCCCTTCGTCTCGCGGCGGTTATGTGGACACCGTGACCCTGCCTTGGCCCCAGGACACCTACACCACGCGTGGCGTGGTGCTGATGTTTGCCCAGGTCGATGCCAGCGGCATGATGGTGAACATGTTCCCGACGTCGGATCCGCAGGTTCGCAACGATCAGATGTGACGTGTGCGGGGTTCGCCGCTACTGCAGGCCCAGGCCCGTCAATCGTTGATAGCGCTTGCGCAGGAACTCCGCCGCCCGTTGCGCATCGCCCTGAATGCGCTCGCCGATGTAGAGCTCCTGGCGGCGTTCCACGATCTGGGCGCGCAGCCGGGCGGCCATGATGTCCAGCGGACGCATGCCGCCCTTCTCCGCACGCTCAACGGCGATGCGCAGTTCGTGCATCTGCTGGGTCTGCAGCCAGGCGATCTGGGCTCTCACCACGCGAATGCGACCCTGCACCAGGTGCTCACACAGGCCCATCCAGGCGCGCACTGCGTCGGCCGGGCCGCCGATCACCTTCTCCGGCAGCTCGCCGTCGGCCAGCAGCATGCGTTCCAGCTGCTTGCGGTCCTGCGCTGCATAGGCGTCGTTCACCGCGGCCATCTGCTGCTCGCGCAGCGCGCGATCCGGCCCGGGTGCGGCCAGGTCGGGGTGAAACCGCATGGCCGCCCGGCGGTACAGGGTCTTCAGGCTGGGCGGGGGCAGGTCGGTCGTCGGCCCGGTGGGCTCAGGCGGCAGCGGCGTGGCCTCGGGCAGGGCCGGAATCTCGGGCCAGGTCTTGCTGTGCGGTGCCGCGGGCCGCGGCGCATCCACGCCTTCGCGCTTCAGCGCCTCGAACAGCACCACGGTGGCCTGCTGCAGCTGCGCCTCGAGATCATCGAGTTCGCGCATCAGGGGGCCCAGCGTCTCCAGGTAGCGCTGCCGAAAGCCCAGCAGCTTGGCCCGCAGGCCGTCGTGATCGGCCTCCAGCACATCGAGGTACTGCTGCAGATCGCGCAGCTGCTCGCGTCGGCGGGTCAGTTCGTGACGGGAAAGGGCCGTGCTGGGCATGGCCCGATTGTGCCCTGGCCCGGGCCCGTCCCCGTATCCGGGTGGTTACTGTTGCAAACGAAAACAGCCCCGGAAACCGGGGCTGTTCCGGTCTTGTTCCGGGCCGTGAATCAGGGCCGGGACGCTGCGGCCGACCCGGCCAGGCCTGCGGGCTCGGGCAGCGCTGTGGCGGGTGCCACGGCCTGCGTCGGTAGCGGCGGTGCGGGGATGGCCGCAGCGGGCAGCAGCGGCACGATGAGCAGCGCGACGATGTTGATGATCTTGATCAGCGGGTTCACCGCCGGGCCGGCCGTGTCCTTGTAGGGGTCGCCCACGGTGTCGCCGGTGACGGCGGCCTTGTGGGCGTCGCTGCCCTTCTTGTGCAGCACGCCAGCGTCGTCCTTGAAGCCTTCCTCGATCAGCTTCTTGGCGTTGTCCCAGGCGCCGCCGCCGGTGCACATGGAGATGCCGACGAACAGGCCGGTGACGATGGTGCCCATCAGGAGGCCGCCCAGCGCCGCCGGCCCCAGCAGCAGGCCCACGACGATGGGCGCCACCACGGGCAGCAGCGAGGGCACGATCATTTCCTTGATGGCGGCGCTGGTCAGCATGTCCACCGCCGTGCCGTACTCGGGCTTGGCCCGACCTTCCATGATGCCGGGGATCTCCTTGAACTGGCGGCGCACCTCGACGACCACCGAGCCCGCGGCGCGGCCGACGGCCTCCATGGCCATCGCGCCGAACAGGTAGGGGATCAAGCCGCCGATGAAGAGGCCCAGGATCACGCGGTGGTCCGACAGCTCGAAGCTCACCCGCAGGCCGCGCGACTCCAGCGCATGCGTGTAGTCGGCAAACAGCACCAGCGCGGCCAGACCGGCGGAGCCGATCGCATAGCCCTTGGTGACGGCCTTGGTGGTGTTGCCCACGGCGTCCAGCGGGTCGGTGATGTCGCGCACGCTGTCGGGCAGTTCGCTCATCTCGGCGATGCCGCCGGCGTTGTCGGTGATGGGGCCGTAGGCGTCCAGCGCCACGACGATGCCGGCCATGCTCAGCATGGACGTGGCCGCGATCGCGATGCCGTAGAGCCCGGACAGGTGGTAGGCCGCGTAGATGGCCGCGCAGACGAACAGCACCGGCCAGGCGGTGGACTTCATCGACACGCCCAGCCCCGCGATGATGTTGGTGCCGTGGCCGGTGGTGGACGCCTGGGCCACGTGTTGCACCGGCGCGTACTGCGTACCGGTGTAGTACTCGGTGATCCAGACCATGGCTGCCGTCAGCAGCAGGCCCACCGTGCAGGCGCCGAACAGCGCCATCGCGTTGGTGCTGCCGCCGGTGGCGAACTGCACCTCGGCGGGGAACATCGCACGGGTCACGAAGAAGAATGCGATCAGGCTCAGCACGCCGGAGGCGATCAGCCCCTTGTAGAGCGCGGGCATCACGTTCTTCATGCCGTCGCCGGCCTTCACGAAATAGCAGCCGATGATGGAGGCGATGATGGACACGCCGCCCAGCACCAGCGGGTAGACGAGTGCCGTGGCCGAGTTGCCGCCGAAGGCGAGGGCGCCCAGCGAGATGGTGGCGATCAGCGTGACGGCATAGGTCTCGAACAGGTCGGCGGCCATGCCGGCGCAATCGCCGACGTTGTCGCCCACGTTGTCGGCAATCACGGCCGGGTTGCGCGGGTCGTCCTCCGGGATGCCGGCCTCCACCTTGCCCACCAGGTCGGCGCCCACATCGGCGCCCTTGGTGAAGATGCCGCCGCCCAGGCGCGCAAAGATGGAAATCAGCGAGGAGCCGAAGGCCAGGCCCAGCAGGGGCTTCAGCGAGGCGGCGTCCACATGCTGCCCGCCCTCGCTCACATGCCAGAAGAACAGGCCCACGCCGAGGAGGCCCAGGCCCACCACCAGCATGCCGGTGATGGCGCCGCCCTTGAAGGCCACGTCCAGCGCGGCCGCCATGCCGCGGGTGGCGGCCTGAGCGGTGCGCACATTGGCCCGCACCGAGATGTTCATGCCGATGAAGCCGCAGATGCCCGACAGCACCGCGCCGATGACGAAACCGATCGCGGTCTGCAGGCCCAGACCCGGCACCCCGGCGATCAGCACCGTCAGCACCACGCCGACGATGCCTATCGTGCGGTACTGCCGGCCCAGGTAGGCCGCCGCCCCCTGCTGGATCGCCGCAGCGATCTCCTGCATGCGGGCATTGCCCGCGTCCTGACTGAGGATCCAGCTGCGCTGGATGAATCCGTAAACAACGGCCGCGAGGCCGCAGGCCACCGCGAAGTACAGCGCCATCTCCGTCGACATGAGTTTGTCTCCTTGTAGCGTGTTGTCTGCGGTCCGCGCCGTTTGCGGGACCTGCGCCGCGCAGCTTAAGTGGCCGGTCAGGGGGGCGTCTGAGCGTTTACCAGCACAAACCCTTGCCCGGCGCAGTCTGTGAGGCTGGCGTCAGCCAGACTTCTAGAATGCGGGTTTTCCTTAGACCCAAGACGTCGCCCATGAGCCTGCAGAACGTGACCCCCGGCGCCAAGGCGCCCGAAGAATTCAACGTCGTCATCGAGATCCCGATGAACGCCGACCCGATCAAGTACGAGGTCGACAAGGAGACCGGCGCGCTGTTCGTCGACCGTTTCCTGACGACGCCGATGTACTACCCCTGCAACTACGGCTATGTGCCGCAGACGCTGGCGGACGACGGCGACCCGGTGGACGTGCTGGTCATCACCCCGTTCGCGCTGCAGCCCGGCGTGGTCGTGAAGTGCCGCGCGCTGGGCGTGCTGCAGATGGACGACGAGGCCGGCGGCGACGCCAAGCTGGTGGCCGTGCCCACCAGCAAGACACTGCCGATGTACGACCACTGGAAGTCCATCGAGGACGTGAACCCGATGCGCATCAAGGCCATCCAGCACTTCTTCGAGCACTACAAGGACCTGGAGCCCAACAAGTGGGTCAAGGTCAAGGGCTGGGAAGGCGTGGACGCCGCCAAGAAGGAAATCACCGACGGCATCGCCAACTACAAGAAGGCCTGAGCCTTCTGACCCGGCCGGGGCCGCAGGGCCCGGTCGGCCCCCTCAAGACGCCGCATCCGCGGCGTCTTGTCGTTTGTAGGGCGCGTGTCCGTTCAGCTCGTCCAGGTAGCCGGACATGGCCTGACCCTCACGGGCCAGGAAGTCGTTCACGGCGTCCGCAAAGCCGGGGTGGGCCAGCCAGTGGCTGGAGGCGGTGGGCGTGGGCATCAGGCCGCGGGCCATCTTGTGCTCGCCCTGGGCGCCACCCTCGAAGCGCTGGTAGCCGTTGGCGATGCACCAGGCCAGCGGCTGGTAGTAGCAGGCGTCGAAATGCAGGCAGGGCACATGTTCCAGCGCGCCCCAGTAGCGCCCGAAGGCCGCGCGCCGTGCCGGGTCCAGCGCGAGCAGCGAGCTGGCAATGCGCTGGCCCTCCCGCGTGGCGATGAACAGCAGCCAGTGCTGTGGCATCTCGGCCGCCATGCGGGCGAAGAAGTCACGGCTCAGGTAGGGCGTGCTGCGGTGCTCGAGGTAGGTCTGCTGGTAGCAGCGGTAGAAGAAATCCCAGTCCTCGGGCGTGATCTGCGATCCGCTGAGCGCCTCGAAACTCACGCCCGCATCGCGTACGCGCCGCTGCTCCTGCTGGATCTTCTTGCGCTTCTCGCGCTGCAACCGGGCCAGGAAGGCGGGGAAGTCGGCATCCGGCTCAGGGGTGTGCGCGGTCCAGTGGAACTGCACACCGTGCCGTGCCATGCAGCCAGCCTCGGCCAGCGCGGCCTGGTCGGCTTCGTCGCCGAACAGCACGTGCAGCGACGAAGCTTCGGTTTCGCGCGCCAGTGCGCGCAGCGCCTGCGCCAGCAGCGCGCGGGCCTCGGCATCGCGGGCCAGCAGGCGGCTGCCCGGCACTGGCGTGAAGGGCACGGCCACCAGCAGCTTGGGGTAATAGTCCAGCCCATGGCGGCGGTAGGCGTCGGCCCAGGCCCAGTCGAACACGTACTCGCCGTAGCTGTGGCTCTTGAGATAGGCCGGGCAGGCGGCGATCAGTGTGTCGCCGTCCCAGATGGACACGAACTGGGCCTGCCAGCCGGTCTCGGCCGTGGCGCTACCCGAGGCCTGCAGCGCGCTCAGGTAGGCATGGCTCATGAAGGGCGTGGGCCGGGCCTGCGCGGCCAGCAGTTCGTCCCAAGGGGCTTGCGGCAGGGCTGCCGGGTCGGCGTCCACCCGGATGACATAATTTTTCCCCGCCTCTGAAGTGAATCCCATGCCCCTGCCGTCCGTGAAAGTCGCCCTGGCCCAGCTCAATGTCGTCGTTGGCGACCTGCAGGGCAACGCGGATCGCATCATTGCTCAAGCGCGCGAGGCGCACCGCGCTGGGGTTGATCTGCTGGTGACGCCCGAACTCGCGCTGTGCGGCTATCCGGCCGAGGACCTGCTGTTGCGCCCGGCCTTCCTGGCTGCCTGCGAAGGGCAATTGCGCCGCATCGCCACCGAACTGGCGGATTGCGCCGGGCTGCTGGTGGTCGTGGGCCACCCGCAGGCGCGCGATGAGGCGGTGATCCGTGAGCGCAGCTGGTCCGAGCCTCCCTGCCTGAATGCCGCTTCGGTGCTGGCCGGGGGGCAGGTCGTGCACACCTACGCCAAGCGCGAGCTGCCCAACTACCAGGTGTTCGACGAACGCCGCTATTTCGTCTCCGGCCGCGAACTGGGGCGTGAGGCGGTGGTGTTCGACGTGAAGGGCCTGCGCGTGGGTCTGTTGATCTGCGAGGACGCCTGGTTTGATGAACCTGCCGCCGCCGCCAAGGCGGCCGGCGCCGAGATGCTGTGCGTGGTCAATGCCTCGCCCTTCCATGTCGGCAAGACCGAGGAGCGCGAGGCCCGCATGGCCGAGCGCGCCTGCGCCACCGGCCTGCCGCTGCTCTATGCGCACCTGGTGGGCGGGCAGGACGAGGTGGTGTTCGACGGCGCCTCGTTTGCGTTGCAGGCCGACGGCACGCTGGCCGCGCGTGCCCCGCTGTTCGAAGAGGCTTTGCTGGTGCTGGAGGTTGACGAGCAGCGGCGCCTTAGCGGCCCGATCACGCCGTTGCCCGAGTTCGAGGCCCAGGTCTGGCAGGCGCTGGTCATCGGCGTGCGCGACTACCTCGGCAAGAACGGTTTCCCGGGCGCGCTCATCGGCCTGTCGGGGGGCATCGACTCGGCGCTGGTGCTGGCCGTGGCGGTGGACGCGCTGGGCGCCGACAAGGTGAGGGCGGTGATGATGCCCTCGCCCTACACGGCCGACATCTCCTGGATCGATGCGCGCGACATGGCCGAGCGGCTCTCGGTGCGCTACGACGAGATGAGCATCGTGCCCATGTTCGAGGCCTTCAACGCGACGCTGGCCGAGGAATTCAAGGGCCGCGCGATCGACGCGACCGAGGAGAACATCCAGGCGCGCATCCGCGGCACGTTGCTGATGGCGCTGTCCAACAAGTTCGGCAGCATCGTGCTGACCACGGGCAACAAGAGCGAGATGGCGACCGGCTACTGCACGCTGTACGGCGACATGGCGGGCGGCTTCGCGGTCATCAAGGACGTGGCCAAGACGCTGGTGTTCCGCCTCGCGCGCTGGCGCAATGCGCAGGGGGCTGTGCCGGTGATCCCGGAGCGCATCATCACCCGCCCGCCGTCGGCCGAGCTGCGCCCCGACCAGAAAGACGAGGACAGCCTGCCGCCCTACGAGGTGCTGGACGCCATCCTGGCCCGCTACATGGAGCAGGACCAGTCCATCGCCGAGATCATCGCCGCCGGCTTCCGGCCCGAGGACGTGGAGCGCGTGACCCGGCTGATCAAGCTCAACGAGTACAAGCGCCGCCAGGCGCCGGTGGGCATACGCATCACCCACCGCGGCTTCGGGCGCGACTGGCGCTATCCCATCACCTCGCGGTTTCGCGCCTGAGCGCGCCGCTGGGGCGGGCTTGAGCCTGCCGCTGCGAAGGTCGGGCTCGCGCCTCTAAACTCGGGGCAAAGGAGCAGCCATGAAGCAGATCACCGCCATCATCAAACCCTTCAAGCTCGACGAGGTCCGCGAAGCGCTGGCCGAGGTCGGCGCTTCGGGCCTGACGGTCACCGAGGTCAAGGGCTTCGGCCGCCAGAAAGGGCATACCGAGCTCTACCGTGGGGCGGAGTACGTCGTCGACTTCCTGCCCAAGGTCAAGGTCGAGGTTGTGGTCAAGGACGAGGAGGTCGAGCGCTGCATCGACGCCATCCTGAAGGCGGCCAAGACCGGCAAGATCGGCGACGGCAAGATCTTCGTGACGCCGGTGGAGCAGGTGGTGCGCATCCGCACCGGCGAGACCGACGAAGCGGCGGTCTGAGGCGTCAGCCCGCCAGCTTCTGCCAGATGGCGGCGGCCCAGATGCCGCCCGCCAGCAGCAGCGCCAGCAGCACGGCAGCGCTGGCGATGTCCTTCGAGCGTTTTGAGAGGTCGTGCAGCTCGAAGGAGACGCGGTCGATGGCCGCCTCGATCGCCGAGTTCAGCAACTCGACGATCAGCACGATCAGCAGCGAACCCAGCAGCAGAGCGATCTGCACCCAGTCGCGGCCCAGCCAGAACGCCAGCGGCGTGGCGACCAGCACCAGCCAGACCTCCTGGCGAAAGGCGCTCTCGCCGCTGTAGGCTGCCTTCAGTCCCGCCCATGAATAGCCGGCGGCGTGGAAGATGCGATCCAGGCCGGTGCGGCCCTTGTGCGGGTTGCTCATGGACGGGTAGGTAATTGGGTCACGATCTGCGTACCGCTGAGCAGGTCGTGCAGAAAACGGCGTTGGGGATGCAGCCGAGCCAGCAGCGCATAGGCCAGCATGCCGGCGATCAGCGCCCCGGAGATGGCCGTGCCGCTATGCAGCCCGGCGATGCGGGTGGCCAGCAGGGCCGGGACGAACCATAACCAGCTCAGCAGGAAGCGCCCCAGCGCGCGCGCAGCGCTCAGCGGTCGGCCTGCATTGTCGACGACACGCAGGTGCCAGGTCTTCATGGCCAGCGTCTGGCCGGAACGTGTCCAGAACGCGATGAAGTACGCGCCAATCACGACGAACAGCAGCAGGCCCAGGCCCGTGCGACCGTGCAGCGCGTGGCGCTGCTGCGTGACACCTGCGTAGATCAGGCCGACGAAGAAGACGACGCCGAACAGCAGCACGCCCTCGTAGAGAAAGGCGGCCAGACGGCGGGCCAGGCCGGGTGTTGCGGCCGGCGCGTCGATCGTTGCAGTCATGGGCGAGCGTCGGAGGCTGCTCGCGGCGCCTTCAGGGACTTGGGAAGCAGGGTCTTGGCATTCACCAGCGCGGGGTCGGCGACGACCTTAGCCTCGCCGGCCACATGGTGCGCGGGCAGCGCCGGGGCCTGCGTGATCAGCACCGTGCTGGCTCCGGGGCGGGCCTGGATGACGCTGCCGTTGACCGGGACCTGCGTGCGCAGCTTGGGCGCGGCGGGCACCAGATTGGATTTGGGTTGCGCGTTCAGTCCGCGCGCCGAGGCCGCCGGGGCGGCAGCCAGTGCACGCTTGCGCGCAGCGGCCTTCTCGGCAAGTTCGTGACGCTTCTCGGGCGGGAGGGCCTGGTAGACCTCCCATTTCTCGCGCCGCTTCTCGGCGTCCATCTGCTTCGCAAACTGGTAGGCAATGCGCGCATCGCGCCGCTCGTCGGGCGTGAGCTTGGACCAGTCGCGCATCCGCTCATGCAGTCGCTCAAGCTCGGCTGGGTGCAACGAGGCCAGCAAGGGCGCGGCATTGAGCCATTTGGTGCGCTGGTTGGCGCTCAGCCGGTCCCAGTCGCGTGCCAGCGGAGCCAGCAATTGCTGCTGCGCCGGTGTCAATGACTTCCAGTTCGGCACCTCCGTCAATGCTGATACGGCAGGGAGCTTGACGGACGAAGCCGGCGCGGCAGGCGCCGGGGCGACGAGCGCGGAAGGACTCGCGCTTGCAGCCGGCTCCGGGGCCGACGCAGCTTCCGGCACCTGGGCCACGCCCAGGCCGGACGTTGCCGCCAGCAGCAATGCGGTCAGCAGGCGATAAGGCGATAGGCGTGAAGTCTGGGCAACCCGGCTCATGGGCATCCGGTCACTCTTGATCGTCCCGCAGGAACTCTGCGAACCCCGGATCCCGGAACGCCGCAGGCGGCAGCTTGTCGCTCAACAGGGCCGTATCGACTTCGGCCGCGGCCACCAGTTCACGATGGAACTGGCCGCGCTGTGCCAGCAGCAGCCCGGCCAGCAGCAAGGCCAGCGGCACGAGCGACAGCCCACGTGACCAGAAGCCGCACGAGCGGCCGCGGCCACCACCCAAGGCCAGGGTCGGGCCACCCCGGGAGACGACGGTGCCTGCGGCGACCAGCCCGCGGGCGGCCCGGGCCGCCTGGGCGCGCGCCAGCGCCTGCTCGCGCGCAAAGCGAAGGCGCTCACCGACATCGGCCGGCAGCGCGGCATTGCGCTCGCTCAGGCCGGCCGCAATGCGTAGCCCGAAGCGCGTGACGCGCGCGTCAAGATCGGCAGTGGCGGAGTAGTTCGGCGAATTCATAGCGTGATCCCTTTGGCCTTGAGCGCCTTGGCCAGTGCGTGGACTGCTCGGGAGCAGTGCGTTTTGACACTGCCTTCCGAGCAACCCATGACAGTGGCCGTCTCGGCGACGTCCAGTTCTTCCCAGTAACGCAGCAGGAAGGCTTCGCGTTGACGAGCCGGCAGCTGTTCCACCTCGGCCTCTATTTTTTGCAATATCTGTGCCCGGCCGACTTCGTCCGCTGCGCTCAATGCGCCCAGGGCGCCGTCCCGGCTTTCCAGGACCTCCAGCAGATCGAAGTCGCCATCGCCATCCCCGCCACCTTCGAAGTCCGACATGTTGGTCAGTACCGCGTTGCGCACCTTCTGGCGCCGGAACCAGTCCATGGTCGCATTGGACAGAATGCGCTGGAACAGCAGCGGCAATTCAGCGGCAGGGCGGTCGAAGTAGTTTTCGGCCAGCCGGATCATGGCGTCCTGCACGATGTCCAGCGCGGCATCGTCATCGCGCACGAGGTAGGCCGTGCGCTTGAAGGCGCGGCGATCCACCGTGCGCAGGAAGTCGTTGAGTTCTTTGTCGGAGGCCAAGGCGGGCGGCTTTACAGCGGTCGGCTCGAATTATCGCATTCGCGGAATACGAAGGCTTATGGGGTTTGAGTCGGCATAATAGCGTTTCGCACAAAGAGTCATGGTCTCTCAGCGGCCCGCCCGACAGGGGCACCGTCTGTTGACCGCGCAGGCTCCGAATCCGCCTCATGAGGGCGCGAGGAGGGGCACCGATGGTTTTTCGTCAGAGAAAATCACAGAGGTTCGATATGGACATGTCTGCCGCGGAGTTCAAGCGTGCCGCTTCGGCACAGCCGCATTCCACTTCCCCCCAATCTCCCGAAGAGCTGAACGGCTCCGAGATCCTCGTTCGTTGCCTGCAGGCCGAAGGTGTGAACCACCTCTGGGGTTATCCCGGAGGGGCGGTGCTCTACATCTACGACGCCCTGTACAAGCAGGACAGCATCCAGCATGTGCTGGTGCGTCACGAACAGGCCGCCGTGCACGCGGCCGACGGCTTTGCCCGAGCCACCGGCGAGGTCGGCGTGGCACTGGTGACCTCAGGTCCTGGCGTCACCAATGCGATCACTGGCATCGCGACCGCCTACATGGACTCCATCCCGATGGTGATCATCACGGGTCAGGTCCCCACGCCGGCCATCGGCCTGGACGCATTCCAGGAATGCGACACCGTCGGCATCACGCGCCCCATCGTCAAGCACAACTTCCTGGTGAAGGATGTGCGCGATCTCGCGTTGACGATGAAGAAGGCCTTCCACATCGCACGTACAGGTCGCCCCGGCCCGGTCGTTGTGGACATTCCCAAGGATGTGTCGCTGGCGCGCACGAGCTTCAGCTATCCGGAGCGCGTCGAGATGCGCTCCTACAACCCGGTCAAGAAAGGCCACAGCGGGCAGATCCGCAAGGCGGTGCAGCTGCTGTTGCAGGCCAAGCGGCCCTATATCTACACCGGCGGCGGCGTCATCCTGGGCGAGGCCACGGCAGAACTGCGCGAACTGGTCGACCTGCTGGGCTACCCCTGCACCAACACGCTGATGGGCCTGGGTGCCATGCCGGGCACCGATCCGCGCTTCCTGGGCATGCTGGGCATGCACGGCACCTACGAGGCCAACATGACCATGCAGCACTGCGATGTGCTGCTGGCCGTGGGGGCGCGCTTCGATGACCGGGTGATCGGCAATCCCAAGCACTTCGCCCAGGTGGAGCGCAAGATCATCCACGTGGACATCGATCCGTCCTCGATCTCCAAGCGGGTGAGGGTGGATATCCCCATCGTCGGCGATGTGAAGGAAGTGCTGCGTGAGCTGATCTTTCAGATCCGCGAGGCACAGGCCCGGCCGGATGCCGATGCGCTGAACGCCTGGTGGACGCAGGTGAATGACTGGCGCGGCCAGAACTGCCTCGCCTACAAGGCGTCGGACGAGGTGATCAAGCCGCAGATGGTCGTCGAGACGCTGTGGAACCTGACGCGCGACCGCGACGCCTACATCACCTCTGACGTGGGCCAGCACCAGATGTGGGCGGCCCAGTTCTACAAGTTCGACGAGCCGCGCCGCTGGATCAACTCCGGTGGCCTGGGCACCATGGGCGTGGGCCTGCCCTACGCGATGGGCATCAAGCTCGCCCGCCCGGAGTCCGACGTGTTCTGCGTCACCGGCGAGGGCAGCATCCAGATGTGCATCCAGGAGCTGTCCACCTGCCTGCAGTACCGCACGCCGGTGAAGATCGTTGCGCTGAACAACCGCTACCTGGGCATGGTGCGCCAGTGGCAGGAACTCGAATACGAGGGCCGCTACTCGCACAGCTACATGGAGGCGCTGCCCAACTTCGTGAAGCTGGCCGAGGCCTACGGCCATGTGGGCCTGCTGGTGGAGAAGCCTTCCGACGTGGAGGGCGCACTTAAGGAGGCCATGCGTCTGAAGGACCGCACGGTGTTCCTGGACATCCGTACCGATCCGACCGAGAACGTCTGGCCCATGGTCAAGGCCGGCAAGGGCATTTCGGAAATGCTGCTGGGCTCGGAAGACCTGTGAGCGTGCCGAGCCGGCGGTTTTGGCCAGGGTTGCCGCCCTTGCCGAGGCCGGCGGTGCGGAACGCCAAGGCCCCAGCCTGATCCTCTTCAATCATTCGAACCCGTGGCCAAGGCCCGTCGGTTACCGCCGGCGGCGCTGAAGAGCGCGAAGGACGAAACCCATGAAGCACATCATTGCACTGCTCATCGAGAACGAGCCCGGCGCCTTGTCGCGCGTCGTCGCGCTGTTCTCGGCCCGCGGCTACAACATCGAGAGCCTGACGGTGGCGCCGACCGAGGATGCCTCGCTGTCCCGCATGACCATCGTCACCACCGGCAGCGAGGAGGTGATCGAGCAGATCACCAAGCACCTGAACCGGCTCATCGAGGTCGTGAAGGTGGTGGACCTGACGGAAGGCCACTTCATCGAGCGTGAGCTCATGCTGATCAAGGTGCGGGCCGTCGGCAAGGAGCGCGAGGAGATCAAGCGCACGGCCGACATCTTCCGCGGCCACATCATCGACGTGACCGAAAAGACCTACACCATCGAACTGACCGGCGACGCCAGCAAGCTCGACGCCTTCATCGGCGCGATCGACCGCGCTGCCATCCTCGAAACCGTGCGCACCGGTGCCTCCGGCATCGGCCGCGGCGAACGCATCCTGAGGGTCTGATCCGGCTGGATCCGGCCTTCGCTTCATCGACTACCCCTCACTTTTGCCCCGTCGGCCATCAGCCGCAGAACCTGGAGAACCCACCATGAACGTTTATTACGACAAGGACGCTGATCTCAGCCTCATCAAGGGCAAGAACGTCACCATCGTCGGCTACGGCTCCCAGGGCCATGCCCATGCCCAGAACCTGAACGACAGCGGCTGCAAGGTCACGGTCGCGCTGCGTCGCGGTGGCGCCTCCTGGGCCAAGGCCGAGGGTGCCGGCCTCAAGGTCGCAGAGATCGCCGAAGCGGTGAAGACCGCCGATGTCGTGATGATCCTGCTGCCCGACGAGCAGATCGCCGAGGTCTACAACAAGGAGGTCGCGCCCAACCTCAAGGCCGGCGCATCGCTGGCCTTCGCGCACGGCTTCAACGTGCACTACGGCCAGGTGCAGCCGCGCGCCGACATCGATGTCTGGATGGTGGCGCCCAAGGCCCCCGGCCACACGGTGCGCAACACCTACCGCCAGGGTGGCGGCGTGCCCCACCTGATCGCCGTCTACCAGGACACCACGGGCAAGGCGCGTGACCTGGCCCTGAGCTATGCCGCGGCCAATGGCGGCGGCAAGGCCGGCATCATCGAGACCTCGTTCCGCGAGGAGACCGAGACCGACCTGTTCGGCGAGCAGGCCGTCCTGTGCGGCGGCACGGTCGAGCTGATCAAGGCCGGCTTCGAGACCCTGGTGGAAGCTGGCTACGCGCCCGAGATGGCCTATTTCGAGTGCCTGCACGAGCTCAAGCTGATCGTGGACCTGATCTACGAAGGCGGGATCGGCAACATGAACTACTCGATCTCGAACAACGCGGAGTACGGCGAGTATGTGACCGGCCCGCGCGTCGTCACCGAGGACACCAAGAACGCGATGCGTCAGTGCCTGAAGGACATCCAGACCGGCGAGTACGCCAAGTCCTTCATCCTGGAGAACAAGGCCGGCGCTCCGACGCTGATCAGCCGCCGTCGCCTGACCGCCGAGCACCCCATCGAGCAGGTGGGCGAGAAGCTGCGCGCGATGATGCCCTGGATCAAGGCCAACAAGCTGGTCGACAAGTCCAAGAACTGATTTTCTAGGTCGTTCACTCCAGAAGGCCGCGCCCGTCCAAGGCGCGGCCTTTGTTTTGGCTGCGCTATCCTGCCGCCCCATGAGTTCTGATCCCATCGAGGACGACGAGCCCAGCTCGACCGTCCGCCCCCGCCGCAAGGGCATCTACGCCTTGCCGAACGCCATCACGCTGAGCGCGCTGTTCAGCGCGTTCTATGCCATCGTGATGGCCATGAACGGCCGCTTCGAGGTGGCCTGCGTGGCCATCTTCGCGGCCGCCGTGCTCGACAGCCTGGATGGGCGCGTCGCGCGCATGACCAACACGCAGTCCGCCTTCGGCGAGCAGATGGACAGCCTGTCCGACATGGTGGCCTTCGGTGCCGCGCCGGCGCTGATCGTCTACATGTGGGCGCTGAAGGACATGGGCAAGCCCGGCTGGATCCCGGCCTTCGTCTACATCGCCGGTGCCGCGCTGCGCCTGGCGCGCTTCAACGTGAACATCGGCGTCGTCGACAAGCGCTACTTCCAGGGCCTGCCCAGCCCGGCCGCGGCCGCGCTGGTCATCGGTCTGATCTGGGCCTCGGTGGACCGGCCGGACTTCACCGGCGTGAAGCCGGGCAGCTGGGAGGCCTGGGCGGCCTACGGCGTGACGCTGTTTGCGGGGCTTTCGATGGTCACGAATGCACCCTTCTACAGCTTCAAAGTCTTTGACCGCCGACGCTCCGTGCCCTTCATCGTGCTGGTCGTGATCATGCTGGCGATCGGTCTCACGGCGCTCTACCCATCGGGCGTTCTCTTCGGTGCCTTCTGTGTTTACGGCCTGTCGGGCTATGTGATCTATGCGTGGCGCAAGGCCAAGGGAAGGCCGGTCAGCGTGATCTCCACGAGCACCGACGAGCCCGACGAGCGCGGTTTGCATCAGTAAGCCGCTGTGCTAGATTTCGGACCCATGCAAAACGCGTTCGCACTGCTGCTACTAGCCCTAGAGGAACCACGGGTTCGCTAGTCAGTCACGCCTACGCTTTTCTGATTCCAACGGCCCGATTGCAACCGCAGCGGGCCGTTCGTGTTTTCAAAGGCTGCCGGTTGCACCCACTTCCCGGATGCACCCATGATGCTCAAGCAACCGCAGCTCAAGTACCGCCCCTTCGCGCCCATCAGCCTGCCGGACCGCCGCTGGCCTGACGCCGTGCTGACCCGCGCGCCCATCTGGCTGAGCACGGACCTGCGCGACGGCAATCAGGCGCTGATCGAGCCCATGGACATCGCGCGCAAGCTGCGCATGTTCCAGCAGCTGGTGAAGGTGGGCTTCAAGGAGATCGAGGTCGGCTTCCCGTCCGCCTCGCAGACCGAGTTCGATTTCGTCCGTCTGCTGATCGAGGGCGGTCACATCCCTGACGATGTGAGCATCCAGGTACTGACCCAGGCGCGCGCCCACCTCATCGAGCGCACCTTCGAGGCGCTGGACGGCGCCAAGCGCGTGATCGTGCATGTCTACAACGCGGTCGCGCCCATCATGCGGCGCGTGGTGCTGGGGCAGGACGAAGACGGCATCGTCGAGCTGGCCACCACGCATGCGCGCCAGATCAAGGAGCTGGCCGCCGCAAGACCCGGCACCGACTGGCGCTTCGAGTATTCGCCCGAGATGTTCTCGGGCACCGAGCTGGCCTTCAGCAAGCGGGTGGTGGACGCGGTAACCGCCGTGTGGGAGCCCACCCCGGAGCGCAAGTGCATCATCAACCTGCCGTCCACGGTGGAGCACAGCACGCCCAATGTGTTCGCCGACATGATCGAGTGGATGCACCGCCATCTCGATCGGCGCGACAGCATCGTGCTGTCCGTTCACCCGCACAACGACCGCGGCACCGGCACGGCGGCCGGCGAACTGGCGCTGATGGCCGGCGCCGATCGCATCGAGGGTTGCCTGTTCGGCAACGGCGAACGTACCGGCAATGTGGACGTCGTCAACATCGCACTGAATCTCTACACCCAGGGTGTGGACCCGCAGCTGGACTTCTCGGACATCGACGAGGTGCGCCGCTGCGTAGAACACTGCACGCAGATCCCGGTCCACCCACGCCATCCTTACGTGGGCGATCTCGTGTACACCTCCTTCTCCGGCTCCCACCAGGATGCCATCAAGAAGGCCTTTGCGGCGCGTCAGTCCGGCGAGATCTGGGACATGCCCTACCTGCCCATAGACCCCAAGGATCTGGGGCGCAGCTACGACGCGGTCATCCGCGTGAACAGCCAGTCCGGCAAGGGGGGCATCGCCTACCTGCTGGAGGCCGAGTACGGGCTCGAGCTGCCGCGGCGCCTGCAGATCGAGTTCAGCCAGGTGGTGCAGCGCGTGATGGACGACGCCGGCAAGGAGCTGAGCGCCGCCGACATCTACGCGATTTTCGAGCGTGAATACGCCATCGGCGACTCGCGGGCCAGCGTGCTGCAACCGAGCATGGCCGAGCAGCCCGGCGGCGCGATGCGTGTCGAGGCCGAGGTCGTGCTGGGCGACTGGGTGGGCCCGGTGCGAGGGGAGGGCAACGGGCCCATCGAGGCCTTCGTCAATGCGCTGGCGCAGCGTGCTGGCACGAGCATCCGCGTGCTCGACTATCACGAGCACGCGATCGGCAGCGGCGCGGATGCGCGGGCCGTGGCGTATCTCGAAATGCGCGTGGGTGATGAAACCCGCTACGGCGTCGGCATCGACGGCAGCATCGTGCGCGCCTCCATGCAGGCCATCCTGTCGGGCCTGCGCCGTACGCCAACCTTTACGATGGCCGACTGCACCAAGGAACACCAGTCATGAGCGACCGCCTGATCATTTTCGACACTACCCTGCGTGACGGCGAGCAGTCGCCCGGCGCCTCCATGACGCGTGACGAGAAGCTGCGCATCGCGCGTCAGCTCGAGCGCATGAGGGTGGATGTCATCGAGGCCGGCTTTGCCGCCGCCAGCAATGGCGACTTCGAGGCGGTCAAGGCCATCGCCGCGGCGGTGAAGGACAGCACGGTCTGCTCGCTGGCGCGCGCCAATGACCGCGACATCTCCCGCGCGGCCGAGGCACTGGCCGGTGCCAATCGTGCGCGCATCCACACCTTCATCGCGACCAGCGAACTCCACATGGAGAAGAAGCTGCGCATGACGCGCGAGCAGGTGCTGGAACAGGCGACGCTGGCCGTGCGCTTCGGTCGCAATCTGTGCGGTGACATCGAGTTCTCGCCGGAAGACGGCTACCGCTCCGACATCGATTTCCTGGCCCGCGTCTGCGAGGCCGTCATCAAGGAGGGTGCCGGCACCATCAACATCCCCGATACCGTGGGCTACGCCATTCCCGAGCTGTACGGCGACTTCATCCGCCGACTGCGCGAGAAGGTGCCCAACAGTGATCAGGCGATCTGGAGCGTGCACTGCCACAACGACCTGGGCATGGCGGTCGCCAACTCGCTGGCCGGGGTGAAGATCGGCGGCGCGCGCCAGGTGGAGTGCACCATCAACGGCCTGGGCGAGCGGGCCGGCAACTGCTCGCTCGAAGAGGTGGTGATGGCGGTCAAGACCCGCCGCGACTACTTTGGCCTGGACGTCGGCATCGAGACCGCGCAGATCGTGCCGGCGTCCAAGCTGGTGTCGCAGACCACCGGCTTCGTGATTCAGCCCAACAAGGCGGTGGTGGGCGCCAATGCCTTCGCGCACGCCAGCGGCATCCACCAGGACGGCGTGCTGAAGGCGCGCGACACCTACGAGATCATGCGGGCCGAGGACGTGGGCTGGGCGGCCAACAAGATCGTGCTGGGCAAGCTCTCCGGCCGCAACGCGTTCAAGCAGCGTCTGCAGGAACTGGGTATCCAGCTGGAAAGCGAGGCCGAGATCAACGCCGCCTTCATCCGCTTCAAGGATCTCGCGGACCGCAAGAACGAGATCTTCGACGAGGACATCATCGCGCTGGTGATGGACGAGTCCGTCACGGCGGAGCAGGAGCACTACCGGCTGCTGTCGCTGGCGCAGCGGTCGGAAACCGGGGAGCGGCCGCATGCGGCCATCGTCTTCGCGGT
The DNA here is from genome assembly GCA_003241055.1 of Roseateles depolymerans. Taxonomy (GTDB): domain Bacteria; phylum Pseudomonadota; class Gammaproteobacteria; order Burkholderiales; family Burkholderiaceae_C; genus Pelomonas; species Pelomonas depolymerans_A. The sequence continues at coordinate 285,818 of QFOD01000003.1, forward strand.
GGGCAGCCAGGAGCATCGCGCGGCCAGCGAAGGCAACGGCCCGGTGGACGCCACGCTGCAGGCGATCGAGTCTGTCGTGCAATCTGGCGCGGAAATGCTGCTGTACTCGGTGAACGCGATCACCGGTGGCAGCACAGAATCGCAGGGCGAGGTCACGGTCCGCCTTCAACAGGCGGGGCGCGTCGTCAACGGTGTCGGGGCCGATCCCGATATCGTGGTCGCGTCAGCCAAGGCCTACTTGAGTGCGTTGAACAAGCTGCAAAGCAAGACTGAGCGCGTGGCAGCCCAGGGCTGACGGCCGTACCCCGGCAAGAAGTCACTTGAGGATGCTGTCATAAGTGCATGATCTTGCCGGGTTTTTGGGCGTCACGTACACTGCCGCCCAGCTGTCTGGGGATACCGTTGAAGACTTTTGCCGCCGCTCTTTCGTGTGTGACTCTGCTGGCCGGACTGGCTCAGGCGGCGCCTGTCCAGGCGGCCGTCGCCAATGACGGCAAAGCCAAGCCCACGGCGGTCCGCAAGGCCAAACCGACGACAACGCGAGCAGCGGTCAAACCGGTGCGCCGTGCGGCGGTTGTCGCTGCCGTGCCGGCCGTCGCCACCTTTGGCCAGAAGGCCGGCCTTCACAATGTGGACGATCCGCTGGACCTGAAGTCCAGCGTGGCCTATGTGCTGGACCAGAACACGCACGAGGTGCTGTTCTCCAAGAACCCTCAGGCCGTGCTGCCCATCGCGTCGATCACCAAGCTGATGACGGCGCTGGTCGTCGTCGACGCCGGCCTGCCGCTCGACGAGAAGCTCACGGTGTCGTCGGATGACATCGACACCGAGAAGAACACCGGGTCGCGGCTCGCCGTGGGCACCACGCTGACCCGCGGCGACATGCTGCACCTGGCGCTCATGTCCAGCGAGAACCGGGCGGCGCATGCGCTGGGCCGCCACTATCCGGGCGGCCTGGACGCTTTTGTCGCGGCCATGAATGCCAAGGCCGAGAGCCTGGGCATGCACGACACGCACTATGTCGAGCCGACGGGGCTGTCCAGTCGCAACCAGAGCAGCGCCAAGGATCTGGCGGTGCTGGTCAACGCCACCAGCCAGGTGCCGCTGATCCGTGATTTGTCGACCTCGCGCGAGGCCCGCGTCTCTCTGGGCAAGCGCCTGGTGCAGTTCCGCTCCACCAACGGCCTGCTGTCCAACCCGCTCTGGGACATCGGCCTGCAAAAGACCGGCTTCATCAACGAGGCCGGCAAGTGCCTGGTGATGCAGGCCCGCATGGCGGGCCGCCAGCTCATCATGGTGTTCCTGGATTCCAGCGGCCGGGCATCCCGGATTGCCGATGCCGAGCGCATGCGCAAGTGGCTGGCCACCGCGATGCCCGAGGGCGTCGAGGCCGGTGCTGCCGGCTCCGGCGCTGCACCCGCGGCCAGCAAGCTCTGAGCGCAGCGGCCTTCGGGTCGTCAGCAAAACGCCGCCCGCGGGCGGCGTTTTTCATGGGCGCGTCAGTTGCGGTAGCCCAGCGCGGTCGAGATCTGCGCGGCGGTTTCCTTGAGCCTCACCACCCAGCTCTCTTCCAGGCGGTCGGCAGGTGCCGAGATGGACAGGCCGGCCACCAGCTTGGACTGGTCGTCATAGATGCCGGCAGCCATGCAGCGCACGCCGAGCTCCAGCTCCTCGTCATCGCGGGCGATGCCGCGCTGACGCACCAGCGCCAGCTCGCGCTCCAGCGCGCTCAGGTCGGTCAGGCTGTTGCGGGTGTGGCCGGACAGCCCCGTGCGGGTGGCATAGGCGCGGACGCGAATGGCGTCGTCGCCGGCCAGGAAGAGCTTGCCCACGGAGGTGAGGTGCAGCGGGGCGCGGCCACCGACGGCCCGCACGACCTGCATGCCCGAGCGCTCGGAATAGGTGCGCTCGATGTAGACGATCTCGTCACCCTGGCGGACCGACAGATTCACCGGCTGGTGGGTGAACTTGTGCAGTTCGCGCATGGCCGGCAGCGCGGCGTCGCGGACATCCAGCCGGGCCTTCACCAGGTTGCCCAGCTCCAGAAGCCGCATGCCGAGTCGATAACTGCCGGCTTCGGGGCGGTCGACGAATCGTCCGAGGGTCAGGTCGTTCAGAATCCGGTGCGCCGTGGAGGGATGCAGGCCGGTGGCCTCGGACAGCGCTTTCAGCGACACCGGGTCCTGGTGACCCGCCAAGACGTCCAGCAACGCGAACATGCGTTCGAGAACCTGGATGGCCGGGGTCTGCGCCTCTTTGGATTTCATGATGTGATTGTGAGGGAGTTTGGCCGTGTTTTGTATGGCGGAAGCGGGCTTCAGCAGGTGGCATGAAGCGTTGGGGCGCCAGCGGCGTTTGGTTGCGGGGCTGTTCGGGCTCTGCCTGGGGTTGTTGGCGCCGGGTCTGCAGGCGCAGGAGGCCTTGACCGGCCCGGCCACGGAGTCCCGCTGGCTGCGCCTGCCCCCGTTGTACGGGCGCATCACGGCCCATGAGCTCGGGTTGGTCATCAACACGGCCGACCCCTACTCGGTCGCGGTCGGCGAGCACTACGCCAAGCGGCGCGGCATCCCGGCGGCCAACATCCTGCGCGTCGAGCTGCCTATGCGTCCCAGCCTCACGCGCGAGGAGTTCGCGACCCTGGACGAAGCGGTGCGCGCACGGCTGCCGGATGGGGTGCAGGGCTTGGCGCTGGCCTGGGTCCAGCCTTATGCCGTCGAGTGCAACTCGCTCACCAGCGCGCTGGGCATGGGGCTGCAGCCTGGGCTGTGTGCGCAGACCTGCGCGGTGACGAAGGCCAGTGCCTATCCGAACTATTCGGGTTCGCGGCCCTGGTCGGTGATCGGCCTGCGTCCGGCGATGCAGCTGGCCGCGCGATCGGTGCCCGCGGCCCTGGCGATGATCGAGCGTGGCATCGCGTCCGACGGCCAACTGGCCGGCCGTTCGGCTGCGCAGTCAGGCGGTCCGGGCGGTGATGGTGCGAGAGCCTACTTGGCCACCACGCCCGATGCGGCCCGCAACGTCCGCGAGCGTCTGTTCCCGCCGGCCGGGCCGGTGCCGGGTGTGGCGGGCCTGGAGGTCGTGCGGGTGCGCAGCGACGCGCTGCCGCCGCTGCGCCGCACGCTGATCTACGAAACCGGCCTGGCCCGCCCCGCCGCCTTCGTGGGCGAGTGGCTGCCGGGCGCACTGGCCGATCACCTGACCTCTTTCGGCGGTCAGCTCGAACGCTCGCCGGCCGATGGGCAGATGAATGTGCTGGACTGGCTGGAGTCGGGCGCAACGGCGAGCTACGGCACCGTCAGCGAGCCGTGCAACCACCTGCAGAAGTTTCCGCATCCGCAGTTGCTGCTGCGCAGCTACGCCCATGGCGTGAGCGCGCTGGAGGCCTACTGGCGCAGCGTGCTCTGGCCGGGGCAGGGCGTGTTCGTCGGCGAGCCGCTGGCAGCGCCTTTTGCGGCGATTGCGCCTCAGGCCCCGGTGGCCAGCGACGCCAGCCGCTGAGCGGCGGCCAGCCCCGAGCGCACCGCGCCCTCCAGCGTGGCCGGATAGGGGCCGGCCACATAGTCGCCGGCGGCAAGCAGCCCGGGCAGCAGCGCCTGCGTGGGCCGCGTCAGGCCCGGCGTGCAGGCAAAGGTGGCGCGCTTCTCGGTGATGGCGCGTTCGATGAGAGGCGGTGTGGCCCAGGACAGCTCGCGCCGGGCCTGGGCCAGCACCGCCTCGGCGCCGTCGCCGCGCGCCACCCAGGGCGCCGCGCCGCTGACGACGAAAGCGAATCGCCCGGGTGCGGTTCCGAGCTGACCGTGGTCGAACACGAACTGCGCGGGGGACTCCGGCCCTTCGCGCAGAGCCAGCATGGGCTCGGGCAGGCGGCTGCCCGGGCTTTGCAGATAGACCGTCAGGATGGGCTCGAAGCGCAGCGCCTGCGCACAGGCTGACCAGGCCGGCGCCAGCGGTGCCGCCAGACGCGCCGCTTCTATGCTGGTGCAGGCCAGCACCACGGCGTCGAAGGCCTCGCCATCCACATGCCAGCCGGGCGCTGCCGGGGTCAGCTGTTGCACCCGACAGCCTCGCCGCAGCCGGGGGCCCAGCCAGCGGGTGGCGGGTTCGGCCAGCAGTTCGGACAGCGGCTGGCGTGGCAGCAGCAGGTCCGCGCCGCCGGGGCCGCCAAAGAGCGCGTCCCGAAGCACGCGCAGGAACACGGTGGCACTGGCCTGGGCGGCCGGCGTGTTCAGCGCCGCCACGCACAGGGGCTCGATCAGGTCGCGGCGAACCTCGGCAGGGAGCCCGGCGCACAGGCGGGCCACGTCCCAGTGCTCATCGCAGCGAAAGCCTCGCAGCAGCCAGCCACTGGCCGCGGCCAGCAGCGCGAGGCGCGAGCGCCAGGCCCAGCCGCGATGGTTCAGCACGCCGCGGGCGAAGCTGGGCAGCGGTGCGCCCGGCGGCAGGCGCAGACCGGGTTCGCCGGGGTAAGGCAGCGCCAGCGGGCGGCGCAGCAGGGCACGGGCGGGGTCGATGCCCAGGCGGTGCATCAGCGCCAGGCTGTCGCGATAGGCGCCGATCAGGATGTGCTGACCGTTGTCCAGTGGTGCAGCGCCGGGCGCGGCGGCGAGGCTGCGGGCGCGTCCGCCCAGTTGCGGCGCCATCTCGAAGACGGTGATGTCGTGACCCGCATCGGCCAGCGCCGCGGCCGCCGCAATGCCCGTCCAGCCGCCACCGACGATGGCGACCTTCACGCGCGGCGGCCCCAAGGAGCGGCGGCCATCATCGGCGCCAGTTCGTGCGGGCGGCGATCCAGAGCTTGCGCAGCGGCGTGAGGCTGATGCGTTGGTGCAGCACCTGGAACTGCTCGCGTTCGACCTCGACGAGCAGCGCGCGGTAGATGTTGGCCATCATCAGCCCCGGCTTCTGCGCGGCGCGGTCCTGTGCGGGCAGCAGGGCGATGGCTTCGTCGTAGAGCTGGTGGGCGCGTTCGGCCTGGAACTTCATCAGCGCACTGAAGCGATCGCTGTAGCCCCAGGGCTTGCTGCGCAGCAGGATCTCGTTGGCCTTCACGCCGAACTGCTGCAGTTCGTTCACCGGCAGGTAGATGCGGCCCCGGCGGGCGTCGTCGCCGACATCCCGGATGATGTTGGTGAGCTGCATCGCCAGGCCCAGCTTGTGGGCGTAGGCCACCGTCTGCGCCTCCGTGCGGCCGAAGATGCCGCTGGCCACCTCGCCGACGACCCCGGCCACCAGGTGGCAGTAGCGGGCCAGGCCGGCGAAGTCCAGGTAGCGGGTCTGCTGCAGGTCCATCTCGCAGCCTTCGATGACGGCGAGCAGATGCTCCGCGCGGATGTCGTGCTCGGCGACATGCGGCATCAGCGCCTTCGTCACCGGATGCTGGGGCGTGCCGGCGAAGGCGTTGCCCACCTCCTTGCGCCACCAGGCCAGCTTGGTGGCGGCGACGCCGGCGTCCTGGGTTTCGTCGACGACGTCATCCACCTCGCGGCAGAACGCATAGAAGGCCGTGATGGCCGCGCGCCGGGGCGGCGACAGGAACAGGAAGGCGTAATAGAAGCTGGAGCCGCTGGCGGCTGCCTTTTGCTGAACGTACTGCTCCGGTGTCACGCGGCCATCCTCCAGGCTTGCCAGAACAGGCGCGGAGCGTCCCAGGCGGACAGGGCCGGGCGGCGGGTGAGGCTTGCAAAATCCATGGCGGCGATTTTCGCCAGGATTGCCCGTCCGCCCTGAACCACGAGACGCAATTCCCAGCCGGCGCGGCCGGGCAGGGTCAGCGCCAGTGGTGCGCCGTCCTGCATCAGGGCGTCGGCCCAGGCGCACAGCTCGCGCACCAGCGCGCGAGCCGCAGGGCTGTCCTGGCACCGAAGGATCTGTTCCGCGGTGAGACCGTGGCGCCGCAGATCGGTCTGCGGCACGTAGAGCCGGCCCCGCGGACCGTCGCGGCTGAAGTCCTGCCAGAAATTGATCAGCTGCAGGGCCGAGCAGATGGCGTCGGAGCGCTGCAGCGACCGTGCATCACCCACGCCATACAGCCCCAGCAGCAGCCGGCCCACCGGGTTGGCGGAGCGTCGGCAGTAGTCGAGCAGGTGGGCACGGTCGGAGTAGAGCGGTGGCGTCAGGTCTTGCGTGAAGGCGTCCAGCAGGTCGTGCAGCAGCTGCGGGTCGAACCGCTGCCGCTCGCCAGCCAAGGGGCTGAACACCTGAGGCCAGCGCGCGGATGGGGCCTGGCCGGCATACAGGGCAGTGAGATCAGCCCGGTAGGCCGTCAGCGCGGCGACGCGCTCAGCGGCGCTGGCCTCGCCCTCGTCGGCAAGATCGTCGGCCGTGCGGGCGAAGTGGTACAGCGCGACCACGGCGGGGCGCAGCGCCGGCGGGCACAGCCAGGACGCAACGGGGAAGTTTTCGTAGTGATCGACGCTCATCGCGGCGCGGCAGGCGGCGTGGGTGGATGCAGACGTTGTCGCCCGCAGGGTTTGACAGCCCGCAAGTGGGCTGAATACATTACTGACTCGCCGGTCAATAACTCGCCGGCGCTTCCGTCATTCTTGCCGAGGTCTGCATGCCGATTTCCCTGCGCGTGGTGCCGCCGTTGTTGCTGGCCGTTCTGCTGTCTGCCTGTGGCAAGCAGCCGGCCGCACCGGAGCCGGAGCGTGCCGTGCGCACCCAGCTCGTCAGTGCCAGCTCGGCCACGCAGGCCCATGAGTACGCCGCCGAGGTGCGGCCGCGCATCGAGTCGCGCCTGTCCTTCCGGGTCGGGGGCAAGCTGCTCAGCCGCGAGGTCAACCTGGGCGATACCGTCCGCGCTGGCCAGGTGCTGGCGCGCATCGACGCCCAGGATCTGATCCTGGCCCAGGCGGCGGCCACGGCCGCGGTGGCAGCGGCCCGCACCAACCGCGATCTGGCCGGGGCGGACTACAAGCGCTTCGTGGATCTGCAGCGTCAGGGCTTCATCAGTGCTGCCGAGCTGGAACGGCGCGATTCCACCTTCAAGGCGGCCCAGGCCCAGCTTGAGCAGGCCAAGGCCCAGGCCGAGGTGCAGGTCAACCAGGCCGGCTATGCGCTGCTGAAGGCCGATGGCCCCGGCGTGGTCACTGCGGTGGACGCCGAGCCCGGCCAGGTGCTGGCGGCAGGCACGCCGGTGGTGCGGGTGGCGCTGGACGGCCCGCGTGACATCGTCTTTGCGGTCCAGGAAGACCAGATTGCCCGGGTACGGGCGGCGGCGGCCCAGCCGGGCGCGCTGAAGGTTCGGCTCTGGGGGGGCGACAGGCTCTGGCCGCTGAGCCTGCGCGAGGTGGCGGCTGCGGCCGACCCGGTGACGCGCACCTTTCTCATCAAGGCGGACGCCGGCAAGCTGGACGTGCGCCTGGGGCAGTCCGCCACGGTCGTCGTCGATCTGCCGCAGCAGGCCGGCGTCATCAAGCTGCCGGTGGCCGCCGTGCTCGACCAGCAGGGCCGCACGGCGGTCTGGGTGCTGGACCCGAACGGCATGACGGTGCGGCCGCAGCCCGTGCAGGTGGGCGGCGCCGATGGCAACGAGGTGGTGGTCGTGGGCGGGCTCAAGGAGGGGCAGGAGGTGGTGATCGCTGGCGTGCACGTGCTCAGCCCGGGCCAGAAGGTCAAGCGCTACGTGCCGCCACGCGGCACCGGCGCCGACGCCCCCCAGCCTGCAGCGTCGCGCTGAGCGGAGCCGGCGATGAGCAGCCACAAGCCGATCGAGGGCGCACCGTCGGCGCGCCATTTCAATGTGTCCCGCTGGGCGCTGGAGCATCCCGCCCTGACGCGCTACCTGATGGTGGTGCTGATGCTGATGGGCTTCGTCGCCTACTTCCAGCTCGGCCAGGACGAAGACCCGCCCTTCACCTTCCGTGCGATGGTGATCCAGGCCTTCTGGCCCGGGGCCACCGCGCAGCAGATGGCGGACCAGGTGGCCGACAAGATCGAGAAGACGCTGCAGGAGGTGAACTATGCGGACAAGATCCGCACGTACACCAAGCCTGGCGAGTCGCTGACGGTCTTCCAGCTCAAGGACAACACGCCGCCCAAGGAGGTGCCTGACCTCTGGTACCAGGTGCGCAAGAAGGTTGGCGACATGCGCAGCAACCTGCCTCAGGGCGTGCTGGGGCCGGTGTTCAACGATGAGTTCGGCGATGTCTACGGCTCCATCTATGCGCTGTCCGCCGAAGGCTTCAGCCGTGAGGAGTTGCGTGAACACGCCGATCGCCTGCGGGACCGCCTGCTGCAGGTGCGCGATGTGGCCAAGGTGGAGATCTTCGGCATCCAGCCGGAGAAGGTCTTCATCGAGATCTCCCAGAAGCGCCTGGCCCAGCTGGGCCTGGACTTCAACCAGGTGATCAATCAGATCGGCGCGCAGAACGCGGTGGAGGGGGCGGGGCTGCTGAATGCCGGCGCGGCCAACTTCCAGGTGCGGGTGCAGGGTCAGTTCATGTCGGTCAAGGCGCTGCAGGAGCTGCCTATCCGGGCCGTCAATCCTCAGACCGGCGTGGCCAGCCAGCTGCGCCTGGGCGATATCGCGGAGATCCGCCGCGACTATGTGGACCCGCCCACGACCAAGGTGCGCTATCAGGGGCGCGAGGTGCTGGCGCTGGGCGTCTCCATGGCCAAGGGCGGCGACATCATCGCGATGGGCAAGGCCCTGTCGGCCGCGGTGAAGACCATAGAGCGCGAGCTGCCCGCCGGCATCCGCTTCGAGCAGGTGCAGGACCAGCCCAAGGCGGTGTCCACCTCGGTGGGCGAGTTCGTGCACGTTCTGATCGAGGCCGTGGTCATCGTGCTGGGCGTGAGCTTCATCTCGCTGGGCCTGCATACCCGACCGCTGCGCATCGACGTGTGGCCCGGTCTGGTGGTGGCCATCACCATCCCGCTGGTGCTGGCCATCACCTTCACCACCATGTTCTATTGGGGTGTGGGCCTGCACAAGATCTCGCTGGGCTCGCTGATCATCGCGCTCGGCCTGCTGGTGGACGACGCGATCATTGCGGTCGAGATGATGGTGCGCAAGCTTGAGGAGGGCTACGACAAGATGCATGCGGCCACCTTCGCGTACGACGTGACCGCCATGCCCATGCTGACCGGCACGCTGATCACCGCCGTCGGCTTCCTGCCCATCGGCCTGGCCAAGTCGGTGACCGGCGAATACACGTTCGCGATCTTCGCCGTCACGGCTGCGGCGCTGGTGATCTCGTGGCTCGTGTCCATCTACTTCGTGCCCTACCTGGGCGCGCTGCTGCTGAAGAGCCGGCACACCGCCGGCGGCGAGGTGCACGAGCTGTTCGACACGCCGTTCTACGCGCGCTTCCGTGCGCTGGTGGGCTGGTGCGTCGAGCACCGCTGGAAGACGATCGCCGTCACGCTGGCGCTGTTCGCGCTCGGGCTGTTCGGCATGACGCGGGTGCAGCAGCAGTTCTTCCCCGATTCCAGCCGCCCCGAGATCCTGGTCGACCTGTGGCTGCCGGAGGGCTCGACCATCCAGGAGACCGAGGCCGTGGCCAAGCGCTTCGAGGCCCGCATGCTGAAGGAGCCGGGCATGGCCTCGGTGGCCACCTGGGTGGGTTCGGGTGTGCCGCGTTTCTACCTGCCGCTGGACCAGATCTTCCCGCAGGCCAATGTGTCGCAGTCCATCCTGCTGCCCAAGGGGCTGGCGGAACGCGAGGAGCTGCGCAAGCGCCTGCCGCAGCTGCTGGCCGAGGAGTTTCCGGAGGTGCGCGGGCGCGTGAAGCTGCTGCCCAACGGGCCGCCGGTGCCCTATCCGGTGCAGTTCCGGGTGGCCGGCCCCGATCCCAAGATCGTGCGTGACTGGGCCGACAAGGCCAAGGACATCCTGCGAGCCAACGCCAACATGCGTGGCGTGAACGACAACTGGAACGAGAACGTCAAGTCACTGAAGCTGACGGTCGACCAGGACAAGGCGCGTGCGCTGGGCGTCACCAGCCAGAGCCTGGCCCAGGCCGCCCGCACGCTGTTGTCGGGCACGGTGATCGGCCAGTACCGCGAGGCCGACAAGCTGATCGACATCGTGCTGCGCCAGCCGCTGGAGGAGCGTGCGGTGATCACCGACCTGGGCAGCGCCTACCTGCCCACCGCGTCCGGGCAGGCGATTCCGCTCACGCAGATCGCCAAGGTCGAGTTCGCCTGGGAGCCGGGCGTGATGTGGCGCGAAGGGCGCAACTACGCGGTGACCGTGCAGGGCGACGTGGCCGAGGGCCTGCAGGGGGCCACCGTCACGCAGCAACTGTGGCCGCAACTCGACGCATTGCAGCAGAAGATGCCCACCGGCTATCACATCGAGATTGCCGGCGCGGTGGAGGAAAGCAGCAAGGGTCAGGGCTCCATCGCGGCCGGAGTGCCGGTGATGCTGTTCATCACCTTCACGCTGCTGATGCTGCAGCTGCACAGCTTCAGCCGCGCGATGCTGGTGTTCCTGACCGGGCCGCTGGGCATCGCCGGCGTGGCTGCGGCGCTGCTGGTGCTGAATCGCCCGTTCGGCTTTGTGGCACTGCTGGGGGTGATCGCGCTGATGGGCATGATCATGCGCAACTCGGTGATCCTGATCGACCAGATCGAGCAGGACCGCGCCAAGGGCGTGCCCGATGAGCGGGCCATCGTCGAGTCGGCCGTGCGGCGCTTCCGCCCCATCGTGCTGACGGCGGCAGCGGCCGTGCTGGCGATGATTCCGCTGTCGCGCAGCGTGTTCTGGGGGCCGATGGCAGTGGCCATCATGGGCGGTCTGATCGTGGCCACCGTGCTGACGCTGCTGGCGCTCCCGGCCATGTACGCCGCCTGGTTCCGGGTGGGCCGCGGCTCGGGCGCTGCAGGCGATGGGCCGGTCGGCGTCACGCTGCCGGCAACGCTCGCGGGTGCCTCGGACCTGCCGGAACCGCCCTTGCCTGAGGCTCAGACTTAGGGGTTTGCGCTAGGGTTTGTGCGGCCCCTTGGTGTGGGGCCGCGGTACCAGGCCGCGAGCCCGCTACAATCGCCGGTTCGCCGAATCGCCTGAATCGCCTAAACAGCTTTCGGGGTTGCCGGGATCGCTGTATCGGATCCCTGGGCGGCCCATCCACGCGCGGGTGGCGAAATTGGTAGACGCACCAGGTTTAGGTCCTGACGCCTTCACGGGCGTGCCGGTTCGAGTCCGGCCCCGCGCACCACCTCCATTAACTGTTGTTCCCGAGTTCATCATGGCCGTCACCGTCGAAACCCTAGAAAAGCTCGAACGCCGCATCACGCTTCACGTGGCCGCCGACGACATCAACCGTGAAGTCGAGGCCCGCCTGAAGAAGCTGGCCCGCACCGTCAAGGCCGACGGTTTCCGCCCCGGCAAGGTGCCGATGAATGTGGTGGCCCAGCGCTACGGCTACTCGGTGCAGTACGAGGTCATGAACGACAAGCTGGGTCAGGCGTTCTCCGACGCCGCCAACGAAGCCCAGCTGCGCGTCGCCGGCATGCCGCGCATCGAGCAGAAGAACGAAGCGCCTGAAGGCCAGATGGCGTTCGACGCCACGTTCGAGGTCTATCCCGAGGTGAAGATTGGCGATCTGGCTGCTGCCGAGGTCGAGCGCGTCGCCAGCGACGTCACCGAAGAAGCCATCGACAAGACCGTCGAGATCCTGCGCAAGCAGCGTCGCAGCTTCGCCCAGCGTGGCGCTGCCGACGTGGCCCAGGCTGGTGACCGCATCACCATCGACTTCGAAGGCAAGATCGACGGCGAGCCCTTCGCCGGCGGCAAGGCCGAAGGCTTCCAGTTCCTGATCGGCGAAGGCCAGATGCTGGAGCAGTTCGACGCCGCAGTGCGTGGCATGAAGGCCGGCGAAAGCAAGACCTTCCCGCTGAACTTCCCCGAGGACTATCACGGCAAGGACGTGGCCGGCAAGGAAGCCGACTTCCTGGTGACGGTCAAGAAGGTCGAGGCGCAGCACCTGCCCGAAGTGAACGAGGCGTTTGCCAAGTCGCTGGGTATCAAGGACGCAACCGTCGAAGCCCTGCGCGCCGACATCAAGAAGAACCTCGAGCGTGAGGTGAAGTTCCGCGTGCTGGCCCGCAACAAGGCGGCTGTGATGGACGCGCTGGTCAGGGTGGCTGAGCTGGACGTGCCGAACGCGCTGGTTCTGGGCGAGGCCGAGCGCATGGTCGCCGGTGCCCGCGAAGACCTGAAGAAGCGTGGCGTCAAGGATGCCGACAAGGCTGAGATTCCGGCCGATCTGTTCAAGCCGCAGGCCGAGCGCCGCGTGCGCCTGGGCCTGGTCGTCGCCGAGCTGGTGCGCGCCAACAACCTGCAGGCCAAGCCGGCCCAGCTGCAGGCGCATATCGAAGAGCTGTCGCAGAGCTACGAGAAGCCCGCCGAAGTGATGCGCTGGTACCTGAGCGACCGCGAGCGCATGGCCGAGGTCGAGGCCGTTGTGGTCGAGAACAATGTCACGGATTTCGTGCTGGCCACCGCCAAGGTTGCCGACAAGGCCCTGCCTTTCGATGAACTGATGGCCGCTGCCAACTGATCATCGCCCTGGCGATAGCAAGGCGCCGCGCCGCAAGGCCCGGCGCCTTCTTTCTTGCATGGCCATAATCCGTCCCCATCTGCAGGCACTCCGCTTCTCAACAAGGATCTGAATGAGCGCGCTCGAAACCAGCAACCTGGGCATGGTGCCCATGGTCATCGAACAATCCGGTCGTGGCGAGCGTGCCTACGACATCTATTCGCGCCTGCTGCGCGAGCGCATCGTCTTCCTGGTGGGCCCGGTCAATGACGCGGTGGCCAACCTGGTGGTGGCGCAGTTGCTGTTCCTGGAAAGCGAGAACCCTGACAAGGAGATTTCGCTCTACATCAACAGCCCGGGCGGCAGCGTTTCGGCAGGCATGTCCATCTACGACACCATGCAGTTCATCAAGCCGGAGGTGTCCACTCTGTGCATGGGCATGGCGGCGAGCATGGGCGCCTTCCTGCTGTCGGCCGGGGCCAAGGGCAAGCGCTATGCGCTGCCCAACTCCAAGATCATGATTCACCAGCCGCTGGGCGGCGCGCAGGGGCAGGCGACGGATATCGAAATTCATGCGCGTGAAATCCTGAAGACGCGCGACGCGCTGAATCGCATCCTGGCCGAGCGCAGTGGCCAGCCGCTGGAGAAAATCCAGGCCGACACCGAGCGCGACTACTTCATGTCGGCGGCGGAGGCCCAGGGCTACGGCCTGATCGATCAGGTGCTTGAGCATCGCCCCTGACCCGGGGCTCCAAGCCGGCGGACGACGGACGGTCCAGGCTTGTGAATCGCGTCGGAATCGGGGCCCTTATCCCCACAAGGGCCCCGTGATCGTATGAACTATCATCATTCGGGCATCCCCCGTTTTTCGAGCAGACCCCATGGCCGATAAAAAAGGCAACTCCAGCGAAAAAGTCTTGTACTGCTCGTTCTGCGGCAAGAGCCAGCACGAGGTCAAGAAGCTGATCGCCGGGCCCTCGGTCTTCATCTGCGATGAATGCATCGAGTTGTGCAACGACATCGTGCGCGACGAGGTGCCGGCGCCGGCACCGGCCGCGCGTGCCGGCAAGTCCGACCTGCCGACGCCGACGGAGATCAAGACCAGCCTGGATCAATACGTGATCGGTCAGGACGTGGCCAAACGCACGCTGTCAGTGGCCGTGTACAACCACTACAAGCGCCTGCGCCACATGTCCACGGCCAAGGACACGGTCGAGCTGTCCAAGAGCAACATCCTGCTGATCGGCCCGACGGGCTCCGGCAAGACGCTGCTGGCCCAGACGCTGGCGCGCTTGCTGAACGTGCCCTTCGTGATCGCCGATGCGACGACGCTGACGGAAGCCGGCTACGTCGGCGAGGACGTCGAGAACATCATCCAGAAGCTGCTGCAGAACTGCAATTACGACGTTGAGCGGGCGCAGCGCGGCATCGTCTACATCGACGAGATCGACAAGATCTCGCGCAAGGCTGACAACCCTTCCATCACCCGCGACGTGTCGGGCGAGGGCGTGCAGCAGGCGCTGCTGAAGCTGGTCGAAGGCACGATGGCCTCCGTGCCGCCGCAGGGCGGCCGCAAACACCCGAACCAGGACTTCCTACAGATCGACACGACCAACATCCTGTTCATCTGCGGTGGTGCGTTCGACGGCCTGGAGAAGGTCATCCAGAATCGTTCCGAGAAGTCGGGCATCGGCTTCGGTGCCACGGTTCGCAGCAAGAGCGAGAAGCGGGTCGGTGAGGTTTTCCGGGAGGTCGAACCCGAGGACATCATCAAGTTCGGCCTGATTCCGGAGCTTGTTGGCCGCCTGCCCGTGGTGGCGACGCTGGGCGAGCTGACCGAGGACGCGCTGGTGCAGATCCTCACCGAGCCCAAGAACGCGCTGGTCAAGCAGTACCAGCAGCTGTTCGAGATGGACGGTGTCGAACTGGAGATCCGCCCGACCGCCCTGGGTGCCATCGCGCGCAAGGCGCTGGCCCGCAAGACCGGTGCTCGCGGCCTGCGCTCCATCATGGAGCAGGCGCTGATCGACACGATGTTCGATCTGCCGACGATGGATGGCGTGGCCAAGGTGGTGCTCGATGAGCACAACATCGACGATGCGACGGCACGTCCCTTGCTGGTTTACCGCGAGCAGGTCAAGGCCAGTGCCTGACCGACGCCCCTCGCAGCTTGCAATCGTCCACTCAGGCCGCAGATCGGTCTGAGAAAGAGAGGTTTCCATGTCTGGACATCCCGTACTCCCTGCCGACCCCATCGAGCTGCCGCTGCTGCCGCTGCGCGATGTGGTCGTGTTCCCCCACATGGTGATCCCGCTGTTCGTGGGGCGCCCCAAGTCCATCAAGGCGCTGGAAGCCGCGATGGATGCTGGCCGTCAGATCATGCTGGTGGCCCAGAAGGCTGCCGGCAAGGACGAGCCCAAGCCTGAGGACATGTTCGAGGTGGGCTGCGTTTCCAGCATCCTGCAGATGCTCAAGCTGCCCGACGGCACCGTGAAGGTGCTGGTCGAGGGCCTGCAGCGTGCGAACACGCTGTCCATCACCGAGCCGGGCGAGCACTTCGTGGCCGAGGTGGCGCCGATTCCGCCCGAGACCGAGCACAAGCCCGAGGTCGAGGCGCTGCGCCGTGCGGTCACGCAGCAGTTCGACCAGTACGTCAAGCTGAACAAGAAGATTCCGCCGGAGATCCTCACCTCCATCGGCGGCATCGATGACCCGGGTCGTCTGGCCGACACCATCGCGGCGCACCTGCCGCTCAAGCTCGACGCCAAGCAAGCCGTGCTGGATCTGGCCGACGTGGCCAAGCGTCTGGAAAAGCTGCTCGACCTGCTCGAGCACGAGGTCGACATCCTGCAGGTTGAAAAGCGCATTCGTGGTCGCGTCAAGCGCCAGATGGAGAAGAGCCAGCGCGAGTACTACCTGAACGAGCAGGTCAAGGCCATCCAAAAGGAGCTGGGCGACGGCGAAGAAGGCGCCGACATGGAGGAGCTCGAGAAGAAGATCCTCGCCGCCAAGATGCCCAAGGAGGCACGTAAGAAGGCCGACGCCGAGCTGAAGAAGCTCAAGCTGATGTCGCCGATGTCTGCCGAAGCGACGGTGGTGCGCAATTACATCGACACCCTGGTCGGCCTGCCCTGGAGCAAGAAGACCAAGATCAAGCAAGACCTGGCACACGCTGAGGAAGTGCTGAACGAAGACCATTACGGCCTCGAGAAGGTCAAGGACCGCATCCTTGAATATCTCGCGGTGCAGCAGCGTGTCGAGAAGGTCAAGGCGCCTATCCTGTGCCTGGTCGGCCCCCCGGGCGTGGGTAAGACCTCGCTCGGCCAGAGCGTGGCACGCGCCACCGGCCGCAAGTTCGTCCGCATGGCGCTGGGCGGCGTGCGTGACGAGGCCGAGATCCGCGGCCACCGCCGCACCTACATCGGCTCCATGCCGGGCAAGGTGCTGCAATCGCTGTCCAAGGTCGGTACGCGCAATCCGCTGTTCCTGCTCGACGAGATCGACAAGCTGGGCATGGACTTCCGCGGTGACCCGTCGTCGGCGCTGCTCGAGGTGCTGGACCCGGAGCAGAACCACACCTTCGGCGACCACTACATCGAGGTCGATTTCGACCTGTCCGATGTGATGTTCGTGGCGACGTCGAACTCGATGAACATTCCGCCGGCCCTGCTGGACCGGATGGAAGTGATCCGCCTGTCGGGCTACACCGAGGACGAGAAGGTCAACATCGCGCAGACCTACCTGCTGCCCAAGCAACGCAAGAACAATGGCGTGCTGGACGAAGAGTTGGAAGTGACCGAGTCGGCCATCCGCGGCGTGATCCGCTATTACACGCGGGAGGCCGGTGTGCGCTCGCTTGAGCGCGAGATGTCCAAGATCTGCCGCAAGGTGGTCAAGGGGCTGCAGCTCAAGACCTACGAAGGCAAGGTTCAGGTCACCGAAGACAACCTCAATGACTTCCTCGGTGTGCGCAAGTACGACTTCGGTCGTGCCGAGAAGAAGAACCAGGTGGGCCAGGTGGTCGGTCTGGCCTGGACGGAGGTGGGTGGCGATCTGCTGACCATCGAGGCGACGGCCATGCCGGGCAAGGGCAACATCATCCGCACCGGTTCGCTGGGTGACGTGATGAAGGAGTCCGTCGAGGCCGCGCGCACCGTGGTGCGCTCGCGGGCACGCCGTCTGGGCATCAAGGACGAGGTCTTTGAGAAGCGCGACATGCACATCCACGTGCCTGACGGTGCGACGCCCAAGGACGGCCCGAGCGCAGGTGCGGCCATGACGACCGCCATCGTGTCGGCGTTGACCGGCATTCCGGTGCGTGCCGATGTGGCGATGACCGGTGAGATCACGCTGCGCGGCGAGGTCACGGCGATCGGGGGCCTGAAGGAAAAGCTGCTGGCGGCTCACCGCGGCGGCATCAAGACGGTGCTCATCCCCGAGGAGAACGTCAAGGACCTGCAGGACATTCCCGAGAACGTGAAGAACCAGCTTGAGATCGTGCCGGTTCGCTGGGTCGAGCGGGTGCTGGAGATCGCTCTGGAGGCGGTGCCGCAGGCGCTGCCTGATGAAGAGCCGGCTGCAGTTGCCCCCAAGGCAGAAGAGGCCGCGACATCGTCTTCCCAGGTGGTGCCGCACTAAAAAGTTGAGAACTTCTTGCGGGCCTGTCAAAAACAGGTATAGAATCTCAGCTTCGCTAGATCGCAGAGAGTGATCAAAACGATTCGGCGAACGATTGCTGAGCAGCATGGCGAAAGCGATGCTGCTCAGGCGATGCGGGTGTAGCTCAGTTGGTAGAGCGCAACCTTGCCAAGGTTGAGGTCACGAGTTCGAGCCTCGTTACCCGCTCCAATTTATGATCTACAGACTTCCACTGACGTCTGTAAGTCATTGAAAAGAGGAGCTTCGGCTCCTTTTTTCATTCCAGCGAAAGCCACGGAA